>NZ_JADOUA010000001.1:6197365-7594731 GCF_015751755.1 Actinomadura viridis
GGGCGGCGGCGATCTCGTCCGGGCCGGCCGCGGGCGCGCGGCTCACCACGCGCCGCGAATATGGTCCGATCCGTTCACTCTGCGGACCATCGGTGATCCACCGGCCGCTCACGAGCGCCGCCGCCTGCACCACGTCCTCTCCGGGACTCCCCCCGGATCCGGCGGCGGGCATCGGTTCTGGCATCACAATCCTCCTGGACCGCTTAGCGGTCTTCTTGTGCCGCTATACGGACTTCGGGTCAAGGTACGGTCCTCCCGGGGACCCTGACAAGAGCCGGAGCGCCAGAACTTCCGGCCGGGGAACGATGGGAGACGGGCCGCGGGACGCGTCCCAATGTTCGAACCGGTGAGTTAGTTATAGGCGAGGTGGCCCACAAGGGGAAGCCCCCGGCGGCGGGGATTTCGCAGCGGATTCGCTCCGCGAAAGACCGGCTGACGGTCCAACTAGACCGCTATGCGGACTGCATGTAACGTACGGACCACGCAACCGACCGAGTCCTGACATCGGGGAGACCGAACGCCAGTGAGTCCAGCGAAGAAGCCCGGAGCCGAGTCGCCGGCCGACGCCCAGGGCGTGCGCAGCGTGCAGCGAGCCGTGGACATCATGTCGCTGCTCAGCGAGGAGCGGCCGGTCGTGACGATCCGCGACATCGTCGCCGCCACCGGGCTGGCCAAGACGACCGTGATCCGGCTCGTCCAGACCCTGGAGCAGAACGGCCTGCTGTGGGCCGCGCCCAACGGCTACCTGCCCGGACCGGGCCTGTGGCGGTGGGCGCACCTGGCCCGCAGCAGCTGGGAGCTGCCCCCCGAGACCCGCAAGATGATGCGGGACCTGGGCGCGCGCAGGCGCGAGACGGTGAACCTCTACATGCTCCGCGACATCTACCGGGTCTGCGTGGCCCAGCAGGAGAGCCCGCAGCCGCTGCGGCACGTCGTGCACGTGGGCGACGAGCTGCCGCTGTGGGCCGGCGCCTCGTCCAAGGCCCTGCTGCGCGACGCCCCCGACAGCCTCCTGACCCGGATCGCCGTCGCCTCCCCGTACGGCGAGGGCCACGTCAAGCGCCTGCGCGAATGGATCGACGAGGCGGCGCACCGGGGCTGGGCGGTCAGCCACGGCGAGCGCGAGGACGGGCTGTCCGCCGTCGCCGTCCCGGTCCTGGGCCGTTCCGGGAAGGTGGTGGCCGCGCTGTCGCTCAGCGGTCCCACCGTGCGCTTCCCCGACGACCAGGTCGAACGGTTCGCCGCGGACCTGCGGCAGGTGGCCGCCGAGATGTCCGAACGCGGCTTCGACCACCCACTCGGTCCCGCGCACTGATCGGGGTCCGATCACGCGACCACGCGTGCCCGCCGGCTTCGGGCGCGCGACAGGAGGAGCAAGCGCATGCACAAGCGACCGCTCGACGGCGTCCGGGTCCTGGACCTGACCAACGTGCTGGCCGGCCCGTACTGCAGCTACCAGCTGATGCTGCTCGGCGCCGAGGTCGTCAAGGTCGAGGTGCCCGGCCAGGGCGACCTGGCCCGGCAGCTGGGCCCCGACCCCGACCTCAACCGCGCCGGGATCGGCGCCTCGTTCCTGGCCCAGAACGCCGGCAAGAAGTCGGTCGAGATCGACCTCAAGGACCCCGCCGGCCGCGCCGCCCTGGAGGACATGGTCCGCGGCGCCGACGTGCTGCTGGAGAACTTCCGCGCCGGGGTGCTGGACCGGCTCGGCTTCGGCTGGCCCCGCCTGCGGGAGCTCAACCCCGGCCTGGTGTACTGCGCGATCTCCGGTTTCGGGCAGACCGGCCCGATGAGCCAGGCCCCCGCCTACGACCAGATCATCCAGGGCCTGTCGGGGATGATGAGCGTGACCGGGACGCGGGAGGCCGCGCCGCTGCGGGTCGGCTTCCCCGTCTGCGACACCGTGGGCGGCCTGGCCGCCGCCCTGCACATCTGCGCCGCGCTCGCCGGCCGTTCGGTCACCGGCGAGGGCACCTTCCTGGACGTCTCCATGCTGGAGGCCGCGGTGTCGGCGATGGGCTGGGCCGTCTCCAACTACATGGTGAGCGGGGTGCCGCCCGAGCCCATGGGCAACCAGAACGCCACCGCCGCGCCGTCGGGGACCTTCGACGCCGCCGACGGCCCGCTGAACATCGCGGCCAACCGGCAGCGGCAGTTCGAGACCCTCTGCGACATCCTCGGACGCCGCGACCTGCTCGGCGACCCCCGTTTCGCGGACCGGGAGGCCCGCAAGCTGCACCGCGCCGAGCTGGACCGCGAGCTCAACGCCTCCCTGCGGCGCCGTACCGCGCGGGAGTGGGAGGAGGTCCTGGGCGCCGCCGGGGTCCCGGCGGCCCGCGTCACCAGCGTGCCGCAGGTGGTCGAGCTGGACCAGCTCAGGCATCGCGGGTTCTTCACCGAGCTGCCCTTCCCCGACGGGTCCGGCCGGGTGCTGCGGGTGGCGGGCAGCGGGGTCCTCCACGACGGCGAGCCCCTGCGGCCGGCCACCCCTCCCCCGTTGCTCGGCGAGCAGAACGGCGAGCGCCACGCCCTCACGTCGCGCTGGAACGCCGCCGCCGAAGGCGCCGTCACCTCGTGAAGGAGGTCCCCATGAGCGACAGTCCCGCGAACGGCCGTCCCGCCGGCGGTGCCTCACCGGACGGTCCTCCCCCGGACGAGGTCGACCCCACGGGCGCCGTCGCCGGATGGTGGGCCACCGCCGTCTCCCGCATGGAGCCCGGCGTGATCGAGCTGCGCGGGCGTCCCGTCCAGGACCTCATCGGCCGCGTCGGGCTCACCTCGATGATCTGGCTGATGCTCCGCGGCGACCTGCCCACGGCCCGCCAGGCGGAACTGCTGGAGGCGGCCCTGGTCGCCGCCGTCGACCACGGCCCGCAGGCCCCCTCGATCGCCGTCGCCCGCATGGCCGCCACCTGCGGCATCGGGCTCAACGGCGCCGTGGCCAGCGCCGTCAACACCCTCGGCGACTCCCACGGGGGCGCCGGGGAGCAGTGCGTCGTCCTCCTGGACGAGATCCTCCGGGAGGAGGCCGCGGGCACCGCGCTGGAGACGGCCGCCGCGAGGGCCGTCGCCCGGGGGCCGCGCTACGTTCCCGGCTTCGGGCACCGGTTCCACCCCGTGGACCCGCGCCGCGACCCGCTCCTGTCCCTGGTGGAACGGGCCGCCGCGGACGGCGTCGTCCCCGGCGACCACCTCCGCGCCGGGCGCGCGGTGGAGGACCTCCTCGCCGCCGGGCGCTCGCGTCCCGTCCCGATGAACATCGACGGCGCCACCGCGATCATCTACGCCGAGCTGGGGTTCCCGGCCCCCCTGGCGCGCGGCCTGTTCGTCCTCAGCCGCAGCGTCGGGATCCTCGCGCACGCCTGGGAGGAATCCGGGCAGGGCCGCCGCAACAAGGGGCCCATCCCGCGCTCCGTCCTCCCCGCGCACCTGGCCTGACGAGGGCGAACGAAGAGGTCATCTCCAGGATCGGGTGGTGCCCGGCTCTTGACATGTGACGCCGGGCACCACCACGATACGTGGCTACCGAGGTAATTAACTATCTAGTTCGTCACAACGGGGCGCCCCGGCGACCGAGCCATTCCCCCACCCCGCTTACCCTGGAGCCACACGTGAGCGACCACGACTCCGCCCCTTCGTCGGGCCCGCCGGCCACCGAGGGCCAGCCGCGCAAGGCGGCGCTGGCCGCCTGGGTCGGCAGCGCGCTGGAGTACTACGACTTCTTCATCTACGGCACCGCCGCGGCCCTGGTCTTCGGGAAGATCTTCTTCCCCGACTCCGACCCGGCGGCCGGGACGCTCCTGGCCCTGGCCACGTTCGGCGTCGGCTACCTGGCGCGCCCGGTCGGGGCGTTCGTCCTCGGCCACGTCGGCGACCGGTTCGGCCGCAAGAAGGTGCTGGTCTTCACCGTCATGCTCATGGGCGGCGCCACCTTCCTGGTCGGCTGCCTCCCCACCTACGACCAGGTGGGCCTGCTCGCCCCCGTCCTGCTGGTGACCCTGCGGCTGATGCAGGGGTTCTCCGCGGGCGGCGAGCAGGCCGGCGCGAACTCGATGACCCTGGAGCACGCCCCGGCGCACCGGCGCGCGTACTACACCAGCTTCACCCTCAACGGCACCCAGGCCGGCCAGATCCTGGCCACCGCGATCTTCCTGCCGATCGCGGTCATGCCCGAGGACCAGATGCTGGCCTGGGGCTGGCGCATCCCGTTCTGGCTGAGCGCGCTGGTCATGGTGGTCGCGTTCGTCATCCGGCGGACGCTGGAGGAGACGCCGGTCTTCGAGCAGGAGGCGTCGCAGGGCGCGGTGGCCCAGCTGCCGCTGGCGGTCCTGTTCCGCGACCACTGGGCGGACGTGCTGCGGGTCATGGTCGCCGCCGTCATCGCCTCGGTCAGCACGATCTTCACCGTCTACGCGCTCTCGTACGCGGTCAACACCATCGACCTGGACCGCACGCCGATGCTGTGGGTGGGCGTCCTCGCCAACGTCGCCGCCCTGATCGCGATCCCGCTCTGGGCCCGGCTGTCGGACCGGGTCGGGCGCAAGCCGGTGTTCATCGGCGGGTCGCTGGGCTGCGCGGTCCTGATGTTCGCCTACCTCTGGTCGATCTCCATCGGCAGCTACGCGCTGATCTTCCTCTTCGGCATCCTCATGTTCGGCGTCGTGCACAGCGCCACCAGCGGCGTCTGGCCGTCCTTCTACGGGGAGATGTTCAGCGCCCGGGTCCGGCTGTCGGGCACCGCGATCGGCACCCAGATCGGCTTCGCGATCGCCGGGTTCGCGCCCAGCATCGCCGGCGCCGTCGCGGGGTCGGGCAAGGACGCCTGGCTGGGCGTCTCGATCATCACCGCGGTGCTGTGCCTGGTCAACGTGGCCGCCGTGGCCACCGGCCGGGAGACCCACCGCGTTCCCACCGAGGACCTGGGCCTGCGCGGCCCGGCCCCGGCGCCCCCGGCCGTCCCGGCGGGACAGGTCTCGGGCCGGGCATGACCGGCGCGAACGAGTCGTCCGGGACGTTCCGGGTCTACGCGATCCGCTACGCCCGGCGCGACGGCAGGCGGGGACAGCACTTCCACGGCTACGACGAGAGGTGGGACGAGCCGCATCCGACCGCCTACTACGTCTGGCTGGCGATCTCCGGCCGGCACACGGTCGTCGTCGACACCGGCATCGACGCCGAGCGCGCCGCCCGGCTCGCCGGGATCGAGCACGACGCCTCGCCGGTCGCGATCCTGGCCGAGCTGGGGGTGGCGGCCGGCGCGGTCGACCACGTCGTGCTGACCCACCTCCACTACGACCACACCGGCACGGCCCGCGCCTTCGACCAGGCCCGGTACGTCCTCCAGCGGTCCGAGCTGGACTACTGGACCGGACCCTGGGCACGGCGCGTCGAGCGGGAACGCTGGCTGGTCGACGAGGACGACGTCGCCGGGCTCATCGCGGCCCGCGACCAGGGGCGGATGCTGCTCGTGGACGGTGACGCCGAGGTCGTACCGGGACTGAGCGTCCACCTGGTCGGCGGGCACACCGCCGGGATGCAGGTGGTCCGGGTCCGGACCGCCCGCGGCGACGTGGTCCTGGCCTCCGACGCCGGCCACTTCTACGAGAACCTCGAAGAGGACCGGCCGTTCCCGATCCTGCACAGCATGACCGGGATGTACGGCGCCTTCGACCGGATCAGGGAACTGTCCGGCGGCCCGGACCTGGTCGTGGCGGGACACGATCCCGAGGTGCTGGACCGCTTCCCCGCGCCGTCGCCGTCCTTCGAGGGCCGCGTCGCCCTGATCGCCTGACCACCGCCGCACCCCGGGCGCGAGCCCGGGGTGTAGCCTCCTTTTTAACGAACCGGTTAGTACAGGAGACCGATGCAGCCCCCCGTCCTCATCCTCAACGGCCCCAATCTCAACCTGCTGGGCCACCGGGAGCCGGAGACCTACGGCGGCGTCACCCTGGCCGAGATCGAGGCCAGGTGCCGCGCCGTCGCCGCCGAGCAGGGCCTGCGCGCCGACTTCCGCCAGAGCAACCACGAGGGTGTGCTGGTGGACGCCGTGCACGAGGCGCGCGGGAGCGGCGGCGGGATCCTCCTCAACCCGGCCGGGTACTCCCACACCTCGATCGCGCTGCGCGACGCGCTCGCCGCCGCCGGCGTCCCGGTCGTCGAGGTGCACCTCACCAACGTCCACCGGCGCGAGGCGTTCCGGCACCGCTCGTTCACGGCCGAGGTCAGCGACGCCGTCATCTGCGGCGCCGGCGCGCAGGGCTACGAGCTGGGCCTGCTCCACCTGGCCCGGCTGATCGGCGCGGGCGGCCGGGGATGACCGCGCATCTGATCGGGCTGATCGGCGCCGGGATCGGCACCTCCCTCAGCCCCGCCCTGCACGAGCGCGAGGCCGGCCACCACGGCCTGCGCTACCTCTACAGGATCATCGACATCGACGGCCTCGGCCTGGACGCCGCCGCCGCGGGCGACCTGGTCCGTACCGCCCGGCGGCTCGGCTACACCGGCCTCAACATCACCCACCCGTGCAAGCAGACGGTCATCGAGCACCTGGACGACCTGTCCCCGGACGCGGCCCGGCTGGGCGCGGTGAACACGGTGACCTTCGACGGGGACAGGGCGATCGGCCACAACACCGACTGGACGGGGTTCGCCGAGTCCTTCGCCCGCGGCCTGCCGGACGCGGCCGCCCACCGGGTCGTCCAGGTCGGCGCGGGCGGGGCGGGCGCGGCCGTCGCGCACGCGCTGCTCACGCTCGGCGCCGACCACCTGACCGTCATCGACAGCCGGGCCGCCCGCGCCGGCGCGCTGGCCGCCGAGCTGGCGAGCCGGTTCGGGGCGGAGCGGGCGAGCGCCGCCACCACCGCGGACCTGCCCGCCGCCCTCCGCCGGGCGGACGGCCTGGTGAACGCGACGCCGACCGGCATGGTGGCCCATCCCGGGCTGCCGGTACCCGCCGGGCTGCTCCGCCCCGGCCTGTGGGTGGCCGACGTCGTCTACCGCCCGATGCGGACCGAGCTGCTCGACCGCGCCCGCGACCTGGGCTGCCGCACCCTGGACGGCGGCGGGATGGTCGTCTTCCAGGCCGCGCACGCCTTCCGCCTCTTCACCGGCCTGGAGCCCGACCCCGAACGGATGCTCGCCCACCTCGCCGACCTCATCGCCGCCTGACCCGCCCCCGCAAGCAGCGTGGGCGGCCGAGGGGCGCCCCGCGGCAGGCCGGGGACGCGGGGCGGTCAGCTCCCGGAGTCGCGGGACCTCAGCCGCCCGGCGAGCCCGGCGATGGTCCGCTCCTTGAAGATCATCGGTGCGGTGACGTCGAGCCCGAGCCGGTCCCGGCAGCGCCCGGCGAGCTGGAGCGCCATGACCGAATGCCCGCCGAGGCCGAAGAAGTCGTCCTCGACGCCGATCTCCCCGACGCCCAGCACGTCCTTCCAGACCCCGGCCAGCCTCTCCTCCAGGTCGCCGCGCGGCCCCCGGCCACCGGGGCGGCCTCCCGGAAGGGGCGGGGCCGAGGGGACCGGTACCCGTCCCGGCGGGCCCGCGCTCACGACGACCTGGCCCGTGATCCGGTCCGCGAGGACGCGGTCGAACGCGGCGAGCGCCGCGGCGGCGTCCAGGCCGCCGGCCAGGTCGTGCCCGGAGAGCGCGCGGTGCCGCTCCTCGACGGCGGCGGCCATGCCCACGCCCCGCCACCGGTCCCACCCGACCGACACCGCCGGGACGCCCAGCTCGCGGGTGGAGCGGACGGCGTACGCGTCGAGCCAGGCGTTGGCGGCGCCGTACCCGCTGAGCCCCGCAGCGCCGGTGAAGGCCGCGAGGGAGGAGAAGTAGACGACCTGGCCGACCCGCACCCCGGCGGCCTGGACGGCGCGGGTGAGGGCCAGGGCCCCGGTGACCTTGGCGCGCAGCGCCTCCTCCGCCTCGGCGCGGCCGAGCATCGCGGCCAGGCCGCCGCCGGGGGTCCCGGCCGCGTGCACGACGCAGCGCACCCGCCCGTGGAGCCGTTCCGCCTCCTGGAGGAGGGCGGTCATCCCCTCCTCGTCGGTGACGTCCGCGCGCCGGGTCCACAGGCCGGGGGCGGGACGGCCGTCGGCGCAGCCGCGCCCGGCGACCACGACGCGCGCCCGGTGCCGGTTCACCAGGTGCTCCGCCAGGAGGCGGCCGACGCCGCCCGTACCGCCGACGATGACGTGCGCGCCGTCCGGTCCGCTTTCGGCGGCGGCCGCGGCGCCCGGCACGGCGGCGGTCGCGGCGTACGGCGCGAAGACGCGTTCCCACCGGTAGGCGCCGCGCAGCGCGATCGGCGCGCCGGACGCGGGCACGGCGAACTCGGCGAGGACGCGCGCGGCCTCCTCCGCGGCGTCGCCGGGGCGGTGCAGGTCGAGGGTCCGGACGCGCACGGACGGGTTCTCCACGCCGACCGCGTACCCCGCGCCCGTGGCGAGGGCGCCGTGGGGTTCGACCGTCTCGGTGCCGAGTACGTCGTAGGTCTGGCGGGTGACCAGGAGCACCTCGACGCCGGGCAGGCCGTCGGCGCCGCGGGCGATGCCGAGGATGTCGTCGAGCGGGGCGGCACCGCCGGACGGCCGCGCGCACCACAGATCGACGACCCGGACGGGCCGCCCGGCCCCGGTCCCGTTCGCGCCCGCGTCCCTGCCGGCGAGGGCCGCACGGAACCAGCCGGGATCCCGGGGATCGGCACGGTGGTGATCGGCACAAGGGTGATCGGCACGGTGGTGACCCGCGTCCCCGGGCGTTCCCGCCCCCTCGGGCACGACCACGACCGGCTCGGCGCCGCGTTCGCGGAGCCCGGCCGTCACGGCACCGGCGAGGGCGGAGCCGTCCGAGAGCACGACCCAGGCGTGGCGGGCGGTGTCGGCCGGCGCCGTGCCCGGAGGGGTCTGCGCGCGCTTCCACGCCACCGCGTAGAGGCGTGCCTCCTCCGCGGTCTCCGGTGCGGTGTCCGGTGCGGTCTCCAGCGGCGTGGCCTGCGGTGACGCGGCCCCGGGCACGGGGTGGTCGGTCCGCGCGAAGGGGTAGCGGACCACGGGCAGGCGCGCCCGCCGCTCTCCCCGGTGGAGTACGGACGGGTCGACGTCGGCGCCTCCGGCCCACAGCGCACCGGCGGCCTCCAGGAACACCTGGGCGTCGGGGCGTTCGTCGCTCGGATGCCGTGCCGCCGCGACCACCGTGTGGGCGCGTTCCCTCCGCTCGTGCGCGCGTGCGAGCGCGGCCAGTGCCGTGCCGGGGCCGAGGTCGACGAGAGCGGGACGTTCCAGGGTGAACGCGTGGTCGAGCGCGCCGGCGAACTGGACGGTCTCCCGCAGGTGCCGCACCCAGTACTCGCGGTCGGCGATCCGCGCGGTCACCGCCCTGCCGTACAGCGGGGAGATGACGGGCATGACCGGCGGGGACAGGTCGATCCGGTCGAGGAACTCGCGGAAGCCGGGCAGGAGGCCGTCGACCAGCGGGGAATGCGCCGCGGTGGCCAGGGGCAGCCTCCGGCAGGCGACGCCGCGCTCGTCCATCCGCCGTTCGATGCGCTCGATGTCGTCCACGGGGCCGGTCACCACGCAGGACGCCGGGCCGTTGACCGCGGCCAGGCCCGCGTCGCCGAGCAGCGGGAGCAGCTCGGCGGGCGTGGCCGGGACGCTCAGCATCGCGCCACCGGGGATCGCGGCCAGCAGCCGTGCCCGTTCGGTGACGATCTTCAGCGCGTCGCCGAGGGTGAAGACCCCGGCGAGGTGCGCGGCGGCGTACTCGCCCAGGCTGTGCCCCAGCAGGACGGTCGGGCGCAGCCCGAGGTCCATCAGCTGCCGGGCCATCGCGACCTGTGCCAGGAACACGGCCGGCAGCGCGGCGGCCGGGTCCTCCATGGCCTCGTCCTCTGAACCGGGCGGATGCGGGGGGCGGCCGGTGGAAGGCGTGAGCAGCGTCCGGACCGTCCGCCGCAACGGCTCGTCCAGCAGGCCCAGCCCCTCGTCCAGCGCGTCCCGGTAGGCGGGGAAGGCGCCGGCGAGGCCGTGGCCCATGCCGGGATGCTGGCTGCCGCCTCCCGGGAACATGAACACGATCTCGCCCGGTGGCCGGGCGGCGTCCCCCTGGACGAGGGGCGGCGCGACCCGCGAACGCCCGAGCGCGCCGGCGGCCTGGGAGAGGTCGGTGAAGACACCGGCGAGGCGGTGGGGGAAGTGCCGGCGGCCGTCCGTGAGCGTGTGGGCGATGTCGGCCAGCCTCGTGTCGGCCGGGCTCGTGCCCGCCGGTCCGGACGATCCGGCCGGTCCGGCTTTCCCGGCCGGGCTCGTGCCGGCGTGGTCGCGCAGGCGGTCGGCCGCCATCGCCGCGGTGGCGCCCAGCGCGGGCTCGTCGCGGGCCGACAGGCACAGCAGCTGCCACGGCCGGGACGGGGCGGTGGTGGCCGGGGGCTCCGGAGGCTCCTGGAGGACCACGTGCGCGTTCGTCCCGCCGATGCCGAAGGCGCTGACGGCGGCGCGGCGGGGCTGCCCGGCGCGGCGGGGCCAGTCGCCCGGCGTGTAGGCGAGGGTGAACGGGCTCCCGTCCAGGTCGAGCGCCGGGTTGGGGTTCCGCAGGTTGACCGGCGGGGCGAGGCGGCCGTGGTACAGCATCAGCGCCGCCTTGATGAAACCGGCGACGCCCGCGGCGGCGTCGGCGTGCCCGATGTTGGCCTTCACCGACCCCAGCGCGCAGCCGCCGGAGCCCGTGGCGCCCGCCGCCCGGTACGCCTCGTTCAGCGCGGCGACCTCGATGGCGTCGCCCACGGCGGTCGCGCTCCCGTGCGCTTCGACGTAGCCGATGCCGGCGGGGTCGACGGAGGCGGCCCGCAGCGCCGCGGTGATCACGCGGACCTGCCCCGGCACGCCCGGCGCGGCGAAGCTCGGCTTGTCCGCGCCGTCGTTGTTGATCGCGCCGCCCTTGACCACGGCGTAGACGCGGTCGCCGCCCGCGCGGGCGTCGGCGAGCCGGCGCAGCGCGACCACGCCCAGGCCGTCGGAGGCGACGAACCCCGACGCGTCCCGGTCGAAGGGACGCATGTGGCCGTCCGCCGACCACACGCCGCCCGGCTGGTGCAGGTACCCCTGCCCGCGCAGCGGGCTCCAGGACACCCCTCCGGCCAGGGCCAGGTCGCAGTCCAGCGTGTTCAGCGCCTGGCAGGCCATGTGGACGGCGACCAGCGAGGTGGAGCAGGCGGTCTGCACCGTGACGGCCGGTCCGGTGAGACCGAGCTTGTAGGCGACCCGGGTGGTGAGGAAGTCCTTGTCGTCGGCGGCCATCAGCAGGTCGCCGGCCGTGCCCAGGAAGGCGTCCAGGGAACGGGGCCGGTGCGTCCCGACGGTCTGCCCCGCGTACACGCCGATCCTCCCCGGGAAGCCGCCCGCGTCGTACCCGGCGTCGTCGAGCGCGTGCCGGCAGGACTCCAGGAACATGCGCTGCTGGGGGTCCATCTCGGCCGCCTCGCGCGCCGGGTGGCCGAAGAACGCGGCGTCGAACAGGGTGCCGCCGTCGATGAGGCCGGCGGCGGGGACCAGGCCGGGTGCCGCCAGCCGCCGTTCGCTCGCGCCCGCGGCCCGCATCCGGGCGGGCGTCAGCCGGGTGATCGTCTCCGTGCCGGTCCGGATGACGTCCCAGTACGCCTCGGCGTCGGGCGCGCCCGGGAAACGGCAGGCCAGGCCCACCACGGCGATGTCCAGATCGTCGATGTCCCCGGCGCCTTCGGTGCCTTCGGTGCCTTCGGTGTCTGCGGTGTCGCGGCGGGTCGGCAGGGTCACGGCAGTCCCCCCTGGGGTCGCGGGTCGTCGCGTCGGTCGTGTAGGTCGTGTCGGTCGCGGAGGAGCCGCACCGCCCCGGCCCGTTCCCGCCGCGAAGGCGCCGGGGCGGGGTCCGGGTCCGGGCTCGCGGGGGCGCGCCGCCGGTCGAGCAGCCGGGCCAGCAGCCGGTCGAGCAGCCGCACGTTGTGCGCGCGGGCCAGGTCGGCCACGCTCGGCCTGACGCTCCACCGCTCCTCGATCCGGGAACGCAGCGTCAGCAGGTCGATCGAGGTCCCGCCCAGCTCGAAGAACCCGTCGGTGGCGCCGATGCCCTCGACCATGAGCAGGTCCTCCCACAGCGCGGCGAGGGCGGGCTCGTACCCGCCGGACGGCGCCACCGGCGGGTGCGCGAGCGGCGGGCGCGAACGCGGGAGCGCGGGCAGCCGGGCGTGGTCGACCTTGCCGTGCCCGTTCAGCGGGAGCCGGTCCACGACGTGCACCAGGGACGGGATCATGTGGGCGGGCAGCCGGGGACGCAGGAACGCGCGCAGCCGTTCGACGGTGAGGGCGGAGCCGGGACGGAGCTGGAGGTAGGCGGCCAGCCTGCGGTGCGCCCGGCCCTCCCCCACGGCGGTCACGGCGGCGACGGCGACATTGGGGTGGGCGCGCAGGGCCTCCTCGACCTCGCCGGGCTCGATCCGGAAACCGCGCAGCTTGATCTGCCGGTCGAGCCGCCCGGCGAACCGCAGGGTGCCGTCGGGCGCCCACCGCGCCAGGTCGCCGGTGCGGTACACGCGGGCGCCCGGCGGGCTCGCCGGGAAGGCGGCGGGCGACGACGTGCCGAAGGCGCGCGCGGTCAGCTCCGGGCGGCCGAGGTAGCCGCGCGCGACCTGGGGTCCGGCGACGCACACCTCGCCGCGCTCCCCGTCGGGCACGGGGTCGCCGTCCGGCCCCAGGAGGCGGACCTCGACGCCGCGCAGGGGACGGCCGATGCCCGGCGGCTCCGCCCCTTCGCCGGGGACGCAGACACCGGCGGTCGCGCACACGGTCGTCTCCGTCGGCCCGTAGGCGTTGATCAGGCGCACCCGCCGCCCCCAGCGCCGGACCAGCTCGGGCGGGAGCGGCTCGCCGCCCGACACCAGCGTGGTCAGGCCGGGCGGGAGATCCTCCGGCAGGCCCGCGAGCAGGGAGGGCGCGGCGGAGAAGCAGGTGACGCGCCGGTCGCGCAGCACGGCCGCCAGCTCCTCCCCCGCCGGCCCGTCCCCGGCCGCCCCGCCCCCGGCGCCGCCGGACGGCGGCAGGACCAGCGTCGCGCCGGCGAGCAGGCTGATCGCCAGCTCCCAGATCCAGACGTCGAAGGTGAGCGGCGCGAACTGCAGGACCCGGGCCCCGCTCATGTCGCCGAACACCTCGCGCAGCCCGAGCGTGAGGTTGACGACCCCGGCCTGCTCGATCAGGGCGCCCTTGGGGAGGCCGGTGGAGCCGGAGGTGTAGCAGACGTAGGCGAGGTCGCCGCCCGACGCGGGTATCGCGGGCGGGCGCTCCGGCGGACGCGGAACGTCCGGGGCCGGGCGGGCGGGGAGGCGCGCGGGGACGGGTGGCAGGAGCGTGGCGGCGGAGCCGTTCAGCGCGGCGGAGCCGTTCAGCGCGGCCGGATCGTCGGTCACGACGATGGGCGCCGCGGTCTCGCGCAGGACGAGTTCCCGGCGCCGCGGCGGCAGCCGGGGGCCCGCCGCCACGAAGGCCGCCCCGGCCCGCCAGACGCCCAGGACGCAGAGGACGGTGTCGAGCCGGTCGCGCAGATCCACCCCGACCACGGTCTCGGGCCCGGCGCCGTGGGCGCGCAGCAGCGCCGCGTACCGTTCGGCGCGCTCGGCGACCTCGGCGTAACGGAGCCGGGCGCCGTCCCCGTCCAGCGCCAGGGCGCCGGGGCGGCGGCGTGCCTGCTCCTCGAAGAGCGCGTAGGCGGTGCCGTGGGGCGCCTGCCCGGTCACCGGCCCTCTCCCCGGCCGCCCGGCCGCTCGGCGAGGACGGAGATGTGGTCGCCGTCGTGTCCCAGGGCGATGGCCTCGCCGACGCGGCCGTGCAGGGCCTCCAGGAACCCGCCGTCCACGCCGCAGCGTCCGGCCAGGTCGGCCAGCTGCCCCAGGGCCTCGTGATGGACGCGCAGCGAGGTGTGGCCGACCGCGTACGAACGCGCGGAGACGCGCGCGAGGCATTCGCGGACGGTCTCGGCGAGGCTCCCGAGCCGCCCGGCCAGGGCCCGTTCCAGCGGCTCGGGCCCCAGCCCCGTGGCGGCGCCCAGCCCTGCCGCGGCGAGCGCGCCGCCGACCACCGCGTAGTAGAAGGCGCAGCCCGCCGCGTAGTAGGCGTTGACCAGCCGCAGGTCCTCGCCCAGGTGCACGCCGCCGCCCAGCGCGCCGGTGACGGCCGCCGCGTCGTCGTACAGCCGCCGGGGCCCGGCGTACGGGACGTGCGCGCGGGAGGTGCCCAGCTCCGGGGGGTAGCACAGCAGGACCGCCTCCAGGTACCGCGCTCCCATCGCCTCGGCGCGGGCCCCGGCGGCCTCGGCCTCCTCCGGCAGCCCGCAGCTCGTCTGCACCAGGAGCCGGCCGGGCAGCTCCTCCGCGGCCGTGTCGAGGACCCGCCGGGTGGCGGCGTAGTCGAGCAGGCAGGTCAGCACCACCGGCGCCGCCCGTACCGCGCCGGCGGCGGTCGGGTGCGCGGTGACCTGTGCGCACTCCAGCGCGGCGGCGCGTCCGGCGGTGCGGTTCCACACCGCGACGCTCAGCCCCGCCTGGCGCAGGGCGCGGACGACGTGCGCGCCCATCCGGCCCGTTCCCAGGACGGCGACGTCAGCCACGGCCGCCTCCCCGGGCGCCGGGCCGGCAGGCGTGCCCGCCCCCGGTCTTGGCGAACGTCATGATCGACGCCTGGACGCCCCGCGCGGCGGCCCAGGCGTCGAAGATCCCGAGCAGCGCGTCGGCGCGGCCGGGGCCGTACCGCCCGGCGAGCTCGTCGCGGTGCGCGCGCAGCACGGCGGCCAGCCGGTGGAACGACGGCGCGACCCGGCCGGTGATGTCCTCCGCGTCGACCAGGGAGAGCCCGTGCCGGCGGGCGTGCCGCCGGTGGGTCTCGACCGTCTCCAGCGACCGCCCGCCCAGCATGCGCAGGTAGGCGTCCACCGCCGGATCGGGGCGGCCCCGCCCGGCCAGGCAGGGCGTCTCGACCACCAGCCGCCCGCCCGGGGCCAGGACCCGGGACAGCTCGGCGAACAGCGGCCCGAGGTCGAAATGGGGCGTGCTCTCGAAGGCCAGCGCCGCCTGGAAGGCGCCGTCGGCGAACGGCACCGCGGGGCCGCCGCAGGCCAGGAACATCACGCGGTGGCCGACGCCCCGCGCGTGGGCGTGCTCGCGGGCGCGGGCGAGCGCGGCCGGGTCGATGTCGACGCCCACCACCCGCGCCTCGTACCGGCGGGCGATCTCGGCGGCCGGGCGGCCGTTCCCGCAGCCCACGTCCAGGACGCGGTCGGCGCGGGTGACCCCGAGCCGTTCGATCACCATGGCGGTCAGGCGTTCGGTGGCGACGGGAAAGGGCGCGTCGTCGTCCGGGCCGTCCCACAGCCCGTAGTGCATGTCGGGGCCCCAGTAGCGCGAGATCAGCGGGGCGAGGTGGCCGTAGGCGTCCCCGGCCGTGGCCGGGAGGGGAACGGCGGGGTCGCCGAGGGCCGCGGGGTGTCGGATGGTTCTGCTCATGAAGTCTCCGGGAGGAAGCGGGCAGCGGTGAACGCGCCCGGGCGATGCGGCGCGGGCGATGCGATGCCGCGGGTGGTGCGGGGAATGCGGTACCGGCGGTACGGGCGGTACGGGGGACGGGGGACGAGGGACCGGGGACGCTGTCGGGACCGTGAAGTCACTCCCGGGCGTCGGGAGGCCGCTTCGCGTCCGGCGCCGCCCCGGCCAGCAGCACGCTCCCCGAGCCGGGGACGCGGGCCCAGCCGGCGATGGTGCGCCGCTCGCGCTCGACCGCCGCGGAGCCGTACCGGGTCACCAGCTCCGCGCGGCGCCGTTCGAGGCGGCGGAGCATCCGGGGGAAGAACGGCGCGGTGTGCTCGCTGAGGTCCAGGTATTCCAGCAGGCGCAGGCCGGCGTCGTGGAACGACTCCAGGTGCTCCCGGGCGGTGTGCATGTGCCCGGCCGCGAACATGTCGAGGTAGGCGCGGACGCGCGCGGCGGCCTCGGGGTCGCCGACGGGCTCCAGCAGGCAGGGCGACTCCAGGACCAGGCGGCCGCCCGTCCTGAGGACCCGGGTCAGCTCGCCCAGCAGGGGGCGCAGCTCGAAGTGCGGGGTGATCTCGAAGGCCAGCACCGCGTCGAAGGTCCCGTGGCCGTACGGGAGCGCCAGCGCGTCCGCCCGGCGGAACTCGACCAGGCCCTCCACGCCGTGCTCGCACGCGTGCCGCAGCCCCCGCTCCAGGGCGGCGGGGTTGACGTCCACCGCGACCACCCGGGCGCCGGTGGTCTCGGCGATCCGGACCGCGGCCAGGCCGTTGCCGCAGCCGGCGTCCAGGACGAGGTCGCCGGGCGCGGCGCGCAGCCGCCCGACCACCAGGTCGGTCAGCCGCCGGGTCGCGGCCGGGACCGCCGCCGGGTCCCGCGGGCCGTCCCAGTAGCCGTAGTGCAGGTCCGGCCCGCCGATGGTCTCGGTCAGGCCGGCCATGTCCTCGTAGGAGCGGCCGATGTCCGCCGTGGCGGGCCGTACGGCGGTCTCGTCGCCGGTCGTCATGGTCGGCTCCCCTCGTCGTCGCGGTCGTGCTCGGCGCCGGGGGCGCCGGGTTTCCGGATCACCAGGTGACGGGCAGGCTCTCGGGGCGGCGCAGCAGCAGGTCGGAGCGCCAGGCGATCCGTTCCGGGGGGACCGCGAGCCCGATCGCGGGGATCCGCTCCAGCAGGACGCCGAGCGCCACCCGCATGATCACGCGGACCAGCGGCGCCCCCAGGCAGTGGGCGGGGCCGTGGCCGAACGACAGGTGCGGGACGGCCGGGCGGTCGAGCCTGATCGCGTCGGGGTCGGCGAACACCTCGGCGTCCCGGTTGCCCGACGCGTACGCCAGCAGCACCTGGTCGCCGGCGCGGACGGGGGTGTCGCCGACGACCACGTCCGCGGCGGCGTGCCGGGCGAACGGGACCTCGGAGGGGAAGGGGACCAGGCGCAGGCACTCCTCCACCACGCGCGGCAGCACCCCCGGGTCGCGGCGGACGGCGGCCGTCGTCGCGGCGTCGGCGAGCACGAGGTAGAGGACGCCCATGAACTCGATGGCCACGTTGTCGCAGACGAGGATGAGCTCGAGCAGGATCTCGTAGAGCAGGTCCTCGCCGAGCACGGCGGCGTCGATGGCCTCGGCCACGTGGGTGAGGACGTCGTCGCGGGGCGCGCGGCGCCGCGCCTCCACCTCCTCGCCGAGGTACCGCAGCACCTCGTCGCGGCGCCCGGCGATCTCGGCGGCGTCCATGCCCGGGTCGGCGAAGCCCTCGAACCAGCGCGCGAACGTCTCCTGCCGCGCGATCGAGATCCCGAAGACGTCGTAGCACGACAGCAGGCTGACGGGCTCGGCGTACGCGCCGCACAGGTCGGTGCCGGGCCCCTGCCGGAGGACCTGGGCGGCCTGCGCCTCGGCATGGGCGCGGACGTTCTCGCGGAGCCTCCTCAGCCGGACGGCGTTGAAGCTCAGGACGTGGGCGAGGAACCGGCGGATGCGGGTGTGCTCGTCCCTGTCCCGCCCGGCGATGGGGTCGCGGATCACCGTCCGGGTCAGCCTGGCCTCGTCGCACCCCTCGGGCGGGAAACGGGTGAACCGGGGGTCGGCCAGAATGGCCCGGATATGCGCGTGCCGGGTGGCCAGCCACGCCTCCCCGCCATAAGGGGGTCTCACTTTCAGCAGACGTCCGTCCGCCCTGGCCTCCGCGTAACGCGGGTGCACGGACAATTCCCGGGGTTCTCCGAAGGGAAATCCGACCGGGCAGCCTTCGGCGCGCATTCGAGCCTCTCCCTTTTCTGGGGCACCGGTGACGGGCCCGGCCGCCGCCGGGGACGGCGGCCGGGCCCGTGCCGTCTCGTTCACCGCGGCCCGCGCGTCAGAGGGCGGCCCCGAACACCTCGCCCGCTCCGGGACGGGCGCCGCCGGCGGCGAAGTAGTCGCGGCACATCCGCACGTACTCCTCCACGTCGATCCGCCCGTCGCCGTCGAGGTCGACGTTGGCCGCGCCGTGCTCGGCGTCCTCGGCCGACAGGCCCGACGCCTTCAGCAGCTTGATGTAGTCGGCGCGGGACAGCAGGCCGTCGCCGTCGGTGTCGGCGGCGGCGAACTCGGCCTCGGCGATGGGGCGCAGCAGCGTGTCGGCGGCCTCGCCGGCCGCGTGCCCCTCGATGAAGGAGACGAACTCCGCGCGGCTGATCCGCTGGTCGTGGTCGGCGTCCAGGGCCTCGGCGATGGTCTCCCAGGCCCGCTCGTAGGCCCGCTTGATCTGCCGGCCCTGCGCCGAGGACATGTCGTTGCCGAGGCGCTCGGCGATCCGCCTCGCGAGCGCCTGCAGGTCGGCGTGCTCGATCGCGCCGTCCCCGTCGACGTCCACCAGGCCGAACCAGTGCTCCGCCCTGCGCTCGATGATCGCGTCCACCATGGTGCCTCCTTCATCGTGCCTGCATGGGGCCGGCCTCCCGCTCCACGAGGCCGGCCGCCCGACGTCGCGCGGCGCCGCTCCGGCCCGGGGGGAACCGGAACACGTCCGGGCGGCATGTCCATTCGCGGCGGGCGATGAATCATCGCCGCCCGCCACGCGCCCGGGAATTAGAAATGAGATGGCCCACGTTCCCATTTCGAATCCACGGCGCCGCGCACTCCATGAATATCACAGCGACCATGGGCGTCAACACGATGAGTAAAGCAAACTGACCGCACGGTAAGAGGCGACTGTCCAGCTCCTCCTTCCAGCCGGAATAATCCCGAACATCCCGGGCCGTACGCCCGCGATGCGCTGCCATCCTCGTCATACAGCGAACGTCAAATGCAATGTGCGCAGAATCAACGTCGCAATACCGGAAAGGCCGCGGAGGGAGTCGTCCTAGGGGAAGGCCGCACCGCGCCGGCCGGCCTGTTCCGCCGGGTCCGGCAGAACCGCGATGGCCTGCATTTCCAGGAGGAGATGCGGGTGGGGCAGTTGGTGGACGGCGACGGTGGTGCGGGTGGGGCCCCGCTCGTCGAAGTATTCGCCGTACACCTCGTTGTAGCCGCCGAAATCGTTCATGTTGACCAGGTAGGTGGTCACCTGGACCAGGTCCGGCAGGTCGGCCCCGGCCGCGCGCAGGATGTCGCGGACGTTGGTGATGACGGCACGCGTCTGCGCCCGGATGTCGAGCGTCGCCGTGCCCATGGCGTCGGCGGCGGCGCCCTCGATCGTGTTGTCGGGACGGCGGCTGCTGGTACCGGAGACGAACACCAGCCCGCCCGCCACCCGCACGTGGGGGAAGCGCCCGCGCGGAGTGGCCTTGCCCGGGATCAGCCCGGGGGCGGGGCGCGTCACGACCCGTCCCCGGCGACGGCGCGGAACGAGACCGGGCCGAGGGCCTCGACCCGGGCCGTGACCCGCACGCCCTCCCGCAGCGGCACCGCGGCGGTGGCGGCCCCCGCCAGCACTACGTCACCGGCCGTGAGCGGGTGCCCGTACCGGGCGGCGAGGCGTACACCCGCCGCCAGCGCGAGCAGCGGGTCGCCCAGGATCGCGGCGGTGGACCCCGACTCGGCCACCCGCCCGTCCAGCTCCAGCGCGACGTCCAGGCCGGCGATCGCCAGGCCGGTGCTGAACGGCCGCCACTCCCCCAGGACGAAGGCGGCCGAGGACGCGTTGTCGGCGATGACGCCGGCCAGGTCGAAGCGGAAGTCCTCGTAGCGGGAGTCGATGATCTCGATGGCCGGGGCGACGGCCTCGACGGCGGACGCGAGGGAGGCGGCGGGCTCGTCCGGGTCCGGGGCCCGGCCCAGGAGGAACGCGATCTCCGGTTCGGCCCGCGGGTGGATGTGGCGGGCCATCGGCAGCGTCCCGCCGGACGGGATCCGCATCGCGTCGGTGAGCCGGCCCCAGATCGTCTCCTCGATGCCCATCTGGCGCATCTTCTCGCGGCTGGTGAAGCCCATCTTGATGCCGACGACCCGCTCGCCGCGCCGCCGGCGGCGGTCGATCGACAGGCCCTGCACCAGGTAGGCGTCCCCCACCTCCAGGTCCGCGGGCTGGGCGACGGCCGCGGCGGTCAGCGCGGCCCGGTCGAGCCGTTCGGCCAGTTCGGCGAGCGTCATCACGCCTCCCCTCCGGTGCCGTGGCCGTCCTCGCCGGGGTCGTCCGAGAGGTCCAGGCAGACGTTGGTCAGCTCCGAGTAGAAGGCCAGGGAGTGCGCGCCGCCCTCGCGTCCGACCCCAGACGCCTTGAGCCCGCCGAACGGCGTGCGCAGGTCGCGGACGAACCAGGTGTTGACCCACACGATCCCGGTGTCCAGCGCGGCTCCCGCCCGGTGCGCGCGCTTGACGTCCCGGGTCCACACCGTGGCGGCCAGCCCGTAGTCGCTGTCGTTGGCCAGCGCGAACGCCTCCTCCTCGGTGTCGAAGGGGGCGACGTGGCAGACCGGCCCGAAGATCTCCTCGCGGTTGGTCCTGGCCCCGGCCGGCAGCCCGGTCAGCACCGTGGGTTCCACGTAGGCGCCTCCGTCGCGCGCGTCCCCGAAGGCGGGCACCCCGCCTCCGGCGACCACCGTGGCCCCCTCGTCGCGGGCCAGCCGGTAGTGGCCGAGGACCTTGTCGCGATGCCCGGCGGAGATCATCGGCATCATCGCGGTGCCCTCGTCGCCCGGCCATCCGAACCGCGGCGCGCGGGCGCGGGCGGCGAGCCGCTCCACGAACTCCTCGTAGACCGGCCGCTGCACGTACAGGCGCTCGGTGCACAGGCAGACCTGCCCGCCGTTGGTGAACGACGAGCGGGCCGACCCGGCCACGGCCGCGTCCAGGTCGGCGTCGGCGAACACCAGCCCGGCGTTCTTGCCGCCCAGCTCGAACGAGACCGCCTTGACGCCGTCCGCCGCCGCCCGCATGATCGACGCGCCGGTCGCCGACTCCCCGGTGAAGGTGATCGCGTCGACGTCCGGGTGCCGGGTGAGGAACTCGCCCGCCGATCCCGGGCCAAACCCGTGGACGAGGTTGAAGACTCCGTCCGGGACGCCCGCGGCGGCCATCACCTCGGCCAGCACCGTGGCGCTGGCCGGGGTCTCCTCCGAGGGCTTGACCACGACGGCGTTGCCGCAGGCCAGCGCCGGGGCGACCTTCCAGGTGAGCAGGAGGAGCGGCAGGTTCCACGGGACGATCACCGCGACCACACCGACCGGCTTGCGGAGCGCGTAGTTCAGGGCCCGGCCGCCGCCGGGGGTCACGGTGGTGAACGACTCGGCGGGGGCGGCGGCGATCAGGTCGGCGAAGGCGCGGAAGTTGCCGGCGCCCCGCGGGATGTCCAGCGTCCGCGCCTGGGTGACGGGCTTTCCGGTGTCGGCGACCTCGGCCAGGACCAGGTCGTCGAAGCGCCGTTCGAGCTCGTCGGCGATCCGGCGCAGCACGCCGGCCCGCTCCTGCTCGCCCATCCGCCCCCAGGGGCCGCGGAGCGCGGCGCGGGCGGCCCCGACGGCGGCGTCGACCGTGCCGGCGCCGGCCTCGGGCACCCGCCAGATCACCTCACCGGTCACCGGGCTGGCCTTGTCGAACGCGGGACCGTCGTCCAGGAACCGGCCGCCCACGTAGTTGCGCAGCCGGCCCGGCCCGCCGGCCGGGCGTCCGGCCATCAGGTCCGGGCTCAGCGCCGGCCCGGTCAGCATGGAGGTCATGGAACACAGCTTTCTGGTCGCGGCGCGCCCGGCGCGCCGTTGGTCGTCACCGGCGGTCAGTCGGGGCGGACGAGCCCGTCGTCGCGGGAGGGGGCGGCCATGAGCCCCACCACGGCGGCGTCGCAGGTCGCCTCGCCGGTGGCCGCCGCCGCGGCCTCGTCGGTGGTGACCAGGACGAGGCTGCCGATGCCGACGTCCAGCAGGTCGACGGCGACGCGTTCGGGGCCGTCCGGCCGTTCCCGCACCAGGACCAGCCGCCGGCCGCGCAGCGGCGGCAGGATCCGGTCGGCCCAGACCTTGCCGACCACTTCGGCCAGCAGCATCAGCCGTCCCCTCTCAGGGCGGCCATGACCTCGCGGATGCGGGCCGCCTCGGGCGCGTCCAGGAGGGCCGCGGTGGCGGGGTCGGGCTTGGGGTAGACCTGCGAGCTGCGCAGTTCCCCCTGCTGGCGGATGGCGGCCTCGCCGGCGGCCACGGCCTGCCGCACGGCGGCCAGGCTGCCCCGCACCGCCGCGGCCAGGTAGCCGCTGGTCACCCGCTCGATCGCGACGCACCGCACGTCCGCGGTCTTGATCATCGCCTCCACGCCCGCGGACAGTGCGACCACGCCGCGGGTCTCGACGATGCCGATCGCGTTCTCTGAGGACATCGGGACTCTCCTTGGCTAGTTGCCCAGCAGGCGCGGGTCGGCGTTGAGCGCCTGGACCGCGTCGCACGGGCTGGCGAACACGATGGACTTGACGGTGCGGCCGGTCTTGGCGCGGGCGACCTCCTCGCCCAGGTCGACGGCCTCCTCCACGGTGGCCAGGTCGCCGCGCACGGCGACGGCGACGATGCCGCCGCCCAGCCGGACGACGCCGGTCACCTCGATCTCGGTGGCCTTGACCATGGCGTCGACGGCGTCGAAGATCGGGACGAAGCCCTCGGCTTCGATGAATCCCGCTGCGACGTTGCGCATGGGTGCTCCTTACGGGTCTCGATGGTTTTCGGGTCTGGTGGCTCGGTCTCTGCGGTCTGCGGTGGGGTACGGGCCGGCCGGGTCAGGCGGCGGGCAGGTTCCAGGACAGGACGGCTCCGCCGGTGCCCCAGAGCGGCCCGTAGGCGTGCAGGTCGGCACGGCCCCGCGCGGCGCCGGTCCCGGCCAGGAAGGCCAGGGCGCGGAACTGGCTGTCGGCCTGGGCCTGCCGGGCGAAGTCCTCGCGGGCGGCCAGCGCCTCGTCCATCCGCCCCTCGGTGAGCAGCCCCAGCATCCGGGTGTTCCACCGGTCGTGGGCGGGGTCGGCGACGCGGTCCTCCCCCGGTGCGATCCACTCCTGGATCAGCCCCGAGGACAGCCCGGACACCACGACCACCGCGGCGCGCACGCCTGCGTCCGCGGCCGCCGCGGCCCCCGCCGCGCCGACCTCGGCGAGCGTGTCCGCGCCGGCGTAGAGGTTGCACGACACCTGGGCGAAGCGCAGCGTGCGGTCCGGGTCCAGCAGCCGCGAGGTCACGATCAGGCCGGTGTCGATCGGGAAGCCCTCGTAGCGGGTACGGCGGGCCTGCATGCCGCGGGCGTCGACCGCCGCGGCCCAGCGTTCGGTGAACTCGACGTCGAAGCGCAGGTCGTAGTCCAGCCGCCCGTAGTCGTAGGCGTACCAGTTCTCGTCCACGTGCCGCCCCCGGGGATTGGGGTCGCACTGGAACTGGTGCCCCAGGACGGTGAACCACTGGGTGGACAGGAGCAGCACGACGTCGGGCCTCAGCGCGCGCAGGCGGGCGCCGGCCTCCCGTACGGCGCCGGCCAGTTCCGCCCAGGCCGGCGCGGGCTCCTCGGCCAGCAGGTGCGGCATGCCGGGCACCAGCACGGCGGCGTCGGCGGCCGGGTCAGCCATGGTGGTCCCCCTCGCGGTCCCCGTTCGGCGTCCACTCCACGACCGCGTTGCCGGTGCCGATGATCGTCCCGTAGCCGAGGACGTCCCCGGCCACGGGCGGCCAGCCCATCGCGGCGAGCATCCAGGTGAGGCTGCCGGCCTTGGTCTCGGACGCGGTGGCCTCGATGTGCTCGGAGATCAGTTCGCGGAGCGGGGCGGTCGGCCCGCGCCGGACGGCCTCCAGCAGCTTCATGTCCCAGCGGTACTGGTGGTCGTTGTAGGGGTGCTCGCGTTCCATGTCCTCGGGCACCGGCGGTTCCTCGTGCCAGTGCAGGTGCGACAGCGAGTTGGAGGCCAGCAGCACGGCGCGCCTGCCGGTGCGTTCGATCGCGCGCCGGGTGGCCTCGCCCAGGACCTCCATCTCGCCCAGCGACGCCTCGGAGTAGAAGTAGGGGTTGTTGTTGGCCGACAGCGAGACGACCGGGATGTCCCACTCCGGGTTGACCATGTGCAGCGCGCCGATGGTGGCGTAGTCGACGCGGACGCCCGGTTCGCGCAGCTTGCTGGTCACCAGGCCCAGCGCGCCGGCCTCGTCGGCGATCGCCTCGGCCAGGGGCACGTCGGTCCGGAAGTCGTAGTGGTAACGGAACAGGTGCGGGAAGATCGGTTCGACCGACACGCCCTTGGGGTTGGGCACGCAGTTCACGTGGTGGCCGACCATGGTGATCCAGTGCGGCGCGTGCACGATCAGCACGTCCGGCCGGTGCACGTGCCTGATCCGGTGCCGCAGCCGCTCGTACGCCCAGCGCAGCACCTCCCAGCCGCCCTGGGAGCGCGGCTCGTTCTGCGGCGGGTTCTCCGCGTACACCAGGTGCGGCGGGTGCGGGCTCAGGTAGCCGGCCACGATCCCGGTACGGGCCGGTCCGCCGCCGGGCGCCTGCCCCGCGTGCTCCCCGGAACGCGCGGGCTCTCCGGAGCGCGAGTACGCCGCGGACCGCGCGTGCGGCACGGCCCTCCTGCCCTCGCCCGGGACCGGCGGCACGTGGAAGACCCTGCTCATCGCCGGCCTCCCCGCTGCGCGGCCGGGCCGCCGCCGGGCCGGGTGAGGACGCGCGGGTAGCACCGCCCGCCCTCGGCGATGCCGAGGATCTCCAGCGCGTCGGCGCCGACCGCGGCCTGGCCGGGGGCCAGGGCGGGATCGTGGGCGACCCAGGCGCGCAGCGGCGCCGGGCACCGTCCGTGCAGCTCGATCAGCGAGCCCTCCGGCAGGTCCGTGTCAGGGGCGAGGTAGACCAGGCGCCGGGAGCCGCGCCGCCCGGTGAAGGGCGGGCGGCCGGTGGCGGTGACGCGCAGGTGGCCGCGTTCGCGGCGGAGCCGCTCGCGCAGCTCGCGGGTCGCGTCCGGGTCGGCGGTCCCCGTGGCGTCCAGGACGACGCCGTAGCGGGTGCGGGCCGTGTCCGCGCCGACGTATCCCTGGGCCACGTCGTCGGCGACGCGGGCGGGGTCGCGCTCCAGCGGGTCGCCCCATCCGCCGCCGCCCGCCGACTCCATGACCAGCACGTCGCCGCGGCCGAGGTGGTGGCCCGAGACCTTGCCCGGGGTGTCGAAGTCCAGGCGTTCGCCGCCGCTGAGCACGTGGGTGCCGGTGGGGGCGCCGGGGCCGCCGAGGGACAGGCCATAGGGGGGCACGGTGGTCCGGTCGGTCTGCACCGAGTACGCGCCGGAGGAGGCCAGCAGCCGGGTCGCGCGGCGCGCGCCGAGGCCGCCGCGGCGCAGGCCCTCGCCGCCGGACCCCTCGCGCAGCTCGCAGCTCTCGACGAGGATGGGGATCTCGGCCTCCAGCCGTTCGACCGACTGGATGGTGGAGATGTCGCCGAGGTCGACGGGGTTCATCGCGCTGGGGCCGTCGGACTCCAGGTAGCCGCCGTTGCCGCCGGCCGGGTAGTCGTAGTACAGGTAGGGCCGCCCGGTGGCGGCGTCCACCCCGCCGATCAGGTTCTGGAACGTGGTCCCGAACTGGTCGGCTGCGACGAGGTCCGGCGCGACCTGGCTGAGCGCCGCCATGACCGCCGAGATCACCCTCTTGCGGACCTCGCTGTGGGCGTTGGCCGGCGCCGGGTAGGTCACGTGGACCACGCTCCCCGGGTCGGTGTGCACGGTGAGGGGGCGGAAGGCGCCGTGGTTGACCATGCCGCCGGGGTCCAGCGCGGACTTCACGGCGATGAAGACCCCGGCCGTGGTCATGGCCAGCGAGGAGTTGACGACGGCGGCGACCTGGGGGGAGGACCCGCGGAAGTCGGCGATGATCTGGTCGCCGCGCACGGTGAGGGAGCAGCGGACCAGCGCAGCGTCGTACTCGCCGCCGGTGTAGAGGTCGAGGTAGTCCTCGTACCGGTAGGTCCCGTCGGGCAGTTCGGCGATCCGGTCGCGCAGCCGCCGCTCGGTACGGTCCATGTTGGCGGCGACGCAGTCCATGATGGGTCCGGCGCCGTGCCGGCCGGCCAGCTCCCGCAGCCGGCGCTCGGCGGTGCGGCAGGCGGCGATGCACGACTCCAGGTCGCCGCGGCGCTCGTCGGGCATCCGGACGTTGGCGAAGAGCAGGGCGAACGCGGCGTGGTTCTCGACGCCGGCCTCCATGAGCCGGATGGGCGGCACCCGCAGCCCCTCCTGGAGGATCTCGGTGGCCTTGCCGGACACGCTGCCGGGGGTCATCCCGCCGATGTCGGCCCAGTGCATGCGCACGCAGGGGAACAGGAACAGCTCGCCGTCGAGGAAGACGGGGCTGATCAGGGTGACGTCGTTGAGGTGGCTGCCGCCCCGGTAGGGGTCGTTGACGATGTACACGTCGCCGGGGCGCATCGCGTCCCGGTGGTCGGCGAAGATCTCGGCGACCGAGGCGGGCATGGCCACGACGTGGCCGGGCATGTCCCGGCCCTGCGCGACCATCTCGCCACCGGGGCCGAACAGCGCGCAGGAGAAGTCCTGGGCGTCGGCGATCACCGGGGAGTGCGCGGTACGGAAGATCGTCTGCCGCATCTCCCGGACGATCGAGACCAGACCCTCGGTCATGATCTCCAGATGGATCGGATTCAACGTCATGCGTGGACCTCGCAGGTCGGGCTTCGTGGCGGCGCGCCGTCGTCCCCTCGTACGGGGGACCGAGTCGGCCATCGGGCCGCGGGAGTCGCACTCTGAGAGTCAGGGACTCGGAGGTTCAGAGATTCAGAGATTCAAAGGTGTTTCACTATGTGGGTCTAGCTCTATATTATGAAACCTAGCAGCCCCGAGGAGGAGAAGGCAAGATGACGAACACCGCCGATGACGTCGGCGAACGCCCCCAGGGCGAGACCGGCCGGGAGTCGGGCACCCAGGCCCTCGACCGTGCCCTGAAGATCCTGCTGGCGTTCCCGGCCGACAACCCCGAACGCAAGGTCAGCGACGTCAGCCGGGAGCTGGGCCTGCACAAGTCCACCGCCAGCCGGCTGTTCCGCGCCCTGACCGACGCCGGGTTCCTGCAGCGCAACGAGGAGACCGGCATGTACCGGCTGGGCGTCACGGTCTTCGACCTGGGCGCCCGCTTCCTGGCCGGGCTCGACCTGCCCGCCGTCGCCCGGCCCCTGCTGCGCGACCTGGCCCAGGTCGAGGGCGAGTCGGTCAACCTGGCCGTCCGCGAGGGCCTGGACGCCATCTCCATCGACGTCGTCCAGGGCACCCGCAACGTCCAGCTCGTCTCCCGGCTGGGCCGGCGGATCCCGCTGTGGTGCAGCGCGGCCGGGAAGGCCCTCCTCCTGGACCACGACGACGACCAGATCCGCGCGCTGCTCGCCGACGCGCCCTGGACCGCGCTCACCCCCAGGACCATCACCGACATCGACACCTTTCTCGAACGGTTCGCCGAGGTCCGCGCGCGCGGCTGGGCCGGCAACGACGAGGAGAGCGAGGAGGGCCTGCGGGTCGTGGCCGCGCCGGTACGCGACCGCCTGGGCGCCGTGACCGCCTCGATCAGCGTGTCCGGGCCGATCTTCCGGCTCGACCAGGCGCGGATGACCGAGCTGGCCGAGGCGGCGGTCCGGGCCGCCGACGAGCTGTCCCGGCGGATCGGCCACGGCGCGGGCGAGGTCTGGGGGACCTGACCCGGCGCCGGGACCGGTCAGAACCGGTCCTGGACAGGCCCGCGCGCCACCCTGACCTGGAGCAGCGCCGGCCCGCGCAGCGGCAGTAACGCGTCGAAGGCCGCCTCCGCCGCCTCGGCGTCCCCGGCCACGCGGGCGGGGACGCCGAGGGCGCGGGCCACCGCCGCCAGATCGCGCGGCGGGAACCGGGCCAGCCCCGGGTCCGCCCCGCGCGGGGCGAGCTTGCGGACCTCGGCGCCGTACGCCGCGTCGTCGAGCACCACCACCAGCACGGGCAGCCCGGTACGGGCGAGGGTGTCCAGCTCGCCCAGCGAGGTGAGCAGGCTGCCGTCGCCCTCGAAGACCACCACGGGACGGTCCGGCCGGCCGGCCGCCGCGCCGACGCCGAACGCCGTCCCCACCCCGATGCTGCCGAACTCCCAGGGCGCGAGCAGCGCGCGGTCGGTCGCCACCGAGTCCAGGAAGAGGTTCGGCCAGCCCCCGAAGTGACCGACCCCCACCACCGTCGTCCGGTCGCGGGGCAGCCGCCGCGCGCAGACCCGCATGAACGTCCGCGGATCGACGCGCCCCTCCTCCCGGACCTCGGACACGCCGGCGAACGGGTCCGCGGCCGCGATCCGCCCGGCCAGGCCGGGCGTCCGCCACTCCGGCCGCGGCTCGGGGGACGACGCCCCGGCCAGCGCCCCGGCCGTCCGCGCCGCGTCGCCCACCACGCCGGCGTCGACCGGCCAGCGCGCCCCGATCGCCGCCGGATCGGCGTCCACGCAGGCCACCGTGGCCGCCGGGAACAGCGCGCCGTGATCGGCCGTCCACCGGTTCAGCCCGGCCCCGAACGCGATCACCAGGTCGGCCTCCCCCAGCACCTCCCGGGTCAGCGGGCGCGCCAGGCCGCCCGCCACCCCCAGCGCGTAGGGATGCCCGGCGAACAGGCCCGCCGCCATCAGGGTCGTGGCCAGCACCGCACCGCACCGGTCGGCCAGGGCCACCAGCTCGTCCCGGGCCCCCTCGGCCCCTCGACCGGCCAGCAGGACCGGCCGCCGCGCCTCCCGCAGCAGCGCCGCCAGCGCCTCCACCGCCTCCGGCGCGGGCTCCGGCCCGCTCCGGCGCCCGCCCGCCGCGAGAACGGCACGCGGGACGACCTCACCGGGATCGGCCTCGGCGTCCTGAAGGTCCATCGGCGCGTTCAGCACCACCGGGCCCGGCGCCTCGCGGGCCGCGCGGAACGCGGCGGCGGTGTCCCGGCGGGCCGTGCCCGGCGAGCGCACCGGCACGAACCGGCCCGCGGTGGCCAGCGCGAACGGCAGCTGCTCGAAGTTCTGGACGTGCAGCGGATCACCGGCCGGGGTGTCACCGGCCAGCAGCACCAGCGGGGTACGGGCCTGGGCCGCGATCGTCAGGGCGTTGCCCGCCGAGGCCAGCCCCGGCCCCTGCGTGACCGTGGCGACACCGCACCGTCCCGCCGCCCGCGCGTACCCGTCGGCCATCATCACGGCGGCGTTCTCGCCGCGCGCCGCGACGAAGCGCACGCCGTGCCGCTCGACCAGGTCCGCGACCAGGTACATGTTCGCGTCCCCCATGAGACCGAACACGGTGTCCACGCCCTGCGCGACCAGCTCGTCGGCGATCGCCTGGTAGACCCTCATCCGCGCGCCTTCCGGTAGGCGCCCTCCGGCCGCAGCGCCACGCTCAGCGCCCCCATGTAGGAGTCGGCGGCGACCGCCTCGAACCGCGGGCCCGCCACCCGCGCGGCGCGCTTGGTCATGGACCGGCCGAGCGGCGGGTCGGCCAGCAGCCGCCCGGCCAGCTCCTCGGCCGCCCGCGCCAGCTCCTCGCCCGGCGGGACGACGCGCGTCACCAGCTCGTGCCGGAGCATCGCCTCGGGGCCGATCCGCTCACCCAGCATCACCCAGCGCTTGGCCCGGTCGGCACCGGCCAGATCGGCCAGGATCGCCATCCCGCTCCAGGTGAGCGGGATGCCGAACCCCACCTCCGGGAAGGTGAGGAAGCACGTCTCCGCGGCCACGCGCAGGTCGGCGGCCAGCCCCAGCACCGCCCCGGACCCGATCGCCGGCCCGTTGAACGCCGTCACGGTCGTCTGCTCCAGGCGGTACCAGCGCTCCACCAGCTCGGACGTGCGGCGCTGCACGTCCATCGTGGTCGCCGGGTCCAGCGTGGCCAGCTCGTCCAGGTCGGTCCCGGCGCAGAACGCGGTGCCCGCCCCGGTGAGGACGACCACCTCCACCCCCGGCTCGCGGCCGAGCCGGTGCAGGACGTCCTCGAACCGGGCCAGCATCGCCAGGTCGAAGGAGTTGCGGCGGGCGGGACGGTTCAGGGTGACGGTGGCCAGCCGGCCGTCAACGCGCAGCGTCACCGGTCCGTCCATGGCGCCGGTCATGTCGTTCCCCTCGTTCATGTGGCCCTCGTTCATGTGGCCCTCGTTCATGTGGCCCTCGTTCATGTGGCCCTCGTTCATGTGGCCCTCGTTCATGTGGCCTCCGAGTTGAGCAGGGCGCGGTCGACCAGGGCCGCCGCGTGCCCGACGTAGGACGGCGGATCCAGCAGGCCGTCGATTTCGCCGGGCGTCAGCGCCGCCGTGACCTGCGGGTCGTCGCGCAGCGCGGCGGCGAACGGCCGTCCCTCCTCCAGGCACTCGGCCACGATCCGCCGGACCAGGGTGTGGGCCTCCTCCCGGCCCAGGTGGGAGGCCAGCCGCAGCATCACCGACTCCGACAGCACGAGACCGCCGGTGACGTCCAGGTTGGCCCGCATCCCGGCCGGGTTCACGCCCAGGCCGGCGAACACCTCCAGGAGCCGTTCCAGCGCGCCGCCCGCGAGGATGAAGCACTCGGGCAGCAGCTTCCACAGCGTCATCCCGACGCCCATGTCGCGGTCGTCCTGCGCCACCATGGCCTGCAACGCCACCGGCACCTGGGCGCGCAGCGTGGTCGCCGCCGCGATGACCGCCTCGCACCGGATCGGGTTGCGCTTGTGCGGCATCGTGCTGCTGCCGACCTGGCCGCCGCCCTGCGGCTCGTACACCTCGCCGATCTCGGTACGGCCCAGGAAGTAGACCTCCCGGGCCAGCTTCTCGGCGGTGGCCGCGATCATCCCGAGCGCCAGCAGGCATTCGGCGAACCGGTCCGGCGCGGAGTGCCACGGCGTGTCGGCGACGCCGAGCCCGAGATCGGCCGCCACCGCGCGTTCCAGCTCGAACGCCCGCGGCCCGTACCCGGCCATGGTCCCCGCCGCGCCGCCCATGCTGGTCACCAGCAGCCGGGGGGCGAGCTCCGCCAGCCGCGCCCGGTGCCGCTGGAGCTCGCCCTGCCACACCGCGCAGCGCAGCCCGAACGTCGTCGGCAGCGCCTGCTGGCCGTGGGTGCGCGCCGGCATCACCGTGTCGCGGTACCGCAGCGCCAGCCTGCGCAGGCGCCGGATCAGCTCCTCGACCTGCCGCCGGACGACGGCCAGCCCTTCCCGCACCCGCAGCACGAACCCGGTGTCCATCACGTCCTGGGTGGTGGCACCGAGGTGGACGTGACGTCCCGCGTCGCCCTCGCACGCCTCGACCAGCGCCCGCACCAGCGGCACCAGCGGGTGCACGGTGTCCTGCGCGCCCGCCGCGACGGCCCCCAGGTCCAGCCGGTCCACCCGGGCGGCGGCGGTGATCGCCTCGGCCGCGCGGCGCGGGATGACGCCCAGGTCGGCCTGCCCGCGGGCCAGGGCGGCCTCCACGTCGAGCCACGACTGCAGCAGCGCCCGGTCGTTGAAGATCCCGCGCATCTCGTCGTTGCCGAAGAAGCTGGTGACGGTGAGCGAGTCCAGGAAGCAGGAACCTGCGGGGTTCACGGCGTCCCTCCAGCCTGTCCGGCGGCGGGTCCGGCCGCGGGTCCGGCGGCCAGCAGGGCGCGCGCGGCCCGGACGTCGACCTTGCCGTTGGGCAGCAGCGGCAGCTCCCCCACCACCCGGATCAGCGTCGGCACCTTGTGCCGCGCCAGCCGCGCGGCGACCCCGGCGGCGACGGCGGCCGGGTCCACGGCGGCGTCCCCGGCCGGGACGACCAGGGCTCCGACCTCCTCGCCCCAGCGCGGCGAGGGCACCCCCACGACGCAGGCCCGGCCGATCTCGGGCCGCTCCAGCAGCGCGTCCTCGACCTCGGCCGGGCCGACGTTCTCGCCGCCCCTGATGATCAGGTCCTTGAGGCGGCCGGCGAGGACCAGCACGCCGCCGTCCTCCAGCCGGGCCCGGTCCCCGGTGCGCAGCCAGCCGCCGGGGAGGAACGCCGCGGCGGTGGCGGCCGGGTCGTCGGCGTAGCCGGCGGCCAGCGACCCGCTCCGTACCAGCAGTTCACCCTCCCGGCCCGCGGGTACCGGGGTCTCGGTCCCGGGCCGCACGACCCGGACCTCCACTCCGGGCAGGGGACGGCCCACCCCGCCGGACCTCCCCCGCGGCCCGGCATCGGGATCGAGGCTGATGGTGGGCCCGGCCTCGGTCTGCCCGTACACCACGGCCACCCGCTCCAGGCCCAGCGCCCGCCCGGCACGCGCGAGCAGATCGGGCCCGCAGAAGGCGCCGCCGAGGAAGCCCAGGCGCAGCGAGGACAGGTCCCAGCGGCCCGGCTCCGCCTCGACGCGCTCGGCGAGCATGGCGGCCATGGTCGGGACCGCCTGCAGGACGGTGCACCGGTGCCGGACGATCTGGTCCAGCACCCCGTCCGGCCGGAACCTGCGCGGCGAGGCCCACAGCGCACCGGTGACCAGCGCCAGCACGGCGCCGCTGCCCAGGCCGGCCGCGTGCGCCAGCGGCAGCGGCGAGGCGATCCGGTCGGCCGCGCCGATCCCCGCCGCCTCCGCCGTCCACCGGGCGTTGCGCACCAGGCTCGCGGAGGTCAGGGCGACCATCTTGGGCGGCCCGGTCGAGCCCGAGGTGAACTGGATGTTCAGCGGCGCGTCCCGGTCGAGCGCGGGCGGCGGCGCGGGATCGTCCCAGCCGGGCAGGCCGCGCAGCGCGTCCCGGCCGCGGTCCTGGTCGAACGCCACCACCCGGTCCGTGCCCGGCAGCAGGTGCGCCAGCCGGCCCAGCGGCTCGGCCGTGGGCACGTCCCTGATCCGGGACGCGGCGAACAGCACGGCCGGCGCGGCCCTCCGCAGGGCGTCGGCCAGGTCCTTCCCGCCCGATCCCGGATGCAGCGTGACGAGCGTGGCGCCGCGCCAGGCGGCGCCGGCCAGCAGCACCAGCCAGGGCAGCCCGTTCTCCGCCCAGACCGCGACGCGGTCGCCGGGCCCGACGCCCAGCGCCGCCAGGGACGCCGCGGCGCGCCCCGCCAGTTCCGCGAACTCCCCGGCCGGTACGAGCCCGACCGGATGCGGGAAGGCGAACAGCGGGCGGTCCGGGCCGGCCCCGGCCCGTTCGAGGATCAGCGCGTCCAGCGCCAGGGGGGTGGGCACAGCGATCACCCCCGAACGAGGAGCAGGTCGCGGTGGGCGCCGACGGTGCCCGTCCAGCCCGCGCCGACCACGGTGGTGCTCCCCGTCTCCCGGACCACCGCGGGCCCCTCGATCCGCGCCCCCTCGGGCAGGGTCGCGCGGTGCCACACCGCGGCCTCCGCCCACCCGTCCGGCCCGTAGATCCGGGTGGTCCCCGGCTCGGGCGCCGGGCCGTCCGGGGCCGGGAACGCCACCGGCGCCGCGGGCCCGAACGCGCTCAGCCGGCAGTTCACGATCTCGACGGGATGGCCCGAACGCGCGTAGGAGTAGCGCTCGGCATAGGCGTCGTAGAAGGCGGCCACCAGGTCCTCCGCGGACCCGGGCAGCGTGTCGAAGGGCACCGCGAGGTCGAAGCTCTGGCCGCGGAACCGCATCCCCACCGACGGCGCGAAGGTGATCTCGTCCGGCTCGACGCCGTCCTCGGTCTTCATCAGCTCCCGGGCGGCGTCGGACATCTCGGCCACCAGCCCGCGCACCACGTCCAGGCCCGCCTCGTCGGCGGGCACCAGCACGGTGCGCACGTAGTCGTGCCGGGCCCGCGCGGCGACGAACCCGAGGGCGGAGAAGTTGCCCGGCACGGGCGGCACGAGCACCCGCTCGATCCCCAGCTCGTCGGCGAGCGCCGTGGCGTGCATGGGCCCCGCCCCGCCGAACGGCATCAGCACGAAGTCGCGGGGGTCGTGGCCCCGGGCCACCGAGATCTCCTTGATGGCGCTGGTCATCTTCACCGTGGCCAGCCGCAGGATCCCGTGCGCCAGCTCCATCTCCGTCAGGGATCCGAACTCGGCCGCCAGCCGCGCCATCGCCGCCCGCGCCGGTTCGGGCCGGAGCGCGACCTCGCCGCCGAGCGTGGCGTCGGGGTCGAGATGGCCGACCAGCAGGTGCGCGTCGGTGGTGGTCGGCTCCAGCCCGCCCCGGCCGTACGCGGCGGGCCCCGGGGTCGAGCCCGCGCTGCGCGGCCCGATCCGCAGCTCCCCGCCGACGTCCCGCCAGGCCACCGAGCCGCCGCCGGCGCCGATGGTGTTGATCTCGGTCTGGAAGGTCTTGTTGGGGTAGCCGGCGATCTCGCCGTGGTTGGTCATCAGCGCCGCGCCGTCCTTGATCAGGCAGACGTCGGTGCTGGTCCCGCCGATGTCACAGGTGATCACGTTGGTGAACCCGGCGCGCGCGGCGACGTAGGCGCCCGCCGCCACGCCCCCGGCGGGGCCCGACAGCGCGAGGTTGATGGGCAGCAGGCCGGCCTGGCGGGTGGAGACCACGCCGCCGCTGCTGGTCATGATCGACAGCGGCCGGGTGTAGCCGCCGGCGGCCAGCGCGTCGCCCAGCCCGCCGAGGTACTCGCTGACGGTGCCGCGGACGCTGGCGTTGAGGACGGTCGTGGTGAACCGCTCGTACTCGCCGTGCTCGGGGACCACCTCGGAGGAGACGCTGCACACCGCCGACGGGTGCCGCTCGGCGATCCGCTCGGCGACCGCCCGCTCGTGCGCCGGGTTGCGGTACGAGTGCAGCAGGCAGACGGCGATGGCGCGCGGCGCGCCCTCCTCCACCAGCCTGTCCAGCGTGCGGTCCAGCCCGTCCAGGTCGAGCGGGACGTCCACGCCGCCGTCCGCCATGACCCGCTCGCGGACCGGGAAGCGCAGCCGCCGCGGGACGAGCGGCGGACGGCCCGGTTCCTTCACGCTGTAAAGCCGCGGCCGGTGCCCGAGGCCCATCTCCAGGACGTCCCGGAACCCCTCGGTCGTCAGGACCGCGACCTGCTCGCCCGAGCCCTCCAGCAGCGCGTTGGTCACCCGGGTGGTGCCGTGGACGAACCGCGTGGCCTGGGAGAGCGACACGCCGAGCTTGGCCAGGCCCTCGAAGATCGCCCGCGCCGGGTCGTCCGGCGTGGACAGCGTCTTGGCCTCGTGCAGCCGGGATCCGCCCGGTTCGTAGACGATGACATCGGTGAACGTCCCGCCGATGTCGACCCCGATGAGAAGCATGTCAGACCTTTCGGTGGTCAGCTGGTGACGCCGTACCGGCGCAGCGTCAGCCGCGTGCCGGAGCGCAGCGCCCAGTCGAACAGGTAGCCGAGGAGCCCCAGCGTGACGATCCCGACGAAGACCCACTCGGTGCGCGCGTAGTTGCGCGCGGTCCAGATGAGGGAGCCGAGCCCGGTCTCCGCGGCGACGATCTCCGCCGACACGATGGTGAGGAAGGAGTTGCCCATCGCCAGCCGGGCCCCGGTGACCGCGTACGGCACGGTGGAGGGCAGCACCACCGACACCAGCGCCTGGAACGGGCTCGCGCCCAGCGACGTCGCGGCCCGCAGCCGCAGCTCGTCGATCGACAGCACGCCGGCGAGGGTGTTGACGGCGACGATGAACACGCTGGTGTAGAAGATCAGCGCGACCTTCGACGCCTCGCCCGGGCCGAGCCAGATGATGGCCAGGGTGACGAAGGCGATCGGCGGGATGAACCGGAAGAACTGGATGTAGGGGTCCAGCAGCAGCCGCAGCCACTGGATCCGTCCCATCACCAGCCCGATCGGGACGCCCACGAGCACGCCGAGGACCCAGCCGGACAGGATCCGGCCGGCCGACGCGGAGGTCGCCGACCACAGCGTCCCGTCCCGCGCCAGATCGATCGCGCCGTCCAGGGTGAGCCGGGGGGAGGGCAGGAAGAACGCGGTGTAGTTGCGGCTGACCAGGTCCCAGAGCAGCAGCCCGAGCAGGACCGACAGGACCGAGATCCCGGCCCGCCGGAGCCGGGGCCGCCCCTGCCGTGCCCCGCCGCCGCGGGCCTTGGCCTTGGCGAGCGGCTTCTCGATGTCAACGGCCATGGTCTCCTCCGATCGCGGGGTCGTGGCCGTCGTCCAGGCCCTGGGCTCGCAGCGTCTTGGTGACCTCGGCGCCGATGTCGTCGCGCAGCAGCCGGTACAGCCGGGCACAGTCCGGATCGGTCAGCTCGCGCGGCCTCGGCAGCGCGACCTCGTAGATCTCCTTGATCCGGGCGGACGGGCCGGCGGTCATCGTCACGACACGGTCGGCCAGCAGCAGGGCCTCGCCGATGTCGTGGGTGACGAAGACGATCGTCTGGCCGGCCTCCCGCCAGATGCGGTCCAGCTCGACCTGCATCACCTGCCGGGTCTGCGCGTCCAGCGCGCCGAACGGCTCGTCCATCAGGATCAGGGTGGGCTCGTTGGCCAGCACCCTGGCGAGCTGGGCGCGCTGCCGCATCCCGCCCGACAGCTCGCCGGGCAGCCGGTCGGCGCTGTGCGACAGCCCGACCATGGCCAGGTAGTGGTCGGCCAGCGCCGCCCGCCGCGCCTTGGGGACCTTCCGCATCTTCGGCCCGAACACGACGTTCTGCCGGACGGTCAGCCAGGGGAACAGCGCCTCGCCGCTCTGGAACACCACGCCGCGGGAGACGTCCGGCTTCGTCACCGGCCGGCCGCCCACCAGGACCCGCCCGGCGGCCGGGGCGACGAACCCGGCGATGGCGTTGAGCAGGGTCGACTTGCCGCAGCCGCTGGGCCCGAGCAGGCACACGAACTCGCCGGCCCGGATGTCCAGGGAGGCACCGCTGACGGCCGGGAAGTCGCCGAACGCGATGTCGACCTCGTCGACGCGCACCTCCGAGCCGGAGGCGGACCGGGCGGACGGGGCGGCCGTCACGCCACCCCCCGCACCAGGATCGAGTCCACGTCGACCTTCGCGTCGACGATCTTGTTCTGCCGCTGGAACTCGCTGATCTCGCCGTAGCGCTTGACGTCGTCGGCGGTGAAGTCGCGCACCTTGCACTGGACGCCCTTGAGCAGGGTCCGCGCCTCGGCCGAAGGCACCTTGATGGCCTTCTCGGTCGCCGTCCCGGCCAGCCCGGCGTCGCCGGTGATCTGGTCGCACGCCTGCCCGATGACCTTCACCAGCGACGCGGCCTCGTCCTTGTTGGCCTCGTACCAGCCGCCGTCCACGGTGATGACCAGGTTGTAGACGTAACCCACGTCGCCGCTGGTCAGCAGGACCTTGCCGCCGCCCGCGACACCGCGGCTCGGCCACGGCTCCCACATGATGTAGCCGTCGATGTCGCCGCGGCCGAGCAGCGCCGGCATCTCGGCGGGCGAGGACTTGACGAACTCGACCGAGTCCCGGTCGATCCCGTTGGCCGCCAGCACCTTGTTGGTGGCGAACTCGTTGACCGTACCGGCCACGACGCCGTACTTCTTGATGTCCTTCACGTCGTCGACGCCCTTGCGGGCGACCAGCTTGATGAAGTCGGGCGACTGCGAGAACACCGCCAGCGCCTTGAGGTTCCCGCGCGCGGCCCGGTTGAGCATGCTGGACTCGGTGTTGGCCGACACCTGGCCCTGCTTGGCCAGGATCGCGTCCAGGCCGCCCGTCCCCTCCTGGAACTGCTTCACCTTCACCTGCAGCCCGGCCTGCTTGAACAGCCCGTTCTGGTCGGCGAGGTAGATCGGCGAGTAGGCCGGGTCGACCCCCACCCCGAAGCCGATCTCCGTGCCCGTTCCGGCCGTCGCGCCGCCCGCGCCGTCGTCGGCCTGCTTGTTCTCCGCGCAGCCCACGAGCCCCCCGGCCGCCAGCAGAGCCACCACCGCGATCCGCCATCCGCGTCCCGCCATGGCCCCTCCCTCCCACATTGGACCACATTATGATCCTAGTTGCTCATAGTGGGACGGTAGTGCCGAGTTGGGTGCATCGTCAAGGCATGCAGACTATGTGCGACCGAAATTCGAATACCTAGCGCGACCTGCGCGTATTTATGGACAGGCCGCCGTGGGCCTCCGTCGCGCGGCATCTCCCAGGACGCGAAGAAGGCGGGCGGGGAGGCTCCGTGCCTCCCCGCCCGCCTTCCGTGCCACCGGTCCGGGCCCGACACCACCGGGGGCTTGGCCGGCGGGGCCCTGTGGGGCGGGACGGTCGATCGGGTTTCCGTCGCGAGCGGTCAGTCCTCCCCGGCGGTGAGGGTGCGGGCGGCGTCCAGGACCTCGGCCGCGGTCGGCATGGATTCCGGGGACAGCAGGGACTGGAGCATGAAGCCGACGACCATGGCGTGCAGCAGGGAACCGAGCCCCCGTACGGCATCGGCGCCGATGTCCTCGGCGTCCACGCCCAGGACCATGGCCGCCAGCTCCCTACGGGCACGCTCGGCGCCTTCGGCGAACGGGTGGTGGATCTCCTCGGAGAAGAGGGCCTCGACGTACGCCTGCACGCTGGCCATCAGCAGGTGACGCTCGCGCGGGACGGCCGCGAACAGCTCGTCCAGCGCGGCCCGCACCTTCTGCGCCGGGGTCCCCTCACCCGCGTTGCGGACGGCGGCCTCGATGGTGTCGCCCCATTCACTGGTGGCCTCCAGGACGGCGGCGTTCATGAGGTTGTCCTTGGACCCGAAGTGGTAGCCGATGGACGCAAGGTGCGCACCGGAGGCGGCGGCGATGTCGCGCGCCGTGGTGTGGCCGTAGCCCTTCTCGGCAAGGCACGCCTTGGCCCCGGCCAGCAGGTCGTCGCGTTGTCCCATGGGCCTGGAGCCTAACACTTTTGGACGTACGTACGTTTGACGATGGATTTGTACGTACGTACGATCACGCCATGCCCTCCGATCTCGCCGCCCGCACGCCCGCCCGCGCCTGGTGGGGCCTGGCCGTGCTCCTGCTGCCCGCCCTGCTGACCTCGATGGACCTGGCGATCCTGTTCGTGGCCGGGCCGACCATCGCGGAGGCGCTGGACCCGACCGCCACGCAGTGGCTGTGGATGATGGACGTCTACGGCTTCGTCATGGCGGGCCTGCTGATCACGATGGGCGGTCTCGGCGACCGCGTCGGCCGCCGCCGGATGCTGACCGCCGGGGCGCTGCTCTTCGGGACGGCCTCGGCCCTGATCGCCTTCGCCCCGTCCCCCGGACTGCTCATCCTGGGCCGCGCCCTCCTCGGCGTCGGCGGCGCCACCCTGGCCCCGTCCACGCTCTCGCTGATCCGCGCGATGTTCGCAAACGAGGACCGGCGGCGGACGGCGGTGGGCGCGTGGACCGTCGCCTTCACCGGCGGATCGGTCGCCGGCCCCATCGTCGGCGGGGTACTGCTGGAGCACTTCTGGTGGGGCTCGATCTTCCTGATCAACGTGCCGGTCATGGCCCTGCTCCTGGTGGCGGCGCCGTTCCTGATCCCCGAGTCCCGCGGCCCGGCCCGGTCGCGGTTCGACCTGCCCGGCGCGGCGGCGTCACTGCTCGCGATCCTCAGCCTGGTGTACGCGATGAAGCACCTGACCGAGCACGGACCGGACGGCACGTCCGCCACCGCCGCCGCCCTGGGGATCGTCCTGGCCGCGGCGTTCGTCCAGAGGCAGCGGCGGGCCGCCCACCCCCTGATCGACGTGGGCCTGTTCCGCGTCCCGGCGTTCGCCGCCGCGGTCGGGGCCAACACGGTCGCCGCGCTGGCCGCGGCGGGCGTCGGCGTGCTGGCGTTCACGTTCATGCAGGCGGTCCACGGGCTGAGCCCGCTCCAGGCGGCGCTGTGGGCGCTCCCGACCTTCGCCGGGACGTTCGCGGGCGCCGGGCTCGCGACCGTCCTCGGCCCCCGGCTCGGCCCCGCCGCCCTGGTCACCTCGGGAACGGCCGTCGCCGCCGCCGGGTTCGCCGTGATCTCGACCCTGGAGCCGGGCACGTCCCTGTGGGTGTTCGTCTGCGGCTACACGGTCCTCACGTCCGGCATCGGGATCATCGGCACCATCGCCAACGACCTGATCCTCGGCACGGCCCCGCCCGGACGCGCGGGGGTCGCCGCCGGGATCTCCGAGACCGGCAACGAGCTCGGCGCCGCCCTCGGGATCGCCGTCATGGGCACGATCGCGAACACCGTCTACCGCACCACCATGGAGGACACGGCCCCGCCGGGCACCGCGCCCGCCGCGCTGGAGACCGTCGCGGGCGCCGCCGCGGAGGAAGGCCCCGCCGGTCTCCTGGCCGCCGCGTCGGCCGCGTACACCGAGGCGACGACCACGGCCGCCCTGGTGAGCGCCGTACTCCTCGCGCTGGTGACCCCCCTCATCCCCATCGCGCTGCGAAGAGGGCCTGGACGGTCCGGCCCCGGGCGTCCCCCGTCCAGTTCCACCGGGTCGCGAGAGCCTGCACGGTGAGCAGCCCGCGACCGCACTCCGCCGGCTCGGCGACGTCGCACGGGTATCCCTGGGCACGGACGCGCGGCTCGGACGTCCCACCCTCGTCCGCGACGGTGATGCGGCCGACGACCTTGAGAACGAGATCGGACCCTCCTCATGACCAGGCAGTACTCCTCTTGGCGCAAGTCCGGGCACAGCGATCCCGGCGAGGCATGCGTCGAAGTCGCCCGTTCCGTGCACGGGACGATCGGCGTACGCGACAGCAAGCAGGGCATGCGAGCCCCATCCTCGATCTCACTCCCAGCGAATGGGCCGCGTTCGTCCGGGCCCTCCGCTCGACCGGGCACAGCGGGTAGGCGTCAAGGGCCCTATGTCGTCCGATCGCCCGCCGCGACGCGCGTGCTGTGTCGCGTGCGGCGCCGTGTCCTGCTGACGTCCGGTCCCGGGTCCGAACGCCCTACCGGCCGCGGGTGCGGTCGAGGATCAGGTCGGCGGCTCGGGCGAGAACCTCGGCTCGAGTGCGGCCCTCATGACCTGCGGCGAGGGAGTGGTGCCCGATCGCCGTACAGAAGGCGATCAGGCTGCGGGCCTCGACCTCGTCGGGATCGGAGCAGAAGGTGCCGATCATCTCGCGCAGCAGGGCCATGCGCCGGTCGTCCACCCGCCGCAGGCGCTCGGCGACCGCCTCGTCACGCCGGGCCCAGTCGCGGACCGCGAGGTCGATGTGGAGCAGCCGGTCGCTGGAGAAGGTGAGCATGCCCGCACGCTGGATCTTGGTCTTCGGGTCCCCGCCCTCGCGCTCGATCCGGTCGATCACCTCGTCGGTGCTCTCCCGCTCCCAGGTGTCCAGCATCGCCTCCAGCAGTGCGCCGCGGTCGGCGAAATATCCGTAGAACCCGCCCTTGGTGACACCGAGCCGCTTCGCCAGGGCCTCCACCCTGACGGCGTCCGGCCCCCCGTCGGCCAGGGCCTGGAGACCTTCCTCCACCCATCTGTCGCGCGGTGTGCGAGCAGCGCCCACGATGTGTCCCACCTCACCCGTCCACCCGATATACGCCACCGTATATCGGGTCTAACCTCGGCTGTACGCAAGCGTATAAAAGGAACGGCGGGCGACGTCCCGGGACAGGAAAGGCGGCGGCCATGAAGCTCCCCCTCACGGCCCATACCGATCGGCCATGGCGGATCCACGAGTTCACCCGCGATTTCCGGACCGAGGACGTGTGGTCCTTCCGCACGCCCGGCGCCGGGCCCGACGACCTCCCGCTGATGCTGGAGGCGATGCGGGCGGACGGCGGGTTCGCCAAGCAGGCCCCTCCGGTCCGGTTCCTGTTCGCGGTGCGCTGGAAGCTCGGCGCCCTGCTCGGCTGGGACGAGCAGAAGGCGGGCCTCGGGAAGCGGGTTCGGCCCCTACGCGACCGCCTGCCGGCCGACCTCCGCGAGACCGTGGACGAATCCGGCTCCGCCGGCACCCCGTTCACTCCCGTGTACGAACTCCGCGACGAGTCCGTTCGAGAACTGGCGAACAGGACCGTCCACACCATCATGCACCTGGGGTGGGTACCGACCGGCGACGGCGGGCACGAGCTGCGGATGGCGGTCCTGGTCAAGCCCAACGGCCGGTTCGGACGGCTCTACATGGCCGTCATCGCACCGTTCCGCTACCTGATCGTCTATCCGGCGCTGACCCGCCAGTGGGAGCGCGCCTGGCGGAACCGCCCGCTTCCCCGCCCGGGGGGCAACTCACCTATGGCTGGCAAGGGCGATCGATCGGTGTGAGGGTTGCGACCATGCACCCTCATCAGCAGCCCGGTCCCGGGGCTCTCGCGATCATCGCGGAGTTCCAGCGCGTCTATCTCTTATCGCCCCTGTCGCCGAAGATCGCCGCCCCGTACGACAACTCCGCGGAGCAGGGGGTCTACATCCAGAACCCCTGGCCCATCAACGTCACGGGCATCGGCCCGGCCAAATCCTCGGCGAAGAAGGCCCACCAACTGCTCTCGGGCCCCGCCGCCGGCAACGACTACCTCCACTGGGGTCTGGCCCGCCTGAACGAGACCTACTTCCACGGCCAGTGCGACGCCTTTGCGAGCGTGGTCACCAGCCTCCTGGTCGCCCAGGGCGGCCGCTTCCCCGGCGGGGCCCTCGTCGAGATCTGCACGGTCGTCAAGACCCCGGTCAGCGGGCACACCTTCGTGCTCGTCAACCGGGACCAGAACGGCGCCCTCGCGAACTCCGCGAGCTGGGGCGCCGACGCCGTCATCATCGACCCCTGGTACGCCCTTCAGGTGGGTTGCCCCGCGGCCTTCTCCCCGCTCGACGCCCACGGCGCCGGGTTCATCGCCTGGGCCCTCCAGCTCAAGGGCTTCAAGGCCGCCGCGGCCGGAGTCTTCACGGTCGGGAACCATCCGAGCGTCAAGCTCCCTCAGAAATACCGCTAGGCCCTGTTCACAGCTCGGATCAGGGGCGCGACCATTCCGTGACGGGCGTGACCACGATGAAAACGGCTCATCGGATGGGATGCTTACCAGGTGAGCGACAGAGATGACCCGCGGCCGCGATGGATCATCCGGCTCATCGCCGAGTTGAGCACGCTTCTGCAGGAACAGATCTCGCTCGCGGAGCCCATCGAGAAGTGCCTGGTGGGCGAGGACGCGTTCTCCTGCCGGATCCGTAGTTCGCCCCCACAAGGCAAGGGCTTCCGGTTGTGCTGGGAAGGAGTGCTGGGGATGGAGCCGATCGACGGGAAGCCTCACACCAGCGTTTCGCTCTTTCTGTACAGCAGGAACCGGCGACTCGCGACGAGCGATCATCCCGAGGGCAGCGTCTTGGAGATCGACTACGAGGGTTCTCTCGAACATGGCGGGCGCTGGGGAACTCCCCAATGGCTCCCGGACGAGTTCGGCGAGTACCTCACGTACGACTCCTACGGCGATCGGTGAGTGAGGTCGGGGAGATCTTGACGGACGACGAGCGGACCGTTCTGATCAGCGGGGCCGGGATCGCCGGGGCGACACTGGCGTACTGGCTCGCCGAGTACGGGTTCCGGCCCACCGTCGTGGAACGGGAACCCCGCCTGCGTACGGGCGGCAACCCCATCGACGTGCGCGGCGGGGCCGTCGCGGTCGCCGGACGGATGGGGGTCCTGCCCCGGATCCGGGAGGCGCGGGTCCGGACGGAAGGGCTGTGGTTCGTCAACGCGGCGGGGGAACGGGTCGCGGGCATGGACCTGCGCGGGAGCGCCGACGCCCCGGACGACGACGAGGTGGAACTGGCGCGCGGGGATCTGGCCGAGATCCTTCACCGGGCGTCGGCAGCCCGCACCGAGTACCTGTTCGGCGACGCGATCCGTTCCGTACGGGAGGATCCCGACGGGGTCACCGTGACGCTGGAACGGGGCGGTGACCGCAGGTTCGGGCTGGTCGTGGGGGCGGACGGGCTGCATTCGGCGGTACGGCGGCCGGCCTTCGGGGAGGAGGGGCGGTTCGTCCACCATCTGGGCTACTACGCCGCGGCGGCGCCCCTGACCGATGACCACGGGGTCGCCGATCACTGGGGCGCGGTCTACAACGAGCCGGGCCGGATGGTCGGCGTCTCCCGCACGGTTCCGGACCGCCCGGCCCAGGCGCTGTTCGCCTTCCGCCAGGTACGGCCGCTGGACTACGACCACCGGGACGTCGCGGAGCAGAAGCGGCTGCTGGCCGAGGCCCTGGCGGGCATGTCCTGGCGCACGCCGCTGATCCTGGAGCAGGCACTCCAGGCCGAGGACTTCTACTTCGACGCGGTGAGCCAGGTGCGGATGCCCGGATGGACACGCGGCCGGTTCGCCCTGGTCGGGGACGCCGGGTACTGCCCGGCGCTGCTGTCGGGCGCCGGGACGACCCTGGCGATGACGGGCGCGTACACCCTGGCCGGGGCGCTCCGGGAGAGCGGCGGCGATCACCGGGCCGCCTTCGCGCGCTACGAGGCGGAGCACCGGGCGGTCGTCGCTGACGGGCAGTCCAAGGCCGCCGAGTACGCCGCCGAACTGATCCCCGGGAGCCGGGAGGCGATCGACCGGCGCGACGCGCTGGTCGGCCTCCCGTCCTGACCCGGCCCCGGCCGGCTCCCCGCCTCAGCGCGGCATCCGGGAGAACTCGCGGACGTCGCCGACCGGCACGTCCGGCCGTCCACTGCTCGCAAAGGACCGCGGCCCCGATTCGGCCCAGCGGACGACGGGGTGGTCGCGCTCGGGGCAAATACCCGTATACGACTGATAGTATTCGGCCATGCCCCTGACCGCGGTGGACAATCCACTGACCCTGCGGCTGCTCGGCCTTTTGGTGGAGCAGCCGATGCACCCGTACGCACTGGCGGTCGCGCTCAACGAGCGCTATCCGTACCTGCACGCCAAGAACGGCTCCGTCTACACGCTCGTACGGTCGATGGCGGAGGCCGGATGGGTGGCCCCGACCGGAGTCGAGCAGATGGGCAACCGCCCGGCGCGTACCGTCTACGCCCTGACCGATCAAGGCTGGGACGTCTTCCAGGAACGGGTGCGGCGCCAGATCCGCGAGGCCAAGGTCACCACCTCGGCGTTCGTGGACGCCCTGGCCTATCTCGGCGCGCTGGACCGGGCTGAGGCCCCGCGCGTACTGCGCGGGCGGCTGGAGTCGCTGGCCGAGCGGATCGCGGAGCTGGAGGGGGCGAGCGACCCCGGCCTGCCGGAGATCACCATGATCGAGGTCGGCTTCGTCCTGCACCAGCTGCGCGCCGAAGCGGAATGGATCCGCGCGCTGATCGCGCGCATCGACCTCGGCGAGCTGGCATGGCCGGCGAAGGGGCGGACATGAGCGGACTGACCTACGGCATCTACGCCGCCGGCCAGGTGGCCGCCACGGCGGGCCCGCCGGACGACCCCGCGGCCATCGACCGCCTGGTCGGCGGGCTGAGCGGCGGGCGGCCCTTCGTCGTCCGGGAGTACCTGCACTTCCTTGGCACGCCCGCGGACCCCGAGAAGGCACGGGTACTGGCGCCCGAGCGGCGGATGCGCGAGCTGACCATGCCCGACCGCTGGTACGGCACGGGAAACCGCCGGCTCGACCTGGTCCTGTGCTACCTGCCCGACGAGTACGACATCGACGGGTGGCTGGCCTTCATCGAGCAGGCCGTTCGCCGGTACGGGGCCATCGCCCGCTTCCTGCAGATCACCCTGGAGCCCAACTTCAAGCTGCCCTGGATCGACGGCAGTTCCCCCGGAGTGCTCGACGCCCTCACCACCGGAACGTGCCACGCCCGGCGGCTGCTGGACGCGGCGGGCCACCATGACGTCCGGCTCGGCTTCTCCGTCGCCGAACCGCCCGAATTCCTCGGCGGCGACGAGGAGTTCTGGGCGCACCTGGAGGCGCTCGCTCCCGCGGACTTCGCGGCCCACGTCGACTACGTGGGCCTGGGGCTCTATCCGGACGCCTTCTCTCCCGTGCCCGAATCCGCCCTGGCCGGGCTGACCGAGCACGCCCTGCGCCAGCTGCGGGAGCAGAGCATGCCCCGCGCCCACCTCGGCCCGGACGTGCCCGTTCACGTCGCCGAGAACGGCACCCCCACCGGGCCCGACCGTACGCCCGGGGACCAGGCCGCCCGGCTCGAAATCATGATCCGTACGGTGGCCGCCGCCGCCACGCGCCACAACGTCACCCACTACGAACTGTTCGGCCTGCGCGACGCCGACTCCGCCCGCGCCGAACCGACCGCCCGGCTCGGGCTGACGACCAGCGGCTACCAGCCCAAGCCCGCCTACGACGTCTACCGCGAGTTGATCAACGGAGGCTGAGCGGCCCCGGCCGGCCTCCCCTCCCGGCACGGCCGGACGGGCGTGGTGTGGCGCCCGCGGGCCGGACCCGCGGGCGCCCTGGCTCAGCGCACCGTCCGGAAGAACTCGCGGACGTCGCCGACCAGCAGGTCCGGCTCCTCCATGGCGAGGAAGTGGCCGCCCTTGCCCAGTTCCGTCCAGCGGACGACGTTGTGGTCACGCTCGGCCCAGCGGCGGATGCTCACGTCGTGGGCGGAGACCAGCACGGCGGTCGGCACCGTGCCGCGTGAGGGCGCGTCCCAGTCGCCGCCCTCGCCGCCGCCCTCGCCCCAGCCGCCGCCCTCGCTCCACTCGCCGCCGCCGTCGCTCCAGGCGTTCGCGGTGATCTCCTCGTAGTAGATCTGGGCCGCCGACCCGGCGGTGCCGGTCAGCCAGTACAGGGAGACGTCGGTCAGGATGCGGTCGCGGTCGATGGCGTCCTCGGGCAGCCCCTCCTCCGGCTCGGTGAGCTCCTTGAACTTCTCCACGATCCAGGCGAGCTGGCCGGCCGGCGAGTCGTTCAGCGCGTACGTCACCGTCTGCGGACGCTTCGAGTTGCACTGGAGGTAGCCGTCATTGAAGTTCTGCATGGACTCCCAGCGGCTCTGCTCGACCTTGGTGAGACCGTCCATCTCGCCGTCCTGCCCGATCGGGAAGGTGAGCAGGGCGTTGACATGGACGCCCGCGACCCGGTCCGGGGCCCGTCGGCCCACCTCGGGGGCGACCCACGCGCCGGTGTCGTACCCCTGGACGCCGTACCGGTCGTACCCGAGCCGGGACATCAGCTCGGCGAGCACCTCGGCCATCCGGGCGGCGCCCATGCCGGGCCCGGCCAGCGGCGTGGAGAACCCGAACCCGGGGAGGGACGGGATCACCAGGTGGAAGGCGTCGGCCGGGTCGCCGCCGTGCGCGCGGGGGTCCGAGAGGGGGCCGACGACGTCGAGGAAGTCCACGACCCCGCCGGGCCAGCCGTGCAGCAGGATCAACGGCAGGGCGCCGGGCTCGGGCGAGCGGACGTGCAGGAAGTGGACGTTCTGCCCGCCGATCGTGGTCATGAACTGCGGGTGCTCGTTGATCGCCGCCTCGTGCGCCCGCCAGTCGTAGCCGGTGCGCCAGTACTCGGCGAGCTCTTTCAGGTAGCCCAGGGGGACGCCGCGGCTCCAGCCGACGCCCGGCAGCTCGTCCGGCCAGCGGGTGGCGGCCAGCCGGGCGGCCAGGTCGTCGAGCCGGGCCTGCGGGATATCGATGCGGAACGGGCGGATGCCCTCGTTCGTGGTCGTCATGCCTCGACGCTAGGAAGCTCTTAGGACCCTGCCGTTCCTAAGAGGTGGCAATCTGGACGGCATGCGGGACACCTCCGCGCGGCTGCTCACCCTGCTGTCGCTCTTGCAGACCCATCGCGACCGGTCCGGCGCCGAACTCGCCGAACGGCTGGGCGTCACCACGCGCACGGTGCGCCGGGACGTGGACCGGCTGCGCGAACTGGGGTACCCGGTGAACGCCACGCAGGGCACCGCCGGTTACCGGCTGGGGGCCGGGGCGTCCCTGCCTCCCCTGCTGCTCGACGACGACGAGGCGGTCGCCGTGGCGGTCGGGCTCCGTTCGGCGGCGGGCGGACCGGTGGCCGGGATCGAGGAGACCTCGCTGCGAGCCCTCACCAAGCTCGAACAGGTGCTCCCGCCCCGCCTGCGCCACCGGGTGAACACCCTGCACACGGCGACCGTCCGGGTCGGCGGCACCGGGCCCGCGGTGAGCCCGGACACGCTGATGGCGATCGCCGACGCCTGCCGCCGCCACGAACGGCTGCGCTTCACCTACACCAGCCCCCGCGGCGGCGAGACGGCCCGCTGCGCCGAGCCGCACAGCCTGGTCAGCTACGGCAGGCACTGGTACCTGGTCGCCTGGGACATCGAACGGGACGACTGGCGCACGTTCCGCGTGGACCGGCTGAGCCCGCGCACGCCGACCGGCCCCAGGTTCACGCCCCGTCCCCCGCCCGACGGCGATGTCGCGACGTACGTGGCGCGCCGGCTGTCCTCGCAGGCGTGGCCGTACCGGGCCACGGTCGTCCTGCACGAGCCGGCCGGGTCCGTGGCCGAACGGATCTGGCCGGGCATGGGCGTCGTCGAGCCGGTGGACGACCGGAGCTGCCTGCTGCACGTCGGCGCCGACTCCCCCTCCGCCCTGGTCTGGATGATCACCTCGCTGGACACCGGCTTCACCCTGGCCGGCGGGCCGCCCGAACTGGCGGACGCCCTGCGCGAACAGGCCGCACGCTGCCTCGCGGCGCTCGAAACGGGCGGGTACGCCCGGCGCGGCTGACGCGCGGGGGGCCGTCCTGATGTGGTCACCGGTTCTCGCGGGGGCGCGGGACGCCGATGGCGATCCCTCCGCGGCGGCATTCAACCAGCTCATCAATGGGGTCCACCGAAATGGTCAATCACTAAATCGGTAGAGCTCCTGGCCCTTATAAGCATGGCAAGGCCCAGAACAGGCTCCAGGGCCCTGTCGCTCCCGGCGGCGAAGCCCTGAGAGTCAGGGTGCATGGGCCTTTCAAGATCATATACGAAAGGCGAGCGCGGGGAATCAGCGATCTCCTACGTCGCCGTTTCGCTGCTGCTCGCGGGCGTGGTCGCCGCCGTGGTGAGCGTGGCCGGGCTGGACGACCAGGTCTTACGCAGCATCTCCTGCTCGGTCGCCAAGATCACGTCCGAGAAATGCAAGGTCCCGGACGCCCCGCCGGTCTCCGGCGCCCCCGCGGCGGGCTCCACTCCGCCGCCTCTCGACGCCGACGGCTACTGGGACCTGCTCTGCCGGCAGCAGCAGTTCCACTGCGACGACTGGGACCCCTCCCGTGGCCTGTCGTGCAACGACCACAACGTGGTGACGGTCTACCGGTACTACGCCGACCTGTACCTGCGGAATCCCGAGCTGCAGTGGGCGGGGATGGCCTCACTCGCGGGCGGCCTCGTCTACGGCGGCATGCAGGACCTGCACGTACTGCGGAAACTGTCACGGGACGTCCGGGAGGAGGTCCTCCGGAAGCGGTTCCCCATGATGCCGAACGAGCTGATCGCGGCGATCGCCGGGGCGACCGAGGAGGAACTGGAATTCTTCGAGGACAAGTTCGTCGCGATGCACAAGCAGATCTTCCGGGACCTGGGCTGGCAGCACCTGGCCTACGACCGCGGCGGCATCGAGGAGATCCGCCGGCTGGCCGACGCGGGCCAGATACCGCGCGCCACGCTGGAAGCCTGGGAGGACATCGCCTCCGGCGACCCCCAGCGCGTCAGCCGCGGCAACGAGGCACTGCTCTACCGGGAACAGAAGACCATTCTTCAGGACGACTACGATGAGATGAAAAACCACCACGGGCTTCTCGGACTCGCCGTGACCTACATGATGGGCCAGACCAGCGAGTCCCCGATTCCCGGCGGCAGGCCTTTCCGGGACGTGGTCAACGAACTCGCCACCGTCGACCTTCCTGATCAGATATGCCTGACACCATGGGGCCCCTGCCAGTCGATCCCGGTGGACGACATCACGTTGCGCGCGCCCATCGCGACCGGCAACATCGCCACCTTCGACTCCCGCTGGAAGTGGATTTCCGAGGATATGCTGCCGCGATACCAGGAACTGCTGAGAACGGACCCGGACCGGATACGCCGCGAGGTCGGGCGCCAGCCCGGAGACAGGGCCGCCGAGGGCCGGCTCATCCCCATCGGTTACAACCCCAGGGACGGTGTGTGCTGATGTCTCTCCGCATGCTCCCCGCACTCCTGCTCACCGTTCTTCTCACGGTCACGATGGCCGCGTGCGAGGACGAGAAGGCGACCGTGAAACCCGTGACCCCGTCCTCCGCCCCGGCCAAGGGAACCCTCGACTGGAATCTGAGCAAGGGCCACACCACGAAGGACGTCCGCTGGCCCAACAAGCTGTCGGCGTTCGAACTCCACGGCGGAGTCCAGGTGCGCCTCGCCCTCCCCGCGGGCGCCTCCTTCGACGGCCGCGTCGAAAAGGTCATGGGGCGCCGCGAAGGCGAGGTCATCCGCAACCTCGACCTGTTCTTCCGGGCGGCCACCACCGAGGACGCGTACGAGCGGGCGAAGCGGCTGGGCAAGGAGTGGTCCATCGACCTGCGCAACATCGACGCCTGGTACAAGCGCCGCATGGAGCAGCGCCGCGACGGCAAGGAGGATTTCTCGGACACGGCCTTCACCGGCGTCTCCCACAGCAAGCCCCTGGGCGGCTCCGGCGGCCCGGCACCCGCCATCGAGATCCTCAACTCGTTCAGCGACGAGCGCCCGGCCGTGGTCAACCTCTCCTTCGTCTGGCCCCGCCAGGGCTGAGCGGCGGTCGCCCGGTCACGCCCGCCCCGCCGGGCCGCACCGGGCCGTGACCGGGCGGCGGGCCGCGCCCGGGACGCGGCGCGTGTGGCGAGGCCGTGACGTGCGCATACTCCAGGTATGGCCGAATATTCGCTGGCGCTCAGCGAGGCCGAGGTGGCGCGGTACCGGCAGATGGCCGAGACCGCGCTGAAGGACGAGCGCGAGCTGTGGAACGCGGCCGGCGTCCGCCCGGGCGCGCGTATCGCCGACGTGGGCTGCGGCCCCGGGGCGATCTCCATCGTGCTGGCGCGGATCGTCGGCTCCCGGGGCTACGTCCAGGGCGTGGACCGGGACCTCGCCGCCGTGTCGACCGCGCGGCGGCTGGCGGCCCGGGTCGGCCTCACCAACGTCCGGTTCCGGCAGGGGGACGCGGACGCCACGGGGCTCGGCCCCGGGTCGATGGACGTGGTGATGATGCGCCACGTCCTCGCCCACAACGGCGGCCACGAGCGGTCCATCGTCGGCCATCTCGCCTCCCTGGCGCGGCCGGGCGGCTGCGTGTACCTGGTGGACATCGACGCGGAGGGCATCCGGAGCGAGCCGGTGATCCCCGTACTGGAGGACCTCAACACCGCCTACCGCGCCCTGCACGCCCGCCGCGGCAACGATCTGTCGGTCGGGCTCCGGCTCGGCGAGCTGCTGGCCGGGGCCGGGCTGGAGGCGGTGGAGGTCCACGAACGGCCCCAGGTCCTGACCTCGCGACCCGGGCTCCGGCCGCCCGCCTGGGCGGCCCGGGAGCTGCTGGTCGCCGAGGGGCTGGCCACCCGCGAGCGGGTCGAGGAGTGGGGCGCGGCGTTCGAGCGGCTGGACCGCGAGGGGCCCCGCTTCGACCTCTTCCTGTCCCAGTACTGCGCGCTCGGACGCCGGCCCGCGGGTGACGCCGCCGCCGGGTGACACCGCCGGGTGACGCCGCCGGTCACGGCCGGAAGCGGTCGGTGGCGTCGATCAGCAGGTGCAGGGTGCCCGGCTCCGCGCCGCTGTGCCCGGCGTCGGGGACGATGTGGAACTCCGCCTCGGGCCAGGCCCGGTGCAGCTCGTACGCGCCGCCCGGCGGTGTCTTCATGTCGTAGCGGCCGTTGACGATGACGGCGGGGATGTGCCGGATGCGGTGAACGTCCCGGATGAGCTGGTCCTCCTCCAGGAAGCAGCCGTTGACGAAGTAGTGCTGCTCGATGCGCGCGAACCCGAGGAGCGTCCGGTCGTCGAACTCCGGTGGGGGCGCCGGGAGCAGCGTGCCGGCCGACAGCTCCCAGGCCGCCCAGGCACGGGCGGCCGGGAGGTGCACCGCCGGGTCGGGATCGGACAGCCGCCGCCCGTAGGCGGCCAGGAGGTCGCCGTGCTCGTCCGGCGATACGGCGTCGCGGAACGCCGCCCACTCGTCAGGAAACAGCTGCGCGGCCCCGGACGGGGTGAAGGCCCACTCCTCGTCGGAGGACCGGGCGAGGTAGATCCCGCGCAGCACCATCTCGGTGACCCGGTCGGGGTGAGCCTGGGCGTAGGCGAGCGCGAGGGTGCTGCCCCACGAGCCGCCGTGCACCAGCCAGCGTTCGATTCCCAGGTGCTCGCGGAGCCGTTCGATGTCGGCCACCAGATGCCAGGTCGTGTTGGCGGCCATGGACCCGCCCGGGTCCCCGCCGTGCGGGGTGCTGCGGCCGCAGCCGCGCTGGTCGAACAGCACGACGCGGTAGGCGTCCGGGTCGAAGAACTGCCGGAACACCGGGATCAGGCCGCCGCCCGGCCCGCCGTGCAGGAGCACCGCGGGCTTGCCGTCAGGGTTCCCGCAGACCTCCCAGTAGATCTCGTGGCCGTCGCCGACGGCCAGGCGTCCGCTGTCGTACGGTTCGATCGGGGGATAGAACGTCTTCACGGAGAGATCATCTCGCGGTGCCGGGCGTACCGCGGACCGAACCCGGGGGCACGCCGTCCAAGCGGCCCGACCAGGCCCCGGATTCCGCTAGCGTCTGTAAGCCCAGCTAGCGGAAAGGACCACATGGCCGAGAAGGTCATCCTCGTTGACGACATGGACGGCACCGAGGAGAGCGACGTCGCCAAGCGTGACTTCGACGTCCTGGGACGGAAGTTCACGATCGATCTGAGCGACGCCAACGACAAGCGGCTGCGCGACGCCATCGAGACGATCGATGCGTTCGTGGAGAAGGCCCGCGAGGTGAAGGCGGCGGGCCGCGGGCGCAAGGCCGCGAGCCCGGCGAAGGTCAAGGGGTACACCAACTCCGACGTTCGCGAGTGGGCTCAGAACAACGGGGTCGAGGTCTCGGAGAAGGGCTCGATCGCCGATGAGGTCTACGCGGCGTTCATCGAGGCGCATCCCGACGCCAAGCCCGACGCGTAGGGGGTCGCGCATCCGGTAGTTCCGGGACGGGCGGCGCGTTGTCGCGCCGCCCGTTTCGTTGCGGGGCCCTCCCCGGACCACGCGGACGAAATGTCGGTGGGCTCTGGCACGCTGACCCGCCATGACCTACTTCGTCTACCGCACCCACTACGAGGGGCCGCTCAGCAAGCGGGTCCGGCGGCTGCCGGACGCCTCGGTGCTCGACTGGTTCCGGCGCGGCTGGACGGCGGTCGTCGACGGCGGGCAGGACGCCTGGCGCTGGGTCGATGACGACCTGGGCGGGGAGGTCTACGGCCTGGCCTCGGTCTTCGAGGCCGCGCGCGTACACGCGGTGAAGGCGCCCCGGACGTGGCGGGAGCTGCGGGACGTGCTCCAGGAGCACCTCTACGTCGAGGGCGAGGTGCTGGTCGGCGAGCACGGCGTGCGGGCCCTGACCGACGACGACGAGGTGGTCGTCCCCTACTTCTTCTTCGACGACGTCCTGGTGGAGGCCCATCCTGACCGGCTGGCCTACCTTCTGCACGACGCGTGGCCGCTTCCCGAGGACGCGGTCGAGAACGGGGACGCGGTCGAGAGCGGGGAGGGCGCGGGCCGGACGACCGCGCTGCTGCTCACGCATTACGACGGCGACAGCATCTGCTGGCAACCGCCCTTCGTCTTCGAAGGGGTGCGGTTGCCGGAGCTGGCCGAGCGGCTCCGCACGGCCGGGGAAGGGATGGAGGACTGGCCGCAGGAGCTCCGCGTCCTGCGCGCCCTGGTCGCCCCCGCGGACGGCGACATCGGCGATGCGCTGCGCCGGTGCAACCTGTGGCCCGACTACGAGTCCATGGTGGGCACGCAGTCGCTGCTCGGCGCGCATCCGGAGGTCCACGCGCAGGCCATGGACGTGGTGGCGCGGCAGGGCGGCCTCCCCTCCGGCCGCGACCCCGGGCGGACGCTCATCAGCGTCGGCGAGCACCTCGCCCAGGCCGCGATGCACATGTGCGGCACCTTCGGGTTCCAGCAGTGGTTCCTGTTCGACGACCTCTGGGAGCGGCGGCACGAGGACCTGTCGCGCTCACTGATCCACTACGCCGCCGACTGGGATCCGCTGGCCGGTCTGGACACCGTCTCCCGCTAACGCGCGTCCACGCCCCGGAGCACCGTCACACCCGCGGCGCGTTCTCACCCGTGGCGCGTTCTCACCCGTGGGCGCGGCCGTGACCTCCGGGACGGCGGGGCTGCCCGGGACGCCCGGTGCGCTCGGCACGCCCCGGCTCCTGGGCCCGCTCGGCCCGTTCCGGGGTCTCGTCGGGGCGCGCGCGCTCGGCGCCGTCCGGGCGGGGCCGCCCCTCCAGGCCCCCGCGCGACCGGGCCGCCGGAACGGCCTCGTCCCGCAGCAGGCCCGCGTTCTGCGCGTACTGCAGCCCGCGCGGCGTGATGTCCCAGGCGTTGTGCCGCCACTCCTTGCGCCGCCAGACCACGCCCGCCGACAGCAGCTTGCGGCCGACCCGGCTGATCTCGGTCTCGTCGGTGCCCAGCTCGGCGGCGAGCTGCCGGTTGGACAGCCCCTGCCGGCGCGCGACCGCGACCAGGAAGCGCGCGGCGTGCCCGTCGGGGTGCAGGGACAGCTGGAGCCCGGACGGCAGGCGCCGCAGGGCCCAGTGGACGGTGTCGATGAGGCCGAGTACCCGGCCGCGCTCCTCCCGCTGGTCGCCGTCCAGCGCGGGCGTGTCGAGATAGTTGCGGTGCAGCCACTGCAGGCCGTCCTGCACCGCGGTGAGCGCCGGTTCGTCCCCGCACAGCGAGGCGTCGGTGATGAGCATGCCCAGGGCGCTGAACTGCCCGTCGGTGATCTTCTTGGAATGCTCCATCGCGTCGAAGAGCCGCCTGGCCTCGCTCCTGCGGTCGTGGCCCAGCTGCGGCAGCCGCCCCTTCGCCTGTGCTCCTGCGTTCACGGCTCACATCCCACGTCGTCGAGGAAGGGCTTACCCACTCAAGAGTGCGCCCCTGCCAAGTGAATGTCAAGTGAGGGATTCCGCACCCTTCCGGCGGCCGTGATCGATCCGAGATGCCGGATCGGCAACATCGTGATGACTTTCTGTATCAGATGCCACTGATGGGGGCACCGCTCCCCGGTTAGCATCGATCGATCATCCCTTGACCACCCCTGTCAACCCCTGGGGGACGCTTATGACGGATCAGTTGGAGGCACCTGCCCGAGGGGCCCACCCCGCCGATCCAGCTGATCTCTTCATCCGGCTCTACGACTCCCTCCCGGACCGCCGCTTCCAGGGCTGGGAGGCGACGATGTGGTACGACGACCCCGCGGTGCGGCGCCAGGCCGAGGAGATCGCCGAGATCGTCCTGGCGCTCGGCTCGCTCGACCCCGAGGTGACCGGCGAGATCATCGAGGCGGAGGGCGACCGCGGCCGGTTCGCGATCCTGCTGGGGCTCGACGGCGCGCTCGCGCACGCCAACCCCTACGGCCCGTACCACGACGCCCCGGCGCTGAGCGGCGTGCTGATCCGCTACCTCACCGAGGGCCGCTTCAACGCCGACGAGCGGGACGGCGCGTTGCTCCCCCGCTGCGCCTTCCCCGGCCGCCCGCGCGGAAGGCGGGCCAAGGCCGAGTTCTTCGGCGTCCACCGGATCCCGCCCGAGGCGTGGGCCCGGGTCGACCACACCGTGCTGCCCGCCGTCCACGACGCGCACTTCAACCGGGACGAGCCGGTGAACGTCGCCTGCGCGCCCGTGCTCGAGACCTTCGACGACATCGAGATCGGCTTCGAGCGGCGGTACGGCATGACCGTCTACCGGCTGCGCCCGAAGGACTCGCGCACCCTGCGCAACCGGATCGAGAAGACCGTGCGGCGGCTGGACGAGGCGGGCGCCCAGATCGCGGTGATGCCCGAGGTATCGCTGTCGGACGAACTCCTGGAGCACTGGAAGGAGGTCGCGTTCGAGACGGCGGGGCGCGACCGCGACCGCCACCCGCTGCGCTTCATCATGCTCGGCAGCGGCCCGCTGGGCGGCGGCGACCCCCCGCCCAACCGGGCCGTGCTGCTGGACCGCTGGACCGGCCGGGAGCTGCTGGTCCAGGACAAGCTGTCGGGCTTCACCCTGGACGCCGGCCAGATGCGCCTGTGGCGGCTGCCCGGCGCGCCGTCCGCCGGCACCGCCGACGAGTACCTGGCGCCCGGGGCGACGATCGCCCTGCTCGACATGGCGCTGGGCCGCCTCGCCGTCCTGATCTGCGAGGATCTGAGCCGGTCGATCGGCTGGGAGCGCGAGCTGCTGTCCTGCGGCGTCTCGCACCTGCTGGTCCCGATCTTCTCCAAGCCGATCCTCCGGTACCGGTGGGAGCAGCAGGGCGCCGAGCGCCAGATCGCCACGCTCGGCAGCTGGACCACCGTCTCCAACAGCCTGGTGATCGGCACCGTCATCCCGCCGGACGAGTTGGAGGGCACCCGCTACACCTGCCTGGTGGCCGGTCCGGAGGGGCTCGACCGGCTCACCTACGCGGGGAACGTGCAGTTCGCCCGCGCGGAGGCCGGTGACGAGCCCGCCCTGCTCGACCCGGCCGAGGACGGCTCCCGCGCCCTCCCCACCGTTCTCCCGGGCGCCGCCTACGACCTGTGGCACGACCACTGGACCGCGCCCTGAGCGACCGCGCCGCTCTCCGGCGGGCCGTCCTCCGGGGGCCGTCCTCCGGCGGGCCGTCCTCCGGGGGAGCACCCTCCCGGGGGCGCCCTCCGGCGGGTCGCGCCGGGCACCGGTCATTCCACGGTGAACTCGACGGAACCCGTCACCGGGCCGTCCGGTGTGACGACGGTGATCCGGCCGGTGACGGCCCCGGCCGGCACCGTCGTCCGTACGCTGGTGTCGCCGGCCTCGCCGACCGGGGCGTCCACCGTCCCGAAGCGGACGGCGGAGGCCGAGCCGAGGCCGGCGCCCCGGACGATCACCGTGGCGCCCACCGGGCCCGAGGCGGGCTCGACCGCGTGCACCCGCGGCGGCACCGCCTGGTCGCGCCCGGCCTGCGGCGGCGCGAGCAGGGTCGCGAAGACCGCGCGCAGCTTCTCTGCGGTCTCCTGCGAGAACAGCCCGACCAGCGCGGCGATCGCCGTGACCCCGTAGGGGTTGACGTCGGACGAACCGCCCGTGGGGGAGGTCAGCCCGCCGCGCAGCACCAGGTAGACCAGCAGGCCGAGCAGGCCGCCGACGAACGGCAGGGACACGTACATCATCAGCCAGCTGCGGCGCAGCGAGCGGTTGCCGACGTACCAGAAGAGGGACCGCAGCGCGTGCACGACCGCGCCGATCGCGCCCGCCGCGATGACGATGACGAACAGGCACGTCTCGCGGGTCGTGCGCGCCTCCCACCCGAACAGCCGGACCGTCAGCGCGTTCGGTGTCGCCTCCGGCCGTCCGTCCCGGGCGATCTGCGGGGCGGGCGGCCAGGCCTGGACCAGGACGACCACCAGCAGCGCGGCGAGCAGCATGAGGAGGAACGCCACGAGGACGATGTCGCGGGTCCGTGCGTACCCGGTGCCGACCGACGACTCCTCGCGCACCGGCGTACGCCCCTCTCCCCTCGCGGGCCCGGCCTCCGGGCCGTTCGCAGGGTTATCGACGCCCCGCGCGCGGGCGTTTCGCCGCCGTGCGACGGAGTGCGACGCCGGCGCGACGGGGCGCGACGGGGCGCGACGGGATGCGGCGGGATGCGGCGCGGGTCAGGACGGCGCGGGGTCAGGGCAGCATGGCCTCGACCAGGTCCGCGGCCCGGGACGTACCTCCCGCTTCGCGCAGCTCGGTGCGGATCGCGGCCAGGCGCGCCGCGACCTTCTCGTCGGTGGTGAGGTCGAGCAGGGCGGTGCGCAGGGCCTCCGCGGTGGCGTCCGCGGTGTCGATCCTGCGGCCGACGCCGATCTCGGTGAGCATGTCGGCGTTCATGAACTGGTCGACCGCCTGGGGAACGGCGATCATCGGCACCCCGCAGTACAGCCCCTCGTTGACGCCGCCGCTGCCGGCGTGGGTGACGAACGCGTCCGCCCGCTCCAGGATGGCCAGCTGCGGCACCCAGCGGTGCACCTCGACGTTGCCGGGGACGGTGCCCAGGTCGGCCTCGTCGACGTGCTTGCCGATCTGGAGCACCACGTGCCAGCCGGGCAGGTCGCCGAAGGCGCCCAGGCACGCGCGGTAGAAGTCGGGGCGGTCGGTGAACGCCGAGCCGAGCGAGACGAGCACGACCTTCTCCGCGCCGGCCGGGCGCTCCCAGCCGCCCTGGTCGGAGCGGTCGCCCAGGCAGGGGCCGACGAAGGTGTAGCGGCCGGGGTCCACCCGGTCGGCGTTGGGCTGCATGGCCCGCGGGATCAGCACCAGGCCGCGCCGCGGCACCGCGACGAAGCGGTGGGAGTCGGTCTCCGAGGCGCCGACGGACGCCAGCCACTCGGCGAAGCGGCGGTAGTACCCGGGGCCTCGCGGATGGCTCCGGATGGCCTCCACCTGGTCGGCGGTGTCCTCCTCGTACCCCTCCCAGGCCACGGCGGACGGGGAGAGCTGCATGGAGGGGATGCCCCACTCCTCCGCGAGCACCCGCACCGGATAGCCGGCCATGTCGTAGAGGAAGAGGTCGGGCCGGTCGTTCTCGTACGCGGCGCGCAGCGCGGGGAGCATCGCGACGGCGTCGTCGAGGAAGACCTCCAGCTGCTCGACCAGGTCCTCGGGCCAGGTCTCCGGCTTGTCGTGGGCCGGCAGGGTCGAGGCGTACGGGACGGGCTCGGCCCCCGCGGCTGCGACCGTGTCCGCGAACGAGGGGTCGTTGGCGTAGGTGACGCGGTGGCCGCGGGCGGCCAGCTCACGGATGATCTCCAGGCTCGGGTTGACGTGGCCGGGAGCCGGGATGCTCACCATGGCGATATGACGGCGGTTCATGGATGGCCTTTCGAAGTCGATGCCGAGACGATACGTCTCGCCTCATGATGAAGTCAAGACGAGACGTTGCGGCTCGCCTCGGGTACGTTCGGATCATGAGCCCCGATCCGGCCCGCCGCAGCGAGCGCTCGCGGCAGGCGATCCTCACCGCGACCCGCGAGCTGCTCTTCGAAGTCGGCTACCCGAAACTGACCATCGAGGCCATCGCCGCGCGGGCCGGGGTGGGCAAGCAGACGATCTACCGGTGGTGGCCGTCCAAGGGGGCGGTCATGTTCGACTCGCTGCTGCCCGCCCCGGCCGGCGCGCCCGAGCTGGCGCTGCCCGACACCGGCGACGTGGAGGCCGACCTCAAGACCGTGCTGCGGGCCATCGCCGAGGAGTTCGAGACCCCCTACCTGGACCAGATGACGCGCGCGCTGGCGACCGAGGTCCACAACGACCCGACGCTGGGCGAGGAGATGGTGAAGCGCCTGCTCATGCCCCATCTGGAGGCCACCAAGGAGCGGCTGCGCTCGGCCCAGGCGGCCGGGCAGCTGGCCGCCGGCCTCGACCTGCAGGCCGCCGTGGAGATGCTGTTCGCGCCGCTGTTCTACCGGTGGATGCTGCGCATCGGCCCGCTCACCCCGGAGTACGCCGACACGGTGGCCACCATGGCGGTCGCGGCGATGCGCCCGCACTGACGGGCACCTGGACACCAAGCCACCGGAGCACCGGGGCGCCCCGGCGGCCACCTTTAGCGATTCATTACGAATAGGTGGAGTCTTCACTAATGGTTCTTTGATGGGCGATACGCCCGGTTTAACCTCCGGCGCATGCGCCGAACAGCAGCGATGATCGCGTCCACCCTGGCCGCCGGGCTGGTCACCACGGCCGGGGCCGGGGCGGCCCGGGGCGAGCCGGGCCCGTGCGAGACCCCCGCCACGCACCGGATCGCCCAGGTCCAGGGCCAGGGGGCCACCACGCCCCTGAACGGGCAGACCGTCCGGATCGAAGGCGTCGTCACCGGCGACTTCCAGGAGGCCGACCGGCTCAAGGGCTTTTTCGTCCAGGACCCGGCCCCCGACGGCGACCCGAGGACCTCCGACGGCCTGTTCGTCTACTCGACCAAGGAGGTCGCGACCGGCGACCGGGTCCTGGTGACGGGCAAGGCCGTCGAGTACGGCGGCCTCACCGAACTCTCCCCGGTGAGCGCCGTGGACGTGTGCGGGTCGGGCGAGACGATCGAGCCGGTCACGGTGAAGCTGCCGCCGACCCAGGACCCCGAGAGCCACGAGGGCATGCTGCTGCGTTACGGGCAGCGGCTCACCGCGACCGAGACCTACCAGCTCGGGCGGTACGGCGAGGTGACGCTGTCGTCGGGCGGGCGGCTCTTCCAGCCCACCGACGGCCACGGCTCCACCCAGGCCGGGAACGACCGGCGCCGGCTGCTGCTGGACGACGGCTCGACCGTGCAGAACCCCGCCGAGGTCCCGTTCACCGGCCCCCGCTCGCTGCGCATCGGCGACACGACGACCGGCCTCACCGGGATCCTCAGCCAGGGCTTCGGCGGCTACCGGCTCCAGCCGACCCGGGCCCCGCACTTCGCCCGCACCAACCCGCGCCCGGTCCGTCCCGCCCGCGTGGGCGGCGACGTGAAGGTGGCCGCGTTCAACACGCTGAACTGGTTCACGACGCTGGACGTGCGCGGCGCCGACACCGCCGGGGAGCAGGAGCGGCAGATCGCCAAGCTGGTCGCGGCCCTGCGCGGCCTGGACGCCGACGCGGTCGGGCTCATGGAGGTCGAGAACAACGGCGACACCGCGATCAAGGCGCTGGTCGACCGGCTGAACGCCGCCGTGGGCGCGGGCACCTACAGCTGGATCCGGCACCCGAACCCGGGCACCGACCAGATCCACGTCGCGCTCATCTACAAGAGCGCGCGGCTGGCCCCGTCCGGGCCGGCGCGGTCCTCCGCCGACCCGGTGTTCGACCGGCCCCCGCTCGTCCAGACCTTCCGGCTCGCCTCCGGCGGCGGCGTCCCGTTCACGATGATCGTCAACCACTTCAAGTCGAAGGGCTGCGGCGAGGCCACCGGACCGGACCTGGACCAGGGCGACGGCCAGGGCTGCTACAACGCCCGCCGGGTCGCCCAGGCCCGGGCGATCGCGGCGCTGTCGGCCGGTGAGCGCAACCCGCTGGTGCTGGGCGACCTGAACGCCTACACCGCCGAGGACCCGGTGCGGACCCTGACCTCGGCCGGGTTCGCCGGGCAGACCGAGCGGTTCGTCCGGCCCGAGCAGCGCTACAGCTACGTGTTCGACGGGCAGGCGGGCGAGCTGGACCACGTGCTGGCCGGCCGGGAGCTGTCCCCGCGGGTCAGCGGCGCGACGATCTGGCACATCAACAGCGACGAGCCCCTGATCCTCGACTACAACACCGAGTACAACCCCCCGGCGCTCTACCGGCCGGACGCCTACCGGTCCTCCGACCACGACCCGGTGATGGTCGGGCTCCGGCTGCGCTGACCCCGCGCACGCCGGTACCCGGTACCCCGGCCCCCGGGTACTCCGGTAGCGGGCGGCGGCTCTATCGGGCGGCTTCGGTCAGGCGTATGATCCAGGTCACATTCGCATCGTCTCGAGCGATGGGTGACCGCCATGACCGAAGCCGCTCCCGCTCCCGTCCCCGCCTTCGCCTCCCCCCGCACCGCGCCGGGCATCGGCCCCGACGGCACGTACACGCGCGCCGGGCAGGTGCTCGCCTTCCTCTTCGGCCTGTGGGCCATGGTCCTGTTCTTCCCGCTGCTGTTCGCGGGCGCCCTGCTCTACACCCGCGCCGAGGAACGGTTCCGGGACGACCCCGCGCGAGCGCGCTCCCTCGTGCTCCTGTCGTGGTCCGCCATCACGATCGGGCCTCCGATCGGTTTCCTGCTGGTCTTCGCGGTGATGAGGATCGCCTCCGCCTGAGGTGACCCCGCGCCTCCCCTTCGGGACGGGGCGCGGCGGGACGGGGGCGCGGCGGGACCGGGCGGGAAGACGGCGCCCCGCCGCGGGGTTGCACCCGTCATGAGCGTCCCCTTCTCGGTCCTCGACCTGTCCCCCGTGGTGAGCGGATCCACGTCCGCCCAGGCCCTGCGCAACACCCTCGACCTGGCCCGGCACACCGAAGGGCTCGGCTTCCACCGCTACTGGCTGGCCGAGCACCACGCGATGCCCGGCATCGCCAGTTCGGCGACGGCGGTACTCATCGGGCAGGTCGCGGCGGCGACCTCCCGGCTGCGGGTGGGATCGGGCGGGATCATGCTCCCCAACCACGCGCCGATGGTGGTGGCCGAGCAGTTCGGGACCCTGGAGGCGCTCCATCCGGGACGCATCGACCTCGGCCTGGGCCGCGCGCCCGGCACCGACCAGGCCACCGCGCGGGCGCTGCGCCGCTCGCCGGACGCCCTGTCGGTGGACGACTTCCCCGAGCAGGTCCACGAGCTGCGGGCCTACTTCGGCGCGACCAGCACGGTGACCCCGGCGGCCGGGAACGAGCCCCCGGTGTGGCTGCTGGGATCCAGCGGTTACAGCGCCCGGCTCGCGGGCCTGCTGGGCCTGCCGTTCGCGTTCGCCCACCACTTCAGCTCCGAGAACACGCTCCCGGCCCTCGCCCTCTACCGCGAGTCGTTCCGGCCCTCGGCCGAGCTGGAACGCCCGTACGCGATGATCGCGGTGTCGGTGACGGCGGCCGAGACCGACGAGCGGGCGCGCGAGCTGGCCGCCCCGCAGGCGCTGTCGTTCCTGCGGCTGCGGCAGGGCCGCCCGGGGCCGCTGCCCAGCCCCGAGGAGACCGCCGCGTACCCGTACACCCCGATGGAACGCGAGATCATCGAGTCCCGTCTCGCGGGCCAGGTCATGGGCGGCCCGGAGACGGTGCGGCGGCAGATGGACGCGCTGCTCCAGCGGACCGAGGCCGACGAGGTGATGGTGGTGACCTCGGTGTACGACCACGGGGACCGGCTGCGCTCCTACGACCTGCTGGCCGGCCTCTACGACCTCGGCTCCGCCTCCACCGAGGCCGCCCCGGAGACCGCCGCGGTGGAGACCGCCGCGGAGGCCGCCGGAGTGGAGACCGCCGCGGCGACCCGCGCCTGACCGGGGGCTCCGCTCAGCCTTCCAGCGCGGCGGCGAACGCCTCCTCGATCACGTCCAGGCCCTCCCGCAGCAGGTGCTCGGGGATGACCAGCGGGGGCAGGAACCGCAGCACATTCCCGTACGTGCCGGCGGTCAGCACCAGCACCCCGGCGGCGTGGCAGCGGCGCGCGATCTCGGCGGTGAGCTCGGGGTCGGGCTCCTTCGCGCCGCCGGAGGCGCCGCCCCGCACCAGCTCGACCGCGGTCATCGCCCCGCGCCCGCGCACGTCGCCGACCGCCCCGTACCGTCCGGCCAGGGCGCGCAGCCGGGGCAGCATGATGTCGCCGATCGCGCGGGCCCGGTCCACCAGCCCGCCCTCCTCGATCTCCTCCAGGACGGCCAGCGCCGCCTCGCAGGAGAGCGGATTGCCGCCGTAGGTCCCGCCGAGCCCGCCGGGGTGCACCCGGTCCATGATCTCCGCGCGGCCGGTGACGGCCGCGAGCGGCAGGCCGCCGGCGATGCCCTTGGCGGTGGCGACGATGTCGGGGACCACGCCCTCGTGCTCGCAGGCGAACAGGTCGCCCGTACGGGCGAACCCGGTCTGCACCTCGTCGGCGACGAACAGGATGCCGTTGTCCCGGCAGAACGCGGCGATCGCCGGGAGGAAGCCGGGCGCGGGGACGATGAAGCCGCCCTCCCCCTGGATCGGCTCGACCACCACGGCCGCGACGTTCCCGGGCCCGATCTGCTTGGTGATCTGGTCGATGGCCTGCGCCGCCGCCTGCGGCCCGCAGTCCTCCGCGCCGCCGGGCCAGCGGTAGGGGTAGGCCATCGGCATCCGGTAGACCTCCGCCGCGTACGGCCCGAACCCGTGCTTTGTGGGGCGCGAAAATAAGCCGGTCCGCGTCTACCCTGAACCGTACGGACCGGCGAATCGGCGGTCCCGCACTGGACATCGTGCACAGTCCCGGCGTCCGGGACGCACTGAGAGGAGCGCGCGTGCCGCCCAGCCTCCGCGATGTGGCCGCCCTGCCGCAGCTCGGGCTGCGCCCGCTGACCGAGGTGCGGGGCGACGCGCCGGTGCGGTGGGTGGCGGTGAGCGAGCTGGAGGACCCCACGCCGTTCCTCGAGGGCGGCGAGCTGCTCCTGACCACCGGGATGCGGCTCACCGGCGAGGGCGCCGCCCCCTACGTCGCGCGCCTGGTGGCGCGGGGCGTGGCCGGGCTCGGCTTCGCGGTCGGGGTGATCCACGAGACGGTTCCGCCGGAGCTGGTGGCGGCGTCCGCCGAGCAGGGGCTGACCCTGCTGGAGGTGCCCCGGCCGACCCCGTTCATCGCGGTGGGCAAGGCCGTCTCCCGGATGCTGGCCGCCGAGTGGTACGAGGACGTCACCCGTTCCGCGCAGGCCCAGCGGGAGCTGACCCGCGCCGCGCTCCGGGGCCCCGGCCCCCTGATCACGAGGCTGGCCAGGGAACTGGGCGGCTGGGCCCTGCTGCTCGACGCCTCCGGCGAGGTCCGGCACGCCGAACCCGCGCGGGCCCGCCGCCACGCTCCGGGCCTGGCCGCGGAGCTGGCCCGGCTCCGCCGTCCCCGGGTACCGCGCCCCGCCGTGCCCGGAGCACCCGGAGCGCCCGGCGCACCCGGCACACCTGGTGAGGGCGTACCGGGCGGGCCCGTCGGGGTCGCGCTGTCGGGAGCGGAGGGGCAGGTGGTGGTGCAGTCCATCGGGTTCGGCGGGAGGCCGCGCGGGTTCCTGGCGGTCGGCACCACCGACCCGCTGCCGCCGGCCGCCCACACGATCGTCGGCGCGGCCGTCGCCCTGCTCACGCTGCGTTCGGAGAGCCCTCGCACGGAACGTCCGCTGCGCGCCGCGCTCGCCGCCCTGCTGCTCGGCCTCGGGACGGGCCCGGTCGGCGCGGGAGCGGAGGGTACGGGAGCCGGGGGTACGGGAGCGGCGGGCACCGCGCTTCCCGAGCCGCCGGTACGGGTCCTGGCCTGCGCGGGCGGCGCCGCGGTGCTGGACGCGCTGGACCTCGATCCGGCGGGCGAGCACTGCCTGGCGCTGCCGCTGCGCGACCTGTGCGCGGTGATCGTCCCGGACCGGCTGGCCGGACGGGTGGCGGCGGTGGCGCGGGCGAGCGGCGCGGTCGGTGCGAGCGACCCCGCCGGCCTGGACGCCCTGGACCGGGCCCTGGTCCAGGCGGAACGGGCCCTGGCCGCCGCCCGCCGGTCGCGGGACGGCCCCGACAGCCCCCACGGCGTCCTCCACCATGCCGACCTCCCCGGCCAGGGGCTGCTCGGCCTGCTGGACCCGGACCTGGCGCAGGGGTTCGCGGAGTCCCTGCTGGCGCCGCTGCGGGCCGAGGACCCGGCGCTGGCCGACTCGCTGCGCGCCTACCTCGCGGCGAACGGGCAGGGCGAGGCGGCGGCCCGCGCCCTCGGCGTGCACCGGCACACGCTGCGGACCCGCATGCGCAAGGCGGCCGAGCTGCTGGGCCGCGATCTCGACGATCCGGCGGTCCGCGCCGAGCTGTGGATCGCGCTCGCCGTGACGGACAATCCGGAGGACCCGATTGGACACGCTGGAGGCTCGCGCATCGAGCCTCCGGAGATAGCGTGAGGTCATGGACGTGACCCCATTCTGGCTGGCCGGTCGGCCCGCGACCGGTGACGAGCAGCTGACCGTTACCCACCCCTACGACGGCCGCGTCGTCGGGACCGCCGCCGTACCGACCCCGGAACAGGTCGAGCAGGCGGTGGCCGCGGCGGACGCGGTGCGCCGCGAGGCCGCCGCACTGCCCCTGCATGTGCGCGCGGAGGCCCTGGCGCACGTCTCGGCACGGCTCTCCGAGCGCGCCGAGGAGGTCGCCCGGCTGATCACCGGCGAGAACGGCAAGCCCCTGCTGTGGGCGCGCGGCGAGGTGAACCGCGCGATCGCCACCTTCCGGTTCGCCGCCGAGGAGGCCCGCCGCTGGAGCGGCACCACCCAGCGCCTCGACACCGACCCCGCCGCCAACGGGCGGATGGCCTACGTCACCCGGGTGCCCAAGGGCCCGGTGCTGGGCATCTCCCCGTTCAACTTCCCGCTCAACCTGGCCGCGCACAAGATCGCCCCGGCCATCGCGGTGGGCACGCCGATCGTGCTCAAGCCCGCGCCCGCCACGCCGCTGTCGGCGCTGCTGCTGGGCGAGCTGCTGGCCGAGACCGACCTGCCCGAGGGCATGTTCTCGGTGCTGACGGTGCCCAACGACCGGGCCGGCGGGCTGGTCGAGGACCCGCGGCTGCCGATCGTGTCGTTCACCGGCTCGGTCCCGGTCGGCTGGTCGATCCGCGACCAGGTGCCGCGCAAGCACGTCACGCTGGAGCTGGGCGGCAACGGCGCGGCCGTCGTCCTGTCCGACTCCGACCTGGACTGGGCGGCCACCCGGATCGGCCTGTTCTCCAACTACCAGGCCGGGCAGAGCTGCATCGCGGTGCAGCGTGTCTTCGTCGACCGCTCGGTCTACGACGCGTTCGTGCCCAAGCTGGTCGAGTCGGTCAACGGCCTGGTCACCGGGGACCCCTGGGACGAGAAGACCCAGGTCGGCCCGCTGGTCAGCCAGGACGCCGCCGAGCGCGTCGAGGCGTGGGTGGACGAGGCGGTCGCCGCGGGCGCCACGGTGCTGGCGGGCGGCACCCGCGACGGCGCCGCGTACGCCCCGACCGTGCTGGCCGACGTGCCCGCCGACGCCAAGATCTCCCGCCAGGAGGTCTTCGGGCCGGTCCTCATGGTCCAGCCGGTGGACGGCGTGGACGACGCGTTCGCGCGGGTCAACGACTCCACGTTCGGGCTCCAGGCCGGGATCTTCACCCGGAACCTGGACGTGGCCTTCCGCGCCCACCGCGAGCTGGAGGTCGGCGGCGTGGTGATCGGCGACGTGCCGTCCTACCGGGCCGACCAGATGCCCTACGGCGGCGTGAAGGACTCCGGGGTCGGCCGCGAGGGCCTGCACTCGGCGATGACGGACTACACCGAAGAGAAGGTCATGGTGCTGACCGGCCTGCCGCTCTGACGGCGCGCCGGCCACCGGCCGGGCTCCCGGCGGGCCCGCCCCGAGAGGACTCCGGGGCGGGCCCGCCGCACGTACCGTACGTTCCACCCGTTTTCGGCGGATGATTGAGCCGCACGCGCACGCGACCCTGCGAAGGAGGGGCCTTGACCGGCGTCCCGTACGAGGAATGGCGCTCCCGGGCCGAGAAGATCGACCCGTACACCGATCACCACATCGACGGCGCGTTCTCCCCCGGCGCGGGCACGCTGCCCGTCGTCGCTCCCCGCGACGGCCGCACGATCGCGCGGGTGGCCGCCGCGGACGCGGCCGACGTGGACCGCGCCGTGGCCGCCGCGCGCCGCGCGTTCGACGAGGGCCCGTGGCCGCGGCTGGCGCCCGCCGAGCGCAAGGCGGCGCTGCTGCGCTGGGCCGATCTGGTGGAACGTGACAGAGAACATCTGTCGCTGCTCGTCAGCCTGGAGATGGGCAAGCCGATCGGCGAGGCGTACGGCATCGAGCTACGCGCGGTGGCCGGCTGCCTGCGCTGGTACGCCGAGGTCGCCGACAAGCAGCTGGACGAGGTCCCGCGCACCGGCGACGACGCGCTGGCGCTGATCACCCGCGAGCCCGCCGGGGTGGTGGCCGCGGTCGTGCCGTGGAACTTCCCGCTGACCATGGCCGCCTGGAAGCTGGCCCCCGCCCTCGCCGTGGGCTGCACGGTGGTGCTGAAGCCGGCGGAGGAGTCGCCCCTGTCGGCCCTGCACCTGGCGGCGCTGGCCACCGAGGCGGGGCTGCCGCCCGGCGCGTTCAACGTCGTCAACGGCCGCGGCGAGGTGGCGGGGCGGGCCCTGGGCGAGCACCCCGGCGTGGACGTCGTCGCGTTCACCGGGTCCGGCGAGGTCGGGCGGCACTTCCTGCGTTACGCCGCCGCGTCCAACCTCAAGCGGGTCTGGCTGGAGCTGGGCGGCAAGTCGCCGAACATCATCCTTCCCGACGCCCCCGACCTCGACGCCGCCGCCGACACCGCCGCGTGGGGCATCTTCTTCAACGCCGGGGAGATGTGCAGCGCGCCGTCCCGCCTGCTGGTGCACCGTTCGGTGGCCGAGCGGGTGCTGGACCGGATCGTCGCGCGGGCCGGGAAGATCCGGGTCGGCGACCCGCTGGACCCGGCCACCGAGATGGGCCCGCTGGTGTCGGCCCGGCACCGCGAGCAGGTGCTGTCGTACGTCGAGGCCGGCCGGGCCGACGGCGCCCGGCTGCGGGCGGGCGGGGAGGTGCCGGACGGGGACGGCCACTTCCTGCGGCCCACCGTCTTCGACCGGGTCGGCCCGGGGATGCGGATCGCCCGCGAGGAGATCTTCGGCCCGGTCCTGGCCGTGCAGGAGTTCGACGACGCCGACGAGGCCGTCCGGCTGGCCAACGACACCGAGTACGGGCTGGCCGCCGCGGTGTGGACCTCCGACCTCTCGGCCGCCCACCGGATCTCCCGGGCGCTGCGCGCGGGAGTGGTCTGGGTCAACTGCTACGAGGAGGGCGACATGAGCGTCCCGTTCGGTGGCATGAAGCAGTCGGGCCACGGCCGGGACAAGTCGCTGCACGCCCTCGACAAGTACACCGACCTCAAGACCACCTGGATCGCGCTGTGACCGCCGGTCCCTCCGGACGCCCCCTGATCGCCGTCCCCGCCCGGTTCTCGGCGGGCGCGACCGCGCTGCGCTACGCGGCCGAGGTCACCGCCCGCGCCCTGGTGGAGGCGGTGTGGCGGGGCGGCGGCGAGCCGTTCGTCATGCACCCCGCCGACCCCGCGGGCGCCGCCGGGCGGCTGGCGCGGTGCGACGGCGTGCTGCTGCCCGGCGGCGGCGACCTGCACCCCCGCCACTACGGCGCGGACGGGGAGCACGAGGCCCTGTACGACGTCGACGAGGAGCAGGACGCGTTCGACCTGGCGGTGGCGGACCGCGCGCTGGCGGCCGGGCTGCCGCTGCTGGCGGTCTGCCGCGGCCTGCAGGTGGTGAACGTGGTCAGGGGCGGGACGCTCCGCCAGCACATGGACGCCGAGCACCGCCATGTCGTCCATCCGGTGACGGTCGAGCCGGGCACCCTGCTGGCCAAGGTCCTGGACGCCGGGGAGACCGCCGCCTCCTGCTACCACCACCAGGACATCGACGTCCTGGGCGAGGGCCTGGCCGTCACGGCCCGCGCGGCCGACGGAACGATCGAGGGCGTCGAGCTGTCGGGCGGCGCGGGAGGGGGCTGGTTCCTGGGCGTCCAGTGGCACCCGGAGGACACGGCCGCCACCGATCCCGCCCAGCAGGAGATCTTCACCGCGCTCGTCACCGCCGCCGCGGGACGGCGGGACGAGGGGTCGGCCGGCTAGGGCTCTGTTTCAAAGCCCCGGCCCACGGCGCTCGCCTGGCGGCTCGCGCCTGACCGGGCCTGTGCGAGCGCGGCATCGCTTCGCGATCTGCCAGGTGAGGCTCGCCTCCGGCATCGCCCCACCTGGCAGCCAACGCGCTCGCGCGGTGGCTGAGGCCACTTCGAGACACGCCTAGGGCTCAGCGGGACGGGGGGCGGTAACGCCGGTCGCGGCGGGCGAGCCGTTCCCCGGCGGGGAGGCGGACCAGCTCGGTGAGCGCCCCGGCGACGGCCTCGGCGGCGCGGCGGCAGAACGCCTCGGGCTCGTCGGCCGCGTCGGGCCGCTCGTCGACCAGCGCGTCCACGATGCCGTCCCGCAGCAGGTCGGCCGAGCGCACCCCCTGCGCCGCGGCCATCTCGGCCGCCCGGCCCGGCGTGCGGTGCACGATCACCGACGCGCCCTCGGGCGGCAGCGGGGACAGCCAGGCGTGCCGGGCGGCCAGCACCCGGTCGGCGGGCAGCAGGGCCAGCGCGGCGCCGCCCGCGCCCTCCCCCAGCAGCAGGCAGAGGGTGGGGGCGGGCAGCGTGATCAGGTCGGCCAGGCAGCGGGCGATCTCCCCGGCCAGCCCCGCCTCCTCCGCCTCGGCCGACAGGACCGCGCCCGGGGTGTCGACCACGGTCACCAGCGGCAGGCCCAGCTCGGCGGCCAGGCGCACGCCGCGCCGGGCCACCCGCAGGCCCTCCGGCCCGAGCAGGTGGCCGTCCCGCTGGGCGGCGCGGTCCTGGCCGACCACGACGCAGGCCACCCCGCCGACGCGGGCCAGGACGAGCAGCATCCCCGGGTCGCCCCCGTCGCCCGAGGACCGCCCGCGCGGGAGGGAGTCGGCCTCGCCCTGGCCCGCGCCCGACATCGGTGTCACCCCGTCCGCCCCGTACCGCAGGAGGTCGCGCACCCCCGGACGGGCAGGGCGGCGGGAACGCCGGATCGACTCCCACGCGTCCCCGTCCGTCCCCCGCCCCACCGGTACGGGCGCTACCGCTTCCGGCGCGGCTGCCACCGGCTCCGGGCGCGGCCCGGACGTGGCGGGCAGGCCGCGGGCGGGGGTACGGGCGCACAGCACGTCGAGGGCGGCGGCGGCCACCGCGCCGAGCCCGTCGACGCCGACCACGGCGTCGACCAGGCCCTTGGCGAGGAGGTTCTCGGCGACCTGGACGCCCTCGGGGAACGGCTCGCCGTACAGCCCCTCGTAGACCCGCGGGCCGAGGAAACCGATCAGCGCGCCCGGCTCGGCGAACGTCACGTGCCCCAGCGAGCCCCAGGAGGCGAAGACGCCGCCGGTGGTGGGATGCCGCAGGTGGACCAGGTACGGCAGGCCGGCGGCGCGGTGCCGGGACACCGCCGCGGTGATGGCCGCCATCTGCGTGAACGCGGCGGTCCCCTCCTGCATCCGGGTGCCGCCCGACGACGGCGCGGCCAGCAGCGGGAGGCCCTCGGCGGTGGCCCGGTCGATCGCCGCCACGATCCGCCCGGCGGTCGCCAGCCCGATCGATCCGGCCAGGAATCCGAATTCCGAGACGACGTACCCGATCCGCCGGCCGCGCAGCCGGCCCGCGCCGGTCAGGACCGCCTCGTCGCATCCGGTGCGCTCGCGGGCGGCGGCCAGCTCGCGCGCGTAGCCCGTCCCCGGCCCGGCCACCCGGTACGGCTCGGTGTCCCAGGACTCGTGGCCGTCCCCGTCCAGCACCCGGCGCAGCAGCTCGCGCGCCCCGATCCGGCCACCCGGCGGTCCCGGCATGCCCACCTCCTGAACCGAAGGGTGTTCGGGTGATCAACCTATGCGTTGACCCAGAGGTTCGCCGGGCGGCATGACCCATTGACTTGCGGCGAGTTGCTGCCTTGGAGTGCGTCCGGGGCGACAGCTCGCCGCAAGTCAACGTCGCTGGAGTCAACGGGTGGTCGAGACGGGCGGGGCGGAGGAGGCGGGATCCTGGGCGCCGATCAGGGGGAGGCGGAGCACGAGGCGGGCGCCGCCCGGGCTGTCGCCGACGAAGAGCTCGCCGCCGTGCGCCTTGGCGATGTCACGGGAGATCGCCAGGCCCAGGCCGGTGCCGCCGGGTTCGCACCGGCGGCCCTCGTCCAGCCGCTGGAAGCGCTGGAAGACCCGCTCGCGCTCCTCGGGCGGGATGCCGGGCCCGTCGTCGGCCACCATCAGCAGCGCGTCGCGGCCGTCGGTGCCGACCGCCACCCGGATCCACGTGCGGGCGTGCCGGTCGGCGTTGTCCAGCAGGTTGGTGAGCACGCGGATCAGATGGGTGCGCGCCCCCGAGACCATCACGCCCTCGTCGGTCTCGATCTCGATCGGGACCCGCTGGCGGCGCCGCGCGGTCTCGGCCCGGACCAGCTCGCCCAGATCGATCGGCCCGCGGGTTCCGAGCACGCCCGCCTCCAGCTTCGCCATGGTCAGCAGGTCGGCGATGATCTGCTGCATGCGGTCGGCGTCGTCCAGCACGGCCCGTGCGGTCTCGGGCCAGTCCTCTTCCTCGGGGTGCTCCAGGCCCAGTTCGAGCCTCGTCCTCAGCCCGGTCAGCGGGCTCCGAAGCTCATGCGACGCCTCGGCGGCGAACGCACGCTGGCGTTCGACCAGCTGCTCGATACGGTCCAGCGCCACGTTCACGCAGCGGGCCAGATCCGCGACGTCGTCGTGGGTGCTGGGCACGGTCACCCGCCGGATGTTCCGGTGGTCGGAGATGGTGCCGAGCTCGTCCCTCATCGTGCGCACCGGCCGGAGGGCGCGCTTGACCGCGTACCGGACGACCCACGCCACCGCCGCCAGCGAGGCGAAGAACCCCAGGATCATCGCCACGGCCAGGGCCACCTCTGCGGCACCCACCGGATGCGCTGTGACCGCCAGGAACATCACGCCGATCCCCAGCGCCAGCAGGAGACCCGAGACCACGGTGGCGGTGAAGGTCACCCGGCCCTGCACCGACCTATGCGGCGAGAACCGCCGAACGACCGGATTCGACATTCCGACGCCTTCCCATACCTGGTCCGCGCGGCAGGTCACCGCACGGCGTCCTGCGCCTGGGGGATGGGCGGAACGGAGTTCACTACCTTCGCTAAAACTGGTTGTAACCCTGGCATTGCCTGGTGAAACCCTGATCTGGACAGGGATGGTCCGGAGAACGACCGAATCAGCGGCAGGCGCGTGGCGAAGGCGCGGTTTCGAGGGGCGAGGAAGGAGCCGCGGGTGACCGGGACGGGCCGTGCCGTCGCCGTTCCGGTCACCCGGCGGCTCCACCGTCCGGTCAGCGGACGGACCCCACCGCCCTGTCACCGGACGGCCCCGCAGTGAGAGCGCCCCTCACGGCGGGGGCGACCCGGCCGGCCCACTCCTCCAGCAGGGAGCCGGGCCGGTCGAGCCGGGACTCGGGGAGCGCCAGCCCCGGAGAGGGGACGTCGGCGCCCAGTTCGACCAGGAGCGGCCGCAGGTGGACCTCCACCGCCAGCGCGTGCTCCGGCGCCCCCACCACCAGCAGCGGGAGGGCGATCTTGCCGGTCAGCGCGCCGGCGGCGAAACGGTCCAGGAAGACCTTGAGCAACCCGGTGTAGGTGGCCTTGTAGGTGGGGCTCGCGACCAGCAGCACATCGGCCGCGGTGACCCGGGCGAGGGCGTCCGCGACCTCGGAGGGCGGCTCCGGGGCCAGCAGGCCCGGCCCGAAGGCGGACAGGTCGATGACGTCGGGCTCGCCCGCCAGCCCCGCCGCGTCCGCGACGGCGAGGGCGGCCGCGACCGCGGCACCGGCCGTACGGGATCCGGGGCGGGGGTTTCCGATGATGACCGCGAAGCTCACGGAACCCATCCTGACCCCATTTGCCTACTAAGTCAACTGGATTACTAGGAAATACTGAGGATCGATGCCCGCGCGGAACGGTGCCTCCCACCCCTGGGGTACCGACCGCGCGGACATCGCCTTCGGTGCCGCCAACCGCCCTGGGCCCCGCGCGCCGAGGAGGATCCGACGGAGCCGGGCGGTTGCCGATCTGGGGACTACTCTGCACCGTCTCGATGCCATAGGGGCTACATCGAGGTGACGAACACGTTTCCTGCCAATTCGTGTTCGTTCGGCGCCATACTGTGCTCACGATCGGGGACAGGTTGGACCGAAGCGACGAAAGGTGACGTGGGGACAGCATGGACGGGCAGGCCACCCAATCCCCGGCGGACGACGTACGCCCCCTGGAGGCGGACGACCCCCGGGCGGTGGGCGGATACCCGCTGCTCGGCAGGATCGGCGCGGGCGGCATGGGCACCGTCTACCTCGCCCGCCGGCCGGACTCCGACGGCCGGGTGGCGGTGAAGACCATCCATCCGCACCTGGCCGCCGACGCCGCGTTCCGCGAGCGGTTCCGCGACGAGGCGGTCCTGGCGGGCCGGGTGGCCTCGTTCTGCACGGCGCGGATCCTCGCGCACGGGGAGGAGGAGGGCCTCCCCTACATCGTGAGCGAGTACGTCGGCGGGATGTCGCTGCAGCAGCGCATCGGCCGGGGCGGCCCCCTGCCCAGCGCGGAGGCGCACGGGGTGGCCGTGAGCGTGGTGTCGGCGCTGGCCGCCATCCACGCCGCCGGGCTGGTGCACCGCGACCTCAAGCCCGCCAACGTCATGCTCACCCTCTCCGGCTGCCGCGTGATCGACTTCGGGATCGCCCGCGCGCACGACGGCCGCGCCGACGACGCCCGGGGCGCCCGCACCTCCACCGGAACGGTCCTGGGCACCCCCGGCTGGATGGCCCCGGAGGTGCTGGCCGGCGAATCCGCCGGCCCCGCCGCCGACGTCTTCACCTGGGGCTGCCTGATCGCGTACGCGGGTACCGGCCGGATGCCCTTCGGCGAGGGCTCGCCGGCCGAGGTCGCCCGCCGCGTGATGAGCGCGGAGCCCGATCTGACCGGCCTTCCCGCGACGCTGCTGCCCGCCGTCCGGGCGGCCCTGGCCAGGCGGCCCGGCGACCGGCCCGCCGCGCCGGACCTGCTGCTCGCCCTGGTCGGGCAGACCGAGCCCCCGGTCGCCGCGAAGGGCCGCGACCGCCGGAAGCCCGCCGTCCCCGCGTCCCGCCCGGCGGCGCTTCAGGAGGCGGCCCCGTCACGCCGGCCGGCGGCCGACCCGGACGAGGGCCCCGACACCGCCGCCTTCACCGTGATCACGCATGTCGGGGCGCGCTCGACCACCCGCGCCCGGCTGCTCGCCGCGGCCGGGGCCGCCGCCATGGCGGTCCTGACCGGCGGCCTGCTCATGGGGCTGGGCGGCCGGGAGGGCGAGGCGACGCCCGCGCAGCCCGTCTCGTCCACCCCGTCCGCCCCCGCGCCCGGCACCACGGCGCCGCACCCGGCGCCCCGGAACGCGGTGCCGGGCGGGCCCCGTCCCGCCGAGCACGTCCCGGCGCAGCAGCGGCGGCGATCGCAGAAGGGCAAGGGGCAGGGCACGGACGCGGGCAAGGGCAAGAACGCCGGAGACAAGGGTGGCTCGGGTAAGGGGAAGGGGCGTTGAGCACGCGGCCGGACGCGCCGGGGCGCGCGGGCCGTCAGGTACGCCAGATCAGGACGAGGGCGCAGTCGTCATCGCGGGCGGCGGCCATCGTCTGGACCAGTTCCCTGGCACCCTTGCGGAAGCCCTGCGGGACCAGCCGTTCGGCCTCGCCCAGCAACCGGTCGATCCCCGCGTCGAGATCACGGCCGGGAGCCTCCACCAGCCCGTCGGTGTAGAGCAGCAGCGCGTCGCCGGGCCGGAGCTGGCCCCGCTCGGGGACGCAGCGCAGGTCGGGCACCACGCCCAGCACCACGCCCTTGGCGGCGCTGACGCGCCAGGTGCCGCTGGCCGCCTCGAACTGGACGGCCGGGGGGTGCCCCGCCGACTCCACGGTGTACTCGCCGGTCTTCATGTTCAGCACCAGATGGACGGCGGTGACGAAGCCCTCGTCCCAGCGCTGGCGCTGGAGATAGGTGTTGCAGGCGGGCAGGAAACGCTCGGGCTGGAGCGATCCAAGGAGGCCACCGAAGGCCCCCGACAGCATGAGCGCCCGCGTCCCGGCGTCGGTGCCCTTCCCCGACACGTCCACCAGCGCCAGCTCCAGCATGTCCCCGTCGGCGGCCGAGACGACGAAGTCGCCGCCGAACGACGACCCGCCCGCCTGGACCAGCACGACCTGGGAGTCCCAGCCTTCCGGCAGCGCGGGCATCTCGCCCTGCCGGACGAGCCGGTCGCGCAGCTCCAGCAGCATCGAGTCGCCCCGCAGCCCCTGGACGCCGAGCTGCTGGCGGGTCCGGGCCAGCGTCAGCGCGAGCACCGCGGTGATCGCCAGGGTGGCGACCATCCCCGGGCCGATGTCCCGGGGATCGTGCCAGTTGATGTAGAAGACCATGCCCGCGACCACGGCGAGCAGCGCCACCAGGCCGCGCACCCGCAGCAGCAGGCCGCCGCCGAGCACGGTGAGCACCAGGGCGCTGGGCGGCGCCCAGGCCCGCGAGACCGTGGCGCCGAAGCCGATGACGACGGCCAGCAGCGCCAGGGCGACGAACACGTTGCGTTCACGGGTCAGCTTGCCGCGCAGGAGCCACCTGTAGATCCGCACGAGAACGGGAATCCGGCGCAGGAAGGCGCGGACTCCCGGCGGGAGGAGGTGGACCAGACGTTGCAGCATGACTCCGGCACTGTATCGAGCATCCGCCCCAACCGGCGCGCATCCGCGCCACCGATCACAGGATGTAACGGTCCAGGATAGGGAAAGGTCACGGGTGATGCCCGGTCCCGGTTTCCGGCGGACGGCGCCGCCGGGTTCCGGTCCGGCCGTTCAGGGAGCCCGCCCTTGCCCCCTCACCCGCCCTCCGGTTCCAATGGTCCTCCCGGGCGAAAGTCCTCCGGGCGAACTACCGGGCGAACTTCCGGGTGAACTTCCAGGCGAAGTGGACATGGACGTGAGGAGCGGCGCAGTGGGACAGCCGGGCATGCGGATCACGGTGGACGCGGCGATGCGGGCGAGGGACATCTCCCGGCCGCGCACGGAGGGTGAGGAGCCCCCGCCGGCCAAGCCCGCCGCCGGGTCCGAACCCGAACCCGGCAGGCGGGGCAAGGCCGCGAAGAACGAACGCCGGCGTCTCGACAAGCGCGGCGGGCGCAAACCGCCCCCCTGACCCGGCGGCCGGACTGCTACGACGGGTGGGGCAGGGCGGGGAGTTCACCGGTCCGCTCGTACTCGGCGAGCATCGCGATGCGGCGGGTGTGCCGTTCCTCGTCCGAGTACGGGGTCTCCAGGAAGAGCCGCACGAACTCGGTCGCGGTCTCCAGGTCGTGCTGCCGCGCCCCGAGGCTGATGATGTTGGCGTCGTTGTGCTCGCGGGCGAGCGTGGCGGTGGCGGTGTTCCAGACCAGGGCGGCCCGGGCGCCCTTGACCTTGTTGGCGGCGATCGCCTCGCCGTTGCCGGACCCTCCGATCACGATGCCCAGGCTGCCGGGTTCGGCGACGGTCCGCTCGGCCGCCCGCAGCACGAACGGCGGGTAGTCGTCGACGGCGTCGTATTCGAGCGCCCCGCAGTCGACCGGCTCGTGCCCGTTCTCCTTCAGCCAGGAGACCAGGTGCTCCTTCAGCTCGAAGCCGGCATGGTCGCATCCAAGAAACACGCGCATGCCCCCAGTCTCCCAGGCCGCCGGACCCGCCAGGGCGCCGGGTCCGTCCTCACCCGGGGACCGGGACGGGGAAGCGGAAACCGTGGTCGACCTGGGCCTCCAGGTCCTCGCCGACCGCCCGGTTGGCCCAGCTCCGGGCGTTCTTCACGTGGAACTCCACGGCCTGCCGCCGGAACCTGTCCCAGTCCTGCTCTCGGGCGTCGACCGCCGCGCGCATGCGGTCCAGGGCGCCCAGGTTGCGGCTCTCCAGGGCCACGCCCCCGCGGCCCTGCTCCAGGGCCCGTACGGCGGCGGACTGGCCGAGCCAGGTGAGCAGGTCGTCGCCGACGTGCTCGCGCAGGTAGGCCACGTCCTCATCGCTCTGCACCTTGTTGCCCACGACGGTGATGGCGACGTCGTAGTCCCTGGCGTAGTCGGTGTACTGGCGGTAGACGCCGACGCCCTTGCGGGTGGGCTCGGCCACCAGGAACATCAGGTCGAACCGGGTGAACAGCCCGGAGGCGAAGGTGTCGGCCCCGGCGGTCATGTCGACGACGACGTACTCCCCCGGCCCGTCCACGAGGTGGTTGAGGTAGAGCTCGACCGCGCCGGTCTTGGAGTGGTAGCAGGCCACGCCGAGGTCGTCGTCGTTGAACGGTCCGGTGGCCAGCAGCGTGACGCCGTCCACGTCCCGGCCGAGCGCGTGCACGGGGTCGTCGCCGCCGAGCCGCAGCAGCCGCGACCCGGAGCCGGGCGGGGTGGTCTTGACCATGGCGGCGGCCGAGGAGATCCGCGGGTTGTCCCCGCGCAGGTACTCCTTGATCTCCGGCAGCCGGTCCCCCATCGCGGGGATCTCGGCGGCGCGCCGCTCGTCCAGGCCGAGCGCGACGCCCAGATGCTGGTTGATGTCGGCGTCGATGGCCACCACCGGCAGCCCCTGCGCGGCCAGATGCCGGACGAACAGCGACGACAGGGTGGTCTTGCCGCTGCCGCCCTTGCCGACGAACGCAATCTTCACTAAAGCCCCCGTTTCGGATATGAAAACCGTTGCCATTTCCGGGATGACGAGTCTCCCCGACCGGGCACGGCGAAGCAAGCCGAATCCCCGAAGTGGCACGGAAAGCGGCGGGATCGGGGGCGATGCCACCCGAAATATGGCGTTATGCCAGGTAGGGCGGGCGGTCACACCCTCGGGCGGACGGCGGAAGGGTCGAACCCGAAAGGGAGTTCCAGGCGGTGCGCGCCCAGCAGCTCGGCGTCGCCCAGCAGATCCAGGGTGGGCGCGTCGGCGGCGATCACCCCGCCCGACAGGATGAGGGAGCGCGGGCACAGCTCGGCCGCGTACGGCAGGTCGTGGGTGACCATCAGCACGGTCACCTCCAGCCCGAGCAGGATCTCGGCCAGCTCCCGGCGGCCGGCCGGATCCAGGTTGGAGGACGGCTCGTCCAGCACCAGGATCTCCGGCTCCATCGCCAGCACGGTCGCCACCGCCACCCGGCGCCGCTGGCCGAAGCTGAGGTGCTGCGGCGGCCGGTCGGCGACCTCCAGCATGCCGACGCGGCGCAGCGCGTCCTCCACCCGCCGGTCCAGCTCCGGGCCGCGCAGGCCCAGGTTGGCGGGGCCGAACGCGACGTCCTCCCGGACCGTCGGCATGAACAGCTGGTCGTCGGGGTCCTGGAAGACGACGCCGACGCGGCGGCGGATCTCCCGCAGCGCCTTCCTGTCCTTCGGGTCGACCCGCATCCCGCCGACGCGCACCGACCCCAGGCCGCCGTGCAGGATGCCGTTGAGGTGCAGGACGAGGGTGGTCTTGCCCGCGCCGTTGGGACCGAGCAGCGCCACCCGTTCCCCGCGGCCGATGGTGACGTCCACGCCGTACAGGGCCTGGGTGCCGTCGGGGTAGGCGTAGGCGAGCCCCTGCACTTCGAGGGACGGAACGGTCGTCATGGGACCATCCAAGCGGTCAGGGCCACCAGGCCCGCGGCCAGGGGCAGGACGGCGGCGGCCGACCACTGCCCGGGCGTGGCGCCCACGTCGTGCACCACCGGCATCCGGCCGTCGTAGCCGCGGCTGACCATCGCCAGGTGCACCCGCTCGCCGCGTTCGTAGGACCTCAGGAACAGCGCGCCCAGGGACCGGGCGAGCACGCCCGCACTCCGCGGGCCGCGGGCCTCGAAGCCGCGCGCGGCCCGGGCCACCTTCATCCGGCGCAGCTCGGCGGTGACCACGTCGCCGTACCGCAGCATGAACGTCGCGATCTGCGTGATGAGCTGCGGCGTCCGGAGCCGCTCGATGCCGAGCAGCAGCAGCCGCGGCTCGGTGGTGGCGGCCAGCAGGACGGAGGCGACCACGCCGAGCGTGCCCTTGGCGAGGATGTTCCAGGCGCCCCACAGGCCGTTGACGCTGAGGTGCAGGCCGAGGACGTCGATCCTCTCCCCGGTCGCGACGAACGGCATCAGGAAGGCGAACGCCACGAACGGCAGCTCGATCATCGTCCTGCGCAGCACCAGCCCGAACGGGATCCGGGCGGCGGCGGCGACGGTGGCCAGCAGCACCGCGTACACCGCGAACGCCCAGATCCGCTCGCGCGGGGTGGCCACCACGATCAGCACGAACGCCAGCAGGGCGACCAGCTTGCACTGGGGAGGGAGGCGGTGCACCGGCGAGCCGCCGGGGACGTAGAGCCGGTGCGCGTGCCCCTGCCCCATCTACGCGTCCCGGGAGGGCGTGGCGGCGCCCCGCTCCCCGGCCGCGCCGCGGGCCTCGCCCTGGGACGCGCTCCCGTCCGCGGACGGGTCACGGCGCCGCAGGACCCAGAAGAGCCCGCCGCCCACGACCAGGACGGCCGCGACGCCGATCACGCCGGACAGGCCGCCCGAGAGCCGGGAGTTCTCCACGCCCTTGACGCCGTAGTCGCCCAGCGGGGAGTCCTTGAGCGCGTGGTCCTTCTCGGCGGCGTTGATGCCCTTGTCCTCGGCGACCCGCTCCAGCCCGTCGGGATGGGAGCTGGCGTAGTAGCTGACGATCCCCGCCAGGACGAGCGTCACCAGCAGGGCGGCGGCGAAGAAGCGCTTGGTGGTCATGCCCGTCCCTCCGTGGCGGTCTCGGCGGCGGGCGGCGCGGTCCGCAGGACCACCGGCTTGATCAGCTCGCGCGCCCCGTACACCAGGTCCGGCCGTACGGCCAGCACGCTGGACACCGCGAACGCGGTGATCAGTCCCTCGCCCACGCCGATGAGCAGATGCACCCCGACCATTGCGGCGGCGACGGTGCCGATCGGCACGTCGGTCGTCCCGCCCACCGCGTAGAGGAGGGTGAAGGACAGGGCCGACGCCGGCACCGACACGGCCGCGGCGGCGAAGGCGGCGGCGCTCGCGGCGGGCCGCGTCTTCGGCAGGATCCGCAGCAGCCCCCGGAAGAGGAGGTACCCGACCGGGACGGTGACCAGGGCCATGACGATGACGTTGGTCCCGAGCGCGGACAGGCCGCCGTCGGCGAACAGGAGCGCCTGGAGCAGCAGCACCACCGACACGCACAGCACGCCCGCGTACGGGCCGACCAGGATCGCCGCGAGCGCCCCGCCGAGCAGATGCCCGCTGGTCCCGGCGGCCACCGGGAAGTTGAGCATCTGCGCGGCGAACACGAAGGCCGCGGTGAGACCGGCCAGGGGCGCGGTGCGGTCGTCCAGTTCCCGCCGCGCGCCGCGCAGCGACACCGCCACGCCCGCGACGGCCACCGCGCCCGCCGCGAGCGATGTCGGTGCGTCCAGGAATCCGTCCGGTACATGCACGATCATCACCGTCCCTGCCGACCTGTCGAGGTAAAGCCAGTTTGAGGCGGACTCATCGTAGGTGCAAGTCGTTCGCAACAGCCTTGCCTTCGCAGGCGGCTCCGGGCGGGCGGCCTCAGGACGGGCGCCGGACGGGCTCAGGACGGGCGCCGGACGGGCTCAGTCGAAGATGGGGTCCCTGGTACGGGTGCGCTTGAGCTCGTAGAACCCGTCGGTCTGCGCCACCGCCAGCACGCCGTCCCAGAGCTTGACGGCGGCCTCGCCGCGCGGGATGGGCGTCACCACGGGCCCGAAGAACGCGCTGCCCTCGACCTCGATCACCGGGGTGCCGACCTCCTGGCCGACGCGCTCGATGCCGTCCTGGTGGGACGCGCGCAGGGCCTCGTCGTAGTCGGTGGAGTCGGCGGCCTCGGCCAGGGCGGGATCGAGCCCGGCGGCCTCCAGGGCCGCGGCGAAGGTGGCCTTCTCCCGCGGCAGCTTCTCGTGGTGGAAGCGGACGCCGAGCTCGGTGTAGAGCCTGCCGAGCACCTCGGAGCCGTACTTCTGCTCCGCGGCGATGCAGACGCGCACCGGGCCCCAGGCCGTCTCCAGCATCTTCCGGTAGTTCTCCGGGATGTCCTTGTCCTCGTTCAGGACGGCCAGGCTCATCACGTGCCAGCGCGGCTCGATGGGACGCAGCGCGGCGACCTCGTGGACCCAGCGGGAGGTGATCCAGGCCCAGGGGCACATCGGGTCGAACCAGAAGTCAACGGGAGTAAGAGGGGCATCGGTCGACAAGTCAGCCTCCTGTAGGCGATCAGGGCATCACCGAACGTGATCATCGGTGATCAGTGGTACGACTGGCGCAACCGGCCCGACACCGCCGCCATTCCCGCGCGGCGCGCCGGGAACGGCGGCCGCGTCGGCGGGCGCCGATCGTCGGCCCGGTTGGTAGACATGGAACGACAGCTTTCGGAACTCCCGAGGAGTACATGTGGCAGGCAACCTCACGCGCGACGAGGCGCGGGAACGGGCTCGGCTGCTCACCGTCGACGCGTACGCGGTCGAGCTCGACCTCACGACGGGTGAGGAGCGGTTCGGGTCCACCACCGTGATCAGGTTCGGCTGCGCCGAGCCCGGCGCGTCGACCTTCGTGGACCTGCACGGCGCCGTGGTCCGCGAGGTCACCCTGAACGGGACCGCGCTCGACCCGGCCTCCTACGACGCGGGCAAGGGCCGCATCCCGCTGCCCTCCCTGGCCGCGTCCAACGAGCTGCGGGTCGTGGCCGACTGCGCGTACTCCCGCTCGGGCGAGGGCCTGCACCGCTTCGTCGACCCGGTCGACCAGAGCGTGTACCTCTACACGCAGTTCGAGACCGCCGACGCCCACCGCATGTACACCTGCTTCGACCAGCCCGACCTCAAGGCGGCGTTCGAGCTGGGCGTGACGGCGCCCGAGGGGTGGCAGGTGGTGACCAACGCCGAGGGGAGCGCCTCCGGCGGGACGTGGCGGTTCCGGCCGACGCCGCAGGTCTCGACCTACATCACCGCGCTGGTGGCCGGGCCGTACCACGCGGTCACCGGCGAGTACCGGCGGGAGGACGGCACGGTGATCCCGCTGGGGGTGTTCTGCCGCGCGTCGCTGGCCGAGCACCTGGACGCGGACGCGATCATGGACGTCACCCGGCAGGGCTTCGCGTTCTTCGAGGAGGTCTTCGACCAGCGGTACCCGTTCTCCAAGTACGACCAGCTCTTCGTGCCGGAGTTCAACGCGGGCGCGATGGAGAACGCGGGCTGCGTGACCTACCTGGAGGACTACGTCTTCCGGTCGCGGGTCACCGACGCCGCCTACGAGCGCCGCGCCGAGACGATCCTGCACGAGATGGCGCACATGTGGTTCGGCGACCTGGTCACCATGCGCTGGTGGGACGACCTGTGGCTCAACGAGTCGTTCGCCACGTACATGAGCGTGCTGTGCCAGGCCGAGGCCACCAAGTGGACCGGCTCCTGGACCACCTTCGCCAACCTGATGAAGGCGTGGGCGTACCGGCAGGACCAGCTGCCCTCCACCCACCCGATCTCGGCCGACATCCCCGACATCCGCGCGGTGGAGGTCAACTTCGACGGCATCACCTACGCCAAGGGCGCCAGCGTGCTCAAGCAGCTGGTGGCCTATGTCGGGCGCGACAACTTCCTGGAGGGCGTGCGGCGCTACTTCCGGCGGCACGCCTGGGGCAACACGGTCCTGGCCGACCTGCTGGACGCGCTGGAGGAGACCTCCGGCCGCGACCTGACCTCCTGGTCGAAGGAGTGGCTGGAGACCGCGGGCGTCAACACCCTGCGCCCCGCCTACGAGGTCGACGCGGACGGGAACTTCACCTCGTTCGCCGTGCTCCAGGAGGCCAAGGCCGAGTACCCGACGCTGCGCTCGCACCGGGTCGCCGTCGGCCTGTACGACCGGGAGGCCGGCTCCGGCGGGCTCGTCCGGCGCGAGCGGGTCGAGCTGGACGTCGTGGGCGCGCGCACCGAGGTGCCCGCCCTGATCGGGCAGAAGCGCCCCGACCTGGTCCTGGTCAACGACGACGACCTCACCTACGCCAAGATCCGCCTGGACGAGCACTCGCAGCGGACGCTGGTCGAGGGCATCGGCGACATCAAGGACGGGCTGCCGCGGGCGCTGTGCTGGTCGGCGGCCTGGGACATGACCCGGGACGCCGAGATGGCCACCCGCGACTACGTCCGGCTGGTGATCAGCGGCATCCGCGGCGTCACCGACATCTCCGTGGCCCAGACGCTGCTGCGGCAGACGCGCACCGCCGTCCAGCAGTACGCGGCGCCGGAGTGGCGGGTCGAGGGGCTGCGGCTGATGGCCGGCGCGCTGCGCGAGCTGGCCGAGGAGGCCGCGGCGGGCTCGGACTTCCAGCTGGCCTACGTCCAGGCGTTCGCCGGGGCCGCGGTCGACGGCGGCGACCTGGACCTGCTGGCGGGCCTGCTGGACGGCTCGCGGGTCCTGGAGGGCCTGAAGGTCGACACCGAGCTGCGCTGGACGCTGCTGCGCCGCCTGGTGGTCACCGGCCGCGCGGGCGAGGCGGAGATCGCCGCCGAGCTGGAGCGGGACCCGACCGCGGCGGGCGAGCGGCACGCGGCGGCCTGCCGGGCCGCGATCCCCACCGCCGACGCCAAGGCCGCGGCCTGGGCCGCCGTCATCGGCGGGAAGCTGCCGAACGCGGTGTTCCGGGCGACGCTGGGCGGGTTCGTCGAGCCCGACCAGGCCGAGCTGCTGGTCCCCTACGCCGACCGGTACTTCGCCGAGGTGGGCCGGATCTGGGACGAGTGGAGCAGCGACATGTCCCAGACGTTCGCCGAGACCGCCTACCCGTTCCTGGTGGTCGAGCAGTCCACGATCGACCGCACCGAGTCCTACATCGCCGAGCACCGGCCGCCGGCCGCCCTGGAGCGGCTGCTGTCGGAGGGCCGGGACGGGGTCGCCCGCGCGCTGCGCGCCCGCGCCAAGGACGCCGCCTCCGCCTGACCCGCCCGGCGCCCCGGGCCGCCTGACGGCCCGCCCGGCCGCCCGTCGACCGCGCCGCCGTGCCCGCGCTCGCCGCGGGCACGGCGGCGCGGCGCGCCGGTTCGGGCCGCCTGCCCCGGATGGCAGGGTTCGGGTGCGAAGGTGAGGGACGACTGCTTCGGGCGGAAGGGTGGCGGGAAGGTGGGGACGTGGAGACCGCGCGGGACGTTCTGACGGCACTGGCGCGCAGGCAGGCGTTCGGCGACCTCGAGGCGCTGGTCGCCGCCGGCGTGCCGCTGAACGCGGAGCGGGCCCCGGTGGCGGCGCTGTGCGCGTTCGGGCAGCGGGTCATGGAGCTGGACGCCGAGGACTTCGGCATGCCCGAGGAGGCCGGAGAGGTCCCCAAGGACCTGCTGGACCGGGCGCGGGCCAGCCGGATGCCGCAGGCGCCGCGGGAGCGTCCGCGCGGGGCGCTGGCCACCCTGCGGCCCGCGTACTCCCTGCTGCTGGAGGTCATCGCGATCCGCTGGCACCGCCGCGAGATGGCCGCGATGGTCGCCGCGCTGCACATCGCCAGCGAGTACCTGGCCCTGCTGGCGTGGGAGCCGGTGCTCGGCCACGCGGGCGACCCCGCGCTGCTGGGCCCGGCGGTGACCGGTCCCGGCAGCCGGTTCGGGGTGCCCGTGGAGCCCGGCGCCGCCCGTGTCTGCGACCACACCCGTCCCGAGCGTTCCGCCTGCGAGCGGGCGCTGCGGGTCGCCACCGAGCCCCCGTCGGGCTGGCGGGCCTACCTGGACCGGCAGCACAGCCAGGTGGCGCAGGCGCTGGGCGACTGCGCGGCCCGCTGCCGCACGCCCTGCTCGGTGATGTCCCGCATGGACGAGGACGTGCGCGCGGACCTCGCCGAGCGGTGCAGGCTCGCGGCGGACTTCACCGACGGGGCCCTGGTGAAGCTGCGGCACGCGGCGCCCGTCGGCCACGGCTTCGGAGTGCCCTCGCCGCAGGAGGTGCAGGCCGCCTGGGCCCGGGCCCGCCGGTCACTCGCGCGCCATCCGCTCGGCGGGGCGGCGCTGGCCTCGGCGGAGAGGGACCGGTACCCGCTGCCGGGGCTGCCGGGGCTGTTCTCGGCGATCGCCGGCGCCGAGATCGTCCCCGACACGCTCCTCGCCGACGTCTCGGTCCGCCTCACCGCCGCCCTCTCCTGACCGCCGCCCTCTCGACCGCCTCCCTTCTCGGCCTCCGCCTCTCGGCCTCCGCCTCTCGGCCTCCGCTTCTCGGCCTCCGCCGCACGGCACCCGGTTCAGGGAGGGGGCGCCTCGGCCCCGGCATCCTCCGCCCGGTCCGTCAGGGGGGCCAGTGACGCCTTCAGCCGCGCGGCGTCCGGCAGATCGTCCAGGAGGACGGGCCGCCCCTCGGCGTCGGCCAGCGGCACCCGCCAGTTGGGGTACTCGTCGACGGTGCCGGGCTGGTTCTGCGTACGGCGCTCCCCCACCGCGTCGGCCAGCGAGACGCCGATCAGGCGGGCGGGGGTGCGCGCCAGGAACGCGTGCAGGGCGGCCGTCACCTCGGCGTCGTACCGGGCCGAGCCCTCCCCCGGGACGCCGTCGCCCAGCAGCGCGTCCAGGATCTCGCCGGGAGGCGTGGCGAGCAGCCCCTCGTCATGGAGGAGGCTGAGCCAGCCGGTCAGCTGCGCGCGATGGTCCTCGACCTCGTCGGCGACGGCCCGGGTGAGCAGCCCGAGCCGGTCGCGCAGCTCGATGTGGTCGCCGTGCAGGAAACCGGTGGTGGGCGGCATGTCGTGGGTGCCCACGGTGGCGAGGGAGGTCTCGCGCCAGTCCCCGGGCCTGCGGGGGCGCCCCTCGTCGTCGCGTTCGAACCACAGCAGCGACGTGCCCAGGACGCCCCGGGCGGCGAGGTCCTCCCGTACCTCGGGCTCCACCGTGCCCAGGTCCTCCCCCACCACCACCGCCCCGGCCTGCGCCGCCTCCCAGACGAGGGTGGACAGCATGGCGTCGCGGTCGTAGGCGACGTAGGTGCCCTCGGCCGGGGAACCGCCCTCGGGGACCCACCAGAGGCGGGAGACCTGCATGGCGTGGTCCAGGCGCAGCCCCCCGCCGTGGCGCAGCGCCGCGGCGAGCATCCCCCTGTACGGGAGATAGGCGGCCTCGGCGAGGCGCCCCGGATGCCAGGGCGGCTGGCCCCAGTCCTGGCCCTTCTGGTTGAACTCGTCCGGCGGGGCGCCGACGCTCATGCCGGGCGCGAACATCGGCCGGTACATCCACGCGTCGGCGCCGCCCGGATGCACGCCGACCGCCAGGTCGTGCACGATGCCGATCGGCATGCCCGCGTCCACGGCCGCCGACTGGGCCGCCGCGAGCTGCTCGTCGAGCTGCCACTGCAGCCAGGCGTGGAACTCGACGCGGCCGGCGAGGCGTTCGGCGGCCCGCGCGACGGCCGGGTTCTCCGCGTCCCGCAGCTCGGCCGGCCAGTGCCGCCAGTCCGCGCCGTGCTCCTCGCTAAGCGCGCTCCAAGTGGCGAACGCCGTCAGCGGAGCCCCTTCCCGATGCCGGTACGCCTCGTAGGCCCGCTGCCGTTCAGGGCCGCGCGGGAGTGCGAAGAGGGCTTCGAGGGCCTCCCGCTTGGCCTCCCATACGGCGTCCCGGTCCAGCTCGCCGCGCGTCCCCGGCGCAGGCCCCTTGCCCTTGCCGCCCTTCCCCTTGCCGGCTCCTATGCCGATTCCCTTGGCGGCCTTGCCGGCTCCCTTGCCGGCTCTCTTGGTGGCCTCGCCGCGGGCTCGGGCGGCCAGGGCCGAAAGCCGTTCGCGCTCCTTGGGGGGCAGGGCGGCGTACTCGGGGACGTCCTCCACTCTCAGGTAGAGCGGGCTGGCGAAACGGCGGCTCACCGGCGAGTACGGGGACGAGCCGATGGGGGTGACGGGTTCGGTGGCGTGCAAGGGATTGACCAGGACGAAGCCCGCGCCGAGCTCCCTGCCGCTCCACGCCGCGAGTTCGGCCAGGTCGTGCAGATCCCCCATCCCCCAGGACTCCCTGGACGGAACGGAGTAGAGCTGGCAGGTGAGGCCCCAGGCGCGCGGCGGCGGCGGAAGGCGTTCGGGGGTCAGGAGCAAGGGGGCGGTCTCCTCCCGCCACCGGCTCCGGACCCGTGCGCGGACCCGATGCCAGCCCTCCGGGAGGCCCGGCGGGAGGTGATACTCCTTCACGATCCCGTCGGGCGCGCGGACCGTGGTGCCGTGCAGCTCGACCGTGCCGCCGGTGGACGTGTCCAGCCACACCTCGTCGGCCCCCTGCGCGCCCCAGGGGACCCTGAGCGCCGCCGGGCGCCCCGTACGCCGGAACAGGATCGGAGGGAGCAACCGGTTGCGCCGCTCCTCCCGCAGCCGGGCCAGCGTCTCCCGTACGGCCGCGGGCGTGGAGACGTCCGCGCCGAGGGCGCCCAGCACCGCCTTCAGGGTGTCGTCCGAGACCTGTACCTCCTGGCCGCGCCAGTCGGCGTAGCTCGCCGCCACACCGTACGCGCGAGCCACCTTGTTCAGTTCCGCATCCGCCACGCTCTGACCTTGCCCCTTTGTTCCGCGGCCCGGTGAGGGCTCTCGTGCCTGAGGCAGTACCCGTCTCCGGCTGCTTACCCCTCACGTCCGCGCCCCACCCGGCCGCCGCGGCCGGCGGTGGTCAGTCGGCCGGTGGTCAGTCGTTCCAGATCGGCGGCTTGCGGCCCGCCCAGGGGCGGGCCTCCTCCAGCTGCGCGGCCAGGGAGATGAGGGTGCCCTCGCCGCCCAGCCGGCCGGCGAGCATGACGCCGATGGGCAGGCCGTCGGCGTTCCAGTGCAGCGGCACGTTGACCGCGGGCTGCCCCGAGACGTTGTAGGGGGCGCAGAAGGGGGTGAAGTGCTTCTGGCGGCGGAAGTTCTCCTCCGGCTCCTGGTCGTGGAAGTGACCGACGGGCAGCGGCGGCTGGGCCAGGGTCGGGTGCAGGATCGCGTCGAAGCCGTCCATCACGGGGAACGCCTGGCGCAGCGCGGCCTGCAGCATCGCGTGCGCTCCGAAGAGCTGCGGCGCCGTCGTCGCGTGCCCGCGCTCGCGCAGCCACCGCGTGAGGGGCTGGAGCAGGTGCTCGCTCTCGGGCTCGACCGGGGTGAGGGTGGCCATGACGCCCCAGAGCGTCTCGAAGATCGGGACGAGGTCGGGCCCGAGGACCCGCGGCATGTCGACGACCTCGTGGCCGAGCTCCTCCAGGAGCAGGGACGCCTCCTCGTACGCCGCGACGCAGTCGGGGTGGACCTCGGCGTCCGGAACGACCGGCTCGCGGCTGCGAGCGATCCGCAGGCGGCCCGGCGGGCGCTCGGCGTGGGCGAGGAAGGTCCCCTCCACCGGAGGCGCCAGGTAGAGGTCTCCGGGCATCGGGCGGGCCATCACGTCCAGCAGGAGGGCGGCGTCCCGGACGGTGCGGGCGATGGGGCCGTTGGCCGACAGCCCGAACAGGTCCGGCACGACCGGCCCCTGGGAGACCCGGCCGCGGGTCGGCTTGATCCCGAACAGCCCGCAGGCGCTGCTGGGAATGCGGATCGAGCCGCCGCCGTCGCTGCCCTGCGCGACCGGCGCCAGGCCGCCGGCGACCGCCGCGGCGGCCCCGCCGCTGGAACCGCCCGCGGAGCGGCCCAGGTCCCAGGGGGTACGGGCGGGCGGGGCCACGTCGCCCTCGGTGTAACAGGGCAGGCCGAACTCGGGCGTCGAGGTCTTGCCGGGAAGGACGGAGCCCGCCTCCCTCAGCAGCGTGACGACGTTGTCGTCGGCGAACCCGGACAGCTCGGCGAAGACCCGCGAGCCGAACGTCATCCGGACGCCGGCGACCATGTTGAGGTCCTTGATCGGCACCGGCACGCCGAGCAGAGGGGGCAGCCCGGCGGTGCCGGCCGCCTCCATCACGCGCTTCTCGGCGCGCGCGGCGTCCTCGCCGGCGCGTTCGGCGGTGACCGTCACGTACGCGCCGAGGCGGGGATTCAGCCGCTCGATCCGCGCCAGGTAGTGGTCGGCGACCTCGACGGGGGACAGCTCGCGGGAGCGGATCGCGGCGGCCAGCCGCAGGGCGCTCAGATCGTGGATGTCGGTCACACCACGGAACGCTAACGCGCGGCGCCGGCACGCGCGAAGACCGGGTTCGTACCCGGGACGGCAACTTCCAACACCGTCGAAGAGGCGACAAAAGTATTAACCCGACATGGCTGGTACCCGTTCGCGGAAATGATTACTCTGCGCTCGGAGGATCATGCGTCCGGAGCGGAAGGAACACGGAGCGTCACTCATGGCGATCAGGGAGCGGGACAACACCGAGGAATCGCGGGGACGGTCCCGCGAGACGTCCACCGGCCGCCCGCCCTTCGGCCGGCCGCCGGGCCGCGAGTCCTACGGCGAACTACTCAAGGATCCGCGGGTCCGCCCCTGGCTGGAGCGCGCCGCGGCGGCGCTCGCGATCGTGCTGGTCGGCACGATCGTCTTCTCGTTCAGGATCGGGCTCACCGTGGCGGTCCTGGCCGTCATCGCCGACGTCGTCCGCCGGTCCCGCAAGGGCACCAGCGTGGACGCGTGGAAGAAGTCCTCGGCCGCCGAGCGGCGCACGGAGAAGCAGCTGCGCTCGCTGCGCAAGGGCGGCTACCGGGTGCTGCACGCGCGGGCCGTCCCGCGCGACGACGAGGGCGTCAGCGACGGCCGGATCGACCATCTGGTGATCGGCCCCAGCGGCGTGTACGCCATCGACTCGGAGAAGTGGGACAAGCGGCTGCCCGTGCGGACCCTCTCCCACCGCAAGCTCTTCCACGGCCCCTTCAACAAGAAGGACCGGCTGGACGAGGCGCGCTGGGAGGCCGACCAGGCCAGCAAGATCATCGCGAAGCGGGTGGGCTTCGAGGTGCCCGTCCAGGCGTCGGTGGCCATCTACGGGCCGTCCATCCCGTGGAAGGTGATGCGCGTCCGGGACGTCGACGTCTACGCGGGCAACCGGGCGCGCGGCTACCTGCGCCGCCGCCCCAGGATCCTGACCGAGAGCGACGTCGAGCGCATCTACCAGGCGGCCGAGGAGTCGCTGCCGCCCAAGTACCCCACTGACCTGGACGCCCCCGCGGAGTAGCGCGGGAGCCGCGTTCCCGGCGTGACCGGCCCGCGGGGCCGCGTTGGTACGATCGGTGGTACACGGGCCGGTCCCGCACGACCTCTGTGGGGCCCGGCCGCAGCGCCGCGATCCGCCGCTGCGATCGAACGCGATCGGACACCGGACGGCCGGTCGGGACGGCCGGCCCGGCGGACCCGGCCCGGCACGGCCCGCCTCGGCGGCGCCGGCACGGTCGTACGATCGTTCAGAGAACGCCACAGGTTGGAGAGGTCACAGATGCCCCCGCTCAGGTCACGTACGGTCACTCACGGCAGGAACATGGTGGGCGCCCGCGCCCTCATGCGGGCCAGCGGCGTAGCGCGGGAGGACTTCGGCAAGCCGATCGTGGCGGTCGCCAACAGCTACACCCAGTTCGTCCCCGGCCACGTCCATCTGCGCGAGGTCGGCGACATGGTCGCCGCCGCCGTGAGCGAGGCCGGCGGCGTCCCCCGCGAGTTCAACACGATCGCCGTGGACGACGGCATCGCCATGGGGCACGGCGGGATGCTGTACTCGCTGCCGTCCCGCGAGCTGATCGCCGACGCGGTCGAGTACATGGTCAACGCGCACTGCGCGGACGCGATGATCTGCGTCTCCAACTGCGACAAGATCACGCCGGGGATGCTGATCGCCGCGATGCGGCTGAACATCCCGGCGGTCTTCGTCTCGGGCGGGCCGATGGAGGCCGGCAAGCCGCTCGAAGGCGTGCTCAACGGCAACAAGCTCGACCTGATCGACCCCATGATCGCCTCCGCCGACGCCTCGGTGTCCGACGAGACCCTGGCGCAGATGGAGGAGGCCGCCTGCCCGACCTGCGGGTCCTGCTCGGGCATGTTCACCGCCAACTCCATGAACTGCCTGACCGAGGCGATCGGGCTGGCGCTGCCCGGCAACGGCACCGTCCTGGCCACCCACACCGCCCGCAAGCGGCTGTACGCCGACGCCGGCCGCACCGTCGTGGAGATCGCCAAGCGCTACTACGAGCAGGACGACGCGTCGGTCCTGCCGCTGAACATCGCCACCAGGGACGCGTTCGAGAACGCCATGGCCCTCGACATCGCCATGGGCGGGTCGACCAACACGATCCTGCACCTGCTGGCGGCGGCGCACGAGGGCGGCGTCGACTTCGGCCTCAAGGAGATCGACGAGCTGTCCCGCCGGGTGCCGTGCGTCTGCAAGCTCGCCCCGGCCACCGGCAAGTACCACGTCGAGGACTGCCACCGGGCCGGCGGCATCCCCGCGCTGCTGGGCGAGCTCGACCGGGCCGGGCTGCTCAACCGGGCCGTCCACACGATCCACTCCGCGTCGCTGCCGGAGTTCCTGTCCGCCTGGGACGTCCGCTCACCGGACGTGCTGCCCGAGGCCGTGGAGATGTACCACGCGGCGCCCGGCGGGGTCCGCACTACCCAGGCCTCCGGCCAGAGCGCCCGGTGGGAGTCGCTCGACCTGGACCGCGCGGAGGGCTGCATCCGGGACGCCGAGCACGCCTACACCACCGACGGCGGCCTGGCCGTGCTGTACGGCAACATCGCCCCCGACGGCGCGATCGTGAAGACCGCCGGCGTCGAGGAGGAGCTGTGGACCTTCACCGGCCCGGCGGTCGTCTTCGAGAGCCAGGAGGACGCGGTCGAGGGCATCCTCGGTGACAAGGTGCGCGAGGGCGACGTCGTCGTCATCCGCTACGAGGGCCCCAAGGGCGGCCCCGGCATGCAGGAGATGCTCTACCCGACCAGCTTCCTGAAGGGCCGGGGCCTGGGCAAGGCGTGCGCGCTCATCACCGACGGCCGTTTCTCCGGCGGCACCAGCGGCCTGTCCATCGGCCACGCCTCGCCGGAGGCGGCCGCGGGCGGCGCGATCGCGCTGGTGGAGACGGGCGACCGGATCGTGATCGACATCCCGCGCCGCTCGATCGAGCTGGACGTCCCGGACGCCGAGCTGGCCGCCCGGCGCGAGCGGCTGGTGGCCGAACTGGGCGGTTACCGGCCGCGTGACCGGCAGCGCCCGGTGACCGCCGCGCTCCAGGCGTACGCGGCGATGACCACGTCCGCGTCCACCGGCGCCGCCCGCGATATCACCCAGCTCGCCGGGCACTGAGCGCACGGACGGCACTGAGCGCACGGACGGCACTGAGCGCTCGAACGGCACTGAGCGTCCGGGCGGCCCGGGCGCTCAGGCGGCACCGAGCGCTCGGGCCGGACGGGGCTCAGCCGCAGCAGCCTCCGCCGCAGCAGCCCCCGCCGCCGCCCGGCGACGGGGGCGGGGCCGGGGCCCCGCCGCGCGCCGTTCCGGTGACGGCGACCGTGGACAGCAGCTTGACGGTGTCGTCGTGGCCGTCGGGGCAGGGGGCGGGCGCGGACGCCTCGCTCATCGGGCGCGCGACCTCGAAGGTCGAGCCGCAGGCACGGCAGCGGTAGTCATAACGTGGCACGGCCCCAGGATAGAGCGGGACGGGGACGGCCGGGGAGATCAGGCGGCGGGTTCGGTGACGTAGGGAGCCCACTGGGGGTCGCCGTCGTTGATGACGCCGATGAGCCTCCAGTGCGCACCACGGGGGACACCGGGCGTGACCTTGAGGGTCCACCCGATCTCCTCCAGGAGACGGTCGGCCTTGCGGTGGTTGCACGTCGTGCAGGAGGCGACGCAGTTCTCCCAGACGTGCTTGCCGCCGCGGCTGCGCGGCTGGACGTGGTCGATCGTCTCGGCGCGGTGGCCGCAGTAGGCGCAGCGGAAGTTGTCGCGGCGCATCAGCGCCATCCGGGTCAGCGGCACCCGGGTGCGGAACGGGATCCGCACGTACCGGCGAAGCCGTATGACGGAGGGGACCTCGATGGACATGGTGGCCGAGTGCAGGATCGCACCCGAGGCGTCGCTGTGGACGACCTCCGCCTTCTCCCTGAGGACGAGGCAGACGGCCCGCCGCAGCGGGAGCGTCGTCAGCGGTTCGTAGGTCGCGTTGAGGAGGAGGACCTGTCTCATCGGACGGCCTCCACCGGTTCCGGTTTCGCCTCGGCGGACGCGGACGTGCGCGCCTCACACCGAGGCCAAGGTATTGTCTCCGGCACCTGCGAACCCGCCATGAGGACCTCCCCAGGGGCGAACCGACCCGAAATCAGTGTGGCGCCTGAGAAGGCCGTCCGCTACCCCATTAATCCCCACAAGCGCTCCGGATCGAACGCCAAGGGCTGCTGACACCACGGAACGTGAGGGCGAACGCCCGGACTGTGACGACGCTTCCCGCCTCAATACCCCGGTTGCGGCGGGCCTAATCCGGTTCAGCGCGTGACTAGCGTTTCACTCCCTTTGGGAGCGAGCGCCCCGTTCGGTCGTGGCGCCGGCGCCTCGTCCCGTTCCGGCGCCAGGGCGGGCTGAGGAGCCCCGATGCCCTCCCTGGGCGAGGTGGCGCCGGAGTTGTACGGCGCGGCGCTCCGCACGGGCGCGCTCGTCTTCAGGGACACGCCCTTGCGGGTCCGCTGCTGCCAGATCACCCGCCCCTGGAGCTGGATCCGGCCCGACACGCCCTCCGGGACGTGGGCCACGAGCGTGCCCTGCCTGCGCTCACCGGGACGCAGCGAGCGGTACTCGCACCGGAGCGTCCCGGTCCCCGCCGCGCAGAGCGCTCCGTAGGAGGACACCCGGAACCTCGGGTCGACGGTGTGGATGAGCACGACCCCGCTCACGGCGCGGTCGCCCGTGTTGCGGAGCCTCCAGCGCCAGGCGACCCGGTCGCCGGTGCCGGTGGTCTCGGGCGCCGAATAGCTGATCCGCACGCCCCCCTGCGCCGACGGCGGGGCCGGGGCCGCCGGTGCGGCCTGCGCGGGCGGGGCCGCGAACGGCAGCGACGCTCCGGCCGCGGCGGCGATGACGGCGATATGCGCGGGCGCTCGACGCCCGCCGGCCATGCTCTTCATGATCAACCCCCGTTGAAACGAGTAGTGGCCAACGCCACTTCTACCGGAGTCCACCTGCGCATCCTCGGCACGACACGTGATCGTCGCCGACCTTCCACGCCGGGGCGCCCCCGCCCCCGGACATCCCTCCCGGAGGGCCTCGGAAGCGACGTGTCCGGCATACGTCCCGGACCCAGGCGAGGGCGCGGGAACGCGCGCGTCCTCAACCGGCCGCGGCCGGGAGGCGCGAGGGGCACGGGCGGCCCCGGGGCCCGCATAAAGTGCAGATCATGAGCCGACCGCCGTATCCGCCAGCCCAGCGACAGGACATCGTCGAGGACGTCCACGGCCACAAGGTCGCCGACCCGTACCGGTGGCTGGAGGACCGCGAGGGCGGTGACACCGAGGCGTGGCTGGCCGCCCAGGACCAGCTGTTCCACGAGACCGTGGACCGGCTGCCGGGCCGTGACCGGCTGCGCGGGCGGCTGCGGGAGCTGCTCGGCGCGGGCAGCGTGGGCGCTCCGGTCTGGCGCGGCGAGCGGCGCTTCTTCACCCGCCGCACGGCCGAGCAGGAGCACCCCGTGCTCTACACCGCGGACCCCGGCGGCGACGAGCGGGTCCTGGTGGACCCGATGGCGCTCGACCCGGACGGCACCACGACGCTGGACGGCTGGCAGCCCGACAAGGAGGGGCGCCGGCTGGCGTACAAGATCTCGCGGGGCGGCGACGAGGAGTCGCTGCTGTACGTGATGGACGTCGCCACGGGCGAGCGGATCGAGGGGCCGATCGACCGGAGCCGCTACGGCTCGGTCGCCTGGCTGCCGGGCGGCGAGGCGTACTACTACGTCCGGCGGCTGGCCCCCGGCGCCGTGCCCGGCGGCGAGGAGCAGTACCACCGGCGGGTCTACCTGCACCGGGTGGGCACCGACCCGGACGCCGACGACGTCCTGATCTTCGGCGAGGGGATGGAGAAGACCAACTACTACGGCGCCGGGGTGAGCCGTGACGGGCGCTGGCTCACGATCTCGGCGTCCCAGGGCACGGCGCCGCGCAACGACCTGTGGATCGCCGACCTGACCGCGCCCGGCGGCGCCGAGCGGCCCGCGCTGCGCGCCGTCCAGGAGGGCGTGGACGCCGAGACCGGCCTGTACGTCGGCCGGGACGGCCGCGCCTACGTCTTCACCGACCGCGGCGCGCCGCGTTCCCGGCTGTGCGTGACCGATCCGGCCGACCCGTCGTACGAGAACTGGCGCGACCTGATCCCGCAGGATCCCGAGGCGGTGCTGACCGACTACGCGATCCTGGACGGGCCGGAGCTGGACCGCCCGGTGCTGCTGGCGGGGTGGACCCGGCACGCGATCAGCGAGATCACCGTGCACGACCTGGCCACCGGCGAGCGGACCGGGACCGTGCCGACGCCCGGGCTCGGCACCATCGGCGGCATCGTGGAACGCCCGGAGGGCGGGCACGAGGCGTGGTTCGGGTACACCGACAACGTCACGCCCGGCGGGGTGCTGCGCTACGACGCCCGTACCGGCGAGGTCGGCGTCTGGGAGGCCGCGCCCGGGACGGTCGAGGTCCCGGAGATCGAGACCCGGCAGGTGACCTACACGTCCTACGACGGCACCGAGGTCCGGATGCTGGTGATCTCCCGGCCCGGTGCGGCGTCCGGGCCGCGTCCGGCGATCCTCTACGGCTACGGCGGTTTCAACATCCCCCTCACGCCCGCCTACTCGGCGAGCGTCCTGGCCTGGGCGGAGGCGGGCGGCGTGTACGCGATCGCCAACCTGCGCGGCGGCTCGGAGGAGGGCGAGGAGTGGCACCGGGCGGGGATGCGCGACCGCAAGCAGAACGTCTTCGACGACTTCCACGCGGCGGCCGAGCGGCTGATCGCCGACGGGCTCACCGCGCCGGACCGGCTGGCGATCTCCGGCGGCTCCAACGGGGGCCTGCTGATGGGCGCCGCGCTCACCCAGCGGCCCGACCTCTACCGCGCGGTGGTCTGCTCGGCGCCGCTGCTGGACATGGTCCGGTACGAGCGGTTCGGTCTCGGCCGGACGTGGAACGACGAGTACGGCACCGCCGACGATCCCGAGGAGTTCGGGTGGCTGCTGTCGTACTCCCCGTACCACCACGTGGAGAAGGACGTCGCCTACCCGGCGACGCTCTTCACGGTCTTCGACAGCGACACCCGGGTGGACCCGCTGCACGCGCGCAAGATGTGCGCCGCCCTCCAGCACGCCACGGCCGGGGACGCGCCGATCCTGCTGCGCAACGAGGCGGAGGTCGGCCATGACGCCCGCTCGGTCAGCCGTTCGGTGGGTCTGATGACCGACACCCTGTCGTTCCTGGCCGCCCAGACGGGGCTGGCGCTGTGACCTCGTGGGATGCGTCACATCGCCGGGGCGGGAAGGGCGGACCCAATTGACACATGGTCGAATAAGTTCGTGACCCTCTCGACCGCCCGCGGCGCCGCGCTGGAGCGGATCCTGCCGCTCCTGGACCCGCCCCCGGCCTCGACCGGCCGCTCCCCCGGCTATCTCGACCTGCTCGCCCCCGAGGACGCGCCGGTGCCGTCCCCGGCCCAGCGGGTGATGGAGTGGACGCTCCTGCCGCGGATCTACGAGCGGATCTGGCGGCCGGTCGGGTTCAACCTCGCCAAGGGCTGGCCGATCGGCCCGGACACCGCCGCCGAGCACGCGCTGGCCCGGGACTGGCTGGGCCTCGGCGGGCCCGGCGCCGCGGGCCTGCCGGCCGCGACCGTGCTGGACGTGGCGTGCGGGCCGGGCAACGTCACCCGTTCCCTGGCCGCCGGGGTGGCCGAGGAGGGGCTGGTGGTGGGGCTCGACCTGGCCGCGGGCATGCTGGCGCGGGCCGCCGAGGACACCACCGCGCCCCATGTCGGCTACGTCCGTGGGAACGCGGTGGACCTGCCGTTCCGGGACGGCTCGTTCGACGCCGCCTGCTGCTTCGGAGCGCTCTACCTCATCGATGACCCGTGGGGCGCCCTCGACGCGATGGTGCGCGTGCTGAAGCCGGGCGGGCGCCTGGTCGTCCTCACCAGCCGCCGCCCGCCCCTCCCCGTGAGCGGGCGGGCCGCGGGGGCCCTCGCCGGGCGCGCGGGCCTGCGCCTCTTCGGCGACCGCGAGGTCACCGGCTTCCTGGAGGGCCGGGGGCTGACGGAGGTCAGGCGTCGCCTCTACCCCGGGCTGCAGTTCGTCGGCGCCCGCAAGCCCGTTCCGGCCGCCCGTCCCTGACCGGCCCATCCCCTGCCTCCGGCGCGCCGGCGTCCGGTGCCCCACTCGTACCCGGGGTCGGTGCCGGCCGGGTACGAGTGGGCGCCTGTGGGCGGGGCCGCGCCGTCCCTCAGCGGAGCGGCTTCTCCAGGTAGATGTTGACGATCCCGCCGATCATCTCGCGCCGGGTCTCGGTCCAGCCGAACCGCCGGTAGAGCCGGAGGGCGGGCGCCTGGAGCTCGGTGGTGTCGGCGCGCAGGACGCGGTAGCCGTACTCGGCGGCCCGCTGCTCCAGCGCCGCGACGACCGCCGCGCCGTAGCCGCGGCGCTGCGCGTCCGGGTGGACGCGCAGCCGGACCATCTCGGCCGAGTCCAGCGCCGGACCGCCCAGCACGTGCCCGCCGAGGGCCCTGGACCGGCCGGCGGGCACCAGGTCCGCCCGGCGCAGCCCGCCCATCGCGACGATCCGCCCGTCCAGCTCGCCGACGATGAACTCCCCGTCGTTGCGGAGATAGATGTCCTCCATCCGGAAGAAGTCGTGGTCGTAGTAGACGCCGTCGCCGGGCCGCAGGCCCACCTGGGCCAGCCCTTCCCGATGCAGGTCGAGGACGGTGGCGTGGTCGGCGGCGCGGTAGCGCCGCAGGCGCAGGGGGCCGAGGCTCCAGACCGGCGGCTCCGCGTGGAGCCGGACCAGGCGGTGGCGGGCGCCGCCCGCCATGCCCCGGGGCAGGGGACGTTCCGCGCCCCCCGCGGCCTCTCCGGGCCGGGGGGCGCCTTCACGCGCTGCCATGGCGGTCAGGCTTGCCCGGCCGGGGGAACGGCGGCCGGGGCGTCGCCGGCGGGACTCGTCACCCGTGGCCCGGCCAGCGCCTCGTAGAAGTCCGACAGCGCGCGGCTGTGGCCGTGCTTGGCGTTCACTGCGGCGCCGATCTGGCGGGCCCGGTGCACCAGGATGTCGGAACGGTGCTCGGAGGGCAGGTCGAGGATGGCGTCCTGGCCGGCCTGGAGGGCGGCGTCGGCGTTACCGGCGTGCAGCTGGCAGATCGCGCGGTCCAGGCGTACCAGGGTGCGGTCCACCCGGTCGGTCGGCGCGTAGAGGGTGAGGGCGCGGCTCAGCGCCTCGTCGCCGTGCCGGTGGTCACCGAGGTTGGTGAAGGTGTCGCCCTCGTAGAAGGCCATCTGCCGGGCGGTGAACCCGAAGACCAGGTCGCCGGTCTGCTCGGCGGACAGCTGGTCGAAGACCGCCCGGCCGCGGACCAGGGCCCGGCGGGCGCTCGGGGCGGCGTCGCCGCGCCCCCGCATCGCCAGCAGGCCCAGCGCGCGCGCCTCCACCGCGGGCGCCATGGCCGCGGCGACGCTCGGGGAACGGCCCGCGAGGTCCTGGGCCTTGCGGGCCAGGTGCAGCGCCTCGCGCGGGTCGCCGTAGTACATCGGGACGAGCGACTCGCGGACCGTCACCCAGGCCCGCAGCCGCCGGTCGCCGGTCTCGTCGGCGGCCGTGCGGGCGGTGCGGAAGAACGAGCGGGCCAGCCGGTGGTCGCCCAGGTTGATCATGATGAGCCCGGACAGGGCCGACAGCTGGGCGGCGAGACGGCACAGCCGCTCCTGGAGCTCGACCGGCTGCCGCTGGTCGACCATGCGCCGGACCTCGCTGAAGTCCAGCAGCACGTCGCACAGCATCCGCAGCGACGGTGTCGCCTGGTACTGGCGGCCGTAGCCGTGGGTCGTCTCCTCCCACTGGTCCAGCATGGTCGGTGAGACGGTGGCGCTGACCAGCGTGTCGTCCATCTTGCGCCGAAGACCGTCCACCGCGCCCAGGAACTGGCCGTCGGGCGCCACGCCCACCCCGGCCAGCAGTTGCAGAAGCGTTCTGCGAAGCACGATGTCCTCCTCTCCCACATCGATCGCGGCGGGGCCGCCGGCGCGGTCGGGGCCCCGGTCGCATACGGAGATCCAATGCCGGTCGACGGAGCCGCCGACGACCGTCCCCACCAGGGGCTTCTGGGGCTCCGGCGCGGAGAACGGGCCGGCCGGCCGCTCCGGAGCGCGATACGGCGCCGCGGGGACGCCGGGACGGGCCGCGTGGCCGCGGCCGCAGATGCAGGGGTTCTGGTAGCCGAGCCCGTCGGGGTCCACCCGGTAGACGGCGCAGAGGTAGTGCAGGTACTCGGGGCCGGGCCGTTTGTAGCCGCTCTCGTACGCCGACAGCAGCGTCTCGCCGAGCCGCGGCTCGGGCTTGCCGTCGACCTCGTAGAGGGCCTTGACCTGGGCCACGATGTCGGAGAGAGGAACGCCGTGGGAGAGCCGGTGGGCCTTGATCCGGCTGGTGCCGAACAACGGCCCGCACTGATCATGAATTTCTTCGGCGATCTCCGCCGGACAACGGCCTCCGGCCAGACCCCGCGCACGAATTCTGCGCGCTATGTCCGTTTCTTTACGGGGGGTGTCCGACATCGGCTCCGGCCTCCTCACGCTGCGGGCGAAAGAGGGGCCGGAAAAGCCCCACTTCCGGCCACGGCGACCGGTTTACGGGATGGCCACGACAGATAATGCCTTGCGCACGCAGCGTAACCCTTGCACTGCGGTCGGCCAAGCGATTCCCAGGAAACACGGGGGTTCGGGTGGCTCGCACCACCCCCCGGGTAGAGAATCCTCCTCCGCGGAGGTGCGTTTCTCTCCCCGGAGAGGGGTAAACGCCCACCCGCACCCCGCGGTGTCCGCTTGACCGACTCTCTGAGAGTTGCAATTCTCACCGCAGCAAGAGAACGGAACCGGCGAGTCGATCATCGAACGGGACAAAAGATCAACAGAATCGAACGGTCCGCACACGATCGAGGGAGGGGGTCTCAGGTGGTCGCCGACAGACGCACGGGCTACCTGCACGAGCTGGAGAACGAGCTCGACACGCGGGGACTGATCGCCCGGGTGGTCCAGACCCGTTCGGGGCCGGCCTTCCTCCGGGTGGTCAACCCGGACGCGGCCAGCCTCGCGGAGGACGTCACGTGCGCCCCCGCCCCGGAGTCGCACGATCACTACTACTGGTGGTCCTGGGGAGAGCGCATGCACCGGGTGGACGACCCGGGCGGCGCCGCCGTGAAGCTGGCCCGCGTCCTGCAGCCGCTGAGCGCCCGGCCGGACGACGGCGGATCCGGGAAGGTCCCCTAGAACCGGGCGTGTCCCGTGGGTCGCGGCCGGAACGGCGCGGCAGTCGTGGGCCTCACGGGACACGTTCGCCCGGAGGGGTCCGGGGCACGCGGCCGGGCGCGGCCGGCCGCGTGCCCCGGACCCCTCCGGGCATGATCTTCTTCCTCGCCGGCCAGGTCGGATACTCTCCTGCGGCGTACGATCCGCGGCGTCCGGTCCCTTACGATCGGGCTCGTACCGCCACGGGTCGGAGGCGGGACACCGCGAATCCCACAGCCGGTCGGGGAGGGTCAACCCCCAATGTCACTCACCCTCGCGCCCCTCGCGCCCCTCATGCCGTGGGCGCAGAACGGCACGCCCGAGGCCGCCTGCCAGAGCCGGGACCCCAGCGTGGCGTGCCGGGTCGTGTGGAACATCTCACACAACGACGACTTCACCCGGTTCTTCCGCAACTGGCTGGACCGGCCGCTGAACACCCTCTTCTGGATCATCGTGATCCTGGCGATCGCCCTGGTGCTGCGCGTCATGGCGCACCGGATGATCACGCGGATCACGCTGCGGATGGCCGAGAGCACGATGTCGGAGCGGGTCCGCGAGCGCAGCCGGACGGTCTTCGACGGCAGCCCGGCCCTGCTCAACCAGCGGCGGGCGCAGCGCGCCCGGACGATGGGGTCGGTCCTGCGCAGCATCGCCTCCATAGTGATCATGGGGATGGCGCTGTTCAGCATCCTCGGCCAGATCGGGCTCAACCTCACCCCCGTGCTGGCCAGCGCCACCGTCATCGGCATGGCGGTCGGCTTCGGCGCGCAGAACATCGTCAAGGACTTCCTGGCCGGGCTGTTCATGCTGCTGGAGGACCAGTACGGGGTCGGCGACGTGATCGACGTGGGCACCGCCAAGGGCACGGTCGAGGCGGTCACCCTGCGCGTCACCCGGATGCGCGACGTCAACGGCGTGGTCTGGTACGTGCCCAACGGCGAGATCAAGAAGGTCGGCAACGAGTCCCAGAACTGGGGCCGCGCGGTGCTGGACATCCCGGTGGACATCGGCGAGAACGTCGAGAAGGTCAAGGAGATCCTCCAGAGCACCGCGGACGAGATGTCGGTGGCCCCCGGATGGGACGAGGTGATCCTGGAGGAGCCCTCGGTCTGGGGCGTGCAGGCGCTGGCGGGCGACGCGGTGATCGTCCGGATGGTGCTCAAGACCGCCCCCGGCAGGCAGGCCGACGTGGCGCGCGAGCTGCGCGAACGCGTCAAGAAGTCGTTCGACGAGGCGAACATCTCGGTGGCCACCCCGAGCGCCACGCTGTAGCAGGCCCCGCCCGCTCCCCGCCCGCTCCCCGGTCCGGCCGCCCCGCGCATCCGCCGATCCCGCGCCCGCGAGGCCCTGCGAGCACATAGGGTGGACACCGCTATGGCTGAACAGGTGACTTTTTACGAAGCGGTCGGCGGCGAGGAGACCTTCCATCGCCTGGTCCATCGCTTCTACCAGGGCGTCGCGGATGACCCTCTGCTCCGCCCCCTCTATCCGGAAGAGGACCTCGGCCCCGCCGAGGAACGGCTCCGGCTCTTCCTCGTCCAGTACTGGGGCGGCCCCAACACCTACAGTCAGCAGCGCGGGCATCCGCGGCTGCGGATGCGGCACGTGCCGTTCGTGATCGGCGAGGCCGAGCGTGAGGCGTGGCTCCGCCACATGCGGGACGCGGTGGACGAGCTGGAGCTGCCCGAGCAGTTGGAGAAGATGCTCTGGGACTACTTCACGATGGCCGCGCGGAGCATGGTCAACTCCCCTACCTGACCTCTGTCCCTAAGTAGCCTCAGCCACCGCGCGAGCGCGTTGGCTGCCCGGTGGGGCGATGCCGGAGGCGAGCGCCGTAGGCCGGGAACTGGAACGAACGGAGCCGCCGGACGGCCACGTGGTGGCCGTCCGGCGGCTCCTATCAGGCCGCTCGTGTCATTCCGTCAGAGCGGGGGACGCTGGAGCCGCAGCGGGTCCGTGGCGTCCGAGGGCGTGGTGGTGAGCGTCCGGGCGCGAGCCGCGTCGGCCCCGGCCCACCTGAGCAGGTCGGCGATGGCCTTGGCCCGCTGCTCGGCCGGCAGCTTGTCGATGAGCCTGCCGCTGTGGTTCATCCCCGGCGCCTCGTAGACGGCCGAGTCCTTGCTGCCGCGGCCCAGGCGGAAGCGCTCCGAACCCCACGGGTCGTTCTCTCCGTACAGGAACATCAGCCGGCTTCCGTGGTTGCGGACCCACCGGTCGATGTCGCGCATCGCCCTGCCGCCGTCGAACCGCATCGCGATCTCCCGGGGCACGTACGTGCGGGGCTGGTAGCTGCTCTCGTGGCGCAGCAGCGGCCGCAGGTGCGTGAACTGCGGCGTGCCCCAGCCCAGCTGCGTACCGGCCTGGTAGTAGTACGGGACGTACGGCGCCAGGCCCTGGTCGGTGTAGAACGACAGCCCGGCGATCGCGTCCAGGCTCGCGTAGAGGTCGTCGTCGGAGGCGTCGAGCGCCGGCAGGGACCCGCAGTCGGACTGGAGGCTGTACTGCCAGAAGGCCCACTCGTAGTCCATCACCGTGTTCTCGAACGCGCGGTCGGGGGTGCGCAGGATCGAGAACGTCCAGCCGTTCTCCGCGGCGGCGGCCGTGAAGCGCTTCAGCATCTCCGGGCGCCGCTTGAGGAACTCGCGCGCCAGGTCCTTGATGTGCGCCCGGCAGGTGTCGTCGGTGCCGACGGTGGCGAAGAACTCGTCGTACCGGCTGTCCTCGTCGTTGTCGACGTCGTTGGGCGCCACGTAGACGACGCTGCCGTCCACGTCACCGGGGTAGAAGCGCTTGTGGTAGACGGCCGTCATGCCGCCCTTGCTGCCGCCCGTGGAGATCCAGCGACCCTTGTAGATCTTCTTCAGCGCGCCGATCAGCCGGTGCTCGTCGGTGGCGGCCTGCCAGATCGTGTCCTTCGTCCAGTCCGCGGGCTCGGGCCGGGACGGGGTGAAGTAGCGGTACTCCAGCGAGATCTGGTTGCCGTCGACCAGCGCCGTCGGCTCGGACCTGAACATCACCTCCGGGGTGTTGTAGCCGCTGGTGTAGAGCACCATCGGCCGGTCCTCGGACTTGTGCTGGAGCATCACCCGCTGCTCGAACCACTGCCCGCCGGGGCGCCTGTGATCCACCGGCTGCCGGTAGGTGAGCCAGAACCACCGGTGACCGGGCAGCGTCGAGGTCTTCTCCTCGACCTTCATGCCCGGGATCGCCTTCAGCTCGGCGGCGATGTCCTCCGCCGCGGTCGTGCCGTCCGCCCGGGCCGTGGTGCCGCCGGCGCCGGTCAGGCCCACGGCGAGCAAGAGCGCCACCGCTCCTCGTGAGACGCGCCGCATCCTTCCCCCTTCTGTGGGATCGCCACATATCGCGAGAGGACAGTAGAGGGAAAAACAGGGTCAAAACGGATTGCTGTTGCGCTTGTTACCGAGCCGTGACAGATGGGCGGTCATGCCGTCCGGGCGGCCCCGGGAACGGCACCGGAGATCATCGCCCCAGGTCACAGCGGAGAATTCAGGGTGATTCCGTCGTCCCAGGGAGCGAGCCGTTCGAAAAGGCGCTCATCGTGCCAGCGGCCGTTGACGTGAATGTGCCGGCGCGCGACGCCGACCTGCCTGAACCGGTTACGTTCCAGAACGCGCTGCGAGGCGTGGTTGTCGACGCGGGTGAACGCCTCCACGCGGTGCAGGCGCAATTCGCGGAACGCCACGTCGAGGACCTGCCGTACGGCCTCGGTGGCGACACCGCGGCCGGCGTTGGCACGTGCCACCCAATAGCCCACGAAACAGCTCTGCAAGGGGCCGCGCAGGATGTTGTTGAGCGTGATGCGACCGGCCACCCGGCCGTCCACCAGCACGACGCCCGGCCACATCTCCCCGGCGCCGTACGCGTCGAGCAGGTCGTGCACGTTGGCGCGCTGGCCCTCCAGGGTGAAGTACGCCTCGCCGCGTTCCGGTTCCCAGGGCCGCAGGTAGTCGCGGTTGGCCAGGCACAGGACGGTGAGCGCCGCGGCGTCGTCCGGCCGTACGACCCGTACACGCACATCCGCCGCCGGCCGCCGGGGCGCCGGTACCGCGAGGGCGGCGGGGCGGGCCGGAGCGCCCGGGGCGGCGGGCCGGAGGGTCCATGGGCGGCTCGTTCCCGGGCCGCCGCCCTCGGCCGTCGCCGTCATGCGGACGGCACCAGGTAACGGCCGATGAACTCACGCTCCTCGGCGGTGAAGCGGCGCAGCCGGCCGGCCTCCACGTCGAACGCGACCAGCACCGACACGGCCTCCGCGTACACGTGCTCGTCGTCGCGCACCTCGTAGGCGAGGGTGAACGACGCGGCCCGCGCCTCGGTCACCCAGGTCTCCACCCGGATCGGGTACACCGTCGGCAGCAGCGGGTGCCGGTAGTCGATCTCGTGCCGGGCGATCACCATGCCCCGGACCGGCTTCTCGCCCTTCCGGACGGGATCGCCGTGGAACATCTCCAGCCGCGCGTCCTCCAGGTAGCCCAGGAACTTGACGTTGTTCACATGCCCCTGGGAGTCGATGTCACCGAAGCGGAGCTTGAACTCGTGGACGTGGCGGCGCTCGGCGGCGGGCGGGTTCGTGTCGGGCATGTCCTCGCCAGGGGTCGGGAGCGGAAGCTCGTGGATCGCGCCGATGGTACCCGCCGCGCGCGGGCCGCCCCGCCCCGCACCCGCCGATGTGAGCAACGTCTACGAGCGGACCGGGAGCGGCGCCGGACGGACGGGCGGAAACGCCGGAGCGCCGTACCCGGATGACGGGCACGGCGCTCCGGAAAGCGATCGTGGGGGCGGGTCAGTCGCGCTTCAGCTTGCGGTGGGTGACCCGGTGCGGGCGGGCCGCGTCGGCCCCCAGCCGCTCGATCTTGTTCTTCTCGTAGTCGGCGAAGTTGCCCTCGAACCAGAACCAGTTCGAGCCTTCCTCCCACGCCAGGATGTGCGTGGCGATGCGGTCCAGGAACCACCGGTCGTGCGAGGTGATGACGGCGCAGCCGGGGAACTCCAGCAGCGCGTTCTCCAGCGAGCCCAGCGTCTCGGTGTCGAGGTCGTTGGTCGGCTCGTCCAGCAGCAGCACGTTGCCGCCCTGCTTGAGGGTCAGCGCCAGGTTGAGGCGGTTGCGCTCGCCGCCCGACAGCACCCCGGCGGCCTTCTGCTGGTCCGGGCCCTTGAACCCGAACGCCGCGACGTAGGCCCGCGACGGCATCTCGACCTGGCCGACCTTGATGTGGTCCAGGCCGTCGGAGACGACCTGCCACACCGACTTGGCCGGGTCGATCCCGCCCCGCCCCTGGTCGACGTAGGAGATCTGCACCGTCTCGCCGACCTTGAGCGCGCCCGAGTCGGGCTTCTCCTCACCGACGATCATCCGGAACAGCGTGGTCTTGCCGACGCCGTTGGGGCCGATCACACCGACGATGCCGTTGGGGGGCAGGTTGAACGACAGCTTCTCCATCAGCAGGCGGTCGTCGAAGCCCTTGGTGAGGTCCTCCGCCACGATCACCGTGGTGCCCAGGCGCGGGCCCGGCGGGATCTGGATCTCCTCGAAGTCCAGCTTCCGGGTGTTGGCCGCCTCGGCCGCCATCTCCTCGTACCGCTGCAGGCGCGCCTTGCTCTTGGTCTGCCGGGCCTTGGGGTTGGAGCGGACCCACTCCAGCTCATCCTGGAGACGCTTCTTGCGCTTGGCGTCCTTGTTGCCCTCGACCTTGAGCCGCTCGGCCTTCTTCTCCAGGTAGGTCGAGTAGTTGCCCTCGTACGGGAACAGGCGGCCCCGGTCGACCTCGCAGATCCAGGTGGCCACGTTGTCGAGGAAGTACCGGTCGTGGGTGACGGCCAAGACCGTGCCCTCGTACTTCTCCAGGTACTGCTCCAGCCACTGCACGCTCTCGGCGTCCAGGTGGTTGGTGGGCTCGTCCAGCAGCAGCAGGTCGGGGTGCTCCAGCAGCAGCTTGCACAGCGCGACCCGGCGGCGCTCACCACCCGACAGCTGGGTCACGGGAAGGTCGCCGGCCGGGCAGCGCAACGCGTCCATCGCCTGCTCGAGCTGGCTGTCGAGGTCCCAGGCGTTGCGATGGTCGAGCTGCTCCTGCAGCTTGCCCATCTCCTCCATCAGCTCGTCGGAGTAGTCCGTCGCCATCTTCTCGGCGATCTCGTTGAACCGGTCGAGCAGGCCCTTGGTCTCGGCCACGCCCTCCTCGACGTTGCCCAGGACCGTCTTGTCCTCGTTGAGCGGCGGCTCCTGAGCCAGCAGGCCCACCGTGTAACCGGGCATGAGGCGGGCCTCGCCGTTGGAGGGCTGCTCCAGGCCGGCCATCATCCGCAGCAGCGTCGACTTGCCCATCCCGTTCGGCCCCAGGACACCGATCTTCACCCCGGGCAGGAAGCTCATGCTGACATCGTCGAGAATGACCTTGTCACCGTGCGCCTTGCGCACGCGCTGGAACGTGAAGATGTACTCCGCCATATCGTCAAGAGTAGGGGGTCTCGGGGACCGCTCGTCGCAGCTCCGGGAAGGGATCATCCGTCCGCGGCCTTGGGCCCTTCGATGGCGGGCAGGCAGACCCGGTCGCGGCCGGACTGCTTGGCCCGGTAGAGCGCGAGATCGGCGGCGGCGAGCAGCTCGATCAGGTCCTCCCCGTGCATCCGGAACAGGGCCACGCCCACCGAGATCGTCACGCCGACCGTGCCGTTCTCCGCGGGCACCGCCAGCCGCCGGACCCGCCCCCGCAGCCGCTCGGCGACCCGGCACGCCTCCACCGTGTCCGCGCCGGGCAGCAGCACCACGAACTCCTCGCCCCCGAACCGCCCGACCACGTCGTAGTCGCGGAGCTGGCCGCACAGCGTGCTGGCCACCCCGATCAGCACGTGATCGCCGACCAGGTGCCCGTGGGTGTCGTTCACCCGCTTGAAGTAGTCGATGTCGATCAGCAGGAGGGCCAGCGGGTCGTGGGTGCGCTGCGCGCGGGCCAGCTCGGTGTCGGCCTCCCGCTGCCAGGCCGCGGCGTTGAGCAGCCCGGTCTTGGCGTCGGTACGGGCCGCCGCCTGGAGCTGCTGGTGCATGAGGCTGCGCTGCAGCAGCACGACCGGGGGCAGTGCCAGCACCAGCAGCCCGAGCGAGAGCGCGCTGGTGATCGCGACGAGCACCCCCACGCACAGCTCCACCACGTCCAGCAGGAGGCTCTCGCGGTTCCACAGGACGTCCCGCCAGCGCCCGCCCGGATTGGCCGCGTGCGCCGCGATCGCCACCAGGACCGTGTTGAGCACGGTGAACAGGGCGGCGCAGCCCACCGCCACCGGGATGCCCGGCCAGCCCTCGATCACCCACGAGGGCCGCCCGCCCAGGGGATCGGGCACCACGAGGTGGAAGAGCAGCGACGTGCCCGCCCCGGCCAGCCCCAGGGCCGCCATGACCAGCACCCGCCGGTACAGCAACGTGCGCCGCACCCGGAACTGCAGGAGCATCTGCAACGGGATGGGCACCAGCAGCGCGTACACCGGAGGGAGCAGCAGCGCGACCGGCAGCCACCAGGCCGACAGCATGTCCCGCGCCACGCCCGCCGGCATCCCGAGCCGCCGCGACGCCTCGATGCACACGGCCCCGCAGGCCAGCAGGGCGGCGAGCGTCAGGAGGTCCCGTGCCCGGGGAACGGTGGCCAGCAGGCCGACGACGGTCAGCGTCAGATGCAGGGCGACGACCGCCGGCACGTAAACGGCCAGCAAGGACGGACGCAACGCGACCGCCCGCCGCCGCGGCCTCCGCACGAGCTCCCCACCACGATCCCCGGCGGACGACTGCACAGCCGTCATCCTTCCCCCTTACACCGCCTCACGTTGTGTAACACACTAATTGCAACGTGTGCGGGGCGGGCCGTAAACCGGTACCTTCGGTACCTCACATGTGGGCGGCCCGCACCGGAGCCCGCCATCGGGCCGGCGAGATCACGCCGTCCGCATCTCTTCCTGAGGGGGAATACACCATGCGCGGCATTTCCTGGATCTAGCGCGCCCGCACGCCTGACGGCAGGGAACCGCCCGTCCGCCGTCACCCCCCCCAGCACACTCCGGGCGTTGACATTTCAATCACTGCGACGCCCCACGCCCGCCGGCACCGCCGAAGCGGGAGCTCAGGCCGCTTCGGGCCGGCTCTCGTCGTGGTCTTCGGCGGCCGGGGTGGGGCCGGTGCCGGCGGGGTCGCCGAAGGGGCCGCCCAGTGCCCATTGGTCGGCGACCTCGCGGGCCTCCCGCCGGTCGTCGTCGGTGAGCGCCCCGGCGCGCTGGACGGGACGGAAGGCCGCGGTGCCGCGGCTGAGGTCGTGGCCGATCGTGGTGGCCTCGACCTCGGCGGAGAAGCGCCACTGGCCGTCCTTCTCGTACTGGCGGATGCGCAGCCGGCCGGTCACCACGAGCGGGTGGCCGCGCCTGAGGTCGGAGGCGCCGGCGTTCTCGGCGAGATGGCGCCAGCAGTTGACGGTCAGGAACATCGTCTCGGCGTCCTGCCACCGGCCGCTCCTCCGGTCGTAGCGGCGGGGCGTGAAACCGACGCGCAGGGACAGGAACGGCGTGCCGTTGCCGGTGACGGTGAAGTAGGGCTCCGCGGCGACCCAGCCGATCACGGTGATGTGCGCTTCGTTCACGTCGGCTCCGCTCTCGTCGAGAAGTTCTGACGACTCGACGGTGCCGGACGGCGGCGCCCGGTGAAAGGGATCCGCGGAACTGTGGATAACCCGCTACGGCAGCACCGTGGTCACTTCCTCGCGGAACCTGGCGTAACGGTCCAGCTCGGCGGCCACCGGCTCGATGACCTTCTCGTCGGCCACCTTCGCGATGCTCTCGCTCATGTGCCGCTCCATCCGCTGCCCGTGCTTGGACGAGGACAGCGCCACCAGGTTGCGGCAGGCCGCGGAGGTGAGGGCGCCCATGCCGTGGGTGCACACGACCAGGATCGCCACGTACGGGATCAGCCCGGCGTCGAGCAGGGCGCCGGCACCGTCGGCGCCGACCGTGCCGGTGCCGGCCAGGAGGAGGATCCACAGCACGCCCAGGCCGCTGACCAGGACGAGGAAGTACTGCCAGGTCTTGACCAGCCACCACCAGCGGGGAACCTGGTTGAACGCGGGCAGGGCGTCCTTGAGGGAGGCGCCGAGGGCCTCGGGCAGCTCACCGGCGTGGGAGCGCGCGGCGGCGCGCACGGCCCGCGCCCACGGTTCGGGAAGGTCGGTGGTGACGCCGTCGGTGACGCCCTGCAGGGCCGCGTCGACGTCGCCCTGCTGGGCGCCGATCGGGCCGGTGAAGGCGTTGCGCAGCTCCTCGCGCAGCTCGGTGAGGCGCATCCGGCGGAGCGGGTCGCTGCGCAGGCGGCTGATCAGGGCGCTGACGGGCCAGCCGACGAAGTCGGCGGCGCGCAGCTCGTAGGCGCTCTCCATGGCCTCGGCGACCGCGGGGGCGCCTGCGGCGTCGGTGAGGGAACGGACCAGCTCGGTGCGGCGGGCGGCGTCGACCCCGGCCGGGGGCTCGGCGTCGCCGCGCTCGCGGGCCAGGCGTTCGGCGACCTTGTCGATGTCGACGTCGAGCCGTTCGCCGCGGGCGCGGCGGGCGGCGACGGTGTCGACCAGGACATCGCGGAACCCGCGGACGCCGTCCTCGCTGAGCGTCGAGGTGGTCACGATGCGGGGGTCGGCCAGGCCCTCGGCCTCCAGGAGGCGGCGCAGGTCGGCCACGCAGTCGTCGATCTCGTGCGGCTGCAGCCGGTCGACCTGGTTCAGCACGATCAGGGTGACGCCGGCGTGCCGGGCGAACGGGACGATGTAGTTGCGGTGCAGGGCGGCGTCGGCGTACTTCTGCGGGTCCACCACCCAGACCAGGAGGTCGGCGATGGTGACGAACCGGTCGACCTCGGCCCGGTGGACGGCCTGGATCGAGTCGTGGTCGGGCAGGTCCAGGAGCACCAGCCCGTGCAGGGAGCTGTCGGGGCGCCGCAGGTCCAGGGCGCTGGCGCGGGCGTAGCGGTGGCGCTTGTCGACGTCGAGCCAGTCCAGCAGGGGGCCGGCGCCGTCCAGGCCCCAGACGCAGGCGTGCGCCTTGGAGGTCATCGGGCGCCGCATGCCGGTGGGCGACAGCTCCAGCCCGCACACCGCGTTGAACAGGGAGGACTTGCCGCTGCCGGTGCCGCCGGCCAGGGTGACGACGGTGTGGTCGCCCGACAGCCGCAGCCGCTCTCCGGCGCGGTCGAGCAGCGCGCCGGCCTCGTCCAGCAGGTCACGGTCGAGCCGGCCGGCGCCGTACTGGACGAGCCGCCGGAGTCCGTCGAGCCGGGCGGCCACGCCCGGCCCGGGTTCGGAGGACCCGGCCGGCGCGTCGGCGGAGAGGGCCGAGGTGGTCATCGGGCGACCTCGAGGTTGTAGGTGGCCTGGTAGAGCTGTACGGGAACGGTCTCGTCGGGGATGCCCGCGGCGTCGATGGCCTGCCCGTAGCGGATGGCCTCCTCGTCGAACAGCATCCCGATCCGGCTGCGCAGGTCGGCGCGCGCCTTGGCGCCCATGCCGCGCAGCGACTCGGCGCCGAACAGGGCCTTGAGGAGCCGCTGCGGCACGGCGCTGGTGCCGCCCTCGACGGCGACGTCGGAGGTGCCGTAGCCGAGCAGCCCGATCATGAGGACCAGCGAGACCGCCTCGGAGTCGAACGAGACGACCTTGGCGACCGAGCGCTTGGTGACGCCCTCGGTGCGGATGAGCTCGTGGACGTGGTCCTGCCAGGAGCTGACCGCGCGGGTGACCCGGCGGGACAGCTCCGGGGACGCGTGCCCGAGCGTGGCGGCCGGGCCGGCCAGCACCTGCCGGCCCGCCGGGTGGTCCCGCCAGCGGACGATGACCTGCTCGGCGGCGTGCTCGGCGGACGACACGATCAGCGACTCCAGGCCGCTGCGCAGGGCGGCCTTGAGAGCGAGGACGCGGGTGGGGCTGCTGCGCCGCCGGCGGCCGGAGCGGCGGCCCGCCCGGCCGCGCTGGACCTGCAGGGAGCGCAGCAGGTCGCCGGTGCCGGCGAAGTCCTGCCAGCGGGCCAGCACCTCGCCGCGCAGCAGGGAGCCGTTGCGGGTGGCCTCGTCCAGCTCGGCGAGCGCGGTGCCGTAGGCGGACTCGACCTCCCGGGCCAGCTCGGCGCGCTTCTCGACCTGGGCCTCGACCTGCTTGGCCAGCTCGGGGACGCGGGTGCGGAAGCTGTCGAGCACGCCGGCCAGGGTGTCGCCGATGACGACCGTGCGGTCGTCGGTGTTCTCGGCGAGCCCGACCAGCCATGCGCGGATGTCCTCGACCGCCTCCTCGGGCAGCCGGCTCTCCTCGACCCGGGTCTCCGGGATGGTGAAGCGGCGGGCCTCGCCGACGCCGCGTTCGGTCAGCATCTCGCCGAAGTGCTCGACGACCTCGGCCCCGGCGCCCTGCGGCACCCGCGACAGCGCGACGCCGATCGTGGCGCCGTTGTCCTTGGCGCGGCGCAGCATGTCCCAGACCTGGGCGTCGGCGTAGCGCGCGGCGGTGGTGACGCACAGCCACAGGTCGGCGGCGGCCATCAGCTTGGTGGCGAACTCGTAGTGGTCCTCGAAGACCGAGTCGAAGTCGGGGCTGTCCAGCAGGGCCAGGCCGGGCGGGAGCGCGTCGCTGCCGATGATGACGAGCTGGTCGCCGGCGATGGCGTCGGGGGCGGGGCCCCGGACCCGGCCCATGCCGGGCAGCATCGGCCCTTCCAGGAACCAGTCGGTGAAGTCGGGGTGGCAGACCAGGATGGGGCTGCTGGTGGTCGGCCGGAGCACGCCGGTCGCGCTGACCCGCGCCCCGACCAGGGTGTTGACCAGCGTGGACTTGCCCGCGCCGGTGGATCCGCCGAGCACCACCAGCATCGGGGTGCCGGCCGCCTGGATCCGGGGCAGCACGTAGTCGTTCAGCTGGTTCCGCAGCTCCAGCCGGGCCTCGCGGGCCTCGTCGACCCCGGGCACCTCCAGCAGGAACTCGAACGCGCCGAGCTGGTCGCGCAGGCCGTTGAGGGCCCGGATCAGCTCGCCCTGCCGTACGGTGATCACGCCCTCCGGCGGGCGCTCGGACGTGCGCGCGGCCGGGCGTTCGGCCCGGCCCTCGGACGGGCGCCCGGACCTGCCGCCGGAGCCCGGGACGGCGCCCGCGTCCTCGTCGTGAACCGCGCTCTGCTCTGCCGGGGGTGTCACGGATCCCGTCCCATGTCCGCTCGAATCACGTCGATCTCTCGTGCCACGTCGACCACGTCGCCCACGACCACGATCGCCGGCGGCCGTACCCCGGCGGCCGTCATCTCCCCGGCCACCGTGCCCAGGGTGGCCGTCAGCGCCCGCTGGCCCGGGAGGGTGCCGTCCTGAATCACGGCGACCGGCGTGTCAGACGACCGACCATAGCGCATGAGGGCCCCGGCGATGAGGGTCATCCGCTCGACCGCCATGAGGAGGATCAGGGTGCCCTGGGAGCGTCCCAGGGCGGGCCATTCGACCGTGGAGGCCGGGTCGTCCGGTGCCACGTGCGCGGACACCACGTGGAACTCCTGGGACACGCCGCGGTGGGTGACCGGGATGCCCGCGGCCGACGGCACGGCGACGGCGCTGGTGATGCCCGGGACGACGGTCACGGGGATGCCGTGCCGGGCGCAGTGCAGCACCTCTTCGGCGCCGCGCCCGAACACGAACGGGTCGCCGCCCTTGAGCCGGACCACGAAACTGCCCCGCCGGACGTGCTCGACCAGGAGGTCGTTGATGCGCTCCTGGGTGACCGTGCGGCCGTAGGGGATCTTGGCCGCGTCGACGACCTCGACGTCGGCGGCGAGCTCGTCGAGCAGCTCGCGCGGGGCCAGCCGGTCGGTGACGACCACGTCCGCCTGGGCCAGCAGCTGCCGGCCCCGGACGGTGATCAGCCCGGGGTCGCCGGGCCCGCCGCCGACCAGGGCCACGCCCACCGGCTTGTGCCGGGAGTGGCGGCTCTCCAGCGTCGCGTCGCGCAGCCCGTCGACGACCGCGTCGCGGATGCCGGCGGCCCGCCTCGGGTCGCCGCCCGCCAGGACGCCGACGGTGGTCTCGCCGACATGGCCGCTCGCGGGGGTCCAGGCCGGGGAGGCGTCGGCGTCGTCGGCGCGCACGCACCAGATCCGCGCGGCCTCGGCCTCGGCGACGACGGCCGCGTTGACCTTGGCGTCGTCGCTGACGGCCTGCACCAGCCAGGCGCCGCGGCAGTCGCCCTTGCGGTAGGGCCGGCGCACCCAGGTCACCCGGCCGGTGACCGCGTCGGGCGCCGCTCCCCCGGTGGACGGCTCGGTGGACGGCCCGGTGGACGGCTCCGCGGAGGGCTCAGCGGAGAGCCCGGCGGACGGCTCCGCGGAGGGCCCGTCGACGGTGTCGCCGACCAGGTCCTCCAGGGACGGGGTGATCTCAGGGGCGACCAGCACGATGTCGGCACCGGCCGCCAGCAGCGCGGGGATCCGGCGCTGGGCGACCCTGCCGCCGCCGACCACGAGCACGCGACGGCCGCCCAGGCGAAGGCCTAGCAGGTACGGGGGCACGGCGGTGTTCTCTCGATCGTGGTCGTGGGGGCGGTCGCGGGCGCCGGTGGCGGGCGGGTGTCTCTGTGGATCAAAGGTACCGGTGTTGTCGTGCGCATGGAGAGGGCTCCCGCCCAGTCGATAGCCGAGCGTGACTCATTCCGTGATCGTGTCGTGACTCCGTCCGGGGTCCTTCCCGCTGACTCCGGCCGAGTCGAACGTGGCGACCTCGTGCAGGACCCGTACCGCGCCCTGGACCAGCGGCAGGGCCAGCAGGGCGCCGGTGCCCTCACCGAGCCGCAGTTCGAGGTCGACCAGCGGGCGGAGCCCCAGATGGCCCACCGTAGCGGAATGCCCCGGCTCGGCCGAACGGTGCCCCGCCACGCACGCGCCCAGCACGTCGGGGGCCATCGCCGCGGCGACCAGGGCGGCGGCCCCGGCGATCACGCCGTCGAGCACCACGGGGACGCGCAGCGCCGCCGCCCCGAGGATGAACCCGGCGAGCGCCGCGTGCTCCAGGCCGCCGACCGCCGCGAGGATGCGCTCCGCTTCGGGACGGGTCACCGGAGCGGTTCCAGAACGTCCGGAATCGGGGGTGGGCAGCAGTCCGTGACGGGCGAGGGCGGCCCGGACGACCTCCACCTTGTGCGCGTGGGTCCGGTCGTCGATGCCGGTGCCCCGGCCGGTGACCCGCTCGGGCGGCAGTCCGGTGAAGGCGGCGATCAGGGCCGCGGAGGCGGTGGTGTTGGCGATGCCCATGTCGCCGGTGAGCAGGCAGCGGGCACCGTCCCCGGCCAGGTCGCGCGCCACCTCGATCCCGGTCTCCATGGCCTGCCGCGCCTGGCCCGGCGTCATGGCCGGCCCCTCGGTCATGTCCGCGGTGCCGGGGGCGACCTTGCGCGCCAGCAGCCCGGGGGCGGGGCCGAGTTCGGCGGCGACACCGACGTCCACCACGGTGACCGTGGCGCCGACCTGGCCCGCGAACGCGTTCACCACGGCGCCGCCGGCCAGGAAGTTGGCCACCATCTGCGCGGTGACCTCCTGGGGCCACGGGGTGACGCCCTGGGCGTGGACGCCGTGGTCGGCGGCGAAGATCGCGACGGCGGCGGGCTCGGGCAGCGGCGGCGGGCACCGTCCCGCGAGCCCGGCGAGCCGGACCGACACCTCCTCCAGCACGCCCAGCGAGCCCGGCGGCTTGGTGAGCCGAGCCTGGTGCTCCCGCGCCTCCCGGACGGCGGCCTCGTCCAGGGGCCGTACGGCGGCGATCGTCTCCTCGATCAGGCTCACGCTGTCTCCTCCGGCGCGGCGTCCGGCCGCGCTCTCCTCGGATTCCCAGATCCCCTCAGATGCCCCAGTCCCTGAGATGCCCCGGCCCCCTCAGATGCCCAGGTCACCGAGCACCTTCAGGAGGGCGTCGTTGGCGGGCCGGTCCCGTACGGCGATCCGCAGCCAGTCGGGGCCCAGGCCGGGGAAGGTGTCACCGCGCCGGACGGCGTACCCGCGCTGCCGCAGCAGCGCCCGGATGCCGAGGGCGTCGGGGACCCGCAGGCACAGGAACGACGCGCGCGCCCCGGGGACGACGTAGAGGCCGCGCCCGGACAGCTCGGCGGCCAGCCGGTCCCGTTCGGCGGCCATCCCCGCGGCCCACGCCTCCGCCTCGGCCACGGCGGCGGGGGCGGAGCACTCCTCGACGGCCACCAGCGCGGGGGTGGACACCGCCCACAGCGGCTGCGCCGCGGCGAGCGCGGTGATCAGCCGGGATTCGGCCAGGACGTACCCGGCCCGCAGCCCGGCCAGGCCCCAGGTCTTGGTGAGGCTCCGCACGATGACGAAGCCGGGCGGGAGGCGGGTGGCCAGGCTCTCCGGCTCCCCCGGCACGCAGTCCATGAACGCCTCGTCCACCACGACCGTCCGGCCCGGCCGGGCCAGCGCGGCCACGGCGGCGGCCGGATGCAGCACCGACGTCGGGTTGGTGGGGTTGCCGATCATGACCAGGTCCGCGTCGGCGGGGACGGCGGCCGGATCGAGGACGAAGTCCTTGCCGAGGACGACCCGGCCGACCTGGTGACCGGCGGCGCGCAGCGCCGCCTCCGGCTCGGTGAACTGCGGGTGCACCACGACCGCGCGGCGCGGCCGCAGCACCCGCGCGATCAGCACGAACGCCTCGGCCGCGCCGGCGGTGAGCAGCACCTCCCCGGGCGCCCGGCCGTGCCGGCGGGCCACCGCGGCGCGGGCGGGCTCCGGGTCGGGGTAGGCGGCCAGGTCGGCCAGGGATGCGCGCAGCCGCTCGGCCAGCCAGGCGGGCGGGGTCCCGGTACGGACGTTCACCGCGAAGTTGGCCAGACCTTCCCCGATCTCCGCGTCACCGTGGTGCCGCAGGTCGACGTCCTGCTCCTGCCCCGCCCGGGTCACTTCCGTCATGGCCATCCGCCTCGTTCCGTCGTCGCCCGGCATGCCGTCGACCCTGTCGAACGTGTCAGCGGCCATGTCAGTGCCCGTAGCCATGGCCGAGCGCGTGCCCGTGCCCGTGGCCGTGGCCATGCCCGTGGCCGTCGGCCGGGTCGTCGGGATGGTGGTGCGGGGTCTGGGGCGCCCCCACGCGGTCCTCGAAACCCGGCATGGCGATCCGGTAGACGCAGGTGTCGCAGTTCATGCGGATGTCGCCGCCGAGGGCCTCCTCGTACCGCTCGGCCACCACGTCGGCGAGCCCGTCGCAGTCGCCGATCACCTCGGCGCACCGGACGTCCAGCTCGGGACGGCCCGCCGCGTACGCCCGCGCCTCACCGGCCACCCGTTCCGGCAGGACGCCCCGGAACAGGAAGTACGGCACCACCACGATCCGCCGCGCGCCGAGCCTGCGCAGCCGTTCCAGGCCCTCGGGCACGCTCGGGCGGGCCAGCGAGACGAACGCGGGCTCCACGCCCATCAGCCCGTGCCGCTGCTCCGGGCCGCCCGCCCCCCGGCCCTCCCAGAACAGCCGGGCGACCTTGTGCACCTCGGCGTTGGCGTCGGGGTCGGTCGACCCGCGCCCCACCAGCAGCACCGCCGTCGGCCCGGCCGTCGGCGCGGCGGGCGGCGCGGCCTCCAGGGCGGCGTCCATGCGCTCCTCCAGGAGCGACAGCAGGGTGGGGTGCGGGCCGAGCGGGCGGCCGTAGGCGTACGACAGCCCGGGATGGCGGACGAGTTCGCGCGCCATCGCCCCGGGGATGTCCCCCTTGCCGTGCCCCGCCGCGACCAGGACCAGCGGCACGGCCGCGACGCGCCGGTGGCCCTCCCCGTAGAGCCCGGTCACCACCTCGGTCAGCGGCGGCGGGGAGAGCTCGATGAACCCTCCGGCCACGGGCACCGGCACGCGGCCGCGCAGGCGTTCCAGGAACCGGCCGAAGTCGGCGACCCCGTCCTCGTCGCGCGTACCGTGCCCGACCACCAGCAGCGCGGGCTTCGGCTCGTTCACCGTGGTTCTCCCTCGTAGTAGAGCAGGGCGTTCGCGGCCGCGGCGGCGACCGCCGAGCCGCCCTTCTCCGAGACGTTGCTGAGCTGCGGGAGGCCGCTGGCGCGCAGCGCCTCCTTGGATTCGGCGGCGCCGACGAACCCCACGGGAAGGCCGATGACCAGGGCGGGCGCGACCCCGCGCGCGATGACCTCGAAGAGCGCCGTGGGGGCGCAGCCGACCACCCACACCGCGCCCGGCCCGACCTCCGCGTACGCCAGGCGCATCGCGGCGGCGGAACGGGTGATGCCCGCGGCGCGGGCCATCCGGGCCGCGGCCGGGTCGTTCACGTGGCAGATCGTCTCGCGCGCGGTGATCCCGGCCGCCACCATGCCGACGTCGGTGACGATCGGCGCCCCGGCGCGCAGCGCGGCCAGGCCCCGTTCCAGGGACTCCTCCGTGGTCTGCAGGTCCACCGCGTACTCCAGGTCGGCGCTGGAGTGGATCACGCGTTCGGCCACCGCCCGCCACAGCGGCGGCATCGGGGACAGGTCGACGCGCGAGCGCAGGATCTCGAAGGACCTGACCTCGATCGGGTGCGGCTGACGGACGGTCACGGCTCTCCTCGCCTCTCGTTGTCGAAGTCCCGGCCCACGGCGCTCGCCTGGCGGCTCGCACCTGACCGGGCCTTGGCGAGCGCGACATCGCTTCGCGATCCGCCCGGCGCGGCTCGCCTCCGGCATCGCCCCACCGGGCAGCCAACGCGCTCGCGCGGCGGCTGAGGCCATTTCGAGACAGGCCCTAGGCCCATTGATACCCCCGGGGTGTAACAAATCGCCCGGCGACCGTGCGGCTGCGGCTGGACCCGACCAGCACCACGGTGACCATGTCCACCGCGGCCGGGTCCACCGCCGCCAGCGTGGTGACGGTGACCGCCTCGTCCGGGCGGGAGGCGTTACGGACCAGGCCGACCGGGGTCTCCGGGGGGCGGTGCGCGGAGAGGATCCGCAGCGCCTCCGGCAGCTGCCAGTCCCGGGCCCGGCTGCGCGGATTGTAGAAGCAGACCGCGAAGTCGCCCTCGGCGGCGGCCCGCACCCGCCGCTGGATGACCTCCCAGGGTGTGTGCAGGTCCGAGAGGGAGATGTAGGCGTGATCGTGTCCGAGCGGGGCGCCGAGCAGGTTCGAGGCGGCGACGGCGGCGGTGATCCCCGGCACTCCCTCGACCTCGATGTCGTACGAGGCGAACTCCAGCGCCGGGCTCGCCATCGCGTACACGCCCGCGTCGCCCGACCCGATCAGCGCCACCGCGCGGCCCGCGGCGGCCTGCTCGACGGCGGTCCGGGCCCGTTCCTCCTCCTGGCCCAGGCCGCTCGCCATGATCACGGTCCCCGGGCGCAGCAGGTCGCGGACCTGGTCGACGTACTGGTCCAGCCCGACCACCACCGAGGAACGGCGCAGCGCCTCGTGCGCGCGGGGGGTGAGCAGGTCGCGCGCGCCCGGCCCCAGCCCGACGATGCTCAGCCGCCCCTTGGGCTCCAGCCGCGCCACGGCGGCCGTGGCGCCGGCCGACTTGTGCTTGTGCGCCACCAGTTCCGCGCTCCGGCCCAGCGAACGGGCCGCGTGCAGGGCGGACGCCTCGGCCACGCTCGGCGTCCCCACCTCCGCGCGGACGACCTCGGACGGGTTGGGCACGGCCACCCCGGCCAGCACCTCGGCGGGGAACGTCACGATCTCCCAGCCGCGCGCCGCGGCGGCCTCCCGGATGCCCTCCTCGTCGGCCTTGAGGTCCACGGTCGCCAGGCACCGCACCGACTCGGGCGCGAGCCCTGCGCCGCCGAGGACCCGGTCGATGAGGCCGCCGACCTCCGCCGCCGACACGCCGCGCGCGGAGCCGACCCCCACCACCAGCGACGGCGGCCGGTACACCAGCCGGTCGCCGAACCACCCCTCGTGGCACATGCAGGAGATCTCGGCCTCGTCGGTGACGAGGATCCCCACGGCGGGCTCGGTGCCGTCCGCGTCCGCCGCGCCGTCCTGGCCGTCCTGGCGGCCGGGGACGGGGCCGGGGACGGGGCGGACGTTGGGGGGCAGCGCGGGCAGCGGCCAGCCGTCCGCCCCTTCCAGGGACACCGGCTCGCCCGACAGCACCGCCGCCCCGACCCGGGCGAGCAGCCCCGGATCGTGCACGGTGAAGCCGAGGTCGGCGCCGTAGGAGTCGAGCGGGGCGGCGCCGGTCCGGTCGCTGGCGGTCGTCACCACGGGCTCGCAGCCGAGGACCCCGGCGAGCCTCCCGGCCAGCACGTTGGCGCCGTGATGGCCGCCCAGCACCGCCACCGCGTACCGCATGCCCTCGTCCACGCACACCACGGCGGGGTCGGTGGTCTTGTGCTCCAGCAGCGGCGCCAGCACCCGTACGGTCGCGCCGACCGCGAGGAAGCTGACGATGGCGTCACAGGTCCGCCACGCCTCGCGCAGGGCGTCGGACGCCTTCTCGCCGGTGAACGAGCGCACCTCGTCAGGCCAGGCGGCGGCCAGGGCCTTCGCCGCCGTCCGGCCGCCCGCGGTGGCCGCGACGACACCGATCATCGCTCGCTCCTCGTCTTCATCTGTCGTCCCAGGGGACGGAGTCGGGGTCGGGGTCGGGGAGCGCGGCGACCGTCACGGCGGCCGCCTCCGGCTGCGGCACCGGGGCCCAGCGGCCGGATGGATCGGCGCCGTCGCGTTCGCCCCACACCACGAACGCCGCCGCGGCGCCCTCCGGGTCCCGCCCGGCGGGCCCGGCCGGCAGGGCCGGATCCGCCTGGATCCGTACGGCGTGGGCGGTCAGGGCCTCGCCCCGGAGCGCGTCCACCGCGGCCCGGACCCGGTCGGGCCCGGCCGTCACCACGACCACGCTCCGCAGGGCGCGGGACGCGCACGCGCGCACCACCTCCGGCCCGCCGCCGCCGACGAAGACCGCGTCGGGATCGGGCAGGTGATCGAGGACGGCCGGGGCGGTGCCGCGCGAGACCGCCACCTTGACCCGGTGGGCGCGGACGTTGCGGCGGACGCGCTCGCAGGCGGCCTCGTCCCGTTCCACGGCGACGACGGCCGCGCCGAACCGCGCGCATTCGATGCCGACCTCGCCCGCGCCGGCGCCGACGTCCCAGACCAGGTCGCCGATCCGCGGCCCCAGCCGGGCCAGCGCCAGCGCCCTGACCTCCGCCGTCGTCCCCACGGGGCCGGGCCCGAACGCCGCGTCCGGCAGCGCCCAGCCGCCGGGCCCCGGGCGCGGCCCGGCGATCCAGCCGCGCTCGCCGGGTACGGCCCGCCGCGGGTCCAGGACGAGGACCACGTTCGGGTCGTGCCAGGGCCGGGTGCTGGCCTCGGCGGGACGGACGGTCACGACCCGTTCGCGGGGGCCGCCGAGGTCCTCGCAGACCACGAACGTGCGCGGGGTCTGCGGGAACAGGGCGCGGGCCAGCTCGGCGGGCCCGGCCCCCGGCGCGGTCAGGACGGCGACCTTGGGGTGCGCCCGGCACGCGTTCACGGCGCGGCGCAGCTCGCGCCCGTGCGCGGAGACCACCAGCGCGTCGTCCCAGGGCAGCCCGGCCCGCGCGAACGCCCGCGCCACCGACGACAGCGCCGGGAGGACGCGCGGCCGGTGCCCGCGCTCGCGCAGCGCCCGGACGATCCCGAAGAAGCCCGGGTCGCCGCTGGCGACGACCACGATCCGGCGGCCGTCCCCGGCGCCCGCCGCGGCGTCGATCTCGTCCAGGGCCGCCCGCACGTCGCCCATGACCACGGTGCGCGCGCCGTCCGGAACGGGCAGGGCCGCCAGATGGCGGGCGCCTCCCACCACCAGGGCGGCGCGTTCGAGCAGCTCGCGGGCCTCCGCGGCGAGCGGCGTCCCGTCATGCCCCAGGACGGCCAAGGAGTACGGAGGGGGCTCGGGGGGCGCGCCGCTCATCGCTGGAGCCGCCCGTACATGCCGACCATCCGGTCACCGCCGGAGTCGAGCAGCACGACCTGGACCGCGACCGGGCTCCGGCCGGTCCCCGCGGCCTCGGCGGCGGCGCGTTCGAGGTCGCCGGCCACGCGGCGGCACAGCTCACGGCCGCAGGGGCCGAGCAGCCCGGCGTCGTCCCACAGCTCGCAGGCGCGCCGGACGGATCCGGCGGCGGCGACCTCGGCGGCCAGCGCGGGCGGACCGCCCATGTCCGTGGTGATCTCCGCGAGCGGCGCACCGCCGCCGTCGCCGTCCGCTCCGGTGCCCGCGTACGGGGCGAGGTCGTCGGCCGTCCCGAGCAGGATCAGCTGGCCGAGGCCGTGCGCGACGGCCTGCCGCAGGGCTTCGGCCACGTCCGCACCGGCAGCGGGCGAGGGGCCGGGCGCGCCGTCCGGGGCGGCACCGGCGGCGGGGGAAGGACCGGCGGCACCGGCGGTTTCCAGGAAGCAGGCTTCGGGCAGCCGGGGCAGCATCCCGGCGGCGGCCCGGCCGGCCGGTCCCGGGCCGTGCAGGACGAGGGTCCCCTGCCCCTCCGCGGCGATCGCCGCCACGGCCTCCCGTACCGCTCGGGTCATGGTCGCGCCCGCCTCCGCCCGGTTCCGCTGGGTCCCCCCGTTAAGGGATGACATGGTCATGGGCGATGAGCCTCCCGGAGCCGCCGCCGCGCCGCGGGCTCGGCACGCCGGTGGCCGTGGAAGTGGCCCGGATGGTAGAGGTGCGAACGGGTGCCGCCCGCCGCCAGCGCGGGGCCGACGAGCACGAGCGTGTGCTTCCACAGCCGGTGGGCCTTCACCGTGGCCGCCAGCTCGCCGAGGGCGCACCGCACCACCAGCTCGTCCGGCCAGGTGGCCTGGTAGGCGACCACGCAGGGGGTGTCCTCGGGGTAGCCGCCCTCCAGCAGTTCCTCCTGGAGCTGCCCGGACCTGGCGGCGGACAGGAACAGCGCCATCGTCGTCCCGTGCCGCGCGAACTCGCGGACCTCCTCGCCCGGAGGCATCGGCGTCTTGCCGCCGCCGAGCCGGGTGAGGACGACCGACTGCGCCACCTCGGGGATGGTCAGCTCCCGCTCCACCGCCGCCGCCACCGCGCTGAAGCTGGACACCCCGGGAATGACCTCGGTCTGCAGGCCCATCTCCTTGCAGCGGTCGAGCTGCTCCTGCAGCGCGCCCCACAGCGCCGGGTCGCCGGAGTGGATGCGGGCGACCGTCAGCCCCTCGGCGACGGCCCGCTCGTAGTACGGCAGGACGCCCTCCATGGGGAGCCTCGCCGAATCGACGATCTCGGCGTCCTCCCGGGCGTGCTCCAGCACGTCCGGGTGCACCAGGCTGGCCGCCCAGATCACCACGTCGGCCGCCGCGATCGCGCGGGCCGCGCGGAAGGTCAGCAGGTCGGCGGCGCCCGGCCCGGCGCCCACGAACAGCACCCTGCCTGCGGGAGCACCCATCAGAGCCTTCCTCCCCGGGCGATACGGCGGCCCGGCACGATCAGCGTGGACAGATACGGAACGGGGCCGGCCACCTCGCGTGCGGGCCGGACCTGCTCGCCGGGCAGGCCGAGCCGTGCGCCGTAGCACGCGTCCTCCAGCCGCCCGGCCTCCTTGAGCGCCTCGATCACCTCTCCGGCGACCGCGCCGAACTTGTAGGCGACCACGGTGTCACCGGTCTCCAGCGCCGCCCGGAACGGTTCGACGCCGCCGGTCAGCGGCAGCAGGGACAGTGACTCCGCCCCCTCGGCCAGCACGGTGCCGGAGCGGGACGCCAGGTCCTGCATGGCGGTGATCCCGGGCACGGTCGCGATCTCGGCCTCCGGCCGCAGCTCCCGCACGGTCTGGGCGAGGTAGGTGAAGGTCGAGTAGACGTTGGGGTCGCCGATGGTGGCGAACGCCACGGTCGCGGCGCCCTCGTCGAACGCCCGGACGACCCGTTCGGCGGCGGCGTCCCAGGCGGCGGCGCGGCGCGCGGTGACGCCGCCGCGGTCGTTCAGCGCGAACACCACCCGCTCGGCCTTGCCCGTGTACGCGCGGACGACCGACTCGGCGCGGCCCTCCTCGTCCAGCGCCATGACGGGCACCAGCACGACGTCGGCCTCCCGCAGCACCCGCACGCCCTTGGCCGTCACCAGCTCGGGGTCGCCGGGACCGACCCCGACACCGACCAGCCGCCCGGCCCGCCCGGCCCGTCCGGCCTGTCCTGCCCGATCGGCCTGTCCGGCCCGGTCATGGTCGGCCAGGTCGGCGGCGATCAGGCTGAACAGGTGCTGGTCGACGAGGCCGCGCGGACCCCGTCCGGCGGACCGCAGCAGGCCCTCGCGCCGGAACCCGGCCTTCTCGGCCACCCGGACGGAGGCGTGGTTGCCGGTGCCGGCGCGCAGCTCGATCCGGTTGAGCCCGCCGCCGTCCGCGCGCAGCGCCCAGCGGGCGAGCACGCGGAGCGCGCCGGTCGCCAGCCCGCGCCCGCGCGCGCCCGGCCGGATCCCGTAGCCGGCCTCGGCCGCGCGGACCGGCCAGTCGGGCCGGTAGAGCCCGATCGTGCCGTTCAGCTCGCCGGTCCGCGGGTCGGCCACGACCAGGTGCAGGCCCCGGCCCGACCGCGGGATCTGGTGCGCGCCCGTCTCCAGCCACCAGGCCAGCGCTTCGCCGGGCGGCGGGACGTTGGGCGGCAGGAAGTCCTCGCCCGCACGCATCGCGTCGGCGATCGCGTCGGCGTCGCGGAGCCCGAAGGGCCGCAGCAGGACGTCCTCGCCCTCCAGGGTCAGCGCCTCGTCGAAGGTGCTCACGGTGCCTCCGCCTCTCCATCCGGCGGGCCTGCGGAACCGGCTCCGGCCACGGGGACCCGGCGGCTCGCCTCGACCATCCGTTCGGCGAACCGGGGCTCGCCCGCCCAGTGCAGGTGCAGGTAGGAGGCGACGCACCCGCCCTGGACGAACCCCTCCGGCGCCGTGGTGGACCATTGCCACGCCGCCGTCGTGCCGTGGGGCGGGTCGGTGACGGTCCGGTGGAACTCGTGCCCGCGCACCCGTTCGCCGGTACGGGCGACCACGGAGTCGGCGACGGCCACGGCGGACCGGTAGCCGAGCGTCAGCCGGGGCCCCATCGTGGCGGTGACGTCCCCCAGCACCCCGCACATCGGCCGGCCGTCCAGCTCGCGCGCCAGGTAGAGCAGCCCGGCGCACTCGGCGTACACCGGCCCGCCCCGCCCCCGGGGATCGGCGAACGCGGCCAGTGCGCGGCGCAGCGGCTCGTTGGCCGACAGGTCCGCGGCGTACATCTCGGGAAAGCCGCCGCCGATGACCACGCCGCGGGTGCCCTCGGGCAGCCGCTCGTCGCGCAGCGGGTCGAAGCGCACGACGTCCGCGCCCGCCGCCTCCAGCAGCTCCTCGTTCTCCTTGTATCCGAAGGTGAACGCCGGGCCGCCCGCCATCGCGATCCGGGGCCGCCCGCCCCGCGCGTCCGTGACGTCCGGCCGCACCTGCCCGGCGGGGTCCCAGGGAGCCGCGTGCAGGTCCGGCGCCGAACGGGCCAGCGCCATCACGGCGTCGAGATCGCACCCGCCGGCGACCAGCTCGCCGAGCCGGGCGACCGTCGCGACCGCCTCGGCGCTCCGCTCGGCCGCAGGGATCAGCCCCAGGTGCCGGGACGGGGTCTCGACGCCGGACTCCCTCCGCAGCGCGCCCAGCACCGGCACGCCCAGCTCCTCGACGGCGTCGCGGCACATCCGCTCGTGCCCGTCCGAGCCGATCCGGTTGAGGATGACCCCGCCCAGCCGGACGTCCCCGCGCCCCAGGCCACCGTACGTACGGAACCCGTGCACGGTCGCCGCGACCGAACGGCCCGCCGCCGACGCGTCCACGACCAGCACCACGGGCGCGTCCAGGAGCCGCGCGACGTGCGCGGTCGAGGCGAACTCGCCCTGCTCGGCGGCGCCGTCGTACAGGCCCATCACGCCCTCGACCACGGCCAGGCCCGCACCCGCCGCGCCGTGCAGGAACAGCGGGACGACCAGGTCCTCGGAGGTCAGCCACGGGTCCAGGTTGCGGCCCGGACGGCCGGTGGCCAGCGCGTGGTAGCCGGGATCGATGTAGTCGGGCCCGACCTTGTGCGGCGAGACCGCCGTCCCGCGCGCCGCCATCGCCGCCATCAGGCCGGTGGCCACGGTGGTCTTGCCGGCGCCCGAGGCGGGGGCGGCGACCACGAGCCGGGGGACGGCGCTCATCCGGCGCTCACCACTCGATGCCCCTCTGGCCCTTCTGGCCGCGGTCCATCGGATGCCTGACCTTGCCCATCTCGGTGACCAGGTCGGCGAATCCCACCAGCCGCGGATCGGCGTCCCGGCCGGTGATCACCACGTGCTGCGCGCCGGGCCGGTCCCGGAGGACGGCGATGACGTCCTCCACGTCGATCCACCCCCACTTCATGGGGTAGGTGAACTCGTCCAGCACGTAGAAGCGGTACGTCTCGGCGGCCAGGTCGCGCTTGATCTGCTCCCAGCCCTCGCGGGCGTCGGCCTCGTGATCGGCCTCGGTCCCCGGCCGCCGGATCCACGACCAGCCCTCGCCCATCTTGTGCCAGGTCACCGGGGCGCCCTCGCCGCTGTCGCCCAGCACGCGCAGCGCCCGTTCCTCGCCGATCCGCCACTTGGCCGACTTGACGAACTGGAACACCCCGATCGGCCAGCCCTGGTTCCAGGCGCGCAGCGCCAGCCCGAAGGCGGCGGTCGACTTGCCCTTCCCCGGGCCGGTGTGGACGATCACCAGCGGGCGGTTGCGCCGCTCCCTGGTCGTCAGCCCGTCGTCGGGCACCTGTTCCGGCTTACCCTGCGGCATCGCTCACGCCACCTTCCTGGAGGAACGGACCACTCCGGCCAGATCGTCGGCGCCCAGCTCCTCCAGCCGCACCGTCTCGGCCCCGAGCAGGCCGCCCAGCTCGGCCGCCAGCCCCAGCCGGACCGGGCCGGACTCGCAGTCGACGACGACCGAGGCCACCCCCGCCAGCGCCGCGGCGGCGTCCCGCGGGCCGGGGCCGTGGGTGGCGCGGCCGTCGGTCACCACCACCAGGAGCGGGCGGCGGGCCGGGTCGCGCAGACGCTCCACGCGCAGCGTCTCGGCGGCGCGCAGCAGCCCGGCGGCCAGCGGGGTGCGCCCGCCGGTGGGCAGGGTCTCCAGCCGCCGCGCCCCGGCCTCCACCGACGAGGTCGGGGGCAGCGCCAGCTCGGCGCCGGTGCCCCGGAACGTGATCAGCCCGACCTTGTCGCGGCGCTGGTAGGCGTCCAGCAGCAGGCTCAGGACCGCGCCCTTGACCGCCCGCATCCGCCGCCGGGCGGCCATCGAGCCGCTGGCGTCCACCACGAACAGCACCAGGTTCCCCTCGCGCCCGTCCCGGGTCGCCTCGCGCAGATCCTCCGGCGCGACCACGATCCCCGGCCCGGTACGGCCGCGCGCGTGCTGGTGCGGGGCGGCGGCGTGCAGCGTCGCGCTCAGGTGCAGGCCGCGGGACCCGGGCCGGGCGCCCGACACCCGCCCGTACGGGCTGCGGGCCTTGGACCGGCGGCCGGGCGCGCCCGCGCCGGTCCCGGGCACGGTGAAGAGGCGGGGCCGGAACGCCGCGTCCGCCGGGGACGGCTCCCCCTCGGCGGGCCGGTCGCGCCCCGGGCCGTCACCGTCGCCGTCGTCGCCGGTCGCGGGCGCCTGGCGGCGGTCGTCGGCGGGACGCTCGCCCTCGCCCACCGACCGGCCGTTCAGCAGGGCGTCCAGAACGCTCAGCACGTCCCCGCCCCCGGGGCCGTCCGGACCGCCCGGTCCGTCCGGGCCGCCACCAGGGCCGTCCGGGCCGTCGCCGGGGCCGTCGTCATCGGGACCGTCACCGTCCGGTCCCTCCTCACCGGGACGGTCCTCGCCGTCGCCATCGGCGTCCCCGCCGGCGGCGGCGTCCGGACCGGTGCCCTGCCGGGCCTCCCCGGAGCCGGAGCCCGAACCGGAGCCCGAGCCGCCGTACTGGTCGAGGATCTCGTCCAGCTTGTCCTCGTCCAGACCGGGGGCGTCGAACGGGTCGCGGCGGCGCCGGTGCGGCAGCGCCAGCCGCGCCGCGGTCCGCACGTCCTCGGCGGTCACCACGGTGCGGCGGTGCCAGGCGGCCAGCGCGAGCGCGGCCCGCGCGGTCACCAGGTCGGCGCGCAGCCCGTCCACCTCGAACGCGGCGCAGACCGCGGTGATCTGGCCGAGCGCGGCGTCGGTGAGCTCGACCCGGGGCAGCCGGGTCTGCGCCGCGGCGATCCGGGCGGCCAGCTCGGCCTCGGCCAGCGCCCAGCGGGCGGCGAAGCGGACCGGGTCCTCCTCGAAGTCCAGCCGCCGCCGCACGACCTCGGCGCGCCGCGCGGGGTCGCGGGTGGCCGCCACCTCCACGGTCAGCCCGAACCGGTCGAGCAGCTGGGGCCGCAGCTCGCCCTCCTCGGGGTTCATGGTGCCCACCAGCAGGAACCGGGCGGCGTGCCGGATCGACACGCCCTCGCGCTCCACGTGGGACTCGCCCATCGCGGCGGCGTCCAGCAGCAGGTCCACCAGGTGGTCGTGCAGGAGGTTGACCTCGTCGACGTAGAGCACGCCGCGGTGGGCCGCGGCCAGCAGGCCGGGCTCGTAGGCCTTCACGCCCTCGGTGAGCGCGCGTTCGATGTCGAGGGAGCCGGTGAGCCGGTCCTCCGAGGCGCCGACGGGCAGCTCGACCAGCCGGGCCGGCCGTTCCTCGGCGGCGGGCGGCGGCTCGGGCCCGGCGTCCTCGTCGTGGTCGCCGTCCGCGGCGTCGCCGGACGCCGCCCGGTGCGGGCCGTCGGGACACCCGGGATAGGGGTCGCCCGGGTCGCAGGAGAACCGGCAGCCGGCCACGACCGGTACCGAGGGCAGCAGGTCGGCCAGCGCCCGGACGATCGTCGACTTGGCGGTGCCCTTCTCGCCCCGGACGAGGACCCCGCCGGCCCCGGGCGACACGGCGTTGATCAGCAGGGCCAGCTTGAGGTCGTCCATCCCGACGACGGCGGAAAAGGGGTAGCGTGCCGCGGTGCCGCTCGCACGGCTCATCGGCCCATCAGAGAGGGCATGCCTCATCGTCCTTCCCTCGGGTGTCCACGCCCGTGGCGGTCCATCTGAGGGACGCCCCTTCGCACGCCCGAGGCAGGGCGAGCCGATCCTCGCCCGGCCGCGGATCGCCCGCGTCCCTACGACGGCCGGAGTCTCCTGGCTCCCGGATCGCCACTCCCCCTCAGCCTTCCAGCGTCGCCGCCGTGGCCGTACGCGAGGGGGAGCTCCCCATGGTCACAGTTGCGGGACAGCCCCGGATTCGCACCGGGTTCCTCCGCTTCCGTCGCCTGCACAGGATGACATACCGGCAGGAACGGCCCAAGTCTCGGTGGGCCGGAATGCCGGAACGGCCCACGGACGTGCTGGGAGGAGGGCCGGGAAGAGCGGACGGCGGCGAGCGGGCTCAGGAGGCCGGACGACCGGACGAGGCCGGGGGCATGGGCGCGGGGACGAGGGTGCCGTACGGCGGGTCGACCAGGTCGGCGGGCAGGCGGACGGCGGCGGGGACCGCGAACCAGACGGCCTTGCCCTGCGCCCGCGGCGCGCACCGCGACAGGGTGCGCAGCATCCCCCACTGCCCTTCGGAGAGCTCACGGACGATGCTCAGCCCGCGGCCGTAGTCGCCGGAGGTCCACGAGTAGCCGGGCAGGCGGGCGCTCGCGTGGCGGTCGAAGACCGCGCATCGCGCCTGGCCGAGGCCCTCCCCGGACGGGCCGCCCGGCCCCTCGCCGGGAGCGGCGCAGGCGTAGAGCCACAGCTCGTGCGGGCCGTGGTCGGGGGCGTGCTGGTGGGCGTTGGTGGCCAGCTCGCTCACCATCAGCGTGGCGTCGCAGACGGCCGAACGGGGCGCCCCCGCCGAGGTCAGCGCCTCGGCCAGCACCGTGCGCGCGTAACGGACGCACTCGGGGCCGGGGGGCAGCACCCAGGCGCGGCCCAGCGGCGGCGGGCAGAGGGCCGGGGCGCACCGCCCCTGGACCGGCCGGCCCATCACGTGCGGCACTGCGGGAAGGTCCGCCACCGGCACGACGAATCCTCCGGGACTGCCGGCTTTCTCTGGCGAGGTCTGCACGGAGTTCCTCCCACGTTTCCGTCCGTGGTGCTCTGACTCGCGCCACCCCGTCACGCTGGGTTCACGAGCGGTCACGTTTTCTCAGCCTCGCGTGAGATTCTCAGTGGCGCAACACGCTTCGCAAAATTGCCGTTACCGGCATGGACATTTGTGTTGAACGGAACCGACCGAATCGGAAGACTCTCGGCTCATGACCTATCGGCCCACAGTGCGCGGGCGCCGGCTGGCTCGGGAACTTCGCAGGCTGCGAGAGGCGCAGGGGCTCACCCTGCAGGAGGTGGCGGACCGGCTCGACTGGTCCAGGGCCACCGTCTCGCGGCTCGAGACGGCGCAGACCAGGCCGCGACCCAACGACATCGCGGACATCCTAGACCTGTACGGCGTGCCCAGCCCCGACCGGGACGCCCTCATCACCCTCGCCCGCGAGGCGGGGCAGCGCGGCTGGTGGACCGCCTACGCGGACGTGTTCACCGGCAGCTACGTGGCCCTGGAGGATGAGGCGTCCCGCATCCGCACCTGGGACACCCAGCTCATCCACGGGTTGCTGCAGACCGAGGACTACGCCCGGGCGGTGATCACCGCGGGCCGGATGCTGCCCGGCCCCGAGGAGATCGAGCGCCGGATCGCCGCGCGCAAGGCCCGGCAGGCGCTGCTGGACCGCGAGCACGCCCCGCACCTGCACCTGATCGTCGAGGAGGGCGCGCTGCTGCGCCCGATCGGCGGCCGCGAGGTGATGCGGAACCAGTTGTCGGCCCTGGCGGTGGCCGCGGAACGGCCGCGGATCACCATCCAGGTGCTGCCGTTCCACATTGGGGCACATGCCGGACTTGACGGACGTTTCACGATACTTTCGTTTCCGGACCCCGCCGACCCAGATATCGCCTACGTCGAGGGGACGATGGGCGACGTTTATCTTGAAAGCGCCGAGGCAATAGCAACACATGGGGATCGCTTCGCCCGCATAGCGGCGGCGTCCCTCTCCCCCGAGGATTCCGCGCACCTCATCGCCGAGGCAGCAAGGAGCAGCCCGTGAACCACCCCGATCGCGACCTCACCCGAGCCGACTGGCGCAAGTCCTCCCACAGCGGGAGCGGCGACCAGTGCGTCGAAGTGGCGACGCTCAGCGCACACCGGCACGCGGTGCGCGATTCGAAAGACCCACACGGTCCGGCCCTGATGTTCACGCCGGCCGAGTGGCGGACGTTCCTGGACACCCTCCGGCGGACCTGACGGCCGGACCACGCCGGGACCGGCGGAAGGGCGTCCCGGGGGCCGCGGCGATCCACGTCGCGGCCCCCGGCCGTTCCGAGACCGCCTCGAGACAGAATCTAGAACGTGTTCTAGTATCGCGGTGCGTCGATGAGCGGAGGACGACCGATGACCGCGGAACTCAAGCTCGGCATCCACGTCGGGTACTGGCAGCGCGATCCCGAGGACCTGACCGAGACCGTGCAGGCCGCCGAGCGGCTCGGCTACGACTCGGTGTTCACCGCCGAGGCGTACGGCTCGGACGCCTTCACCCCGCTGACCTGGTACGCGGCCCGTACCTCGACCATCAAGCTGGGCACCGCGGTGGCGCAGCTGTCGGCCCGCACCCCGGCGGCCACGGCGATGCACGCCCTCACCCTCGACGCGCTCTCGGGCGGGCGGGTGATCCTGGGGCTCGGCGCGTCCGGCCCCCAGGTGGTGGAGGGCTGGTACGGAGTCCCGTTCCCCAAGCCGCTCGCGCGCACCCGCGAGTACCTCGACATCCTGCGGCAGGTCTGGCGGCGGGAGCGGCCGGTGACCGCCGACGGCCCGCACTACCCGCTGCCTTACCCGGGCGGTGCCGGGCTGGGCAAGCCGCTGAAGTCGATCGTCCACCCCGTCCGCCCGGAGATCCCGATCTACCTGGGCGCGGAGGGGCCGAAGAACATCGCCCTGGCCGCCGAGGTCGCCCAGGGCTGGCTGCCGATGTTCATCGACCCGGCGCAGATCGAGCCGCTGTTCGGGGCGTCCCTGGCCGGCCGCCCGGAGGGCTTCGAGATCGCCGCGACCGTCACCACGATCGTCACCGACGACCTGGACGCGGCCCTGGAGTTCGCCAAGGTGCCGCTGGCGTTCTACATCGGCGGCATGGGCGCCAAGGACCGCAACTTCCACCTGGACCTGATCGGCCGGCTGGGCTACGCCGAGGAGGCCGCGCGCGTCCAGGAGCTGTTCCTGGACGGCCGGCGGGACGAGGCGATCAAGGCGGTGCCCGCCGGGCTGGCCGACTCGATCTCCCTCCTCGGGCCGCTGGGCCGGATCAAGGAACGGCTGGAGGCGTGGCGGGACAGCCCCGTCACCACCCTGCTCCTCGGCGGCGTCAAGGACGAGCCGACCCTGCGCGCCCTCCGCGACCTGGTGCACGGCTGACACCCCGGCCGTCCCGCCCCCGCCGGTCCGCGCGGAGCGGCCGTGTAGGGGCCGGGAGGCCGGGCACACCTGGCCCCACGGGGCCGGCCGCCCGGCCGGGCCGGCGAGGAAGATCACATTGCGCCCCGGAATGCGCGGCGCGGCCCCGTCGCTGAAACGGATGCCCGCGCACGCGGAGGAACCGGAGGGAACGGCGATGTCCGAGCAGACCGGGGAAGCCGGGGTGGCCAGGAAGGCCACGGAGGCCAGGGAGGCGGGGGCGACCGCCGCCCGGCTGCTGGTCCGCACGCTGGAGGCCGAGGGCGTGGAGTACGTCTTCGGCATCCCCGGCGAGGAGAACATCCACTTCGTCGACGCCCTGCGCGACTCCTCCATCCGCTACGTCCTCGTCCGCCACGAGCAGGGCGCGGCGTTCATGGCCGAGATCTACGGCCGGCTGACCGGCAGGGCGGGGGTGGCCTCGGCCACGCTCGGCCCCGGCGCGATCAACCTCCAGCTCGGCGTGGCCGACGCCACCACCAACAGCACGCCCGTCGTGGCGATCTCCGCGCAGGTGGGCCTGGACCGCATCTACAAGGAGTCGCACCAGATCGTGGACCTGGTGTCGCTGTTCCGCCCGATCACCAAGTGGTCGGAGCTGGCGCTGACCGCCGAGGCCCTGCCGGAGATGGTGCGCAAGGCGTTCAAGACCGCGCAGACCGAACGGCCCGGCGCGGTCTACCTGGCGATCCCCGAGGACGTCGAGGCCGCCCCGGTGGCGCCGGAGATCGGGCCGCTGCCGGTCAACGTCGTCCGCCCGCAGGAGCCCTCCCCCGCCCAGATCGCCCGCGCCGCGGACGTCGTCGCGCTCGCCCGGCGGCCGATCGTGCTGGCCGGGCACGGCGCCGCCCGCGACGGCGCGAGCCAGGCGCTGACCGGTTTCGCCGAACGGCTCGGGCTGCCGGTCGCCACCACCTTCAACGGCAAGGGCGTCTTCCCCGACGACCACCCCAACGCGCTCGGCGCCGTGGGGTTCATGCGCCGCGACTACGTCAACTTCGGCTTCGACGAGGCCGACGTGCTGATCGCGGTCGGGTACGAGCTGCAGGAGTTCGATCCGGCGAAGGTCAACCCGGACGCGGACAAGAAGATCATCCACATTCACCGGTTCGCCGCCGAGGTGGACGACCACTACCCGGTCGAGGTCGGCATCCAGGGCGACATCTCCCGCTCGCTGCGGGCCCTGGCCGACGCGGTGCACCGCCGCTTCGACGTGGACGCCACCGACCGCGAGATCCGCCGGATGCTGCGCGCCGAGCTCGACCAGGGCCGGGCCGACGACGGCTTCCCCCTGTCGCCGCTGCGCGTGGTCGCCGACATCAGGGAGGCCATGGGCCGCCACGACATCGTGCTGGCCGACACCGGCGCGGTGAAGATGTGGATGGCCCGCATGTACCCGACGTACGAGCCGAACACGCTGCTGGTCTCCAACGGCCTGTCCTCGATGGGCTTCGCGGTGCCGGGCGCGATCGCCGCCAGGCTCGCCAGCCCCGGACGCCGGGTGCTGGCCGCCACCGGCGACGGCGCGTTCCTGATGAACTCGCAGGAGCTGGAGACGGCGGTCCGGGAGAGGATCCCGATCACGGTGCTGATCTGGGAGGACGACGCGTACGGCCTGATCGAGTGGAAGATGGGGCTGGAGCTGGGGCGCAGCTCCCACACCGCCTTCTCCAACCCCGACTTCGTCACCTACGCCGAGAGCTTCGGCGCCAAGGGGTACCGGATCTCCTCGGCCGGCGAGCTGCTGCCGACGCTGCGCAAGGCCCTCACCGACGAGGGCGTCTCGGTGATCACCGTCCCGGTCGACTACTCGCACAACCTGCGCCTGACCGACACCCTGGGCGAGCTGACCGGCCCCTTCTGACCGTGCCGCCCCGCGCGGGAACGCGGTGCGCCCCCGGCCTCGGACCGGGGGCGGTGGCGGACCGTGAGGTCAGCCGGAGGCCAGCGCCTCGCGCCAGATCGGGCTGTCGACGTAGTGGTTGTCGTAGAGCTCGGAGGAGTCCTTGATGTCCTGGACGGTGGCCTCTCCCTTGGTGACGCGCTCCAGCAGGCGGTAGTAGTCGAAGCGGGGCATACCGGGAGTGAAGACCACCAGGACGTCGGCCTCGTGGCCGGGCGCCGGCGCGAAGGCGTGCGGCGTCGTGGGCGGGACGAGGAGGAAGTCCCCGGTGTTCAGGGTGTGGATCCGCTCGCCGGTGAGGACCCGCAGCGAGCCGCCGAGGACGAAGAACGTCTCACCGGCGCGGGTGTGGAAGTGGGCCGGGGCGCCGGGAGACCCCTTCTGGAGGGTCGCCCGGTTGGCCGTCAGCGCGCCGCCGGTCGCGCCGGAGTCGGCCAGCAGGGTGATGAGGCTGGTGGGACCGTCGGCGAGGGTCTCGGCCTCGGACGCGCGGACGAGCACCGGGGCGGCGATCGTGTTCTCCTTCGTCATGACCACCACGCTAGGTCCGGAAAAGACCCGAAGTAGGGTGCAATTCCGTGGAGGATTCATGGGTCAATCTTGCGGAGCGGATCGGCAGTGATCTGCATCTGGAACTGTCCGGGCCGGGGAGCCGCCGCGCCGTCCTGGTCCGCGCGCTGCGCGCGGCCGTCCAGGACGGGAGGCTCGCGCCGGGCACCCGGCTCCCTCCGTACCGTTCCCTCGCCGCCGATCTCGGAGTGCCGCGCAGCACCGTCGCGGACGCCTACGCCACGCTGACCGCCGAGGGCCGGCTGATCGCCCGGCAGGGTTCCGGCACCCGTGTCGCGCCCCGGGCCGCACCGATCCGGTCCCCGCGCGTCCCGAAGAAGGTGCCCGCGCGTCCGGGCGCACCGGCGCACGATCTCCGGCAGGGCCGACCGGACGCCGCGTCCTTCCCCCGCTCGGGGTGGCTGTCCTCCGCCCGCCGCGCGCTGACCGCCGTGCCCAGCGAGGCGTTCGGGCCGGGTGACCCGCAGGGGCGGCCCGAGCTGCGCCGTGCGCTGGCCGGGTATCTGGCGCGGGCCCGTGGCGTCCGGACGACGCCGGACCGGATCGTGGTGTGCTCGGGGTTCGCGCACGCCCTGCGGCTGCTGTTCGGCGGCAGGGTCCTGCGGGGCCCGCTGGCCGTGGAGTCCTACGGCCTCGCTTTCCACCGTTCCCTGCTGGACGCCGCGTCCGTCCGCACCGTTCCGCTGGCGCTGGACGAGCACGGCGCCCGCACTCCCGAGCCGGAGTCCCTGAGAGCGGTGCGGGCGGTGCTGCTCACGCCGGCGCACCAGTTCCCGACCGGCGGCCCGCTGCACTCCGAGCGGCGCGCGGCCACGGTCGACTGGGCCCGTGCCCGCGGCGGCGTGATCCTGGAGGACGACTACGACGGCGAGTTCCGCTACGACCGCGAGCCGGTCGGCGCCGTCCAGGGACTCGACCCCGAGCGGGTCCTCTACCTCGGCTCGGCCAGCAAGAGCCTGTCACCGGCGTTGCGGCTGGGCTGGATGGTCCTCCCCGAGCATCTGGTGGAGCCCGTCCTGGCCGTCAAGGGCGAACGGGAGGCCTGGGCCGGGGTCACCGACCAGCTCACCCTCGCCGACTTCATCGCCGCCGGCCGGTACGACAAGCACATCCGCCGGATGCGCCAGCACTACCGGTCCCGCCGCGACCGTCTCGTCGCCGCCCTCGCCGCCCAGGCCCCGCACGTCACGCCGACCGGTATCGCCGCCGGGCTGCACGCCGTCCTGCGCCTGCCCCCCGGGACGGAGGGCAGCACCGTCAAGGCCGCCGCCCGGCAAGGGATCGGGCTGGACGGCCTGGCCGCCTTCCGGCACCCGGCCGCCACCATGCCGCACCAGGACGGCCTGGTCGTCGGCTACTCCACCCCACCCGAACACGCCTACACCGCGGCCCTGGAAGCCCTGTGCCGGATCCTGCCCCCGCCACCCGGCACGCCGTGACGGGCAGGGGCGCGGGGCCTCACGCCCGTACGGCGGCGGTCGCCTCGTCCAGGAAGGGCAGGACGGCGCCCAGGAACCGGCCGGGCGCCTCGGCGAACGGCGCGTGCCCGGTGGGCATCGACCGCCAGGCCGCGCCGGGGATCGCCCGGCGGACGCCCGCCGCGTCCAGGCCGACCATGGGGTCGCGGGTGCCCCACACCAGCAGGGTCGGCGCGGTGATCGCCGCCGCCCGCGGACGCAGGTCGTGCTCGGGGGCGGCGAAGCTGCGCCACAGCGCCGCGGCCACCCGGTGGGCGCCCCGGTCATGGCGGCGGGCGGCGTCCCGGGCGATCATCTCGCGGACCTCCGGGGTGCGGCGGCGCAGGTAGAGCCGGGGCAGCCGGCCGGCCATCAGCCGCATCGCCGGCTCGGTCCCCATCACGCGGATGAACCCGCGGGTGGCCGGGTTCAGCGTGCTGAACCCGCCGCTGTTGACCAGGACCAGCGCGACGACCCGGTCCGGGTGCGCGATCGCGAGGCGGGCCGCGGCGTATCCGCCCACGCTGTTGCCGATCACCGCGACCCGGTCCAGCCCGAGCCCGTCGACGATCTCGGGCAGGACCCGCGCGTACGCCATCGCCGACGGCGGCTCCGGCGGACGCGCGGACGCCCCGTACCCCGGCCAGTCGACGGCGTGGACCGCGTACCGCTGGGCCAGCGCGGGCACCACCGCGTCGTAGTCGCGGTGGCAGCCCGGATTGGCGTGCAGCAGCAGGAGCGGAGGCCCCTCGCCCGTCACCGCCACCGTGACCGTCCCCAGCGAGGTCCCGACCTCTCGGATCATTTGCGTTCCCCTCCCCCTGAGCCGCCGCGGCCTTCCCCTGCCCCGGCGGCACGCCGACGACGCTAGACAGCCATCCGCCGCGTCACCCGCCGCTTGCCGCTTCCGGCCACGCACTGCGGCGCCGCCCGGGGCGGCCCGGGGCGGCCCGGCTGAGGCACCGCCCGGGTCAGGCGCGGCAGAGGATCTCGCCGTGGAGGACGGCGTACCATCCGTCATCGGCGGCGGCCCAGGCCTTCCAGCCCTCGTAGAAGCGCCGCAGCTCCTCGCGCGTCGCGTGGCCGCCCGCCACGGCCCGTTCCGCGACGGCCGAGCGGACCATCCGGCCGCCCCAGGACTCGCTCCACCACTCGCGTTCCTCCGGGGTGGAGTACGTCCAGGTGGAGGTGCTCGCGGTGACGTCGGTGAACCCCGCCCGCCGCGCCCACGACACCAGCCGCCGCCCGGCGTCCGGCTCGCCGCCGCTCGCCCGCGCGACCGCGTAGTAGACGGGACGCCAGGCGTCCATGCCGGGCGGATCCGGGTACCAGACCATCCCGCCGAAGTCGGCGTCCCGCGCCGCCACGACGCCCCCCGGTCGGCACACGCGCCGCATCTCGCGCAGCACCTGGACCGGGTCGGCGACGTGCTGGAGGACCTGGTGGGCGTGCACGACGTCGAAGGAGCCGTCCGGGAAGTCCAGCGCGTGCGCGTCCGCGACGGCGAACCCGACGTTCGCGAGCCCCCGGGCGGCCACCGTCCGCCGCGCCTCCTCCAGCACCTCGCCGGAGGCGTCGACGGCGGTCACGGTGCCGGGCGCGACCCGTTCGGCCAGGCCGGCGGTGATCGTCCCGGGTCCGCACCCCACGTCCAGCACCGCGAGCCCGGCGCGGAGCGAGGCGGTCAGGTACGCCGCCGAGTTCTCCACGGTGCGCCACTGGTGGGAGCTCAGCACCGTCGCGTGGTGGCCATGGACATAGCCCTCGGCGAAGGTCATGGGGATCACCGCTTCCGTCCGTCGCTGATCCGCACTCTAGACCACTCTCTCATTATCTGAGAAATGTGTTTCACATATTGAGACATGTTCGGGGCGGGATCGGGCCCGGCACGCGAGAAGGGTGGAACCGGATCTCCCGGCTCCACCCTTCTCGTCGGCTCAGGCTCCGCCCTGCCTAGGCGGCCTCCGCCAGCGCGGCGTGGCGCGCGGGCACGGGGGCCGGGGCGGACAGCGTCTCGATCATGGCCAGCGGGGGCGCGGCCTCTGCGGACCCGGGCCAGGCGTGCTCGGCGTAGGCGTTCACGGTCAGGTGCGACAGTTCGGTGAGCCACGGCTCGACGACGGTCCGCTCGGCGGGGCCGTCCAGCCGCGGGTGAGTGAGGTGGAAGGTGCCGGTCGCTGCGCTCACTGCCACTACCCCTTTCTGCGCCCCGGTGGACCGCCCTCCCCCTGAGGGCCGTTCCACCGGGCGGGATGTACCCGGAGGTACGCATCGAACAAGGTCACCGGCCCGATGCTTATTCCTTGGTGTACCCCGGATCACGCTCTCAACTTACGCACCGGCACTGACATTTTTCCGAACAGTCGTTCCCCTCCCACAGGCCCCAGGGATCAGTCCGGCACGGGCGCCGGATCGGTGGTGACCGACCGGAGCAGCGGCCGGCTCAGCGCGCTCGCGCCGAGGACGGCGGCGCCGCCGGCGACCACGAACGCGCCGAGCGTCCAGGCCCCCGCGTACCCGAACTCCGCGGCGAACGGCAGGGCGAAGAACACTCCGGTGAGCAGGGAGCCGCCGCCCATCACCGCGAGCGGGACGAGCGTCTCGGCCAGGCGCGCCCGGTCCAGGACTGCCAGCGGCGTGCCCGCCAGGCGCAGCGTCGCGTACGTCTCCCGGCGGTCCAGCACGGAGGAGGCCCCGGTGATCCCCGCGCTGGCGACGGCGATGAGGAACGACACCGTCAGGACCGTCAGCGACCCGGTGCGCAGATCGGCCACCAGATGACGTTCGGCCCCCATGTCGGCGGGGGTGGTGGCGACCTGGCCGGGAACGAGGCCGGTCAGCGCGGTACGGGCCCGGTCGAGCGCGGCGGCGCCGCCCGGCACCGTGACGGCGACGATCGCGGGCGCCGCCGCGCCACCGCCCGCCGCGCCACCCTCCGCCGCGCCACCGCCCGCCGCGCCGCCCGGCGGCCCGCCGCCCGTCCCCCGGGTCACGGTGATCCGGGCGCCGAGACCTTCCGTGCGCTTCGCGGCCTGCGCCGCGACCGCGGCGGACCGTTCCCCCGGCACCGCGAGTTCGAGCCGGTCGGCGGCCCCCGTACCGGTGACGGACGGGTTGAGCAGGGACAGGAAGCCCGCGACGAACCCGCCCAGGGCGATGCCCGCGACCGTCCGCCAGGCCGACCGGGGATCGTCCACCAGGCGGCGCCCGGCCAGCAGCCAGGCCGGGCCGCGCGCGGTGCCGACGACGACGCGGCCGAGCAGCGCGGCCACCCACGGCCCGACCAGGTTGAGGCCCAGGAAGGCCAGCGCCAGGAAGACCAGCAGGATGACCAGGCCGGCGTTCCCCATGCCCGCCAGCCCACCACCGACGATCCCGAACGCCAGCACGAGGGCGACCAGGACGATCAGCCGCACCGCGCGCAGGGCGGGCGGGGTCACCCGCTGCGCCACCCCGAGCGGGCTCACCACGACGCGCCGCAGCCCCGCGACCGCGCTGACGCCCACCAGCAGCGGCACCGCGACCAGGACCCCGGCCACCGGAAGCACCCCCGGCCACAGGTCGCCGGTGAACGAGCGTCCGCCGCCGACCGGGATCCGGCCGAGCGCGGGGATCGCCGCCGCGTACACCAGCGCCCCGGTGAGGGAGCCCGCCGCCGCGGTCAGCACGGCCTCGGCGGTGGTCAGGGCGACGACCTGGCCGGGCGTGGCGCCCACGAGGCGCAGCGCGGCCAGCCGCTCGTCCCGCCGGGCCACGGTGAGCCGGGCCGCCGCGCCTCCGAAGACCAGCAGCGGTACGACCATCAGCACGGCCGCGATGACCATGAGGGCGCGGTAGATCTGGGACCGCAGCGACACCGCCCCCGTGTCGAAGGCGTCGATGGGCGCGGGCGAGGCGACCGGCTCCCAGCCCCGGACGCGTTCCTCGCGCGGGGCGGTCATGGCGGGGTCGTGCGCGTGCCGGCCGACCACGGCGACCAGTTCGGCGGGATGCTCCAGCGCGTCCCGGCCGAGGGTCCCGGCGGGCGGGGCGCCGAATCTCCGGCCGAGCTGGTCGGAGGGCAGTTCGCGGATCAGCCGGCCGAGCGCCGGCGACACCCAGGTCTCGCCCGGCCGGGGGAAGCGCGCCATTCCCGGAGGGACCGGCGCCCGGCCGTCCAGCGCGGCCAGCTCGACGACCGTGATGGGACGCCCCCGCACGTGGTCGGTGGAGCGGGCCAGCACGGCCGTGGCGGGGCCGGTCGTCGCGGCGCGGTGCCGCCAGGCGTCCGCGTCGGCCCGTTCCCCGAACGCGTGGACGGCGCCCACCGCGAACAGCAGCAGCCCGGTGGACACGGCGACGGCCGCCCAGGTCAGCGCCGCGCCCAGCGCACCGCGACGGCCCCCGCCGCGCAGCAGCCGCCAGGCCAGCCCCGGAACGCAGCGCATCACGCCACCCCGCCCGGCGCCAGGACGAGGCCGTCGCGGACCTCCACCGTGCGGTCGCACCAGCGCGCCACGTTCGGGTCGTGCGTCACGACCGCGAGGGAGGCGCCGTTGCTCTTGGTGGCCTCCACCAGCAGGCGCATCGTGTCCTGGCCGGTGGCCTGGTCGAGCGCACCGGTCGGCTCGTCGGCGAAGACCACCGCGGGGCGGCCGGCCAGGGCGCGGGCGATCGCGACCCGCTGGGCCTGCCCGCCCGACAGCTCGCCGGGACGGCGGTTCTCCATGCCCGCCAGGCCGAGCGGCCCGAACCAGCCCCGGGCCGCCCGGACGGCCTCGCGCCGCGGCGTGCCGCCGAGCATCAGCGGCAGCGCCACGTTCTCGTCGGCGGGCAGTTCCGGCAGCAGCCGGCCGAACTGGAAGACGAAGCCGAACCTGGTCCGCCTCAGCTCGCTGCGGCGGCGCTCGCCGAGCGCGTCGATCCGCCGGCCGAGCAGGTGGACCTCGCCCGCGTCCGGCCGGACGATCCCGGCCAGGCAATGCAGCAGGGTCGACTTGCCGGAGCCGCTCGGCCCCATGATCGCGACCGCCTCGGCCCGGCCCACCGCGAGATCGACGCCGCCCAGCGCCACCGTGGACCCGAAACGCTTGACCAGCCCCGTACCGGACAGGACGGGGGCGCCCGGCGATACGCCGATGCCCGGCGGGACGGCCGGGGCGGGATTCGGATGAAGCTCCTTCATGCGTCCACCGTGCGCCCGGCCGCCGGTCCGCCGCATCGGACGTTAGGCCGGTCCGTGCCCGCCGGCCTCGGCCGAACGGCCGATCCCCGCGCCGGCGCGAGTCCGTACCCCGCCCGCCGCGACGAGCGGCTGGAGCTGGCGCGCGACCTGCACGACTTCGTCGCCCACCACGTGACCGGAATCGTCGTCCAGGCGCAGGCCGCGCGGTTCACCCTCGGCACGGAGGCCGCGCGCGATCCCGAACGGCTCGGCCTGATGCTCGGCGGCATCGAGGCCGCCGGCACCGAGGCGCTGACCTCGATGCGCCGCATGGTCGGCCTGCTCCGCGAGGCGCAGGGCGAGACCGGCGCGGACGGCGCGGACGGCGCCGACGGCGCGGACGCCACCGCCGTCCAGGTCAGCGTGGTCCGGCTCGCGCGCGGCGACGGCTCGGTGGAGGTGGCGGTGCGCGACGACGGGCGGGGCCGGGGCGCGCCTGCCGGCCGGCGGGTTCGGCCTGGCGGGCCTGCGGGAACGGGTCGAGGCGATCGGCGGGCGGCTGCGCGCCGGGCCGCGGCCCGAGGGCGGCTGGGAGGTCGTGGCGGTCATTCCGGACCGCCGCCCCTGAGAGAATCGGCACCGTGACCATCCGCGTACTGATCGCCGACGACCAGGAGATGGTCCGGACCGGATTCCGGATGATCATCGATTCGCGGCCCGGCATGGAGGTGGTCGGGGAGGCCGCCGACGGCGTGCGGGCCGTGGAGCTGGCCCGGCGGCTGCGGCCGGACGTGTGCCTGTTCGACATCCGGATGCCCCGCATGGACGGGCTGGAGGCGACGCGGCTGCTGGCCGGGCCGGAGGTGCCCGACCCGCTGCGCGTGGTGATCGTCACGACGTTCGACATGGACGAGTACGTCTACGGCGCGCTGCGCGCCGGCGCCGCCGGCTTCCTGCTCAAGGACGGCGGCCCGGCACTGCTGCTGGAGGCCGTCCGGGCGGCGGTGAACGGCGGCTCCCTGGTCTCGCCCTCGATCACGGTCCGGCTGCTGGAACGGCTGACCGTCCCGTCCCCGGCCACGGCGCCGCCCCGCGAGCCGCTCACCGGGCGCGAGCTGGAGGTCGTCCGGCTCGTCGCGCGGGGAAGGACGAACGACGAGATCGCGGGGGAGCTGTTCGTCTCGCTCTCCACGGTCAAGACCCACCTCGGCAGCGTCCAGCGCAAGCTGGACGCCCGCAACCGGGTCGAGATCGCCGCGTGGGCCTGGGAGACCGGCCTCATGCGCTGACCGGCCGTTCCGCGGTCACCACCCGGCGCGCGGGCACGCGCGCCTGCCGGCGAACCGGCGAAGCGCGCCGACGGAGCGCGCACGTCAACGAACACCTCGATGAAAGGGAACGGCGCCTGGTGCCGGAGTCGCTCAACGACATCCCCGTGGCGGTCATCACGCTGTGGGCGCTCGCGGTCGCGGGATGGAGCATCGTCGCGGCGGGCCTGTACCGCGGGATGTCGGGTTTCCCCCGCCGTACGGCGCTGATCGCGCACACCCTGTCCGCGCCGGGGCTGGTGCTGGTCTCGGCGATGCTCGGCCTCGGCGCGCTGTACGGCATGATCGCCGCCACCGCCGAATGGTGGGTCCTGGCCCTGATCACCGGTTTCCGCCCGGAACGGCTGGTCGCGGCCGGGTCGCCGCCACGGCTGGCGGCCTGGTCGGCGCTCACCGCGCTCGCCGTCTCCGGCGCCACCCCGCTGGTCTTCCACGGGTGACGAACGGGTGGCGAACCGGCGGTGCGTGCGCGGGGTCAAAGCTACGTAGTATCCGGACCAAAGCGCGGCAAAAGGACCTCCGGAGGTGGATCATGCCGTGTGCGCTGTGCGGCGACATCATCCCGACCGAGGTCGCGCGCTGCCCCGCCTGCGGCGCGTGGGCGCGGCGCCGGGACTTCCGGGCGGTCGGCGTCGCGGTGTTCATGCTGCTGGGCTTCAACGCGTTCATCGCGCTCGGCTCGGGGATGAGCCTGGTCCGGCTGCTCGACCCGCTGCGCGAGGCCACCCACGACACCTACGACCCGGCGCTCACCGGGCGGGCGATCGCCCCGTACACCGACGTGTTCGTGATCGGCACGGTGATGGCCGGGATCACCGGGCTGCTGTACCTGGGCTGGCTGTGGCGCGCGTACCGGCAGGCCCCCGGCCCGCACCGGCACCGGCAGGCGTGGGTGCTGTTCGGCTGGATCTGCCCCCTGGTCAACCTGTGGGTGCCGCCCCGCGTGGTGTACGACGTGTGGGTCAACAGCGGCCGGTTCCGCGCGGCGCAGCGGCATCTGGTGGGCCTGGTCGTGACGGTCTGGTGGATCTTCGTCCTGCTGGGCGTCGGGCTGTCCCGGCTCTTCTCGCACAGCGGCGTGCAGACCCTGGCGGACGCGCGGTACTCGGTGCACCTGGGGGTGGCCGCGGCGGCCTGCCAGGCGCTGGCCGCCGCGCTCTGCATGACGATCGTGTTCCAGGTCACCCGCCTCCAGATCGCCCGCGACCTCTGAGCCCCCGCCCGCCGGCCCCGCCCAGCCGCGGCCCCGCAGCGGCCCGCGCCCGGACGCTGCCCGCGCCGGACGCTGATCAGGCGGGCCGGGTGGGGCCGGAGCTGCCTCCGCTGGCGTGCCAGAGCCGGGCGGGCGGGCGCTTGACGGCCTCCCCGGCGTGACCGATGTCGGCGTACGGGGACATCGCGAAACCGCTGGGGTACATGAGGCGGCGCCCGGCCGTGCGCGGCGGCTCGCCCCGGCGCACCGGCGCCATCGCCCGGCGCAGGGCGTCGTCGCCGCCGTCCCGCCACGCCTCGTCCAGAGCGGGCAGGTCCCAGCAGTCCAGCGCGGTCAGGGACACCGCGCGGGCGCCGAGGCGGCGCAGCCTGCCCCGCGCCACCAGCAGCCACGAGCCGAAGACCGTGGCGGCGCAGCGGTCCTGTACCGACTCGAAGAACGCCAGGTCGACCGGGCCGGTGGCGTCGTCGAGGGTGGCGAAGATGACCCGCTGCCCGGACCGTACCGCCGGGGTCTGGGTGGCCACCTTGACCCCGGCGACCAGCAGTTCCTCACCCGACGCCCGGCCGGGCAGCTCGCGGGCGCGGACGACGCCGAGCCGCTCCAGCAGCCGGTCGTAGAAGGTCAGCACGTGCCGGCTGACGTCCATGCCGAGGATCATCAGCTCCGCCTCGACCATCTCGCCCGCCGTCATCGGCGGCAGCTCCCCCACCGGGATCCGTTCGAGGGCCGCCGCGCCCGCCCGGGTGCCGCCGCGGAGCGCGTCCCCGGGCCCGGCCCCGGCCCCGGCCTCGCCGACGCCGTCGCCGTCGTCGAGCGGCAGCTGCCCCTCGATCACGTCCCCGCCCGGCCGCGCGGGCGACCGCTCCAGCGCACCGACCCGGCAGAGCAGGTCGCGCCGCGACGGCTCCCCGGCGGCCCGGACGGGCCCGGCGCCGATGCCGTACAGGGCGTCGAAGCCACCGGCCAGCACGAGCCGTTCGGCGATCGGGCGGGAGACCCGGGCGCGCCGCCAGAAGTCGGTCAGGGAGGCGTAGGGGCGCTCGGCGACGATCCGGCCCATCTCGGCCTCGCTGATGCCGCGGACCTCGCTCAGCGCCACCCGGATCCCGAACCGGCCCGCCCCCTCCAGAACGTCCCCGAACACGTCCCCGGGCCCATCGCCGTCACCGCGCCCGGCGCCCCCGTCCGGAACCGCGACCGGGCCGAACGGACGGGCAGGGGCGGCGGGCGGGGCGGGCGCGGCGGTGGCGCCGCCCTCGGACACCGGCTCGATGTGCCAGGACACCGCCGAACGGTTGACGTCCAGCGGCAGGATCGGGACGCCGAAGTGCCGCGCGTCGTCGAGGATCACCCGCTTGGGGTACATCCCGGGGTCGTGGGTGAGCACGCCCGCGTAGAACGCCGCCGGGTGATGCCTCTTCAGCCAGGCCGACTGGTAGGTGGGCAGGGCGAACGAGGCGGCGTGGGCCTTGCAGAAGCCGAACGCGCCGAACGCCGTGAGGGTCCGCCAGACCGCGGCGACCGTCGCCTCGTCGTACCCCCGGGCCAGGGCGCTCTCCCGGAACCACGCGCCGACCTCGGCCTGCCCGGCCTCGTCGCCCAGCGCGCGCCGCGCCGCCTCGGCGTCGGACAGGCCGCAGCCGGTCATCGTGTCGAGCACGCGCAGCACCTGCTCGTGGAAGACGACCACCCCCTGGCTCTCGCCGAGCGCGTCCACCAGGTCGGGGTGCGGGTAGGCGGGTTCGCGCCGCCCGTGCCGCGCGTCCAGGAACGGCGTCACCATGTCGGAGTTGACCGGCCCCGGCCGGAACAGCGAGATGTCGATGACCAGGTCGCCCAGCGTGCGCGGCTGGAGCTTGCCCACCAGCTCGCGCTGCCCGGGCGACTCGATCTGGAAGCAGCCGAGCGTGCGGGACGAGCAGATCATGTCGTAGGTGGCGGTGTCGTCGTGCGGGAGCGCCTCCAGTTCGAGCCGCGTCCCCTCGGCCCGGTCGATCTCCGCCACCGCGTGCGCCATCGCCGACTGCATCCGGACGCCGAGGACGTCGAGCTTGAGCAGCCCCATGGCCTCGACGTCCTCCTTGTCGAACTGGCTCATGGGGAAGTCGAGCATGCTGCGCTCCACCGGCGTCCGGTCGCGCAGCGTCGCGTTCGACAGCAGCACCCCGCAGGGGTGCATCGCGATGTGCCGGGGCAGCCCGTCCAGCCGCTCGGCGATCCGGAACAGCACCTCCAGCCGCCCCTGCGCCAGGTTGCTCTGCCGCAGCTCCGGCAGGTCGTGCAGGGCGGCCCTGATCTGCCGGGCCCGCACGTGCGGGAACGCCTTGGCGATCGCGTCGATCTCGGCCGGCGGCAGCCCGACCGCGCCGCCGACGTCGCGGATCGCGCTGCGCGCCCGGTAGGTCTCCATCATCGAGACGCAGGCCACGTTGTCGCCGCCGTACCGGTCGAACAGCGCCCGGTACGCCTCCAGCCGCCGCGCCGACTCCACGTCCAGGTCGATGTCGGGCAGGCCGGGGCGGCTGTCGGCCAGGAAGCGCTCCATGACCAGGTCGTGGCGGAGCGGGTCGACGTCGCCGATGCCGAGCAGGTGGTTGACCAGGCTGCCGGCGCCCGAGCCGCGGATCGCGCACCGGATGCCCAGCGAACGGATCAGCGCCGCCGCGTCGGCCACGGTCAGGAAGTAGGCGGCCAGCCCCTTGCGGGCGATGATGCCCAGCTCGTGCTCCAGCCGCCGCGCCGCCTCGGCCGACCGGTCCAGGCCGCGCCGGGCAAGCCCCTCCCCGCACCGCGCCACCAGCGTCCCGTACGGGTCGTCGCCCGCGTCGGGCAGGTGCACGCGGTCCATGCCGAGATCGTGGCCGGGGTCGAGGGCGCAGCGCTCCGACAGCCGCCGGGTCTCCTCCAGCAGCGCGACCGCCGCCTCCGGCCCGCAGGCCAGCTCCGCGACCTTGCGCATCTCCGGGACCGACTTCAGGTAGGCGTGGCCGGTGCGGTCCTCCAGGTGGCGGCGGTGCAGCGGCACCAGCTCGCGCGCCACGTCGAGGACCTGGGCCACGGGGTAGTCGGCCGGGTCGAGGTAGCGCACCGCGTTGCCCAGCACCGCCGGCACCCCGGCCTCGCGGGCGAGGTCGAACATCCGCGCCGCGCGGTGCCCGTCGCCCCGGTCGAAGTGGTCGACGATCTCGACGGCGACCTCCGCCGTCTCCCGCCAGGCCGCCAGCCGCGCGGCGGCCAGGTCGGGGCGGCGTTCGGCGACGGCCCGGCCCACGTCCGAGCGCGGCCCCAGCAGCACCACCAGCCCGGCGGCGTGGGCGCCGACCAGCTCCCGGGTCACGGCCGGGGCGCCGCGCACGCCCGCCATGTGGGCGGCCGTGACCAGGCGGCACAGCGAACCCCAGCCGGTGCGCCCGGTCGCCAGGACGACGATCCGGTCGCCGGCCGCCCCGGACGCTCCCCGCGGCGCCCTCCGGGAAGCGGGCGCGGGCCCCTCGGGCGGGGGCGCGGCGGCCAGGACCAGGTCGGCGCCGAGGACGGGACGCAGCCCGCTGGCCCGGCAGCTCTGGACGTGCTTGACCGCGCCGTACAGCCCGTCGCGGTCCGTGAGGGCCAGGGTCTCCATCCCCATCTCGGCCGCGCGCTCGGCGAGCGCCCGCGGCGGCGCGACGCCGTACCGCAGCGAGAAGGACGAGGCGACATGCAGGTGCACGCGCGCCTCAATCCCACACCCGGGAAAGCGTCCAGGTGCCGCTCGCCGCGTCATGCCGCAACTCGTACACTCCGACCTCCCGCTCCGGTGTGGCCTCGACCCGCCAGAACTCCCGTTCGCCGGTGACCTCCGTCTCGGGCTCCTGCTCCCGCCACCAGTCCCGGGTGGTGACCCAGTGCTCCAGCACCCGCCGTACGGTGTAGAGCCGTCCCCTCCAGACGAACCGGTCAGGGCGCCCGCCGGTCACCCGGACGTCCACCGGGTCGCCGAACACACGCGTCATTGCCTCCCCCGCCCTCTGAGCCTTCATCGACACCGCACAGGGGAAGGCATGCGGCCTGTCTCGAACATACGTTCGCCATCGAGTCTAGGGACATCGGGCCCCGGGAGGCAAGGCGGAAACGACCCGAAAAACGCCGTCGAGAACGGTGAAAGCCCAGGTCAAGAGGTCACGGCGGGGTCGCGGGCCCGGGCGCCGCACGCGCCGTGGCACGGGACGCGGCCGGGCTCGGGCCGGTCATGCCAGCCGCCGGGCGATCTGGTCGGCGGCCCGGGCGACCTCCGCCACGTCGGCCATCCCCCCGTCCGACCACAGGAAGCTCCAGCCCCCGCCCACGGGGGTCGCCACGACCATGATCCGGCGGCGGGTCCGCGGCCCCAGCACCGCCAGGACCGACTCCTCCGGACCGGCCATCCGGTACCAGAGCCCGCGCGCCTCGACCTCGTACGCCAGCGCCGCGAGGTGATGACGCCGGACCTCGGCGATTTCCTGCGCACCGATTACAGACACGATCATCCGCCTTTGGGTGTGAAATCCCTGGCCGTCCGATGACGAGCGGCGCTCGAACGGCGACAATCGGTAACCACCGTCCAGCATGGCCCGTGACGGCTGATCGCCTCGGGAAAACCGGGAAGGTGGGCACTCGATTTTCTGCCCCGCGCACCACCCCCCGCGCGGACCGCGGAGTCACGTCATGCTTACGTGTCCCCACCGGCCACAGGCCCGGCGGTGACATGCGCGCCCGTGATACCCCCCTCTGTCAGGATGAGGCAGGCACCCGGCCTGCCGTCCAGGTCACGAGAAGGAGACCGCCCGATGTCCGCAGCCGCACCCGCCGGCCGCGATCTCCCCCACGCCCCCGAACGCGGGCGGCGCGAACGCAAGAAGCACCGCACCCGGATGGCGCTGCTGGACGCGGCCCTCGACCTCTTCCTTGAGCAGGGCTACGACGCCACCACGATCGACGAGATCGTGGCCGCGGTGCCCGTGTCCCAGCGCACCTTCTTCCGGTACTTCGCCACCAAGGAGGACCTGGTCACCGGGTTCAAGGCCGAGCACGACCAGATCATGCGGGAGGCCCTGGCCGCCCGCCCGGACGGCGAGCGGCCCTTCGTCGCGCTCGCCGCGGCGCTGGGCGCCGTCCTGCGCGCCATCGCCGAGGACGATCCGGACGGCGCCGCCCGGTTCCGCAAGGTCCGCCGGGTGATCGAGGCGAACCCGGCGCTGATGCCCGCGCAGATCGCCCGGATGGCGGCGACCGAGCGCGCGCTCGCCGCCCTCATCGCCCGGCGGCAGGGCGTCGATCCGGACACCGACGTCCGGCCCCGCCTCATCGTCGCGCTGCACACCGCCGCGACCCGGGTCGCCTTCGAGGATTGCGCCCGGAACGACGTCTGGGACCCCGTACTGATCGCGGCCCGGGTCGAGGAGACCCTGGCGCTGGCCCGCGACAGCCTTCCCGAGTGGGTCTGACTTCTCACACCGAGCGTGCATATTCCGGGCACCCGGTCGCCTGGACTGCCGCTAAGGTTCTGTGCACGATGACGACGCACGCAGGTGAGGACTCCGGGGCCCTGGGACCGGAGGATCCACGGGAACTCGGCGACTACCGGCTGCTCGCCCGGATCGGCCGTGGCGGCATGGGAACGGTCTTCCTGGGCGAGGACGCCTCCGGCCGCCGGGTCGCCGTCAAGGTGATCAACCGGGAGCTGGCCAGCGAGGACTCCTTCCGGGAGCGGTTCCGGCGGGAGGTGACCGCCGCCCGGCAGGTGCGCCGTTTCTGCACCGCCCCCGTGCTGGACGCCGAGCTCGACCGCGACCCCCTGTACGTGGTCACCGAGTACATCGAGGGCCCCACCCTCCAGGCGGCGGTCGCCGAACGCGGCGCGCTGCCCGGCTCCGACCTGGAGGGCCTGGCGGTCGGGGTGGCGACGGCGCTGGCGGCCATCCACGGCGCCGGGATCGTCCACCGCGACCTCAAGCCGGCCAACGTGCTGCTGTCGTCCACCGGCCCCCGCGTCATCGACTTCGGCATCGCCCGCGCCCTGGACGACGCCGACGGCCCCACCCGCACCGGCCAGTTCGTCGGCACCCCCAACTACCTGCCGCCGGAACTGCTGCGCGGCGAGCCCGTCACCCCGGCCTCCGACGTGTTCTCCTGGGGCTGCGTGGTCGCCTACGCCGGGACGGGCCATGCCCCGTTCACCGGCAACACCGTCCCGGAGATCTTCTACCGGGTCGCGCACGACGCGCCGATGCTCGACGGCCTCGACCCGGCCCTGCGCGACGTCGTCGCCGCCGCGCTCGACAAGGACCCGCGCAACCGCCCGTCCGTGCAGGAGCTGCTGGCCCGCCTGGTCGGCCACGCCCAGCCCGACCCCGCCCGGATCGCCGAGACCGTCCAGTCGACCTGGCACACCCCCGAGCCCGCGCGGACCGCCGCGATGCCGGGCGCCGGGCCCACCCGCGGCGACGCGCCGCCGCGTCCCGCCACCGGGCTGCCGTCCCCGCCTCCGCCTCCGCCCGGCCACGCCCCGCCCCCCTCCGGCCGATCGGGTCATCTCTCCCTGCACCCCCACTTCTCCAGGCGGACGCTGAAGCTGGGCGGAGCGGCCGTCGCCGCCGTCGTCGTGGCGGTGCTGGCACTGGTCGGCCTGTTCAGGTCGAGCGGCCCGCCCGAGAAGGTGGCCACCGAGTTCGCCGACGACTTCTCCAACACCGACTCCGGCTGGGGCGGCGGTTCCGCCTACACCGGCCGGTACGGCTACAAGGACGGCAAGTACCGCCTGGAGACCACCAGCGTCGACCAGACCCAGGCGCGGCGGGTCCCCCGGGACAGCGCCGGCCAGATGCCCGAGCGCATGCTGGTCGCCGCCACCGTGACGGTCTCGCAGGGCGCCCCCGACAGCCGGTACGGGCTGCACTGCCGCGCCAGCACCGGCGAGAGCAACATCAACTTCGAGTACACCTTCCTGGTCCGCAACGACGGCAAGGGCGCGGTGCTGCGCAAGCAGGCCGGCAACCAGGGCACCAAGGAACTCGCCAGCGCCGACTCCGTCCGCGGGTTCGAGGAGGAGGGCTCCAACCGCCTCCAGATCGCGTGCGAGCCGCAGGACGACGGCAAGGAGGTCCGGCTGCGGCTATGGGTGAACGGCAAGCAGGTCATCGACGAGACCGACACCGACCGGCCGCTGAACCACGGCTGGGCCGGGCTGACCGTCGAGCGCGGCGGCAACGCGGCCCAGCAGATCGTGGCCGACTTCGACGACTTCGACCTGTCGAAGATCCTCGATTAGGCGGGCGGGGCCGGCAGGTAGCCGGCCATCCAGCGCTCCAGCTCGGTGAACACCTGCTCCCTGGCCGGCTCGGCCGACAGCACCAGGTCGTGCAGCCCGCCCTGGATCCGCACCAGCGTGACATGGCGGCCGAGCCGGGGCGCCCAGCGGGCCATGTGCTCCACGTCCAGGACGGCGTCGGCACTGGTCAGGTCGGCCACCCCCGGCTTGGGCCGGACGCTGCGGTCCGACGACATCACCAGCACGGGCACGTCGATGTCCAGCCCGGCGTGCAGGCGCAGCTGCCCGCGCCGTACGGCGGCCAGCCACCCGGCCCGCACCGGGAAGCCGAGCAGCGGCTTCCACTCCAGGTCGAACTCCCATTCGCCGTCGTGGTCGCGGTGCAGGCTGCGCGGGTAGAGCTCCGACACCCCGGCGGGCAGCTTCGCCGCCGGGAACCGCCTGCTCAGCGTCCTGGCCAGCCCGGCGCCCAGCTTGCGCATCACCAGCGGCTCGTTGATGTCCAGGAACGGGCTGTTGAGGAAGATCCCGTCCACCAGGCCCTTCCCCCTGACGCGGTCCGCCCACAGCGCCGCCACCAGGCCGCCGGTGGAGTGGCCGTTGAGCAGCAGCACCTCGTGGCCGTCCTCCTCCCGGACGATCCGTACCGCCTCATCGATCTCCGGGAAGTAGTCGGTGAGGCTGCGCACGAAGTTCGGCGTCTGGTGCGGGCGCAGCGACCGCCCGTACTTGCGGAGGTCGAGCGCGTAGAAGTCGAACCCCCGCTCCACATAGAAGTCGGCCAGGTGCTTCTGGAAGAAGTAGTCGACGAACCCGTGCACGTACAGCACCGCGCGCCGGCTGGGGTCGGTCCCGCGCCGCCGGACGAGCGTCGCCACGACCTCGCCCTCGAAGTCGTGCCCCAGCGGCAGCTCGATCGCCTCGTACCCCGGCCCGAGCACGTCGGTCGTCACGTCCATGAACCCCTCGCCTTCCCTCGCTCACATCGACCCTATTCACCCTGAACCCTCCGGTGCGCCCGCGAATCTAACCCTGCGCCACCCGCCTACCCCCTCCAGGAGCAGATCCCATGCCCAGCCCACTGCGAGACACCGATCCCCGCGAGCTCGGCGACTACCGGATCGTCGGCCGGCTCGGGCGGGGCGGCATGGGCACCGTCTTCCTGGGCGAGGACGCCGCCGGACGCCGTGCCGCGGTCAAAGTCATCAACACCGAGCTGGCCGAGGAGGATGCGTTCCGCGCCCGGTTCCGCCGCGAGGTGACCGCCGCCCGCAGCGTCCGCCGCTTCTGCACGGCCGCCGTCCTGGACGCCCGGCTGGACGGCGACCCGCTGTACGTCGCCACCGAGTACGTCGACGGCCCCACCCTCGACGAGCGCGTGAACGGGCACGGCCCCCTGGACGGCGGCTCCCTGGAGAGCCTGGCCGTGGGCATGGCCACCGCGCTGGTCGCCATCCACGACGCCGGGCTCGTCCACCGCGACCTCAAGCCGTCCAACGTGCTGCTCTCCCCGACCGGGCCGCGCGTCATCGACTTCGGCATCGCCCGCGCCCTGGACGCCGTCGACGGCCCCACCCGCACCGGCCAGTTCGTGGGGACCCCCGCCTACATCGCCCCCGAGATCCTGCGCGGCAGGGAGGTCACCCAGGCCGCCGACGTCTTCGCCTGGGGCTGCGTCATCGCGTTCGCCGGAACCGGCAGCCCCCCGTTCGCCGCCGCCACCGTCCCCGCGATCATGCAGCGGGTGCTGGCCGGAGAACCCGCCCTCGACGGCCTCGATCCCAGCCTGCGCGACCTCGTGGTCGCCACCCTGGACAAGGACCCCGCCCGCCGTCCCACCGCCCACGACCTGCTGGCCCGCCTGACCGGCCGCTCCCCCGTCCCGCCGGCCGCTCCCGCTCCGATGACCGTTCCCGTTCCCGCGGCCACCCGGCAGGACTCCGTCCCCGAGCCCACCCAAGTCGCCCGCCCGCCCCGTAGGCGCAGGAAGCCGCTGCTCGCGGTCGGCGCGGGCGCCGGGGTCCTCGTCCTGGCCCTCGCGGTGACGATGTACGTCCTCACCGCTGGGGGCGGCCCCCCGGAGAACACCCGCAGCGTCTTCGGGGACGACTTCTCCGACCAGGAATCGGGCTGGGGTGGCGGCATCTACCTGAGCGGAACGATGCTCGGGTACGGCTACAAGCCGGACGGGACCTACGGACTCGACGCCAGCGGAACCAAACCGAGCGACCTCAGAATGGCCCCCACCAAGAAGGACGAGATGCCCGCGGCGATCCTCGTCTCCGTGTCCGTGACGGTCTCCCAGGGACCGCCCCAGGGGATGTACGGGCTGATCTGCAGGGAGCAGTACGGTGACCAGGGCGCCAGCGGCTACCGCTTCCTCCTCCGCCACGACGGCCAGGGCGCCCAGATCCGCCGGGCCACCAAGGACCGAGGCTCCAAGGTCCTGCTCCGTACGGGCAAGGTGAACGGCTTCAAGCCCCAGGGCGCCAACCGCGTCCAGATCGCCTGCGAGCCCGACGGCGCCAAGGTGCGGCTGCGCCTCTGGATGAACGGCGAGCTCGCGGCCGAGACGACCGACGCCGACCGCCCGCTCGGCAAGGGCAACGTCGGCATCATCACCGTGCAGGAAAGCGGCTCAGGGGAGACACGAGCCGCGTACGACGACTTCGACCTGGCCGAGATCCGAGGCTGACCCCACACCTGTCGGCACCCTCCCTGGCCGGGGGTCACGTCCCCCACTGGGACGCCCTTCGCCCCCCGTCCGTGTGCCCCTGTGCCTAGGGCAAATCGAGGAGCGCGTAGACGGTCTTGGTCCCGTCCCCCTCCAGGCGTTGCCCCCAGTGCCGGGCGATGTGCTCCACGATCCACATCCCGCGTCCGGATTCGGCCAGCGCCTCGACCTCCCCGCACACGACCCGTTCCGTACTCGTGTCATGCACCTCGATGACCAGCATCGTCGGCCACAGCATCAGGCGGAATCCGATCAGCGTGCCCGGTGCGGCCTCGATCGCGTTCGTGACCAGTTCGGAAACCACCAGCACAGCGTCGTCGGCCAGCCCGCCCAGCCCCCACTTCTCCAGATGGGCACAGGCCAGATCCCGCAACACCCCGTTCGACGAGGGCGTGGCGAGAACGGCCCGTTCCACATAAAGGCCGGAGGGCGCGGGGCCGGCCGGTGACTGCCCTTGATTCATGATCGCTATTCGTTCCGTCCTGGCGTGAGCCGGCGTTCCTCTTCGTTCCGGCATCCCACAATGGCGATCGAGTCCTAACCTGAGAAGACAAGCACGCGGTACGCGCCGACATACCAATCAGGGAGCCCCCCAAATGCGCCCATGTACCCATATAGACCCCCGCGAGAGCCTGCGCGCCCAGTTCGCCTACACCCTCCGTACGCTGCGCACACTCAAGGAACTCAGTCAGGAACAACTCGCCAAGGAGCTGTTCCTCTCAAGGGAGAGCATCACCGCGTACGAGACCCAGCGGAACTTCCCTGACCTGGACACATGCAAGCAGTTCGACGACTTCTTCGGCACGGGCGAGCTCTTCCAAGGCCAGTGGACCCACGCCCAACGCGAACACGTCAGGGCCTGGTTCGAGTCGTATGTTCCCCATGAGAAGGAGGCAACTCAAATCCGAACCTTTGAACCACTCTATATACCTGGACTACTTCAGACAGAGGACTACATCAGAGCCAACGGACTGCCCGGCCCCCAGGCGGAGGAACGGATAATGAAACGGCTGGCACGACGAGAGAACCTCACACGCCATGAGGCTCCCTTCCTCTTCGCGGTACTGGATGAGGCGGTCCTCCGTCGTCCAGTAGGGGGCGCCGCGGTGATGAGAGAACAACTCCAGCACCTCCTAGAAATGAGCACACTTCCTCACGTGTTCATCCAGGTCGTAAGAGAGCAGGCCGGCTGGTACTCGGGGCTCAACGGAGCCCTCACCTTCATCACGAAGCCCGGGAACAACACGATCGGCTACGTAGAGGCCCAGTTCGGCGGGAGACTGATCGAGGACACAGACGAAGTCAGCAGGCTCGGGGTACGGTTTGATCAGATCAGGGCACGCGCGTTGTCCGAAGATGGCACCCGATCATTGATCCAGAAGACGATGGAGACGATGCGTGATGGTTCAGTGGCGGAAGAGTAGCTACAGCCAGGACGACCCTCAGAGCATGTGCATCGAGATCTCGACTAACGCCATAGACACCGCCCTCATACGTGACTCCAAGAACCCTCAAGGACCACGGCTCGCGCTCACCCGAAGCGAGTTCACCGACCTCATCCAGGCGATCAAAGCCGATGGTGACACTACATGAGCGACTGGCGGAAGAGCAGCTACAGCCAGGGCGAGGCTCAGGGCGAATGCATCGAGGTCGCGGGTAACACCAATGACACCACGCTCATCCGCGATTCCAAGGACCCTCACGGACCACACCTCACTTTCACCCGGACTGGTTTCACCAAGCTCGTCCGTACGATTAAGACAGGTGATGACGCTACGTGAGCCAGTGGAGGAAGAGCACTCACAGCCAGGGCGGCGGCCATGGCGAGTGTGTCGAGGTCGCTCCCATTACGCCAGGCACTACCCTCATCCGCGACTCCAGAGACCCCAGTGGTCCTCGCTTGCGCCTTACGCGGAGTGAGTTCACCAAGTTCATCAGCAAGCTCAAGGCGAGGGACCAGCCTGCACTGTGACCGCCCTCAGGCTTCGAAGGACGATCCGGGGTCCTCGGGTTGGCGGAAGCGGCCTTCGGGAGTGAAGGTGAAGGTCTCACTGAACGGATCGTTCCCGAAACGCACGGCAGGCAGGGCCGGCTCCACAAGTTCGGGCAGCCAGGCGCCATGCCGGTCCGAACCACTGCCGTTCCACAGGTGGAAGAACACAATCGGGCCGCCCGGGTCCTCGGCCAGGTAGGCGAGCACCTTGCCGCACAACGGGTTGGTGCGTCCCAAGTGCACCGACGGCGGCCCGAACTAGGCGGTCACGTCCGCCCACAAGCGGTCGCGGTCCACCCATGAACGAGCGGTGGCACGCAACGCCGCATGCGCTGGAGCGGTCAGGACGCGATCAGGCGCAAGCCTGCCACGGCATGCGCATACCACCGCAGACCGACGCCCGGCCTGGCACGCAGTCATGTGCATAGCGAATGGTCTGCCCCCCGACAGCCCCCTGATCCACGCAAAAGGCTCACTCACATCAGCAGGCGGGACCCGCCCCTAGCCCTTGAATATCATATCAAGAAAGCTAGGATTCTTCAGGAGTTCCGGATACTGCTCAATGAGCATGGTGGTGCGTCGATGGACAAAATCAAGCAAGGCGACCGCCAGATCTTTCACATCGACTCGAATGCGCCTGCTTGCATAATTGCACGTTATCAGAATGCAATCACCACTACGTCGCATAGTCAGTTTCTGATCGTGCTCATAGAAGTAGAGCACTCCCTCGGCCGTCGTCATAGCCTTCGAGAAGGCCTCAGGAAGGCCGGTCAGCAAGTTGAACATGGAGATAAAACCAAATCTTGTACTCAGATCGGTCTCCGTCGACTGAAGTACGAGATCACCCATAAAAAGCGAGAACTGAATCTCAACTGATGACGCTGACGACAGATCTACGGCCTCTCCATTCGGAAGGACAGTTGCCCCTCGTGAAGTTTCAACAAAGTCAATGACTATGCTCACAAGGCCCTACCTTCTTACTCGGGCTGAGTGAGCCATTCGTAGGCTTGGCTCTCCCATGCCTGCTGGTGTGGCTCTCGTGAGGTTGCCGCAGCTGGTGGCTCAGGAGACTCACGACGACCGGCCACTGATTTGGAGTTGCGACAAGATCGCAAAATACCCATTTGCGGGTCGAAGCATGTGAGCCCCAACTGCTCTGCCACTTGTACAGCATATGACGACACCTCGTCGGCTCTACTCCAGGCGATACCGAAGTAGATGTACGGGCCCCGTGCAGATCCCAACAACGGCGAGCCCATCCAAGGCGAGTCATCGCCTGTGTCGATATCTGACCATCGCTCGACGAGTCGCCCTACAAAAGTCTTTATCAGTCGATGCGGAGTCGCCAACTCCTCCATCTCAATGTACTTTTCATAGAGGGCTTCATGGACGATGGCAGCTTCACTGTCATCAGCAGGTCTGTCACCCACCCAGACAGCAAGATCGTAACTCATTTCGCAGTCTCCAGGGAAATCAACTACCGTCCAATAATCAGATGCTTGGGCTAGCGCCAGTTGCTGCGACCTGTCACCTATCAGGAACGTCGCGACATCCCGCCGCGCCGGCAACGCCGCCTGAACCTAGGGTTGGATAACCACTTACACTCGTTCTTGCAGAATCACAAACTCTCGCAGCGTCTTCCCAGAGAGCAAGCCCACGATTGGGGATCTATCCACAGAGTCCAGCCAAAGGTCGAACGGCATCTCGTTTCCAGGAAACCACCATTCCGAGTGACTATCCACCGAACCAAGATCCTCATCCAAGGGGTACCGGAACTCGAACAGGACCTGAACGTATGCCTCCCACCTCCCAGACAAGTCGACGACCTCCAACTGACGAACCAAGCTGAGCTCAAATGTCGGCTCAGAGAACCAGTTCACCTCTCCATATTGAAAGAGGTATCCATCAGAATCAGAGCTGTCTGGCACATCGAACTCGATCAGCGCGAACCGGCGCACCAACTCCGTCAGTCCCGAGGCTGGTGAACTGACCGAGGGAACCTCGCCAAGGAGACCGCGGGCAATGTCCGCTGCGGCCTCTACCTGCTGTTTATTTGCCATGAGCACCTTCCACGACGGACGCCGACTTTCTCAGGCGTTCCGCAGCACCGAGAGCAGTTCCCCCAAAGTGCCTTCCCACTCTCGCAGGCTTGAACTTTCGCCCCAAAGACGCGACACACTAGAATGTTCGCTCAGCGCCTGGACGATAACTCGGATGGCCAGCTCCACCATCTTCAATCCATGCACATCAGGAATGACTTCTTCGGGGCCATATACCGAATCAACAGGACTGCCTCCAGGACACTGCGAGGCAACGATCGCCGCAGCTGCGACAGCTTGATCGAAGATTCGGCTAGGTGCGCTATACCCCTGCTCTAGGGCTGCAAGCAACGCTGACTCTACGAGAACAGGACGTTCAAGCGTCTCCACGCTATCGATCTGACCTGCCAGGTCGCACGCGTGATCATTCTCAAAAGGTCCTACACCCCAGGTTCCCAAGTCAGCATCCTCTATTCAGAGTCACTCGACTCCGACTATCTGCAGGGATCGATCAGTTCCTGTACCACAAAACGGAGCCCGCCGCCCGCAGCCAGACCGGCCATCCCGCGCATGGCTCCGTTATCATTCGATCGCGGGAACCTTGATAACTACTTCGCATGGATCATCTGGCACATCGCCGTACACGCTCACGAAGTTCCACCCCTTTGGCACGGGAACCCGCATAGAAAAGACGTACCCAGGGTCAGCGATGCACATACCACCGTTAGTAAAGTTCAACTGCCCCGAGAACATTTCCTATCCTCCTACCATTACACCATCCGACTGCATGCATATCACGCTGACCGGACCTGATGCTGCCGGCCGGACTCCGATGAAAAGAGAGTCCTGTCCAGCGTGCACGACCTGAGTAGACGGGTCCCAATCATCGCGCGTATCCGGCCTATCAACTGACTCGACCACCAACAATCCGTGATGAAACTCTAGATAGGCCGCACTGATGACATGGCCTGGAAAGAACCGGAGGATATCAAAGTCGAGATCATAGCGATTCCTGTTTCTTCGCCTTCCCGTTTTTCCTCAAGCAAGCCATGCCCCTCGATCAGCCCGCTTCTACCCGGAAGGGATCTACTCACATCCTGGCCAACAACGACAACAACAGGGAAGCAGTCAATTGCTCTGCCGGCACAACCGATCGGTAGTTTGTGTCAACAATCAGATGGGCTTCCATCGCAAGCATGCGAACAGCAGTGACAGCTACCTCGGCCGACCGGTAGTCCATGCTAAAGACCGCGGTGGGTGGATCGGGAATCATATGGGTGGGCCAATGCGAAAAGATCTCTTCCACCTCTTCATCATCCGACTCCACGAGATAGACATGCTTCTTAGAGATTTCAGCTGTAATGACCTCACCATGGATCGTTACAGATTTTAGACGCCCAAGCCAGGCCACAACATCGTCAACGGTAACACGACGGGCAGGAAAGACAAGGACAAGTGTTTCGCTCACTGTTCATCTCCGTTCCGTTCAATCAGCGCTGCAGTACCCTCCACGACGGACGCCGACTCCGCTAGACGTTTCGAACGGCAGACCTGCTGAGCAGCCCCAACTCCTGTAGGTCACTCAAGGTCCTGTTCCAGCGTCGACCTAATCTGCACCTACTGCGCCGCTGGGCCTCCAGGAAAGGCCAGAAGTAAGCACTCACGTTACTTCCTTTGAAAAATTAATCTTCCTGATCTGACGGAATCTCCGATGGAGTCGGAGGTCGCACACGCGAGACACCTCTCAGTTCCGACGCCCCGAACAACTTGAAATTCGCTTTAGCTTCCGTCAGTGTGACGTGATTTGGCCCACCGACATATTCGTCTGGCTCGTCATCTCTGATTCCCGTGTCTTGCCAACCGCAGACGGGACATATCTCGTGCCGCCCCCTTGCCGACAGAGTCATATACCCACAACAGGGGCATTTATATCGAGCCATTAGTCCTCGATTCCACGTTGTTCATCCCAGTATCTTCTGGCGTTGGCATCGCTAGATTTCCCATGTCGATCAATTGAAGCGCTGCCATCGGGGTTGATCCAGGTCGTCGAGGTCTCCGAGCGGAGCGCCGTCGCTTCGACGGGCTTCCCCGTTCTCGCCGCCTCAAGGCCCCCCGCCGCCTCCGAGCCCTCGGGCGGCACCGGGGGCCTGCGTCGGCAAATACCGGTGCGGCGGCGCCTGCCTGTAATAACGCGGCGGCAAGACCGGCGACGAGCAGGAAGGAGACCGACCGGCGACCGGGCGTCATCGACCTCGCCGAGGCGGCCCCGGGCCGCCACCAACTGGTGACCCGCCGCAACCGCAGCACCGATGAACTCGCCTACTACCGCTGTCACTCCACCACGACGACATCCTTGGCCACTCTGGTCAAGGTCGCAGGTTCCAGATGGCGGGTGGAGGAGACCATCCAGATTGAGAAGGGACTGGCCTGGCTGGATGAGCACCAGGTCCGCCGATACCTCTCGTGGGCCCGCTGGGTCACCCTTGCGATGCTCGCCCACGCCCTCCTCGCCGTCGTCCGCGCCGACGAACACGCACACCGACCAACGCCGGACGACCTGATCCCGCAGTCCTGCAACGAGATCTGCCGCCTGTTCATCGCGCTCGTCGTCCGGCCCGCAGCGATGCGGCCCACCGGCTTGCCTGGTCCGACTGGCGCCGCCGCCATCAGGCACGATCACACACCAGCCACTACCGCCGACAAGCCGCATCCCAGACATGAAGATCACCATCTACAGCTGGAGTACTAATAGCCATGAGTACCTTCCATCAATAGGTTCCTTGTACCTCTATTTCTTTTGATCTGGCGGAAGCTCCCACACAGCGGGGGCTCGTACACGGGAGATTCTTCTCAATTCTGATGCCCCGAACAACGTGAAGTTCTTCCTGGCATCAGTCAACGTGACATGATTTGGCCCGCCTTGGTACTCATCTGGCTCAGAATCACCGATACCGGTATCTTCCCAACCGCAGACCGGACATATCTCATGCATGCCCCTTATTGACAGAGTCATATACGCACAACATGGGCATTCATATCTAGTCATCAATCCTCCACCCCAGGTCGCTCTCCCAGAATTTTCTAGCCCAGGCATTTGGCGAATACCGGAGCGGTGGCGCCTGCCTGCAATAACGGGGCGGCAAGGCCGGCGGCGAGAAGGAAGGAGACCGACCGGCGACCGGGCCGGCGAGTACGCCGTAAGCGGCTCAGGATCCCAACGACCGCAGACACTGGACGCCCACTGTGGACAACGGAACATGAAGCCCAAGCGAGGGATCCGACTTGAGCAGCGTGAACGTATCAAGTGTTGATCAAGTTCCCCAGAGTCCATCTTGTGACATGGATCACATGACCAATCTTGTCGCGGCAGGTAAACCAGAAGAATGATCAAGGAGTCAAGAAAGAGGTGTGCTATCTCAAACGTCCGGCTCGATAACAATCCGAACCGGACAATGCTCGTGCCCGTGAAATGGCGTCGGCGGGCTTACAATCCACGTTCGTGCGCCTCAAATCCGCCGCGGTCGCCACCGCCTGCCTCTCGCCCCTCCTGGCCGTCACCCCAAGTGGTGACGCGAACGCGTCCACGTACGCAGGGGCACGCCTTGATGAGCTCCCGCAACGGTTCGTGATCGCACACCGTGGAGCGGGCGCGTTTCTCGCCCCTGAGAACACCACGGCGGCGTTCGACCGGGGCGTGGCCGACCCCAACTCGCACATGCTGGAATTCGACGTCCAGGTCCTCAAGGACGGCGCCGGCGCGGTATGGCACGACCCCACCGTCGACCGCATCTCCACCTCCACCGGCCCGGTCACCAGCCTCGACAGCGCCGCGTTCAAGAAGCTGGTCATCGACCCCCGGTCCTGGTTCGGCGGCACAGCCGCCAACACCAACCCCTTGCTCCTGAACGAGCTGCTGGACCGCTATGCCGGCCGCAAACTGCTGCTCGCCCACCCCAAGGACACCGCCGCCATGCGGCTCACCATCGACACGCTCAAGGAACGCGGGCTACAGGACTCGGTCCACATCCAGACCTTCTCCCGCTCCGATGCCGTCCTGGCCCACCAGGCCGGGTTCACCACCCAGGTGATCGTCGGCGGCGCCCAGCAGGCCGCCATCGACACTCCTGAGGCCATCAAGGCCGACGGCATCGACCGCGTCTCCCTCTGGCAGGGCCTGCCCGACGCCACCATCAAGGGGTACGTGGCCGCGGGCCTGGTCGTCACCTGCTACGACGTCAACCGCCACTACCGCCGCGATCAGCTCTACGCATTGGGCGTCCGCGGCCTTGACAGTGACGACCCCACCTATGCCCGCGGTGACCAGGCCCGCTACCGCCGCACCGGCGACCCCTTCGCCACCCAGAACTGGTGGTACGGCCATCTCGGCCAGGTGCAGGCCGCCAACCGGCTCGCCGCGAACCACCCCGACCGCGGCTCCTTCACCGCCCCCGACTCCTGGGGCGTCCCCCGTGGCAGCTACCCCATGTTCGTCCGCCAGGGCTGGGCCTCACCCGTCCCCAAGATTTACGAGCTGCGCGTCTGGATGAAGGTCACCGCGCTGGGATCCGACAAGACCCGCTGGGGCGGCGTCTACTTCTCCGCCAACCGCGACCACGCCTTCACCGACGCCGCCACCGACCCGCACAACGCCGGCTACAACCTCATCCTCCGCCAGAACGGGCAACTCCAGCTCTACCGCAAGGAGCCGAGCAGGACCGTTCTGCTCAAGACCATCAACACCAAGGCCCTGGGCACCGGCACCCTCGCCAAGCTCCAGATCAAGGTCACGACCACCGGAATCTACATCCGCCGTTACGACATCACTTCCGCAGGAGCCACCGTCAACGACACCAAGTACCGCGGCGGCTACCTTTACTTCGGCCGCTCCGCCTACACCAATCAGCAGGGCCCAGGCATCACCTTCAAGTCCGTCTACAAGTAGCGAACGATCATCGTCCACATCCGGACGTGTCCGCTCGCTCTTCACTGAACGATGCCGCGTTTCAGCGCTCAGGTCGCTCGTAACGCAAGAGACCGAACAACGTGCCAGCGTCCGACGCGGTCGCCATTACCAATGGGGCGCTCCACAGGGTCCCAGTCACCCTGGTGGGCGCTTAGTCGTACTGACAGATGGCGTGAGGCCCTGGCGGCAGCGCCAGTCCTTATTTGAGGGCATGTAGTCGCAGCCGGCGTTACCATCGCGGGAGCGCTGAGGCGGAGTAGGAGCGTGGCGCATGTGCATTCACGACGCGGGACGCAAGGAAGCGATTGTCGCCGAGTTCATCCAGGAACATCCACCCCAACGGATCATGGCCGACCATCCGGCGCTGGAGGGCCTCTCCGACGTCGCATGGCCGGCCATCCCGGGATGCCCGGCGGAGATCTCGGCGTTGTTCGCAGGGCTGCTCGACCGGTCCAGCGGTGCCGAGGCGCTGCGCGTGCTGCAGATCGTGCTCCACGACAACTCCTTTCGTCTGAACGCGGCAATGCCCAGGGCGTTGCCCTTCCTGATCCGGCTCGCCGCCGATCCCACCGTGCCCGTCCGGGTCGACGTGGCCGAATGGGTGCTGCTGATCGCGTCCCTGTCCCTGCCGGTCACCGAAGACAGCGGCTCGTTCGAAGTGATGCTCAGTGGCTTCGACCGCGACCGGCCGGAGCGCGCCGAGTGTAGAACCGTGTTCGCCGAGCACGCTGACCAATGCCGCGCGCTGATGCGGAACGATGACCCCAGCGAGGAACTGATCTCCACTGAGGAGTTCAACGCTCTCCTGGAAGCAGCCGGACGGCCCAGACAGACCTCATCCTGCTGACGCGGAACCTTCGTTCGGCCACCAACAGCTCAAGGCGGAGGGACACCCCAGGAGTCCCGTGGGTCCAGATTCTTGGCCGATGAGGTAGGCACTCGTGACGGCGCGCCCCTTCACGGCCATCCCGTCGTTACGCCTGGGATGCGTTACCCCCACCACGAACCGTGCATGACCAACCAATCGGCAGCGCTGATCGGCCTCGCCCAACACGGTCGCGACGTCACGTTCGCCGTGCTCGGCAACAGCTCCCCCTCATAGCCGGGGCGCATACCGGCTGGCGACCTTAGGTCGCGCCCGCCGGGAGCTGACGCATGGACTTTTCCCCTCGCACGCTCCTTCGTCTCGCGGTTAGCGTCCGATTCAGGCTCCCTGAGCGGAGAGGGCCTTTCTTTACTGACTCGGCGTCGGAGGTGATCACGGTGCATCCGGTCTTACGACAGCCCCAGCCCGGGGCGTCACGGAGCCGGAAGGTGACCGTATGAGCAAGACCGACAAAACCCGTCCCTGGTGGGTGGGGATGGCCGACGCGCCGATGCTGACCTGCGTTCCCGTGCATGACCATCGGGACGGGCCGTGCACGCTGCCCGAGGAGATCACCGCCGCTACCTCCTCCCTGAACCGCAGCGGGCGGAGTGGCTGTTACTGGGGCGCCACCGACCACTACCTGTTCGATCGCGGCGCCCTCAGCGGTGGCCGTGAGTGGTATCACTTCCGGCGCGAAGAGCGCCGCCGCAGCCGCCGCCAGGCGCGCCGCGAGCTGCGCGCCTACAACGGCGAAGACTGAAGAAGGCGGAGTGCCCGGCATCAGCGGGCCCTGACCCCGGTGTGGCACACGTTGACTTGCGGCGAGTTGCGCTTCTCGGGCCGTGTAAGACGACAACTCGCCGCAGCTCAACGACCGCGATGGCCCCGAGGGGTGGCACGCGCGTCAGTTGTCATTCGGGCACGGAGCCGCCGGGAGCTGGGAATCGGGGGACGCGGGGGCGAAGCGCCCCCGACGGAGGGGGTGCGGGGGCGGAGCCCTCTGCCAAGGGTCGTGTGGTCCTAAGCGAGCCCCAGGCGAGCACAGGACCGCACGGCCCTGCCGTGGGGGTCTGGGGGGTCGCCCCCCAGGCAAACAAAGACCTCCTGCCCTTCCGGCCCTATGGTCAGCCCGAACCGGCTGCGGCCTGGGCTGCCCCATCCCACCCAGCGCAGGTAGGCGTCGGCGACCTCGTCCCACAGCCTTCGCCTCCCCCCTTGCAGGACAAGATGCTCGGCCTTTCCCGGCCGATGTTCGCAGCGCGCCCAAGAGGTGCCTGCCGTGTCGGCCAGTACCAAGGCGAAGCGGCCGTCCGGGATGGCGCGTTCGGCGCCGATGACGTCCGGCAGCATTCCGGCGATCGCGACGTCCGCTCCGTAGGAGTCGCCGGTCACAGTACGTGGATCGAGCCGGGTCACCGACTCCTCGCCGCCGGTCTCCGGTTCGGGCAGGCCCGTCCCGCGCTGGGCCCGCAGCATCATGTACGAAGCGGAGCCCTCGAACCGGCCGATCGCGCGCCCGTCCCCGGTCACCGTCAGCCGCACCTTGTGGCCCCCGAGGTAATCGGGCATCCAGGGCAGGACGAGCACTCCGCCGGGCCGGGTCTGCTCGACCCAGGCGTACGGCACGGTAGTGACCCCGCAGGTCACGTGGACGCGGTCGTACGGAGCGCCGCCGGGATCGCCGGCCGCGCCGTCGGCGGTGCGCAGCACCGGGGCGAACCCGGCCCGCTCCAGATTGATCGCCGCCCCCGCGGCCACGGCCTCGTCCACCTCGATGGACGTGACGTTGCCGGCACCGAGGCGGGCCGACAGCAGCGCGGCGGTCCATCCCGGCCCGGTGCCGATCTCCAGGACGCGGTCATGGTCACGGGGCGCCAGCAACTCCAGGAAGGCCATGACCGCGCCTGGTGCCGACAGCGAGGACGTCCACGTTCCCCGTCCCGTCGCGGGATCGCCGTCACCGTCGTTCACCTGCGTGATGACGGCGGCGTCGGCGTACACGCCGTCCCACCAGCCGCCAGGGTCGGTGTCCCGGTCGATCGTGTGCGGCTCGCCGGGGCCGTCCGGCGCGCACCAGCCTCGGTCCGGGGCGAACAGTTGCCGCGGCGCCTCGTGCATGGCCCGCCGCCACTCGGGGCGGGTGAGGTCACCGGCCGCGGCAAGCCGGTCGGCCAGCGCCGTGATCCTGGCGGTCACGGCACCGGCGTCCTCGTCAGGAACGGGACGGGGCTTCACTTGCCCCGCTTTCCGCCCCCACAGGCGTTGTCGTCGTCCTTCTTGTCGGGAGGGATCGGCTGGTCAGGACGGTGCCTGTCACCCGTGTCGTCGTGCTTGCCCATCTGGATCGTCTCCTTCACCGAACCCGGAGGCCGCGGGGTGGGAAGAGCGTAGCCATGAGCGCCCGCACGGAGCATGACCCGTGACGTGATTGCTATGTCACCCAGGGTGATCGACTCTGCCGGTGCTTGACCTTGTGGTTGGTGTAAGGGCCAGCCTGGTGCCATGTTGTCGATCAGCGAGTTCAGTGAAATGTGCCGGTTGTCGCCGCAGACGCTGCGGTTCTACCACTCCGAGGGCTTGCTGGTCCCGGCGGATGTGGACGAGCGGAGCGGCTACCGCGGGTACACGTTCGATCAGGTCGAGCAGGCCATGCTGATCGGCGTCCTGCGCGGTACGGGGATGAGCGTCAAGCTCGTCCGGCGTGCTCTGGACGAGCCGGACACCGCGCTCACGCTGCTGGAGGGGCACGTCGAGGAGGTGCGGCGCCAGAGGGTGTCCCAGGATGAGGCGATCAGCGACGCGCGCGGGTTTCTCACCTCGTGGCCGGAGGTACGGCTGCGCCACGTGCCCGAGATGACGGTGGTGTCGAAGGTCGTCCCCGGTCCGCCGGCCGAGCAGGGCGCGTACGACTGGGACGAGGCCGATGCCGCCACCGTCGCCGCCGTCCGGGACGTGGTGGAGGCCGTGGGGCGATGCGGAGCCGCCGTGTCGGGGACCCCGTGGCGGGCCTGGGCCGCCGAGACCTCGGAGCAGAAGAGGCGGAGCCTCACCGAGGAGGGGCCGCACTGGCTGGTGAAGGTCCCCGTCACGGCGGACGGGGAAGCCCTCGCCGCCCTGCCCGGCGACATGGAGGTACAGACGTTCGAGCCCCGGGAGGAACTGTCGATATTCATCCCTGGCAGGAACTCCATGGCCAAGTACGGCACCGCGCTCTCGCGCCTGTTCACCCATCCGCTGGAGGGGGCCTTCGTCGACGTCTCCCGCATGCGCCACGTGCTGCACGACGACGGCGTCGAGACCGCCGCGGCGGTCAGCCGGCTCGACGAGACCGGCCTGGAAGGGTGACAAGGGCCCGAAGCGCCCCCAGCAGGGGGTGCAGGGGGCGGAACGCTCCGAGTTGGGGGTGCAGGGGGCGGAGCCCCTGCCGGGGGGTGTGGGGGGCGGAGCCCCTGCCGGGGGTCGTGTGGTCTGGAGCGAGCCCCCAGGCGAGCGCAGGACCGCACGACCCTTGCGTGGGGGTCTGGGGGGTCGCCCCCCAGGTAAACACTGCTTACTCACTCCCGGCTTCTAGGTCTCCTTCCATTTCCAGGTAGGTGGCGCGGAGCCGGTCGAGGACGGCGGGGTCGGGTTCGGCCCATAGGCGGCGTTCGGCGGCCTCCAGGAGGCGTTCGGTGATGCCGCGGAGGGCCCACGGGTTGGACCTCTCCATGAAGGCGCGCGTCTCGTCGTCGAAGACGTACTCCTCGGCGAGGGTCTGGTACATCCAGTCGTCCACCACTCCGGCGGTCGCGTCGTAGCCGAACAGGTAGTCGACGGTGGCGGCCAGCTCGAACGCGCCCTTGTAGCCGTGCCGCCGCATCGCGGCGATCCAGCGGGGGTTGACGACGCGGGCGCGGAAGACGCGGTGCGTCTCCTCGGCCAGGGTCCTGGTCTTCACCTGGTCGGTCAGGGCGGAGTCGCCGACGTAGGCGGCGGGGCTGCTGCCGGTCAGTGAGCGGACCATGGCGACCATGCCGCCGTGGTACTGGAAGTAGTCGTCGGAGTCGACGATGTCGTGCTCGCGGGTGTCGGTGTTCTTGGCGGCGACCGCGATCCGCCGGAACGACGCCTCCATGTCGGCGCGGGCCTCCCGTCCGTCCAGGCCGCGCCCGTAGGCGTAGCCGCCCCAGACGGCGTACACCTCGGCCAGGTCGGAGTCGTCGCGCCAGTTGCGGGCGTCGATCAGGGGGAGCAGTCCGGCCCCGTAGGCTCCGGGCTTGGAGCCGAAGATCCGGGACGTGGCGCGGCGCCAGTCGCCGTGCCGGGCGTGGTCTTCGGACGCGTGGCGGCGCAGGTGGTTGATCTCGGCGGGTTCGTCGAGGGCGGCGACCGCGGAGATCGCGTCGTCGATGAGGGCGATGACGTGCGGGAAGGCGTCGCGGAAGAAACCGGAGATCCGTACGGTGACGTCGATGCGGGGGCGGCCCAGTTCCTCCGGGGGGACGATCTCGAATCCGGTGACCCGGCGGGAGGCGTCGTCCCAGACCGGGCGGCAGCCGATGAGCGCGAGGATCTCGGCGATGTCGTCGCCCTGCGTGCGCATGGCGGACGTCCCCCAGACGGTGAGGCCCACGCTGGACGGGTAGGTGCCGGTGTCCTCCAGGTGCCGGGCGATCAGGGAGTCGGCCAGCGCGACGCCCACGTCCCAGGAGTTGCGGGACGGGATGGCCTTGGGGTCGACCGAGTAGAAGTTGCGTCCGGTCGGCAGGACGTTGACGAGGCCGCGGGTGGGCGACCCGGACGGGCCCGCGGGGACGTGGCCGCCGTCGAGCGCGTGCAGGACCGCGGTGATCTCCTCGGAGGTGGCGTCCAGCCGCGGCACGACCTCCGACGCGCCGAACTCCAGCAGGCGGATCACGCCGGGGACCTCGCGGCCCAGGACCTCGGCGCAGACGGCGGCGGCCCGGGTGACGTCCCAGCCGTGGCGTTCCATGCCCTCGGCCAGGGCGCGGGCGACCTTCTCCAGGAGGTCGATCACGTCGGAGGCGGTACGGGAGGGGCCGTCGGCGAGTTCGGCCAGCCCGCCGGCGTCCTTCACCGGCTGCCCGGGGTCGGCGAGAAGGCTCTTCTCGTCCAGGCCGTATTCGGTGGCCAGCGCGGACCGGAGTCCGGGCATGGCCCCGGCGACCCCGCCCCACACCTGGGCGGCGCGGAGGACGGCCAGGACGAGGTTGACGCGCGCCTCGTCCTCGGGCCGCGCGCCGAGGATGTGCAGGCCGTCGCGGATCTGCACGTCCTTGATCTCGCACAGGTACCCGTCGATGTGCAGGATGAAGTCGTCGAACTCGGCCTCGCCGGGCATCTCGTCCTGGTGCAGGTCGTGGTGGAGCTGGGCGGCCTGCACCAGCGTCCAGATCTGGGCCCGGACGGCCGGGAGCTTGCCCGGGTCGAGGTCGGCGACGGTGGCGTACTCGTCCAGGAGCTGTTCCAGCTTGGCCAGGTCGCCGTACGTCTCGGCGCGGGCCATCGGCGGCACCAGGTGGTCGACGACGGTGGCGTGGCCGCGCCGTTTGGCCTGCGTGCCCTCCCCCGGGTCGTTGACGATGAACGGGTAGATCAGCGGGAGGTCGCCGAGCACGGCGTCCGGCGCGCACTCTTCGGAGAGGCCGAGGCCCTTGCCGGGCAGCCATTCCAGGGTGCCGTGCTTGCCGAGGTGGACGATCGCGTCGGCGCCGAACTCCCGGTCCAGCCACCGGTAGGCGGCCAGGTAGTGATGGGAGGGGGGCAGGTCGGGGTCGTGGTAGATCGCGATCGGGTTCTCGCCGAAGCCCCGGGGCGGCTGGATCATCAGGATCACGTTGCCGAACCGCAGCGAGGCGAGGACGATGTCGTCGCCGTCCACGTACAGCTCGCCGGGCGGCTCGCCCCAGTGCTCGCGGACGCCCTCGCGCAGCGGTTCGGGCAGGCCGTCGAACCAGGAGCGGTAGGACTCCAGCGGCACCCGCGCCGGGGCGGCCCGCAGCTGCTCCTCGGTCAGCCACTCCACGTCGTGCCCGCCGGCGGCGATCAGCCGGTGGATGAGGGGGTCGCCGTCGTCGGGGTCGCGCCACAGCTCGTCGTCGCCGCCGAGCGCGTACCCGGCCTCCGCCATCCGCCGCAGGAGCCGCACGGCCGAGACGGGGGTGTCCAGGCCGACGGCGTTGCCCACGCGGGAGTGCTTGGTCGGGTACGACGAGAGGACGAGGGCGACCCGCTTGTCCGCGTTCGGGACGTGGCGGAGCCGGGCGTGCCGTACGGCGATGCCCGCGACCCGGTCGGCCCGCCCGGGGTCGGCGGCGTAGACGGGGACGCCGCCGGGTCCCTCCTCCTTGAACGAGAACGGGACCGAGATCAGCCGCCCGTCGAACTCGGGGATCGCGACCTGCATGGCGGCGTCCATGGGCGTCAGCGCCCCGTCCGACTCCTCCCATGCCGCCCGGCTCGACGTCAGGCACAGGCCCTGGATCACGGGGACGTCCAGGTCGGCCAGCGCGCCCGCGTCCCAGGCGTCCTCGTCCCCGCCCGCCGCGGCGTCGGCGGCCACGGCCCCGCCCGCGGCGAGGACCGTGGCGATCAGCGCGTCCGCCCGTCCCAGGATCTCCAGGAGACCTTCCTCGGCTCCGCGGAGGGAGCCGCAGAAGACCGGGAGGGCGTTGGCGCCCCGCGCCCGGACGCGTTCGCACAGCGTGTCGACGAACGCGGTGTTGCCCGACAGCTCGTGGGCCCGGTAGAAGACGATGCCGACGGTGGGCAGGTCCGGGTCGGCCGGGTGGTCGCCGTGCACCCCGTACGACGGCATGGGCACCGGCGGCGCGAACCCCTCGCCCGTCAGCAGCACCGTGTCGGACAGGAACCGGGCCAGCTCCCGCAGGTTGGCGACGCCGCCCTCGCGCAGGTAGTCCAGCGCCTCGGCGGCCACGCCCCCGGGGACGGTCGACAGCGCCATCAGCTCGGCGTCCGGGTCGGCCTCGCCGCCCAGCAGGACCAGGGGCAGGCCCGTCCCCCGCAGCCGTTCGACGCCTTCGGGCCAGGTCTTGCGGCCGCCCAGCAGCCGGACGACGACGGCGTCCACGCCCTCGGTCAGGCCGTCGAGCTCGTCGAGCCCGATCCGGACGGGATTGGCGGTCACATAGCCCGCGCCGGACGCGCGGGCGGCGAGCAGCTCGGTGTCGGCGGTGGACAGCAGCAGGGCACGCATCGGCATAGCCTCCCCCGGGGTCTCCGCGCCCCGGCTCGGTGAAGAGGTCGGCGACGGCGCGGAGTTCCTGGCTCCCGGATCGGCGTTCCACCCCCGGCCTTCCAGCGTCACCGCCGTGGCCTCGCACGAGGGGGAACTCCCCGGTCACAGTTGCGGGACAGCTCCGGATTCGCACCGGATTCCTCGCCCGCCGTCGCCCGGCCATCGTAGCCCCGCCCCCTCCGGATGATCGGCCACGATCCGCCCCCAACATGTGCAAGCCGCCTCACCTTGGGTAACTCCACCGTTAAGGCAGCTCGACGGGAGGATGCGTTCATGTCCATGCAAGCGGTGCCGACACCCCGGCTCGACCGTCCGGTCGTGGGCTCCTACACCACCTACGCGGGCGCCCAGCGGGCGGTCGACTTCCTGTCGGACGAGAAGTTCCCCGTCGAGCGGACCGCCATCATCGGGTCCGACCTGAAGATGGTCGAGACCGTCCTGGGCCGCCTCACCCGCGGCCGGGCCGCCCTCGCCGGCGCCGGCAGCGGCGCCTGGTTCGGCCTGCTGGTGGGCCTGATCCTCGCCCTCTTCGCCACCGGCCAGCGCGCGACGTTCCCGCTCCTGGTGGGCGCGATCATCTTCGGCGCGGTCTTCGGCGCCGTCCTGGGCTTCATCGCCCAGGCCATGACCGGGGGCCGCCGCGACTTCGCCTCCCGCAGCCAGATCGTCGCCGCCCGCTACGACGTCGTCGCCGACCCCGAGGTCGCCGATGACGCCAAGAACCACCTGATCAAACTCGCCTGGCGCGAGGACTGACGCTCCGCGACGCCCCGGCCGTGCTTGGATCAGGGGCGCCGCCGTCCTAACCGGAGGGACTGCTCGCTCTCTAAGGCATGGGCGCCGCTGGAGACCATCGTCCGCCGCTCCGCGACCATGGCGGTGACGCCGGGCGGCAGCCACCGCGTCCCCTCCCCCGCGGGCACGGCCAGCCGGTCCAGGACGTGCCCCACCTGCGGCCGGGCGGCCGGGTCCTTGGCCAGGCAGGCGGCCACCAGGCCGGCGAGCCCGCCGGGGACCTCCGACAGGTCGGGCTCGTCGTGGACGACGCGGTAGAGGACCGCCTGGGCCGGGCCGACCCCGAACGGGCCCCGGCCCGTGGCCGCGAACGTCAGGACCGCTCCCAGGGCGAACACGTCGCTGGGCGGGCCGACCGGCCGGCCTCGCACCTGCTCGGGGGACATGAACGACGGAGTCCCGATCACCCCCTGTGTGAGGGAGTGGGAGGTGGCGTCCAGCGCGCGGGCGATGCCGAAGTCGATGACCCGGGGCCCGTCGTCGGCAAGGATCACGTTGCCGGGCTTGAGGTCGCGATGCACCAGGTCGCAGGCGTGGATCGCGGCCAGCCCCTCGGCCAGGCCGGCGCCCAGCGACGCGGTCGCCGCGGGCGGGAGCGGCCCGTACGCCTCCACCGCCTCGTGCAGCGACGGGCCGGGAATGTAGGCGGTGGCCAGCCACGGCGGATCGGCGACCGCGTCGGCGTCGACGACCTGCGCGGTGGAGAACCCGCCGACCCGGCGGGCCGCCTCCACCTCCAGCGCGAACCGGCGCCGGAACCCCGCGTCCCCGGCCAGTTCCGGGCGTACGAGCTTGACCGCGACCGGCCGCCCGCCGCGGGAACGGCCCACGAACACCTGCCCCATCCCGCCCCCGCCCAGGCGCCGTTCCAGCCGGTAGGGCCCCACCTGGCGCGGATCCTCCGGCCGCAGCGGCTCCATACGGAGTCACCTCCCGCAAAAGAACACCCGTGTCCGAACCGTTGAGATCATCTCAGCAGTCCATCCGGCCCGGTAGGGAACGGTCCCCACGTCCGGGATCGGGAGGCAGGGCCTGGCCGGGTCCGGTCAGGCTTCGGGGAAGGCGAAGCCGATGGCCTTGCCCACGCCCGGCCCGGCACAGGTGCTCGTCGGATAGGCCAGGCACCTTCCGGCGGTGAGGGCGTGCACCAGCGACAGGCCGCGGCCTCCCGGCGAGAGACCGGCGATCAGGGTGTCGAGATCGTCGGGGTCCCCGTTCCCCGCCGGTTCTCTCAGCATTTCGGGAACCCTTCCAAGGAACGGGTCCGCGTCGGCGAGCTCGCACCAGATCGGCCGGAGCCGGGAGCCCGCGAAGAGGACGCGCAGTTCGTACGGCGGTGCGGCGTGCCGGAGGCCGTTGGTCGCCAGTTCCGCGACGACGAGCTCGGTGTCGGCGATGCCCTCCGCCGAGATCCCCGCCCTGGTGAGCAGGCGCCGGACGATGTCGCGTGCCCGGTGTTCCGCCCGGTCGCCGGGAAGGCGCCAGATCCGCACGGTCCAGGGGCAGGCCGCCGCGCCCGGCCGCCGGGCGGCGATGGATGCCGGCATAGAGATCACCTCGCTGTCGAGGGCGGCGCGTCGCCGGACGAGAGGTCCGGGGTGTCCGCCCGATATCCCGATTGATGACTTGGAGTAGCGCTTTCGTCACTCAAAAGTCTCAGATCGGCGTTGGCGCCGCAGGAGATTTCACGACGTGAACGGAGACCGGCCCGGCCCCGGGCCGGCGACACCGCGCTCAGGCCGGAGTCGTTGTGCTCGGTCGGCGGCGCCGTGCTCGGTTGGAAGGCGCCGCGGCGAGTTCTCAGGCGAAGGTGGCGGATTCCAGCATGGCGATGAGCGATTCGGCCGCGGCCTCGGTGTCGTAGCCGGCGTCCTGCAGCCGCTCGCCGACGATCCCGTCGATCGCTCCGCCGGCGATGATCGCCAGCGTGCGGGTGTCCGGCCCCGGGCCGAGGCCGCGGGCCTCGCGGGCGTTCCACAGGAGGGCGGCGAGCGGCCGCCAGCGGGCCTCCGGCTCGGGCCGGTCGTCATTGATCATCGCTTCGATGATCATGCGGGCGTGGTCGGGGTGCTCGGCCAGGTGCCCGATCATCCGCCGGACGTAGGCGGCCGGGGCCCGGTCGGCCGGCGCCGCGTCGACCGCCGCCCCGACATCGGTCACGAGGGCGTCCAGCACGTGCGCCTGGGCCGCCGCCACGACCGCGTCCTTCGAGGCGAAGTGGTACAGCACCGCGCCCTTGGTGATCCCTGCGGCCTGCGCGATCCGCGCCAGCGACGTGGCGGCGTACCCGTGCTCGGCCACCAGGTCGATGGTGACCTGGACGAGCTGATCGCGCCGCGTCCGCTCGATGAGGCTGAGCGGCCGGTCCTCGCCGCCCGGCGACGTGCGCCTTACTGACATGGCATGACGGTACCGCCATCCATCCGGGTATGCTCTGACCGAGAGGTCAAAAAACTGACCGATGTTCAGAACGGGGGGTTCCGATGGGTGACGGCGAGCGGGACGAGCAGGCCGTCGAAGCGGCACGGCCGGCGCCGTCCGGGAAGAAGGGCCGCCGCAGGAGGAGACTGATGATCACGGCGGGCATCGTCGTCGCGGCGGCCGTCGCCCTGGCCTTCGCCCTGCGTACGCCGTCACCGGTGGGGCACTGGCGAAGCGCCGGGGGCCAGGCGCACTTCATGGCCGCCTATACGGAGGCGATGAGGGACATGCCGCAACCCGCCGCGACGATCGACGTGCGCACCGACTTCGGGTTCGTGCGGGTCTACCGGTTCGAGGGCGCGGCGGGCCGGGCCGAGCCTCTGGTTCTGCTGCCCGGCAGGGCGTCGGCGACGCCGGTGTGGGCGGACAACATGCCGGCCCTGCTCAGGATCGGTGACGTCTACACGATCGATCTGCTCGGCGAGCCGGGCAAGAGCGTGCAGGAGGTGCCGATCACCTCGGACGCCGACCAGGCGGAATGGCTGGACCAGGTGCTCGCGCGCCTGCCCGAGAAGTCCTTCCACGTGGTCGGCCTGTCGATCGGGGGATGGACGGCCGCCAACCTCGCCGTCCACCGGCCGGGGCATGTCGCGACGCTGACGCTGATCGACCCGGTCTACACGTTCTCGGGCATCCCGCTGGGCACGGCGGTCCGCGCCATCCCGGCCTCCGTGCCCTGGCTGCCGAAGTCCTGGCGCGACTCGTTCAACTCCTACACCGCCGGCGGCGCCCCCGTGGAGGACGTTCCGGTGGCGAACATGATCGAGTCCGGGATGAAGAACTACGCGCTGCACCTGCCGCAGCCCGCGCTCCTCGGCGAGAAACCGCTGCGCCGCCTCGCGATGCCGGTCCTGGCGATCCTGGCCGGGAAGTCGGTGATGCACGACGTCGGCGCCTCCCGCGCGGTCGCCGGGCGCGCGTTCCGGAACGGGGCGGTGAAGGTCTACCCGGACGCCTCGCACGCGATCAACGGCGAGTACCCCGACAAGGTCGCCGCCGACATCGCCGCCTTCCTCGACGCCCGCTGACCTCCACGCGCACTGCCGCGCGCCGGCCGGCCCGCCCTCGATGACCTCCGGTCTCCCCCGGTCTCCTCAGCTCAGCGTCGCGAGGGCGGCTGCCGCAGGACCTCGTCCAGGTACTCGGCGATGGCGTCCCTGTTGCGGGTCAGGCAGTCGATGCGCCCGGTCATCCGGTCGCGTTCGCGCTCGAGCGTGGCGATCATGTCGGGTGTGGCGTCCGGGAAGTGGATGGCGCGGGGCTTGTCGAGGCACGGGAGGATCTGCTTGATGATCCGGGTCGGCAGGCCCGCGTCGAGCAGCCCTCTGATCTGCAGGACCCGGTCCACGGTGGCGTCGTCGTACTCGCGGTAGCCGTTCGGGGAGCGTCCGGGGAGGATGAGCCCCTGCTCCTCGTAGTAGCGCAGCAGCCGCCGGGGCGTGCCGGTACGTTCGGACAGCTCTCCGATGCGCATGTGACCGTCCTCACCGCGACTTGACCCTCACATCGATGTGAAGGTTCGAGCATACGCGACATGCGAACCGACATCACGGGAGTCCCCGGTCCCCGTACGGGATCCGGGGACGGCAAGCTTCCTCTGGCGGGGCTGTGGGCCCTGGCCACTGCCGCCTTCATCACCAGCCTGACCGAGACGCTGCCGGCGGGCGTGCTGCCCGCGATGAGCGCCGACCTCGGCGTGGGCGAACCGGCCATGGGCCAGTCGGTGACGGTCTACGCGGCAGGCACCGCGCTGACGGCGATCCCACTGTCCGCCGCGACGGCGGGATGGCGGCGCAAGCGGCTGCTCCTGGCGTCGATGGCGGGGTTCGCCGTGGCCAACACGGTCACGGCGTTCTCGGCCAACTACCCCCTCACCATGGTGGCCCGTTTCGTCGCCGGGGTGGCGGCGGGCGTCGCCTGGGCGCTGCTGGCCGGGTACGCCCGCCGGATGGCGCCCGTCCCCCTCCAGGGAAAGGCGATCGCGATCGTGATGACCGGCATCCCGATCGCCCTGTCCCTGGGAGTGCCCGCGGGCACGTTCCTCGGCGAGGCGCTCGGCTGGCGGACGACGTTCGCGGTCATCACCGTGCTCACCACCGTCCTGATCGGATGGATCGTGGCGGCGGTCCCCGACTTCCCCGGCCGGCGGGCGGAGGGCCGGGCACGGACGCTCGGGGCGCTCACCGTCCCCGGCGTGGCCCCGGTCCTCTTCGTCACCCTGGTCTTCGTCCTGGCCCACACCATCCTCTACACCTACATCGCGACGTTCCTCGAACGGGTCGGGATGGGCGGCTCGGCCGGCCTGGTGCTGCTGGTCTTCGGCATCGCGTCGCTGCTGAGCATCTGGATCGTGGGCGCGCTGATCCACCGGCGGCTGCGCGTACTCATGATCGCAGGCGTGCTGCTGGTCGCGGTGGCGGCCGCCGCGCTGGCCCTCCTGTCCGAGAACCCCGTCCTGGTCCACGTCGCGGTGACGTTGTGGGGGCTCGGCTGGGGAGGTGCTCCCACGCTGCTGCAGACCGCGGTCGGCGACGCGGGCGGTGAAGCGGCCGACGCCGCCCAGGCCATGCTCGTCACCCTGTGGAACGCGGCGATGGCCGGTGGCGGCATCGTCGGCGGGACGCTGCTGGGCCTGCTGGGCCCGGCAGCGTTCCCCTGGAGCGTGCTGGTGCTGCTGGTACCGGTGCTCGGGGTCGTCATCGGCGCGCGTGCGCACGGATTCCCGGCGGCACGCGCCCGATGACTCAGTCCGTGCGCCCCGTGGTGGCCACGGTGAAGCCCATCCCGATCATCAACAGGCCGCCGGTGCCCCCGACCGCCGACAGCCGGCGCGGGGAACGGGCGAACCAGGTACGGGCCGTGGCCGCGGCCAGCCCCCACGCGCTGTCGAACAGCAGGGCGAGCAGGCAGAAGATCACGCCGAAGATCACCATCTGCAGCGTGACGTGGCCCAGGCCGCGGTCCACGAACTGCGGGAGGACGGCGGCGAAGAACACCGCGGTCTTCGGGTTGGTCACGCCGACCACGAAGCCCTGCCACAGTTCCCGGGCGCTGTTGCGGGGGGCCTCCGGGTCACCGACGGCCCCCGCGAGGGAACGGCGGTGGCGGAACGCCTGGACGCCCAGGTAGATGATGTAGGCCGCACCGATCAGCTTCAGCGCGGTGAAGACGAGCACCGAGCGTTCGACGATCGCGCCCACGCCGAGCGCCACCGTCGTGGCGAGGAGCAACGCGCCCAGCTCGTTGCCCATGACGCTCGTCAGCGCCGTGCGGCGGCCGTGGGCCAGGGCCCGGCCGACCACGAAGAGGACGGACGGGCCCGGAACCAGGATGATGGCCGTCGCCATCAGGGAGAAGGCCATCAGCCGTTCGGTCGCAATCATGACCGAACCGTATGGCCGCGGCGATCTACACCGCATCCGTTTTATGCCTTATGTCGCCAACGGAATGGTGTGATTCGCCCGGAGAAGGCCGTACGGGTCGTACCGCGCCCTGAGCTCGGTCAGCCTCCGGAAGTCCCCGGGCTCGAACGCGGACCGCACCTGGTCGGGGTCGAGCGGTCCGTAGCTGAAGTTCAGGGAGCGTCCGAGGGCCTGGCCGGCGAACGGCGCGAGGGCGTCGCGGTGCACGGCGCGGACGGTCTCCTCCTCGCCTGGCTCGGCCGGGGAGAGGACGGTCAGCGAGTACGCGGCGTCCCGGTGGCCGACGGCGCCGGGGGTACGCGGCGGGCGTGCCAGGGCCCCGCCGAGGTGGCGCAGGCCGACCACGCACATCACCGGGGCGGCCGGTCCCGCCGCCTTGGTCAGCCCGGCCAGGGCCGCGGGGTCCAGGTCGCGCAGGAGCCGGTTGTCGGAGCGGTAGCCGTGTGGCTGGTCGGGTTCGTCGAAGACCGTTCCCGACTCGGTGTACGGAAGTTCGCGCAGGGTGTCGCGGAGGCACGGGCCGAGGGCGCGCAGGGGCTCCACCAGCGACCGTCCCTCCTCGGCGGGGCCGGCGTAGGAGATCTGGATCTGGGCGACGTGCCGGCCGCGCAGCGGTTCCGGCAGCACCGGCAGGTCCGGGTACGGGAGCATCGACACCGCCGAGGTCATCTCCTCGGGTACGGTCGCCGTCCAGCGCCGCCAGGCGTCCAGCACGTCCGGCACCCTCCCGGCGTCGAACGACAGCGCGCCGCCGTAGATCCGGGCGACCGGCACCAGGCCGATCTCCATGCCGGTGACCACGCCGAAGCCGCCGCCCCCGCCACGCAGGGCCCAGAACAGGTCCGGGTCGCGGTCGGCCGTGACCTGGCGCGGCCGTCCGTCCATGGTGACCAGCTCGAACCGGCGTACGTGGTCGGCGGCGAAGCCGTGCCGCCGGGCCAGCAGGCCCACGCCGCCGCCGAGGGTGTAGGAGATCGCCCCGACCCCGGGGAAGCTGCCCGACAGCGGCGCCAGCCCGTGCGGGGCGGCCTCCTCGATCACCCGGGCCCAGGTGGCGCCGGCCTCGATCCAGGCGGTACGGGCCCGCGGGTCCACCCGTACGCCGTTCATGCGCCGGGTGCTGATCAGCAGGCCGTCCGTGGGGGCGGCCAGCCCGTGCCCGCTCGCCTGCACCGCGACCGGCGCGCGGCGCGCGGCGGCGTACTCGACGGCGGCCCGCACGTCGTCCGCGGAGGCGGCGCCCACGATCAACGCCGGGCGGTGCGGGTCCAGCAGCTGGAAGCCGATGCGTTCGCCGTCGTACCCATCCGCGCCGGGCGTGTACATCGGGCCGTGGATCCCGGCCGGGCGGCCGTGGGTCCCGGCCGGTTCCTTCGTCGTTTCGACCATGCGGCTCACGCTAGGAGCCCTTGAGGACACATCTTGTCCTCAAGGTGCGGCACTCTGGGAACGTGAGTGGGGAATCGGCCCGCAAAGACATGCCGCGGCGGCTGCTGCGCCTGCTGTCGCTGCTGCAGAGCCGCCGCGAGTGGTCCGGCCGCGAGCTCGCCGAACGGCTCGGCGTCACCGGCCGTACCGTGCGCCGCGACATCGACCGGCTGCGCGCGCTCGACTATCCGGTGGAGAGCACCACCGGCGTCGCGGGCGGCTACCGCCTGGTGTCCGGGCGGAACCTGCCGCCGCTGCTGCTGGACGACGAGGAGGCGGTCGCGGTCGCGCTGGGCCTGGTCACGGCGGCGGGCGGCAGCGTGGCGGGGATCGAGGACAGCTCCATGCGGGCGCTGGCGAAGCTGGAGCGGGTCCTGCCCGCCCGCCTGCGGCCCAGGCTGGCGGCCCTCGGCGCCGCCACCGCGGCCGTCCCCTACCGCGGCGCGCCGCGCGCCGATCCCGCGACCCTGGCCGTGCTCGCCTCGTGCTGCGGCGACCGGCGGCCCCTCACCTTCGACTACCTGGACCGGTCCGGGGAAACCAGTGACCGCCGGGTCGAACCGCACCACCTGATCACCCTCCAGGGGCGGTGGTACCTGCTGGCCTTCGATCCGGGCCGCGCGGACTGGCGCACCTTCCGGGTCGACCGGATCCGGCGGCCCGTCCCCGCGCACGGCCGTTTCGCCCCGCGCGACCTGCCCGACCCCGGCCCCGGGGGCTCCGCCGACGCGGCCGGCTACCTCGTCCGGTCGCTGGCGGGCGCCTCGTACCGCCTCACGGCCCGGCTCCGGGTGGAGCTGAGCGCCGAGGCCGTACGGGACGGGCTGTTCGCGCACGTCCCCGGCGAGATCGTGCCGCGCGGGCCGGACGCGTGCGCCGTCCGGATCAGCGCGGACTCGGCGGAGCTGGTGACGCAGTACGTCGTCGCGATCGCGGCGCTCGGCGCGGAGTTCACCCTGGACGCCCCCGAGGAGATCACCGCACGGTTGCGGGAGCTTCGGTCCCGGCTTCCCGGGTAGCGGCGGGCCCGGAGCGGTCCAGGGCTCCGGACAGCAGCGCCACGGCCAGCCCGGAGATCCCGAGGAGGGCGGCCACCCACAGGGGCGAGGTGAAGCCGAGGCCCGCGCTGATCGCCAGGCCGCCGAGGAACGGCCCCACCGCGTTCCCCAGGTTGAACGCGGCCACGTTCGCCGCGGAGGCGAGGGCCTGGGCGCCGGGGGCCTTGTCCAGGACGCGGGTCTGCAGCGCCGGGATGACGGCGGAGGCCAGGACGCCGAAGACGGTCAGCGCGACCACGACGGCGACCTTGTGGTGCGCGGCGGCCGGCAGCACGGCGGCGACCACGATGATGGCGCCGAGCAGCGCGTACACGCTGGGCATCAGGGCGCGGTCGGCGTACCGGCCGCCGATCGGGCCGCCGGCCAGCATGCCGGCGCCGAGCAGCGCCATGACGAACGGCACGGCGCCGCCGGAGTAGCCGGTGACCTCCGTCAGCAGGGGCGCCACATAGGTGATCACGGCGAGCACCGGGGCCCAGCCGAGGGCGGTCATGGCGAGCGCGAGCCACACCTGGCGGCTGCGGAACGCGGCCAGCTCGTGCCGCAGGCCGGTGGACGGGCGGGCGCCGCCGGGCACCAGGGCGGCGATCCCGGTCAGCGCGACCACGCCGACCACGGTGACCACCCAGAACGTCGCGCGCCAGCCGAACTCCTGGCCGATGAACGTCCCGAGGGGGACGCCCAGCACGTTGGCCAGGCTGAGCCCCATGAACATGAGCGCGATCGCGCCCGCCCGCTTCTCGGGGCGCACCAGGTCGGCCGCGACGACGGCGCCCAGGCCGATGTAGGCGCCGTGCGCGAACGAGGCCACGATCCGGCCGGTCATCAGCGCCCCGTAGGAGGGGGCGAGCGCCGACAGCAGGTGCGCGGCGACGAACAGGGCCATCAACCCGACCAGCATGGTCTTGCGCGGCAGCCGGGCCCCGGCGGCGGTGACCAGCGGGGCGCCGACCACCACGCCGAACGCGTAGCCGGAGACCAGCAGGCCGGCGACCGGGATCGAGGTGCCGAAGTCGGCGGCCAGCTCGGGCAGCAGCCCGGCGATGACGAACTCGGTGGTGCCGATGCCGAAGGCGCCGGCGGCCAGTGCCAGGAGCGCGAGAGGCAAGACGTTCCTCCCCGGGTAAAGTAGGCGGCGAGCGACCATAGAGCGCGCATGCATTAGTTGCATGCGCTGGTTATTTGCAGACGCCTGCTATCTCAGCACGCATCGACCGGCGGCGCAAACGGTGAGAGGGGTGAGCCATGCCACGTCCGGGCACGGACGTCGAGGCGCGGGCCCAGGGCTGGCGTACGCTCGCCGCGCTACAGGCGCGCATCGAGGAGAGGATCGAGCGGGCCCTCCAGGAGCGGCACGGCCTGAGCGTGAACGAGTTCTGCGTCCTGCACCACCTGGCGGGACCCGCCGGGCGCCACACGCGCATGCAGCAGCTCGCCACGCTGCTCGTCCTCAGCCAGAGCGCCACCACGCGGCTGGTCACCCGGCTGGAGAGGCGCGGGCTGCTCACCCGCGTGCTGTCGGAGGAGGACCGGCGCGGCATCTACGCCGAGGCCACCGAGGAGGGCCGGGCGCTGCTGGCCGAGGCGGCCCCGACCCACAACGAGGCGCTGGACGCCGCCCTCGCCGAGGCCGCCGACCTGCCCGAACTGACCCCGCTGGTGGAGGCCCTGGAGAAGCTCAGCCCGCGGGTCTGAGCCGCGGGCCATCGGACCCGGAGGTCACCGGGCCAGGGCCACCTCGGAGGCGAAGCGCAGCAGCGAACGGTCGGTGCCGCGCGCCCCGACCGCGCACAGCCCGACCGGCAGCCCGCCGACCCGCAAGAGCGGCATCACCAGCGCGGGCAGGCCCGCGATCGACGACAGGGAGGTCATCCGCAGCGTCGTGAAGCGGTAGGCGTCCATCGCGGCGGAGTCGAGGTCCACCGGCGGGGGCGGCGCCGCCGCGGCGGGCAGCAGCAGGACCGTTCCCGGCTCGATCGCCGCCCGGAGCACCTCCCGCGCCTCGTCCAGCACGGCCTCGCCCGCCTCCCGCTCGCCCGGGGCCAGGCCGCGCGCCAGGTCGAACCGCTTCGTCACGCCGGGGCCGAGCGAGCCCGGGTGGGCCTCGATCCACGCGCCGTGCCGCTCCCACGCCTCGGCGGCCTGGACGGCGCGGAAGGCGGTGAACCACTCCTCCAGGCGCCCGCCCATCAGCGACTCCACGCGCCGCCAGGGCGGCGTCCCGAACCGTTCGCGCAGGGACCCGCAGGCCGCCTCGAACGCCGCGCGCGTCTCCGGCTCGGCGAGGTCCAGGACGTCCCCGGCGACCAGGAACTCGTGGACGGGGCCGCCGCCGTCCCCGTCCACGTCCTCGCCGTGCCCTTCCTCGTCTTGGGGCAGCAGCACGTCGCCGGCGCGTTCCAGCAGCCCGGCGTCCCGCGCGAACCACCCGACCGTGTCGAACGAGTCGGCCAGCCCGAGCAGGCCCTCCCGGGAGACGGCGTCGTGGGTGGTCCGCAGCCCGTACAGGCCGCAGTGCGAGGCCGGGACGCGGACCGACCCGGCGGTGTCGGTCCCCAGCCCGAGGTCGGCCAGGCCGAGCGCCACCGCCGCGGCCGGGCCGTTGCTCGACCCGCCGGTGACGCGCCCCGGCGCGGCCGGGTTGGGCGGGGTCCCGTAGTGCTTGTTGGTGCCGTTCAGGCTGAAGGCCAGCTCGTCGGTCTGCGCGATCCCGGTGACGTGCGCCCCGGCGTCGAGCAGGGCCTGGACGGCCCGGGCGGTGCGTTCCTCGACGGGCGCCCCGGCGAGCCAGTCGGGATTCCCGGCGCCGATCCGCTGCCCGGCGATCGCGTACAGGTCCTTGACCGCGACGCCGACGCCCGCGAGCGGCCCGTCCGCGGCGCCGCGCGCCAGCGGCTCGCCGGTCACCCGCCAGACCGGGCCGGGCACCGCGGACGCCTCCGCCGGGACCTTTCCGCCGCCGGCCCCGCCCATGACCGCCCCCATGACCGCCTCCCTGCCCGTTCCATTCCCGCTGCCCGGTGACCGCTGCGCGGTGACCGCTGGCCGCCGCCCCGGTGACCCCTGCCCGGTGACCGCCTGCCGACCATGCACGGTACCGTCAGCCGCCCACGGCGGGCGTGGCGGCCCACAGCGTCCGCGTCTCGGGGTGGCCGGCCGAACCGAGGGCGGACGCGGGCAGCTCTTCGGCGACCCTGCCGCCCGCCAGGACGACCACCCGGTCGGCGACGCGCCGCGCGGCCCGCAGGTCATGGGTGACGAAGACGACCGCGAGCCCCTCGTCGCGGCGCAGCTCCGCCAGCAACCCCAGGATCCTCTCCCGGGCGAGGACGTCCAGGCCGGTCGTGGGCTCGTCGGCCAGCAGCAGCTCCGGGCCCGCGGCCAGCGCACGCGCCAGCGCCACCCGCTGCCGTTCCCCGCCCGACAGCGTCGCCGGGCGGCGCGCGGCCAGCGACGGGTCGAGCCCGACGCGGTCCAGCAGGGCGGCCACCCGCGCGGCCCGGCCCGCCGCGCCCGCCGCGCCCGCTGGTCCCTCCAGCGCCTCCGCGACCACGCGTTCCACGGTGTAGCGGGGATCGAACGAGGCGAGCGCGTCCTGGAACACCAGCCCGGCCGCGCGCCGCACGGCCCTGCGGTCCCGTTCGCTCATCGTCCACACGTCCCGGCCACCGGCCAGGACCGTCCCGGCGTCGGGACGGTCCAGGCCCGCCAGCACGCCGGCCAGCGTGGACTTCCCCGATCCGCTGCGGCCCACCACCGCGACCGACTCCCCCGCGCGGACGTCGAGGCCGGCCCCGTCCAGCGCGACCGTCGTACGGCCGCGCCCGCGCAGGACCCGCCGCGTCCCGCGCGCCGCCCGCACCACCTCCCGGCCCGGCCCGGGGGTACCGGCGGCGAACGGGGCGTCCCTGCGGGCGGCCTCCACCAGCTCCCGGGTGAACGGATGCCGCGGGGCGGCCAGGACCTCCCCGCTCGGCCCCTGCTCCACCACCCGGCCCTCCGCCAGCACCGCGATCTCGTCCGCCCACCGGCCCGCGACGGCCAGATCGTGCGTGATCAGCAGCACCGCCCGGCCGTTCGCGGCCGCCTCGGCGCGGAGCGTGTCGAGCACCGCGGCCTGCGTGACCGGGTCGAGCGCGGTGGTCACCTCGTCGGCGACCAGCAGGTCCGGGTCCAGCACGGTGGCCAGGGCGAGGGCGGCCCGCTGGACCTGGCCGCCCGACAGCTCGTACGGGCGGGCGTCCCACACCCGCGCGGGGTCCAGCCCGCAGCGTTCCAGCGCGGCGGCGCCCGGCCCGCGCGCGTCCGTCCCGCGCGCGCCCGTCCCGCCGTGCGCCCGGACGGTCTCGGTGAGGTGCCGCCCGATCGTGATGACGGGGTTGAGCGCGGCGGCGGCGTCCTGGAAGGCGTAGCCCACCCGGCGCCCCCGGATCCGCCGCAGTTCCCGGGCGCCCAGCCGCATCACGTCGACCGCGCGCCCTCCGTCGCCGAGCAGCACCGATCCCGTGACCCGCACCGACGGGCCGTGCAGCCGGACGACCGACCGCGCGGTGAGGCTCTTGCCGCTCCCGCTGCGGCCGGCCAGCGCGACGATCGCGCCCGCCGGCACCCGCAGCGACAGTCCGTCCACGACCCGGCGCCCGCCCGGCACCGTCACCGTGAGACCGCGGATCTCCAGCACGTTCACCATGCGCTCCCCTCGTCCGCGGGGACCGCGGAGGCCAGGACGTTCACCGCCAGGATCGTGACGACGACGCACGCCGCCGGGAAGGCCACCGTGTACCACTCGCCGGTGAGCAGGTGGGCCTGCGCCTCGGTGAGCAGGTTGCCCCAGCTCGGCCGGTTCGGCGGCACGCCCAGCCCGAGGAAGCTGAGCGTGGACTCGGTGAGGATCGCGTGCCCCACCTCGAACGCGGCGATCGAGGCGATCGGCGGCAGCGCCCCGGGGAGCAGGTGGCGGCGCAGCACCTGGCCGCGGGACAGCCCGAGCCCGTACGCGGCGCGCACGTAGAGCCGCTCCCGGCGGCTGATCAGCTCCGCGCGCGTCACCAGCGCCACCGGCATCCAGCCGGTCACCGCCACGGCCACGATCACGGTGCCGAGCGACGGGCCGAGGACGGCCGCCAGCGCCAGCACCACCACCAGCATCGGCAGCGAGAGCAGGACGTCGGCCGAGCGCGCGATCAGCTCGTCCAGCCGGCGCGGCCCGGCCGCCGCCGCCCCGCCCAGCAGCAGCCCGGCGCCCACGGTGATCGCGGCGGCGGCGAGGCCGACCAGCAGCGAGGTCCGCGCGCCGTGCAGCAGCCGGGACAGCAGGTCCCGTCCGAGCAGGTCGGTGCCCAGCGGATGGCCGGGCGACCCGGGCGGCAGGCCGGTCGCGGCGGTGTCGGTCGCGATCGGGTCGTACGGCGTGAGCCACGGCGCCAGGGCCGCGAGCAGCGCCATCGCCCCCAGCACCAGCGCGGCGGCCCACAGGCCGGGGCGCCGTACGGGCGCCCGGAAGGCCATCAGGCCGCGCGGTGCACGGGGACGGCCCGGCGGCGGCGTCCCGCCCTCGGCGACCGGGACGGTGATCGGGTCAAGGGCCGGCATGCGCGGCTCCACCTCCCGGGGAGGACCGGTCCCCGCTCCCCCGGCCCGCCAGCCGGACGCGGGGATCGAGCCAGGCCACGGCCAGGTCGGCCAGCAGGTTGGCCAGGATCACGATGGCCCCGGTGACCAGGACGACGGCGGTGAGCACCGGGTAGTCCTGCTCCCGCGCCGCGAGGACGGCCTGCCGCCCCACCCCCGGCCACGAAAAGATCATCTCGGTGGCGTAGGCGCCCGCGATCAGCCCGCCGACGCCCACGCCCAGCCGCGCGGTGAACGGCACCATGCCCGGCCGCAGCAGGTGGCGGGCGACGACCGTCCGGCGCGGCAGGCCCCGCGCCCGCGCGTTCTCCACGTGCGGGGCGGCGCGCAGCCGCTCCACCCCGGTCTGCACCAGCCGCGCGTACGTGCCGAAGTGGTGCCCGAACGCCAGCGCCACGGCGGGCAGCACCAGGTGGGGGATCACCGCGGCCGGGGTGACCGGCTCGCCGGGCCGGACCGGGCCGCCCGACGGCAGCACCCGCAGCCAGGCCGCGAACACCCAGAGCAGCAGCAGCGCGGTGACGAACCCGGGCATGCCGCCGAGCGCGAACAGCCCGGTCTCGATCCCCCGCCGCAGCCAGGCCCGCCGGGTGAGGGCGGCGGCCAGCCCGACGGCGACCGCCCCGGCCACGCTCAGCACCACCGCGACGGCGGTCAGCAGCGCCGTCCACGGCACGGTCTCGGCGAGGGTCTCGGCGACCGGGCGGCCGGTGCCGTAGGAGACGCCGAAGTCGCCGCGGACCGCGCCCGCCGCCCACCGCCCGTACCGGACGGGCAGCGGGTCGTGCAGGCCCATCTCGCGCTCCAGCCGTTCCACCGCCGCCGGAGCGGGCGGGCGCCCGCCCGAACGCGCCTCCAGCACCGACGCGGCCGGGCTGCCCGGCGCCAGGTCGAGCAGCGCGAAGCACAGCGCCGAGAGGGCGGCGGCGACCGCCAGCGCCGCCGCCGCCCGCCGTACCAGGAAACGGAACGGGAACCGCCCCGGATGCGCCCCGCTCAGGAGAGGGCCCACTTCTCGGCGTTCCAGAAGAAGCCGTAGCCGTGGTGGCCGAGCGTGCGCCGCGCCGGACCCTTCAGGGCCGCCGGCACGGCGTTGCTCGTCTGGAGGTAGGAGATCCACACGAACGGCGGGTCCTCGGCCAGCGCCTTCTGGAAGTCGGCGTACGCGGCCTCGCGCCGGGACGGGTCGGAGGTGTCACGGCCCCGGTCCAGGGCCTTGTCCACGTCCGGATTGGCGTACGTCCCGTAGTTGGAGCCGCCCTTGTCCAGAGCCTGCGAGGAGTGGAACGGCCCGTACACCGAGGAGTCGGGGTCGTAGGGGGTGCCCCAGCCGACCACGAAGGCCTCCAGGTCGCCCCAGTGCTTGCGGACCCAGTCCCTGGGCCTCGGGTTGGGCACCACGTCGAAGCCCTGCGCCTTGAGCTGCGTGGCGGCCACGTTCAGGATCGCGACCCGCGCGGAGTCCTCGGCGAAGGTGCTCAGCTCGAACCGCACCGTCGCGCCGTTCCCGCCGCGCGCCCACAGGCCCTGGGCGTTCCTGGCGTATCCGGCGTCCCGCATCAGCTCGGCGACCTGGGCGGGGTCGTACCGGAACGGCGCCGGCCCGTCCGCCTTGTACGGGCTCTGGTCCAGCGGGCCGGTGGCCGGGCTCCCCTGTCCCTGGAGCACGCTCGCGACGATCGCGTCGCGGTCGACGGCGAAGTTCATCGCCCGCCTGATCCGCTTGTCGGCGAAGACGGGCTTCGTGAAGTTGAACATCAGGGCGCGGTAGTCGGCGGTCGGGTAGGTCTCCACCCGGACGCGGTCGTCCCGGCGGACCTGGGCCACCTGCTGCGGCTGGAGGTGGGCGCCGTCGACCTCGCCGTTGCGGAGCGCGATCAGCCGCGCGGTGTCGTCCGGGACGTACCTGATGATGATCTTGGGCAGCCGGGGACGGCCTTCGTAGTACCCGCCGAACGCCTCCAGCTCGGCGTACTGACCGGGCTTGTAGGTGGCGAGCCGGAACGGCCCGCTGCCGACCGGGCTCCGCCCGAACCCCGCGTCGGTGATCTTCTTGCCGCGCAGCACGTGCTCGGGCAGCACGCCCATGGCGAGCGCGTCCAGCAGCGGCGCGAACGGCCGGGAGAGCCGGAGCCTGACCGTGGTGTCGTCCGGCGTCTCGACCTCGGTCACGGCCTCCAGGTTGCGCGACAGCGGCGCGTCCGCGGCGGCGGCCTTCACCGTGTCGATCGTGAACCGCACGTCCCGGGAGGTGAGGGGCTTTCCGTCGTGCCAGGTGAGGCCGGGACGCAGCGTGAAGGTGTACTCCCTGGCGTCCCCGGACACCCGCCAGGACGCCGCCAGCCCCGGCACCACCCGGTTCGCGGCGTCATGCCGGGTCAGGCCGCGGAAGAGCAGCTCGGTGACCGGATCGGTGTGCTCGTCCTGCAGCGCCGGGTTGAGGGTCTCGGGCTCGTCGCCGAGGGCGTAGGTGAAGGTCCCGCCGGCGCGGCCACCGGCGTCACCGCCCGTTCCGCACGCGGTGGCCAGGAGGGAGGTCATGGCGGCGAGCGCCCCGATGACGAGGGCGGACTTCTGCATATCGCTCCTTGTTGCAAGTCGTTCGCAAGAGGGAGCATAGCCGGGTGATCTTCCTGGACCGGATCCGGGCACGGCGAAGGCCCGGCCGGGGGCACCGGCCAGGCGGGGACGGACACGCTCAGGCGGTGGTCAGGGGCGTCCAGGCACCGCCGCGCCACACCAGCAGGTCGCGGGTCAGCAGGTGACCGGCGGGGACGTCCCAGGCGGGGTCGGTCTCGCCCTCGCCCTGGTCCTCCGACCACACCCTCTCGACGGCCCAGCGCAGCTTCTCGATGCCCTCGGGGTGCCCGGTGCCGGACGCCACGAACACGTCACGGGCCGGGGCCGCCGCCACCAGATCGCCCTCGACGTCCTGGGCGAGCTTCTCCAGGAAGCCTTCGTCCAGCAGCAGCCCCGCCTCCAGCCCGCCGCCGGCGCGTCCGGCGGGGGGCACCGCGGACGGGTCGCCCTTGCCGCCCGCGGGCGCGGCCGTGCCGAGCGACACCGTCACGGCGCGCGCGTCCGGATACCAGCTCATCCGCAGGTCGGGACGGAGGTCGCGCAGGTTGGCCGTGGCCAGGCGGCGCAGGTCCTCGGGGGCGATCCCCAGCTCGGCGCAGTGCCGCCGGGCGACGTGCTCGTAGCGGCGGCCGGCCGCCTCCGGGCGCAGCGCCGGCCCGGCGCCGGGCTCGTCGGCCAGCTCCAGCGCGTAGGTGACGTACAGGTCGCCCGCGAACGGGTCGCGGATCGGCTCCTCCTCGGCGGGCAGCGGGAACTCCAGCTGGACTTCGGCCGGTACCCGGGCCTTCATCAGCGGGACGATCAGACTGGTCCGCGGGTCGGTCACGGGGCGTTCCTCCTGGGGCCGGTGAGGTTCCGGAAGCGGCTCACCCTACCGGGACGGGCCCCTCGCGGTCCGCGTTCCGCGCCGGGCACGGATGTGATCGTTCACGCCCGGACGGGGCCCGGTCGCCGCGGCGGGCCCACCGTCCCGCGACCCGGCCATTATCAGACAGAAGTAACGTAAGGGAAAGAAGGTAAATAAGGGACGGGCAACCGGGACCCGCCGTGCGATGAATTCCACCGGCTTGAATGACCGGATCCGGCCAGGAGGCAATGGGCCATTCATCGCCCCCGGATTCCTCCGACCGCTCCCCGCCACCGGACCGAATGGAACCACCAAGGTCGCATGAGGAAGGCGGGCGACCAGGTGCCGGCCGACCGGACCGGCAGGGCCGCCACCCGCCCATCGCGATGCCCCACGCGCTGCGCTGACACAAGGAAATCCGCCCTGGACATCCGCCCTGCCCGGCGACACAATCGGCGTCCGCATCAGCCATGATCAGGAGGAAGTCACGGGCATGGGAAGGGCGCGCGTTCTGTCGGGGGCCGGGGCCGCACTCCGGCAATGGCGGCACCCTCCGGAATTCAGAATCCAGGCGTCCGCCTGGCCCAGGGAAGCCCTCGCCGCCCTCACCGAACTCGCACGCGCCGAGCCCCTCGCGCAGGCGATCGACGAGGACGATCCACCGGCCCCCGAGCCCTCCGCCCCGGCGGGACCGGCCACGCCGGACGGGCTCCCCGGCCGATCGGTCGCCGACGTCGCGACGAGCCTCTGGCGGCTGCGCAACCGGATGTCGCGGCTGGAGGACGCGCCGCGGGCGGTGTTCCGCCACCTCGAAACGGCCTGGGACGCGTTGACGGACGCGGGCGTCGAAATACTGGACCATCTGAACGAACCATACGATCCGGGACTCTCATTGAGCGTGGTGGCTTTTCAGCCGACCCCCGGGCTGCGGCGCGAAGAGATCATCGAAACCGTCCGGCCGACCGTTTACCTGGGCGACCGGCACATCCAGATGGGCCAGGTGATCGTGGGAACTCCGGACCCGCCCGAAACCCCGCCAGCCGGAGCGGAGGAAGCACGCACACGATGAGCGACACGATCGACTTCGGAATCGACCTCGGCACCACCAACAGCGCCATCGCCAGGCTCAACGGCGTCGAAGCGGAGATCATCAAGAACAACGACGGTTTCGACACCACCCCCTCGGCGGTGATGGTCGACCGGCGCGGCCGGCTGTACGTCGGGCGGGCGGCGAAAACACGCAACGAACTCGATCCGGAGAACACCTGCGTCGAGTTCAAGCTCAGGATGGGCACCACGGGACAGCCCAAGCACTTCCCCGCCGGCGACCGGACGATGGAGCCCGAGCAACTGTCGGCCGAGGTGCTGAAGTCGCTGCGGCGCGACGTCGCCCAGCGGACCGGGACCGACATCACCTCGGCGGTCATCACCGTCCCGGCCGCGTTCGACCTGAGCGCCTGCGACGCCACCAAGCGCGCGGCCGGGCTGGCCGGGCTCGTCAACGCCCCGCTGCTGCAGGAGCCCACCGCGGCGGCGCTGGCCCACGGGTTCCAGGCCGAGGCCGAGAACGCCTTCTGGCTGGTGTACGACTTCGGCGGCGGCACGTTCGACGCCGCCGTGATCAACATGCGGGACGGCGAGTTCAACGTCGTCAACCATCGCGGCGACAACTTCCTCGGCGGCAAGCTGCTGGACTGGGCGATCGTCGAGCGGCTGCTGGTCCCCGCGGTGACCCGGGAGCACCGGCTCACCGACCTGCGCCGCGGCAACCCGCGCTGGCTCAAGGAGATCAGCAAGCTGAAGATGGCCGCGGAGGAGGCCAAGATCCAGGTGTCCCGGGCCGAGTCCGCCGAGATCCTGGTCGAGCTGCGGGACGACGACGGCCGGCTCTTCGAGCTGCAGTACGACCTGGCGCGGGCGGACGTGGAACGGCTGACCGAGCCGCTCATCGTCCGTTCGGTGAACCTGTGCCGCAAGGCGCTGGCGGAGAGCGGGATCGGCCCCGGCGACGTCGAAAGGGTCCTGCTCGTCGGCGGGCCCACCCTCTCGCCCTACCTGCGCGAGCGGCTGGCCGACCCGCGCGAGGGCCTGGGCATCGCGCTCGACCACAGCCAGGACCCCATCACCGTCGTCGCGCGGGGCGCCGCCGTCTTCGCCGGCGGCCAGAGGCTCGGGACCGCCGCGCCCGCCTCCCCGCCGCCCCGCGGCGAGTACAGGGTCGAGCTGGAGTACCGCCCGATGGGACCCGATCCCGAACCGTTCGTCGGGGGCCGGGTGACCGGCGACGGCCTGGACGGATGCGCGGTGGAGTTCATCAACGCCGAGTCCAGGCCGCCCTGGCGCAGCGGACGCATCGCCCTGCCGGCCGACGGCACGTTCACCGCCACGCTCTTCGCCGAGCGGGGCCGGACCAACACCTTCCAGATCGAGCTGACCGACGCGGCGGGGCGACGGCGGGCGATCACCCCGGCCACGCTCGCCTACACCGTCGGCGTCGTCGACACCCAGCCGCCGCTCACCCACTCGGTCGGGATCGGGCTCGCCGACAACGAGGTGGAATGGCTGATCAGGCGGGGCACCCCGCTGCCCGCCAGGCGCCGGATCGCGCTGAGAACCACGATCGGGGTCAGCCGCGGCAGAGGGGAGGGCATGATCCGGATCCCGGTGCTGGAGGGCGAGCACCACCGCGCCGACCGCAACCGGCGGATCGGGCGGCTGGAGGTCGAGCCCGACCAGGTCCGGCGGGACGTGCCCGAGGGCAGCGAGATCGACCTCATCATCGTGATCGACGAGTCCCGGCTGGTGATCGCGCGGGCCTACGTTCCGATCCTGGACGAGGAGTTCGAGCACGCGATCAACCTGCAGACCGAGACCGTCCCCGATCACGCCTCGCTGGCCGCGGACGCCGCCGCCGAGAAGCGCAGGCTGGAGGCGGTCCGGCGGCAGGCGGCCGAGCTCGGCGACCCGCGCGCGGCCGAGGTGCTGGCCCGGATCGACGCCGAGCGCATCGTCCCCGACCTCGACGCGCTGGTCGACGCCGCCCGGGTCGACCCGGACGCGGCGACCTCGGCCGGCAGGCGGCTGCTGGACCTCAGGGCCGCGACCGACGAGGCCGAGGACGAACTGGAATGGCCGCGGCTGGTCCAGGAGGCGCGAGAGATCACCCGGACCGTCCGTGAGCTCGTCCGCGAGCGCGGGAACGCGAACCATCATCGCCCCCTCCAGGCCACCGAGGCGGCGATCCAGGAGGCCATCACCGCGCACGACGCCGACCTGCTCCGCCAGCGCGTCCAGGAGATGCGCACGCTGGCGCTCCAGGTGCTGGACGAGTCCGGTGACCTGGTGTTCCTCGCCTTCGACGAGCTGCGCACCCTGCAACCGGAGATGCGCGACCAGCAGGAGGCCGAGCAGCTGATCGCGACCGGGCGGCGCGCGGCCCAGTCCCACGACCTCGGCACGCTCCGGCAGGTCAACGCCGCGCTCGGCGATCTGCTGCCGACCCCGCCGCCCCCGCCCGACCCGTTCAGCACCGTCCGGCGGGGCCGATGAGCGGGCCGGCGGCGCCGCTCGCGGTCCGCGAGGTGGCCCTGGCCCAGGCGCGGGAACTGGCACGGGCGGGACGCTACACCGAGGCCGAGGAGCTGCTGGACGGCGCCTGGGACGAGGGGGAGCCGAGCGCGGCCGTCCTCGATCTGCGCGCCCGCATCCACGCGCAGCGGGGCCGGCTCGACGAGGCCGACCGGTGCTGGGCCGAGGCCGAACGGCTGGCCCCCGGCGACCGCGCCATCGCCGCGGGGCGGCGCCGCGTCGCCGCGCTCCGCGACGGCGGGCACGCGGGCGGCGGCCTCCCGGGACGGGTCCTGACCTCCCGATTCGCGGGGCGCGCCGGCGCCGCGGTCGTGGCGCTCCTGGCGTTCGTCATGCTGGCCGACCTGTGGGCGGACGACGGCGAACCGCGGCCGGCGGCCGTTCCGCCGACGGCGCCGCCCGCCCCCGCGCCGCCGTCGCCGTCCGCCTCCAGCGGCGCCGTCCTGGCCGGGCTGCGCCTGGACGGCGCGGGCGTCCGCGTCCGGCGCTCGCCCGGCGAGATCGCCGTCACCTTCGAACGAGGCCTGTTCCGCGACGGCGCGACCCTCTCGCCTGGCGGCCGGGCCGTCCTCGAAGCCCTCGGTGCGCGGCTGCGGCCGTACGGCGACCGGGTCTCCGTCACCCTCATCGGACACACCGACCGCAGCGCCGTCCGGCCCGGCGGCGAGTACGCGAGCAACGTCGAGCTCGGCACCGTCCGCGCCGGCGTCGTCCGGGAGGTGCTGCGCGCCTCGGCGCGGATCCCCACCGACCGGTTCACCGTGTCCACCCTGGCCGGGATGATGCCGCCGTTCCCGGACGCGGGATCGGCCCGCAACCGCACGGTCAGCCTGCGCGTCTCCGCGGCGGGTCCCCGATGAGCGGCACGGCGGCCGGCCTCCTTTCCCGGGTCGGCCCGGACCTGTACCGGGAGAACCCGTTCCGCGTCGCCGGGCTCGGGGTGGACGCGACCGCCCGCGACATCCGGCGGCGCTCGGAGGAACTCCAGGTCAAGGCGCGGCTCGGCACCGATCCCGACCCCAGTTCCCCGCTGCTGCCGCTCGTCCCGCCGCCCGACCTCGCCGCCGCCCGGGAGGCGATGCAGCGCCTGCGGGACCCGGTGGCCCGGCTGCAGGACGAGCTCTTCTGGTTCTGGCCCGCGCCCGACGGCGACCCGGACGAGGGCCTGGACGCCCTGCGGGCGGGCGCCCCCGACCGGGCCGAGCGGGTGTGGGGCCGAGCGGGCTCCGGCCCCGCCGCCGCCGTCGCCCGGCACAACCTGGCCGTCCTCCTCCACGCCCGCGCGCTCGACGCCGACGGGCTCCCGGCCACCGGCCGCGACCTCTGGCGGCGCGCGCTGACGGCCTGGTCGGCGGTCCTGGACGACGCGGCGTTCTGGGATCTGGTCACCGAACGCGCCAGGAGGGCCGCCGACCCGCGGCTGGGCTCCGGCACGGCCCGGGACCTGCGCGACCGCCTGCCCGCCGCGCTGCTGTCGGTCAGCGCCCGGCTGGCGGTACGGGTGGCCCGGGAGGACGGGGGCGCCGACGCCGCCTGGCACGCCGACCTCATGACCCGCTGCGGGTTCCCCGACGCCCTGGTCACCACCGCTCTGCGCGACGCGGCCGGCACCGACACCTCCCGGCTCAGGAGCTTGGGGGAGGCCGCCCTCGCCAAGGCCACCGCCGAGCCGTCCCGCGGCGCCGAGCAGGCCGCCCGCGTCCTCGACCAGGCCGCGCCCGGACTCGCCGGCCTGGAGGCGGTCCTGCCCCCGGGCGACTCGCTCCTCCAGGGCATCCAGGACGAGGTGGCCGCGCACGCCATGCGCTGCGCCGTCCTCTACGTCAACGAGACCGGCGACTTCCCCGCCGCCCTGCCGCTCCTCGAACGGGCCCTGGACACCGCGGCCACCGAGGCCAACCGGGCCCACGTGGAACGCAACCTCGCCACCGTCCGCCAGAACCTCGTCCACACCACCTGCTGGTTCTGCAAGGAGCGCCCGAGCGAGGACGGGGCGGTCCACGAGCAGCCCATGCACGGCGAGGTGCAGCGGAGGGTCGTCGCCCGCGGCTACAACGCGCGGCAGATCCAGACCACCTGGCGCAAGACGGTCGTCCGGGTGCCGCGCTGCGCCCCCTGCGCCGAGACGGGACACCGCCGGACCAGGAACGTATGGGGCGTGGGCTGCACCACCAACATCGTGGTGCTGGTGCTCGGGATCTGGATGCTGACCGCCGGCATGGTCGCGGGCGGGATCGTCCTGCTCGTCCTGGACCTCGTCGGCTTCTTCACCGTCGCCGGCCTCGCCGGGAACAACGGCCTGTCGCCCGGGCAGCTCGCCTCACTGCGCGAGTTCCCGCCGATCAAGGAACAGCTCGCGGCGGGCTGGGCGTTCGGCGAGAAGCCCCCCGACGCGGGCGGTTAGCCGCCCGGCGGAACCACGGGGAGCCCGGCGGGGGCGCCCTCCTCGATCAGCCGCAGGATCGCCCCGGTGTCCAGGTGCTCCTCGACCAGGTCCCCCAGCGCGTCCAGGGTGGCCTCGCGCAGCGCGGCGAACGACACGTCCGGCGCCGGGGTGAAGTCGCGGCCCGCCCGCCGCGCCACGTCGGCCAGGAACGCGCGCCGGAACCCGTCGTTCTCCAGCGCCCCGTGCCAGGTGGTGCCCCACACGGCCCCGACGCGGCACCCGTCCAGGAACGGCTCCCCGCCCTCCACGTCCACGATCCCGTGGTGGATCTCGTAGGCGGCGACCGGTTCCCCGTACGCCCGCCCCCGCGGCCGTCCCAGCGTCTTCTCGCCCTGGAAGACCACCCGCGCCGGCAGCAACCCCAGGCCCTCGACCGCGCCCGCACCCGACTCGACCTCGTCGTCGATGCTCCGGGCCAGCATCTGGAACCCCCCGCAGACGCCCAGCACCGGCCGTCCCTCGGCGGCACGCCGGACGATCTCCCCGGCCATCCCCCGTTCCCGCAGCCAGGCCAGATCGGCCACGGTCGCCCGCGTCCCCGGCAGCACCACCAGGTCCGCCTCGGCCAGGTCCCCGGCACTGGCCGCGTACCGGACGACCACGCCGGGCTCGCAGTTCAGGGCGTCCAGATCGGTGAAGTTGGAGATGCGCGGGAAACGGACCACCGCCACCCGCAGCACCTGCCTCCCGTACGGAGCCCCGGCGTCGGCCCGCGGGGCGTCCAGCGCCAGGGTGTCCTCGGAGTCCAGGTAGAGCCCCATCCTCCAGGGCAGCACCCCCAGCGTCGGGCGCCCGGTCAGCCCCGCCAGCCGGTCCAGGCCGGGCTCCAGCAGTTCCACCGCGCCACGGAACTTGTTGATCACGAATCCCGCGATCAGGGCCTGGTCCGCCGGGTCCAGCAGCGCCACCGTCCCGTACAGGGAGGCGAACACCCCGCCCCGGTCGATGTCCCCCACCACGATCACCGGGAGGTCCGCGGCCCGCGCCAGCCCCATGTTGACGATGTCCCCGGCCCGCAGGTTGATCTCCGCGGGGCTCCCCGCCCCCTCGCAGATCACCACGTCGTACCCCGCGCGCAGCTCGGCCAGGCTCTCCGCCACCACCCCGCGCAGCCGCTCCTTGTGCGCCCCGTACTGCAGGGCGTCCACCTCGGCCACCGGCCGCCCCAGCACCACCACCTGGCTGCGCCGGTCGCTGCCCGGCTTGAGCAGCACCGGGTTCATGATCGCGCGGGGCTCCACCCCGGCCGCCAGGGCCTGCGTGTACTGCGCCCGCCCGATCTCCGCGCCGTCCGCGGTGACCATCGAGTTCAGCGACATGTTCTGCGCCTTGAACGGCGCCACCTTCACGCCCTGCCGCGCCAGCCAGCGGCACAGCCCCGCCGTCACCACGCTCTTGCCCGCGTCCGAGGTCGTCCCCGCGACCAGCAGCGCCCCGCTCACCGCGCGCACAGCGCCCCCGCCGCCCAGGTCACCATCGCCGAGAGCCGCACCGCCCGCCGGATGTCCCGGACCTCGGGCGCCCGCCCGTCCCCCATCTCGGGACGCCGCTCGACCCGACCCCCGTAGGCGTTGGCACCGCCCAGCCGCACGCCGAGAGCGCCCGCGAAGGCGGCCTCGCACCGTCCCGCGTTGGGGCTCGGATGGTTCCCGCCGTCCCTCATCAGCACCCGCCACGCCTCGCTCCGGCCCGAGCACACCACCACCAGCAACCCCGTCACCCTCGAAGGCACCCAGTTGAGGACGTCGTCGAGCCGGGCCGCAGCCCACCCGAACCTCTCGTACCGCGGGCTCCGGTAACCCACCATCGCGTCCAGCGTGTTGGCCGCCCGGTAGGCCAGCAGCCCCGGCACTCCCCCGACCAGCCCCCACAGCAGCGGCGCCACGGCCGCGTCCGAGGTGTTCTCGGCGACCGACTCCACGGTGGCGCGCGCCAGCGCCGCGGCGTCCAGCCCCGCCGGGTCACGGGCGCACAGATGGGACAACCGCCCCCGCGCCCCCTCGAGGTCGCCCTCCTCCAGGAGCCGCGCCATGACCCGCCCCTCCCGTCCCAGGGACGTCCCGCCCAGAACCGCCCAGGTCGCGACCGCGGTGGCCCCCGTCCGCCACGCAGGCCGCCCCCGGGTCAGCCGTTCGACCACCGCACCGGCCCCGGCCGCGCCGCCCACGAGCACCCCCGCGTAGAGGACGCCCCGGCTACGCGAGTCGGCGTAGAGAACCTTCTCCAGAGCACTCGCGACCCGCCCGAACGCTGCCACCGGATGGCCCCGGCGCGGATCCCCCAGGACCGCGTCCAGGGCGACCCCCAGCAGCAGGCCCCGCGCCGTGTCAGACGAGGCGCGCATCGAGCTCGTCCCAGTGCCGGTCCAGCCAGTCCTGCGCCCGCCGGATCCGCGGCCCGGCGCCCCCGTGCCAGATCCGCGCCCACGCTCCCCCGACGACCTCGGCCCGCGTCCGCATCGCCTCGTACGACCGCTCGAACCGCACCCGCGCCGCCGGCAGCACCTGCCGCCTCATGTCACGGTCCAACCCGTAGGCGTCACAGAACAGCCGCAGCCTCCTGCCGACGTCCACCCGGCACAGCCGCCAGTCCCGGTCACCCGGATCGGCGATCGGCGCCCAGTGCCGCAACGTCGTCACCACGTCGTACAACCGCGTCGTCGGCCGCGCCAGATCGAAGTCGATCAGCCCCACCGGCCGCCCGTGCCGGAACACCACGTTCTCGGGCGTCACGTCACAGTGCCCGATCAGCTCCGGCTCCCCGTCCAGCCGCGAGGCCGCCATGTCCCACGGCGCGTCCGGCGGCGCCTCGTACCCCGCCACCGCCTCGTGGTAGCGCCGCAGCAGCCCCGCCACGCCCGCCAGCGCCTCATCGGTCACCGCGAACCCGGGCAGAGGCCGCGGAGGAGTCTCCCCCTCCACCCAGCTGAGGACCTCACGCCCCAGCTCGTCCACCCCGAGCACCCGCGGCGCCCCGTCGAACCCCACCATCTCCAGATGCCGCAGCAACCCGTGCACCGCCGGAGTGTGCGCCCGGTACGGCCGGCGCACGGTGTCACCCAGCCGCACGATGCCCTCCGTCACATCCCCACCGGAGAGCGGCATCTCAACATTGACCGCCACGGCTAAGAAGATATGGCTTTCCCGACTCCTCCGTGGCCGGTTCAGGCCCACAGCCAGGCACGCCTTCACGGATACACCCGTGCGAAGACCACGGTCCGCGCTCTACACTCAGCACCCAGCAGGCGCCCATAGCTCAGCCGGATAGAGCATCGGTCTTCTAAACCGACGGTCGGGGGTTCGAATCCCTCTGGGCGCGCCACCTCTGACCTGCGAAAACGCCAGTGACCACCCAGTCACACGACGCCAGGTATGCCCCACTACGTCACCCCACGTGGCTCCATGTTCGCTCGCCGGAACCAACCCAGCGACAACCGGCACCCCTTCGCCTCCAAGACATGGATCGCAGACCAGCCCTCGGGCGCTCGATGGTCGGCAACAGTCACTAAGTCGACGAAGCCCCGCGTGGCCCTGACTCCGGCCGTTGCCCAGAACCGCCGGACAGTCTCACCCATGCCAAAGGGTGCTGGTGAGCGACCACACTGGCCAGAGAAGCAGGAAGTTGGCTCGGCCAGACTGTAACGGCACTGCGCCAGTGTCCGGCGACAAGATCAAGGTCTCGTGATGCTCCCTGTTGCCTCCGGCGCCGTCCTTACCTGAGGGCGTCGTCCTTACTGACCGGAGCGAGGAATGGCGAGGATCTCTCGCCCGCGTTCAGGAGTGATCATCAGGGTGAGGAGTGGATCGGCACGCAAGATGATGGGGGCGATGTGGTCGTGGCTGAGTGGCCGCCACAGCGGGATTGCGGCTCGCAGCTCCTGCCATGCCTGGTCGAGGGCCTCTTGCGCGGCCGGACCCACGCTGTGGACGGGGAGCATCGACTCGCCCACCGTGGGGAACGGGTAGATGCTACGCGGCCGGGGCTGCACGAAGCCTTCCCGGTCGCGAATGGCAGGGGCCTGCCGGAGCCGGCCGAGTACGGTCTGAACCGCCCGGTCGAAGGTCGGTTCGCCGAAGTCCAGGCGGAAGTCTGTCCTGCGTGTCTTCGCCCGGTAGTCGGCGATCATCTGCTGCAGCGGCAGCATCTGCGCCGGCGGGTGCTTGTGGTGATCTGGGGAGCGGATCACGTTCTGCGAGACGGGGAGTCCTACCTCCGACCGGAGCTGTTCGGTCAGCAGCAGCGGTAGCAACTCGCGCTCGAACATCGGATGTCGAGTGAGCGGTTCCCTGCCGACGGCCGGGGGTGCCAGGCGGCTGGGCGCGTGCATCTCGCCGAGCATGATCTGCATCTGAACCTGCATCAGTTCGGCTTGCTCGTGGCCGAAACGTGCGGCCTCGGTAAAGGTCTCCAGGGGCCCGTCGACCTCGCCGTGCAGAGCCGCCAGCCGCGCTTGCTCGACCTCGGCCTCCAGCTCGCGCCGCGTAGTGCCCTGGGGCCGTTCCAGTCGATGGACGGACACGAACAGGTCGTACATGAGCTCCCGGAACGACTCGTACCGCTCCGGCCCCATACCCGACCAGGACGAAAGCTGGTAAGCGGCCCATTCACCAGCCTCGTTGACATCCTCCGGATCCAGGAACAGAACCGTCAGATCGCCGTCGGTGGAGATCTGCAGGGAACGACGCAGCAGCGGCGACACCGCCCACTCATCGTCCGCGCCGTCGTCGTAGGCCTCCCCGAAGCTGTCGATCCAGTGGGCGTCCAGATCACGCAGCCATCCGATCTCGCCCGTCCCGGCCAGCCCGTACACGAAAGGGCCTGCATCTCGCCATCCATCGGTTACCAGGAAGAACTCGCGGAGTGAAGGCGGCAATGTGCACCCCAGCCGCTCCTGAGCCTCCGCGATCCGCTCCGGCGTCGCCGGCTCGAACCCCAGCCAGCCAGTGCGGACGACCTCCTCGTCCAGCGGCGGGCCCGGACCGGACCTGCGCGCCGAGATCCAGTCCTCGCTCCATCGCTCAAGCATCGGTCGCCACTGTCGGCGTTCCATCTCGCCACCTCCACCCTCGACCGCGAGGTCCGTCCAGAACGCATCATCGCAACCATGACTGACAGACTTGGCCCCCCGTTACTTTCTTCGTGGCCCGGAGACGGGCCCCCGGCCTTTGGATCTGGCATGGCTCTCGCCCCCCAGTGGATCCATGATCGAAAAGGTGATGCCACCAGGTTCGAAGGCATCGGCAGACCGCTGATGAGGGGTATGAACGCGCAGTCCGATGGGTCACGTCCAGCGGAGTGGTGTATGAGTTGATCTCCGCGTGATCCTGTTTCTGCAGGTTAAGCGGTGAGTTCTCGCTGGTCGATCTTGGGTTCGGGCGTGTCTTCGATGACACGCAGGCGAGCTTTGGCGAGGAAGTCCAGGCCCATGTAACGGCGGGCCTCGGCCCATTCGTCGGTCTGTTCCATCAGCACCGCCCCGACCAGCCGGACGATCGCGGCGCGGTCAGGGAAGATCCCGACCACGTCCGTGCGCCGGCGAATCTCCTTGTTCAGCCGCTCTTGGGGATTATTCGACCAGATCTGCCGCCAGATCTGCCGAGGGAAGCCGGTGAAGGCCAGCAGATCGGGCCTGGCCTCGTCCAGGTGCTCAGCCGCGTCCGGGTGTTTGGCGTTCAGGGAGTCGACGACCCGGGCGTGCTGGGCGGCCACTTCCTCGGCGGCGGGCTGGTCGAAGATGGTGCGCACCAGCGTCGCCACCCACGGCTGCGCCGACCGGGGCACCTTCGTCAGCAGGTTGCGCAGGTTGTGCGTCCGGCAGCGTTGCCAGGACGCCCCCGGTAGCGTCGATCCGATCGCCTCGACGAGGCCGCGGTGCGCATCGGAGATGACCAACTGGACCCCGGACAGGCCGCGGGCCACCAGCCCGCGCAGGAACGCCAGCCAGCCGGCGCCGTCCTCGGCCGAGGAGACCTCGACGCCGAGGACCTCGCGGTGCCCGTCGGCATTCACACCGGTGGCCACCAGCACGTGCACGTTCACGATCCGGCCGCCCTCCCGGACCTTCTGGGTCAGGGCGTCCACCCACACGAACGCATACGGCCCGGCCTCCAACGGACGGTTACGGAACGCGGCCACCTGCGCGTCCAGCACCTTCGACATCTCCGACACCTGGCTGCGGGAGATGCCCTTGATGCCCATCTGCTCCACCAGCTTGTCCACCGCCGGGTCGAGACCCCGAGCAGTTAGGCGGTGGCCACCACGCTGACCAGGGCCTGCTCGGCCCGGCGGCGGCGTTCCAGCAGCCACTCGGGGAAGTAGGACCCCGTCCGCAGCTTCGGGATCGCCAGCTCAACTGTCCCGGCGCGGGTGTCCCAGTCTCGGGAGCGATACCCGTTACGCCGGTTGACCCGCCCGTCCGAGCGCTGCCCGTAGCCGGCGCCGCAGACCGCGCCGGCCTCCGCGCTCATCAGCGCCTCGGCCATCGTCTTGACCAGCGACCGCAACACATCGGGCTCACACGCGCCGATCTGCTCGGCCAGCCAGCTCCCAGGGTCCACACTGTTGTCGGCGGCCATCGCGTTCCTCTCCTTCTGATCTTGGTCGATACGAAGGATTCACGCGGTGGCCGTCTCACGTCACGACGCCATGCCACTTGACCTGGTCAAACTCGTACACCACCTCCGTGGACGCAACCGTACGCAGCCGTGCGCCAACCTGGGCAGCCGCGTAGACCCGTTCCCGGAACGTACACGGAATGATCTTGGCCGCATCGCCGCAGGTCAGCACACCAAAACGGAGAGGCCCCGGAGTGATTCCGGAGCCTCCCACGGCAGGTGATCACACGCCGCCAACGCGTCCTCGATGCGCTGGTCGGCCACGTCCCGTTGACCGACGATGCACTTGGCGTACACGCGGAGCATCACGTCAACACCATGCCCAAACCGTTCGCCCGCCTCAGGTGCATGGACTCCAGCGTTGAGTCTCAGCGAGACCACCGCATGGCGCAGATCGTACGGCCGAGCCGCCAACGGCGGCCCCAACTGATCAGGAGTCAGCGCAAGCGTCCGCGCCCGCTTCCAGCCCTGAGCGTAGGCCGAGCCGGAGAAGTCCCCTCCCCCGCTGGTGAAGAACGGTCTCCCGTCCTCCGCCGTCCCGAAGGTCACCGCCCGGACGGCCGCGCACCGCGCAGCCGCCGGCCAGCTCCCCGGCTGACGGTGGTCACGGGGTGCGCGCCACCGCCGGATCACCACAGTTCGTCAAGCGCCCCCAGCCGTCGCCGGAACCTCTGCGCATCTCGACGAGGGAGCGCGCACGCCACGATCTCCAGCACTTCCCGAGCGCGGTACGGGTTGTTGCAGTCCCAGGGACCAACCGAGTAGTCAGGCAACGTCAGGTCATAACCAGCGTCATAGGCATGGACACCTGGGAGATACGAGGCACTCGGCGCCGCGTAAAGGCGGTGCTCAGGTTGCCGAACCGCATGGGCCCAGATTTCCCATGCTTCGCTCGCCTCTCCGGCATGCAGCCGCGTGTGCTCCAATCTGGCCAGGACCAACCGGCCTCGTACGGACATGCCCGGGAACCACGAGACCTCTTCCGAGCAGTTGCTGCGATGCCGGTCCAGCAGCATCTCGGCGCGCAAGCGGGATGGCCGCCTACGCGGCATGGCCCTGTCGAGTCGGCGTCATGCGGCCTATCGTCACACAGCCGGATCTCGAAGACATGCGGCGAGAGTTCAGATACAGATGGACAGCACCCGCGCCACCCAACTCACGGCGGTCACTCAGCACACGCCACCATCCGGACCAACAGCCAACCAGGAAGCCAATGTACGAATATGCCTCCGGTAGGCGCACCGGCTCCGGGAAGGTCAGCGCCTACGGTGACGGTCCTCAGGGGTTGAAATGCCAAATCGTCCCGCAGCCATCGCCCCAGGACAAGCCGAGCAGACCTGCGGGTGGTCACCCCTGCGCCGACCGAAAGCGGTCGTGATCGCCGGCGTCGAAAACGATAGCGGCGGCGTCCTCCCAGGAGCTACGCGCTCTGATCACGCTTGTTCACCGGCTCACGGAGGTGAACCGCGCCCACGCCAGGTCGATGAGCGTCGACGGACCCGCGGGGGCCGGTGCGGGCGACGCGCCGGCCGTGCAGTAAAACGCGCCTGCTGTGAGCAGGGCATGTGGGGGCCGGGCGGTATGAGACCTGTGGTTCACGTTTCTTGCCGTTCGTACGGCCTGGGCGGGCCACTTGGGGGTCAACGCAGTGGGGCGGTATCGGTGGGAAGTGCGAGCTGGCCCGTGACGAATTCGCTCCAGAGGCCGAAGCGCAGGCGTGTGCCCGGGGCGTGCGATGGTCTCGGCGTACCCATTCGCACGAAAAGCTCTGTCGCCAGTTCTCGCCGTTCACGCGAACGAGCACTTCACCCCTGGCAGGCATGTGAAGTAGGGCCGGGACTGTGAGGATGGCTGATATCAACAGAGAGGCAGCCGCGTGCGAAGAAGCAGACCGACCGCAGACGAGGCAGTCTGCTACCTCATGGACGTAGCGTTCGGTCAGATCCGGTTCATGGCTGGCCGGCGTCAACCGTTCGGCCCACCGGAGCCCGTGGACAGCGAGGACTTCACCCGGCATATCCGAGCGCTTGCCGATGCGTGCACCCCCTACCAGGACCGTTGGCTGAACGGAGCACACGCCAACGGCGCAGGAAGGCAGCCGCAGCGCTCGAAAGGCTCTGGGTCGTCGCCACCCCGCAAGTCCTGACCTGGGCACGCCTCCACCTGGACAAGATCGGTTATGACCGTGGCAGGTTGGACTCCGTCCGCGCTGAGACTCATGCGCGCCTCCAAGCGGAAGGGCATATTCCGCCGACTTGACCAGCGCCGACGAACCACAAGGGCGACAGTTGCCCCGCCAACGCGGTGGCTCCCCGGGATCAGGAAATCAAGATCCGGAACATACACGGGACGATCACGTGGGACACCCACTGCTCATGTGTGCCGCACCGCAGGTGCAGGCAAGTGACCGTCCGGTCATCCCCCCGCCTCTCCGCGCTCCTGGGATCGAGCAGCGGCCTGGGACGGTCGATGGTCGTCGTTGGCGTCCGTTGAGTGCTGGGACCAGTTGCACGCGCGGAGCGCCGTCGGTGACAGGCCGGTGGCCTCCTTGACCTTGCGCGCGAAATGGAAGCTCGTCTTGAAGCCCGAGCACGCCGCGATCGATCCGACCGGCAGCCCCGAGCTGGTCAGCAGCTCGATGCCGTGAGTGACGCGTCGGTCCCACAGGTAGCGCATGGGTGTGGTGTTCATGTGCTGACGGAACAAGCGCACCAGGTGCTCAGGGCTCACCCTCGCGGCTGCGGAGATGGCCGTCAGGTCGATGTCGCTCTGGACGTTGCGGTGGATGAACAGCCGGGCGTCCTCGATGGGCGCCGGCAGTGCGGCGGGCAGATTCTCGAACTCGGCGATGAAGCGCCACAGCAGTGCCGTGGCCAGCGCGTCGACCAGTGCGCCCTGGGCGGTGAGGCGGGTCTGTTCGGTGATCAATGCTTCGCGCGCCATGTACGTCAGGGCGGAGGACAACGGTCTGGTCGGGCGCACTGCCTCCAGCCACCGGTTCATCTGTGGGGTGAGCTCGTCAAGGTCACCGCGTACGAGCGTCTGGCGGGTCTCGGCGCCCTCGGCGAAGCCGATCACCTCGGTGTGCCCGGGCAGCAGGATGCACATCTGCCCCGCGGGGACGGCGTACGGGGCGCGGTCGTCTACGTGCACGACCATCGTTCCGGCATGGATCAGCATCAGCTGAACATGGCCCTGCACGCGGGGCCCGATTTGGGAGCCGGGGGGGTGGACGACGCTGTGGACCACGGAATTGACGATTCTCAGGCGCCGGGAGGCGGTATCAATTCCAGACACAGGCTTGCTCACTCTGGCCATGTTACCGGCGCATTTCCAATGGTGAGATCTCGGCATGACCGAGATTGAGACACAACTTCTCGTTGTCGGCGGCGGTCTGGGCGGCGTCTCGGCCGCACTGGCGGCGGCGCGACGTGGCGTGAGCGTCGTCCTGACCGAGCCGACCGACTGGCTTGGCGGCGTCCTGACGACCCAGGGGGTCCCCCCCGACGAGCACGTGTGGATTGAGCAGTTCGGCTGCACAGCCACCTACCGTGAGTTCCGTGGCGCCATTCGCTCCTACTACCGCCGGCACTACCCCTTGACCGAGGCGGCCCGCCGCACGGTGGCCTTCAATCCCGGCTCCGCCAAGGTCTCCGACCTCTGCCACGAGCCGCGCGTCTCCCTCGCCGTCATCGAGGCTCTCATCGCGCCGCACCGGGCGTCCGGGCGCATCCGGGTACTGATGGAGCACGAGCCGGTGTCCGTGACGAACACGGACCCCGACACGCTGGAGTCGATCACTCTACGCAATCGACGTACCGGTGATCTTACGACGGTGGGCGCCACCTGGTTCGTCGATGCGACGGAGACCGGCGACCTGCTGCCGCTGGCCGGCGTCGAGTACGTCACCGGCGCCGAGTCGCGGGATGTCACCGGTGAACCGCACGCTCCGGAACTGCCGGCCCCGCTCAACATGCAGCCGATCTCGGTGTGCTTCGCCCTCGACCACGTCGAGGGCGAGGACTTCACGATCGCGCGCCCCGACAGCTACGAATACTTCCTGACCTCTTCGGCGACGGACTCGCCGGGCGGCCGGCTGTCGCTGACCACGCCCCATCCCAAGACGCTCGCGCCCTCGCACCACACGTTCTTCCCGAACCCCGTCGAGGACCACACGCTCATCCGTCCGGACTACGCGGACCAGCGGGTGGGGCGCATGGACCGCAACCTGTGGACCTTCCGCCGCATCGCGGCGGCCCAGAACTTCCTGCCCGATGCCTACGAGTCCGACATCACGTTGGTGAACTGGCCGCAGGTGGACTACTGGGACGGTCCCGTCTTCGATGTTCCCGCGGAGCAGGTCGAGTTCCACCTGAAGCGGGCCCGTGAGCTGTCGCTGAGCCTGCTGTACTGGCTGCAGACCGCCGCTCCGCGTCCCGATGGCGGCAGTGGCTGGCCGGGGCTGCGTCTGCGTGGTGATGTGCTGGGCGACAGCCCCGACGGGCTGGCCAAGGCGCCTTACATCCGCGAGTCGCGCCGCATCGTGGCCGAGCACACGATCGTCGAGCAGGAGATCTCCTTGGAGGTCCGCGGGAACCGCGGCGCCGTGCAGCACCGCGACAGCGTCGGGGTCGGCATGTACCGCATCGACCTGCATCCCTCCACCGGCGGCGACTCCTACATCGACATCGGCTGCTGCCCTTTCGAGCTGCCCCTGGGCGCACTCATTCCGGTGCGGGTCACCAACCTGCTCGCCGGCGCGAAGAACATCGGCACGACCCACATCACCAACGGTGCCTACCGGATGCCCCTGGTGGAGTGGAACATCGGCGAGGTCGACGGCCACCTCATCGGCTTCTGCGCGGCCCGGGACGTCACCCCCTCCCAGGTCCGCGCCGACGACAAGCTGCTCGACGAGTTCCAGGCCGAACTGGACGCCGCCGGCGTCGAGCGGCGCTGGCCGAAGATCGTCGGTTACTGACTGGTCGCCACTGGAGCGCGCTGGCGCTCGGCCTGCATTCCTCGTAACACCCCAACCACCCCGTACGAAGAAGCGAGGCGGACCATGCGTATCACCAAGACCGTCGCCGCCGCGACGACCGCCGTCCTCATGGCGGGAGTTCTCGGCGCCTGCGGAACCTCGAAAGGCGGGTCGACCAACGCCGCCGGAGAGATCGAGATCACCTGTGCGACCTGCCAGAAGTCTGCCACCGACCCGTTCTTGCAGTTCAACTTCGAGGCAGCGCAGCGCTTCAACGAGGCCAACAAGGGCAAGTACCACGTCAAGACGCTGCAGAACGCGAACGCCGGCTCCGGGGACGCCAGGTTGCAGTACTACCAGCGCCTCGCGCTGGCCAACGACCTGCCCGACGTCTTCCAGCTGAACAGCGCCGAGATCAAGTCGTTGTCGGGTACGGGAAAGCTGCACGACTTCGCGCCCGACCTCAAGGCCGACGCGAAGTGGGCCGCCTCGTTCCAGCCCCGCGCCTTCGACGCGTTGTCGGGCAGGGACGGGCAACGGTGGGCCATTCCGCAGCAGCAGGATCCCATCGGGATCTTCTACAACAGGAAACTCCTGAAGAGCGTGGGCTACGACTCGTTCCCCACGACCTGGGACGACTTCGAGGCCATGGCCGCCAAGCTCAAGGGCGCGGGCGCCACCCCGATCGCACTCGACGGGGACTGGGCGACCCTTTTGATGTGGTCCAACCTCATCGGCACGCAACCAGCGGGCAGTGCCTTTCTCACCTCTGAGATCGCCACCAGCAAGGACTGGTCGACCAACCAGGCCGCCGTCAAGGCCACCGAGCGCCTTCGCGGCTGGCAGGCCAAGGGCTTTGTGAACGCCGACTCCTTCTCCGGCGACTTCCAGAACGCCGCCTCGAAGTACCTGGCCGGCAAAGCCGCGGCCGTCCCCAACGGGCCATGGTTCGTCAAGACCAACCTGAAGTCGGCAAACGCCTCACCAGGGCTGTACGACGTCACGGATGCCGCCCCGTCCCCCGGATGGGACTCGGGACAAGGGCTGATCGTCGTCTCGGGCGCCGGCTGGGTGTCGGGTACGAGCGACCAGACCAAGCTCGAAGCGGTGGGCGCGTTCGTGAGGTTCATGTCCTCCACCGACGAGGTGGTCAAGCAGGCCAAGGCGACGGGCTCCAACCCGCCCGTCAAGGTGCCCGCCGCCACCGTCGATGCGGCAGGGCTCGAGCCGCTCAGCTCGCGCCTGGTCACCCAGATCCCTCGGGTCGCCCAGACCTTCCCCCACGCACGGGTCCACGGCCCCGGGGGCATCGATGCGGCGTGGAAGAACCTGTGGCCCGCCTACGTCAAGGGCGAGATCGACACGAAGGCCTTCTTGTCGCGCCTGGCCGCCGAGTCCGCGGCGGGGAGCTAGAGCTGTGAGAACCACGCACAAGGTTCGGCCGCGGGCGCCCAAGCCCGCGGCCGGGCCGCGCATCCCTACCGGCATGCATGGCCACGTCGCCGTCTCGTTGCTGCCCGCCCTCGTCTTGTTCGCCCTGTTCTTCCTGGTGCCACTCGTCGTGCTGGCCGTTACGGCGTTCTCCCGCTGGGGCGGCGTCGACTTCGCGTTCACCGGACTGGACAACTACCGCCGGCTGTTCTCCGACCCGGTGTTCTGGAAGGCGGCGGGCAATACGCTCTTCTACTGCGGCGCATCCATGGTCATCCAGGTACCGCTCGGTGTGGCGGTCGGCATGACCCTCGCCATGAAAGTGCCGGGCTGGAAGGTCTTCCGCACGATCATCTTCATCCCGTTCGTCATCTCGGGGGCCGCGTACGCGCTGGTGTTCTCGATGTTCTACAACCCGTCCTACGGCCTGCTGAACAACCTGCTCGCCCCCGTCACGGGCGGCCAGCATGACTGGCTTTTCGACAGCGGTACCGCCCGGTGGGCCGTGGCCGGCACGTTCGTGTTCATCATCGGGTTCGTGGTCGTGGTCGTCATAGCGGAGGTGGCCGCGATCCCCACCGAACTCCTCGAAGCCGCCGAAGTGGACGGTGCGAGCCTGATCCAGCGCCAACTGTTCATCGTCCTGCCGCTGCTGCGCAACATCATCGGCACTGTCATCCTCGTCCGGCTCCTGGTCGACATCGGCATGTTCGACCTGGTCTTCATCCTGACTTCCGGCGGCCCGGACAACGCCACCACGACTCTCGCCCTGTACGCCTACCGTGCCTACGTGCAAGGGCAGTGGGGCTACGCCAACGCCGCCGGCTCCGTGATCTTGATCCTGGGCGCCACGCTCATCGTCACGGTGCGGCGAGCCTTCCGGATCGGAGAGCGAGCCCTGTGACCGCCACCCCGCCTGCCACGACGCCGCCCGCCGACAGCCGCCGACGTGGCGTGCGACGCACCCGTCCGCGCTCGTGGGCCCTGCTGCTCATCTACGGCTTCCTTACCGTGGTCACGCTGCTGTCGCTGCTGCCCACCGTGTGGGTGATGCTGTCCTCCTTCAAGACCGGCCCGCAGGTCTACTCGGGCAAGGGGTTCTTCCCTTCTCCCGCGACCTTCCAGGGCTACATCGACGCGTTCACCGAGATCCATCTGCACACCTACGTGCTCAACACGCTGCTGTACGCCACCTGTGGGACGATCGGCGCCGTCACCGTGGCGTTTCTGGCCGCCTATCCGCTCGCCCGCTACGCATTCCTCGGCAAGAACTTCCTCGTCGCCATGTTCGCCCTGGCCCTGGCCATCCCTCTGGTGGGGCTGGCCACGCCGGTGTTCTTCGTGGTGCGCGAGCTCGGCATGTTCGACTCCCGCATCGGGTTGGTCATCTTCTACTCGGCGCTGGAGTTCCCGTTCTCCTTCATCGTGATGAGATCTTTCCTGCTGTCGTTGCCCACGGAGGTCGAAGAAGCCGCCCTCATGGACGGTGCCGGGTACTTCACCACCCTTCGGCGGATCATCCTGCCGCTGTCGCGACCGGCCATCGCCACCGTGTGCGTCGTGGCGTTCGTGAAGATCTGGAACGAGTTCTTCTTCGCCAATCTGCTCACCGTCACTCAGTCCAACCACAACGTGCAGCTGGCCCTGGCCGGCTTCAAGTCGCAGTTCGGGTACAACGTCACCGGCGCCATGGCCGGCGCGACCATCATCATGCTGGTCCCCATCGCACTGTTCCTCCTCCTGCAGCGCCAGGTGGTCGCCGGCCTGACCGCAGGAGCCGTCAAATGAGCAGCGCCCCATCGCTCCCGATCCTCGGCAGGACCTGGAGGCCGTCCTCTTCGACCTGGACGACGTCCTGCCCCGACCGCGGAGCTCCACCAACTGGGCGATGGTCTTATCACTGAAGTCCCGAGGGGCGACCGGGTGCTCCACCTGCGCCATCGGGTGCGCCGGTGACCGTTCCGAACGGATGCGCGATCCGCGAGACCCGCGGCGGCGGCGCGGCCGGACGTTCCGGTCATCGGGGAGACCTACGTCCATCCGGTTCGGCACGAGTCCAGGCAAGCCACGGCTTCGCCTGCGGGCTGATCGCTTCGTCGAACACACTCCCGCGACCACGGCTTGTGAACTTCTCGGCGGCCGGCCAGAACTTCCAAGAAGACGGGGACGTCTATCTGGTCCTGGGTCAGGATCTTCTTCGTGAGGCGAAGCATGGAGGATGGATTTGGTCGCACCGCTCCTTCCCGGTGATCCGCGCCAGCTGGGAGCCTTCTATCTCGATGGACGGCTCGGCGCGGGGGGCCAAGGGGTCGTTTACGAGGGCTACGGGCCGGGCGGCGAGCGGGTGGCCGTCAAGGCGCTGCACGGCGTGAGCGACCGGGACCGCGACTTGTTGCGGCGGGAGGTCTCGGCGTGGCGGAAGGTGGCGCCGTTCTGTACGACCAAGGTGCTCCATGCCGACCTGGACGGTCCGGTCCCGTTCGTGGTCAGCGAGTATGTGGCGGGCCCGGACCTGCGGCAGGCCGTCGGGGGGCCGGACGGCCGGTACGGGCCGGAGCAGCTCCGGCGGCTGGCGATCGGCCTGGCCACGGCCCTGGTGGCGATCCACCAGGCGGGGGTGGTCCACCGGGACCTGAAGCCTGAGAACATCCTGCTCGGCCCCGACGGCCCCCGGGTGATCGATTTCGGCATCGCCGGGAACGAGGACCTGTCGACCACCACCGGCGCGGTCAAGGGCACCCTGCGCTACATGCCGCCCGAGCGCTATCGGGGGTCGCGTGGCGATGCCAAGGTGGACGTGTGGGGCTGGGGCGCCGTCATCCTGTTCGCCGCGACGGGCCGCGCCGCCTTCGACGGTGAGACCGTCCCCGCCATCGCGGCTCAGGTCGCCACGCACGAGCCCGACACTTCGGTGCTCGACGAACCGCTGCGTTCGCTGGTGGCGGCGGCGCTGTCCAAGGACCCCGCCGAACGGCCGGCATCGGAGGACCTGCTGCTGCGCCTGGCCGGTGGGGTGAACCTGGCCGAGGCCGCGGGCGAGGCCGTTCCCACGCGGACGCCCGCGCGCGCCGAGCGTTCCCGTGCCGAGATGGCCGAGGCCGTGTTCGCGGGGCTCGACCCGGCGGCGCGGGAGGCGGTCCCGCGGGTGTTCCTGCGCCTGGTCGCCCCGGGCGAGCGCGCCGAGGACACGCTGCGCTCGGCGCGCAGGGACGAGTTCACCGACGACCAGACCGGCGCGCAGGCCGTGGAGCGGGTCCTGCGCGGCTTCACCGGTGCCGGGATCCTGGTCTGGGAAGGCGAGTCGGTCACGCTCGCCGGCGCGGCGCTGATCAGGTCCTGGCCCCGGCTGCGCGCGTGGGTGGAGGCCGAACGGGCGGGTCTGGGCGTCCATCAGGACCTCGTCGGCGCCTCCCGGCTCTGGGACGGCCACGGCCGCAAGAACAGCGATCTCTATCAGGGGACGGCGCTGGCCCGGGCGCAGTCCTGGGCCGTGACGGGACGCCGTCAGCTCACCCTCAACGTCGTCGAGCGCGCCTTCCTGGAGGCCGCGGCGATGCTGGCCCGCCGCCGTGGCCGCTTCCGGGCCCTGCTCAGTGCCGTGCTGGCCGTCCTGCTGGTCATCGCGGTCGGTGCCGCCGCCGTGGCGATCGACCAGCGGCAGACGGTCGCCGGCCAGCGTGACCGCGCCGCCTCCGCCCAGATCGCCGGCCTCGCGATGTCCGTGCGCCGCACCGACCCGGACCTGGCCCGGCGCCTGGCCGTGGCGGCGTGGTCGATCTCCGGCACGGCCGAGGCGTGGTCGGCGCTGCTGACGGTGCGGCACCAGTGGGAGAACAGGGCCGTCAAGCTCACCGGTTCCGAGGTGTACGTATCGGATCTGGACGGCACGGGGCGGACCATGGTCGCCGCGTCCGGCACCCGGGTGAGCCTGTGGAACGTCGACACGGGCCGACGGCTCGCCTCCTACACGGCGCCCTCCTCCGTCGACCGGCTGGACATCTCCGAAGACGGCCGTACGGTCGCGCTGCGCACCGGGAGGGACCGGCAGGCGATCGTCCTGGACGCGCCAGGGCTGCGGCTCCGCAACGGCCACCGCTACCCGGCCGCGGGCGACCTTCGCGAAGGCGAGCTGGAGCTCAGCCCGGCCGGCGCCTACCTCGCGGTGAGCGGTCCCGGCGGCGAGGAGAAGGGAGTCGCGGTCTGGGACACCCGGACCGGCCGACGCGTGTTCGAACAGGCGACCGGCAAGTACCTCAGGCCGTCCTTCTCCCCGGAGGAGAACGTGCTGTCGCTGTCCGGTCAGGACGGGGTCGGCTGGATCGACCTGGCCACCGGTAAGAGACTCGCCGTTCCCGATCTGCACCGCGAGGGCCTCGCGCTCGCCCCGGTCCGCTTCAGTCCGGACGGGGTGTGGGCCGTCCTGCAGAACGATCAGGGAGGGCGTCTGGTCTCGGTGGGCAGGGGGCCGGATCAAGACCTCAAGGGCTCGCCGGACACTCCGATGGCGGAAATGCGGTTCAGCCCTGACGGGAGGTACGTCATCTCGGGCTTCACCGTCTGGGAGGTGTCCGGAATCGGCGACGGCAAGCCCATCATCCGGTACCCGATCACACCGGACGAGTGCGCCGGGCGCACCATCCGGTTCTCGGCGAACGGTTCGGAGCTGCGATGCGTCAGCCCCGACGGCGTCCTGCGCTCCCTGGACGTCGCGCACTTCACCAGGCCCGCGCTGGCGGCGGCACACGGGTACGGCGAGACCGCCGCCAGCCGCGACGGCTCGACCCTCGCGCTCTCCTACGGTGACAAGGTCGAGATCTGGTCCACCGCACCGCTGGCCGAACGCTTCGAGCTGCCGGTGCCGGGCACCTCGCTCGGTGGAGTCGGGCTGAAGCTCAGCCGGGACGGCCGCCTGCTCGCCCTGGGGCACCGTGAGATCGACGATGAGATCGAGATCTGGGACCTGACCAAGAGAGCGAAGCTCGGCGTCCTGCCCGCGTCCGTCCCTCCCACGAGCACGCTGGGGTCGGACTTCGCACAGGGCCTGGACTTCGCTCCCGGCAACAGGTCGCTGGTCCGCCGCCAGACCGAGCGAGGAAGCGCCGTGCTCAAGTACTGGGACCTGACCACCATGAAGGTGATCCGCGAGATGCGGGAGGGGCCCACCTCGGTCGAGTTCCACCCGGACGGGAAGGCGGTCCTGGCCACCCCGTCGCCCGGTCTGCTGGCGTTCCCCTCCGGCAAGGCCATCAAGGCGGGCCCCCGGAACCTGTGGCTGAGCCGTTTCAGCACCGACGGAAGAACGCTGTTCCAGCACCCCGAGCCCAACTCCAGCAGGATCCTCACCTTCGACGCGCGGACCATGCGGCCCAGGGGAGACGGCCTGCGGACCGGATCGGTCCCGGGCGGCGGGGGCCCGCCTCCCGTCGCCCACTCCTCCGACGACCGCCTGATCGCGACCCCGCACGGGACCGGAGACGCCGCCCAGATCAAACTCTGGGACCTCAGGACCCGCACCCAGTTCGGCATCGCGCTGACCGGCCACCTCGACTTCGTCGTCGCGATGACGTTCACCCCCGACGACTCCGCGCTGATCAGCGTCGGTCAGGACGGCAGGTTCGTCCGGTACACCATCGCGCCACGCCTGCTGGCCGACGAGCTCTGCGGGAAGGCGGGCGCCCTGACCGAGGCGGAATGGAAGGCGCGCATCCCCGACGTCCCCTACCGCCGGAACTGCTGACCACGGCGAAGCCCGAGGACGTCGCGTACGGTGCCGGCCCGCACGCGTTGGCGGAACCCCTGCTCGACGTTCTCACCCGGTGAGGGACGGCCTCCGGGAACGCGAAGCGGGGCGGTGCCGAGGGTCTCGGCGCCGCCCCGCTCACCGGTCTTGGTGGTGTGGGCCTAAAGGGCTGTCTCGAAGTGGCTCAGCCACCGCGCGAGCGCGTTGACTGCCAGGTGGGGCGATGCCGGAGGCGAGCGCCGCCTGGCGGATCGCGAAGCGATGTCGCGCTCGCCCAGGCCCGGTCAGGCGCGAGCCGCCAGGCGAGCGCCGTGGGCCGGGACTTTTGAACAGGGGCTATCGGCGGATGACGCCCGGGTCGGGTTCGAGGGTGATGGAGTCCAGGTTGACGTTGCCGTTGTCGTTCGGGCCGAACACGAAGTTCAGCGGGGTGGCCTGGCCGAGGGGGAGGCTGACCTCGTGCTCCGCCCAGGTGTCCCAGGTCGGCTGGGTGGGCAGCCGCAGTTGCACGGACTGCGTCCCGCCGGCGAGGGTCATGGTCTGGGTGCCGCCCATGGCGTTGGCGTAGCGGAGGCGGACGGTGTAGAGGCCGTCGGTGGTGACCGGGGCAGTGAACCGTACGCCGCTGTCCCTGGTCTTCAGGCAGGCCACGAAGCCGGTGCCGGTGTAGCCGGGGTGGTTGGTGCGCAGGCACGCGCCGCTGACGAGCTGCGCGGACTCCGCCTCGATCCGCCGCGGGCCGGAAGCGAACACCTTGGCGGAGGCCAGCAGGCCGGCCGCCACGTCCGGGGCGATCGGCCCGGCCTCGACCAGGGTCGTGAACCGGCCGAGGGCCTCCCGCATCCGCGCCGGGTCGTTCGCGACCGCCGCGGCGACGGCGGCTTCGACCTCGGAGGCGAGCCTGCCGGACAGTGCGGGGTCGAGGGCACCCGTCTCGGTCGCCTGCCGCACCTTCAGCGCGAGGGAGAAGAGCCCCTGCGGTGCGCCGAGCCGGGCGGCGAGCCGTTCGTCGATGGCGGTACGGGCCTGCGCGGTCACGTCGGCGACGGGGAGACCGTAGAGGGCCAGCCGCACGTCCTGGAGGCCCAGGAGACGGCCGTCCGGGTCGCCCTGGCGGAGCTCGCTCTCGGCCTTGTTGATCGCGGGTTGGAGGACTTCCAGCGCGGACGGCGTCACGTCCCCGGACTTCCGCAGGTCGCGGACGAGCCCGAGCAGCGAACGCGTCTGCTCCACCGGGACCGGCTTGCCGCGTTCGCCGGCGGGCGCGCCGACCGCGACCCGGAAGTCCCGGTCCGGCACCTCGGCGGCGGGGAGCGTCCACTCGGCGGTCCGGGTTCCGCCGCCCGCGACGCGGACGCGCCGTACCTCACCGGCGGGGCGCCCGTCGATGAACGCGCGGGCCTGGAGTTCGGCGACGGTGCTGCCCTCGTTGGTGAGCGGAACCTTCACGGTGAGCCGCTGGGTGGCCGGGTCCAGCACGGCCTCGGGGGTGCCGTAGGCGGCACGGGGCGGGGCGTACCGGGGCAGGTCGCCGAGATCCGCGGCGGTCGCGGGCCTGATCTTGACCGCCTGGCCGCCGGCGGCGACCAGGGACATCGACAGCCGGGTGGACGACCGGACGAGCGTCCTGCGGATCTCCACCGGCAGCGGGTCGCCCTTCCAGGTGGTCTCCTGGGCGTCGGCGTAGGTCTCCGCCACGAAGGTGCCGTGCGGGAGGAACGACAGCGGCACCTGGAGGGTCCGGTCGTTCTCGTCGGTGACCGCACCGAGGTACCAGGTGTCGCCCTTGCGCCGGGCCGTCGTGGTGTAGTCCCCGATCGCGCTGTCCAGGACGCGGGTCTCGTCCCAGGTGGCGGGCATGTCCTTGAGGAAGGCGAATCCGGGGTGTGCGGCGTAGTTCTCGGGGGTGTCCGCGAGCATCTGCAGCGGGCTGAAGAACGTCGGGTACAGCGCGAGCTGTCCGGCCGAGGTGGTCTGGACGCGGGTCCCGAGCCGGGCCGGGTCCCAGGTGACGTTCAGGACGCCGGGCGTGTAGTCGGCGGGCCCTCCCATGAACCGGGTGAACGGGAGGATCGTGGCCTGCGCGGGCGGGTTGCCGTTGGCGCCCATGTAGTTGTGCTGCTCCATGCCCGCGACGCCCTCGCCCGTCATCATGTTCGGGTAGGTGCGCGACAGGCCGGTGGGCTTGATCGCCTCATGGGCGTTGATGGTGATGCGGTGCCGGGCCGCCGTGTCGATCACCCGCTGGTAGTGGCGGACGGCCTCCTGGTCGTAGTGGCTGCGGTTGACCCCGCCGAGCAGGAACTTGGTGGCGTAGCCGGTCTTGATCGCGTGGATGCCGAGTTCCTCGTACCTGGAGAAGATCTTCTCCATGTTCCGGTCGTAGTAGTCGACGTCGCCCCGGGTCTCGTTGTGCGCGACGTACCCGACGCCCTTCTCCTTGGCGTACCGGAGCACCTCGGGGAGGTCGAAGTCGGCCTGCGGCGTCAGGAAGTCCTGGCCCGACCACGAGCCGCCGGAGTTGGTGTTCCATCCCTCGGCCAGCACGAACCTCGCGCCCGCCCGCTCGGCCAGGTCGATGTACTGCTTGACCCGTGCGGTGGTCGCGCCGTGCTTGGGCCCGGCGTTCCACGTCGTGTGCCGGCGCTGGAGCTCCCACCAGACGCCCACGTACGTCGCGGGCTTGATCCAGGACGTGTCGCCGCACATCGTGCACGGGTCGTTGAGGTTCTCGACCAGGTGGGACTCGCCCAGGTCACCGGGGCGGTCGCCCACGGTCAGGGTGCGCCATGGCGTGGAGAACGCGCCGTTCAGCTTGGCCTTGGTGCCGTCAGGGAGGGCGATCAGGTCGCTGGAGAACCGGCCGGGCGCTCCCGGTACCGCCTTCAGCGTCATGCTGGGGTAGTCGGTCAGGTCGGCCTCGTGCACCACCACGTAGGAGTCCGCGGCGGGCGAGGCGGTGATGGGGGTCTGGGCGGTGGCGACGCCGGACAGGGGCAGGTCGCGATAGTGCTGCTCGTCGGCGGACCAGGTCCTGCCCGCGGCGATCGACCAGCTCCTCGCGCCGGGATCGAGGGTGAACTCGGTCTGCTCGGCGGTGACGGTGTAGGCGCCCAGCCCGGGCTGGTCGGGGAAGTGGTAGCGGAAGCCGACCCCGTCGTCGAAGACCCGGAACACCAGGTCGAGCTCGAACCCCGTGCCGTCCTGGACGGCGTGGACGGTCAGCTCGCGCGCGTGGTTCCTGACCTTGCTCGACGTTCCCCAGACGGGCTTCCACGTCTCGTCGATCGTGCGCCGCTCGACCGACTCGATGGTCATGTCTCGCGTGAGGCTGGGCCGTCCGGCGAGGTCCACGCCGAGCCCGGACGCGCCGACGAGGGTCTTGCCCTTCTTCGTCACGCCATAGGTGAGGCGTCCGTCCACCGAGGCGATCGCGACCCGCAGATCGCCGTCGGGGGACTCGACGACCTGGGTGCCCTTCCCCTCGACCTCCGCGAGGCCGCCGGGCGGGCCGGGCTCCTCGGCCCGGACGGGCGCCGCCGCGATCCCTCCCGTGACCAGGAGCGCCGCTGTCACCGCGAGCAGTCTCGTCCGTCTTCTTCGCCATTCCGTGGCATCACGGTTCATGCATGCCTCTTCTGCGGGGGGTGTGGGGTGGGGGCGAGCGGGCGTGGAGTGACGGAGACCACTCCACGGCGATTTTTGTGATCATAGATCTCACTAGAGAATGCGGTCAACGCTCTTAATCTGAGTTAATTAGAGTGTTCAACATTGTAATTGGGTAGTCTGGGCCGGGTGCCCACCACACCGAACCAGCGGATCGAGCGCAGCAGGCGCACGATCCTCGACGCGCTGAACCAGTCCTTCCCGGCGACCCGGCAGGAGCTGAGCCGCCGGACCGGCCTCGCACCGAGCACGGTGGCGGGGATCGTCCGGGGCCTGCTGGCCGAAGGGCTGGTGCACGAGCACGAGGCCGCCGACCACGCGGGACGCGGCAGGCCCTCCGCCCGGCTGTCCCCGCGCCGCCCTCCGGGGCACATCGTCGGGATCGACTTCGGGCACACCCACATCTCCGCGGCCCTCGCCACGACCGCGCAGGAGATCGTCACCGAGGGCAGGGTCCGCCTCGACGTGGACGCCTCGGCGGGCAACGCGCTCGACCAGGCGGCGATCCTGGTCGCCGGGCTGCTGGACCGCGCGGGAGTCCCGGCCGGATCGGTCCGGCGGACGGCGGCGGGCATCCCGGGCCCGATCAACCAGAGGACCGGCCGGATCCAGTCGGCCACGATCCTCGCCGGCTGGGCCGGGGTCCGGCCCGGCCGGGAACTCGGCGCCCGGCTCGGGGACGAGGTGGTCATCGCCAACGACGCCGAACTCGCCGCGCTGGCCGAGCACACGCACGGGGCCGGGCAGAACGTGTCCGACCTGATCTACGTCAAGGCGTCCCACGGCATCGGCGCCGGACTGATCCTCGCGGGCCGGCGGTACACCGGGGCGTACGGGGCGTCCGGGGAGATCGGGCACACGCTCGTCCAGGAGGGCGGGTCGCAGTGCCGGTGCGGGCAGCGCGGCTGCCTGGAGTCCGTGGTGTCGATCGGCGAGGTGTGGAGGCAGCTCACCGCGGCCGGCCTCCCCTCGCCCGACCACCCCGAGGACCTCTCCCTCGACGCCCTGGTCGGCGACCCGGTCGCGGCCCGTATCGTCGCCGACGCGGGACGCCGGCTCGGACGGGTCCTGTCCGACCTGTGCAACGCCCTGGACCCCGCGATGCTCGTCATCGGCGGCGAGCTCGCGACCGGAGGGGACGCCCTTCTCGAAGGGATCCGCGAGTCCCTGCGCCGCTTCGCCCAGCCCGCGATCAGTGACCGCGTCCAGGTCCGCTCCTCGCCCCTGGGCCACCGCGCCGCCCTGGTGGGGGCCCTGACCCTCGCCGCGGCGGAGTCCCCCCTCTGAACGACGGCCGCGAGAGGCGTTGCCGCCGGCCATCTGCACCATGGTCAGCAGCCGGTAGGCGACGTCGTCGGTGTCGTACGACGACGCGAACCACGTGAAGTTCATCCACGCCCACCACACCGCGAAGAAGACCTGGAGGAACGGGGCGAGCCCGGCCGGGGCGTGCCCCTCGGCGACGTCGTGGGGCGAACTGCCCGGCGACGGCCGCGACGGCCACCACGAAGGTGAGGTCGAACAGCAGCTCGAGCGGGCTCGCCGTGCGGTGCGGCTCGTCGATCGGGCGAGCGGTCATCGGAACCCGGATCCGGTACCTGGTGTCTGCCGGCGGCACGTTCCCGCTCCCGTCGTTCCGTGGGTACGTCCTGCTGACAGAGACAAGACGGCGTCCTCGCCTGTGACACCTCGGACCCGGCGACCACGATGTTCAAGAACTTCCGCCGGAGCTGTCACAGGCCGGAGGGGTGCCCTGTCTTAGCTGGCGACCGGAAGGCGAACAGAGCCCCGGCGGACAGGAAGGCTCATCATGAAGATCGTGATAATCGGCGGCACCGGAATGATCGGATCGAAGCTCGTGACGAAGCTCGGCGAGCACGGCCACGAGGCGGTGCCGGCCGCGCCGAACACCGGCGTCGACACGCTCACCGGCAAGGGCCTGAGCGAGGTCCTGGACGGCGCGTCCGTGGTGATCGACGTGTCCAATTCCCCGTCCTTCGAGGACGCCGCCGTACTGGAGTTCTTCGAGACCTCCACCCGCAACCTGCTGGCCGCGGAGGCCGCCGCCGGGGTGCGCCACCACGTCGCGCTGTCGGTGGTGGGCACCGCCCGGCGACCCGACATCGGCTACTTCCGGGCGAAGCTCGCCCAGGAGAAGCTGATCGAGGAGTCGTCGACCGGGTTCTCGATCGTGCACGCGACGCAGTTCTTCGAGTTCGCCCGGCGCATCGCCGACGACGCCACGGACGGCTCCACGGTCCGGATGCCGCCGGTGGCGTTCCGGCCCATCGCGGGCGACGAGGTCGCCCGGACGGTCGGCAGGGTCGCGGTGGGCTCGCCGCTGAACGGGTCGATCGAGATCGCCGGGCCCGAGCAGTCCCGGATGGACGAGTTCTTCCGGAACGCCCTCACGGCCTGGGGCGATCCGCGCGAGGTGGTCACCGACCCGCACGCGCGCTACTTCGGAGCGGAGCTGAACGAGCGGGATCTCGTGCCGGGCGACGGCGCAACCTTCGGCGAGATCACCTACGCCGACTGGCTGAAGGACACCGCCGGCGAATAACGCCCCGCGCGCGCTTCCTGAACGACCACCGCGCCACGGCAGCGGGCGGCCAGCCCGGCGCCGTCGAGGTGTTGGGAGGAGGCGCGCGATCCCGGCCGCCCTGGCCTGGCCGGCGGAGGCGCGCGAGCTGTCGGCCTGGCACAGGCCGCTGGATGTCGGCGCCGACTCCGGCGGCCTGGGCGGCCGAGCGCTTCCCGGTACGGGAGCTTCACCGGCCTGTTCGCCTCGGACGGATCGCGGCCAACCCCTGCGGTTCGGCGTCCGCCCCGTCGGGCACCCGTCCCGACCACGCGTGAAGGAAAGACGAGCACTGCGAACGCCGACGACTTCGAGGGGGCTCAAGCCTCAACCGAACAAAAGAACCGCTTCATCTTTTTCACGAGGAACAACCTGAAGCAGCCGGCCTCTTGTTCCTCAGAATGCCTCATGTTCTCCTTCTTTTGTCCAGATCATTTCCCCCCAAAGGAGAACAATGCCCACAAAGGGAATGTGGAGCGGGAGTGCCCTCCTTCTGGCAGCGGTGCTGTCGCTGGCGGCCTTCTCGTCGGGCGAGAGCGCACGCACGGTGGAGCTGGCCGGACGGGCGGACGCACCGGCCAGTCGGCAGGCCAAGGAGCCGGTGCTGGCGGAACGCCCCACGATGTTCGCGCACAGCGTCGAGATCAATTTCTTCGAGGACCTGGCCACCATGGCCGCCACATCCGATCTCGTCGTCCTCGGTGAGGTCCGCTCGGTGCGGCCGGGTCGCTGGGTCGGCGAGGAAGAGCCGAAAGGCCGAGAACGCGTCCGCGATGTCACGATCGAAATCGAGGAGGTCCTTCTGAACAACGGCTCCGGCGCCGCCCCGAAGACGGTGACGGTGGACGAGTGGGGCTGGGACAGCCGAGGCGTGGGCTTCCAGGACGAGAACGTGACGTGGACCAAGGCGGGCGACCGCGGCTACTACTTCCTCACTCCGGTGAAGGACGCGCCCGGGCACCACCGACTGATCAACTCACAGGGCCGGGCCCTGATCAGTGGTACCGAGCTCACGCCGAGCTCCGAGGAGGGCGCTCCCCTGCACGAGGAGATGCACCACCTGTCGCCGAAGGGCTTCGAGAACTCCTTGTCAAAGGCGATCCGCGACATCCGTGCGGGCAAGGTCCGCCCCCAGAAGAAGCCCTGAGCTCAGAGGAAGTGAGTGACAAGATGCGCATGGCCCTCTACCCGCTCGGTGTGTTGACCGCCGGACTCGTCCTGTTCGGGACCGCCTCGACCCCGGCCCACGCCGGCCACGGCGGCGAGATCATCGGTCCCGACAACAACCAGCAGGCGGTCAAGGGAGAGGATCTGACCGCCCGCGGCCGGCTCGCCCTGCAGAGGGGCCGCGGGCAACTCGACCGCACCAAGATCGATACCTCTACCGGTGGCGGCGACATCTACGTCCGGGACGGAAGGTACGGAGATACCGGAAGATACGGACGGATGTGGTGCAGCAAGCAGGACGGCAACGGCGACTGCGACATTTACCAGATCACCTTCAACAATTCGACGCTGCCCGCCACGGACCGCGCGTACCGCGCCGTCGGATGCCACGAGTTCGGGCACACCGGAACGCTGGGGCACCGCGCCCGGTCCGCCGACTCCGACAACAATTCGTGCATGCGTACCTACATCAGCGACAACTGGTCCGGGAGCCTGGACTCGCACGACATCAATGCGATCAACGGCAACGCCTGAGACCGGACTGATGGGCCCAGGTGCCCTGCCCTTCTCCGCGGGGCAGGGCACTTTCACGCGCAGGCTCGAACTGCGTATCGTTCCTTGCCGGAGGGCCGTCGAGGAGGCCCGAAGACGCGATACGGAACCCGAGCTGGACGCGACTCCCGGCACCGAGGCGACGGCACAGCGCGGCGACGTACCTGCGGCAGGCCCGCACGCTCATGCCCAGCTTCCGGGCGATGGTCTCATCGACGTGCCCGGCGACGAGCAGCTGGGCGACGGCCAGCTCGACTTCCTGAGCGACCTCCCCGCGGACGGGCTCGGGCCCGAGCGTGCTCGAACGCTCCCAGGCGGCGGCGAAGAACTCGGCAAGGTAACCGGTGAGAGCACGGTGCCTGATCTCGAGCCACGCGGGGACGAAGGCGGTCGCGGAGTCGAAGAGAAGCATGGGAAGGGCGGGGAGAGTGGTGGTGCGGATCTCCGCACCCTCACGGAGTAGCGGCCGGAACCGCCCGAGCAGGGGCTTGTTGGACCTCAGCGAATGCGGATAGAGGAACTTGACCGCGGCCCCTCGTTCCAGCAGCGAAAGGCTCGGGTCCAGCCATCTGCCCATGGGCAGTTCAGGTGGGCGAACGACGAGCAATCGTTCCCGGGCCTCGGCGAACGCGGCCGCCAGCGCCTCGTCGACCGTTTCGGCACCGTCAAGCGGAGTGATGGAGCCCTCCGGGCTCGCCCCTGAGGCCAGGCGTAAGGGAGCCAGTGGCTCCAGCAGAGGGTCGAGTGCCGCGTGCAGATCTCCGAGTCTTCGCCGCATCTCCCGAAGCTCCCACTCGATCGGACCTAGCGCTCGGTACAGAGAAGAAGTCTCAGAACTCCGATAATTCATCCGTTCCATCCCCTCAGGCACAATGTCACCGACGCCCTCCACCCCCGCAGGCGCTAAGCGGCAGAACGACCGATCGGCCGTCCCCGCTTCACGAAGTCAACACCCGGACAGTGTTTCCCTGCTGTAAAGCGCCTGCCCAGCGATAGGGTGGACAGCTGCCGGCACCGCGCAGGATTCGGCGAAACAGCGAGAGTAAGGGCTAATCTTCTTCGCCTCCGCCGCACTCGAACAGTGACCCCGACTTTCGGCGACAGGACGCTTCCAAGTCACCGGCTTCCTGTGGCATCGCTCGCTGGAGGATTCCGGAATCGGCGAGCAGTACGGAGTCGTGGTGCGCCGGTTGTGCTGTGCGCGTCAGGTCCTCCGGCGGACGGGCGACGGCACGACGCAGGTCACCGGTCACGAGAGGCCGCCCGAGATCAGCGGGTCGGACGCGCGCCCACCCCTCGCCGATCCTGAAGACTGGAGCCGTGGTCGGGACGCTCTCTCCAGTAACTGCGGACGCCGTGCGCGGCGGCCCTGTGCTTGCAGTTCGGCTTGGAGTAGGCGGCGGCTTCTTGCGAAGCGGCGAACCGGCCGGCGGACAGTTCTCGGATGGGTGCCGTGTGCTGCGCGGCAGCGGGAGGCGACGCGAGAGGCCCGCCTGCCAATGCGGCCGTGACGCTGAATGCAGCTGCGTTGGAGCGCTTGGCCATCGGCTGTCCTTTTGTTGGCGAGAAAGGATTTGGCATGGATGCCCTATAGACGCCGCAGCCCACTGAGGTGTGACACCGCCGGCGAATAACGCCCCGGACCCAAGAACCACCATGAGTTCCGCCACGAACTCGAGATCGGGACGGAGCCGGGCCTGGCCGAGTCGAGCCGCCCGGACGAGGCCGCCGGACATGCTCCGCGGTCAGGCGACTCCCGCGCGGTCCAGAAGCCGGTGCATGGTTTCGACGGGCAGCGCAGGGTCGGTCGCCGCGGGTTCGGCCAGCTTCTGGTCGTCGAGCAGTTCGAGCAGCGTCTCCAGCGGCAGTCGCGGGTCGGCGGCCGCCCCTCGATGGCACCGGGTCCTGACGGGCCGCTCGGCGGCGTGCCGGTCCCTGTTCTCCCGCGGGCACGGAGGGCACGGCGCGGTCCGATAATGGACGTCCTTGATCATTAACGGCAGCGCTCGCCCGAGGTCCCGTTCTCCTGCGGTCGACGTCCGGACACCTCTGGGAGAGTCGATGCACACCCGCCTGTTCGCCGTGGTCGCTTCGTTCGTTCTGGGCCTGGGAACGGCCTCGTGCGGAGGGCCGGAGAAGCCCGTCTCCTCTCCGCGGCCCGCGGCCACGAGCGCCGAGCCGTCCAAGCCCGCGAAGCCGGCCGGGACCCGGATCGGCCACTACAAGGACATCGTCCTGTCCCGGAGCTTCTCCATCGACTTCGACGACGACCCGGCCGGCAAGCGCGTGGTCGATGGCGACCTCCAGTTCTTCATGGAGATCGAGGCCCACCGGATCACCCTGCTGCCGGCCGGTGTCCGCGGCGGGTACCAGGTGTGCCGGGATCGGACGGGGCGTTCCACGGCGCTGGGCTTCAAGGCGGTGAGCGCGGGCCGTTCGATCTGCGTCGTCACCGAGTCCGGCCTGGTGGGGCTGTTCAAGGTCAGGCAGCTGCGGATCGGGGAGTACGCCGACCGTGGCGTGTTCCGGTTCGATCTGACCGTCTGGCAGGGGGCCGCCTAGGCCGCACGCCACTCCTCGGCGAGCCTCCGGTAACGCGGGCCGCCAGGCGGGGAGAGGGCGGACCGCCGGACGGCGCTCTGGGGGACACTGGGACGGTGACCACCGACGACGTCCGCCCCGGCCCGCCCGTGATGAGCACCTCCATCTTCCTGCTGTCCCTGGCGCGCCGGATCGAGACCGAACTCAACGCCCTTCTGGCGCCGCTGGACCTCACGGTCAGCAGGCTCGGGCTGCTCGGTCACATCGCCGTCGTGCCGGGGGCCTCGTTCAGCGATCTGGCGCGGATGTCCGGGATCACCGTGCAGAGCGCGCACGGGGCGGTGAAGGCGCTCGCCGCCGCGGGCCTGGTGCGCGACCGCAACGCCCGGGCGGGCTCGGCCTCGACACTCGAGATCACGGCGGAGGGGGCCCGGCTGCTGGAGGCGGCCCAGAGGGCGGCGGCCGAGGTGGACGACCGGATGTTCGGCGCGGACGCCGACCCGGTCCACCGGCAGGTCGGGGACGCGGTGCGCGCCGCGTTCGCGGGCCGCTTCACCTCCTGACCTGGCACGAGACCTGATCTCCTTCCCTTTCGACGGACCCACCTTCAGCTTTCCTGAAGGTCGGCCCTAGGCTTCAGGTTACCTGAAGGTTGATCGATAGGGAGCGAGCCCTCATGAGCGAAAAGCCGGGAAGTCCCTTCTCGCGGCGTGCCGTCATCACCACGTTCGCGGCGACCGCCGGTGCCGCCGCCGCGGCGGGCGGAGCGCTGGCGGCGGGCGGACGCGACACCGCCCCGGCGCGCCCGTCCGGCACGGAGCGGCGGACCGAACCGTTCCATGGAACGCACCAGGCGGGCATCGCCACACCGCAGCAGCGGTACGCGATCTTCGCGGCGTTCGACCTGGAGACCACCGACCCGCGCAAGGGCAAGCGGCTGACCACCGAGCAGGCCGCGGCCAACTTCCAGCGGCTCGTCCAGGGGTGGTCGGCCGCCGCCGAACGGCTCACGCAGGGGCGTTCGCCCGGCCCGATGCCGTTCGCCCGGACGGAGGTGCCGGCGGACTCCGGCATCGCCGACGGGCTCGAACCGGCCCGGCTGACCGTCACCTTCGGCCTGGGCCCGGACCTGTTCGAGCGGATCGGGCGGGAACGCGACCGGCCCCGGCGGCTGAGCCCGCTCCCCTCCTTCGGCAAGGACCGGCTGGAGGCGGCCTGGAGCGGCGGTGAGATGCTCGTCCAGGTCTGCGGCGACGATCTCCAGACCGTCAGCCGCGCCTTCCGCACCATGCGCAGCCGCGCCCCGGGGGTGGCGCGGCTGCGCTGGAGCCAGCAGGGCTTCCTGGGCATGTTCGGCGACTCGACTCCGCGCAACCTCTTCGGCCACAAGGACGGCACCGCCAACCCCCGGCCGGGAACCCCCGAGTTCGACGACGCCGTCTGGGCCGCCGCGGACGAGCCGGCCTGGTTCTCCGGCGGCACCTACCTGGTCTTCCGCAAGATCCGGATGGACCTGCCGAAATGGGACACCTCCACGGCGCGGACGCAGGACCAGACGATCGGACGGCGGCGTTACGACGGCGCCCCGCTCAGCGGCGGGCACGAGTTCACCACCCCCGACCTGCGCAAGACCGGTCCGGACGGCAAGCCGCTCATCCCCGCCGACTCCCATGTGGCACTGGTCCGGGACGTCCCGATGCTGCGGCGCTCGTACAACTACGACTACGGCTTCCAGGCGCTCGCCGAGCCGATCTCGGCGGAGCACGATCACGCCGAGGGCGCGGACCACGACCACGGCGAGGACATGCCGGAGCACTCCGGCGGCGGCCATTCCAGCTACGACAGCGGCGTGCTCTTCTGCGCCTACGTGCGCGACCCCGCGGAGTTCGTCCGCCTCCAGCGCAAGCTGGACGAGTCCGACCGCCTGAACGCCTTCATCCAGCACACCGGCAGCGCCGTCTTCGCCGTCCCGCCGGGCGTGCGGCCCGGCGGGCACGTGGCCTCCGCGTTGTTCACCGCCCGGTCACACCTGCTCGCCGCCCGCGCCCGCCCACGGCACGGGTAGCGACTATTGCGGACGTGCCGGATGTGTCACCATGTGCGGTGTAGGCGACGGCGGAACGAGGAAGCCGGTGTGAATCCGGCGCGGTCCCGCCACTGTGATCGGCGAGCGAAATCCCCGAGCAGGCCACGGCCCGTACACCGGGCGGGAAGGCCGGGACGAGCGTTGACCCGAGAGCCAGGAGACTCACGCGGTCGCCTCCTCGAAGCAACTGGGGCGGATCTCCCCAGAGAGGAGACGGCATCATGCCCAGGGGTTCGTCAGGCCAGGCACCGGCACTCGTGCCACTGCTGGTCTCGCTGGTGCTGCTGGTATCGGGGTGCGGCGGCGCGGAACGCGCCGCGGACGGCGCCCGGCCCGGAGCGGCACCCCCGGGGTTCCCGGTCACGGTCGCCAACTGCGGTGTGACGACCACCTACCAGCGTCCGCCGCAGCGCGCGGTCTCGCTCAACCAGCACGCGACCGAGGTGATGCTGGCGCTCGGCCTGGAGGGGTCGATGGCCGGGACCGGATACCTCGACGACAGGGTGCTGCCGGAGTTCCGGCGGGCCTACGACCGGGTCAAGGTGATCTCCAAGGAGTACCCCTCGTTCGAGGCCCTGCTGACGGCCGAGCCGGACTTCGTGTACGGCGGCTGGAAGAGCGCCTTCGAGGAGAAGGAGGGGCGCTCCCGGGCCGCCCTGAAGAAGGCCGGCATCGACACCCACCTCAACATCGAGGAGTGCCCGCGGGGGCCGGTGACCATGGCCACGGTCGAGGAGGAGATCCGGACGATCGCCAAGATCTTCGGGGTCTCCGGCCGCGCCGAGCGGCGGATCGCCTCGATGCGCGCCGTCCTGGACCGGGTCGAGGGACGCCTCGCCGGGGCCGCGCCGCCGAAGGTCGCCGTCTACGACAGCGGCGACAGGACCGTCTACACCGCGGGCGGCGCCGGGATCGGGAACGAGATGATCCGGCTGGCCGGCGGCACCAACCTGTTCGCGGACGTGAGGAAGGCCTACGCCGACGTCTCGTTCGAGCAGCTGGCCGAGCGCGCGCCCGACGTCGTCCTCATCTACGACTACGGCGACCGTTCCGCCGAGGACAAGAAGAGGTTCCTGCTGGGCAACCCGGCGCTGAGGAACGTCCCGGCGATCAGGAACGGGCGGTTCGCGGTACTGCCGCTGTCGTCCACGGTCACCGGCGTACGGGTGGCGGCGGCGGTCGAGGCGCTGGCCCGGCAGCTCCATCCGGACCGCTTCGCGTGACCGGAACCGCCGAGCCGCGAGCCTCCGTCCCGGTGGCCACGGGCGTCCGCCTGCGCGCCCGCGTCCCGTACCCGCTGGTGCTGGTGCTGCTGGGGGCGCTGGTGACGGCGGCGGCGACGGCCGGGATCGCGGCCGGGTCGGTACGGGTGCCGCCCGACCAGGTCTGGGGCATCCTGCTGCACCGGCTCCACCCGGCCCTGGCCGAGCCGTTCTGGTCCCCGGTCCGCGAGACGATCGTGATGGACGTCCGGCTGCCCCGGGTGCTGCTGTGCGGGGTCGTCGGCGCGGGCCTGTCGGTGTGCGGGATGGCGCTGCAGGCGCTGGTGCGCAACCCCCTGGCCGACCCGATGCTGCTGGGGGTCTCGTCGGGCGCCACGGTCGGCGCGGTCCTGGTCGTGGTGTTCCACGTGGCCTGGTTCGGCGTGTTCTCACTGCCGCTGGCCGCGTTCGGGGGCGCCCTGCTGGCCCTGGTCCTGGTGTACCTCCTGGCCCGCTCGGGCGGGCGGATGACCACCGTACGCCTCGTCCTCGCCGGTGTCGCCACCGCCGAGGTGCTGTCGGCGGTGGCGGGCTACCTGGTCATCACCTCGGACGATCCGCGGGCCGCCGACGCGGCGCTGCGCTGGATGCTCGGCGGCCTGGCCGGCACCACCTGGACCGTGCTGTGGATCCCGGCGGCCGCCGTCCTGGCCGGTACGGCGGTCCTGCTGGGCCTGTCCCGGCCGCTCAACCTGCTGCTGGCCGGGGAGGAGGCCGCCGCGGCCCTGGGCCTGGACGTGCACCGCTTCCGCGCGGCACTGTTCGTGCTGGTCGCACTGATGATCGGGACGATCGTCGCGGTCAGCGGCTCGATCGGCTTCGTCGGTCTGATCATGCCGCACGCGGTGCGGCTGATGACCGGCGCCGACCACCGCCGCGCGCTGCCCGCCGCCGCGCTGCTGGGCGCCGCGTTCCTCATCCTGACCGACCTGGCCGCCCGGACATTGATCAGCCCCGAGGAGATCCCCGTCGGCATCCTCACCGCCCTGGTCGGCGGCCCGTTCTTCCTGTACCTGATGCGCCGGAAGGCGGCACGGTGACCGGCGACGCACCGCCCCGGGCGGGGACGCTGCGGGCCGAGGAGGTGACCGTCGTCATCGGCGGCCGTCCCCTGGTCCGGGGCGTCTCCCTGGAGGCGGGGCCCGCCGAGGTCGTCGGGCTCGTCGGCCCCAACGGCGCCGGCAAGTCCACCCTCCTGCGCACGTTCTACCGCGTGCAGCGCCCCACCTCGGGACGGGTCCTGCTGGACGGCGACGACGTCTGGCGGATGCCCGGCAAGCGGCTGGCCCGCCGGCTGGCCGCCGTCCTCCAGGAGGCCACCGAGGACTTCGACCTCACCGTGTACGACATCGTGGCCATGGGCCGTACCCCGCACAAGCGCGCCTTCGAAGGCGACGGCGCCACCGACCGCGCCATCATCACCGAGTCGCTCGCCGAACTGGAGGCCGCGCACCTGGCGGACGCCCCGTTCGACCGGCTGTCGGGCGGCGAGAAGCAGCGCGTCCTGATCGCCCGCGCCCTGGCCCAGCGGACCGGCACGCTGGTCCTGGACGAGCCCACCAACCACCTGGACCTGCGACACCGGCTCGACGCCCTCCGCCTCGTCCGGCGCCTCGGCGTCACCGCGATCATCGCCCTGCACGACCTCGACCTCGCCGCGGCGCACTGCGACCGCCTCTGCGTCCTGGACGGCGGGCGCCTGGCCGCCGCCGGGCCGCCCGCCGAGGTGCTGACCCCGGCGCTGCTGGCCGAGGTCTACCGCGTCCACGCCGAAGTGAGCGAGAACCCCCACACCGGCGCCCCCCAGATCACCGTCCTTCCCGAGAAGTGACCCCGCCAGGGGGGCGCGGCCGAGCGTCCAGGCCGGGACGTCAACCGCCGAGGACCTCCCGCAGGGTCGCGGCGAAGGCGTCCGGGGCACCCATGCCGCCGTACTCGCCGCCGAGGAATCCGTCGTGGCCCCCGGGGAAGGTGACCGGCGCCGTCCCGAGCCGCTCGGCCACGGCCACGGCCGCACGCCCGGCCAGCGCCGTACCGGACTCGGCTCCGACGCCGACGACGACGCGGCTCGACGCCCCACGGATCGCCTCGAAGTCGTGCTCGTACTGGGTGCACGTGATGATGTTCTGCCCCACCAGCGGGTCGTTGCGAGTGCCGTCGTCCTCGGCCGGGAGCCCGAACGTCGCGGGATCCGGGGCCGGCCGGTCGGCGAACCCGTTCGGGATCGGGCCCTCGTGACTGACGAGCAGGATGAACTTCACCATCGCCGGGCCGAATCCACTGCGCCGGTACGTCCGCTGGATGTCGACGCACGCCGCCAGGATCGGCTCCCGGTCCGGCAGCTCCCGTGCCGCCGGCGGCTCGTGCGCCACCAGCGTCCGTACCTGGTCCGGGTGCCGGGCGACCAGGGCCAGCGCGTTGACGGCGCCGCCGCTGCTGGCGAAGACGTCCACCGGCCCGGCGTCCAGCGCGGAGATCAGCCGGTGCAGGTCGTCCGCGTGCTCGTCGGGCGTGGACTCCTCCGCCCCATCGGTCCGCAGGCTGCGCTCGGCCCCGCGCGGATCGTAGGTCACGACCGTACGGTCGGTGAAGTGCCCGGCCAGCGTGCCGAATCCGGCGGCGCCCATCGGTGACCCGATGAGCAGCAGCACCGGCTCGGCGCTGGAGTCGTTGCTCCGGACGTCGTAGTGCAGCACGGCCCCCGGTACGTCCAGGGTGTGGCTCTTCGGCTCCGTCATGATCGCCGCCTCCTCGGGAAGTCCTCGTTCGTCACCGGTGCAGACCCGGTACGCAGGCAGAACTCATCGGACCACGCCCGGGTTCCACCCCACGAGGACACCTCTCAGCCGAGCCGGCCGTCCTCCTATCAGCGCCCACGACCTCGACCGCGTTGACCGGCAGGGCAGAACAACGAGGTCTCTGAGGACCGGCAGAGGCGTCCGCCCAGCGACCTGCGCCACGGCTTTCCACAAGCTGACCAGCCGCTGTCACTGCAAGGCGCTATCGGCCGGACCTCATTCTCCAGGTCCGCCATTCCGAAATGTCGCAATGGTAACGGCTGTCGGGCCGAGATTCCTTCCTCGGATGAGTTGTCACTCTCTTGACACACAAGCTGACACTCCGGAACCATATGCATGGATCGTGTTCGAGGAACCAGTTCAGGATCGCAGAAGGGTGGGGTGCCACCACCACGCACAGTGGCCAGGGCGAAGGTCATCTTTGCTGGCCAGAGCACGGCACCCCGAGAGTCCTGCTGGGAGGCAAGCGAAGCTCAGATCATCCGCTTCTGGCATGCCCATGAGTATCGATCGCAGGCGTTGAAGGAATCACCGAGCGAATAGATTCGATGGCCAAACTAACCAAGCTGATAAATGAGAGTACCCCGCTCGCACCAACTACCAAGAAGGAAGTCTCCGAACGCCTGGAGGTACTCCACCGGGAACAGGCGAGGGGCAAGCCCCCTCTTCCGTCGGAACCACAACCGGAGACAGACTCCAGCGGGCGCGATACGACTCCGGAGGACAGGTCCGAATACAAGGTCTACGTCCCTGTCCTCGAAAAACCCCACAGGAACGACGGACCTGTCGTAGTCGAATACGAGGTCCGCGAGCTGGAGAAAGGGCGGGGAGCGGTTCCGATCTACACCACCCCCGAAGGCCTCTTTGACGAACTGGGCCCCTACCAGCCGATGGTCAAGGTCAACATCTTCGACCTTCTGCGCTACATACAGGGCCGGGTGCCCGTAGTAGTGGATCCGATCCTCAAGGCTGGGATACAGAAACGAGATACCAAGGGAGCTGATGAATGAACGGGTTCAGCGCACAGATCGACTCGCTGGTAGAAGCTGGCCGACGCTTCCAGAAGGTCGCGGTCGACTACAAGGGAGACATGCCGGCAGGCGGATTCGAGCGCCCGTCCACAGGTGACGGAAAGAGCGACGCCATGCTCGAGACCACACTCAAGATGATAGACCTGCTCCACGGCGCTCTTGCTGATGCGGTATGGCAGCACGGCGAAAAACTACAGTTGGTCGCCGAGAGATATCAGACTGCCGAGGACGAGAACATCACCACCCTGTATCAGGCAGTCAACGAGGCGGCCACCATCCCTGGAGATTTGCCGACGCTTAAGTTTGACTAAAAAGGAGCGGCACCCATGACACCCAACCGTAGAACACCGCCACTACCAAACATTCCTCCAGCAAAAGTACCGGCGGTTCGCCCTTATATACCGCCCACTTGGGCAAAGTATATCAAGGGCGACTTCAATGGAATGTCCACCCTGGCGGGGAAGCTCTATGCGTTCGCACAGGCAGGCAATCCGCGCGTGGACGAACTCACCAAACAGGTCAACGGACTACTTGGATATCAATATAGCGTGTCCTACAGCGGATCAAGTGCCGACTCCTTCAAAGCAAGCTATGGCCAGGACGCGGCCATGATGTCCGCGATCAACAAACTCATCAGTGCAGCCGCTGGGATCATCGACACCCTGGCGTCAAGACTGGCAACCCTGGAACAAAGGATCGAGATCTTTCTTTCTGACGGATTCCAGCAAGGCTACTTCTTGCAAGACGAGAATTTCCGAAAGACGAATTACCCGTCGCCGAATCCGGGCTCCGCGAACTACACAATGTACTCATCCAAGACCGATGAGTTCGACAAGCTATTCAGAAAGTGTAGCGAGGAGGCCCAGAAGGCTCGCGAACTCGCTGCAGCAGAACTCAGCAAAGTTGCTGACGCTCTAATGGAGGGTCTGGACTACTACCGAACCAAAACAGGAACCGCCGGCACTCTCGACCCGAAAGGGTTGCTTCGCACAGGGCAACTGGCATGGTACTCGCCTCGCATCGAAGCATTGCGCAAGGAACTTGGAGAGAACAAGGCCGACCTTGGGCCCCAACAGACAGATCTGAAATCCGTCTTGAAAGACATGCAAAGCATTGGAGCTGGGGCACAGCAAGTCGGTGACGTGATTTCAGCAATCCCGGCACCACCCGCCCAAAGAGCCGGTGAGACGCTCAGCGCGGCTGGCGGTGTTCTATCAGGGCTGGCTGGGGCTGGAGAGTACTTTGCCAAATAAACCTGCCACTACAGGTCATCGTAAGATCTATTACATCTTGGTTATCGCGCTACTCGCGTCAACTTTTGCCTGTAGTTCGCAGACAACCAGCTCCAATGCACCTTCCGCCAGCCCGACCACAAGACAAGGCACTATCATCACCAAGGCCACATTTGACTCCGATGGAATGGTAAGCACCTTGCCGAACATTCCAACGAATGTCGAAAGCGCCATTCCAAGGGAACTGGCCCAAATCAAGCGCTGGACAGCCCCTTTCGATAATCCACACAACAGACAGTTCCATGTATGGAACTTGTTCGATTCTTCCCACGCGCGCATCCTAGAGCTTCGCCTTAGCAGAATGAAGAACATCAAAGAGGCAAGGAGGGACATTTCGGAGGAGAAATCTGAGGTAGCAAACTATAGAAGCAAAACAGAGAAAGACATGGTGGTAACCGGCGACTCTCGCCCAGTCAAGGAGCTCAAAGCTGAATGCATCAGCTTCCCTATCAAGCGAAATAATGCTGCGCCGATCAACGGCGGTGACCTTACGCGCTATAGCGTTTCCGGTGTCCGCATGTACTGCCGGGTCATAAACGTGGGTGTTTCGATCCAGTGGGAAGGAATGGACTACCCTTCGCCTGTAGTGACCGACCGGGGCAAGGGGCTCAGCTACAAAGGTGCTGAGAAGCAGGCCATCGAGATCATGAAGCCGATCATCTTCTCTCTCACCCCAGAGCGCTGACAAGCAGGCCACCTAACCACCTGGTTCTCCCGCCTCGGGGATACCGCCGCGACCTTGCGCGAACTCCCCCGGTCAAGGGAAGAGACACGAAGACCTACGGCCTGTCTGAGCAGCATCAGCGACCGCGCGAGCGCGTTACCTGCCCGGTGGGGTGATGCCGGAGGCGAGCGCCGCCGGGCAGATCGCGAAGCGATGTCGCGCTCGCCAAAGTCCCGGTTAGGTGCGAGCCGCCAGGCGAGCACCGTAGGCCGGGACTTCAGAAGCGGAGTGGCCCTCCCGGATGGGCATCGGAAGGGCCACCAAGCCTTGGCCGGGTTATACGAGGGTGCGTGGGAGGTCGGTCAGGTACCGGGCTCCGGTGGCCGTGATGACCACCGTGTCCTCGACGATCATGCCGAGCGTGCCGAGCGCGTAGTACGGCGTCTCGACGCAGAACACCATGCCCTCCTCGATCGGTTCGTCGCCGAGGCCGCCACCGCCGAGTTCGCTGCTGGAGCCGGCGGGTTGAAGAACCGGCATGTCGTACACGTCGAGCCCGATGCCATGCCCGACGTGGTGGCGCTGGTAGCCGGGCAGGCCGGACTCGCGGACCGCCTCCACGGCGACGTTGAAGACCTCTGACGGGCGTACGCCGGGGCGCAGGGCGCCTATGGCGGCCTGCTGGCCGACCAGGAGCGCGTGGTACACGGCGGCCTGCTCGTCGGTCGGGTCGCCGATCACGCGGGTACGGCCGATGTCCGCCTGGTACATCTGGTAGCTGCACCCGACGTCGAACTTGACGACGTCGCCCGTCCTGAGCCGGTAGTCGCTGGGGATCGTGTGGGTGTGCCCGGTGCGCCTGCCGAAGTTGACGACGGTGAACGTGGTCAGCGCCCCCTCCGCGGCGATCGCGGAGTTGTAGCGCTGCCACACCTCTCGTTCGGTGACGCCCGGTACCAGGGCGTCGATGGCCGATCGGAGGGCCCGGCCGGCGATGCGGGTGGCGCCCTGGAGACGTTCCACCTCGACCGGCGTCTTCACCATGCGGACGCGCCGGAGCAGCGCGGCGCCGTCGATCAGCCGGGCCTCGGGCAGCCGGTCGGCGATGGCCTGGCGGACGGCGTAGGTGATGCCGCTCTCGTCCAGCGCGATGGTGGCCCGGGCGTAGCCCCGTTCCTTCAACGCGTCGGCGAGCGCGTCGATCGCGTTGGCCGCGGACTCGCGTTCGAAGGCGTGCTCGTGGATGAACAGGTCGTCACCGGCGAGCTGCTCGGGCGGCGCGCCCACGACCCGCCCGACCGTGCGGGAGGGCTTGCCGTACAGGAGGATCTCCCCGCCCGGTACCGGTTCCTCCGCCCACGCGTCGAGTTCCATGGCCGGTGCCACCACCACGGGTCCCGCGGCGGCGGACGGCGCGTGGAAGGCGAACGCCAGGGTGCCCAGGATCGTCCAGTGGGCCAGGCAGTAGTAGCCGGACAGGTAGGCGACGTTGACCGGCGAGGTGGCGACCACGACGTCCGCTCCCGCCTCGCCGAGGACGTCCCGCGCACGGTCGTGGTTGAGCAGGATCGGCGCCGCCTGCCAGGTGTAGTCGAGGACGAACGGACCAGCGGTCATCGAGAGGGTTCCCTTCGGTCGAGTCCGGAGATGAAGCGTTCCGCGCCGGTCACGTTCACGTCGATGACCGGTACGTCGGGCAGCAGGGCACGTCCCGCGGCCGGGTCCTTCAGGCCGGACGAGGTCAGGAGGCACACGACCGTCTCGTCCGGGGCGATGCGCCCGGTGCGGGCGAGGGTGGTCGCGGCGGCCACGGCGGCCGCGGAGGAGGCCTCGCCGAAGACGCCTTCGGTCGCGGCGAGGGAGCGCTGGACGGAGAGCATGTCGTCCTCGCCGACGGTCACGGCGTCCTGGGCGGCGTGGATCGCCTGGTGGGTGGTGTGCGTTCCGGCGATGGAGAATCCCGCCGTGGGACGGGTCCGTACCGGGCCCAGGCGGTCGGCGCCTTCGGCGGCGGCGGCGAGGCCGTCCGCCAGGGCCGTGAAGACCTCCGCCCCGACCAGGCGCGGGACCTGGTCGGTGGCGCCGGCGGCGCGCAGGTCGGCGAAGCCTCGCCGCAGGCCGGACATGCAGTCGCCGTAGGCGACCGGCAGGACCATCACGTCGGGTACCCGGCCGCCCAGCTGTTCGTACAGTTCGTAGGCGATCGTCTTGTAGCCGTCGACCCCGTACGGCGTGGAGCCGACCGGGGGTGTGGTCCCGTTGCTGGCGGGGTACCAGCCGTGCTGCTCGACCGCCTCCGCGAGCAGCACGTACCGTTGCCCCCCTTCGGGGACGGCGATCACTTCGGCGCCGTAGGAGAGCATGAGGGTCTTCATGGTCTCCGGGACGGTGGCCATCGTGAAGATGACGCAGCGCAGCCCGGCGCGTCCGGCGTACGCGGCGAGCGCGGCGCCGTGGTTGCCGGTGGAGGCGGCGGTGATGGTGGTCGCCCCGGCCGCCCGTGCCGCGGCGACCGAGAGCGCGGCGAGCCGGTCCTTGTGCGACCAGGTGGGGTTGGCGGACTCGTTCTTGAGGTAGAGCCGGGGAACGCCGATCCGCTCGCCGAACCGCGGCAGGGGCAGCAGCGGGGTCCCGCCCTCCCCCAGCGACACGGCGTACTCCGGGTCGACCGGAAGCACCTCGTGCCATCGCCACAGTCCCGGCGCGTCCGGCGCCCGGGTCGCGGGCAGCCCCGCCGCGACGCGCTCCGGCGGGATCTCGCACACGTAGTTGACGGGTGTCCCGGCCGCACGGCAGTCGGGACAGCCTCGGTAGAACGTGAGGTCGTACGGGTCGCCTGGGCGTCCGCAGCGCGGGCAGCGCAGCGGTGCGAGCGGTCCTGTCTCGGTCACCGGCACAAGTCCTCGTATCCGTTGGGTGGGAAGGCGCCGGACGCGCGGCCGACCAGCCGCAGCGCCTCCCAGAAGGTCGCCTCGTTGCTGGAGACCACGGGCAGGCCGAGCGAGCGGCGCAGGATCCCGGCGGCCTCCAGCCCGCGGAACGCCGTGCAGCTGATGAAGACGCCGTCGGCGTCGCCGGCCGCCTCGGCCGCCGCGGCGGCGATCTCCGCCGGGGACACCGAGTCCGAGTCGCGGGGGTCGGGCAGGCTCGGCCCGGCCGTCGCGGTGACCTGGATCCCGTGCGCGGCGAGGAAGGTGACGACCCGTTCGTCGAGCCACGGCTCGTACGGGGAGACCAGCACGACCCGCCGCAGGTCGAGTGAACGTAGCGCGGCCACGACGGCGGTGGAGGTGGTCGAGGCGGGCCGGCCCGTGACGGCGGTGATCCGGCGCGTGATCTCCGTGTCGTAGCCCGGCCCCTCGTAGAGGCTGCCGGTGGTGCAGGCGAACACAACGGCGTCGCATCCGGCGTGGTGGAGCAGTCCGGTCACCTCCGGCACGGCGTCGGCCAGCGCGGCGAGCTGCTCCGGTTCGTCGCGCGTCATGGGCATCCGGCCCAGGTGCGCGCTGACCGGCGCGGGCAGGGCGAGCCGGCTGTCGCGTTCCAGTACGGCGTTGACGCTCGGGATGAGGAAGCCCAGGCGGTGGGTCCATGACGGGTTCATGCCGGCAGTCCCAGGTAGGCGCGGCGGACGTCGGGATCGTCGAGCATCTCGGTGCCGCTTCCCACGCGGCTGACCCGTCCCATCTCGACGACGAGGCCGCGGTGGGACGCGCGGAGCGCCTGCACCGCGTTCTGCTCGACCAGCAGGACGGCCACGTCGCGGCCGGCGAGGTCTCTCAGGGCGTCGAACACGCGGGTCTGCATCTTGGGCGACAGGCCCAGTGACGGCTCGTCGATGAGCATGATCTTAGGGTCGAGCATGAGCGCCATCGCCATCTCCAGCAGCTGCTGCTCGCCGCCGGACATGTTCCCCGCGGCCTGGCGGCGCCGCTCCCGCAGGACGGGGAACATCTCGTACGCCCGGCCGATCCCGGCCTCCACCCGGTCCTTGGGAAGGGTGTAGCCACCCATCAGCAGGTTCTCCTCCACGGTCATGCGCGGGAAGTTGCAGCGCCCCTGGGGGACGATCACCACCCCGCGGCGGAGCCTGGCGGCGGACGGTTCCGCGGTGACGTCCACGCCGGCGACGCCGACCGTGCCGCGCCGCACCTTCACCAGCCCGAACACGGTCTTCAGGAGCGTGGACTTGCCCGCCCCGTTCGCGCCGATCACGCACACCACCTCCCCGGCGGCGAGGTCGAGGTCGATCCCCCGCAGGATCTCCAGGTCGTCGTAGCCGGCGTGGACGTCGCGCAGCGACAGCGCCGGGCCGGCGGCTGACTCAGACACCGAAGTACGCCTCCTGTACATCGTCGCGAGCGATGACCTGCGCCGGGTCGCCGTCGGCGAGCGGCCGGCCCTGGTTGAGCACCACCACGCGGTCGCACACGCCCACCACGAGTTCGATGTTGTGCTCGACCAGGAGCACCGACGTGCCCGTTCCGCTGAGCGCGGCGATCCGGTCGCGGATCAGGTTGCCGATCGTGGGGTTGACCGCCGCGACCGGCTCGTCGAGCAGCAGCACCCGCGGCGGCGTGACGCACGCGGCGGCGAACTCGACGAGTTTGCGCTGCCCGTAGGAGATCTCCCCGGCCGGCCGGTCCACGACGGCGCCCAGGTCGAACATCTCGACGAGCTCGTCGAGGCGCCTGCGCAGGGCCCGGTCCTCCCGGTCGCGTCCGGCGAGGTCGGCCAGGCGGCGGGACCGCGGCCGGCGGCCGAGGGCCGCGACCCGCAGGTTGTGCCGTACGGTCAGCGACTCGAACGTGCGGACCTGCTGGAACGTCCGGATCAGGCCCAGGTGCGCCAGCCGGCCGGTGCTCCATCGGGTGACGTCGCGCCCGTCGAGTTCGACCGCGCCGGAGTCGGGCCGCTGGAGCCCGGTGACGCAGTCGATCAGTGTGGTCTTCCCGGAGCCGTTCGGGCCGATCAGGCCCACGATCTCGCCCGGCGCCACCCTGAGGGAGACACCGCCGAGCGCGCTGACTCCGGCGTACGCCTTGCACAGTCCGTCGACGGCGAGTGTCCCGCCGCTCATCGCGTTCCCGCCGCTCATCGTTTCCTCACCGGGGTCGGCTGCGTTCGGCGGCGCCCGAGCCTGCCCGCGGCCTGGAACGCCCGCTCCAGGCCGTCGGGGATCGTGATGACGACGACCAGCAGGACCAGGCCGTAGATGACCAGGCGCCATTCCTCGGTCAGGCGGAGCATCTGGGGCAGCACGGTGAAGAGCAGCGCCGCCGCCACCACCCCGCGCAGGCTGGACCTCCCGCCGATGAACACCATGATGAGCAGGGCGGTCGTGTAGGACAGGTCGAGGTTCTCCGGGCACACCACTGACTGGAAGTAGGCGTTGAACACCCCCACGCCGGCCGAGAGCGCGGCGGAGATGCCGAAGGCGGTGAGCCGGAACGCGGTGGGCGACAGGCCGCGGGCGCCGGCCAGCACCGGATCGTCGCGGACCGCGGTGAGCGCGAGCCCGAGCCGGCTGCGGGCGATGGCGAAGGCGACGCCGATCGCGCCGGCGGCCATCGCCAGGATCAGGTAGTACTGGGCGGTCAGCGACGTCAGTTCGACACCGGCCACGCTGAGGGGCGGGACGCCCGTCATGCACAGCGGGCCGCCGGTCAGGCCCACCCAGTTGCGCGCCACCAGCATGGCGATCACCGCGAAGCCCAGCGTGCCGATGGCGAACGCGTGCAGCGACAGCCGGAACGACGGTACGCCGATGGCGAGTGCCAGGACCACCGCGGCCGCCATGCTCAGCAGCAGCACCGCGCCGAACGACCAGCCGTGGCGCGTGGCCAGGATCGCGGCGGCGTACGAGCCGAAGCCGAAGAACACCGGCTGGCACAGGCTGAGCGCGCCGATCCGCCCGACCACGATGTCGAACGCGACCGCGAGCGCGACGAACATGAGCGCGGTGATCGCCGTGGAGATGTAGTAGGGCACCGGGAGGGCCAGCGGCAGCACGAGCGCGAAGGCGAACCCGGCGCACCACAGCGCCGGTTCCACCCGTACGGCGCCGCGGAGCCGTGGCTCCTCCCGTACGTCGATCATGCCCGCACCGCCCGTCCGAACAGGCCGTGCGGCCGGACCAGCAGCACCGCGATCATCACGGAGAAGACGAGCACGTCGGCGTACGCGCTGGAGACGTAGCCGATCGCGAGCGCCTCGGCGATGCCCAGGGCGAAGCCGCTCACGACCGCGCCGGAGACGTTGCCGAAGCCGCCCATGATCACGGCGGCGAACGCCTTGATGGCCAGGAGGGTGCCCATGGTCGGATGGGCGCTGTAGAGCGGGGTCATGGTCGCCGCCGCGATCCCGGCCATGCAGCTGGCGATGACCACGGTGACGAGCCCGATCCGCTGGACGGGGATGCCGACGACGGCCGCCGCCTCGCGGTTCTGCGCGAGGGCGCGCATCGCCCTGCCGGTGCGGGTGGACCGCAGGAACCAGATCAGCACGCCGAAGGTGGCCGCCATGGAGAGCAGCACGACGAAGCGCTGCACCGAGACCTGCGTGCCGGCGATCGTGACCGTGCGGGTGCCAAGCTCGCTGTAGGCCACCTTGGGCAGCGAGCCCTCCACCACGATCGCGAGGTTGATGAGGACGATGGAGACCGCGAGCGTGGCGACGAGCTGCACCTGCCATCCGCGTTCCAGGATCCGCCTGATGACGGTGACGTAGAAGAGCGCGCCGACCGCCGCCATCGCGGCGACCGTGGTCACGGCGGCGAGCGGGTACGGGAGGTCCAGGTAGGTTCCGGCCGCGTGGAGCAGGTAGGCCCCGATCATCACCAGCTCGCCGTGGGCGAAGTTGACGATCTCCAGCACGCCGAAGATGAGGGCGAGTCCCGCGGCGACCAGCGCGTACTGCGAGCCGAGGGTCAGGCCGTTGATGAGCTGCTCGATCAGTCCGTTCATCGTCCCGGCACGCTCACTTGCCGGTGTCGATGACGTCGAGGACCTTGACCTGGCCGCCCTCGATCCTGAGGATGAACATGTTCGGGTGGGCCTGGTTGTGGTCGTCGAACGCGATGGGGCCGATGCCGGTGGTGAAGTTCACCTTCTCGAGCCCGGCCAGGATGCCCGCCCGGTCCTTGCCGCCCTTCTTCACCGCCTCGGCCAGCGTCATCATGCCGTAGTAGGCGAGCGCGCTGTTGTACGGCGGGACGGCGCCCCCGTACTTGGCCTTGAACGCGTCCAGCATCTCCCGCTGCGTGTCGGTCGCCGCCCAGTAGGTGGCCTCCTGGACGCCCTCGGCGAGCTTCGGGTCGCCGATGAGCCGTACCGCCTCCGCGGTCGCGCAGGCGCCGCGGCCGTACATCGGCAGCCGGAATCCCATCTCCTTCATCTGCCGCAGCATCTGGGCGCAGTCCGGGGCCTCGGCGAAGGTGATGAACGCCTCGGCGCCGGACGAGCGGACCTTCGACAGCTGCGGGCGCAGGTCGCTCGAACCGAGGTCGTAGAACTCGGTGGCGGTGAGCTGGACCCCGGCGGCCGCCAGCTGCCCCTTGTAGAGGTCCGCTCCCCCGCGGCCGAAGTCGTTGTTGGCCGCCAGGACGGCGACGCGCTTGACGCCGGCGTCGGCGATGTACTTCACCCAGTGCCGGCCCATGATCGAGTCATCGACGTTCATCCGCCACATGTGCTTGTTGCCGCCCACGCCGGACTGCTGGCTGATCTTGGCGTTGGTGGAGCCGAACGTCATCGCGGGCGTCCCGCTCTTGGGCAGCGTCGGCATCCCGCCGAGCGTGGCCGACGAGCATGGTGAGCCGAGGATGGCGTCCACGCGGTCCACGTCGGCGAGCCGGTGGAACGCCGACGCGCCTCCCTGCGGGCTGCATTCGTCGTCGGCGGTGACGAGGGTGAACTTCACGTCCGGCATGGTCTGCCTGAGCCGGTCGATCGCGAGTTCGACGCCCTTCTTCGAGTCCTGGCCGTAGTAGGCGGACTTGCCGCTGAACGCCGCCGACAGCCCGACCTTGATCTCGTCGTCGCCGGCTCCGGTGCCCCCGCCCGCGCAGCCGACGACGCCGGCGGAGGCGAGCAATCCCGCCGCCAGGCTCGCCCACCACTGTCGCTGCCTCATTCTTGACCTCTCCCTCTGCCCGCGCCTCCGGGCCGTACGTAACCGAGATCGGCGGAAATGTTGTGCGCGGCCTCCAGGACGGGGTCGCGGTAACGCTCGATGCCGAGTTCCCGCATCCGGGAACTGCTGGTGGTGGCGTTCACGCTCGCGATCACCCGTCCGTCGGCGTCGCGGATGGGAGCGGCTATCGACGCGCTGCCGGCGGTGACCTCGCCGTCGCTGAAGGCGTAGCCGTTCCGCCGTACCGACTCCAGCTCCACCTCCAGCTCCTCGGGAGAGCGGATGGTCTGGTCGGTGTAGTGGACCAGCGGCTCCCCCAGGACGAGCGAGCGGAAGACGGTCGGCTGGAAGGCCAGGATCGCCTTGCCGCCCGCGCCCGCGTGCAGGCCGACGGTGTCGCCGAGCTGGACGACCGAGATGATGTGGTGGGCCTCGTTGACCACGTCGACGCACAGGTACCGGTGGCCGCGCAGCACGGTCAGCAGGACCGCGTCCTGCGTGCGCTCGGCCAGCTCGGCGAGGTGCGGATGGGCGACCGCGCCGAGCGTGGTCCGCCGTGCCGCGGCCCGTGCGATCCGGACCAGCTCCATGCCGAGCACGTAGGTGCCGCGCTCGGCCACCTGCTCGACCAGGCCGCCGGCCGCGAGCGTCTGGAGCAGCCGGTGGGTGGTGCTCTTGCCCAGCCCGAGTTCCCGTGACAGTTCGGTGACCCGCCATTCGCCCCTGGTGCCGAAGGCTTTGAGGACATCGATCGCGTTGGCCACCGAACCCAGATGCCCTGTCCCATATACCGGGAAGGTCTCGCTCATAGCGGGACTGTAAGTACGCCCAGGTCAGGAGCGCCAGAGGGAGCGGCACAATGTCCCGCCGAGAGGAACACGAATTAGTTCCGGTGGCAACTCTCAGGAACGGCTGTCCGAAATCAAGATCATGGACATGCGCATCGGCGCCCTCCGATTACGGGAAGTGACCACCATGAGAAGTGGCCGCGCCTGGCCGGAAGACCCGCGTGCATCCGGCTGCGCGCGACGCGGCCACATGGCCGTCCTGCTCCTGTTCCTCGGTCGAGCAGCGCGCACCCGATCCGGATCGGCGGCCTCCGCCGAGGTCAGCTCCCCTCGGACTCCATACGGTCAGTGGCGCGGAGCCGGACGTAGGGCTCCTTACCGGTCGGGCGAGGGATCGGGGAGGAGCACGGTGGTCAGCACCATCCGGCGGTAGCGCTCGTCGTCGGGGTCATCGGGAGCCGTGAGGTACGGACCGAACAGGTCGATGAACCCCTGCTGGATCCGCGGCCAGTCCTCCTCGGTCACATAGATGGCCACCTGCGAGTAGTTGACCTGGTCGGCCACCACGTCGATGTGGTCGCGGGCCAGGTAGGCGTCGAAGTCGGCGCCCATGCGCGCCAGGAGCATCTGAAAGGCCATGCGGTGCTCATCACGGCTCATCGCCGACGCCTCGGCGTCGCCCAGATGGTCTTTGCCCTTGGCGAGGCTGTAGGTGCGCTCGATCGTGCCCCGTACCTGGCGTTCCCCGACGACGGTCAGGACGCCGGCGTCGGCGAGCGTGGCGACGTGCCGGTACAGGGAGGTGACCGGGACGTCGTCGATGATCTCGCGAAGCTGGGACGTCGTCAGGTCGCGGCCGAAGAAGGCACGCACGATGCGCCAGCGCACCGGATGCAGCAGCGCGCCGGTCAACCGTTCGTCCGCCATCGGCCTCCCACCCCCAGGTCCACGGCCGTGATTGTACGGGCGTTCCGCGGCCGCGGCCGACATTGTTTCCATCAATGATAATATTGGCGTCTCTGGTAACAATCGAGGAGGTCGCATGGCACGGGTTCGCGTCCAGGACGTGGTGGTCATCGAGTTCAGCTGGTGGGAGAGGCCGTTCGTGCTGCGGCGCACGATGCGTCTCACCGGCGCGGAGGTCGACGCGGCGGAGTATGTCGACAGCCCGATGCGACGCCGGATCGGTCCCCGCGCCGGGCTGTGGATCACCGGACTGCTGAAGATCGGCCTGTTCGGGGTGACCGACCGGAGCGTGGTGTCGGTCCGCCGAGGCACCCCCGCAGTCGAGATCCGGCTGCGTCCGGGCTCGTCCAAGGTGGGCTCGGTGCTCATCTCGACGCCCGACGCCGAGGCGCTGGCCCCGCGGATCGCCGCCCTCACCGTCACCGCACGGTGAACGCCGGACCTGAGCGGCGTCCCTTCCGGCGGCGGATGCTCGCATGGGCGCTGCGGGGCGCGGCGGGGCTGCTCTGCCTGATCGTGGCCGGGACGATCGCGCAGTACACGCTGGCCTTCGGTGACGACGAACGCCATCCACCGGCGGGCCGCCTGGTGGACGTCGGCGGCCGGAAACTCCACCTGCACTGCGAGGGCCGGGGCGGGCCGGCGGTGGTGTTCGAGTCGGGATGGGGTGACTCGAACACCACCTGGTCGGATGTGCGGAAGCGGGTCGCGGACGGCGGGCAGCGCGCCTGTTCCTATGACCGCGCCGGGTACGCCTGGAGCGAGTCCCGGTCCGGCCCGCGCACGGCGCGGGCCGAGGCCGACGACCTGGTCGCGCTCCTGGCCGCGGCGGGCGAGCGGGGACCCTACGTCCTCGTCGGGCACTCGTGGGGCGGGCACGTCCTGCGCCTGCTGCGCCACCACCGCGCCGACCTGGTCGCCGGCATGCTCCTGCTCGATGTCGCGGACGAGCGCGACGCCAAGGCCGGTTCCGCCGCCCGCATCCAGGCGATCGCCAGCCGCGCGCTCGCCACGGCCGGACTCTTCCGGACCGGGTCATGGATGGTCGACGACCGCGAGCCCAGGGCGACCCGCGACCACGCGGCCGTCGTGTACGGCCCCGCCACCTGGCGTGCGGCGGCGGCCGAGATGAGCGCGTACGGACGCACCGCCGCCCTGCTGAAGGCGCTGCCCGACTCACCCGGAGCATGGGGAGACCTTCCGCTGTCGGTGGTCAGCGTCAGGACGCAGGCGTCGATGATCGACCATCATCGGCGCCTGGCCCGGCTGTCGACGAACAGCTCCCACACCGTCGCACCCACCGATGACCACTACCTTCATCTGGCCGTTCCCGACCTCGTCGTCGAACACGTCCGGCGCGTCAGCGACGCTCGACACCGGACGCCTCTGGGGCCCAGGCAGCGCCTTCAAGATCCCTGAGATCTCACCTGGGACAGAAGGCCACCGAGCAGAGGGCGCCGTCAGCGGGAAACCGTCCGAGCGGATCTGCATGACGGCGGCGTCCAGGACCCCAGATGCCCTGTCCCATATACCGGGAAGGTCTCGCTCATAGCGGGACTGTAAGTATGCGCAGGTCAGGCGCGCCAGAGGGAGCGGCACAATGTCCCGCCGAGAGGAACACGAATGAGTTCCGGTGGCAACTCTCAGGAACGGTCGTCCGAAAACAAAATCATGGGCATACGAATCGGCGCCCTCCGGTTACGGGAAGTGACCACCTTGAGAAGTGGCCGCGCGCCTGGCCGGGACGGTGGCAGGCGCGCCCTCCGGAGGGCGCCGAGGTCGTCGCCCGCTGAGGTCAGCGGGGGACGACGGAACGGGTGAGGTCGCGTTTCTTGGCGTCGGTGACGTAGCAGAGGACGATGCGGTCGCCCAGGCCCCAGGACTCCTTGTTGGGGTGCTGGTACCACTGCTCGATCCGCACCGGGGAGGGGTGCTCGCCGAACATCTTCTCCCACCGCGCGTCGCAGCCGGCGAGGGCCTTCCTCTCCGTCGCCGCGTCCCCCGGGTAGGGGCCCGCGGGCAGCTCGAACCGGTGGGTGAGCTGGGCGTCGTGCGGCCGGTCGCACGGGATGAGCGTGACGGTGACGGAGTCACGCCCGGGTTCGGTGAAGCAGTCGCCGGGGCGCAGCTCGTCCAGGGCCCGGGTCTGGACGGCCCGGGAGCCGATCGGCTCGGTGAGCTTGCGGCCCTCGAAGGCGGCGATCGCGCAGTAGACCTTGCGGTCGCCGAGGGCCCAGGTGACCCGGCGCGGGAGGAGCGCGTAGGTGTCACCGTTCTCGACCGGCGCGCGGGTCTGGAAACGCGCCCGGACGCGCTGCTCGCAGCCGTCGGTGCCGCGCCTGTCCATCTCCTGGTCCCCCGGCCAGGGCCCCTTGGGCAGCTCGTAGTAGAGGACCATCTCGGCGTCATGGGGCCGGTCGCAGGGCACCACCTTGGTGCCCACGACGTCCTCGCCGGAGATGTCGAAGCACTGGCCGGGCTTGGGATACATGTGGAAGGCGGAGTTCTCGGCCGCGTCCTCTTCGAAGGAGGGCACCAGCGCGATCACGAGGGCCACGGACGCGACCATCCAGACGACGCTGGTGGCGATGCCGCCGATCGCCATCCCCTTGCCGCGCCCTCCGCGGCGGCCGATCTGCACGAGGGCGGCGATCCCGAACCCCACGCCGGCCGGGCCGATGCCGAACACTCCGGTGATCAGCGCCACGATCGCGAACCGGTTGGTCGTGTCCGCGTCGCGCACCGGGGCCGGCCCGAACGGCGGGTGCGGCTGAGGCGGTCCCGGAGGGTGAAGCGGCCCGGGAGGGTGAGGCGGCCCTGGAGGTACGGCCTGACCAGCGGGGACGGCCTGCCCAGGGGGCATGGGCGTACCCGAAGGCATCGGCGGCGTTGCAGCGGCGGGAGGCGGGGGCGCCGAGGCGCCGTCCGGGGCCGCCCAGCCCGGCGTCGCGCCGGGGCCGTGGTCGCTCGGCGAGGAGCCCGATTCCTCGCCGGAGTTCGGAGACAGGGTCACACCGGATGACGCTAGAGGGCCGAGATCACAAACCGTGCATTTCACCAGTTTTCGACCCGCTTGATTCGGGTCGTGAAGGGCCCCGGGCGGCGGCGATGAACGCACCGTGATGCGGCGCTGATGTTGTGTGATCCTACAAAAGTTACTTGCGAGTAGGTAGTGACTTCGCCCCGGCGGTACGTAGAACATGTTCTCACTCGATCGAGAGTGAGGTAAGTCACATGGCTTCAATGGCCAAGTCAGAATGGGGTTCCAAGGGCGTATCCCGCCGTGGCTTCATTGCTGGAACAGGTTCTATCCTCGGGGTTGCCGCCCTCGGGGGGCGTGCCGCCGCGGCCCCGGCGGCGACCTCGATCCCCGACGGCGCGCGCGTGCCCGTCCTGGTGATCGGCACCGGGTACGGCGGATGCGTCGCCGCCCTGCGGCTCGCCCAGGCGGGCGTCGACGTGCACATGGTCGAGATGGGCATGGCCTGGGACACCCCGGGCTCGGACGGCAAGATCTTCGCCGGCACCAGGACCCCGGACTACCGGTCGTACTGGCTGCGCACCCGGACCAAGCAGCCCCTCAGCAACTTCCTCGGGTTCCCGATCGACAAGGACGTCCCCCGCTACACCGGGATCCTGGACGCCGAGGACTTCAGCGGGATCACGGTGTACCAGGGCCGCGGGGTGGGCGGCGGGTCGCTGGTCAACGGGGGCATGGCGGTCACGCCCAAGCGGGAGAACTTCGGCGCCGTCCTGCCTTCGGTGAATCCCGACGAGATGTACGGCGTGTACTACCCGCGCGCCAACGCCGAACTCGGTGTCTCCTCCATCGACCCGGCCTGGTTCGACACCACCGCCTGCTACCAGTACGCCCGGGTCGGCCGTAAGCACGCCCAGCGTTCCGGCTTCCCGTTCCTCTACGTCCCCACCGTGTACGACTGGGACTACATGAAGCGGGAGGCGGACGGGACCGTTCCCAAGTCGGCGCTCATCGGCGAGATCCTCTACGGCAACAACCACGGGAAGAAGTCCCTGCAGCAGACCTACCTGCCCAAGATCAGGGCGACCGGCCGGGTCACGATCTCATCGCTGCACAAGGTCACCACGGTCCGGCCCGCGTCCGGCGGCGGCTACACGGTGGAGATCGACCAGCTGAGCACCACCGGCGAGACGACGGCCACCAAGAGCGTGACCGCCGACCGGGTGTTCTTCGCGGCCGGCAGCGTCGGCACCAGCAAGCTGCTGGTCAAGCTGAAGGCCACCGGCGCGCTGCCCAACCTGAACGGCGAGGTCGGCAAGGGCTGGGGCGACAACGGCAACGTCATGTGCGGCCGTGCCAACCACATGTGGGACCCGACCGGCACCGTCCAGTCGGCCATTCCCACGGCCGGCATCGACAACTGGGCCGCCGGCGGCGCGTTCGCCGAGGTCGCGCCGCTGCCCACCGGGATCGAGACCTACGCCTCGTTCTACCTGTCGATCACCAGGAACCCCAACCGCGCCCAGTTCTCCTGGAACGCCTCGGCGGGCAGGGTCGACCTGAACTGGCAGGCCTCGTGGAAGCAGCCGTCCATCACCATGGCCAAGACGATCTTCGACAAGATCAACAGTACCGAGGGGACGATCTACCGGACCGATCTGTTCGGCACCTACAAGATCTGGGGCGACCACCTCACCTACCACCCGCTCGGCGGCGCGGTCCTGAACAAGGCCACCGACAACCACGGCCGCCTCCACGGCCATCCCGGCCTGTACGTCATCGACGGCGCGCTCATCCCCGGCAACACCAGCGTCAACCCGTTCGTGTCCATCACGGCGCTCGCCGAACGGAACATCGAGAAGATCATCGCCACGGACCTGTGACGGGCCCGTCCAAGATCTGACGCGGAGCCGGCCACGGGCGCGTGTGGCCGGCGGCCCCGCCGGGGCGCCGCGGAACGGCCCGGAGCCGCTCAGTGGCCGGGCAGCACGCACATGGTGTCGAGACCGAGAACGCGGTTGAGGCGGCCGAAGGCCAGCCAGGACCCGAGGCACATGCTCAGCTCCACGATCTCCACCTGGCTGTAGTGCGCGGTCATCCGGGTCCAGAACTCCTCGTCCAGGCCGTGGTGGTCCAGCGCGTAGCGCTCGGCGTACTCCGCCGCCAGCCGGGTGCGGTCGTCGAAGGCACCGGTGGTGCGCCACTGGAGCACGGCGTCGGCGAACCCCTCCTCGACCTTCCGCCCGTCCCGTTCGGTCCGCCAGTCCAGGCAGAAGACGCACCCGTTGATCTGCGCGATCCGGAGCCGCGCGGCCTCGAACTCGCGCAGCCCGAGGGTCGTGTGGGCGTACACCGCCAGCGAGAAGCCGGAGGCGGCGGCCCCGATACCGGGGACCATCTCCCCCCACACGTACTCGATCGCGTCCTTGCCCTCGGGGATGTCGATGTTCATGGCCGTCTCCTTCCGAGCCTGCCGGCCGCGGGACGCAGCGGGACGTCGAGCGCGTCGTAGAGTCCGGGCCCGGCGTCGGCGAGCCAGTCGATGGCGCTCACCAGCCGGCCGACCGCGGTGGCGTTCCCGCCCGCGGCCCGGTTGCCGTGCTCGTCGGTGGCCTCGACGGTGACCTCGATGCGCGGGCGGCCCTCGATGATCACCCGGTGCGCCCCGTCGCCGTCGGGCGGCGCCGGCCAGTCGGGGGCGCAGGACGGGTGGATGCGGGTGACGTGCTCGATGACGATGCGGGGTTCGCCCTCCACGACGCCCTGCACCTCGAACCGCACCGCCCCCTGGGTGCCGGCCTCGAACTCGCCCATCGACGCGGTGCCCACCGTGGCGTCGAGCGGGCGCCGGTCCAGGATCTCGCGGATCTCGTCGAGCTCGACGCCGAGGGCCCGGGCCATCAGCCGTACCTGCCCGCCCCAGACCATGGTCGGCACGGTCGGCGCCAGCATCGGCGGCTCGTAGTCCATCGGCTGGCCCATGCCGACCAGGTACCGGACCGAGTCGGGCTGGTCGTAGGTGGAGTAGTCGAAGATCTCCTGGCAGCGGATCACGTCGACGTCGGTGCCGAGCCCGCTGACCAGCAGCGGCAGCACGTCGTTCCCCCAGCCCGGGTCGACGCCGGAGACGAACAGCGAGCCGCCGCCGTCGGCGATGGCGGCCAGGACCGGTTCCCGGATCTCGGGCGGGGCGCCGCGCGGGTCGTAGAGCGCGTAGAGGGCGGGGGTGACGACCACGGCGCCGGCCCGGATCGCCTTGACGATGTCGGCGAGGGCCTCGTCGGGGCGGATGTCGCCGGACGCCGCGTACACCACGGCCCGGGGGCCCGTGGCCAGCACCGCGTCGGCGTCGGCGGTCGCCGCGATCCCGAGGTCGCGGCCGAGCCCGCCGAGGTCGCCCGCGTCACGGCCGACCTTGCCGGGGTCATGGACGATCACGGCGGCGAGCCGCAGCGCGGGATGGGCCTCGACGGCCCGGAGGGCCAGGCGGCCGACGTTGCCCGTACCCCAGACGACCGTGGAGATCATGACGCGGAGGCTAGCAAGCGCTTGGTCGCATGTACAGGGGATGCGGGGGCCGGGGTCGGCCGGTGGGGCGACCGGGTCCCGGCCGCCCCACCGGCACGTGTCAGCAGCCCTTGGCGGTGGTTCCGGCCGGGCAGGCCGGCTTGGACGTCGAGACCGTCATCGGCCTCACGGGCACCCCGTCGCTCCACACGCCGAGCGAGGTCTGCCGCGCCGTGTTGCCCAGCGCGTAGTCGCAGTTGGTGCCGAGGAGGCCGCAGTCGCGCAGGCCGTCGCCCAGCTTCCAGAACCCGTACCAGTCGAGGGCGTTGAGGACGGAGTCGCTGTTGTGGCTCGTGGGCACACGGTGGTCGGCCGTGAGAGCGGGAGAGCCGTGGTCGTCGCTGAACATCCAGAGGTAGTTGCGGTTGCTCGACGGGATGTGACCGGTCCGGTCCCAGATCGCGTCGCAGCCGAGACGGCCGGTGGTGGTGTCCTCGTTACCGACCACGCAGTCGATCTTGGTGGTGGACGGGATGCCGGCGAGCGAGTCGTCCAGGGACCTGTCGTAGGGCTCGGCGAACAGGATCGACTTGGGCTGCGGGAGGGACTCCGCCGCCCAGCGGTTGGCGATGTTGGCGCTGACCGGCCCGCCCCACGAATGCGCCATGAGGGTCATCCCCCGCGCGGTGTCGGGCTTGACCGTGGCCGAGCCGCCCAGCCTGGTCAGCGCGTCCTTGATGGAGAAGATGGCGTTCGGGGCGAAGTTCGCCGGCGGGGTCAGCGCGCTCGTCTGGAAGCGCGGGAAGATCAGCACGTTGCCCTTGCGCACCAGGTGCCTGATCCAGTCCTCGTAGTACTGCGGGTCGTCGGCGAGCCACCCGTGCAGGAAGACGACGAGGGGCGCGGTCGCCGGTGCGGCCCCGCTCCCCTGCCAGCCGGAGGGCTCGTACGTCCAGTAGTCCTTGGTGCGGTCGGTGAAGGTGACGTTGCGGACGACGTAGTTCGACCACTGGTAGCCGGCGCCGCCCGGGCCGGACGCGGGCTGCGCCGGCGGGGTGGCGGCCGCCGCGAACGCGGCGGGTGCCGGCGCGAGGAACGCGACGGCCGCGATGATCAGCGTGAGGATCCTCGTACGCCGGGACATCGCCTTTCGATCGTCGTGTGCTGCTCTCACTTCAATGCCCTCCTCGTGGCATCGCCGGGTCGCGGATCCCGGTTGCGCGGACAGGTGAATAGAAGGGGTGGGATCACCTGGTGGTCCTGGGGGTCGGCGCCCGGGGGCGGCGCCGTGGGGGGTCAGCGCCCGAGGGCCCTGATCCGGTCGCGGTCGAACGTGAGGCGGGCCGTGATGGTCAGCGCGCCGCCCAGCAGCAGCGGCACGGTCGGCACGTACATGGCCGTGGCCATCGAGCCGGTGCGGTCGGAGATCATCCCGACGACGAACGGGCCGAAGGCGAGGCCGGCCGTGCCGAGCAGCTGCACGAGCGCGAAGCCGACACCGCGCGACGACGCGTCCAGCACGTCGGCGATGGAGGCGGTGAGGTTGGGGATGGCCATCGCCATGAACGCCACGGAGATCAGGAGCAGCGCCGCGAGCCCCCCGAGCACGGGCATCGAGACGGCCAGGGCGAGCCCGGTGCCGCCGATCGCGATCCCGCCGCCGCCGACGAGCAGGCGGCCGGCCTTGCGCCGCTCGTGCCAGCGCCGGCCGAGCCAGGTCCCGGTCAGCACGCCGATCATGACACCGGTCACCGTGACCAGGCCGCTCACCGACGCCGCCGCTCCTTCCCGGACGCCGTAGTCCCGGTGGATCAGGGTGGGCAGCCAGTAGAAGATCCCGGCGAGGCCGAACCCGACGGCCGACAGGGCGAGCGAGAGCAGAGCGATCGTCGGGATCGTCGGCACCTGGCGGATCTGCCGCCGGAAGTCCGGGCGCGGGTGCGGGGCGCCGCCCTCCGCGGGCGCGGCCTCGGCGGGAAGCCCGGCGGCCAGCCGGTCGAGAAGGCCGCGCGGTGGTTCCTTCAGCCGCCAGCAGATGGCGGCGACCACGAGGCCGGGAACCGCGGCGATGACGAAGGCCGCACGCCATCCGAAATGCTGTGCCAGTACACCGCCGACCACTGTGCCGAGGCCCCCGAGGTACGGGGCGAGCCCTTTCCAGCCATAGGCCTTCGGCCGGCTCGCCGGAGGATAGAAATCGGCGAGCAGGCTCCCGGAAACGGGGCCGTAGAAGCCCTCGGAAGCCGCCAGGAACATCCGGATCAGAAAGAACACCACGAGCCCCGTCGCCAGGCTCGAGAAAAGGGTGGCGAGCGCCCAGCACAGGACGACGACGGTGATGATGGTGGTGCGGCGGTAGCGATCGGCGAGATAGCCGGCCAGGGGTGAGATCAGGACCGCGGCCAGCGCCGATCCCAGCGGAAGCATCCCGGCGGCCGTGTCGCTGAAGCCCCACTCCTCCTGAATGAACGGAAGCACACCGGGGAGCAGCTGCTGCTCGAAGCGATCGATGATGCCGACCGTCGCGAGCACCACCAGTGGCTTCCACCCGTAGGGCGCGTCGCCCTGCGGCCCGGTCCCTTTCACAAGAGGTTCCGGCGGTCGGCTCCTTGTGAAGTCATCCTTGACCATTTGTCATTTCCGTACTCCAGGCAGGGTGGGCGGTCACGCGTCCTCCGCCCCGGCCGCCGGCCGGGTCACGTGGCCTTCTGAGACGTTTCTTCCGGAGGTCCTCGGGCTAGATGGTGGCGCAGTTGCACTCGGAGTGCAATAGTCATCTCATGCCGAGATGCGCGCTCGCCACCACGGGGCCGGTTCACGGGGCCGGGTGCGGCGCACGCGTCGTGACGGCGAACCGAAGCCCGGCCGCCGCTTCGTCGGCCTAGACCTGGAGGGCGCCAGGATGGCGGTATCACGCAAGATCAGTCCTGTCCTCGTCGCGTGCGGGGTCTTCTCGCTCACCCTCGCGGCGCTGTTCCGCCTCTACGCGGCGCCCCGGCTGATCACCGCGCCGGCGGACATCCACCAGACGACGACGCTGTACGCGAAGGACGCGACGTACCTGGACGCCGCCGCCGCCACGGTCCGGCGCGGCGCGACGATCAAGGCCGTGAACACGGTGCGCGGCGACGTCAAGGCCAGCGACTCGAAGATCGCCGTCTGGGACTCCTTCACCTGGGTCGCCGACGCCGAGGCCGGTGGCGGGAACCCGATCGACATGCACTCCCAGCGCGTGGCGTTCGACCGCCGGACCGCGCGGCTCCTGAACGTCCGCCGCGCCGCGGTGAACGGGGACACCGGCGTGCGGCAGTCGGGGATCGGGATGTTCTGGCCGATCGGTGTGAAGAAGCAGACCTACCAGGTCTTCGACACCAAGACCGGGCGTCCCCATCCGATGGCCTTCGCCGGTGTCGAGCGGATCCACGGCGTCCGGGTCTACCGGTTCGTCCAGCGGATCGGGCCGGTGGTGATCGGGTCCGAGCCGGCCCGGGTGCCCGCGTGGCTGCTGGGCCTGAAAGAGGTCCGGAAGGGGTTCCCCGGCCATGACGCCAAGACCGGCGACGTCGCGGCGGACCGGGTGTACCAGGGCACGATCACGGCGTGGGTGGACCCGCGGACCGGGACCCGCGTCGCCCAGGAGCAGCACAGCCGTACGGTGCTGCGCACCAAGGACGGGGTCGACCGGCTGGTCGCCGGAGACCTCCGCCTGAAGATGACCGACGCCGACCAGAAGGAGCGCGCGGCCGCGGCGGACCGGACGGCCCGCAAGGTCGCGCTGATCCGGACGCACCTTCCCCTCGCCGCCACCGTCCTGGGCGCGGCGTTCCTCGCGACGGCGTTCGGCCGGGCCCGCTCGCGCCGCCGCACCCACGCCGCCGCGCCCGCATCCCCATCTGCGCCCACGTCCACGCCCGCGGCCACGTCCACGCCCGCGGCCACGTCTACGTCCGCGGCCACGTCCACGTCCACGTCCACGGCCAAGTCCGTCGCCCCCACGCCCCCTCCCGGCCAGCGTCCGGGACCGACCCCAGGGAGCCCTGATGACCGTACGACCCGGTGAGCCCTCGCCCGCGAACCCCGGCTCCCGTCCCCTCCAGAGCGTCGCGGCGTGGCAGGAGCTGCTCGACTCGCTCGCCGAGGCGGGCGGGCTCGTGGCCGGCCTCGCGGGCGACGCCCCGGACATCGACGTGGCCGAGGGGTTCGGGTACGTCCTCACCGCGCTGGCCGACCAGTTCGACCGCTCGGCGCTGCGCGGGTCCCGGTCCCCGGTCTTCCTTCCGGCCGTCACCCCGGTCCGCAAGCTCTTCTTCGACAATCCGGACACCGACTACGACATCGCCGTCCTGGACGGGAGCACGGGCTACCGCATCCGCGGGCACCGGGGCGGCTCCACCTACCTCTCGTTCTGCGTCTACTCGTCGCTGTCGAAGCAGGCGACGACCCGGCTGGTCAACCTGTCGGACCAGGACCTGGACGTCGCGGCCGACGGCACCTTCGAGATCACCCTCTCCCCCGTCCGGACGCCGGGGAACTGGATGCGCCTCGATCCCGACGCGCAGGCGGTCATCGTCCGGCAGTACTTCCTCGACCGGAGCACGGAGATCCCCGCCGAGTACCGGATCGAGGCGCTCGGCGACCCCGTCCCCGACCCGCCCCTGGACGACGTGCGCTTCGCGCGCACGGCACGCGCGACCGCGAGGTTCGTGAAGACGGCGGCGGCGCTCGCGTCCGAACGGGCCAAGGCGATGCGCCCCACCCCGAACTGGTTCGTCGATACCGGCGCGCACGGCCCTTACCGGACGCCCGACAACAACTACGTCGCCTGCTGGTACCGGATCCGGGACGACGAGGCGCTCGTCCTGCGGGTGCGGCCTCCGGCCTGCCGCTACTGGGGCGTCCACCTGGCCAACCGGTGGGGCCAGTCCCTGGACCACCGCACCCGCCGTACCGTGCTCAACGCCCGTACCGCGGTCGCCGGGCGGCAGGCTGGCGGCCCTCAAGCTCATCCGGCCGGACTCCGCGGACGACCCGGGCTTCCGGGAGCGGTTCCGCCGCGAGATCGCCGCCGCGGGCAAGGTCAGCGGCCTGTACACGGCCCCCGTGCTGGACGCCGACGCCGACGCGCCGCAGCCCTGGTTCGCCGCCGCCTTCGTCCCCGCGCCCACGCTGAAAGAGGCCGTCGAGGACGGCGGGGCGCTGCCCGAGCCCGCCGTCCGCGCGCTGGGCGCGGGGCTCGCCGAGGCGCTGCAGGCCGTCCACGGGGCGGGGCTGGTGCACCGCGATCTCAAGCCCGGCAACGTCCTGCTGGCCGAGGACGGCCCCAAGATCATCGACTTCGGGATCGCCAAGGTCGTCGACGCCACGCAGATCACCCGTACCGGCGGCATGATCGGCACGCTGGCGTACCTGGCGCCCGAGCAGATCTCCGGTGCCAAGGACGCGGGGCCCGGGGCGGACGTGTTCGCGCTGGGGGGCGTGCTGGTCTACGCGGCCACGGGAGCCCGGCCGTTCGGCGAGAGCGACCCGGGCGCGCTGCTTTACGAGATCATGTACGGCGAACCCGATCTGGACGGGCTGCCCGCGTCGCTGCGGAGCACCCTGGCCGCCTGCCTGGACAAGGAACCGGCCCGGCGGCCTCCGCTCACGGACGTGCTCGCGGCGCTGACCCCCGCCGTCCCGTCGGCGCTCCTCTCCCCGGCCCTGCGCCGGGACCTGGCGGCCAGGGAGGCCGAGGCGAACCGGATCTCGTCCGGGCCCGTGACGCCGCCGCCGCCGCTGCCGAGCTTCGAGGAGACGGCCTCCGGCGGCCCGCGGCGGCGGCGCGTGCTGGGGCTGGCCGCCGGCACCGCGGTCGCCGTGACCGGCATCGGCGCGGGGACGGCGGCCTGGGCCCTGGCGGGCGGGAGGGCCCAGCCCGCCAGGCCCGCGCCCCGCGGGACCGCCCTCGCCGCGGCGCCCGCGCCGGCGTGGACCTTCGTCCCGCCCGCGCCCGTCGCGTCCGATGCATCGCACCTGCTGGTCGCGGGCGGCGTCGTGCTGTGGGGCGGCGACGACGCGACGTACGGGGTGGACGCCGCGTCGGGGCGGCGGCTGTGGACGGCGGACGTCCGCGTGTTCGCGGGCTGCGCGGTCCACGGGTCGACGTTCATCCTCCCGGACGGCGGCGGTACCGACGAGCGGACGACGATCACCCTGGTCGACGCGGCGTCCGGTGAGGCGACGCATCTGCCGATGCCCGGCGGCGCGCGTCCCGGTTCCGTCTTCGGCGTGGCCGGCGGCGCGGTCCTGCTGGAATCGGGGACGTACTCGGACGATGACACCCCGACCGTGTGGGCCGTGGACCTCGCCGACGGCAAGGCCCGGTGGCGGCTCCCCGTCGCCGACTCGGTCGTCCAGGGCGCCGTCGACCGGAACGGCCTGTACCTCAACGTCGCGCACGCGCTCAGCGCCGTCGACCTCGCCACCGGCCGCGGTCGCTGGACCGTCGACTGGTCCGGACCCGGGCAGGACCGGCCGGCCCAGGGCATCACGGTCGCCGGCGGCAGGGTCTTCGGGAGCTTCGGCGGCACGCTCCAGGCGGTCGACACGGCCGGCGGGAAGGCGGTGTGGTCGCGGAGCACCGACAGGGACTTCCCCTCCGTCCTGCTCGCGGCCGGCAAGGTGATCTTCAGGGGCGACGACCTGCACGCCCACGACCGCGCGACCGGGGCCCCCGCGTGGACGCTGGCCGGCCCGGAGAGTTTCGTCAACGACCAGGGGTACGACGCGGCGTCGGACGGCGTCCTCGCGGCCGCGTTCGACGGCGGCTCGGCCCACGGCCTCTTCGCCGCCACGTCCTCCGGCCGGGGGCTGTGGGCGCACTGGGGCGATGTCCCCCGTGCCAAGGCGTGGGACGTCGCCGTGTCCGGCTCGTCGATCTTCGCGACCGATCACCAGCGGCTGCTCTGCTTCCGGGCGGCCCCGTGACGGCCCCGCCAGGGTTCGTGACGGCCGCGCCGGGGCCGGAGGACCCCGACCGCATCGGCAGGTACCGGGTGCTGCGGCGGCTGGGCGAGGGCGGCATGGGACGGGTCTACCTGGGCGCGTCCCCGGCCGGGCGAGCGGTGGCGATCAAGGTGGTGCGGCCGGAGCTCGCCGGGAACCCGGAGTTCCGGGCCAGGTTCCGGGCCGAGGTCGCGGCCGCCCAGCGGGTCAGCGGCGCGTTCACCAGCCCGGTGGTCGAGGCCGAACCGGACGGGGCCGTCCCGTGGCTGGCGACCGCGTACGTCAACGGCCTCAGCCTGAAGGAGACGGTCGAACGGTACGGGCCGATGCCCGAGCCGCTGCTGCGCACGCTCGGCGCGGGGCTGGGCGAGGCGCTGATCGCGATCCACGCGGCGGGGCTGCTGCACCGCGACCTCAAACCGGCCAACATCCTGCTGGCCAGGGACGGGCCCCGGGTCATCGACTTCGGCATCAGCAAGACCGCCGACCATGACGCGTCCGGCCACGGGCCCACGCAGGCGCTCACCTCCGAGGGGCAGTTCGTCGGCTCCCCCGGCTACATGTCCCCGGAGCAGATCCGCGGGGGGACGCTCACCGCGTCCGCCGACGTGTTCGCCTTCGGGGCCGTGCTGGCCTTCGCCGCGACCGGTCGTCCCCCGTTCGGCCGGGACAAGCTGGCCACGGTCATTCACCGGACCCTGCACGAGGCGCCCGATCTGAACGGCGTACCGGCGTCCCTGGAGCGGATGGTGGCCGCCTGCCTGAGCCGCGACCCCGGTGAACGCCCGCCCACCGACCTGCTGCCGTCACTGCTGGCGGCCGAGCCGGTGGCCCTCGGCTGGCTTCCGGGCAGCCTCGGCGAGGAGCTGCGGCAGCGGGAGGACACGCTCCTGCTGGATCTGCGGGAGATCGCCAAGGCCCGCACCCGCCGGCGGCTGCTGCTCGGCGGCACCGCCGCCGCGGGACTCGCCGTCGTCGGCGGCGGGACGGCCGCGGCACTGGCCACCGCCGACGGCGGGGCCGGACGGAGGCCCGCCCCGCCGAGGCCGCTGTGGCGGACGACGATCGGCGACCTCGGCCACGAGGACTTCGCCGCCGAGGTCCTCTCCCGGACGGTCGTCTCCAACCACCGGGGGCAGGAGTACCACTGGCACTCGCTCGACAGCGGGCGGCGGCTGGGGTCCAGCGAGTTCTCCATCGCGGCCACCGGACCGAACCTGGTCTACGGGATCCTGGACGACGGCGGCCGGCTGGTCGCCATGGACGAGTCCCGCCAGGTCAGGTGGACCAGCAATGTGGTCGACGGGGTCTCCAACCCCGAGCTGATGGGGCCGGACAACGGGAAGCTCGTCCTCACCGGCAAGAACAAGAGCATCATCGGCGCGGACGCCGCCACCGGCATGCCGCTCTGGAGCTACGAGTGGCCCTTCGAGCCGCTCCTCGTCCTCCTCTACGGCATCACGAACCGCACCCTCGTCGCGATCGGCAACGAGGGGTCGAAGAGCCTGCTCGTCGGGCTCGACACCGCGACGGGCGCGCTCCGCTGGTCCGATCCGGACGGGGGCCTGAGCCACGTCCCCGAGGGCGGCGGGAACCTGATCTTCCGCAACCCGTCGGGCGTCACGCTCGACGCGCTGGCCGCCGATACCGGCCGCAGGCTCTGGACCGCCGAGCTGCCCAAGGCCGCGGCGTCGCCCCACCGCGAAAGGCAGCTCTCGCAGAGCTTCACCGCGGCCGGCGGGACGGTCTACACCGGCAGCCCGACCTTGTACGCCCTGGACGCGTCCACCGGCCGGGAGCGGTGGACCTACACACCGACCTCGCCCGGCGGGCAGGAACGGAGCCTCCTGGTCAGCGGGAAGTACGCCTACATCCTCGACAACCCGCAGCTCATCGCGCTCGACGCCCGCACCGGCCGCCGGGTCTGGTCCGTCAACACGCCCGCGGCCCGCACCGCCCCGCTGATCGCCGCGGGCGGAATGATCTGCACCGGCGTGGCCGGGACCACGGGCGCGGGACTCTACGGCTGGGACGCCGGAACGGGCGAGCTCGTCTGGAACCACCCCGTCTCCACCTCCGCCCCGACCAGGCAATGGGCGCTCAACACCCGCGACCGCACCCTCGTGGCCGCCCAGGACAAGACCCTCCTCGCCTTCCGCCTCTCCTGAGAGGGGGCGGGCAGGGGCCCGCGGATTCAGAGGTGGAGGCTGTAGACGGTCGGGGGGCGTCCGGTCCGCCCCTCCTGCCGGCTTCCCATCGGCGCGGCGAGGCCGGCGCGCTCCAGGCGCTTGAGGATGCGGCGGGCGGTGCGCTGCTGGACGAGCAGGTGCTCGGCCACGTCATGGGCCGTGAGGCCGTCCGGCCGCGTGGTGGTCAGGTCGCGGAGGCGCAGGACGGTCTGGGTGCTGAGACCGACCCTGCGGGCCACGAGGGGGAGGCTCTCCTGACCGCGTTCGGGGGGCCGGTGGCCCTCGCTGTCGGGTTCGAAGACGATGTCGATGTCCTCGGCCATGGAGACGACGCCCGCGGTGTCACCGATGGAGGCGGCGCGGTTGAGGGCGCGGCGGGCCAGTGACTCGGCGTCGGCGGCGGTGCGCCCCACGCCGAACCCGATGTGCACGGCCGGGTGGCGGGCGGCCAGCCGGTCCAGGATCGGCATCCGGGTGAACTGCCCGGTGGCCTGTTCGAGGAGCCCGCGCGTGGTGACGACCAGGTGTCCTCCGTCGGGCAGGGCGGCCAGGCTGCCGCCGAGGGTGACCAGGTCGCCGGTGAGGTGATCGTCCGGCCCCGGCAGCTCGATCATGCCGAGCGCGACCTGGGCGTCGCCCGCGTGGCGGCCGCTCGTGGTGAGGACGAGGGCCTGGAGGGTGGCGCGGATCGAGTACCGCGAGGGGGCCAGCCGGATCGCCTGCATCTCGGTTTCCAGCTGGTGGAACGCCGAGCCCAGGCAGGTGATCGCGACGCGCGTGTCGTCCCTCTCCCGGGCCGAACGGTGGAAGGCGACGATGTCGTCGGAGGAGAGGCCGGGCCGGTAGGGCAGGACGTTGACGTGATCGGTCGGCAGCTTCGCCTCGGTGAGGGTCTCCAGGACCTCCGACCGGCGCAGCGTGTCGATCGACGCCCGGGTGACGTCGTGGCCGAGGCGAAGCAGTTCGACCAGGGCGCGCAGGAGGGTGGCGCCGTCGTAGGGGACGTACATCGAGGGTCGTGTGAGCGCGCCGGCATCGGCCGCGATGGTGTAGGGCACGATGCCGGTGAACAGGAACGCGTCGACGCGCTCGCCTGACTCCTCGACGATCGTGACCGTCTCGCTCTCGTGCCGGTAGGGCAGCGGGAGGAGCGTGGCGGAGGCGTCCTCGGTCCCGACCGCGACGACGCGGTGGACGAGATCCTCCGCTCCCACGATCCCGAGGGTGAGGGTCATCGGTGTGCCGCTCCTCAAGGTTTAGGCCCGGGCCTCAATCGCCAAGCATACCGAAGAAGAGGCCGATCTGTGGTCTCAGGGTTGACGGTCCCGCAACGGACATCTAGTTTCGGCCGGGACCTTAATTAAGGGTATTCAGGGTGGTGTCATGTCGCGAACCGAGCCGTTGCCGGGTCCCCTCGAACCCCGCGGGCGGACCATCGGAGCCGAGGAGCGCGCGGCCGTGCTGCGCGTGCTCGACTCGGCGTTGCTGTGCGGGACCTTCGGCACGGAGGCACGTGCGCTGGAGGCCGAGATGGGGCGACTATACGGGCGGACCGCCGTGGCCTGCTCCTCGGGAACGGCCGCTCTCCACCTGGCCGTCGCCGCGGTGAACCCCGGCCCCGGTGACGAGATCATCACCACCCCCATCTCCGACTTCGGAACGGTCGCGCCGATCCTCGCGCAAAACGCCGTCCCCGTCTTCGCGGACGTGGATCCCGGCACCGGCAATCTCGACCCCGCGGCGGTGGAGGCGGCGATCACGGCGCGCACGAAGGCGATCATCGTGGTGCACCTCTTCGGCGCCGCCGCGCCGGTCGCCGAGCTGCGCGACCTCGCGGACCGGCACGGCCTCGCGCTGATCGAGGACTGCGCCCAGGCGTGGCTGGGCACGGTGCCGGGCGGAGACCTGGTGGGCCGGTACGGCGACATCGCCTGCTTCAGCCTCCAGCAGTACAAGCACATCACGGCCGGGGACGGCGGGCTGGCGATCACCGCCGATCCGGAGTCGGCGAGACGGATGCGGCTCTTCATGGACAAGGGCTGGGACCGCTCGATCGGCCGCCTGCACCTGTCCCTGGGGCTGAACTACCGGATGACCGAGCTGGTCGCGGCCGTCGCCCGGGCCCAGCTCGGGAAGGTCTCCGGTGTGGTCGACCGGCGGCGGGAGCGGGCCCGGCGGCTTCTCGCCGCCCTGGCCGATCTGCCCGGCCTGGGGCTTCCAGGGGAGCCCGGGCACGCGTGGTGGATGTTCCCGTTCACCGTTCCGGGCGAGCCCGGGAACCGGGTCTGGGCCGCCGCGCTGGAGCGGGAAGGGGTTCCGGCCTCCGCCGGCTACCTGGAACGGCCGCTCTACGGCAACCCGGCCCTGGCCGAGGCTCCCGTCTATGGCGCCTCGCGCTTCCCGATCGATCGCGACTATCCGCCGGGGCTGTGCCCGAACGCGGAACGGCTGATCGATCGGACGCTCGTCACCCTGCCGTGGAACGAGGCGTACACCGACGAGGACGTCGACGCCATCGCCGCGGCCGTCCGGAAGGTGCACGCCGGTGTCGTATGACTGGCTGACGCGCTCCGCGGAGGAGGAGATCGGCTACGACGTCGACGTCCTGTTCGGGCCGTGGCCGTCCCACCCCGCCGACCTCGGGTTCGAGGGCGTGCTGCGGCGGCTGCGCGGAGCGGCGGTGCGGCGCGCCTGCGCGATCTCCACCCGGGGCGCCCTCTTCGACGCCGCCGGGGGCAACGCCGAGACGCTGCGCGCCGCCCGAGCCGCGGACGGCGAGGTGACCGCCGTGGGGACGGTGGACCTGCGGGACGCCGCGTCCGCCGGGGACCTGCTGGACGGGCTGGTCGCCCGCGGAGTCCGGTTCGTCCGGCTGTTCACGGCCGAGCAGGGCGCCGAGCCCGGCTTTCCCGGTCACCGCCGGGTGGTGGAGGAGGCCGTCGCGCGCGGCATGGTCCTCCTGCACGACGGCGACCCGCGCGCGTTCGGCCCGGTCCTGGCCGGGCGGGGGGCTGAGGTGATCTTCCTTGACCTGCACGCCTACCTGCTCGCCGACTTCCTCGTGCTGGCCCGCGACGAGCCCGGGTTCCGGGCCACCACGCGGCTGCTGTCGGCCCCGGACTCGATCGAACGGGTCGTGGGGACCCTCGGCGCGGACCGCCTGGTCTTCGGCTCGCGGACGCCGTTCATGGACATCTCGCCGCAGACGCTCCGGCTCCGCTACGCCCGGATCGGCGCGGACGAGCGGCGGCTGATCGCGGGCGGCGTCGTCGCCGGCCTGCTCGGGGAGGAGTCCTGATGCCGATCATCGACGTGCACGGTCACTGGGGCCCGTGGCCCTTCCACATGGACGTCGGGGACGTCGCGCTCAACCTGGAGCTGATGGACCGGTACGGCATCGACGTGCAGGTCGTGTCCGCGTCCGAGGCGGTCATGCTGGACGCCGAGGCGGGCAACGCCGCCCTGGCCGAGGTCCTCGCCGCGCATCCCCGCCTCTACGGTTACGCGGTGGTCAACCCCAACCGCCTGGACGGGGCCGCCGACGAGCTGCGCGGGCGCCTGGCGTCCGGCCGCTTCCTGGGAGCCAAGATCCACACGACGTATCCGGGCGTCCCGATCGGCTCGCCGCGGATGGCCGAGGCGTTCGATCTGCTGGACGAGCTGGGCGTCCCCCTGCTCCTGCACACGTGGGGCCCGGACGTCGCCCTGCTGCCGGGGCTGCTGGCGACGCGTCCCCGGCTCCGCGTGATCGTCGGGCACGCGGGAGGCGACGCCTGGCGGGAGGCCGCGCACGCCGCCGCCTCGTGCGACCGCCTCTACCTGGAGCACTGCCGGACGGTCGCCGACGCCGGCCGGATCGGCTACGCCAGGGCGGCCGGGGTGCCCATCGAGCGGTTCCTCTTCGGCACCGACTCCACGCTGATCGATCCCTGCGTCGCGCTCGGAGTCGTGCGGGACGCGGGGTTCACCGGCGAGGAACTCGAGCGGGTGCTGTGGCGGAACGCGGCGGAGCTGTTCGGACTGGCCGAGCCGTTCGGATCGGCGGGGGCCGGATGAGGGTCGCGTTCGCGGGACTGGCCACCGCCTACCATCCCGGCGCCGACGCCCGGCTCCTGCGGGACCGGGCGATCACCGACCTCGTCGTGTGGGGGGACGAGGACGGCTCCTTCGCGGCCGAGCACGGCGCGGAGCCGGTGCGGTCGCTCGCGGAGCTGGTCGCGGCGAGGCCGGACGCCGCGATCGTCACCTGCCGCCCGCGGGCGGTGCCCGATGTGGTCCGGCGGCTGACGGAGGCGGGAATCCCGACGTTCGTGACGAAACCGGCCGTGGGCACCGCGGCCGATCTCGATCGGCTGGACGAGGTGGCCGGGAGCGCCCGGAGCGGCGCCGCCCCGGTGACGACGTGCTCGGTGCTGCGGTTCGCGCCGGCCGTGAGAAGGCTCGCCGAGACGGCCGGCGGCGCGGAGGGCGGGACGGCGGGGGACGTCCTCGGTGTCCGCGTGACCGTGCGGCACTCCGTCGCGGCCTACCTGTCCCCCGGACGGCGCTGGCTCGACGATCCGGACGAGGGCGGCGGCACGCTGGTGACCATGGGGCTGCACGGCGTCGAGCTGGCCTCGGCGGTGCTGGGCCCCGGGCTGCGCGCGCGCTGGGCGGGCGGCGCGGTGCGCGTCCACCGCGAGACGCGGTCGGAGGACGTCGGGGTGATCGCGCTGACCTGGCCGGACGGCCGGTACGGCCTGGTGGAGATCCTCGGCGCGACCGACGAGGAACGCTACGAGGTGACCGTGCACACCCCGCGCGGAACGGAGACGGCGACGCTCACGGGCGCCGGGGAGGACCCGCTCGAGGCGCTCGGTTACGCCGGCACCGTCGACGCCTTCCTGGACGGCACCGCCGAGGGCCGGGCGGCCGTCCCCTGGACGACGGCCCGCGAGGTCCTCGGCGCGGTCGTCAGCGCGCGGGGCGCAGCGTTTCCAGGCAGGCGATGACCGCATCGCGCTCCGCTCCGGGCAACGCGGGGCCGTAGGGGTCGTGGGCCGCGTCCTCGGGCAGGAGCCCCTCCCACACGGCCGCCCACATCATCCGCTGCACGTAGCCCTCGATCGGGTCGAAGAAGGTGACGGCGGCGAAGCGGTCCAGCCGCTCCGAGGCGGCGACGAAGGCCGTGTGGTCCCCCTCGTTCCAGGTCCGCAGGACCTCGGCCGTCAGGTCGGCCCGCGCGGCGGCGATGCCGACGAGCGCGGTGTCGGAGCCCCACATCAGCGACGGCCCGAACATCCGGTCCTCACCCGTGATCGCGAGCCGCCCGGTCCCCCGGCCCGCCCAGATCGCGTCCTGGCAGCCGATCGCGCGGTCCAGCGTCGCGGTCTTCACCCCGAGCATCGCGGGCAGTTCGAGCAGCTCCCGGATCAGCGCGGGCGGGTACGGGTGGCCGCCCGCCTCGCCATGGAGGTAGAACCCGACCAGGGCCAGCCCGCTCTCGGCGGCGACGCGCTCGTGCAGCCGCACGGCCCGGGCGTGCCCGTCGGGGAGCGTCCCGAACGCCGCGAGGGGATAGACCATGGCGGCGTCGGCGCCGAGTTCCGCGGCCCGGACGGCCATGGCGACGGTCGCGTCCTCCGCCTCCCGCAGCCGCGGGGCCGGCGCGGAGCGGGGCACCCCGACCCCCGCCACGATGGGCGCGGCGGTGGCCTGTCGCCAGACCTCCAGCACCCGGGACCGGTCGTCGTCGCTCAGGTGGAGCCCGCGGCCGGTGTGCGCCCAGACGGCGACACCACCGACCGGTCCCGCGGCCACACGTTCGGCGTACGCGGCCAGAGCGTCGTAGTCCACGACGCCGTCAGCGTCCATGGGGGTGACGACGGCGGGCAGCAGCGTGCCGCGCAGCCGTTCGACGAGAGCGTGCAACTTCTGCCTTCCTGTCGTCCCGGCGGCCCGTCCGGCCTGGGAGAGCGGGTGATGCGCGGGGACCCGTCAGAGATCGTGACCGAGGCCCGGCACGGTGGGGACGCGCACCCAGCCGTCGGCGACGGCGAACGCGGTGGGGGCGAGGGGCTCCTCGCGCACCAGCAGCGGGCCGACCAGGTCGGCCGGCACGGTGGCGCCGGGCAGGGCGGCGGCCAGGTGGAGGGCGGCGAGGGTGGCCACGCCGAGCTCGGGCATCGAGCCGATCTTGACGGCCAGCCCGGCCGCCTCCGCGATGGCGGCGACCTGGAGCGCGCGGTGCAGGCCGCCCACCTTGAGGATCTTGATGTTGATGACGTCGGCCGCGCCGCGCCGGACGATCTCCAGGGCGTCGGGGGCCGACTGCATGCTCTCGTCCACCATGACCCGGACGTCCAGCCGCTCCCGCAGCCGGGCGAGACCGGCGATGTCCCAGTGCGGCAGAGGCTGTTCGAGCAGGGAGAGCCCGGCGTCGGCCATCTTGGCGAGCGTCGGCAGCGCGGTCGTGGTGTCGTAGCCCTCGTTGGCGTCCAGGCACAGTTCGGCGTCGGCGGGCAACGCGGCCCGGACGGCGCGGACGAGCTCCAGGTCGCGTTCGGGGTCGTGCCCCCCCTTGACCTTGATGTGCCGGAACCCGCGGGCGGCGTACTCGGCCGCCTCCGCGGCCATCTCGTCCAGCGTGCCGAGGCCCACGACCCAGGCGATCGGCACCCGGTCCCGGACGCGCCCGCCGAGCAGGGCGTGCACGGGCCATCCGGCGAGCCGGCCGGCGAGGTCGAACAGGGCGATGTCGGCGCCGGCCTTGGCGACGTGCTGGCCGCGCAGGGCCGCGTCCATCGCCAGGTGCGCGCCGGCCCGGTCGAGCGGGTCGCGGCCGACGAGCGCGGGCGCGAGGTGCTCCTGGATGGCCGCGTTGACGCCGGCGAGGGTCTCGCCGGTATAGGCGGTCATCGGCGAGGTCTCGCCGATGCCGCGGGCGCCGCCGGCCGTCTCGATCTCCACCACGAGGCTGATCAGTTCGGTGCTGGTCCCGCTGCTGATCTCGAAGGGCCGCCGGTAGGGTGCGCGCACCACGCGGGTGGTGACGGCGGCGATGCGGTCGTCGCCCGGCACTCGGCTGGGGACGGCCCGGTTGGGGGCGACGGTCAAGATCTGACTCCTCTGAAGGGGTCGCAATTGGCGGCGGAACCATTTACGGTCTAGACCGTAAGTAGCGCGACTGGTCGATGTCAATGGAGGCGGGGCACATGCGCCTTGGTCTGTATCTGAATCTCTACGGCGATCGGGCGGACCGGTCCTCCCTGAAGGACGCGGTCGAGCAGGCCCGGCTGGCCGAGGAGGCCGGCTTCGAATGGATCGTCCTGGGCGAGCGGCACCTGCACCGCCCCGGCTACCACGAGATCCTCACCTCGCTGACCTGGCTGGCCGCCCACACCGACCGGATCGGCCTGGCCACCGCGGGCATCGTCGCCCCGCTCTACCACCCCGTCGTCCTGGCCGAGACGCTCGCCCACCTGGACGTCCTGTCCGGGGGAAGGGTGACCGCCGGCTTCGTGCTCGGCTACCGGCCCGAGGAGTTCGCCCTGTACGGCGTGGCTCCGGCGGAGCGGGTGGCCCGGTTCGAGGAGTGCCTGACCATCCTCACCCGGCTATGGACGGAGGCCGAGGTGACCTACGAGGGCCGGTTCACCACGGTGCGCGAGGCGTTCCTGTCGCCCCGGCCTGCGCAGAGCCCGCGGCCGAGGCTGTGGAACGGCGGCCGCGTCCCGGCCGTCCTGGAGCGCACGGCCCGGATGTGCGACGGCTGGACGACGTCGTTCAACGAGCTGGACGCCCACCTGCCCGGCAAGATCGCCGAATACCTCGCCCATCCCCGCGGGCCAGGGACGCTCGGCAGCGAGGTCATCGTCTGCCGCGAGGGCTACTGCGCCACCACCTCCCAGGACGCGCGCAAGGCGCTCGAAGAACCGCTGCTCGGCCTCTACGGCGCGTACACGGACTGGAAGCGCACGTCGGCGGACGCGTCCCGCTACGCCCAGGGCTGGGACGACATCACCGCGCGCAGTGTCATCGGCTCGCCCGCCCAGTGCGCCGAACGCCTCGGGCACTACGCGGCCATGGGCGCCGACGGCGTCGTCCTGCGCGTCCAGCCGCCCGGCATGTCCCAGGCCGACGCCCTCCGGACCATCGAGAATTTCGGCGCGCTGCTTTCCGGATAAGACCGAAACGGCGGTCGGCTCCCGGCCCCCGGCCCCCCGGTCCGGAGCCGGCCGGGCCGGCCGCCGGGGCCGGCCGACCGCGCCGCCCGTCCCGCGGGGCCTCACGTCGCGCGGTGGTCAGGGCCCGCGGAAGGCCCGCCGCACCTTGGCCGCCGCGGTGACGATGTCGCACAGCGCCTCGTCGTCGGCCATCAGCAGGTGCTGGCGCAGCCACACGACGGCGTCCTCGGCCGCCTCGGCGACGGGACAGGGCACCGGCTCCGTGTACGGCAGCAGGGCCGCCTCACGGGACAGGGACCGGTAGCCCGCGTCCAGGGGGACGCCCTCGGCCGCCATCGCCGCGATGAACTCCGCCTTGGTGCGGCCACCGAACGCGGCGGAGTCGTAGCGGAGCAGTCCGAGGTGATGGGTGCTCCGCGTGGTTCCCTCGGGGGCGGGCAGGAGGTCGAGCCCGTCGAACGCCTCCAGCTCGCCCGCCAGGAAGGCCACCGCGCGCTCGCGGGCCGCGATCTGGCCGTCCAGCAGGCCGAGCTGGGGCAGCAGGACGGCCGCCTGGAACTCCGTCATGCGCAGGTTCCACCCCAGCTCGGGGTGCTCGTACCAGCCGCCGGAGAGGCGGCGGCCGACATTGTGGAGCGACCAGGCGCGCTCATGCACCCGGTCGTCGTCGGTGACGATGATGCCGCCCTCGCCCGCGGTCATCGCCTTGCTCGACTGGAAGCTGAAGCACGCCGCGTCGCCCAGCGTCCCGGCCGGCCGGCCGTGCCGGGACGCCCCGTGGGCCTGCGCCGCGTCCTCCACGCTCGCCAGGCCGTGCGCGCGGCACAGGTCGCCGAGCGCTTCCGTGTCCGCCGGCGCGCCCGCCAGATGCACGGGCATGACGGCCCTGGTGCGGGGGCCGATGACCCGTTCCACGGCCGAAGGGTCCAGGTGCAGGGTGTCCGGCGTGACGTCGGCGAGCACCGGCCGCGCTCCCGCCAGCACGACCGCGGTGGCGCTGGCCACGAAGGTGTACGCGGGGACGATGACCTCGTCGTCGCGGCCGACGCCGAGGGCGCGGAGCGCCAGGAACAGGCCGACGGTGCCGTTGACCACGCAGACGCCGTGCCGCGCGCCCATGGAGGCGGCGAACGCGCGGGCGAACGCGCCGACCTTCGTCCCGGACGTGGCCCCCCATTCCCCGCCGTCCAGCACCTCCAGGAGCAGCCTGCGCTGTTCGGCGGTCGCGGGGGGCGGCCAGGCGGGCCATCCCGCGGTCCGCACGGGCGTGCCGCCGTCGATCGCCAGAGTCATCGGACGTCCTCCAGTAGGCGTGTCATCGTGCCGAACAGCAACATGTCGCGCTCCGCGGGTTCGAGCGGCGCCAGGACGACCCGGCCCAGGCCGACGCGCAGGTCGAGGAAGAGCGCGTCGGACCCGAAGACCACGCGGTCCGCGCCGACCGCCGCCACCAGCCCGGCCACGTGCCGCGCGGTCATCCGCGACCCGCAGATCTCCAGCGTGACGTTCGGGTGGCGTCCGGCGACGCGGGCGGCCGCGGCGTACCCCGAGGGCCACAGCCCGGCGTGGCCCAGCAGGATCCGCAGGGACGGGTGCCGGGCGGCGACCGTCTCGAACCGCGCGGGATCCGACCACGGCGAGCCGTGCTGGCCGTGGGAGAGCACCAGCCGCCCGCGCTCGGCGGCCAGGGCGAGCGCGGGCGCGTAGCCGGGACCGTCGAGCGGGTGCTCATGGGTGTCGGGATGGAGTTTCAGCCCGATCACGCCCGGGGCGTCCAGCAGGCCGGCCGCGCGGGCCTCCGCCCGCGGGTCGTGCGGATCGTAGACCGCGTAGCCGAGGAACCGTCCCGGGTGGCGTTCCAGCTCCGCGAGCAGGAGCGCGTTGCCCGACCGCGCGTCCGGGCCGACGCCGAGCAGGTGGGAGACGCACATCGTCGCCACCCCGGCACGGTCCATCACCGCGAGCAGGCTCCGCGGCGACGCGTCCGGGATCGCGAAGTTGAACCATGAGCCGAGGTGGCCGTGGGCGTCGATGACCCGGCCCCGCCAGCCTTCGTCCATGTCAGCCGTCCTTCCCGGACCCGAGCAGGGCCCGCGCGTTGCCCCCGGCGATCAGCGCGACGTCGGCCTCGGGCAGGTCGAGCAGGTCGAGCTGGAACCGGGGCCCGGCGTCGTCGGTGATCGGCGCGCCCGTGCCGAACAGCACCCGGTGCGCCCCGTACCGCCGGGCGATCCACTCCACGGCGAGGTGCCCGTTGAGCGTGGCGGTGTCGACCCTGATCCGGGGGTGGGCCTCCATCAGGTCGGCGAGCTCCCGCAGGCTCCGGTAGCCGGTGTTGATGAGCACGATGCCGAGGTCGGGGACGCGCGTGGCGAGCCGTTCGACCTCGTCCGGGGACACCTCGTCCCAGCCGAGCAGGACGCTGACGCCCCTCTCGGCCAGTTCGCGGGCCAGCGCGAGGCCGTGCGGCCCGGTCGGCCTGAAGCGATGCCCGGCCGGGCACAGCCGCACGAGCCGGGCATCGCCGGCCGCGCCGGGCGGTGTGCCGAGCGGTCCCGGGACCAGGATCGGGACGGGGATCAGCCGGTCGTCCCCTCGGGGCGGCGCCGCGCCGCCCTCCACCGGGTCGTAGTACAGGGCGCGAGAGTGGACGACGCAGGCGGCGTCGATGCGCAGCCGGTCCAGTTCCGCGAGCAGCCCCGGGGCGTCCGCGCTCGGGACGTCGTCGGTGGGTATCGGGCCGAGGACGCGGTTGACGTCGATGATCTCGGGCACCGCGCTCAGCCCTTGATGCCGGTCGTCGCGATGCTGTCGGTCAGGTAGCGCTGGAGCAGGCCGAAGACGAGCAGGCTCGGCAGGACGGTGATGGTCGCGCCCGCCATGATCTGGTTGATCGGCACGTTCTCGGCCTGGAGGGTGGCCAGCCCCACGGTCAGCGTCTGCATCTCGCCGGACTGCCCGACGACCAGGGGCCACAGGAAGTCGTTCCAGTGCCAGAGGAAGACGAAGACCCCGAGGGTGGCGAGGGCGGGGCGCACCAGCGGCAGCACGATCGTGGTGTAGATCCGCCATTCGGAGGCGCCGTCCATCTCGGCGGCCTCGAACAGCTCGTCGGGGAGCTGGGAGATGAACTGGCGCATGAGGAACACGGCCTGGGAGTTGGCGAGCGTCGGGACGACCAGTCCCCAGTAGCCGTCCACCCAGCCGAGCTTGGACACCAGGATGTAGGTGGGGATGAGCGTGGCCTGGAACGGCACCATGAGCGTGGCCAGGAACGCCCAGAACATCATCTCGCGGCCCGGGAAGCGCTTCTTGGCGAACGCGTAGCCCGCCATCGACGCGAACAGCAGGATCAGCACCACCGAGCTGAGCGAGTAGACGAGGGAATTGAGCGTCCACCGGCCGATGTCGGAGCCCGACAGCACGTTCTGGAAGTTCTCCCAGGTCACGTTGGACGGGATGAACGCGTCCGGGAACGTCCGCCCGCTCGGCGGGGCGAACGCGACCAGGACCATCGCGGCGAACGGCGTGATCGTCACGATCGCCGTGAGCGCCAGCAGCACGGGCGCCGTGAGACGGGCCGCCCCGCCGCCCTGGCGCCGCCCCGGCCGCGCCGCCGGCCTCCGCAGCCGTGCGGCCGGCCTCCGCCGCTGTGTACGCGGCCGTCCCGCCGGCCCCCGCGTCGACGTCACCATCAGTCCTCCCGCCCGACGAACCGGCGCTGCACGAGTGAGACGACCAGCACGACCGCGAAGAGCATCAGTCCGATCGCGCTGGCGTAACCGAAGTCGAAGAACTTGAAGCCGGAGTCGTACAGCAGGTACACCAGCGAGTAACTCGCCCGTACCGGCCCGCCGCCGGTCATCACGTACATGGCGTCGAAGACCTGGAACGCCTGGATGGTCTCGATCACCAGCACGAAGAAAAGGACCGGCCGCAGCAGCGGCAGCGTGATGTGGCGGAACCGCTGCCACGCGCCCGCGCCGTCGATCATCGCCGCCTCGGTGAAGGAGCGCGGGATCGACTGGAGCCCGGCCAGCAGGATCAGCATCGAGTAGCCGAAGCCCTTCCACGCCGAGGTCACCGCGATCGACGGCAGCACCGCCCCGGCCCGTCCGAGGAAGTCCACCGGCCCGGCGGAGACCAGGCCGAGCAGCCCGTTCAGCAGGCCGTCCTCGGCGTCGTAGATCCACTTCCAGATCACGGCGGCGAGCACGATGCTGGTGACGTACGGCAGGAAGAACACGCCGCGGAAGAAGCCCCGCCCCCACACCACCTGGTGCAGCAGCAGCGCCGTGCCCAGCGAGAGCAGCACCGTGAGGGGAACGAAGACCACCACGTAGGTGAGGGTGACGATCAGAGCCTCGCGGAAGAGGTCGTCGCCCGCGAGCCGCGTGTAGTTGTCGACGCCGATGAACGACCACTCGCCGCTGAGGCTGTAGTCGGTCAGCGACAGCAGGAACGCGCCCGCGGTCGGCACGAACCGGAACACGATGAACAGCAGGAGCATGGGGGCGACGAAGAGCAGCCCGACGCGGGCCTGCCGGAAGCGTCTCCCGGAGACCGGCGCGATCCGGGACCACGGGCGCCGCGTCCCGTCCCGCCGTTCCTGGGTGGACAGAGTCACCGGCGCCTCCAGTGGTGCGGGTGCGGGCCGGGGTCCGAGCGGCCCGCACCCGGTGGTTCGGACGGGATCAGTGGGGGCCGGACGCGCGGTCCGGGCCTCCGGGTACGGTCAGCGCTGCCTCGCCAGCAGGTCGTCGGCCTGCTTCGCGGCGTCGTCCAGCGCCTGCCGCGGCTCCTTCTTGCCCGTCAGCGTGGCCTGGATCTCCGCGCTGAGCAGCGACATGACCTGCCGGGCCGACACGTTCGCCTCGCCCGAGTGGGCGTAGGGAAGCGCCTCGGCGAACTTGGCGGTGGTCTCGTCGGCCGCCGGCGCCTTGACGTCGGTGCGCGGCGACAGGAAGCCCGAAGCCGCGGTCAGGCTGGTGATCCGCTTGGGGTCGATCATGAAGCGGAGGAACCTGTCGGCGTTCGCCTTGTTCTTCGACCTGGCGTTGACGCCGAGTCCGCCGGGCAGGCCGAATCCGACCTGCTTCCGGTGCCGCAGCGGCAGCCCGACGATCACGTTCTCCTTGCCCCAGGCGCCGGCGGCGATCTTGACGTCGGCGGGGACGTTGGCGAAGCCCATCGCCACCTGCTTCTTGCCGAGGGCCTGGTCGGCGAACACGTTCTTGTTGCTCAGCCCGCTCTTCGGGACGGCCCCGTCCTTGTACAGGTCGACGAGGAAGGTGAGCGCCTCGACCCCGGCCGGGCCGTTGAACGCGGCCTTCTTCCCGTCCGGCGTGAACACCGTTCCGCCCGCCTGCCAGAGCAGCGGGTAGAAGTTGAGGTTCAGGCTGGCCTCGGGCGAGGCCGAGTAGTCCAGCGTGGCCACCCCCGCCTCCTTGAGCTTGGGAGCGGCGGCCCTGATCTCGTCCCAGGTCTGCGGCGGAGTCTTGATCCCGGCCTTGTCCAGCAGCTCCTTGTTGTAGATCGTGCTGGTGATCGTGTGGTAGATCGGCGCTGCGTAGAGCTTGCCCTCCACGCTGAGGGCCTTCAGCGAGCCCGGCAGGAAGCTCGACCCGGCGCCCGCGGTGACGTCGTCCACCGGGGCGAGGGTCCGGTTCTGGACGTACTGGGGCACCTGGTCGGGGCCCAGCAGCACGATGTCGGGACCGTTGCCGCCGGCGAGGGCGGTGGCCACCTTCTGGTCCCGGTTGTCCCACGGCTGGAGCTCGATCTTCAGGTCGAGACCGGACTCGGCCGCCTCGAAGTCCTTCTCGATCTGCTGCCAGTACGTCCTGCTCGCCTGCTGGTCGGCGATCACCGGGTACATCCAGACGGTGAGGCTGTTGGAGGAGGCGTCGGAGCCACCACAGGCCGTGGTGAGCGCGGCGGCGGCCGAGAGCACGGTGAGCGGCGCCAAGACGCGGCTGAGGATGGGTTTCATTGAACCCCTTAGTCCAGTGGGGGTGCGGCGAGCTCCCCCGGGCGATCGGTGGGGGGTTTGGCAGACGGGGAACTAATAACGGCCTGGGCCGAAACTAGCCGGAGTGGTTTTGGGCTGTCAATGGGGTAGCTCGACCCGGAACAGCTCCGCGCCATGGCTGAACAGCAGCCGATGGTCGCCCTGAGCCGCCAGCCGGCGGTGCGGGTGCTCGACGACCACCGTCGGTGCCCGTCCTGAGCTGGGATCGATCCGGTAGATCCGGTTGCCGTCCAGCCCCGCGTAGAGGGCCTTCCGGGTCGCGACGATATCGCCGCCCGTAGTGCCCGAGCCCAGGACGAAGCGCTTGAGGACCGTTCCCGTGCGCGGATCGACGGAGAATACGGTCTTTCCGGCAACGCCCCAGAGCTTTCGGTCAGGGCCGATGGTGACGGAACCGACGGTTCCCACCCCGGGCACGGGCGCGGTCTCCCAGAGCTTGCGGCTCCGGGCGACGTCCCAGGCGAACACCGTGCCCTCCGTGCGGGTCGGCGGCGTCGTGCCGAGGCCGCCGGTGATCGACGTCCCGCCGTAGACGACGCCCTTGCGCGAGGTCAGGCCGAACACGCTCTGGTCCTGCACGACGTTCCGGGTGACCTGGGTCTGACCCGTCCCGGGATCGTAGATGGCCAGGGCTCCGCCGAGGCGGTCGCCCTCCGGCACCGTCCCCACGGCGATCTTGCCGTCGACCTCGGCGAGGGCGCGCGCCCGCATCTGCAGCTCGGGCTTGAGGTTGACGGCGAGCCGCGGGTTGTCGGGGGTGCCGGGCGGTCCCGGCGAGTACTCGGGGCTGCTCCACGGCTTGGCCGGGTCGTAGGAGTAGAGCCGGGCGTCGGGATACGCGCCGATCCACACCCTTCCGTCGGAGGCCTCCAGAATCGACTCCACCTGGGAGAAGCGGTTGAACACGGTCTCACCGGACTCCGGGACCAGCGAGAGGCCGCCGTTGAGGAATCCGCCCGCGTAGGCCCGCGTCCGGCCGCCCGCGACCGACATGATCTCGATCGGCTCGCGGCGGACGTCCGTCGGCAGGATCGCGTACTTGCCGGTCTGCGGGTTGTAGCGGAACATCTCGCCGCGCCAGAGCGTCCCCACGATGCTCTTGCCCGGATAGTCGGGCAGGTCCAGCTCGGCCCATCCGATCGAGCGGGCGTTCTGCACCCGGCCGGTGAACGTCAGGCCGGTACCGGTGAGCTTCCTGGCAGCCGGGTCGTAGCGTTTCAGCTCGCTCTGCTGGATGAGATAGATCTCGCCCTCGGCTCCGGCGGAGGAGACGTCGAGCCCGTGGGCGTCGGGGATCTCGTCCGTCCACTGGCCCGAGGCGACGTCGTAGACGAACAGCGGGCTGGGGAAGGCGCTGCCGATCCGCACGTAGAGGCGACCGTCCCGGGCGTTGATGTCGTAGACCTGTTTGCCTTCGATCGAGCCCAGGCCCGGCGGCGGCGGCAACTCCCGTGCGACCCCGGTGGCAGGGTCCAGTTCGGCGATGTGCGCTTGGGCGTAGGAGCCCGTGTAGACCTTGCCGTTCATGTACGCGATGCTCTTGACGTACGTCTGCCCGGGGACGGGCTGGCCGTAGTCGCGGACCTCGCCGGTGCGCGGGTCGTACCGGAACACCCGGCCGCCCGGCGACGTGCCGCCGTAGACGTTGCCGTCCTGGTCGGCGGTGAGCCGCCAGATGAACGACTGGCCGGCCAGCGGCCGGCCCAGGTCCTCGACGGTGTCGCCGGCGCCGGGTCGCCAGCGGTACAGGTGCCCGTCGTTGTACGTCCCGGCGTAGACGGAGCCGTCCGGCGCGGCGGTCACCGCCCAGCCGCCCTCGGCGCCCGGCAGCGGCGCCGTGACCAGCCTCGCGCCGCTGGCCGGGTCGACGGCGTTCAGGTGGGCGGGCTTGCCGGTCGAGACGTTCCAGAGGGCGGGGCGCCCGCCCGGCCCGGGGGCGACCACACCGCCGATCAGCAGGACGTCGGAGAGCGGCACGCCGAGCGGCACGACGGTGGCGCCGTCCCGGGCGTGCGAGGGGACGGCCGAGGCGGGCGCGGCGCCGATCAGCGGGACGAGGACGACGGCGGCGAGCGCCGCCGCCGTGATCGAGCGTGGTGTGGGCACGGGACCTCCCGGTGGTGAACCTCTTACGGTCTTGGCCGAAAGTGAAACGCCGCCGATCCGTACTCGTCAACCCCTGAGCTCATGGCGAGAGCATGCCTTTTTACTGCGGTACACGTCGACAAGGAGGCTAATTTCGGTCTTGACCGTTACTTGTCCGGGTTGCTATCTCTACGGGGATGTCGAGGCGAGGAGCCGATCAATGAGACGAGTCAGAGCCCTGCTGGGGGTGCTGCTGCTGTTCGGAGTGACGGCGGCGGTCGCCCCCTCCGCGTCCGCGGCGACCCTGGAAAGACTGCCCTCGCTGCCTCTGAGCAGTGTGACCACGCCCGGCGGCACGGTCGTGGAACGCCCGGACGGCGTCTCCTACCTCTATACGGTGTCGACCGTGGCCTCCGGCAGCGCGCTGTTCTCGGTCATCGACACCCGGGACGGGAGTCGCGAGTACGAGCTGCCGCTGCCGGGCGCGCTCGGCACCTGGGCGGTGACCGCCGGTCCCGACGGCAGCGCGTTCATCGGCAGCTACTCGTCCGGCAAGGCCTTCCACTGGACCTGGGGCGCGAGCTCGGTCACCGACCTCGGCACGCCGCTGCCGGGTGAGACCTTCATCTGGTCGGTCGCCGCGGACCGGGAAGGACGGTTCTACGGCGGCACCTCGCCGGGCGGCCGGCTGTTCCAGTACGACCCCGCCACCAAGAACGTGCGCGACTACGGCCGGCTCGTCGCCGGAGAGCAGTACGTCCGTTCCCTGGACGTCGCCCCGGACGGCACCGTCTACGCGGGTGTCGGCGCCCACGCGAACGTCGTCGCCGTCGATCCGGGGACCGGGGACAAGAAGCCGATCGCCCTTCCCGCCGGCCTCGACACGGACCAGTACGCCTACGACGTGCGCGTGATCGGCCGGTACCTCGCGGTCCGCTTCGCGGCGTCGGCCTCGGCCGGGGAGCTGTGGGTGTACGACCTGGCCAAGGGCGCCTGGACGCACCACGTCACCGGCGTGTCGAGCGTCGGCCTCGTCGCTCACGGCAACCGGCTCCTCTTCCTCCGCGGCGGTGACGTGACCGCCCTCGACCCTCGCACCGGATCGCTCCAGAAGATCGCCGTGGTCGAGTCCGCCATGCTCCTGCACGCGGTGGGCCTCGTGTCCGGTAACGACCTGCTGGTGAAGGCCAACACGGGCGGCATGCTCTGGCGGGTGGGGCTCAGGTCGGGGCGGGTCGAGAGCTTCCGCGCCGACCTCTCCGAGCAGCCGACCGCCCCCGAGTCGCTCGCGCCCGGACCGGACGGCAAGATCTACGGCAGTGGCTACCTGTCCGGCGGCCTCGCCAGCTACGACCCGGCGACGGGCGCCATGGTGGGGTACAAGGGCGTCGGCCAGATGGAAGGCATGGTCACCATCGGGGACAAGCTCTACATGGGCGAGTATCCGCGGGCCCAGATCTACGAGTACGACCCCGCCGAGCCGTGGGCGCCGGGCACCAACCCGCGCCGGATCATGGACCTGTCCGGGCAGCGGCAGGACCGGCCCTTCGCCATGATCAACGCGGGCGGGGTCCTCGCGATCGGCACCGTCCCGTCCTCCGGCGTCCTCGGCGGCGTGCTCGCGTTCTACGACCCGTCCACGGGGAAGTCGCGAGTCCTGGACGACGTCGTCCCCACGCACAGCATCGTGGGACTCACTCATCACGACGGCGTCGTCTACGGCACCACCTCGGTGTGGGGCGGCAGCGGCATCGGCCCCAAGGAGTACGACGCGAAACTGGTCGCCGTGGACGTCGCCACGGGGACCGTCCGCTACACCACCGTTCCCATGCCGGGCGAACGCTCCTTCAGCGGCTTGACCACGGACGACAAGGGCCACATCTGGGGCTACTCGACGTGCGGGATCTTCGAGTTCGACCCGGCCACCAGGAAGACCCTGCGGACGGCGAAGTACTGCGACTACCCCTGGGACACCGTGAACCACGTCTGGCGCGACGCGGCCCTCTTCTTCGACCCCGCCGACGGGTACCTCTACGGCAAGGCCCAGGCCAAGGTGTTCCGGATCGACCGGAGCACCCTCGCCTACACCCAGCTCGTCCGGCCGATCTCGCTGCTCACCCAGGCCCCGTCGGGCGACCTCTACATGTCCCGCGAATCGATGTTCTACGTCTATCGCAAGTGACCGGAATGGGAAGTTCACTCCCCTGACACGGCGCGAGCACGGGAAAGGTGAGGCGCAGTCGGCTTCTGCGCCTCACCTTTCGGTGTCATGTCGGGGTACCGGCTGCGGTCAGCCCAGGTTCGGGATCTTCGCGAGCTTGTCGGGGTTGCGGATGAGGTCGATCGCGGTGATGAGTCCGGCGTCCACGGTGAACGCCAGGACCGACAGTTCGCCGTCGCCGCTGCGGATGACCAGGCCGGGGGCGCCGTTGACCTCGGCGGGCAGGATGTCCATCGAGCCGACGGCCCGGGAGTGGCCGATCATCATGGGGGCCACCCGTACGGCGTTCCGCTCGATGCGGTTCAGGGTGCCGGCCTTGCCGCCGCCGTCGCCGCGCAGCACGACGCCGGGGTCGAGGAGTGCGATCAGGCCGGGCAGGTCGCCGTGCTGGCAGGCGGCGGTGAACGCCTGGACCAGTTCGTCCTGTTCGGCGCGCGTGGCGGGGGTGCGGGGACGTCCGTCCTCGACGTGCCGGCGGGCCCGGGAGGCGAGCTGCCGCACCGCGGCCGGGGTGCGGCCCACGACCTCGGCGATCTCGGGGAACGGGACGCCGAACACGTCGTGCAGGACGAACGCGGTGCGCTCGGCCGGGGAGAGCGTCTCCAGGACGACGAGCAGCGCCATGCTGACCGACTCGTCCAGGGTGACCCGGTCGGCCGGGTCGGGCGTGGCGGCCTCGACCAGCGGCTCGGGCAGCCAGGTGCCGATGTAGCGCTCGCGGCGGGCGCGCGCGCTGCTCAGCACGTCCAGCGCCAGCCGGCTGACGGTGGTGGTCAGCCAGGCGGCGAGGTCGCGGACGCCGGCCGGGTCGTCGAGCCCGCGCAGCCGCAGCCATGCCTCCTGGACGCAGTCCTCCGCCTCGACCAGCGAGCCCGTCATCGTGTACGCCACGCGCAGCAGCCGCGGCCGGTCGGCCTCGAAGGACCGTGCGAGCAGTTCCTCGGTGTCCCGGTCGGTCATCGCCATGCCTCTTTGACGACGCGGCGGGGCCGAGTGTGACACGGCCGCACCGGCGTCACACCTGGCGCGGTCGCGTCGTCAACCACGAAACCTGGCAGGCCGACCGCACCGGAGACCAGACCATGACACTGACCGAGTTGCCCAGAGAAGAGAACACCCGGCCGCCCTCACGCAAGGGCGTGTTCGTCCGCATCGCGGGCCTGGCCCATCGCCGCCGATGGCTCGCGCTGATCCTGTGGGTCGCCGTCCTGGGCGGCGTGTGGGGCGTCGCGTCGGTGGCGGGCGACGACTACCGCAACGACTTCTCCCTCCCCGGGACCGAGTCGCAACAGGCCGCCGACCTGCTGGAGCGGCACGGCGCCGCGCGTGCCGGGGACACCCTCGCGATCGTCCTGCACGACGCCGGCGGGCTGCGCGGGCCCGGCGTCGAGCAGCGGGTGACCTCCATGCTCGGCGAGGTCGCCGGGCTGCCCAAGGTCGGCCAGGTCCGCAGCCCGTACCAGGACGCGGCCATCAGCAAGGACGGCACGATCGGCTACGCCACCGTGACGCTGGACGTCCCGTCGCAGGACATGCCCAAGGCCGACACCCAGCGGATCTTCGACGCCGCCCAGAAGGTCGAAGGCGGCGGGCTGCGCGCCGAGGTCGGCGGCGACGCGGCCCGGCTGCTCGGCCAGGGCGGGACGGGCGCCGCCGAAGGCGTCGGCCTGCTGGCCGCGCTGGTCATCCTGGTCCTGATGTTCGGGACGGTCGTCGCCGCCGGGCTGCCCATCATCATCGCCCTGTTCGCCGTCGGCTCCACGGTCGGCGCGATCGTCGTCGCCTCGCACGTCTTCACCATCGCCGACTGGACGCCGCCGGTGATGATCCTGGTCGGCCTCGGCGTCGGCATCGACTACGCGCTGCTGATCTTCGCCCGCTACCGCGCCGAACTGGTGCGCGGCGCGGACCCGGAGGCGGCCACCGTGAACGCGCTGGACGCCGCGGGCCGCTCGGTGTTCTTCGCCGGCTGCACCGTCATCCTGGCACTCCTCGGTCTCGTCGCGTTCGGGCTCGGGTCGCTGCAGGGCATGGCGCTGTCGGTCGCGCTGACCGTGCTGGTGACGATGCTGGCCTCGCTGACCCTGCTGCCGGCGCTGCTCGGCGTCTTCGGCCACCGCTTCGCCCGCCAGTTCGCCCGCCGCGCCGGGCGGCGCGAGGCCAAGGGCCGGGCCGCCGAGGGGACGCACTGGCGGCGGCTCGCGGCCCTGGTGCAGCGGCGCCCGCTGGCCGCGCTGCTGGCGGCGGGGGTGCTGCTCGGCGCGCTCGCCTTCCCGGCGCTCGGGATGAGGCTCGGCTTCTCCGACGCGGGCAGCGACCCGTCCGGCACCACCAGCCGGCAGGCCTACGACCTGCTCTCCAAGGGTTTCGGGCCCGGGTTCAACGGCCCGCTGCTGGTGGTCACCGACGGCGGCCCGGACGCCGCCGCCGCGGCGGCACGCGCGCTGGCCGGCACCCCGGGCGTCCAGGCCGCCGGCGCCCCGGTGCCCACGCCGGACGGCGGCGCCGCGACCGTGCTGGTGTTCCCCACGTCCGCGCCGCAGGACCAGGAGACCTCCCGGCTCGTCTCCGCGCTGCGCGACGACGTCCTGCCAGGGGTGTCCGCGCGGAACGGCGCGACCTACCTGGTCGGCGGGTCCACGGCCGCGTCCGAGGACTACTCCGGCAAGGTCGCCGACCGGCTGCCGCTGTTCATGGCCATCGTCGTCGGATTCTCGCTGATCCTGCTGATGGTGGTGTTCCGGTCGGTGCTCGTCCCGCTGAAGGCCGCACTGCTGAACCTGCTCAGCATCGGCGCCGCGCTCGGCGCGATGACGCTGGTGTTCCAGGACGGCTGGTTCGGCGTCGAGCCCGGCCCCATCGTGGCGTACCTGCCGGTGATGGTCTTCGCCATCGTCTTCGGGCTGTCCATGGACTACGAGATCTTCCTGATCTCCCGCATCCACGAGGAATGGACACGCTCCCCGCACGACCCGTCCCACGCCGTCCGGGAGGGCCTCGCCCACACCGGCTCGGTCATCACCGCAGCCGGAGCGATCATGGTCGTGATCTTCGGCGCGTTCATGCTCAGCCCGGACCGCCTCCTCCAGCAGGCCGGATTCGGCATGGCCGTCGCGATCCTCGTCGACGCCGTCGTCATCCGCTGCCTCATCGTCCCGGCCGCCATGGAACTGATGGGCCGCCGCGCCTGGTGGCTGCCGGCGCCGCTCGCCCGCCTGCTGCCCAGGCTGGAACTCGAGCGGCACTGAGCGCGCGTCCCGCCATGGACGAGCCCCGCGCGTAAGCCGGCCGCACCAATGGCGATCCTGATGGCATTGGCGGCGGCCATGCACCTGCGCCGCAAAGAGCCGTCCGGATTGCCGGTCACCTCCATCCTGTTCGTCCTCGCCGCACTCGTCGCCGTGGGCCGATTCGGCCCCTACGGCTGGTGACGGCCCCAGGGCCGGGCCGTACACCGGCGACCACGTTCTCCGCTGCGAGCAGCGATATCCGCCCAGCATCCTTTCCACACCCGAGGAGCGACATGTCAGCAGCCGAAGCGACACGCAACAAGGCGACCCTCCGGCGCTTCCACGACGCCCACAGCTCCGGCGATATGGAGGTCATCTCCAAGACGATCGACGAGGTCGTCCGGCCGGACGTGCTGATCCGCACACCCGTGCCGATCGAAAGCACGGGAGCACAAGCGCTGAAGGAGGTGTTCACGGCACTCCATCACGCCTTCCCCGACCTTCACGTGTCGGTCGAAGATCTGATCGCCGAGGGGGACAAGGTCGTCTCCAGGAACATCGTCACCGGGACCCACCAGGGTGAATACATGGGCCTGCCGCCTACCGGCCGGTCCGTCGCCTACAGCGAGATGTTCGTCGTCCGCTTCGTCGACGGCCGGGTCGCCGAGACCTGGGCGGTCGTCGACGTCTTCTCGCTGATGCGACAGCTCGGCGCGATTCCGGCCTAACGGGGCCATTTCCAGCCCGTTCGAATGGCGACACTGTCGACGGTTCAGCAGGTGCTGCTCGCGGCGCGACCGAGCGCGCATCGCGAGCCTCGAGGCAGGCAGGTCACAGGGGCCCTGCCTGCCTCGGGTCGCTGTCTCCCCGAGGGGCGCCCGGCAGGGTCAGCGGAGGGAGTTGCCTCCGTCGGTGATGAGTGAGCGGCCCGTTATCCAGGCGGCCTTGTCGCCGCACAGGAACGAGATGACGCCGGCGAGGTCTTCGGGGGTGCCCGCGCGGCCCAGAGGCGTGGCGCGTGCGGCGGCGGACAGGAGCCGTTCCGGGTCAGGGCTGATCGCGTGCAGCGCGTCCGTGGCCACCACGCCGCCGCTCACCAGGTTGACCGTGATGCCGTCGCGGCCGAGTTCCACCGCGAGGTAGCGGACGACGCTCTCGGCCGCGGCCATGGCGGCGGCGATCGCGGCGTATCCGGGGACGTGCCTGCTCGTCCCGGTGCTCACGGTCGTCACGACCCGGCCGCCGCCGGCCAGTTGCGGGTGGGCGGCCGCCACCAGGGCCAGGAGGGAGCCGACGCGGGTGGCGAACATCTGCTCGTAGGTGTGCCAGGGCGTGTCGAGGGCCGTTCCCAGGGACGGAGAGGTCGAGCCGAAGCCCGTGGCGTTGGAGATGACCGCGCGGACGGGGCCGAGCCGTTCGCCGGCCGCGCGCACGAACTCCGCGCATTGGTCCCGGTCCGCGACGTCCAGCGCGAAGGCGGCGGCGTTGCCGCCGATGCGGTGGATCTCATCGACGACCTCGGCGGCGGACTCGGCGTTGCGGTGGTAGCCGACCGCCACGGCGTATCCGTCGCGTGCGAGCGTGAGCGCGGCCGCCCGGCCGATGCCGCGGCCGGCGCCGGTGATGACGGCGGTCTTCATCGGCGTTCCCCGAAGGTGATGTGCTCGTCGTCGGCCGCCTCGGCGTAACGGCGCCGCGCGTCCTCCTGGAGTGCCCTGGATTCGGGGCTGGCCAGTCGCTCGGCGAAGAGCGCGGCCTCCAGGCGGAGGCCATCGGTGAGCGGCAGCCGGGCCCCGTCGACCAGTGCGCGTTTCGCGGCGGCGAGCGCGGCGGCGGGACGGGCCGCCATGTGGCGGGCCAGCCGGAGCGCCTCCGCCTGGAAGCCCGCGGCGGGGAGCACCCGTTCGACGATCCCGTACGTCCTGGCCTGCTCGGCGGTGAGGACGTCGCCGGACAGGACGACGTCGGCGGCGCGCCCGGGGCCGATCAGCCGGGCCAGGCGCTGGGTGCCGCCCGCCCCCGGAATGATGCCGAGTGCGGTCTCCAGGAGGCTGAAGTGGGCGTCGGCCGAGGCCCAGCGCAGCGTGCACGCCAGGGACAGTTCGAGGCCGCCGCCCCACGCCTGGCCGTCGATCGCGGCGATCACCGGCTGGGGGATCCGCTCGGCGCGCCGCATCGCGGTGTACCAGATCCTGGCCCGCGGCACCGGTCCCCGGGAAAGCTCGGCGAGTTCGTCCAGGTCGGCGTGGGCGACGAAGTAGCCGGGGACGCCGCTGGTGAGCGTCACGACCCTGATGTCCGGGTCGGTCTCCAGCCGGGCGAGCTCCGCGTCGAGCTCTTCGAGCGCGGCGAAGGTGAGGAAGTTGCGCGGAGGGTTGCGGTAGGTGAGGACGGCGACGCCGCCGCCGTCCTCCCGGCTCCACATCGTCATGTCAGCCCTTCGGTGAGTCGAGGTCACGGCTCCACCACGTCGCCCAAGAGGAGGACCGATGTCCCGTAGTGGACGCTCTGCGTGGACGGCGTGCCCGGTTCGGCGGTGGCGGCCGGCTGCCCGCTGCCCTGGTTTCGGTCGTAGTGCGGGAAGTTGCTGCTGGACAGCATCAGGCCGATGCGGTGGCCCGTTCTGAATCGCTGGGCCGTGTGGCCGAGGTCGATCTCCAGCCGGACCGGCTCCCCCCGCGGCACGGGGGTGTCCGGGCCGTCGCGGTGGCTCAGCCGGACCACTCCCTCGCAGACCGGCAGCAGCCGTCCGTCCGGGAGCCCGTCCACCAGCCGGGCCATCACGTCGGCGTCCGCGGCCTCGGTGGCGAAGGTGAGGCGGAGCCGCACCCGGCCGATGACGTCGGTGTCCTCGGTGAGCACGTCGCCGAGGTAGAGGAGGACGTCGGGTCGGGTGGCGGTCCGGCCCAGGTCCAGCGGCCCCGGGGTGAGGCGGCCGAGGTGCAGGACGCGCCCGCCACGGCTCGGCACCGGGTCGGCCGGGTCGTGGACGTAGCCGTCGGGGGCGGCCGTGCCGGGGGCGGCGGTCAGCCGGCCCGGGGGCCCGCCGGGGACGGCGGGGCCGGTCAGGTGCAGGACGTGGCCGGCGGCGTCCGCCGGCCACCGCTCGGCAGCGTGCCACTTGTCCGCGCCCATCAGGAAGTAACGGACGGGGGCGGATTCGTCCGGTCCGTCCACGCAGCGGCGGAAGAAGCCCAGGTGCTGGGCGGGGAGCCGGGCGGCGGCCGCCGAGGCCGCGACACCGAAGTTCACCTCGCCCTGCAGGTGGGTCAGGGCGCCGGTGTGCGCCCACGGGCCGACGATCAGCTCGTGCCGCAGGTCCGGACGCAGCCGCCGCATCTCCAGGTGGCCGCGGATCGTCGCGGTGGCGTAGACGTCGTACCAGCCCGTCACCGACAGGACCGGCACCTCCACCGCCGCGTGGTCCCAGTCGGGCAGGGCCCGGACGCGCCCGTCCAGCAGGTCGCCGACGCGGATCGGGAAGCCGGGCAGGTCCAGTTCCGGCATGTCGGCGAGCGGCAGCCGCAGCATCGCGCGCTCCGGGTCGTGGATCAGGGCCGCGACCTTCGCGACGAGCGCCGGGTCGGCGTCCGGCCCCTGCCTGCCCAGCCAGTCGGCGGCCATGTAGGCCAGCCACCCGACCAGGTGGTCGAGCCGGAGCGCGCCGCCGGTGTCGTGGACGTCGGCCACGGCGCCGGTCGTCATGGCCGCCGCGATGCCCCGCAGGTGCGGCGGGCGCAGCGCCGCGCCGAGCCAGGCGACGATGCCGAGGTAGGACGTGCCCGCGAGGAACACGTTGCCGTCGCACCAGGGCTGCGCCGCCGCCCACTCCACGGTGTCGTAGGTGTCCTCGGCCTCCTGCTCCCACATGACGGCGCGCCACTCGCCACCGGAGTCGAAGCGGCCACGGGTGTCCTGCACCAGCGCGGCGAACCCCCCGGCGAGGCAGTGCTGGGGGTGCAGGGTGTCGGAGCTGATCTGCCGCCGCCCGTACGGCGTCCTGAACACCACGGCCGGCGACGGGGACGGCGGCCGCCACAGGTCGCCGCGCAGCCGCACGCCGTCCCGCATCGGGGTCTCGACGCCGCCTTCGATACGTCCCAGCTCCGTCATCGTGCGGCCTTGAGGGTGAGCATCGTCCGGGCCATCTCGTTCCACCCGGCGGTCGCGCCGCCGTCCACGGTGAGGCTGCAGCCGGTGAGGAAGGAACTGCCGGGCAGCGCGGCGAACACGGCGGCGCGGGCCTGCTCCTCAGGGGTGGCCAGCCGTCCCACGGACGTGGTCGCGGTGAGCGAGTCGCGGAGCGGGCCGGGCGGCCACAGCTCGTCCACCATCGCGGTGTGGGTGGGCCCGGTGACCAGGGCCACCGCGCGGATTCCCTGCGCGCCGTAGTCGACCGCGACCGACTGGGCGAGGCCGATGAGGGCGTGCTTGGCCATGTTGTAGACGGGGGAGCGCGGTGTCGCCCCCACCCCGCACATCGAGGAGGTGAACACGAACACTCCCCCGTGTGCGCGCATGTGCCCGACCGCTGAGCGCACCAGGTAGAAGTTCGCGTCGCAGCACACGCCCATCACCTTGCGGTAGTCGGCGTCGGTGAGGCTGTGCGGGCGGCCGGGCACGTTGACGCCGGCGTTGCCGTGAACGACGTCGAGCCTGCCGTGCCGGGCGACCACCGCGTCGACGACCTCGGCGACCTGGGCCGGGTCGGAGACGTCCGCCTGGACGATGCCCTCCCCCGGAGCCAGGTCCACCCCGACGACCTCGGCGCCCACGGCCCGGAACAGTCTCGTGGAGGCCGCTCCGATACCGCTCGCCGCGCCGGTGACCAGGACGACCCGGCCGTCGAGGCGGCCGAATACGTCGCCGTCCGTCATGGTCATGCGTTCCTCCTCAGCGGCCGGTGAACTCGGGGCTGCGCTTCTCGACGAAGGCGCGCGCCCCTTCGACCGCGTCATGGACTTCCCGGTTGTTCCGGATATGGAAGGTGTTCTGGATCCGCAGCGCCTGCTCCAGCGGCTGCCCGTACACCCGCTCGCGCAGTTGCTTGTAGAGGCCGATCGCGCGGGTCGGGCCGGCCGCGAGGCGCCGGGCCTCGGACAGGGCCGCGTCCCGCAGGTCCTCCGGCGGGACGACGCGGGTGTAGATGCCCAGGCGCTCGGCGTCGGCGGCGTCGAGCAGCCCTCCGGACAGGTAGATCTCGGTCGCCTTCGCGGTCCCGACGATGCGGGGCAGCATGACGGCGGTGCCGGTCTGCGCCACGTTCACCAGGCAGCTCCCGATCCTGGCCGTGTCCGACGCGATCCGCAGGTCGGCGGCGCAGGCCAGTTCGGTGCCCGCCCCGGCGGCGGGGCCGTTGACCGCGGCGATGACCGGCTGCGGCGCCGTGACGATCGCCTCGACGATCCGCAGGTACGCCGGGTCGGCCGTATGCCCGAGAACCGGCGAGTGCTCACGGTCCCCGGCGAGGTGCTCGTCCACCGCGCCGAGGTCGTCCCCGCCGCAGAAGGCGCTGCCGGCGCCGGTCAGCACCACGACGCGGGCCTCCGGATCGGTCTCGGCGCGCTCCAGCACCCGCAGCAGTTCCTCGCCGAGCGCGCGATCGAGCGCGTTGCGCCGGTCCGGACGGTTCATGGTCAGCCACAGCACCCCCGGCGCCGGCCGGGAGACCAGCAAGGTCCCGCCGTCTCCGGACGCAGTGCTCTCCTGTCCGCGCGTCATGCTCTGACCATCCCTCCGTCGACGAACAGCGCTTGGCCGGTGACGTAACCGGCGCTCGTTCCCAGCAGCCACACCACCGCGGCGGCGACCTCCTCCGGGTGTCCGCAGCGGCCGATCGGCAGCCGCGCGGCGACCTTCTCCGCCAGCCCGCGAAGCCCGCTCGCGTCGAGCATCGGGGTGTCGATGAAGCCGGGGCACACGGCGTTCGCGCGAACACCGAGCGGTCCCAGTTCGACGGCGAGCGACCGGGTCAGGGTCAGCAGCCCGCCCTTGCTCGCGTCGTAGGCGGCCTGCCCGGCGAACCCGGTCACCGCGATCGAGCAGACGTTGACGACGGCGGCGCCCGGCTGCCCGGCGAGGGCCGGGGCCGCCGCGCGGGCCAGCCGGAACGGTGCCGACAGGTTGATCTCCAGCACGCGCGTCCAGTCGGCGGTGCCGTGCTCGCCCAGCGCGGCGCGGTGCTCCACTCCGGCGTTGTTGACCAGCCCGTCGAGACCGCCGAGCCGGTCGACCGCGCGGGCGACGAGCCGGCGCGGCGCGCCGCTCTCGGTCAGGTCGAGCGGCATCGTGTGAAGCCGGCCGTCCTCCGGCAGGTCGCCGAACCGGCGTTCCAGGCGGCGGCACCCGGCTTCGTCGACGTCGGTCGCCAGCACCCGCGCGCCGTGGAGGAGCAGTTCGGCGACGAGCGACGTGCCGATGCCCCCGGCGGCGCCGGTGACCAGGACCCGGCGGCCGTTCACGCCGCCGCTCCCGGCCGGACGCGGCCCAGCAGGCGCGCGGCGTTGCCGTGCAGCCAGGCCCGGACGGCGTCGTCCGGCAGGCCGAGCCGGGTGACCTCGCCGGCGAGGGCGGCGGGAGTGCGCGCCTGCGTCCAGCTGGTCGAGCCGAAGAGGACCCGGTCGCGGACGGACGTGGCGCCCAGCGTCAGCAGCGCCTCCCAGCCCGATCCGCGCGCCGCCATCCTGGCCGGGCGGTGGGAGGAGAACTCCAGGTAGACGTTGGTGTGCCGCTGCGCCACGGCCAGCATCTCGGTGACCCACGGCCACCCTCCGTGCCCGGCCACGATGATGAGGCCGGGGTGGGCGCCGGCGATCCGGTCCAGCACGCGCGGTGCGGAGACGTCGATCGGCACGTCCGAGCGGAAGTGCTGCCCGCAGTGCAGCCACACCGGGACGCCGCGGTCGGCGGCGAGCCGCCAGAGCGCCGCGTGCTCGGGCCCGGACGGGTCGACGCCGTCGAGGAACGGGATCACCGACAGGCCGGTCGCGCCGAGCTCGTCGAGCGCGCGGCGGGCCTCGCCGACCGCGGCCCGCGGATCGGTGAGGCCGACCCCCGCCCAGGCGCTGAGCCGGTCCGGGTGCCGGGCGGCGTAGGCGGCGACCCGGTCGTTGACGGTGCCGTCGCCGACGGGCCACGGCCCTCCGTGCAGGATCTGGTGGGTCACCCCGGTCTCGGTCAGCGCGGCGACGTGGTGATCGATGTCGAAGCCGCGTCCGAGGACGGCGGCCAGCCGTTCCGCCGTTCCGGCCGGGTCGCGCGCCGCCTCCGCCGCGACCTCGCCGGGCGTCCGGCCGGTGAGGGTGGCGAGCCGCCCGGCGAACAGGACGAGATAGCGCGGCGCGGCGGTGGCCAGCGAACGCAGATAGGCCGTCCAGCACGCGGTGTCATAGGCGACCTCGCAGACGTCGATCACCGGTTCACTCATCACGGCCTCCTTGATGTACAAACGTTTGTTTACCAGATATGGCGCTGACAGGTCAATGAACGTTCATGTGGTGATAGCGTCAGGGGCGTGGGTACGACACGCTCCCGGACGGCCGCCGACGGCACACCGGCCACGGCCTCGATGAGCCGGCGGATTCTCGACGAGGCGGCACGCCTGTTCTACGAGGACGGCTTCCCCGCCACCAGCGTCCGCAAGATCACCGCCGCGTGCGGTGTCACCGCGGGCTCGCTCTACAACCACTACGGGTCCAAGGAGGAAGTGCTCTACGCGATCCTCAGGCGTGCGCACGAGGACTCCGAGCGCATGCTGGAGGAGGGTCTCCTGCGCGGCGGCGACCGGGCCGACCGGCAGCTGGCCGAGCTGGTGCGGGAACTCACGCTCTTCCACACCGAACGGCGCATCGAGGGCCTCGTCGCCCGGACCGAGTGGCGCCACCTCCCGCCCGAGCAGGCCAGGGAGGTCCTGGACGCCCAGCGACGCGTCCGCCGGATCTTCGAGCGCACCCTGGAACGGGGCCTGGCCGCCGGCCGGTTCCGCCTGAGCGACCCGCGGTCGTCGCGTCCGGTGCAGGTGGACGTGGTCGCCAAGGCCATCCTCGACATGTGCATCAACGCCGGGCAGTGGTTCCGGCCGGAGGGGGCGGTGTCGGCCCAGGGGCTCGCCGACCAGTACGCCTTCCTCGCCCTGCAGCTCGTCGGCGCCGGTCCGCCGGACGCCTGACGCCCCTCCCTCGGTCCGCCGGCCGTCCGGGCCCACCCGGCGGTCCAGGCCCGCCGGCCGTCCGGGCCGGCCGTCCGGGCCCGCCGGCGGACCGGGAGCGCGAAGGCGACCGGAGGACCCGCCGGGCATCGGGGCCGGCGGGTCCTCGGATCGGCGGCGGTCCGCAGGCCGGCGGGCTCAGCGGGTGGTGGACGTCCCGCCGATGCTGTCACGCCTGATCGTCACGCCCAGCCGTTCGCGATCGGCCGTGTCCGGTGTGACGCCCTCCGAGCGCAGCCGATGCTTCTCGATCTTGTTCGTCGGGGTGTGCGGCAGCGCGCCGACCACGCGCACGTAGCGGGGCACCATGAAGTGCGCCATGCGGGGGATCAGGAAACGCAGCAGCTCGGCGGGGTCGATGGCCGCGCCGTCCACGGGCGCGACCACGGCGAGGACGTCGTCCTCGCCGTAGGGGCTCGGTACGGCGACCACCGCAGCCTCCCGGACCGACGGATGCGCCAGCAGCTCGGTCTCCACCTCGGCCGAGGAGATGTTCTCTCCGCGGCGCCGGATCGTGTCGCCCATCCGGTCCACGAAGAAGTACTCGCCGTCCACCGTGCGGAAGGCGTCCCCGGTGTGGAACCAGCCGTTGCGCCAGGCGCGCGCCGTCGCGTCGGGCATCCCGAGGTAGCCGGAGTTCATCGCCCAGGGCTGGGCGGTGCGCAGCACCAGCTCACCGACCTCCCCGTCGGGGACCACCCGGTCGTACTCGTCGACGACCCGGGCCTCGACGCCGGGCCGCAGCCGCCCGGACGTGCCCGGAACGCCCGGGTCGGGCTCGGAGATGATCGGGATCGAGACCTCCGTCATGTTGAACATGGCCGCCACCTCGACGCCGAAGCGCTCCGCGAACGCCGCGCTGTCCTCGATCAGCGGGATCATGAAGACGTACCGCAGCGGGTGAGCGCGGTCGTCCGGCGACGGCGGACGCTTGCCGAGGAACGTCGCCATCACGCCGAGCAGCGTGACGTGCGTGGTCCCCGTAGCGCGGACGGCCGGCCAGAACGACTCGGTGTCGAACGCGCTCACGAGACTGATCCCGCCGCCGAGCAGCAGTGCGGCGTAGGTGCCGATGGTGCCGCCCGCGTGGAACAGCGGAAGGTTCACCATGTAGCGGTCGGCCGCTCCGAAGCGGTCACCGAACGCGGCGCGCGCGCACGCCGCGAGCTGGACGTACGAGCACAGGACGCCCTTCGACGGCCCGGTCGTCCCGGACGTCAGGATCACCGCGTACGGGTCCCACGGCCGGGGCGACGCCTCCGGCCGGAATCCCGGGGCCGGCGCGCCCAGCGTCTCCGGCCCCAGCACCTCCGGCCCCGCCTCCCCGGCGCGGCGCTCCGGCCGGCGCTCCGGCCGGGCGCCGCCCTCCCCGAGCACCACCAGCCGTTCCAGCGCGCCGGTGTCGATCTCGTCCAGGCGACCCGCCAGATCGGCGTGCACGACCGCCACCCGCGCCCCCGGCAGCCGGATCGCGTGTTCGAGCAACCCGCCGCGATAGGCGGTGTTGAGCGGGGCGAGCGTGCCGCCGAGCAGGTTGACGCCGAACCAGACGCGCAGGGCGTCCGGCCCGTTCGGCAGCCAGGAGACCACCATGTCGCCCGGCCGCACACCGAGACCGTGCAGCCCCGCGGCGACCCGCTCGGCCTCGGCCAGGGTCTCGGCGTACGTCCACCGCGTCCCGTCCTCGAAGATCGCGTACACCCGGTCCGGGTGCTCCGCGGCGCGGCGGACGAGCAACTCCGCGACCACGCACTCCTCGGCCTCGGGCACCGCCGGGCCCCACCACTCACCGCTCATCTCACTCCTCGTTCCTTCGCCCACCGGCCGCCGCCTTGCCCAGGTAGGCGGCCCGCAGGGCGGGATCCTCCGCCAGCCCGGCGGCGGTCCCGGTCGCCTCGACCCGGCCGTGCCGCATGACGAGCCCCCGGTCGGCGAGCGCCAGCGCCTGCCCGACCCGCTGCTCGACCAGGATCACCGTCAGGTTCTGCGCGCGCAGCCGGTCCACCACCGCGAACACCCGCTGGATGATCACTGGCGCCAGGCCGATGGACGGCTCGTCCAGCAGCATCATCCGCGGCTCGCGCATCAAGGCCTGGCCGATGGCGAGCATCTGCTGCTCCCCGCCGCTCAGCACCTCCGCGTAGGCGTCCATCCGCTCGCCCAGCACGGGGAACAGGTCGACGACCCGTTCCGTCCGCTCCCGCTCGACCTTCCGCCGGTTCGGGGCGTTCCAGAGCCCGAGCCGCAGATGCTCGGCCACCGTGAGCCCGGTGAACAGGCGCCTGCCCTCGGGAACGTGGACCAGACCGTGCGCCACGATCCGCTCGGGACTCCAGCCGGTGATGTCGGTGCCCGCGAACCGCACCGACCCGGACGTGGGGCGCAGCAGCCCCGAGATGGTGCTGAGCAGGGTGGTCTTCCCCGCCCCGTTGCCGCCGACCACCGCGAAGATCTCGCCCGTCCGGACCGTGAGGTCGACCGACCGGACCACCGGCACCGCCCCGTAGCCGGAGCTCAGCCCGGACACGCTGATCAGTTCCTCGCCCTGCGCCGTCATGCTGGTGCCCCCAAGTACAGTTCGACGACCCGCGCGTCACCGAGGGCCTCCTCCGGCGCCCCCGACGTCACCAGCCGGCCCCGGTCCAGGACGGTCACCACGTCGGCGACGTTCGCGACGAGTTCGATGTGGTGCTCCACCAGGACGACGGTGGTGCCGGCGTCGCGGATCGCGCGGATCAGGCGCCCCAGCGCCTCCAGCTCGCGCGGGGTGAGCCCGGCCGCCGGCTCGTCCATCAGCAGCAGGCGCGGCCGCGCCATCAGTGCCCGCGCCACCTCCAGCAGCCGCTGCTCGCCATGCGGCAGCGCGGCGGCCTCCTCCTCCGCCCGCCGGGCCAGGCCGTGCCCGGCCAGGAGGCGGTCGGCCTCCAGCACCAGTTCGGCCCGCTCACGCCGGGCCCGCGGCAGCCGCAGGACGGTCGCCGGCCCACCCGCCCGTTCGCGCGCGTAGGCGCCGAGCAGGACGTTGTCCCGCAGGCTCGACGCGCCGAGCAGCCGCGGCGTCTGGAAGACGCGCGCCACACCGCGCCGGGCGAGCCGTTCGGCGGTGGCCCGGCTGACGTCCTCGGCGCCGAGGAGGACACGTCCCGCGTCCTGCCGCAGCAGGCGGCTGATCACATTGAGCAGGGTGGTCTTCCCCGACCCGTTCGGCCCGACGATCGCGTGCACCTTGCCGGGCTCGATGGTGAGGTCGATCCCCTGCAGGGCGTGCACGCCGCCGAAGGACTTGCGGACGCCGGACAGTTCGACGCCGAGCGGTTCACCGCGCGGCGGCCCCACCTCGGCGGCGTCCTCCGCGACGTCCTCGGCGGTGTCCTCGGCCGCGCCGGTGGCGGGAGTGGCGGCGGGGGCGCGGCCCTTCCGGCGGCGTGCCCGCAGTTTGTCCCATCCCCCCGCGATGCCCTGCGGCGCGTACACCATCAGGACGAGCAGCGCCGCGCCGTAGATGAGGCCGCGCCACTCCGCCAGGCCGGTCAGCAGTTCCGGGAGCGCGAAGAACAGCAGCGTCCCGATGACCGGGCCCGCCAGGCGGGCCGCGCCGCCGATGATGACCACCAGCAGGAAGAGGATCGAGAAGTCGAGTGTGAAGTCGTCGGGGGTGACCAGGCCGTGGTGGACGGCCAGCAGCGCCCCGCCCATGCCCGCGGTGGCACCGCCGCAGGCGAACGCGAACAACTTCATGCGCGCGGGGCCCACACCGACGCTCCGCGCCATCTCCGGCGCGTCCCGGACGGCCATCATGCCCCGCCCCAGGCGGGAGCCGACGATGTTACGGACCATGACGAACAGTACGACGTTCACGACGAGGACCATCCAGAGGACGTCCCGTTCCCCCAGCTCCCGCGAACCGAACGACGGCCGCGGGATGCCGACCAGCCCGGACCAGCCCCCGGTCAGCCCCTCGAACTCGACCAGCAGGCTGCGCACCGCCATCGCCGCGCCGAGCGTCACCAGGGCGATGTACCAGGACGAGAGCCGGAACGCGGGAAGCGCCATCAGCGTCCCGGCGCCCGCGGTGACCACCACCGCCACGGGGGCGGCCGCCCAGAACGTCCAGCCGTGGTCGGCCATGAGGATGCCGGTCGCGTAGGCGCCGACGGCGACCAGCGCGCCCTGGCCGAGCGAGACCTGGCCGGTGTAGCCGAACATGATGTTCAGCCCCGTCCCCACCACCACGTAGATCGCGGCGGTGGTGGCGAGGTAGGTGATCGTGGGGTCGCCGCTCACCAGCGGCAACGCGGCGGCGGCCGCCAGGAGGGCGAGCCAGGGGACCGTGCGCCGCACGGCACCGGACCGTGTCCGGAGACCTTCAGACATGGCGTTGCACCGCCAGACCGCGCAGGCCGTTGGGCCGGATCAGCAGGATGAGCAGCATCGCCGCGAAAAGGACGACCGGCTGCGAGCCCGGTGAGGCGTAGGTCGCGCCGGCGGCCTCGACGGTCCCGAGCACCCACCCCGCCACCAGTACGCCGCGGTTGTCACCGATCCCGCCGACCGCCAGGGCCGCGAAGCCCTTGATCAGCAGGCCCAGGCCCATCGTCACCGAGGCCAGCAGCAGCGGCGCCGCCAGGACTCCGGTCAGCCCCGCCAGGGCACCGCCGAGCAGGAACGAACGCCGGGTCAGCGCCGTCGGGTCGATGCCGCGCAGCCGGGCGCCGTCGCGGTCGGCGGCCACCGCGCGCAACGCGGTGCCGAGCCGGGAACGATCCAGCAGACCGAGCAGCAGCACCACGGCGACGGCGACGGCCACCACGGCCACCTGGTAGCTGGAGAAGCGGACCCCCGCCACCTCGTTGACGTCCATGGAGAGCGGCCACGGAGGCGCGACGGTGCTCGGCTGGTCCGTCCAGAGCCGTCCGGCGGCCTCCGCGATCAGCAGCGAGAAGGCCAGCGTGGTGATCACCCATCCGGCGGCGTGGGACGACCTCCGCAGCACCGGGGTGACGGCCACCCGCTCCTCGGCCAGCGTCACGATCCCGACGACGGCCATGGCGCAGACGGCGGCGATCCCCCAGGGGAGCGCGCCGATCGGGGTGACGGCCATCAGCATCGCACCGATCATGATGAGCTCGCCCTGGGCGAAGTTCACCACGTTCGTCGGCCGGTGCAGCACGTTGAAGCCCATCGCGACGAGGCCGTACAGGCTGCCGAAGACCAGCCCGGCGACCAGGATGTCTGCGATCATCGGACGGTCACACCCCGTCCGCGCGCCGCCGCAGGACCCCGCCCAGGCTCTCCGGCTCCTTCGCCGACATGAGGGTGCCGATGGTGATGTCCTCACCGGCGATGCCGGAGTGCCTCTTCGCTGTGAACGACACCTTCGCTCGGATGCCCGGGTGGCCGCTCACCTTGTCGAGGGCGGCCTTGAGCCTGGCCGGATCGAGGCTCCTGGTGTCCTCGACCACCTTGGCCATGAGCATCATGTAGTCGTAGTAGGGGCTGGTCACCGCCGAGTACCCGAGGCCGGCGGTGTCCGGATGCGCGTTGATGCGCTCGACCAGCTTCCGGACCTCGGCGGAGGGCTTCTCGTCGGCGGTGTAGGTGAGCCCCCGGTAGGTGGTGCCGAAGAACCCGTCGAGCAGCGCCCGGGGGAACTCGCCGAGCGCGTCGATGTAGTTGAGGTCGTGCGAAACGATCACGGGGTGGAAGTCGCTCGCCGCCATCGCCCGCAGGATCAGGACGGTCGCCTGCGGCTGGCCGGTGAACAGCCCCAGCCCGTCCACGCCGGCGCGTTCCAGGTTGCGGACGAACGGCGTCATGTCGGAGGCGTCCACCTCGAACACCTCGACCGCGACCGGCTTGGCGGAGTAGGCGTCCCGCAGCGTCCGGACGACGGCGTCCCTGATCGAGGTGCCGAACTCCGAGTTCTCCACGATGATGCCGATCTTGCGCAGCCCGCGGACCTCGTGGAGGAAGCGCGCCGCGACTTCGGCCTGCTGCCTGGTGTTGTAGACGAGCTGGTAGTGGTGGGGGAAGCGGTCGCCGTCCCCGAGCAGTTCCGCGCCGCCCCACGCGGACTGGATCAGCTTCGCGCGGGACAGCGCCGTCACCGACGCAAGCACCTGTGAACTCCCGGTCGGCCCGACCACGAAGGTGGGCTCGTCCCGGACCAGCCGCTGCGCCACGGCGGGCTGGCTGGCCGGGCTCCCCTTGTCGTCGTGTTCCGTGACCCGCACGGCCTGCCCGAGGAGTCCGCCGGCCGCCTTGATGTCCTCCAGGGCGAGCCTCGCACCGACGTAGATCGGCTTGTAGGCGGCGGCGAGCCGGCCCGTCTTCGGCTCCACCCACCCGATCCGGGCGGTCTTCGTCCCGCCGCCTCCCGAGCCTCCGCACGCCGCCGCGCCCAGGCCGAGCGCGCCGAGCGTGGTGGCGGACGCGGCGCCCGCCAGGAACCCGCGCCGGGACATCCCGTCCGTCCGGTAAGTGACCAAGGCCGCCTCCTCGAGTTGGTGTATGAACGTTTGTATACTTCGCCTCGATGCACGTCAAGAGACACCTTCCAGTTCGCGCGAGCGGACACCGGGCCACGGCCCAAGCGCACGGGACCGCTACTGAGGACGGATGACGGCGGCGGTGAGCCAGAGGACGAGATAGAGGGGATCGCTCGGAGGGACCCGCTCGTCACCGTCGCCCGCATGAACGCAGCGCGTCATCGACCGCTTGATCGGATCGGTCTCTCCGACACGCACTCGGGACGGGGCGCACTGCCCGCTCCGATGTCCCGCCAGGCCGCGAAGTCTCAGGTCACCAGGCCACTGCGGTAGGCGTACACCACTGCCTGCACGCGGTCGCGCAGGTCGAGCTTGGTGAGGATGCGCGACACGTACGTCTTGACGGTCTCCGGGCTGATCACCAGCGTCGCGGCGATCTCGCCGTTGGACAGGCCGTTCGCGATGAGGCGCAGTACCTCCAGCTCGCGCGGGGTCAGCGGAACGTCGCCGGGGTTCTCCTCGGCGGGACGGATCCGCGCGGCGTACCTGCCGACGAGCTGCCGCGTCACCTCGGGCGCCAGCAGCGCGGCACCGGTCGCGACGGTGCGGATACCGTGCAGCAGCTGCGCCGGCGGGGCGTCCTTGAGCAGGAACCCGCTCGCCCCCGCGCGCAGCGCCTCGTACACGTACTCGTCCAGGTTGAACGTCGTCACCACGAGCACCTTGACCGGCTGCGCCACCCCGGCGCCGGCCAGCAGGCGGGTGGCCTCGATGCCGTCGAGCACCGGCATCCGCACGTCCATCACCACGATGTCGGGGGTCAGCCGGCGGGCCAGGTCGACCGCGGCGCGCCCGTCCCCGCACTCGCCCACCACCTCCAGATCGGGCTGCGCACCGATGATCGTCGCGAATCCGGTGCGGATCAGCGCCTGGTCGTCACAGATCAGGACGCGGACCGGCGCGCTCACGCCGGGCCCCCCGCGGGGATGCCCGCCCGCACGACGAAGCCGCCGCCCGCCCGCGCGCCCGCGCTGAACTCGCCGCCCAGGGCCTCCACGCGTTCACGGAGCCCGGCGAGCCCCCGCCCGCTCCCGCCGGGAGAGACGGTCCGCGAACCGGGACCGTCCGTGCCGACCTCCACGCTGATCTCCCTCTCGCCGTAGCGCACCTTGACCACGGTGGGGCTGCCGTGGGCGTACTTGAGGGCGTTCGTCAGAGCCTCCTGCACGACCCGGTAGGCCACGAACTCGGCGCTGCCGACCGGCTCGGCCGGATCGCCCTCCTGGGTGAACTCCACCGGCTGCCCGGCCCGCCGCGTCTGCTCCACGAGCGCGCGCAGGTCACCGGCCGACGGCGCCCGTCCCGCGGTGCCGGGATCGGAGTCGGTGTCGTGGTCGGGGTTGAGCAGGTCAAGCAAGTGGCGCAGGTCGCCGATGGCCCGCCGCCCAGTGTCGGTGACGGCCCCCAGCGTCGCGTCGAGGCGGTCGGGCGTGGCGGTCAGGTAGCGTGCCGCCTCGGCCTGGACCACCATCGCCGTCACGTGATGGGTCACGACGTCGTGGAGTTCACGGGCGATGCGGGTGCGTTCGGCGGCGCGGGTGGCCTCGGCCACCCGGTGGCGGCGTTCGGCCTCGGCGATCCGGGTCGAGCGCCACCATGCCCCGATCCCCCACACCAGCATCAGCGAGGCAAGGAACGTCACGTAACCGCCCGCGCCCTCACCCGAGCCCGGCCGGTCCAGCGCGAACGCCAGCGGCGCGAACACCACCGGCAGCACGACCATCGTCAGGCGCCGGCGACGTTCCAGATGGGCGCCCGCACTCATCATCGCGATCGCCAGCCCGGTCCCCGCGAACGAGTGATAACCGCGCAGCTGGTCCACGGCGAAACCGGCCGACACCAGGGCCAGGCAGACGGCCGGCCACCTCCGGCGCACCGCGAGCGGCAGGCTCTCCAGCGCGATCGCCGCCACGGCCGGCGCGTCGAACGGGCGGTCCGGGAGATCACCGACCTGGGTCCCGTAGCCGTGCAAGGCCGGCACCAGCGATCCCGCGGCCAGGAACAGCGCGAGCGGGAGATCCCGGACCGTGACGTCCCACCGCCGCCACAGGCCGGCCGCCCGCCGTAGATCGATCACTGGGCGAGGGTAGCGGTCGTGATGTCCGGGTCGAGGCTGAAAATCGCCTTTGGCTCCGCCCCACATCGGCATCGCTCAGCGTGCGGCCTGCGCGGTGACGCGCTGGATGGCCTGGACGGCGACATCGGGCTGGTCGACGTAGATGTAGTGCCCGCTCTTGGTGGCCGTGCTCAGCTTGCCGCGGCTGGACAGCGCGAGCCACCGGCGCTGTCCAGCGGACCATGCCCGCTCCAGGCGCGGCCCGTACTGGGGAAGGGCGGCGAGGTACTGCTTCCCGTGCTGGATCACCTCCACCGGGATGTTCCCGGCGGACCGGACCTTCCCGTCGGCGATGGCGAGCTTCTCCGGGTTCTGCCCCTGGAAGATCGCGAGGTTCTGCGCGCGCAACTGGGCCGCCGGACCCGTGGCGGACTCAGGGATCGCCTTGGTGATGTCGTCGACCATGGTGGGCGGCGTGGCGTCCAGCAGGACCAGTCCCTTGACCCTGTCCCGATGGTCGGGGGCGTACCTGGCGGCGATCAGCCCGCCCAGCGAGTGCCCGGCCAGGACGACCGGACCGTCCCCGGCGACCCGGTCGAGCACCCCGGTCAGAACCTTCCCGCTGCTGGAGAAGCTCTGCGGGCCGTCCGGCCGGTCGCTGGCACCCGCGCCGAGGCGGTCGTAGGAGCAGACCCGATTCTCCTTGCTCAGCGCCTTCTGCAAGGCGGCCATCTTGTCCAGCCCGTCACCCCCTCCGTGCATCAGGACGATGACCGGCTCGTCCTTCGCCGGGCCGCCCGAGCAGGACACGTTCACCGACTTCCCGCCGACGTCGAACTTCCTGGTTCCGGAGAACCGGTCGGCCTCGGTCTTCCGGCCGGTGGGATTGGCGAGCGGATCCCAGTCCTCCAGGGAGCCGTCGTCGCAGCCGGCGAGCCCGGCACCGGCCACGGCGCAGCACAGCGCGATCACAGCGGCATTCTTGATCTCGCGGAGCATCATTTCCTCCATCGGAATAGTCGAGAGCCATTCACGCGGCGGCGTTGTTCGCGAGTTTCCGTGGCGGGGCGCCGCGCGCTCACATCGAGAACGCTATGGATCCGGCGGCCCTCGGATCATCACCGCGTGGTGGACACTCGGAGGTAGCTCGGACGGGGGACGACAGCGCCGCGCTGGGCGGCGGGGACCTGACCGCCGACGGCCACGGCCTGGGACTTCGTGGCCGGAGGGGGTGGCCGGTGACTACAGGGTGGGCCGGGCGGGAAATGGGTGGCGGGCCCCATAGAGATCGGCGTCGTGGTGGGTCATGGTGGAAGGGAATCCAGGGAGACCCACATCTCCTGCCGACAGGTGTCACCGGTGGCCGGGCTCGGGTCCGGCCACCGGTGCCACGTGACCGGACCGGCGCGGTGGGCCTCGGGACCTGGTGGGGAGCATGGGCGGACGCGGTGCGGCTGCCGGGATCGGACGCCGAGGGGGGCGGTTGCGTTGATGGTGAGCGGTGCCACGCGCGGCGCGGCCGGCGGTCGCCGGGGTGCGGGGCGGTGGCCTTGCCGGCGGTCCTGCGAGCGGCCGGACCGGCCGGGGCCGGCGCGGACCTGCTCCCTTGACGCTCATCGGATGTGAGGCCATGCGCCTCGGCCGATGAGAGGCCGGGGCCGCCGCCCGTCCGTGGTGGGGCGCGGCAGGTGCCGCGCGGGCGCGTGCCGTCGCGCGCCGGAAGCCGACGCCGCTGGCAGGTTGCCGGCAGGGCTGCCGTGCAGGGCGCCGCCGGCGTCGCGATGTCATCGGTTTGGTCGTGCGGCACGACACGTTCACGGGGTCGGCCCCGTGGGCGGTCATCGTGCCGGTTCCTTGATCGAGGTGATGTGCATGCCGCTGGGTATGTCACGGGACGTCACACTCCTGGACGGCGGAGGGCCGCGCGGTCCGCGCGCGGCGCTGGATCTCGGTAGCAGCCGGCTGCGTGCCAGCGTGCCCGCGCATGAGGTGCTGATCGATCGGCCTTCGTCGATCGCCGTCTCGCCCACGCCGGCCGGTCGGCGGCCGAGAGGGCACGATGCGGCGCGATGGACGGAGCAGGGACGGCGGTATCCCATCCGGCACGGCATCGTGACCGATGTGCAGGGCTGCACGCAGTTGACCCGCTGTGCGCTGCTGGACGCGGCCGTGGTGGCTCCGCCGGGCGAGCTCCTGCTGGCGGTGCCGGCCGCGGCCACCGCGGCCGACCGGATGCGGGCGGTCACCGCGGTACGTGCGGCAGGCGGCTGCCCGGTGAGCACGGTGGAGGCGGTGCTGGCCGCCGCGATCGGGGCGGGGCGGGCGGTCACCGACGCGCGCCCGTACCTGGTGATGGACATCGGGGCGGGTGTGGTGGAGATGGCCGTGGTGGCCAGATGGCGCCTGGTCCGCGCGCGTTCCATCCGGTACCTGCCGACGGTGTCGGCGGGGCATCCCGATCCGCGCCTGCCGCAGTACGTGCAGGAGCAACTGGCCGTCGAACTGCGCCGGATGCTGACGGACCTGCCGCCGCGGGTGCGGGTGCCAGCGCGGGCACGGGGGCTGCTGCTGACCGGAGGATGCGCCGTGCTCCCGTCGCTGCCCGGCCGGCTGGCCGCTCAGCTGGCCATGGGCGTCCACGTCGCTCCCGATCCGGCCCGTGCCACCATCCGCGGCCTGGCCCGGCTGTGCCTGGCTCCGGCCGGGGTACGGGAGGCGGTCGCGCGGCCCGCGCCCTGAGACCGCTCCGGCCGCGATATCGGCCCGAGGGGCACACTCACTCGATCCAAAGGGGTTGTCATGCTGGTGGACAGGACGGTCCTGCCCAAGATCGGTTACATGTACGGCTTCACCACGGCCAAGGGGCAGCGCGCCGCCGTGGTGGCGCACCGCGACGGCCGCCGGGACCTGGTGCTGTTCGATCACAGCGCCCCGGACCGGACCCGTCACACGGTGGCGCTGACCGGCGGCGAACCCGGAACGGTGGCGCAGCTGCTGGGGTCGCCGGTGGTCATCGACCACGTCGCGCACCTGACCCAGGACCTGGCCGATGCGCAGGCGCCGGGGCTGCAGGCGATCCGGGTCCCGATCCCGGCCACCTCGCCCTACGCCGGACGGGCCCTGGGCGACCTGGGCTCTCGCACCGGTGCCTGCGTGGTGGCGGTGCTTCGCGGGGACCGCACGGTCACCGCGCCACCGGCCACCTTCGGCCTGCGGCACGGCGACGCGGTGGTGGCGGTGGGCGACGCGTCCGCGCTCGCCGCCGTCCGCGACCTGCTGACCGGCGACTGACCGGCCGGCCGGCCGCGCCGCATGCGGCACCGGCGGGTTCGGCATGAGCGACGCGCGGCACCGGGCCGCGGCGGCGTGGTGGTGTACGGGGCACGAGGCGAGTGGAGGGATGAGATGACCGGCGACGCAGTGCGCCGTGAGCTGATCGAGCAGGATCCTCTCGGGCAGGTGAGGCTGCCGCTCACCGGCTGGGTGGCGCGCCTGTACCAGCACGATGGCCGCCCCGTCCGCATGGTGCTGAACCCGGGCGGCGGCTCGCTCCTGAGTTACGAGCTGCCGCCTGCGGCGGCGTCGGATCAGCTGGTGCTCGGCGCCCACCACGTCGGGCTGCCCCGGGCCTACGGGCCCGCGGCCGTCGCCACGCTCACCCTGGCCTACGGAGTGATGTCCGGCGAGCCGCCGGAGGTGGCCTTCCGGCAGCACCGGCTCTGGCGGCCGGCCCGTACCCGCCAGGTCCGCCCGCTGATACTGGCCGACCGGATCTGGCTGGCGGAACAGGCCGGCCACTTCGACGAGGTGCGCACGACCGCCGCCGGGCATACCGCCGTACGGCTGCTGTAGCGAGAGCCAGGGACGTGGCGGGCGAGGTGTTCAGCGGCAGGCCGCCGCGTACCGGGCGAGCGCGGCGGCAAGCTCGCCCGCCGAAGGGCGAGGGGCGACGGTGTGCACCCGCAACCCGTGCCGGCGCACCGTCTGGGCGGTCTGCCGCCCGATCGCGGCGATCACGGTGGAGGGCGGCGGCGTGGCCAGCGCCAGGAGGTTGCGCACCGTCGAGGACGAGGTGAACGCCACCGCGTCGAAGCCGCCGTCGGTGATCTCGGCCACCAGCCGAGCGGGTGGCGGGGCGGCCGGCACGGTGCGGTAGGCGGTCACCACCTGGCACTGCCAGCCTCGTTGCCGCAGCCCCTGGTCCAGGGTGTCGCGGGCGATGTCCGAACGCGGCAACAGCACCGGCCGCGCCCCTGCCCCCGCGTCCAACGGCGGCCAGCACCGCAGCAGCCCCTCGGCCGACTGCTCACCGTCCGGGACCAGATCGACCCGCACCCCGAGCCGGAACAGCGCCGCCGCCGTCCGCTCACCCACCGCGGCCACCCGCGCCGTCCTCAGGAGGCGCGGGTCCAAGCCCTGGGCGGTCATCTGCGGTACCACCGCGCGCACGGCGTTGGTGGAGGTGAACACCACCCACGCGTACGCTCCTTCGCGCAGTCGCGTGAGCGCCCGTTCAAGCGGCGACGCGTCCAGCGGTGGCCGCACCGCGATCATCGCCACTTCCTGCGGCCGGGCCCCGTACCCGCGCAGCCGGTCCGACAGGTCACCGGCCTGGTGGGCGGCGCGCGGAACCAGCACGCGCCACCCCTCCAGCCGGTCACCCGTCACCGGCCCCGCCTCCGGGGGCATCGATCACCACTCCTTCCGGGCGGGGGCTCGTCACCGCTGATTCAGCGGCCACCGCCGTCGATGCGGCCCTGGCAGCGCACGCAGCACCGCACATGCGGCAGGATCTCCAGCCGTCCCGCCGGGATGGCCTGGCCGCATCCCTCGCACACCCCGTAGGTCCCTTCCTCCAGCCGCCGCAGCGCGCCATCGATCTCGGTCAGGCTCTGCCGCAGGTTGTCCATGCGGCTATAGTCGGCCGGCTCCACCTGCTCGGGCGCCGTCCCCTCGACCACCTTCTCCAGCGCGGCCAGCTCGGAGGCGCGCTTGCCGCGGTCCTCCTGTAGGCGCTGCCGGAGCTCCCGTACCGCCGCACCGTCCAGTGCCGGCGTAGCGGCGATCCCATCCCCATTCGTGGCCATCTGCCTTCAACCCCTTCCACAACGGCGGCGCCCCAGCGCCGTCACCACATGCTGAAAGACTTGGGATGACCGGACCGTCCCGGTGTCCAGGCCATCCCGGCATTACCGCGAGGCCGCGGCGCGGCCTCCCCCAGTGCACGGGCCCGGGCCGCCCCGCCTGGGGTTCCGGGTCCCGCGGCCACACGGCGCGAACCCGACGCTCGCCCGCGCGCCACCGGTGCGCCCGGCGGACGAGCGGGCCGGCGGCCTCCGCGTTCGGCTTTGCCGGTCATGCGCCACACCTCCTTCTTTTCCTGGGCACGACTGAAAGGCCCCGGCCCCCCAGGGCGTCGGGGCCGGGGCCGTCGCGCCGGCCCGTTCCCTCGCGTGGTGGGAACGTCACTTGCGGCCGGGCGCTGAACCCTGAGCCGCCGGATGGACGGCTCCGTTCTCCACCGTCGGCCATGGCGGCCGGCGCCGCCATCGGTGCCGCCACCCATTTCGGGCCGGGGGCAACCTGTAGAGGCCGGCCGCGGCCCTGGTAGTGGTGCGGGGTCGCCTACCTTGAAGGGGACGGGGAGGAGTACCCAGGACGATGCGGTTGCTGTGGCGGGTGTTCTGGCTGAACGCGCTGGTCGCGATGGTGGCGACCATCCTGCTGATGATCGGCCCATGGACGGTCTCCGCGCCGATCCGGTTCACCGAGGCGGTGATCCTCGTGGCCGGGATGGGATCGCTGCTGGCCGCCAACGCGGTCCTGCTGCGCTGGGGGCTGGCGCCGCTCGACCGCCTGACCCAGGTGATGACCACCATCGACCTGCTGCGGCCCGGGCAGCGGCTGGAGGCGACCGGCAGTGCCGAGATGACCGCGCTGATCTCCACGTTCAACCAGATGCTGGACCGGCTGGAGGTCGAGCGCGGGACGAGCAGCGCCCGCGCGCTGTCGGCCCAGGAGGACGAGCGCCGCCGGATCGCGCAGGAACTGCACGACGAGATCGGCCAGCGCCTGACCGCGGTGCTGCTGGATCTCAAGCGGCTCACCGACCAGGCGCCCGAGCCGATGCGCGCCGACATGCGCCAGGTCCAGGAGATCACCCGCGGCAGCCTGGACGAGGTGCGCACGATCGTGCACCGGCTGCGTCCCGGCGTCCTGGAAGACCTCGGCCTGCTCAGCGCGCTGACCGCGCTGACCAACCAGTTCGACACGCACACCGGCCTGAAGGTGCGGCGCGAGCTGGGTGCCGACCTGCCGGAGCTGAGCACCCAGAGCGAGCTGGTGATCTACCGGATCGCCCAGGAGAGCCTGACCAACGCCGCCCGGCACGCCGGCGCCACGGCCGCCGACCTGGAGCTGGTCCCCGGCCACGGCGGCGTGACCCTGCACGTCCGTGACAACGGCACGGGCATCACCGGCCTCCGGGAGGGCGCCGGGATCCGCGGGATGCGCGAGCGGGCCCTGCTGATCGGAGCCCAGCTGACGATCACTTCCCGGCCCGGCCAGGGCACCCGCGTGAGCCTGCACGTCCCCGTCCCGACCGAGCGAGGAATACCATGACCGAGCGCACCGGCGGACGACCGATCCGGATCCTGCTGGCCGACGACCACGCCCTGGTCCGCCGCGGTGTCCGGCTGATCCTCGACAACGAACCCGACCTGTGCGTGGTGGCGGAGGCCGGGGACGGCGCCGAGGCGGTGGAGGTCGCCCGCCGGGTCCGGCCCGACCTGGTGGTGCTCGACGTGGCCATGCCCCGGCTGACCGGCCTGCAGGCCGCCCGCGAGCTGGCCCGCACGCTGCCGCACACCCGCATCCTCATCCTGACGATGCACGACAACGAGCAGTACTTCTTCGAAGCCCTCAAGGCCAGCGCCGCCGGCTACGTGCTCAAGTCGCTGGCCGACCGCGACCTGATCGACGCCTGCCGGGCCGCGATGCGCGGCGAGCCGTTCCTGTACCCGGGCGCGGTGACCGCGCTGATCCGCTCCTACCTCGACCAGGCCCGGCAGGGCACCGCCCCGGAGACCGTGCTCACCCCCCGCGAGGAGGAGATCCTCAAACTGGTCGCCGAGGGCCACACCTCCCGCGAGATCGCCGACACCCTCTTCATCAGCACGAAGACGATCGAACGGCACCGCGCCAACATCCTGGCCAAGCTCGGCCTGAAGGACCGGCTGGAGCTGACCCGCTACGCCATCCGCACCGGCCTCATCGAACCCTGAGCCCGCTCCCCGGCACGCGCCTGAGAGCGTCGCCCTAAGGACCAGCTCGGAGGCGTCTTGTAGATGAAAGTCCATCGCCAGTCCGGATACCTGGATGAAACTCCATGGAACGGATGGCCTGGGCGGTGGTGTGCTTACCGGCATGGTGACGATCGGACGGACGGTGGTGCCCGCCGGAGAAGGCCGGGCGGTTCGGGTGCGCGCCGGGCAGCGGGTGCGAGTGGTGGACGTGGAGGGCGGGCAGGTCGGTGACCTGTTCGCCTTCGCGGCGGACGACCCGCGGGAGCATCTGAGCGCCGCGCACACCCGCAGCGTGACGAGTCGGCTGTTCCCCCAGGTGGGCGAGTCTTTCGTCACCGATCACCGGCGGCCGATCCTGGCGCTGGCGGGCGACACCTCGCCCGGGTCGCACGACATGCTGATCGCCGCCTGCGACCCGGCGCGGTACGAGGCGCTGGGGGCGCCGGGGCACGCCTCGTGCGCGAGGAACCTGGAGCTGGCGCTGGCCGGGCTGGGCCTGGCCGTCGACGTCACCCCGCAGCCGGTCAACGTGTTCATGCGGATTCCGGTGGAGGGGTCGGGGCGGCTGCGGTGGCTGCCGGCCGAGAGCCGGGCCGGGGACGCGATCACTTTCGAGGCGGCCATGGACTGCGTGGTGGTGGTGTCGGCATGCCCGCAGGACATGGCCGGCATCAACGGCGACACGCTGACGCCGTTGGCGATCGACGTCCTGTGAAGGCGTCCTGTGAAGGCGTCCTGTGAAGCGGACCGGCCTGGGGCCGGTCCGGATCCGGAGAACGAGTGAGCAAGGGAGAAGGGGAAATGACGGGAACGCATCCGGCGCTGGAGCCGGGACGTGTCGGCGGGCTGCGGACGCCCAACCGGCTGGTGGTGGCGCCGATGACGCGGGTGTCGGCCGCGCCGGACGGTACGCCGACGCCCGAGATGGCCGAGTACTACGCCGGGTTCGCGGACGGCGGTTTCGGGCTGGTCGTCACCGAGGGGATCTACACCGACACCGTTCACAGCCAGGGCTACCTCAACCAGCCGGGTCTGGTGTCGGATCGTCATACGGCCGCCTGGCGGGAAATCACCGCCGGGGTGCGCGGGTTCGGGACGTCCATCGTGGCCCAGCTGATGCACGCGGGCGCGTTGTCGCAGGGGAACCCCTATCGCGACGACACCGCGGGGCCGTCGGCGGTCGCGCCGCGCGGGGTCAAGATGCCCGAGTACGGCGGGCACGGGCCATGGCCGACGCCCAGGGAGATGAACCGGGCCGACATCGAGGAGGCCGTCGGCGGCTTCGTCGCCTCGGCGGTGAACGCCAAGCGTGCCGGGTTCGACGGGGTGGAGGTCCATGCGGCCAACGGCTACCTGCTGGACCAGTTCCTGACCGACTACACCAACCGGCGCGAGGACTCCTACGGCGGGCCGGTCGCCAACCGGGTGCGCCTGGCGGCGGAGGTCGTCGCGGCGATCCGCGCCGAGGTCGGCCCGGACTGGTGCGTCGGGGTCCGGCTGTCGCAGACCAAGGTGAACGACTTCACGTACCGCTGGCCCGGCGGCGCCCACGACGCCGAGGTGATCTACGCCGCGCTGACCGAGGCCGGCGCGACGTACCTGCACATCGCCAGCGAGGGGCGGAACTGGCTGGACACCGCACGGCTGGACGGCGGGCTCACCCTCACCGGCCTGGCGCGGCGGACGAGCGGCCTGCCGGTGATCGCCAACGGTGGGATGCACGATCCGGACCTGTCGGCGCAGGTGCTGGCGGACGGTCACGCCGACCTCGTCTCGGTGGCCAGGGGCGCGCTGGTCCACCCCGACCTGCCGCGCCGCCTCGCCGAGGGCAGGGCGCCGGAGCGCTTCGACCATGCGATGCTGTCGCCGATGGCCACCCTGGACAACGCCCGGCGGTGGCGGCTGGCGGCCGGTGCGGCGGTCTGATCCGGTACGCGCGGCGGCGAGAGGGAACGGGACATGAGCGGAAGCTGGCACGGCGGAGCGGCGGCCGTGGTGACGCTGGGCTTCGACGTCGACGCCGAGACGCCGATCCTCGCCCGGGGCGGCCGGTACGCCGCGCACGCGAGCACCATGTCGCACCAGGCTTACGGACCGGACGTGGGGTTGCCCCGCATCCTGGACCTCCTGGACGAGATGGAGGTTCCGGCGACGTTCTTCGTGCCGGGCTGGGTGGCCGAGCACCGGCCCGGGCTGGCCGCCTCGATCGTCGAACGCGGTCACGAGGTGGCGCACCACTCCTACGCCCACCGGCCGCCCACGTCGATGACCCCGGCGGAGGAGCGCGCGGATTTCGTGCGGGCCCTGGAGGTGTTCGCCGGGCAGGGAATCGAGATCGTCGGGTACCGGGCGGCGCTGTGGGAGGCGTCCTGGCTGACGGCGGAGCTGGTGGCCGAGCACGGGCTGCGCTACGACTCGTCGCTGATGGGCGATGACCGGCCGTACCGGGTGGGCACCGCGGCGGGCGAGATCATGGAGCTGCCGGTGCACTGGTCGCTGGACGACTGGGAGCAGTACGCCTTCCTCCCCGAACCGCACGTCGGGTCGGTGATCGAGTCGCCGCGCAAGGTGCTGGAGCTGTGGCGGGCGGAGCTGGACGGCATGCGGCGGTACCGGTGCCTGTTCAACCTGTGCGTGCACCCGTTCCTGTCCGGCCGCCCCGGCCGCGCGCTGGCCCTGCGGGAGTTCATCGAGTACGCGCGCGGGTGCGGTGATGTGGCGTTCGCCCGCTGCCGGGACGTGGCGGAGGCGGCGTTCGCCGACCCGGAGGTCGGCGTGCGCCCGCACCGTCCGCCCCAGGTGGACCCGGCGGTTCATCCGCACTGACAGGGTCAGGCCATGTCGGAGGCTTGAAGCGCCAGGAAGAAGTCGACGCGGTCCGCGGTGCGGGCCGCGTCGCGGCCGGTCAACTCGGTGATCTTGGCGAGCCGGTTGCGCAGCGTGTTGACATGGACCCGCAGGGCCGCGGCGGTCACCTGCCAGTGGCCGTCGTGGTCCAGGAAGGCGCGCAGCGTGGTCTCCAGTTCGCCGCCGCGCCTGGTGTCGTGGCCGCGTATCGGGGCGAGCACGCCGTCGGCCAGGGTCCGCAGCGTGTCGGCGTCCTGCGTGCCGAGCAGCAGCCGGTGGGTGCCGAGCTCGGCGTAGGTCCGGACGGCGGGACCGTCCTCGCCGCGCCGCAGGGCCCGGCACGACTCGCGTGACCGGACGAGCGGCTCGCGCAGCCCCGCCGGTCCCTGGACGACCCCGCCGAGGCCCAGCACGGGACGGCGGCCGGGGAAGCGTTCGGCCACGGCCGAGACGAGTCGTTCGGCCAGGGGCGCCGCTTCCCCTTCGCCGTGCCGCCACGACAGGACCGCCACCACGTCCTGCGATCCGGCCGCGACCACCACCGGGACGCCGGTCGCGAGGAAGAACTCGCCGACCACCTCGGCCAGTCCGGGCAAGGTGGCGTCCGGCCCCCTGAACGCCATCGTCCAGACCGCCAGGGGACCCTCGGGATCCACGCCGAACGCGCGCAGCCGGCCGGGGACCTCGGCGGCGCGGCTGCCGCCCGACAGCACCATCTCCAGCAGTTCGCTGGCGAACCGCAGCTCGATCGCCTGCACGGCCTGCTGCCTGGCGACCTCCAGGCTGAGGAAGCGGGCCGCCTGGTCCAGCGCGTCCTGCTCGACGCGCGTCAGTTCCCTCACCGGACGCAGGCAGATCAGCGCCGCGTCCACGTCGCCGACCGCGCCCACCAGGTACAGCGCCGCCCGTCCCGCACCGCCCAGGTCCAGTTCCAGAGGCGGCGGGCGGCGGGTCAGCCCGGCGGCCACCGTGTGCAGCTGCCCGGCGTCCAGCTCGACGCCGGCCGAGGCGAGCAGCCGCCCCATCCGGTCGATCACGGCCAGCGGCAGCTCGTGGTCCCGGCGCAGCACCCGCAGGACACCGGACGCGCCCGCGCCCCGCGAGATCGCCGTGGCCAGCGCCTCCCCCCGGCGCACCATGCCGACCAGCGCGCCCTGGCGTTCCTCGGCGTAGCGGGTGGCGACCGCCTCGGAGAGGGCGGTGAACGGCACCGTCGCCGAGATCTCCAGCAGCGGCACGCCGGCGTCCCGGCAGGCGGCGACCAGCTCGCCGGGCGTGGCGGGGCGCTCCGGACGCAGGCCGAACACGATGCCCGCCGCCTGCGCCCGCTGGACGTTGGCGACGAACCCGGCGGCGCCGATCTGGTCGTCCCACAGCCCGTTGGTCAGCACCAGCTCGCGCCGGCGTACGTAGCGCGAGGGGTCGGGCAACTCGGTGTTGTGGACCCAGGCGACCGGCTCCTCCAACGCCCCCTGCGGGCCCGGGACGAGAACTCTCAGCCCGAGGGACTCGTCCGCCAGCAGCGACTCCACGGTGAACATGCTGTGAACCTATCCAGCGGAACCGGGCAACGCTAGATGTTCCTCTACCAGCTGGACCGCCTGCTACCGATTCTCCCCGCATAGTCCGCGCGGCCCGGCCCTGCGGCGAGGGACGGCTCCCGTTCCGGGCCGTCCCTCGCCACGCGCCTGATCGGTCCGTCAGAAGGTGATGGCGACTTTGCCTCGGGCGTGGCCGCGCGCGAGGTAGCGCAGCGCCTCGGGGATCTCGGTGAACGGGTAGGTCCGGTCGATGACCGGCGTGATCTGCTCCTTCTCCATGAGGTCGGCCAGGAACCGCAGGTCCGTGGAGTTGGGCTTCCAGGCGACGCTCGCGATGCGCTGCCTGACGAAGGGGTTGGTGAGGGCTCCGCGCAGGATCTGCGCCGCCGGGCCGAGCAGGCTGCCGCGGGCCGAGGCGATGCCGCCCACGATCACCAGCGTCCCGCGGGAGGTCAGGGGACGGCGCAGTGCCGCCGGCGACCGGTCGCCCACGATGTCCATGAGCAGGTCGTACCGCCCCTCCCGGGTGGTGAAGTCCTCGCGGGTGTAGTCGACGACGTCGTCCGCGCCCAGGGAGCGGACCAGTTCGATGTTGCGGGTGCTGCACACGCCGGTGACCTCGGCTCCGAACGTCTTGGCGAGCTGGACGGCGAACGTGCCGATGCCGCCGGAGGCTCCGTTGACCAGGACCCGCGACCCGGCCGAGATCCCGCCCACGTCCCGCAGCCCTTGCAGCGCGGTGTGCGCGGCCATCGACACCGACGCCGCCTGTTCGAAGGTGAGGCGGGCGGGCTTGACGGCCAGCCGGTTCCGCGGGACGGCGACGGCCTCGGCGAACGAGCCGAGCCGGACCTCCCCGAAGACCTCGTCGCCGGGACGCAGCCCGGTCACCTCCTCACCCACGCGCTCCACCACGCCGGCGAGGTCGGCGCCCAGGATCAGGCCCGGCCTGGGCCGCCGGAGGCCGACGCTGAGCCGTACCAGCTTCGGGTCGGCCCCCATGTGGCGCCAGTCGTAGGGGTTGACGGAGGCCGCCCGTACACGCACGAGCACTTCGTCCCGGGCGATGCCGGGTTCGTCGACGTCCTTGAGAGCCAGCACTTCGGGCGGGCCGTAGCGGTCCCAACTCCATGCCTTCATGGCGGCCTTCCTTCCGGTGGGGGTCACCCCTGGGGCGTCGTACGCCGTAAGGTTGTCATACGCCGTAAGGCTATCGTACGGCGTAAGGGAGTCAAGGGCCGTAGCGGAAAAGGACTCAGGCGGTGATCGAGCGTGAGGGGACGTCCGGCGCGCTCAGCCGCGTCCGGGAGGGGTCACGAGGCGGCGGCGCGGCGCCGTTCCAGCCCTTCGAGGATCAGGTCCAGCGCGAACTCGAACTCGAACTGGTCGTCGCAGAAGCCCAGGGTGCCGTCCGGATCGTCGTGGACGGCGTCCGCCAGCATCCCGGCGAGGTTCGGGTACCGGTCGGCCATCCGCTCCATCATCGCGGCGGCCTCGGCGTCCGCGGTCTGAGCGCCGTCGGGCCGGAACAGCTCCTGCGTGAACCCGAGAGCGCGGCTGCCCAGGACGTGCAGCGCGCGATGGGCCAGGTCGAAGGAGAACCCGCCCTCCCGGAGAAGGCCGACGACGTGGTCCATGTAGGCGATGAAGGCCGGGCTGCCGGTGGTGCGGCTCTCGAGCACCCGCGGGGCCCAGCGGTGGCGCAGGAGCACCTCCCGGGCGGCGAGGATCCGCGCGCGCAACGCCCCCTGCCAGTCCTTCTCGGGGGACGGAGCCTCGACCTCCTCCACCGCCGCCATGACCTCGCCCAGGATCACCTCGACGAGGCCGTCGAAGACGGCGTCCTTGTTGGCGACGTGGTGGTAGAGCGACATCGCCTCGACCCCGAGCTCCTGCGCCAGCCGGCGCATGGTGAGCGAGCCGAGACCGTCCCGGTCGGCGAGCCCCACGGCCGCACGCAGCACCCGCCTCCGGCTCAGCGGAACGCGGGGCTGCTCGGTCAGCTCGTCGGCGTCGGCCCGTGGGGTCATGGATCTTCCTCCCGGCGCACTCTACCCGTACACGGTAAGCCTTCCCGGCCCAAGGCGGCCGCGCCGTCCGCGCGGGCGGACGCCCTGGCCGGGAGGCGTCATCGGCGCGGTTCCCAGCGGAAGAGCCGGGAGGCCAGCGCGATGGCGACGACGACCCAGGCCAGCGAGGGCGCCAGCAGGATCAGGGAATCCGCCACGGGAACGCCGCCGTTCCAGGCGTTGACGGCCAGCTCGGTGGCCGAGCCGCCGGGAAGCAGCCGCTTGAGCAGGGCGAGCTCCTCGGTGCCGCTGATCCCCACCCAGCTGGCCACGGCGATGGTGCCGATGCTGACGGGCAGCGTGGTCACCTGGGCGTGCTCGGGCGAGTTCGTCAGCCCCGCCGTGGCGAGCCCCAGGCCGAGCATCATGATCACCATGGCGAGGACCGCCGCCGCCAGGAGCGGGGCGTTGGACGGCATGCCGGCGACCGCGGCCAGCACGGTCAGGAGCACGGTCACCTGGACCAGCGTGATGAGGGTGATCGGGAGCAGCAGCCCGGACAGGATGCCGGTGTCGCCCGCCGCCGTGGAGCGCAGCCGCTTGAGGAAGAGGGTCTGGCGGCGCGCGGCCAGAGTGGTCACCGTGGTCGTGTAGAGCCCGAACGCCCCCACGGTGAACACCAGCACCCCCGCGATGTACCCGAGGCTGGCCATCTCCGCGAAGATCTCGTACCGGTAGATGAAGAACGCGCTGACCGCCACGGGGATGATCAGGCTGGTGACCAGCACCAGGCGGTTCCTGAAGATCTGGATCAGCTCGCTGAGAGCGATGGAGAGCATGGAGAGGTCCGTTCCTTTCGAGCGTGCCCGGGTTTTCTTCACTCGCTGCCGATGGAGCGGAAGACGTCGTCGAGCCGGGTCGGCCCGGCTTCGAGTTCCTGCGGCTCCAGCGAGTTGTCCTGCGCCCACTGGAGCAAGGTGTGGAGGTCCTTCGGAAGGTTGAAGGTCTCGATGAGGAATCTCCCGTCGCTTCCGCGCGCGGCCTGGAGCGGCAGCGCCGGCGCGTGGGACGGAAGGGCGAAGCGGATGGTGGACGGAAGGGTCTGCGTCAGCTCGAAGACGGTCCCTTCCCGGTGGAACGTGCCCTTGTGCATCAGGCCGATGCGGTCGGCGCGCTGCTGGGCCTCTTCCAGGTAGTGCGTGGTGAGGACGATGGTGGAACCGTCTTCGCGCATCTTGTCCACCGCCGCCCACAGAGCGTCCCGGGACTGGATGTCCAGGCCGGTGGTGGGCTCGTCCAGGAAGATCAGCTCAGGCGTCCCGTACACGGCGGTGGCGAAGTCCAGGCGCCGCTTCTCGCCGCCGGAGAGCTGCGACACCTTGGTGCCGGCCTTGCGGGTGAGATCGACGATGCCGAGCACGCGCTCGACCTTGTCCGTACGCCCGGAGAGCTTCCCGATCAGCCGGACCGACTCCTTCACCGTCAGGTCCGGGGAGAATCCGCTCTCCTGCAGCATGATGCCCATCCGGGGCCGGACGGCGCGGCGGTCGCGCGGACCGCGCCCGAAGACCCGCACGGTGCCCGAGGTGGCGGCGCGGTGCCCTTCGATGATCTCCAGGGTCGAGGTCTTGCCCGCGCCGTTCGTGCCGAGCAGCGCGTAGAGCTCCCCGCGCTCCACCTGGAAGGACAGGTCCTTCACAGCGTGGAAGTCGCCGTAGGTGAGGTTCAGACGTTCGACGTCGATGACCGGTGTGGAGTACATGCCTCAATCTCAGCCGCCGTCACGCTCGCCCGGCAGTGGCGTGGTGTCATCACTTCGCAGTGACGTTCCTTGGGGTGAACGCATGACGCAGTGTCACTGTCGGCACCGCTGAGCGGGATGAATACTGGGAGGCGACTCTGCTGTCCGATCCCGGAGAGCCGCCCATGGAAACCGGCCCCCTGCTGCGCTGGGGAGGGGCTCGCCTGCCCTCCGAGAACACCGGGGCGACGCAGCGACGGCTCCGCAAACTCAACCTGATCACGATTCTTCCGCCACTCGCCGCCGTGGGGGCGGTGCTGGTGGTGGTCGACGCACGGACCTGGTGGGACGCCGCCGTCCTCGCTCTGGGCGTGGTGACGGCCCTGGTGGCCCTCGAGCGGTGGATGGCGGACGACCTCTCCCGCGTCGCGCTCCCCTGCCTGATCATCACCGCGGCCATATGGCCCTTCGGAGTGCTGGTGGCCGACGGCCGTACGGCGTTCTACGGCATCACCATCGTGGGCCCCCTCGTCCTCCCCCAGCTGCGGTGCCACCGAAGTGCGGCGGCCCTGGGGCTGATCGCTTTCGTCGCCGCGGCGGGCGCGTCGAGACTGCTGGTGGCGCAGGAGGACGTTCGCGGCGTTCTGATCGAGTTCGTCGCCTTCCCCACCGCCGTCACCGTGGTGGCGACCTTGGGGATGTTCGCCAACCAGCTGTTCTACGTCCTCGTCGAGGAGCTGGAGGAGTCACGAGAACGCGAGGCGGAGCTGGCCGTCGCCCGGGAACGCATCCGGTTCGCCAGTGACCTGCACGACATCCAGGGCCACACGCTGCACGTGGTCAAGCTGAAGATCGCGTTGGCCGAGAAGCTGCTGCGCAGCGACGTCGGGCGGGTGGAGCAGGAACTCCGCGAGGTGCGCACCCTGGTCGGCGACACCATCACCCAGACCAAGGAGCTCGCCTACGCACAGCGGCGTCTCAACCTGTCCGCGGAGCTGGAGAACGCGAAGAACCTCTTCGAGGCCGCGGGCATCCGCGTGCGCGTCGACCGCGACGCCGAGGTCGACGCACCCACGGGCGAACTGCTCGGCCAGGTCCTCCGGGAGACGACGACCAACATCCTGCGCCACGCGCAGGCCGGGCAGGTCAGGATCACCCTCTCGCGGTCGGGTATCACCATTGTCAACGATGGCGCACAGGAGGCTCTGCTCCCCGGGCTCAGAGGGCTCTCCGCCCTCAGGGAACGGGTGGCGAGCCATGGAGGAGAGCTGACGGTGGAACAGAAGAACGGACGTTTCCTGACGGCCGCGCGATTCCCGCACCCGGTCGCCGGCGCCCGATGACCACCGTGGTGCTCGCCGACGACGAGGTCCTGCTCCGCAAGGCCCTGGCGTCGCTGCTCCCCCTCGAAGGCGAGATCACCGTCCTCGCCGAAGCCGAGGACGGCGAGACGGCCGTCCGGGCCACCCTGCGGCACCGGCCCGACGTGCTCGTCGTCGATCTGGAGATGCCCGGCATGGACGGGCTCGGCGCCGTCGCGGCGATCCGCCGCGCGCGGCCCGACCAGGTGATCCTCATGCTGACCCGCCATGCCAGGCCCGGAGTGCTCCGCAAAGCCCTGAAACTCGGCGTCCAGGGCTTCGTCAGCAAATCGGCCGAACCGGCGCACATCACCTCGGTCATCAAGACCCTGCACGAGGGCAGGCGATGGATCGACCCGGACGTCTCCGCACTCGCCGTCGTCGACGACTGCCCGCTCACCGACCGCGAGGTCGACGTGCTGCGCGCGACCGGCGAGGGGTACTCGGTCGCCGACATCGCCGCCCAGCTCCACCTGGCGGCGGGCACGGTGCGCAACTATCTCTCGAACGCGATGCAGAAGACCCAGACGCGTACCCGGCACGAGGCGGCAAGGTACGCGCGCGAGCACGACTGGCTGTGAGGACGGGTGGACTCGGCGCCGTCCACCGTCCGTTCGCCTGCCCCTTCACCCACCCCGGTGCGGCATCTGGGCGGTGCCATGGGATGGTCGGCCGTGTGACGCACACGGCCCCGGCCTAGCGTTCGTCCATCGGGTAGTCGGCGGACCGGCTGACGCCGGCCCACTTCTCGGTCTCGGCGGCGCGGATCTCCGCGGCCTTCCGGGCGAGCGTGACGGCGTCGCCGCCGAGGATAAGGCGGCGCGGCGGGTCGTCGGTGCCGACCACATCGATGATGATCCTGGCGGCGCGGGCCGGGTCGCCGGGCTGGGTGCCGTCGGTGTCCCGCCGGTAGCGGTTGATGGCGCCGACCGTCTCCTCGTAGTCGGGGCCGACGGCGTGGAGCTCCATGGACGCCCCCTGCCAGTCGGTGCGGAACGCGCCCGGCTCGACGATGACGACCTTGACGCCGAACGGCGCGACCTCGCTCGCGAGCACCTCGGAGAAGCCCTCCACCGCGAACTTGGCGGTCTGGTAGGCGCCCATCCCCGGCGTGCCGCCCACGCGCCCTCCGATGGACGAGAACTGCACGAACACGCCCGACCGCTGCGTACGCAGAACGGGCAGCGCGGCCCGCGTCACGTTCACGACTCCGAAGAGGTTGGTCTCGATCTGGGCGCGGAAGTCGTCCTCCGCCATCTCCTCGATCGGGGCGCTGTTGGCGTAGCCGGCGTTGTTGACGACGACGTCGAGGCCGCCGAAGGCTTCGGTGGTCTCCTTCACCGCGTGGAGGGCCGCTGCGGCGTCGGTGACGTCCAGCGCCACCGCCCGTATCCGTTCGCCATGCCGGGCCACCAGATCGTCGAGTTGTTCCGGACGCCGTGCCGTGGCGACGACCTGGTCACCCGCCTCCAGGACCGCCTCGGTGAGATGGCGCCCGAAGCCCCGGGACGCCCCGGTGATCAACCATGTCCTGGCCATGAGCCGCTCCTTCGTTCGATGTCCTCGCCGCCGACGTCCGGGAGGCTGCCACCGGCGATCTAACTGTCTCATCAATGTAGCATTTTATCTCTTACCTGCTACGACGTTGAGCATCTCGGTGTCTCGGCGGCTCGCCGGGGGCCCGCCCCGAGGCGGTGGACGCCCCAGGTTCAACCGCCTCTGAGCTGTGGCGATTCACCGACCACCCTCGTCAGCACTGTGGCGACAGGCCGCCCAAGTGCCGCGGGAGGATACGTTGGCAGCGTGAGAGCAGACGCGACGCGCAACCTGGAACTCGTCCTGCGCACGGGGGCCCGCCTGCTCGCCGACGATCCCTCGGCGAGCATCGCCGCGATCGCCGCCGCCGCGGGAGTGGACCGCCGCACCGTCTACCGGCGCTTCGCGTCCCGCGAGGACCTCCTGGCCGCCGTCTACGGGGCCCGGTACGACGCGGTCGAGGAGGCCATCGCCACCGCCCGGCTCCGCGAGGCCCCGGTCGCGGTCGCGCTGCACCGCTACGTGGAGGGGATCATCGCGGTCAACCGCGTATGGCCGGTCGAGACGAGCCGCATGCTCGCCGAGGAGTCGATCCGCGAGCGCCGGCGGCGCCTGATCGACGAGGTCGACGCCTTCCTGCGGCGCGCCACCGACGAGGGCCTGCTGCGGTCCGACCTGCCGCCGGGCTGGGTGGGGTCGCTGCTGCCGCCGCTGATGCTGCACGCCGCGGAGGAACTGTCCGAACTGAGCGCCGCGCAGGCGGCCGACGTGGTGATCGACACGCTGCTGCGAGGCGTCGGCGCCCGCTGACCCGCGGCGACCCGCGCCCGGCTCGTTCGGTGCGCTCGCGCGGCCGTCCCCCCGGCCGGCGTCCCGGCCCGACCGCGAGCACACTATTGCACTCTGAGTGCAATTGAGTCACCATTCATCTCGAGGACACGGCGACCACGCGCCCTCCGGCTGAACCCGGTGGGCGTGACCACGACAGATCCCCGGGACGGGAGCGGCGGCGTACCGGCCGTCCGCTGACCGTCTCCCACCCCCACACCGCCCTGCCCGGCGGGAAGCGACGAAAGGCTGCCGGCATGTTCTTGAGATTCGTCTGGAAACCGGCTCTCGTGCTTGGTGTGGCGGCCTCACTGGTCGCGTCCACCCAGCAGGCCGCCACCCGCCCGGTGGGGCACCTCGAGAACCTCTCGGCCTATGGGCCGGGATGGTCCACCGCCCATGCCGATGCGCGGAACAGCGACTATTCGCCGGTACGCGGGGCGAAGAATCTCACCCAGGCGTGGAAGCGCAGTTTCCCAGGCAGCATCTACCTGGGTGCGACGAACGACGCCGCCGGGCGGGTGTACGTGACGACGAACGGCACCGGCTGCCATCTCCACGCGCTCGACATGGCGACCGGGAACACCGTGTGGTGCTCCGGCGAGGTCGATGAGCGGGCCATCGCGTCGTCGGCGCTTCTCGACCGGGAAGGACATGTCTACCTGGCCGACGGTGAGGCCATGCACGCGTTCGACGCCGACGGGAGCGTCCGCTGGGAGACCCCCATCGTCGGCACGCCTCTGTCGGCGCAGTTCACGCCCGCCGGCAATCTCATCTTCATCACCCACATAGGCCGCGTCTATGTGCTGGACCGTGCCACCGGGCAGCCCATCCTTCCCCCCGTAGAACTCATTCCCGGCGCGCCCGACAACGATGACACGCGTGCCTGTATGCGGGGCACCGCCGAATGCCCTGCCGCCAACACGCTCGCGGTCGATCTCGCCACCGGCCGTTTCTTCTTCACCTTCTGGGACAAGGGCGCGCCGAGCGCCGGCATTCGAGCGATGCAGCTGGACGAGGGCGCCGCCCCTGCCATCCGGCCGCTGTGGACCGTCGAGTCGCTGCCGGGTGGAAGCGCGACCAGCCCCGACCTCTCCGTGGACGGGTCCAGGGTCTATGTCGGTGACAACGAAGGAGGGATTCACGCGCTCGCCACCGCCACCGGCGACAGGATCTGGAGCCATTCCACCGGGTACGCGGCCGGCGGCAGCCCGTCGCTCTCCCCCGAGGGCCTCATCATGCCGTCCGGCGGCGGGGACGGCGCGCTGATGGCGATCAGGGACATGGGCGACCGGGCCCAGCAGGTCTGGAAGAAGGACGGCCTGACCAACCGCGGGATCCCGACGCAGGCGGCGGGGGGCGTCGCCTACGCGACCGTCTCGACGGCGCTCGGGAACGATCTGGTCGTGGTCGACACCGCGACCGGTGCCGAACTCGACCGGGAGCGGATACCGGGCCTGAGCATCTTCTCGGTCGGCACCACCGTCGGCCCGGACGGCACCGTGCTCGTGCCGACCATCACCGGGGACCTGTTCGCGTTCCGGCCGGCCCAGGGCTGATCGTCCGTCCCCGGAACCGCCCGCCCGGCGGGCTCTCCCGATGGCACCGGCGTATCAGGCCATGGCGTCCGGTGCGCCCGGGAACGCGCAGGACGCCTCAAGCGGATGATCGACCGCGCCCTGTGCGGCTGGGCGGGCCGTCCTCGGACGGCCCGCCGTGCGCTTGGATGATGCGGGTGAGCACCTCCCGACGGGGCCTGCCCAGGCCGCTGACAGAAACGACACCCCCCGGAATCGCCGCCTATGACCTCACCCGTCCGGCGGTCGACGGCACGGTCCTCGAACCGGTGGTGGTGTTCCCCACCCCGGCGAAGCCGAGTGCCCATGCGGCGGCCCCGGATCTGGAACGCGCCGTCTACACGACCGGTGAAGAACTCGTATGCGTCGCGCGTGACGGCAGGCCGATGTGGCGCAGCGCGTTCGACGCGGCTCCGGAGCAGTACATGAACGGCCGGGCCGACTGCGCGTTCTCGCTGGACGGCGAGGTGGTGTGGCTCTACCGGCCCGACCTGGCGATGCGGGGTCACGGGCATCTCGACCAGTGGCTCGCCTTCGACGCCGCCACGGGCGCCGTGCTGGGGCAGGTCGAACTGGGGAGCGCGGGGCACGGCGCGCACCATCTCGTCCACCCGGACGGCGAGCACGTCCTGCTCTCCGTCGGCCAAGGACAGGACGGGTCGCGGGTGTACCGCGCCCGCCTGGAGGGCGGCGGTATCACGATGGCGGAGTACGACTGGGACGGCGCCACCCTGTACGACCTGTCTCCGGACGGCGGCCGCATGATGACCGTCCGGGAAACCCCCGGGTCCCTCCTGGAGGAGCTGGTCTTCAGCGCCTTCCCCGACGGGACGGAGGAGATCGTGGTCCCCTCCGAGGCGTTCGGGTACGACGAGGAGACGTACGAGACCTTCTTCATCGGCTGGACCGTGGGGTATCTCGACGCCGGCACCGCGATCGTCTCCGTCCACGGCGAGCGCGCCGTCCCGGAGGACACGGCCGCCGATGACCCCCTGGACCTGGACTTCTACGAGAACCACCTGGTCGACACCGGATCCGGGCGGGTACTCGGGCCTCTCGCGCCCGAGTTCCTCACGCTGGAGGGCATCGTCCCCCTCGGCGACCGCTCCTGGCTGGCCCCCGCCCGCGGCGGGGGCTGGCACCGCCACGTCACGGCGGTTCCCTTGGACGGGGGATGAGGAGTCCGGCGGAAGAGAGCGAGCGGGGCGGTCCAGGGACTGCTCCCGCCCGGCGGGGTCTCTCATCCGTGCCGGCCGGTCAGGTCAGCAGAGGTTCGCGCCGTTGGCCCAGGCCGGGCGGAAGACCTTCCAGGTGACGGAGGAACCGGGCTGGAGGGTGAAGCAGTGCGAGGACGCGACCGTCCAGATGAGCTTGATCCGGTACGCCCGGCCGCAGTGGTTGGTCGCCCGCTGGTAGCTCCAGACGCCCGATTCCCAGGCGTTGGTGTGGATGCACTGGGGTGCGTTGCCCGCCCGCACCGCCCGCGGGGCCGCCGGGGCCGCCGCCGCGGTGCCGCCCGCGGCCAGCACCAGCGCCGTCGCCGAGGCTGCCAGAACGCCGAAGCGTTGGGCTTTCATGAGACCTCCTGAGAGGGTCGGAGACATGTACCGCGGATACTCTAAGTGATTACTCGCTTACTTTAAGTGGCGAACAGGGGTGTCGGATACTCACGCCGGCGTCGGCAAGGAGTACCCCTGGCGGTACGTGCACACCGGGGCAAGGTGGGCGGATTCCCCTGCGTTCGCCCTTACTCGAAGCGGGACGGGTCTCCGGCGCCCCTGCGGAGGATCTCGGCCTCCCCCTGCGAGAAGTCGACGACCGTGGTCGGCACGGCGCCGCACTCGCCGGAGTCGACCACGGCGTCCACCGCGTGGTCGAGCGCCTCCTTGATCTCCCAGCCCTGGGTCATGGGTTCGGTCTCACCGGGCAGGAGAAGAGTGCTCGACAGCAGCGGCTCGTCGAGTTCGGCCAGCAGCGCCTGCACGACGACATGGTCGGGGATCCGTACGCCGACGGTCTTCTTCCTGGGGTGCAGCAGCCGCCGCGGCACCTCCTTCGTCGCCGGGAGGATGAACGTGTAACCGCCGGGGGTGGCCGCCTTGATCGAGCGGAACAGCGCGTTGTTGATCTGCACGAACTGGCCGAGCTGCGCGAAGTCCTTGCACACCAGGGTGAAGTGGTGGCCGCTGTCGAGCCGCCGGATCTCCCTGATCCGGTCGATGCCCTCCTTGTTGCCCAGCCGGCACCCGAGCGCGAAGCACGAGTCCGTCGGGTACACGATCAGCCCGTCCGAACGGAGGAGGTCCACCACCTGCCGGAGCGCCCGTGGTTGCGGGTTGTCCGGATGAACATCGAAGTACTTCGCCATGCAGGGGAGCTTAGGGCGTGTCTCGCAGTGACCTCTGCCTCCGCGCGAGCGCGCTGCCTGCCCGGCGGCGGGCGAGCCGGCGCCGGAGTTCGTCGGCGCCCCAGACGACCAGCGGGAACGGGACGACGAACGCCAGCATGTCCCAGGTCAGGGCGGCGGTGCCCAGGAGGTCCTGGAACGGCGGGGTGTAGATGATGACCGCCGCCAGCGCGAGTTCGAAGGCGATGCCCCACAGGAGCAGCGGGTTGGAGAACACGCCGACCGAGCGCAGGGAGGCGCGTTCGGTACGGGCGGCGAACGCGGTGCCGATCTGGCCGGCGACCAGGCCGAGGAAGGTCATCGTGGTCGCCTGCCGGTAGGCGTGGTGCAGCGGTTCTCCGGGGCCCGTGGGGGCGCCCGGATGCCAGCCGGCGTTCAGGAGGACGTAGAAGAACCCGGCCATCGCCAGGGCGGCGCAGATCACGCCCATGAACAGCCAGGCGCGCAGCAGCATCGTCGGCCGGTCGCCGCCCCGACGCACCCGCGAGGTGCGTTCCCCCACCAGGTCGTTACCCCGGCGGGCGGGAGTACAGCCGGGCCCGCGGCGTCAGCGCCGCGGGCCCGGTCCGCCGGTGCCGGTTACCTCAGTTCCATTTCGGCGAGCTGGAGGCGGTAGTAGCTCGGCTCGTCCTTGGCGGGCGGGCCGAGCCGGGTGACCTGGAGCCGTACGTACCGCGCCCTGGTCTGGTCGAAGGTGTACCGCTTGGCCGAGCCGCCGGGGTTCGGGTGGCCGGTGGCGGTGTGGACGGTGGTGTAGCCGTCCGCGCCGTCCTCCCTGGTCCGGATGGTGAAGTCGACGGGGAAGCCGGGGCTGCCGCCGTCCGCGGTGGTGATGTCGGTCCGGGGGTGCAGGGTGACCGCGCCGACCGTGCGGTCCGCGCCCAGGTCGATCTCGACCCAGATCGGGGAGCCGGCGATGTCGGGGTCCCGGTAGAGGTTGCTGGTGTAGCCCTTCGCGCCGGGGACGCTGGTGGTGATGCCGTCGATCAGCCGGGAGATGCCCCAGTCGCTGTTCTCCAGCGAGTCGTTGCCGGTGACGGTGATCCTCGCGGGGTGCACCTCCAGTTCGGTCAGCTGGAGGCGGAATCGCTCGGGCTCGTCGCTCGCCGGCTTCCCCAGCCGGGTGGCCTGGACGCGCACGTACCGCGCCGTGGTCTTCGCGAAGTCGTACGTACGGGACTCCTCACCGGGGTCGGCCTCCCCGGTGACGGTGCGGGCGACGGTGTAACCCGCCGCGCCGTCCTTCCTGGTGGAGATGGTGAAGTCGACGGGGAAGCCGGGGGTGCCGCCGCCGGCCGCGGTGATGTCGGTACGGGGGAAGAGGGTGACGCCGTCGATGTCGGAGTCGCCCCCGAGGTCGATCTCCACCCAGACCGGGGCGGCGGAGGCGTCGGGCGACGGGAAGGGCCGGCTGCTGAATCCCTTGGCCGTCCCCACGGCGGTCACGAGGCTGTCGGTCAGCTGGGCGAGGCCCCGGTTGCCGCTCTCCTCGGAGCTGTTGCCGGTGACCCGCCTGCCCGCGGCGATGTTGCCGAGCCTGCCGACCCCCGTGGCGGTGAACGTCCAGGTCCCCGGGCCGGCGGTGAAGTACACGTGCTCGGCGTCCGCGCCCGCGAACGCTAGGCCGGAGAACCTCCCGATGAACCTGCCCCTCTTGTACACGGTCCGGCCGTTGGCCTTGATGACGGGCCGGGAGCCCCGGTAAACGGGGACGCCGACGCGGGCGGTGGTGCCGCGGGGCGAGGCGACCTTCAGCGCCACCGTGTCCTCGCCGCGGTCGATGCGCACGCCGATGTCGCCCCGTACCGTCGGCGTCAGCGTGTCGATCTTGGTGAACGACCCGGTCCACGGCACGACGTCGTAGGTCTTCCAGCCGGGCGTCGTGGGACGGACGCCGGCCCCGTAGGCGGAGAGGACGTACAGCGGGCCGCCGTTCCAGGCGTGGTTGTCGGTGCCCCCGTTCTTGTCCCACACCTCCCACAGGGTGTAGCCGGGGTCGGCGACCTGGGACGCGTACCGCGTGCGCATCCTGGTCTCCGCCACGTGCACCGCCCCCATGAGGTACAGCCCCTCCAGGACGTAGAACTCCATGTACGGGCTGGCGTTCAGGTGGGTGCGCAGCACGCTGGTGATCGCGGGGTGGTTGGCGGGGTCGGCCAGGCCGGCCACGACGGCCAGGGCGTTCCCGCGGTCGTCGGTGTCCCCGGTGTAGCCGGGCGAACGGTACTCCTTGCGCGCGGAGTTCCACAGCACGCGGTCGAAGTTGGCCTTGACGCGTTCCCTGCGTTCCTGCCAGGTCGCGACGTCGCCGGAGGCGCCCGCCAGCCGGGCCAGCGTGATCGCCGACTCCAGGGCCAGGTAGTACCAGGCGTTGTCCAGGATCCGGGCGTCGATGTTGCCGCCCCAGTCCGCCCAGTCCCAGCCGCCCGCGCGGTGCCGGATCAACCCGTCGGAGTCGAAGCTCCACAGGTTCAGGTACTTCTTGACCTGCGGGTACGTGGCGCTGACGGTGGCGGCGTCCCCGGTGTAGGCGTGGAAGGTGCCGAACGCCCAGACGGACGCGAGGGTCTGCGGGGGCAGCTCGTTGACCCAGTTCCCGGCGGGGACGGGGGAGTACATGACGCCGTCGGGCTTCTGCCATCCGGCGAGTTCGGAGATGGCCTTGCGGCCGAGGTCGTGGCTGCGGGGGTCGAAGGTGTAGAAGCCCTCCTTCAGCTGGTTGACCACGTCGCCCCACCACTGGGCGCGCTCGCGGGTCGGGCAGTCGAAGTAGGTGTCGCGCATGTTGAGGTACATGGTGCGGGCGGCCTTGCCCCACAGGACGTTGAAGAACGCGTCGTTGCTGGAGAAGGACCCCGCGAAGTCGGTGTCGTAGCCGCTCTCCCGGTACTTCAGGGCGAGGATCTTGACGCCTGAGGGGATCCGGTAGCTGACGCTCGTCCCGCTGAGCCACCCCAGCGACTCGAACTCCTGGACGCCGCCCGTGGTGATGTAGGTGGCGCGCAGGTTCTTCTCGCCGCCGTCCTGGTAGTGGTCGGTCTGGATCTCGATCACGGCGCCGGCCGGGGCGTCGACCTTCAGGTACGGGGTGATCTGCAGGTTGGACGGCAGCTTCGCGTCGATCGTCCGGCCACCGGCGGCCGGCAGGGAGTCCGCGTTGGCGTAGTCCCGCAGGCCGCTGATACGGAAGAACGGGATGGGCCGGGGCACCAGGGCGTTCCACGGCGCCGCGCCCGCCGCGGCCACGTCGGTCGCCGCCCGCCAGGCGCCGTCGTCGTAGCGCGGGGTCTCCCAGCCCGCCATCGCCGTCGCGTTGCGGGCGTCGTAGTGGATGTTGGACTCGGGGAGGCGGTAGTTGGGCTGGTCTCCCGAGCCGTCCGCGCCGTAGCCGGGGTGGACGACGGCCTTCCACCCGGCGTCGCTGACCAGCGTGGTGGTCGTCCCGCCGGTCACGATGTCGGACTGGAACAGCAGGCCCGCGCGCCCGCTGTCCTTGTGGGAGAACCCGTGCTTGCCGAAGTGCCAGGCCAGGACGGCGATGGTGTTGTCGCCCGCCTTCAGGTGCGGCGCGAGGTCCAGCTCGTCCACGTAGGTGTCGTCGGGGTTCGGGCCGCGCTTGAGGCCGCCTTCGAAGACCACCAGCTCGCCGTTGACGTACAGCCAGTACTTGGAGTCGGCGGCGATGCGGGTGCGCGCCGAGGACGGCGCCGCCGGAAGGGTGAGCGTACGGCGGAACGCGGCCCACTGGTTGGCCGCGCCCGCGCCGGGCCAGATCCAGCGGGCGGTCAGTGTGACGGGGGCGGCCTGGGCGGCCTCCCGGGACACGAGGGCGGTGGTGCCGGCCAGGAAGGCCACCGAGGCGGCGGAGCGCAGCACGGTGCGGCGGGACGGAGAGTCCATGCGTGAATCACCTTGGGTCGAACGTGGGGGTGGGAGGTCGGCCCGGCGCGTCCGGACGGTCCGGGCGCGGGCCGCGCCCGCCCGCCCGGAGCCGGGGGACGGCGTTGTACCAGGGTGGTCGTCGGCGTACGCGACCGGTCACGGTACGTACGAGGGCGTCTTAAAACGTTCTAATCGGGAAGGTGATCGAGACGCTAATGTGACGCAGGTTACTTGTCAATAGTCGATCACTTCAGGGACGCCACGACGGCCACCTGCGACGGGCGCGTACAGGACGGCCCCGCCGTCCGCCACCGATCCGCTGGGAGGCGTTAAACCGTTTTAACGAAGGCGCGCCCGGGCGTCACTCTCCGGGACGGCCCGGCCGACGTTGCCGGACCGGGCACGAGCGTTGTCGGTGGGGACCGCTAGCTTCCCGCCATGGTCGATCGCTCACGACGATGCCCGGCTGGAGGTCATTCTTGAACGCGGACGAGGACGCGGTGGAACGGCGCAGTACGGTGCGGGTGATACCGCCCGTACACGCCCGGAAGCTGGCGAAGGTGCCGTTCGTGGAGCTGGCGGACGGCCGGCTCCAGGGCGTGGTGTCGAGCGGGTCGGACATCGCGCGGGTGTACGTCTCGTCCATCACGGCGGGGACGCACGGCTACAGCTGCAGCACCAACAACAACCGGCCGTGCGGCGGGCTGAGCGGCGGCTACACCTGCAAGCACCTCGACGCGCTGGCGACCGAGGCGGTCCGGCAGTACGGGCTGGAGCGGGTCGCCCGCTACCTGCGGGTCGAGGTCGGCGAGGGCGAGGATCTGCTCTACGCCCTGAAGGGCTCGAAGGATCCCGCGCCGGCCGCGGTGGTGTTCAGCCGGTTCCTGCGCCACCTGGCGTACCTGGAGATGCCGGAGAGCACCGAGCCGGTCCCCGAGATGCAGTGGTTCCCGTCAGCGGGGGCGGTGCTCTGATGCTGGCGACGGGTCTCAAGAAGCTGACCGGCGGCGAGCCCGAGGCCGTCGGGGAGGCGCTCGACCTGGTGGCGGGCCTGGACGACGCGCTCGTGCACGGGCTGGCCCGGATGGGCGAGGCGCGGGCGGCGGCGCTGGCGGCGTTCGCCGGCGCGCTGGGCGCGACCCCGCTCGGCGCGGCGGCGGGCGAGGCGGCCGGGAAGGCGGCGGCCGGCTCGGCCGGCGACGAGCACGTGGCGGTGCTGGCCGGGGGCCGCGCCGCGGTCCTGGGCGCGGTGCACGACGCGCTGCTCGACCGGCTCGACGGCGCGCTGGGCCGTGCCCGGGCGTCCTGGGAGGAGCGTCCCGCCCCGGCCGAGGTGCCGGAGAACCTGCTGGTGGCGGCCCGTTCCTGGCTGCGCGAGCTGGCCATCGCCGGGTGGCGCGGCGTCGACCACGACCTGGTCTCCGGTGCCGACCGGGTGATCGAGGGGCTGTGGGCCGAGCCGGCGCTGCGGCGGCTCGCCGTGCTGCTGGACGGGCTGGCCGCGGAGCTGCGCGCGTCCTGCCCGGTCGCGACGATGGAGCGGGTGCCCGCGCGGCGCTGGGCCGACCTGTGGACGCGGGCCGTCCTGCTGGCGCGGGCCGGCTCCTGGGCCGGCGCGGCCGAGCCCGTATCGGGCCGGCTGCTCGTGCTCGGGGTGGACGTCCACGAGCACGGAACGGCCGTCCAGGCGCAGGTCCACGGGGTGCTGGAGCCCGCCGGGGGCGAGCCGCGGCTGGTGCGCGCGAGCGTCGCGGCGGCGAAGGTCGACACCATCGTCGGCCCGGCCGTGTGGCGGATGCTGAACGCCCACCCGGTCCTGCTGACCGCGCTGGCCGAACGGCGCGCGCTGGAGCTGACGGACATGCCGCTGACCGCGGGCGGCGACCTGCTGTGGCACGAGGGCCGGGCACGGCCGGGTGAGGCCGCCGACCCGTTCGCGACGGCCCGGATCCGGCTCGGCACGGCGACGGCCCCGGCGGTCCCGCCGCTGGACCGCCACCCGGTGCGCATCGCCGAGCCGGTGCTGCTGGAGGGGTACAAGAGCGACGGCCGCACCGTGACGCTGGACGGCACCGCGCTGGAGGTCGACACCGGCCGGCTGCCGTCCTGCGGGCCGCTCACGCCGGCGCTGGTGAAGGCGTCCACGGCGTGCATCGGCCTGGTGCGCTGGGACGGCGGCCGGTGGCTGCTGCAGCCGCTCGCGGTGCGGGCCACCGTCAAGAAGGCGCCGGTCGAGGCCCACACCGGCGACTGGGCGCTCGGGCCGACCGACCCGAAGGTGGTCAAGGCCGAGGCCCGCGCCGGTGACGCCGTCGCCGTCCTGCGGGAGCGCGCGGGAAGGCTGCTGCGCAAATGACCGGGGCACCGAACGGCGAAGCCGTTCCCGAAGCGGGCGCTCCCGAGATGGGCGCTCCCGAGATGGGCGGGCCGGAGATGGGCGGGCCGGAGTCCAACCGGCGGCAGGTCCTCTACTGGCGGCTGCTGGCGCGGCTGTTCGATCCCGAGGAGCAGCCCGCCCTGGAGACCGCGAGCGTCGCGATCGTGGACGACCTCGGGCTGCCCCCGGCGCTGCTCGACCCCGGGGTGTCGGTGGACACGCTCGTCCAGCGGTTCCCCGACCTGGGCGCGGAGTTCGAGGGGCTGATGGCGCCCGACGACGACGCCGACCCGGCCGAGCGGGTCCGGCGGGCGGCGCTGGTGTCCAAGCTGCTGCTGAACGTGTTCGCGACCGGGTCGGGCGAGGTGACCGCGACCCGGCTCGCCGGGTGGCAGCGCGACGCGGGCTGGCTCAAGGCGGCGCTCGGTGCGGAGGGCGCGGGCGAGCTGGGCGGCACGCTGGCCGAGATCGAGGGCGGCCTGGTCGACCGGATGCGGCTGCGCGAGGTGCTGGCCGACTCCCGGCTGGCGGGCAAGCTCACCCCGAGCATGTCCCTGATCGAGCAGCTGCTGCGGGACAAGGACAACCTGTCGGGCGTCGCGCTCGCCAACGCCAAGGCGCTGATCCGCCGGTACGTCGACGAGGTCGCCGAGGTGCTGCGCACGCAGGTGGAGAAGACCTCGGTCGGCACGATCGACCGGTCCGTCCCGCCCAAGCGGGTGTTCCGCAACCTCGACCTCGACCGGACGATCTGGAAGAACCTCACCAACTGGAGCCCCGAGGACGAGCGCCTGTACGTGGACCGGCTCTTCTACCGGCACACCGCCAGGCGCACCACGCCCGCCCGGATGATCGTGGTGGTGGACCAGTCCGGGTCGATGGTGGACGCGATGGTCAACTGCACCATCCTGGCCTCCATCTTCGCGGGGCTGCCGAAGGTGGACGTGCACCTGGTCGCCTACGACACCCGCGCGCTCGACCTGACCCCCTGGGTGAACGACCCGTTCGAGGTCCTGCTGCGCACCACGCTCGGGGGCGGGACGAACGGGACCGTGGCGATGGGGCTGGCCCGTCCCAAGATCGCCGATCCGCGCAACACCGTGCTGGTGTGGATCTCCGACTTCTACGACAACCGGTCGCTGATGACCGACTTCGAGGCGGTGCACCGGTCCGGGGTGAAGCTGATCCCGGTCGGCTCCGTCAACAGCTCCGGCCGCGCCAGCGTGGACCCGTGGTTCCGGCAGCGGCTCAAGGACCTGGGCACCCCCGTGATCTCGGGGCACATCCGCAAGCTCGTGTTCGAACTCAAGAACTTCATCGCTTAGGAGACATCCGTCATGACCGACGAGAAGCTGCGCGCGCCGGCCGAGGTGAAGTACGCCGAGGAGCTGGACTACCTGGAGTCGATCGACGACGGCCCCAAGCCGTTCTCGTGGCGGCTCAGCCCGAAGATGGTCCGGCTGTTCGTGCTCGGCTCCGAGCGCGCCGACGGGCTCGACCGCGAGATCCCGCAGAAGTGGTTCGGCGACCGGAGCTTCGTCGAGCGCGCCATCGTGACGCTGGCGTCCGACCGCGGCCTGCTGCTGATCGGCGACCCCGGCACCGGCAAGAGCTGGCTGGCCGAGCTGCTGTCGGCCGCCATCTCCCGCAACTCGACCCTGGTCGTCCAGGGGACGGCGGGCACCACCGAGGACCACATCAAGTACTCCTGGAACGTCTCCATGGTGATCGCCAAGGGGCAGTCCCGGGAGTCGCTGATCCCCTCCCCGATCATGACGGCGATGGAACGGGGCGTGATCGGCCGGTTCGAGGAGCTGACCCGTTCGACCAGCGACGTGCAGGACGCGCTGATCTCCATCCTGTCGGAGAAGTACGTGTCCATCCCCGAGCTGGACGACGACAACATCGTCTTCGCCCAGCCGGGGTTCTCGATCATCGCGACCGCCAACAGCCGGGACCGGGGCGTCAACGACCTGTCCTCGGCGCTGAAGCGGCGGTTCAACTTCGTCCGCATCCCGGTGGTGACCAGCAAGAAGAGCGAGGCGGAGATCGTCCGGTTCCGTACCTCGGAGCTGATGCGGCGGCACCGGATCGAGCTGGACGTGCCGCCGACGCTGCTGGACATCCTGCTGCAGAGCTTCGCCGACCTGCGGGCCGCGGCGTCCTCGGCCTCCAGCGACGACGAGCGGCTGGAGTCGGCGCTGTCCACCGCCGAGCAGATCGGCGTGCTGGAGGACGCGATCCTGCACGGCCAGTTCTTCGGCGACCGGGCGCTGCGGGCCGAGACGCTGGCGAGCTCGCTGGTGGGGTCGCTGGCCCGCCGCAGCCCCGAGGACCTGGCCATCCTGAACAAGTTCTGGCACGGCGTGGTCGAGCCGCGCGGCAAGAAGGACGAGGGCGGGCCGTGGCAGGAGTTCCTGGAGGGCGGGCTCCAGGCGATCGCGAAGCTGTCGTGAGCCCGTTCGGCGCGCTGCGCGAGCAGCTACTCGGGGCCGCCGAGACCTTCGCCGGCGGCCCCCGCGCCCTGCCGGACATCCTGGCGGGGATGGTCGACGACGTCGACCGGGCGCTGCGGGAGGAGCTGGAGATCTTCCCGGTCTGCCACCACTCCCCCGCGTCGGCGCTGGCGATGGCCCGGCGGCTGCGGGAGAAGCAGCCCGAGGTCATCTATCTGGAGCTGTGCGAGGACCTGCGTCCCCTGCTGGACGAGCTGCGCAACTGCCGGCTGCCGGTGGCGCTGCAGGCGTTCGCGACCGACCTCGACGGGTTCCCCAGCGAACGGGCGCCGCTGAGCGTGGTGGCGCCCATCACCGAGGCGTCCGCCGAGTACCAGGCGATCTCCTACGCGCTCGACACCCCGGGCGTCGAGCTGGTCCTGGTCGACCGTTCGAGCGACCACGTCTTCCAGTGGGAGCCCGCGGACCCGCCGGAGGAGGCCGGACGGGGCGAGCAGGAGGAGGAGGCCGCGCTGCACGGTGACGCGGTCGGCGTCGAGATCGGCGACCTGCGGCCCGGGTTCGCCGAGCTGGAGGAGCACCTGCTCCACCACGGCAAGGTCCGGCACTGGTCGGAATGGTGGGACCAGTACGTCGAGCAGCCGCTCGCGGGTGCCGACTACGAGACGTACCGGCAGGTCATGGTACTGATCGGCAGCCTGTTCCGGCGGCTCCGGCCGTCCCGGGACGCGCGCCGGGCCACCGACGAGGACCGCGAGCGGTACATGTGGACCCGGATCCGCGAGCACCTCACCGCGTCCGGCGCGGACCCGGCCGACTGCCTGCACGTGTGCGGGGCGTTCCACGCGGCCAGCCGGGTGGAGCAGTTCGGGCTGGCCTCCACCGCCCCGTTCGAGATCACGCCCCGGACCGGCACCCGCTGGCGGTACGGGCTGATCCCCTCCAGCCACTCGGCCATCGAGGCGCAGTTCGGGCTGGCGCCCGGCTCGGTGTCGGTGGCCGCGGCGACCTGGGAGAAGTCGGTGAAACGCACCGGCGTCACCCCGTTCCGGCTGGACGGCCAGCGCGGCACCCGCAAGCGCGCGGCCCGCAAGCGGCTGCCGGACCCGGTGCCGGCCGGGCCGGTCACCGACCGGCTGTCGGGGTTCCTGTCGGACGCGCCCGCGCTGGACGCGCTCGACGAGGCCGAGCTGCTCGGCTGGTGCGTCGACATCGTCCGGCTGGCCCGCCGCAACGGCTACCTGTCCAGCACCGCCGACGCGATCGCGGTGTTCGAGACCTCGATCCTGCTCGCGGGGATGCGCGGGCGCGCCCGCCCCACCCCGTACGACTTCCAGGACGCGGCCGTCACCTGCATCGAGAAGGACACCGTGCCGGGCCGCCGCGACGTGCGGCGGCTGTGCGAGATCCTGCTGGGCGGCGACCGGATCGGCGAGGTCGGGTACGACGCGCTGCCACCGCTGGCCCGGGACGTCCTGGACCGGCTCACCCCGCTGGGCCTCGACCTGGAGAAGCGCACGATCCAGCGGGCGCTGCTGGACTTCTCCGCCACCCCGGAGCTGGAGCCGTGCTCGGATCTGCTCTGGATGCTGCGCCGACTGCTGCCCGGCGACGCCGTCCGCCCGATCATGGGGGCGCGGCGGCTGGGCGAGCGGCCGATCCAGGAGAGCTGGGACCTGGCGATCGGGCGCAACCAGCGCGCGATCGTCGAGCTGGGCTACGAGGGCGTCACCATCGAGCAGGTGCTGGAGCAGCGGCTGCGCAAGGCCGTCCACGCGCCGAAGGCCACCGCCGCGACCGCGTTGCAGGCCGTCGAGGACTCCCTGCTCTACCTCAAGAGCAGGCGGTTCACCGACGAGCTGGGCGCGCGTGCGGTGGAGCTGCTCGCGGCCGAACGCACCGTGGACGACGCCCCCGAGGTGCTGCGCGGGGTCCGGCGGCTGCTGGCCCACTACCGGACCACCGAGCCGGAGCTGCCCCGGTGGTGCGCCGCGTTCGTCACCGCCGGGTACGCGCACTACTGCACGCTGCTGCCGACCGCGTTCGCCGACGATGACACCGGTGCCCGCCAGGTGGCCGCGATGCTGGGGTTCCTGATCAGCCTGGAGAGCCTGGCGGTCTCCCTCGGCTGCGACCACACCCAGCTCGAACTGGCGGTGAAGCAGTCGCATCCGACCGAGCCCGGCAAGACGGCGCTGCTGTGGGCGGCCGAGACCCAGCTCGGCCTGCTGACGACGGCCGAGCTGCGGGAACGCTGCGACGGGCTGCTGGACAACCCGCTGGTGGTGCCGGCCTATCCCCGGTACCTGAGCGGGTTCGTACAGGCACTGGAGTCCGTGCCCTCGCTGTCGCCGCTGGTGGTGGAGCTGCTGTCCAAGGCGTTCGCGCGGCTGCCCGACACGGTGCTGCTCCCCTGGCTGCCCAAGCTGATCGTCACGCTGCGCGAGCAGGCGGCGGAGCTGGTGCCGGTGCTGGTCCGCGAGGCCGACCGCACGTTCCCCGCCGGGCTCGCGGCGGTGGACGCCTGGGTGCCACCGTGGGAGGGCCGGGCGGCACCCGAGCCCGCACCGCCGATCGCCGCCACCGGCCCGGTCCCCGGTCTCCTGGCCGCCCGTCCGGAGTCCTGCGACGCGGTGACCGCGCTGCTCGGCCTCGACCCGGCATGGCCGGACGCCGCCGGCGATCCGGCCGTCCCGCCCGGCGCGGGCGCGGCCGGCGCCCTGCTGGCCGCCCACCCGGAGACCGCCGGCGCCGTGGCCGCCCTCCTCACCGTCTGACCCGAAGCCGTCCCCGCACCGGGCGACCCCGTCCCAGGTCGCCCGGTGCCCCGACTCCGGCCGCCGGCCCCCGGCGCCCGGGGGGCGGCCACGCCGCGTTCGGCGACCGCTCAGGCGGAGCCGAAGCGGCTGTTCAGCCTGCGTTCGACCAGGCCGACGAGCGTGTACAGCGTCCAGGCCAGCAGGCAGAGCAGGCCGAGGGAGACGATGACGAGCCGGATGTCGTCGTTGTCCTGGGCCTGCCGCTCCAGGTAGCCCAGACCCGCCTGCGCCCCGATGAACTCGCCGATGACCGCCGCGGTCACCGCCTGGAGGACGCCCAGCCGCAGTCCCACCGCGATGGCCGGGAGGGCGAACGGCAGATCGATCTTGACGGCGCGGGCCAGCGGCCCGATCTCCAGGAGCCGGGCCAGGTCGTCCACCCCGGTGGGGATGGCGCGCAGCCGCATGCTCATGTTGATCAGAACCGGGTAGAACGACACCAGCGTGATGAGCGCGATCTTGGAGCCGATGCCCAGCCCCAGCCACAGCACGATCAGCGGCGCGATCGAGATCTTGGGCGTCACCTGGGCGATCACGATCAGCGGCATCAGGACGCGTTCCAGGCGGCGCATCCGCGTGAACACCATCGCCAGGACGACCCCGAGCGCGCTTCCGAGCACCACGCCCTGGACGACCTCCGCGAGCGTCTGCGCGATGTGCACGGTCAGGGCGCCGTCCCGCCCCAGGGTCCAGCCGTGCGCGGCGACGGCGCCGGGAGTCGGCAGCCGGTAGGCCGGGATGTCGAAGAGGACGGTCACCAGCCACCACAGCACCACGCCGGCGGCGAGCGAGACCGCGCCGACCGCCACCGGCCGGGCGGCCCGCAGCCGGGCGCCCGGTCCGGGACGGACCGGGGCCCCGGCCGCCGGCGGCGCGCTAGCCGAGGGCACTGGGCTTCACCACCAGGTCACCGGCCTTGAACGAGGAGTCGATGAGCTTGAATCCGGCCTGGGCGTCGATCGCCTTCTGCCAGCGCGCCTCGTCCGGGTGACCGAACCCGTGCTGCCGGGTGGTGTCCGACTGCCAGAGGGTCTTGACGAAGACGTCCTCGACGATCGTGGTGACGTCCTTCTGCTGGCCGTTGAACGTGGGGGCGTACTTCTTCACCGCCGTGTCGACCGCGGCGGCGGGGTTCTTGGTGGTGTAGTCGATGCCCTGGTCGAGGGCGTCGTCGAACGCCTTGACCGTCTTCGGGTCGTTCTTCACCATGTCGGGGCCGGCCACGACCACGTTGCCGAACGACGGGAGGTACTGGTCGCTGAGGATCTGGCGGACGTCCACCCCGGCCGACTTCAGCGCGTAGTAGCGGAGCCGGGAGAAGACGATCGCGTCGACCTGGCCGTTCTTGAGCGCGTCGACGATGGCGCCGGTGCCGATGGTCTTGACCTTCACGTCGCCGACGGTCAGGTTCGCGCTCTTGAGCATGGCCTGGAGCTGGATGTAGTTGGGGCTGCCCAGGTCGGTGACGGCGACCGTCTTGCCCTTGAGGTCGGCCGGGGAGGAGATGTTCGCGTCGGCCTTCGACAGCAGCGCGCCGATGCCCTGCTGGTAGGTGGTGTGGACGACGCGGGTCTTGACGCCCTTGCCGTAGGCGGTGATGACCGAGTCGCCGTTGGGGAAGCCGAAGTCGACGTTGCCCGCGGCGACGTTCTTGACGATGTCCGAACCCTGGGCGTAGGTGAAGCTCACGTCCAGGCCGGCCTTGGCGAAGAAGCCCTGCTCCTTGGCCATGTACAGCGGCGCGTAGTACGGGACCGCGGTGCCGTCGATCTGGATGGTGACCTTCTTGGTGCCGCCGGGGCCCGTCTCGCCCCCGGCCTTGGGCCCGCCGGACGAGGCGGGGCTGCACGCCGTGATGACGGCGAGCGCCAGCAGGGCGGACCCGATTCCGGGCACGCGGCGAAGGTGCTTCTTCATGACTCTCCTTGGGAAACGGTGCCGGGAATCAGCGGTCCCAGCGCAGCAGGCGCCGTTCGGCCAGCGAGACGAGGCCGAAGCCGGCCAGGCCCACCAGCACGGTGATGAGCACGGCGGCGATGAGCATGGGGGTGTCGTTGGAGGTGTTGCCGAGGATCATGAGGTAGCCGAGGCCGCGCTGGGCGGACAGGTACTCGGCGAGGAAGGCCCCGGTCATGGCGTCGATCACCGCGATCTTGGCACCGGCGAGGAGCGCCGGTGTCGCCGCCGGAATCTGGATCGTGAGCAGGTAGCGCCGGCCGGACAGGTTCAGGAGCCTGCCGAGGGAGGCGACGTCGGCCGGGACGTCCCGGAGGCCGAGCATCGTCGCGGCCATCATCGGGAAGAAGACCAGCAGCAGGATCAGGACGAACTGGGACGTGAGGCTCAGCCCGAACCACAGGACCAGCAGCGGCGCGACGGCGATCTTCGGGGCGGCCTGGAGCAGGACGATGTAGGGGTTGAGCACCTCCCGCACGATCCGCGACGACCACAGGGCCCAGCCGAGGGCGACGCCGATGACCGAACCGCCCACGAACCCCAGGACGATGTTGCGCAGGGTGTAGGTGAGGTTGGACCACAGTTGCCCGTCGCTCACCAGGCTCCCGATCGCCGACAGCACCGCGCCGGGCGCGGGCAGCAGGTAGCTCGGCACGTCCGCCCAGCGGACGTACAGGCTCCAGGCCCCGACGATGACCACCACGTAGGCGGCGGCGCTGAGGGTCCGGGTGCCGAGCCGTGCCAGGTCGCGGCGCCGCTCGGTGCGGCGACGTTCGCGCTCCCGGTCGCGGGCGCCGCCGGGGCCCGCCTCGGAGCGGCGCTCGCGCGCCACGGTGTCCCCGGTCATTCCAGCTCCTGCCGGAGCATGCCGGCGAACTCGGCGAACTCCGGCAGCCGCCGGGTCGCCGGGCTGCGGTCCCGGTCGAGCGGCACCCGGTGCACGGCCTTGATGCGGCCCGGCCGCGCCGACATCACCGCCACCCGGTCCGCCAGATAGGTGGCCTCCTCCACGCTGTGGGTGACCAGGATGATCGTTTTCCGGGTGGCCTCCCAGATGCGCAGCAGATCGTCGTGCAGCCGGTCACGGGTGATGGCGTCGAGCGCCCCGAAGGGCTCGTCCATGAGCAGGATCTGCGGGTCGTAGGCGAGCGCCCGCGCGATCGCCGTGCGCTGGCGCATTCCGCCGGAGAGTTCCTTGGGGAACGACTGCGCGAAGTCCGACAGGCCGACCAGGTCGAGCAGGTCCCGGACCCGGGTCCGCCCCTCGGCGGACCTGTCCCGCTGCGCCTCCAGGCCCAGGGAGACGTTGCGTTCCACCGAGCGCCAGGGCAGCAGCGCCGGCTCCTGGAACACGAAGCCGATGTCCTTGCCCGGGCGGGGCCGCCTGGTCCAGGCGAGCTTCCCCTCGAAGTCCGCGTCCAGGCCGGCGATCATCCGCAGCAGCGTCGACTTGCCGCAGCCGGACGGGCCGATGAGCGCGACGACCTCGCCCTCGGCGACGTCGAGGTCCACGTCGGCCAGCGCCACGACCCGCTGCCGGTTGGCGCCGACGTAGGTCTTGCGCACGTCCCGGATGGAGAGAAAGGCCGTCATCGGCTCGCCGTTCCCTTCAGCGTGAGCCGGGCGGCACCGGCGCGCGGCCACCGGCCGGCGCTCTCCCCCGTCCCCTGACGATGTCGCACGAAGACTCCCTCGGTCTCTCGGGCCTTCATGGGCCCTCCATGGCGGCGGCCGGGTCGCGCCACGCATGGCAGCTTCCACAGACGGAAAGTCCGCCTCCAGCAATGAAGGTCACAGCGTGCTGCCTATTTCGGTCAGCTGTCAAGACCGGCTTTGACGTTACATGCTGGACATATTCCGAGGTGATGTGTTCCAAATCACCCTTATCTTGCCTCCCTTAACGGGATTGACGTCACGCTGCGCCACGATGCACACTTCCTGATCTGGAAATCATCCATCCACTTCTGGAGGATCTTGATGGCCCGTAGCGCCCGGGACCCCTGGCGGGACGGCGCGGCCCCGCACGTCCCCGCCCGACTCGGCACGCTGCCCGGGGTCTGCCTGCTTCCGGGCGACCCGGCCCGGGTGGACCTCGCCGCCCGGGTGCTCGCGGACTTCGAGATCAGGGGCCAGAACCGTGAGTACCGGCTCGGCGTCGGCCGGCTGCGGGGCACCCCGATCGCGGTGTGCTCCACGGGCATCGGCGGGCCCTCGACCGAGATCGCGATCGTCGAGCTGGCCCGGCTGGGCGTGACGACCGTGCTGCGCACCGGCGGCATGGGCGCGCTGCGGGAGCGGATCGCGCCCGGAACGGTGTGCGCCGTCACCGCTGCCGTGCCTGGAGGCGGCGCCGCGTCCTGGTACGCAGCGGACACCGGCTCCCCTACCGGAACCGGCACCGGCGGTCGCACGGCCGACGCCCAGGTGACGCGTGCCCTCCACGCCCAGGCCGCCTCCCTGGGCATCGGCCTGACCGAGGTCACCGTCGCCTCGGCCGACTCGTACTACCTCGGCCAGGGCCGTCCCCTCGCCGGATACGAGCGGGAGGCGGCGGAACGGTACTCCGCGCTGCGGGCGCTCGGCGTCGACGGCGTCGACATGGAGACGGAGACCGTCCTGGCGGTGGGGCGGGCGATGGGGCTCCGGGCGGGCGCCCTGCTCGTGGCGCACGCCAACCGGGTCACCGACGGCTGGCTCGAGGACTACGAGCCCGCCCAGCTCGACATGCTGCGGCTCGCCGCGCACGCCGCGCGGGCCCTGGCGGACCCCGTCCCGGCGAGCACGCCCCCGGCCGCGGGGGGCCGCCCATGACCGCGGCGGCGCGGCACGTCCACGGCGGCTCCGGCTCCCCCTCCGGCGACCGGGACCGGGACGCCCGCGAACGCTTCTTCGCGGCGAAAGGCGCCGGCGGCGGCGCGGACCTCTCGGTGTCCCTGGGCGGGCTGCGCCTGTCCAACCCGGTGATGCCGGCCTCCGGATGCTTCGGGCCGGAACTGGCACCGCTGCTGCCCATGGGTGAGCTCGGCGCCGTCGTCACCAAGACCGTGTTCGCCCTGCGGCGCGGCGGGAACGCCGCGCACCGGCTGACCGAGACACCGATGGGGATGATCAACAGTGTCGGCATCCCCAGTCCCGGGACGCGCGGCTTCGTCCAGGACGTACTGCCGCGTTACCGGGCCACCGGACGGCCGGTCGTGGTCAGTGTCGGCGGCCTGCGGATCGACGAGTACCTGCGGGTGGCCGACGAGCTGGCCGGAGTCGGCTGCGCGGCCTTCGAGGTCAACGTCTCCTGCCCCAACCTGGAACACGGGGGCATCGAGATCGGCGCGAGCCCCGAGGCCGTCCACCGCGTCACCGACGGCGTCCGGCGCCGTCTCGGCGACGTGCCGGTCTGGGTGAAGCTGACCCCGATGGCCCCCGACATCGCCGCGGTCGCCGACGCCGCGCAGAGCGCGGGCGCCCGGGCGCTGACCGTCGCGAACTCCTTCCCCGGCATGGTGGTCTCCTCCGGCGACGGGACGCCCGTGCTCGGCAACGGCGTGGGCGGCGTGTCCGGACCGGCGATCAAACCCCTGGTGCTGCGGCTGGTCTGGCTGGTCGCGCGTTCGGTCTCCATCCCGGTCATCGGGTGCGGCGGCATCGGGTCCGCCCAGGACGTCCTGGACCATCTGCGCGTCGGCGCGACCGCCGTCCAGGTCGGCACCGCGACCTTCGCGCGCCCCCAGGTCATGGCCGAGATCGTCCGTGAGCTGGAGGCCCTGTGCGCGCGGGCCGGGGTGGCTACGCTTCAGGGGCTGGTCCACGCCGGCCGCCACGCCGACGCCGTTTCGGGACCCGCCGGGACGCCGGACGAGGCGCGCGCCCGGCGGGACGACATGCCAACGAGACAAGCGTCTCCGCGTGAACGGATGGCTGAGCATGCAGGTTCTCACTCGCGCCCTACGAGTGATCAAGACGTTGTCGACGAGCCAGCAGGGGATGACCTTGCAGCAGCTCCATGAGGAGCTGCAGATCCCGATCGGCAGCATGCACCGGGTCCTGGCCGCCCTCACCGAGGACCGGTACGTGACCAGGTCGCCCACCAACCGGCGGTACTTTCTCGGACCGGCGGCGGCCGAGCTGGCCGGGATCTCCTCGGCCGGGCGCGGAACGCTCGTCACACCGCCGGAGCCGCTGCGGAAGGCGGCCCGGGAGAGCGGCGAGTCGGTGTTCCTCACCGAGCCGATCGGGCTGCAGATGGTCTGCGTGGCGCTGGTGGAGGCGCGGCATCCGCTCCGGCTGTTCGTCCAGGTGGGCCACGAGATGCCGCTGCACGCGGCGGCCTCGGCCCGCAGCATCCTGGCGTACCTGCCGCCCGAGGTGGTCGACACGATCTTCCGTGAGCGGGACCTGACGGCGTTCACGGCGGGGACGCTCCGAACCCTGGACCAGGTGAAGGACCATCTCGCGCAGGTCCGCGCCCAGGGGTACGACGTCTGCGAGAACGAGCTGGACGAGAACGTGTGGGCGGTGGCGGCACCGGTGTTCTCCTCCACGGCCCAGGTGGTGTCGAGCGTCACGCTCGCCGCGGCGGGCAATCGGATGCGCGACCCCATCCAGCGCACCCGCGCGACGGAGATCGTGCTGCGCGCGGCACGCGACCTGTCCGGAGAGCTCGGCTACACCGGCGGGTTCACGACGCCGGAGCCCGCGGGCGGCCTCGTGGACGCGCCGGCGGGCGGCGCGGACGGCACGGCGGACGGAACGGCGGCCGGGACACCGGCGAGCCGTGAGCCAGGAAGGACATAGCCGATGACCGAAGGTCTCTCCGCCCCCGCCTCCGGCGGCCGGCGCCGGGCCGAACTACTCGCCGACATCGCCGCCAGCGCGATCCCGTACAGCGGGCCCCTGCGCGACGTGTCGGAGTTCAGGGAGTACGCCGCGCTCAACCGGCCGTCCATCCTGCGCAGGGTGGCCGCGGACCTGGCCGCGGAGGTGCCACGGGACGCGGGCGGGCTGGTCGCCGCGGGGTGGCGGGCCGCGGTGCTGGCCACGGCCCTCTCCCTGCACACCGGCCTGCCGCTGTCGGTCGCCACCGGGCCGGAGGCGGGTCCGGCGGGCGTCGCGGCGGTCGGCGGGGACGGTCTCGCTCCCGGCCGGTCCGTCGCCCTGGTGACCACGTCCACGGCCGGTGACGCCGAGGTGGGGGCCTGGGTCGCCGGGCTGGCGGAGCTGGGGATTCGCGTGGTCGGCGTGCTGTCGCTGCTGGCCCCCGCGGCGCGGGATCGCACGGCGCAGGGGCGCCCGGCGGGGGACGGCGGCACCGGCTCGTCCCCGCCCCGGACGGCACTGCTGACCGAAGAGGAACTGGCCGTATCGACCTCAGGAGGCCGACCATGACCGAGGCGCACGCTCGCCCCGAACTGCTCGACGCCGTTCACCGGCTCGTCGGCGCGCACGGCGCCGGCGCCGAGCCGCTGCTGGACCCGAGCCGGTCCGCGACCGCGATGGAGACGGTCGGCCGCGCGGCGGCCGAGGCCGTGCGGCCGCTCCGCCCCGAGGTGCTGCTCACGTCCGAGGACAGCGCCAACGCCGTGCTGGCGCACATCGTCTCCCGCGAGCTGGGTGTGCCGGCCGTGCCCTTCTACGTCGAGGAGGGCGTCATCGAGATCGACGCCGCCCTCGTCCGCGGGCGCCGTGTCGTGCTGCTGCTGGCGAAGGGCGTCCAGCCGCTCCGGCTGAGCACGATGCACTCGTTCGCGGGGACGCACCACGCGGAGCTGGCGGGGATCGCCGAGGTCATCGGCTCCGCCGGCGCCGCCTCCGAAGCCCCGGTCCCGTACGTCGCGGTCGTGGACCAGGCCGAGCTGGCCGCCCGCGGCGCCGGTGCGGTGGGCGGCGCGCGAGACGACGAGCCGGGACGATGAGCGCCGGCACCAGGGAGCAGCCGGCGACGGCCTCCGCGCGAGAGGCCCGTGAACCGGCAGGACGGGTCGACGCGGGCCGGCTGGCCGGGCTGATCGAGGAGTTCGCCGCCCTGTCCGAGGGCGGCCCCGGGGTCACCCGGCCCGGCTACACCGAGCTGGAGCGGCGGGCCCACGAGACGTTCGCGGACCACATGCGCGGGCTGGGCCTGCGGGTGTGGTCCGACGCGGCCGGCAACACCTACGCGGAACGGCCGGGGCACGGCGACCCCGCGCTCGGGGCACTGGGCACGGGCTCGCACCTGGACAGCGTCCCGGGAGCCGGGCGGTTCGACGGCATCGCCGGCGTCGTCGCCGGGATGGAGGCCGCGCGGGTCCTGGTGGAGACGGAGGCGGCGCACGCCCGCCCGGTGCGGTTCGTGGCCTTCGCGACCGAGGAGGGCGCCCGCTTCGGTCAGGCGTGCGTCGGCAGCCGCATCGCCGCGGGCCTCACCGGCGCCGGCGACCTCGGCCTGCTCCGGGACGGTACGGGCACGACGCTCGCCCAGGCCATGGAAGGGGTCGGGCTCGATCCCGCCCGGGTCGAGGAGGCCCGGTGGGATCCCGCCGAGTGGAGCGCGTTCGTGGAACTCCACATCGAGCAGGGCAACGTGCTGGAAAGCCTCGGAACGCCCATCGGCGTCGTGGACGCCATCTCGGGCAGCAGCCGGCTGCGGCTCACGCTGACCGGACGCGCCTCGCACACCGGCGGCACCCCCATGCACCACCGCGCGGACGCCCTCGCGGCGGCGGCGGAGTGCGTCCTGCTGGCCGAGCGGCTCGCCAACGACCCCCGCCATCGCGGCACCCGCGCCACCGTGGGCAGGCTCGACGTCGCGCCCGGGTCGATCACCACCATCCCGGGCGAGGTGACGATGTCCGTCGACATCCGGGACGTCGACAGTGACCGGCAGCGGGAGACGGCCGCGGAGTTCGTCGCGCGGTCCCGGGAACTGTGCGATCGGCGCGGGATCGGGCTGCGCGCCGAGGAGCTGGCCGACGCCTCCCCGGTCGTCCTGCCGGTCTGGATCGCGGACGCGATCGGCGGCGCCTGTGCCGCGCTCGGCGTCGGTCACCACGTCCTGCCCAGCGGCGCCAGCCACGACAGCCAGATGATCAACCACATCGTGCCGAGCGGCATGATCTTCGTACCGAGCCGGGACGGGCTGAGCCACACGCCCGAGGAATGGACCGATCCATCGGATCTCGCCACCGGGACCCGGGTGCTCCTGGCGACCCTGCTGGAACTCGACGGGCTGCTCGCACCGCCCACCACGCGGCCGGGGAGCGGCGCATGACCGGCCCCGGACACCACCGGCTCGCCCTGCTCACCGCCCCGGAACCCGCCCCGACCTGGGACCACGCGGAGGTCGTCCGGCACCACCCGGTCGGCGACCGGTACCACCGGATGCGGCTGAAGGCCCCGACGATCGCGGCGGCCACCCGGCCGGGCCAGTTCCTCATGGTCACGATCCCCGACGCGACCGGCGCGCGGGCGGTGCTGCCGCGGCCGATGGCCGTGCACCGCCGCCTTCCCGGCGAGGGCTGCGTCGACATCGTCTACGGCGTCCAGGGCGCCGGCACCCGCGCGCTGACCGCCACCGCGGTCGGCAGCCGCGTCCAGGTCGTCGGCCCCCTGGGGGTGGGTTTCGCGCCCGCCCCCGAAACCTCCAGGCTGCTCCTGGTGGGACGGGGCATCGGCGTGTGCTCCCTGATGACGTCCGCGGAGGACGCCGTCCCGCGCGGCGTCGAGGTCACCGCCGTCGTCAGCGGGCGCACCCGGACCGCGCTGGTCGGCGCGGACGACTACCGCGACCTCGGTGTCCGGCGTCTGATCGAGGTCACCGACCAGGACGGGCGGAGCGCGCCGGACGTCCTGAGCGCGCGGCTGCGGCGGGCGCTCGACCCGGCGCCACCGCAGCAGATCTTCACGTGCGGCTCGGAACGCCTCGCCGAGATGTGCGTACGGCTGGGCGAGCGATGGGACGCCCGGGTCCAGGTGTCCCTGGAGGCCCACATGGCCTGCGGGCTGGGCTACTGCCACGGCTGCGCCACGGCGGCCCGGACCGCCGCCGACGAGAGCCCGCTGATCTGCGCGGACGGCCCGGTGTTCGAGCTGCGCCCGGACGGGCCGGAGGGCTCGCATGGGTGAGCGCGCGACCCTCCTGCGCGGCGCGCGGATCCTCGGCGGCCCGGCCCGGGACGTCCTCATCCGGGGCACCGCCGTGGCCGCCGTCGGAACCGGCCTGGACCCCGGCGGCGCGGAGGTCGTCGACGCGTCCGGGCAGGTCCTGCTGCCCGGCCTGGTCGACCTCCACACCCATCTGCGGGAGCCGGGCCGCGAGGACGCCGAGACCGTCGCCACCGGCGCCCGCGCCGCCGCGCTGGGCGGGTTCACCGCCGTGCACGCCATGGCCAACACCAGCCCCGTCGCCGACACCCCGGCGGTCGTGGAGAAGGTCGCGCGGCTGGGGGCCGGCGCGGGGCACTGCGACGTCCGGCCGGTCGGCGCGGTCACCGCCGGTCTCGGCGGCGAGCGGCTCGCCGAGATCGCCGCGATGGCGGGGTCGCCGGCCGCCGTCCGGGTCTTCTCCGACGACGGCGGGTGCGTCCACGACCCCGGGCTGATGCGGCGCGCCCTGGAGATCGTCCGGGAGTTCGACGGCGTCGTCGCCCAGCACGCCCAGGATCCGGGCCTCACCGAGGGGGCCCAGATGAACGAGGGCGTGGTCGCCCGCGAGCTCGGCCTGCCAGGCTGGCCCGCGGTGGCCGAGGAGGCGGTCATCGCCCGCGACGTCCTGCTCGCCGCGCACACCGGCTCCCGCGTCCATGTCTGCCACCTCTCCACCGCGGGTTCGGCCGAGATCGTCCGCTGGGCCAAGTCCCGGGGGTGGCCGGTCACCGCCGAGGTGACCCCGCACCACCTGCTGCTCACCGACGAGCTGGCGCGCTCGGGCGACCCCGTCTACAAGGTCAACCCGCCGCTGCGCACCGAGGCCGACGTCAGGGCGCTCCGCGAGGCGCTGGCCGACGGCACCATCGACTGCGTCGCCACCGACCACGCCCCCCACACCGCCGCGGACAAGCGCTGCGCGTGGCCGGCCGCGGCGATGGGGATGATCGGCCTGGAGACCGCGCTGGCGGTCGTCCAGCACGCCATGGTGGAAACCGGCCTGCTGGACTGGACGGGCGTCGCGGACCGCATGTCGCACCGCCCGGCCCTCATCGGCCGCCTGGACGGGCACGGCCGCCCGATCGCGCCGGGCGAGCCCGCGAACCTCACCCTGCTCGACACCGCCCACCGCGCCGGCGTCGACCCCGCCGGTTTCGCCTCGCGCAGCCGCAACAGCCCGTTCGCCGGGCTGGTGCTGCCGGGCCGCGTGACCGCGACCTTCCTCCGCGGCAGGGCGACGGTCCTGGACGGAACACTCCGCTGAGCCCGGCGGCACCACAGGCGGCATTCCGCTCGACAGGGGCGCGGACAGGCAGCACGATCTTGTGGCATGACGGAGACACAGAGTGAGCCCTCCCAGGACGAGCAGGAGCCGGGCAAGGGGGCCGCGGTGCTCGGGTGCGTCACGATCCTTGTGGTCATCGTGGTCGTCGGCGGGCTGATCTGGGGAGGCGTCAAGCTCGTGCGGTCGTTCATGGCCTTCGAGTCGCCGCTCCATTACGACGTGGCCAAGACGACGGAGGTGACCGCCCCGGCCCAGCCCTGCCACAGGATCACGGTTCCGGACCTGCCCGAGGACAAGCGCCGGACCTTCCGGGCCCAGTTGGAGCACAGCGTGCTCGAGAAGACGGTGCGGATGACGTGCGATCCCAAGATCAAGGTGGAGTGCGCGTCCGACTGCACCGCGACCTACGGGGGCGCCAAGATCAGTTACCAGGTGACCAACATGGGGTCGTGCATCGACCTCGGCGACACCCAGAGCTGCAAGTACAAGATCACTGCTCGTGAGCGGCTGCTGGCTCAGGCGAGCCTGAACGAGCAGTTCTGGCAGTACGGCAAGTCGCAGCGGAAGGGGGCGAAGCTGCGCTGCGACACCCTCCCGGGCGGCGCCGCCGTCATCCCCGGTGACCCGGTCGAGAACGCCGGCGCCCCGAAGGCGGAGACGAAGACGAAGTACCGCTGCTACGCCCGGAACAGGGTCACGTACGTCTACGACGTGGTCGCCGCGAGGGGCAGTGGTCTCGTCTTCGAGGAGGCCGAGGTCGATTGAGGATCGCCCGGGCCGGACGCCCGGGTGCGGTGGCCGAGGGACTCGGGGACGGACCGGGCCGGGAACAGGTCATGCGGGGCTCCCCCGGCACGGGAGCCCCGCATGAGCCGATCAGCCGATCAGCGGCTTAGTGGAAGACGAACCTGGCGGAGTTGATGGTCTCGCTGCTCGGGCAGAGGAAGCCGCCCGAGGTCTTGGTGGCGGTGTAGGGGCCACCGGTGTAGGTCCGCGTCGTTCCCTGGCGGGTGGCGCTGGCGTTGTTCACGGTGTAGCCGCACTGCACGCCGAACACGGTGGCGGTGACGACGATCGACGTGGCGGTGGCGGTGCCGTTCGCGTCGTTGAACGAGACCGTCGGATTGGCGCCGATGCTGACGGAGACCGAGCCGCTGCAGCTCAGGCTGATGGTGGTGCGGTCGATCGTCAGGGTGTTCGGGGGCGTGTTGCTGGTCGTGGCGTTGGTCCACGTGCAGGTGGTGCCGGCCGCGGTGATGCTGCCGTCGACCAGGCCGGGGGCTTCGGCGTGGGCGGGAGCGGCGGTGAACGCCGCGGCGGCGGCGATGGCGGAGAGGCCAACGAGGAAGCTGGCGGGTCTCATGTGGGTCCTCCTCCTCGACTCGTGCGGCGGGCCTTCCGCCGCCGTCCGGTCCGAGGGCGCCGTCTCCGGGGAAGGATGACGGGGTGTCCGGCGCCGATTCGGTCGAACGTGAATCTCTCTCATAATCGGTCCGGTCCGTCCCGGTTACCCCGTCCACTCAGGACAGGTTTAGTTCGCGCCCGCACCGCCCGCACCGGCAGGTGTGGTCCGAACGGTCGGCGGGTTCGAGGACGTCGCCCAGCTGCCGCCGGCTGCTCACGCCGAGCTTGCGCATGGCGTTGGCCAGGTGGTACTTGACCGTGCGGTCGGACAGGTAGAGGCCGGCGGCGATGTCCCGGTTCGTGTGGCCGGAGGCCGCCAGCACGGCGATCTCGCGTTCCCGGGGGGACAGCTGGTTGCCGTACCCGGGCCGGCCGCGGCGGTGGGGCACGGGCAGTCCCGCCGCCCGCATCGTCTGCTTGAGCCGGTTGGCGTCCCAGACGGCGCCCAGGCCGGTGAACGTGCTCCACGCGTGGCGCAGCGGCTCGGCGTCCGGCACCTGGCCGGCGGAGATCCGGGCGCGCGCCTCGCCGGCGCACGCGTGGGCGGCCAGCCGGGGGTCGGGCAGCACCGCGTACCCGCGGCGGGCCCGGCGGTAGCCCGCCGCGGCCCACCCGGCGTCGCCGTAGCGCTCGCTCATCCGGGCCTCGGCGAACCCGAGGGCGGCGCGGGCGAGCGGCGCGTCGCGGTCCGCCACGGCGCCGCGGTAGCGGGGCAGGACCTCGCGGACCAGGTCGAGGGGGGCGAACGGCAGCAGCGGCGCCGCCCAGACCCACACGCCCTTGCGGGCCACGCCGTCCAGGACCTGGCGGGCGAGGGCGTGCCCGAGCCGCCGCTGCTCCAGGGTGAGCGCCACCCGGTTGAACTCCGCGGCGGCCTGGGCGGCGACGGCCAGGTCACCGGTCTCGCAGGCCTCCTCGGCCACCGCGCGCAGCGTGCGGCGCGCGGCGTCCAGGCGCCCCTGGCCCGCGTCGATCTGGGCGGACAGCAGCCGCAGGTTCGGGAGGCCGGACGCGAACGGATCACCGGACAGCACGCCCACGTCGTCCTCGGCGCCGCAGTCGCCCGTCGTCCAGCGGATCCGTGCCACGACGGCCCGCAGCCGCGTGTCGAAGGCGGGGGACGGGGCGCCCGACGCCGGACGCCGCGCCCGTTCGGCCAGGTCGAGGCCGCGCGTGTAGTGCCCCAGGTGCAGGGCCGACTCGGCCAGGTCGAGCAGGCCGCGGGCGAGCCGGCGTTCGATCTCCGGCCGGTCGCCGTGGACGGGCACCGCGCGGGCCGCGGCCCACCCCTCGGGGCCTCCGGTGGCGAGCAGCAGGTGCGCGGTCGCGGTCCGGACGACGGCGTGCGCCATCGGGTCGCCGGTCTCGGTGAGCGCGGTCCGGGCCCGGTCGAGATGGGCCTTCTGGGCGGCCAGGTCGAGACCGGGCAGCCGGGTGGGGGTGGCGAGGAGGGCGTGCGCGATGGCGCGCAGGCCGGGACGCCGGACGAGGCCGCCCAGGGCGTCGCGCAGCGCGGTCGCCGCGCCGTCGGCCGGGCCGTCCGACTCCAGTGCCGACCAGAGGCGGAGGAGCAGGAGTTCGGCGCGCTGTTCCGGGGACGCGGCCTCCGCCACCTCGGCCAGCAGGCCGGAGGTGGTCCCGCCCGGATCGGCGGCCCCCAGCGCGGCCCGGCCCAGCTTGACCGCCACCTCGGCCCGCCGTTCCGGGGCGACCGCGCCCGCCTGGAGGACGTCCCGCAGCCAGGAGTGGGCCGTGCCGAACGCGCCGGCGGCGAGGGCGGCCTCGGCGGCGGCCTCCGCGCTCGCCGCCCACGCGCGCAGGTCGCCCGCGCGCCGGTGGTGGTCGACCGCCCGTACGCGCAGGGCTCCGCCCGCGGCGGTCAGCACCTGGGCGGCGATGGCGTGCAGCCCGCGCCGCCGGTAGCCGGGAACGGACTCGTACACGGCGAGCCGGGCCAGTTCGTGGCGGAAACGCACCGTGCCGCCGTCCGGGCCGTGGTCGCGCAGGAGCCCGCGGCGCATCGCGTCCCCGAGGGCGGCGCACGTCCGGCCGGTGCTCAGCCCGGCGACCCTGGCCACCAGTTCGGGTTCGGCGGACCCGGCCAGCACGGCCGCGGCCTCCAGCACCGCGGTGCCGGTCGCGTCCAGGCTCCGGAGCCGGGCGGCGATCATCGCGCCGACCGCGGGCGGGACGGCGGTCTCCGCGCCGGGGCCGAGCGTCCACGCGCCGTTCACCGGGCGGAGCAGGTCGTGCTGCCGGAGCATGCGGACGTCCTCGCGCACGACGAACGGCACCCCGCCGCTGCGCTCGTACAGCAGGTCCGCGACGCCGGTGGGCAGAACGGTTTCCGGGTCGCCGAGAATCGCGCAGGCCAGCCGCCCGGCACCCGCGGGCGACAGCGGCGGAATGGAAAGTCGGGTGGTGCCCAGCCCCAATTCAGGAAGGGCCGCCGGGGGCTCGCAAGTGATCACGATGGATAGTTCTGGAGGGGGCCGTGCCCCGATCATCCGGATCAGCTCCACGGTGGCCGCGTCCCCCCACTGCACATCCTCCAGAACCAGAATGGTCGGGCCGAGCTTGGCGAGCAGTTCCGCGCTGGCCCGCACCAGGCGGTGCCGGACCAGCTGCGGCTCCGGCACCGGGGGCGGCGCCGGCGGCAGGATGGCGGCCAGCTCGGGGAGCACCGTGCGCAGCACCCCCGCGAGGGCGCTGAGCGGCCGTACCGGTGGGCGGCTCGCGGTGGCGAGCGCCTCGATCACCGGCCCCAGCGGGCAGGACGCCAAGGTGGGACGGGAGTGTCCGACCAGCGGCTGCCGCCCTTCGAGGCCGGGGGCGGCCAGCGCCTCGCGCACCAGGCGGGTCTTGCCGGCGCCGCGTTCGCCCTCCACCACCACGACGGCGGGAGGGCGGGCGAGTGCGGCCACCAGCGACGCGAGGTCGACCTCACGTTCGACCAGCGGTGGATCCCGAGGCGGCATGCCGGCACCTCCTGCCACTCGCCGAGATTTTCACACGGCGGGATGGCGCTGCCTAGCTCCGCTTTCATTCCTGTCGGCAACTGACATGGCAGGTCAACAGAGTCGAGCTATTTTTGACACGTTCCTTTATCATAATCTGATAATGTGACGTGCGGGCCCACTCAGCGAATTTAGGAAAACGCGGAAGGGGACGCCTTCAACGCGCGTCCGGGGGCGGTGCGGCCCTTATTCGTCCGCGCTCCCCGTACCGGCGGACAGGGCGTCCTCCAGTTCGGCGGCGGTCGGCGGGTCCGCTCCGACGCGGGTGCAGGTGAGGGCCGCGGCGGTGACGCAGCGGGTGAGGACGCGCGCCAGGTCGGCGGGACCGGCGGGCAGCGGGAGGCGGTCCGCGCCGTCCCCGGCGGGATCGCGGGCGGCGAGGGCGTCCAGCAGGGCGGCCTGGAAGGCGTCGCCCGCGCCGACGGTGTCGCGGACGGCGACCACCGGAGCCGGGACCCGCACCTCGGCGCCGGCGGTGACCGCGAAGGCGCCGCCGGGGCCGAGGGTGACCACGGCGAGGCGCGGGCCGTACGAGAGCAGTGCCCGCGCGGCCTCGGCGGCGTCCAGGCCGGGGTACAGCAGGCGCAGGTCCTCGTCGCTGGCCTTGACGACGTCGGCGACCTCCACGAACCGCAGGCAGGCGTCACGGTAGGCGGCCGGGTCGGGCTGTACGGCGGGGCGGACGTTGAGGTCGATGACGACGGCCCGGCCCGGCCGGGCGCGCAGGTCCCGGCACAGTTCCAGCACGCGCGAGGCGCCCGGCTCGACGACGATCGCCAGCGAGCCGGTGTGCAGGATCGTGGTGTCGCCGGGGACAGCGAGTCCGGTGGGGTCCCAGGCCGCCAGGAAGTCGTAGGTCGCCGACCCGGCGGCGTCCAGGTAGGCCAGGGCCAGCATGGTCCGCCCGCCGCCGGGCGCCCGGCGCACCGGGACGCCCGCCCGCCGCAGATGGCCGGCCACCAGGGTGCCGGGCGGGTCGTCGCCCCAGGACGTCACGAGCGTGGTCGGGCGGCCCAGGCGGCGCAGGCCGATCGCCACGTTGGCCGGGCTGCCGCCCGGCGCGGGGACCACCTCGCTCGCCCCCGCCTTCCAGAGCAGGTCGACGAGCACCTCGCCGACGACGCTCACCCGGTGTGCCACGGCCGCCTCCTGTCCCGCGGATCGACGTCGTCCGCGTACGGTACCGGCGGCCGGGCGGCCCGGTCAGGCGGCCGCGGCCCGGGGCGAGCGGATCATCGCGACGACGAGCCGCGTGACGATGGCCTCGGCGAGCAGTACCAGGGCCTTGGCGAGCACGGTCGACAGAAGGTCAGCCACGTTGCACCTCGGAGTGATGGTTGCTTGAAGGACTTATCGGCATTTTTATCCCATATGTCTGGTTTGACGGCACAATCGTGGGTGGACGGCAGGTGAACAGTGTCTAAAGACGCACCCTGACCGGCTGATGCTCGCTCAGCTCGGCACGGGCTCGGTCGCCGTTCCGACCGTTCCGACCGTTCCGGTCGCTCCGGTCGCTCCGGTCGCGGCATCGGCCGCCTGACCGGCCTCCGGCTCGCTCGCGGGCGAGGGCACGCCGCCGTTCCGGTCGCCCCTGCGGGTGATGACGGTCGCGGCGGCGGCGAACGCCAGGGCCGAGCCCCCGGCGATGGCCCAGCAATGCGGGAGCAGCGGGCGGCATCCGAAGAAGTGGCTGAGGACGGGGACCTGGACGATGGTCACGAGCGCGCCCAGCGAGACCACCCCGGACGCCAGGACCAGGGGGCTCCGCCCGCCCGCCGCGAGCGTCTGCAGGAGCTGGGTGCCCACCAGCGCCACCAGGCCGGCGGTGACGGCCTGGGTACGGGTGCCGCTCGCCCGCGCGAGCAGGTACGCGGTCTGGGCGGCGCCCGCGGTGGTCACCGCGCGGACGGTGATGTCGCGGGTCAGCGCGGCGCCGAGGGACGCCTCCGGCCCCTCCCGGAGCAGGTCCTCCCGGGTCGCCCCGGCGGGCCGCCGCACCGCGAGCGCGATGGCCGGGAGCATGTCGGTGAGCAGGTTCACCAGGAGCAGCTGGCGGACGTTCAGCGGGCTGCCCCCGCCGGTCAGCGCGCCGCCGATGGTGAACGCGATCTCCCCGAGATTGCCGCCGAGGAGGACGGCCAGGGCGTCGCGGGCCGACTTCCACATGGCCCGGGAGTCGGCGATGGCGTCGACGATGGTCTCGATCCGGTCGTCGGTCACCACCAGGTCGGCCGTCTCCCGGGCGGCGGGGGTCGCCCGCCGGCCCAGGGCGATCCCGACGTCGGCGAGCCGGATGGCGGGCGCGTCGTTGGCCCCGTCGCCGGTGACCGCGACCACCTGCCCGGCGTCCTGGAGGAGCTGGACGACGCGCGCCTTCTGCGCCGGGCTCACCCGGGCGAAGACCGAGACGTCCGGCAGCTCCCGCGCCAGTTCCGCCGCGTCCCTCTCGTCGAGCTCGGAGCCGGTCATCACGTGCCCGTCCAGGACGCCGAGCTCGGCGGCGATGGCCTCCGCGGTGCTGGGATGGTCACCGGTGATCATCATGATCTGGACGCCGGCGCCGCGGAGCCGGTCCACCGCCTCGGCGGCGGTCCTGCGGACCGGGTCGGCGATCCCGACCAGGCCCAGGAACCGCAGCCGCCGGATGCGCGACTCGGCGAGGTCGGCCCGGCCCGACGCGGACCGTTCCGCCACCGCCAGCACCCGGTAGCCGCCGCGGGCGAGCCGCTCCACCTGCCGTTCCACGGTCGCGCGGGCGGACGCGTCGAAGGGCGAGGGGGCCTGGCCGGGACGGCGCCAGGTGTCGCAGCGCTCCAGGACGATCTCCGGCGCCCCCTTCACGCTGAGGTGCTGGCCCCGCCGGTGCCGGCCGAGCACCGCGTGGTAGCCGCGGCTCGGCTCGAAGGGCAGCTCGTCCACCCGCTCCCACGACCCGAGGCCCTCGGACGGGTCCATGGTGAACTCCTCGGCGGCGTGCATGACGGCCCGGTCGGTGGGGTGCGGCAGGCGGCGGCGCCCGCCGTCCTGGTCCGGGCTGGCCCGCAGCGCCGCGGCGACGATCTCCCGCATCCAGGGCACCGGCGCGTCGGCGGCCAGCGTCGTCTCGCCGTCGGAGATCTGGCGCAGCCGCAGCCGTCCCTCGGTCAGCGTGCCGGTCTTGTCGAAGCAGAGCACGTCGACCCGGCCGAGCGCCTCGACCGTGGCGGGATTGCGGACCAGGGCGCCGTGCCTGGACAGCCGCCGCGCGGTGGCGAGCTCGGCGGCGGTCGCGATGAACGGCAGCCCCTCCGGTACGGCGGCGACGGCCAGGGTGACCGCCGAGCCCACCGCCTGCGCGACCGGGCGCCCCGACAGCAGGTCCACCCCGAAGAGGACGGCGCCGGCCGCGAGCGAGGCGGGCAGCGTCGCCCGGGTCAGCTCCAGCAGGCGGCCGGAGACCCCGCCGGGACGCTGCTCCTCCGCGCCCAGCCGGGCGGTCCGCCCGATCTCGGTCCGTTCCCCGGTGGCCACCACCACGGCGGAGGCGTTCCCGGCGGCGACGACCGTGCCCTGGTAGAGCATGGAGTGCCGGTCGGCGACGTGCCGGGCCGGGCTCGCCGCGGCCGCCTTGGCGACCAGCTGCGACTCCCCGGTGAGGCTGGACTCGTCGACCTCCAGCCCGTCGGCCGACAGCACCCGGCAGTCGGCCGGGACGGCGTCGCCCGCGGCGAGCGCGATCACGTCGCCCGGCACCAGCTCGTCGGCGGCGGCCTCCGTCTCGCCCCCGTCCTCGGCGCCGGGCCGCCGCAGCCGGATCCGCACCGTGCTCAGCCGGACGAGCCGCCGCAGGGCCCGTTCGGCGCCGGCCCGCTGCGCGCCGGAGATGAAGGCGTTCACGCCCAGCACCGTGCCGATCAGCGCGGCGTCCATCACCGACCCCATGACCGCCGAGATGCCCGCGCCCGCGGCCAGCGGCGGGGTGAACGGGTTGTCGAGCTCCTCCAGCACGACCCGGCCCAGCCCCGGGCGGGCGGGCTCGGTGACCGCCTCAGCGGTGCGGCGCCGCGCCGCCTCCCCGGCGTCCAGCCCCGCCGGTGACGAGTCGAGGCGGTCCAGGACCGCCTGGACGGGCCAGGCATGCCAGGGCGTACGGTCCGCGGGCACCGGCGCCGGCCGCCGGGCCAGGGCGGTACCGCTGTAGGTGCCGGTGGCGACCGCCGAGAGCGTCGCGGCGTTGACCGCGAGCAGGGCCCGGCCGGTCGCCTTCGGGGCCGGGCCGGACGCGGCCAGCATCACGCCCGCCGCCCATCCGGTCGCGGCGATCCGCGCGCTGCGCCGGCTCACCTCCCGGGCGGTGGCGATGGCGTCGACGATCAGCCACGCCCCGTCCAGTCCCGGGCCGCAGAGCAGGTCCGCGCCCCAGGGGGCGCGTTCCCCGGGCCGCAGCAGGCCGATGCCCACGTCCGCGGCGGCGAGCGCCGGCCTGCCCCGCGCGGAGACCAGGGCGACGCCGCGCCCCTCCTCCTGGAGCCGGCGCACCGACGCCCGCAGCCCGGGCCCGCCGGGCAGCCTCCGGTCGATCTGCAGCCGCGGATCCAGCCCGCCGCCGGCGCCGGTCGCCACCACCAGCCCCGCCCGGTGCGCGGCCGACACCAGCGCCTCGGCCAGCGGCTCGGGCTCCGGGACGAGCACGACCAAGGCGGTCAGCTCCCCGTCCCGGGCCAGGGCGAGGACCGCGGCCCCGCGCCGGCGCAGCTCCCGGGCCCGGTCATGGACGGCCTGGCCCGCGTCCCCCGGCCACGCCCTGAGGGGGGACACCGTCCATCCGCCTTCCGAACGCCACCTGCCGGGACGGGCCGGGTCGACCAGTGCGAGGGCGCGTTCGCAGCACTCCGCGGCGGGGACGTCCGCGAGGGGGAGGACCTCGTCGATGACCTGCCGCCCGGTCCGCAGCGCGGACGCGTCGACGACCACGGTGTCGATCCGGTCCAGCCGGCGCAGGGCCGCGGTGTCGCAGACGACGACGCCGCGCCCGGCCGCGATCCGGCCGAACTGGGCGGCGAACGCCTCGCGGCCCACCCGCGCCGCCTTCGGCACCCCGGAGACGAGCACGCCCTGCGCCCGCTGGGCGTCACGGGTCAGGGCGAGGGTGCCCAGCGAGGCCGCCACCGACATCGGGGCGTACTGGAGGAGGCGCTCGACCGGCCCGTGGGGCAGCGGGCGGGGCCGCTCCGGACCGTCCAGCGGATCCGCCCGGTGCGCGCCCGCGCCACCGTCGTGCCGGCCCTCGTACCGGTCCCAGGCGCCCATGTGCGCTTGCAGTTCCACCAGGTGCACGAGCCTGAGCGCGGCGTCGAGGGCGAGCCTGGACGGCTGCTGGGCCAGGGCGTGGACGACCGCACCTCCGCCGCTCAGGACGAGGTCGGTCGTGGACGCGCCGAGGCGGCGCGTCAGCCCCTCCCTGATCCAGGGGGTGAGGTCGGCGATGGAGATCAGTGCGGGGACGGTCTCCGGAAGGGGCAGCGCGCGGGTCGCCTTGCCCGCGACGGCGGCGCCGCAGGCGGCCAGGTTCAGCCCGGCGTACGCGGCCTCCCGCGCGATCACGGACACGTCCCCCGGCACCGCGGGCGCGAACGGCGCGTCCTGCGCTCCGTACAGCCGCTCGACGTCCTCGACCAGGTCGACGAGGTCGCCCGCGTCCATGCCCTCGGCGCAGGTCACGACGACGCGGCCGAACACGGCGTTCACCTCGGCGGCGCGGACGCCGTCCACCGACAGCAGCGCCTCCTCCACGGCACGCGCCAGCCCCGCGGCGCCGGAGGCGTGAACGCCCCGCACCTTGATGTGGAAGCGCCCGGACGAGGCACGGACCGCGCGCGGCTCCAGCACCCCGCCCACGATGTGCCGGACGGGGCCGGGCACGGGAAGCGCCTTGGCGGCGTGCGCGGCGGCTCCGAGCATTCGGCGCAACGGCATGGCCATACTCCAGCGGGGCGTGGTCGATACCGTGGCGAGGCCGTCGCGTCATCCCCGGGCGCCGCTCGCACCCGCCACGCGGGGCGGTCCTACTCCTTCTTCGCGGCCTCCCGCCGCGCCCCGTTCCCGGAGCGCGCCCGGCGGGCGACGCCGACGCCGACCGCGATCGCCGCGGCGACCGGCCATTCCACCACCCCGAACACCGCCAGCGCGCCGAGCCCGGCGTAGTAGACGAGCCGGTCCGGCGGCGGCAGGTGGGAGGTCGCGATCTTCCCGGCCTCGACGACCTCGTGACCGGTCACCGGCAGGCCCGCGGGCGCCGGGATGCGTACCTTCCGCACCGACAGGTGCGGGGTGACGACGGGAACGGGAAGGGTCGCCGTACGCTGCGTCGTCCTCCCGGCGGTCTCCTCCCCGGCGCGCTTGCGCGCGGTGGTGCGCCGCCGCGTGCTCGTCTCCGCCGCCGGACGCGCGGTGGTCGCGCGCTGCGCCGACGCCCGCCGGGTCGTGGTCCGCTGCGTGGTGCCCCGCTGGGTGGAGGTCCGCCGCGTCGTGGCACGCTGCGCCGTCCCCTTCTCCGTCGTGCTTCTCCGTGTGGTCTTCGTGCCCTGAGCTACGGCCATCTCGGCTCCCCATCCATCGGCACAGGCCGATGTCCTTTATCGCGGGTCCTGCGCGCGTGCCACCCCGTCAGTGGAGGTCCGCATTCTCTGCCGCTACCCGTGCGATATGGGCTCAAGCAGCACCTTGCGCTCCTGTTACGACAATTTTGAGATGGCGTCGACCGGGTCACGGGACGGTGTCCGCCAGTGCCCGAGGGAGCTTTCCTACTTTCCCGACTAGATTAGTTGACATTTACCGGCGGTGCGGCCTAGGCTCGCTGCCGTGCCACCGACGGTTCCTCTGCCCAACCGCGGCCACGTGGACTTCCGCCGCGTGGCCGGCGCTCCGTGTTCCGCCTGAGCAAGGCTCCCCCAGTCACGCGTCCGACCGCCCGAACGAGTACCGCCTGTCACCGTTCGACCGGCCCCCCGACCGGCCCCGGAGGTTCCCGATGACCGACAGCCCGCCGGGCCAGGTACTGGATCCCGCGCGGTTCCGCCAGGCCCTCGCCCTGCACGCCGCCGGGGTCGTCGTGATCACCGCATCGTCCGCGGGGGTGCCGACCGGCCTGACCGCGACCTCCTTCTCCTCGGTCAGCCTGCGGCCGCCCCTGGTCTCCTTCTACGTGGACCAGGGCTCCACCACCTGGCCGTCGCTGCGCGCCGCCGACCGGTTCGCCGTCAACATCCTGGCCGGTGACCAGGCCGAGGTGGCCACGCGCTTCGCCCGGCGGGGCGTCGACCGTTTCGCCCCGCCCACCGCCTGGAGCCCCGACGACCACGGCACGCCGCTGCTCGGCGGCGTCTGCGCCCACCTGCTCTGCGTCCCGCACGCCACCATCGACGTGGGCGACCACATCCTCGTCGTCGGGCTGGTGACCGGCGCCGAACTTCTCGCGGGCGGACGGCCGCTGCTCTACCACCACGGCCGGTTCGGCCGGTTCCTCCCCCATGGGTGAGCCCGGCGGCGGTGTCAGGCCACCAGGACGGGATGCCGCACGACGGCGCCGAAAAGGTAGCCGTAGGTGTTGAACACCGCGCGGTCGGGCTGGGTGGCGCCGGACGCGTCGGTCGCCCTGGCCAGGAGCGCCGTGGGACCCGGGCGGTCCGGACGCCAGGTGGTCTCCCAGCGCCGCCAGCCGCGCTCGGGGCCGCGCAGCCGCGCCGTCCGCCAGGTGGCGCCGCCGTCGGTGCTCACCTCGACCCGGCGGACGGGACCGTGCGGGGACCAGGAGCGGCCGGTCAGCACGACCGGGCGCCCGGCCCGTACGGTGGCGTCCCATGGCAGCTCGAAGGCGCTCTTGACGACCTGCTCGGCCAGCGGCGGCCCACCCTCCGGCGGGTGGTCCGGGCCGAAGAGGCGGTAGAAGCGGGTGTTCCACGGGGAGAACAGCGGGCGGTCGGCGACCTCGATCTCGCCCACCCACTTGACGGAGGAGACCCCGATCCAGCCGGGCACCACCAGGCGGACGGGGAAGCCGTGGTCGGGCGGCAGCGGCTCCCCGTTCATCTCGTAGGCCAGCAGCACGTCGTCGAGGGCCTTGGCGACGGGCAGGGGGCGGCGGACGGGCCCCAGGTCGACGCCGCCGGTGACGAAGTTCGGATCGAGCCCGCGCGGCAGGACGTCCACCGCCGTCTCCGCCAGCCCGGCGCGTTCCAGGACCGTGGCGAGGCGGACGCCGCGCCAGCGGGCCACACCCACGCCGCCGAGCCGCCACGGCGTGCCCTCGGCCGGGGTCCCCTGCTGGGTGCCGTAGAAGGAGCGGCCGTTGCCCGCGCACTCCACCGCCACGGTCATGGTCTCGGCCGGCAGGGCGAGCAGGTCCTCGTAGCCGAACTCGACGGCGCGGCCGGCGGGCGGCGCCCCGCGCAGGCCCGTGCCGTGCAGGCGCAGCCGCCAGGTGCGGGCGTCGATCAGCGGGGTGCGGGTGTGGTTGCGGACGAAGAACCGGTCGTTCGGGACGAGCAGGCCCTTGCCCTTCATGGCCTCCCAGCGCATCTCGGCGTTGGTGCCGTGCGCGATGAACAGGTCCGGGGGCAGCGGCTTGACGATCGGCCCGGGTTCCGCCGCGGCGGGGCCGGCGGCCCGGACCGGGGCGCGGTCCGTCCAGTGCCGGGCGGCGGCGCCACCGGCGACGACCAGCGAGCGGAGCAGGTCGCGGCGGGCCCGACCGTCGCGACCTGCTCCGCCCTCCCCCTCCAGCCACTGCCGCGTCCGGGTCAGGTCGTAGTGGTGTTCGTCGAGCAGGCCGTCATCGCTCATCGGCTCAGGTTCTCCTAATAACCTACTGACTTTATAGAGAATCTCCCATCGAAATCTCTCATCAAAGCCCGGCCGGCACAAGCCTCGCCCCGGCCGCCCCCGAGCGCGCGCCTCGCGCCCTGCCCCTCGCGCCCTGCCCCTCGCCCGGCCACGCCCCCCGAGCGGCCACGCGCGGGTGCCCGTGCCCGCGCCGGCCGGGGCGTTCGGCGCGGGCGCCAAAGGGTTCCCGGAATACCGTCGCCGAGCGGCAAAGAATCGCCGCGAATTTACATATTTCGGCACCGTCTCACCGATGCGTCCTCCACGGCCGCATCCGATCACTCCGGAAGGCCGCTCCTCGATTCCGGCGCGCCAGAGACACACCGGACCAAGCGCACAACGAGGTTTTACCAGAAACCCGCCGGCCTCCGCGGCGAACGATCGCGACGATCGCCGCAATGCTCGCCCACCTGGGACTTCTCGGTCCGATCGGCGGCCCGCGCGAGGCGGCGCCCCGGCCTGCCGACACCGGTCGGAAAAGCCGGAATTTCATGACAGATGGCTTGCCCGGCGCGGGACGAACACCGTGTCGTGACCGCCACGCGTTCGGGAGTTGTGATCGAATCCATGGGTGGCCGTGGCGTTTATCGCTAGCCGATTCGGATAGCTGAAATCATGTCCGTGTCTTGCCGCAAGGCCGTGGATCCTTGCCCGCGTCACATCCGGTCCGCAGTAACCGGCACATCGGCCCCGCGCTCGGAAGGAGATCGCCCAGTGGATCCGTCCACCGGTTATCAGGAGTGCGAGCGCATCGTCCGCACGCGGGCCCGCAACTTCGCCTACGGCATCCGGCTGCTCCCCCCGCCGAAACGCCGCGCGCTCAACGCCATCTACGCGTTCGCGCGGCGGGTGGACGACATCGGCGACGGGACGGACCCGGCGGACGTCCGGCTGGCCCGGCTGGCCGAGACGCGCGCCCGGCTCGCCGCGCTGCCGGCCCACGGCGGCGACCCGGTGCTGGTCGCGCTCGCCGACGCGGTACGGCGGTACCCCATCCCGGTCGAGGCGTTCGGGGAGATCGTCGACGGGTGCGAGAGCGACGTCCGCGGCGCGTCGTACGCGACGTTCGACGAGCTGGTCGGCTACTGCCGGAGCGTCGCGGGCTCGGTGGGGCGGCTGTGCCTCGGCGCGTTCGGGACCGGCGACCGGGAGGCCGCCGAGCCGCTGGCCGACGCGCTCGGGGTGGCCCTCCAGCTGACCAACATCCTGCGGGACGTCCGGGAGGACGCCGAGACCGGCCGGGTCTACCTGCCCGCCAAGGACCTGGCCCGGTACGGCTGCACGCTGCACTTCGATCCCCGCCAGGGGTTCACCGACGAGCCCGACCGCCTCGCGGAGCTGGTGCGGGCGGAGGCGCGGCGGGCGCGCGAGTGGTACGCGACGGGGCTGCGACTGCTGCCGCTGCTGGACCGGCGCAGCGCTGCCTGCACGGCCGCGATGGCGGGGATCTACCGCCGCCTGCTGGACCGCATCGAGGCGGATCCGGGCGCGGCCCTGTGTTCCCGCACGTCCCTCCCCGCCTGGCAGAAGCTCGCGGTCGCGGGCCGCGCGCTGAGCGGGGTGGAGCGGTGAGCGTCGCGATCGTCGGCGGCGGTCTCGCCGGGATCAGCGCCGCCCTGGCGCTGCAGGAGGCCGGGCACGAGGTCACCCTGTACGAGGGCCGGGCCTGGCTCGGCGGCGCCACCCACTCCTTCCGGCGCGGCGACCTGTGGATCGACAACGGCCAGCACGTCTTCCTCAAATGCTGCACCGCGTACCGGGAGCTGCTGCGGCGGCTCGGCACGGCCGGCGGCACCCGCCTCCAGGACCGGTTCGACGTGACCGTGCTGGGCCCGGACGGGCGGCGCGGGCGGCTGCGGCGCGCGGCCCTGCCGGGCCCGGCGCACCTCGTCCCGGCGCTGGCCGGGTACGGCCTGCTGTCCCCCGCCGACCGGCTGCGCGCGGTCCGGGCCGCCCTCGCCCTCCGGTTCCTCGACCACCGCGATCCGGCCGTGGACTCGCTGTCGGCCGGGCGCTGGCTGGCCGGGCACGGCCAGGGCGAGCGGGCCGTGCGCGACCTGTGGGGGCTGCTGATCACCGCCTCGCTCAACGCCGATCCCGAGGAGGCGTCGCTGGCCCCGGCGGCCATGGTGCTGCGGACGGCGCTGCTGGGCCGGGCGGACGCCGCCGACATCGGGGTGCCCACCGTCCCGCTGCGGGACCTGCACGGGCGCGCCGCGCTGGCGGCGATCCGGGCCGGCGGCGGGCGGGTCCGGCTGAAGGCGAAGGTGGAGGCGGTCGAGCCCGGCCCCAAGGTGCTGGTGGACGGCGCGCTGGAGCCGGCGGACGCGGTCGTGGTGGCCGTCCCGCACCGGGCCGCGGCCACGCTCGTCCCCGAGGCCGCCTGCCCGCAGCGGCACGCCTGGGCGGGCCTGGGCCGCAGCCCGATCATCAACGTGCACGTCGTCTACGACCGGGCCGTGATGGCGGAGCCGTTCGCCGCCGCCACCGGTTCACCCGCCCAGTGGATCTTCGACCGGACGCCCGCCGGCGGGCCCGCGTCCGGGCAGTACCTGGCGGTGTCGGTGTCCGCCGCGGACCGGTGGGCCGGCCTGCCGGCGGCCGAGCTGCGGCGGCTGTTCCTGCCGGAGCTGGCGCGCCTGCTGCCCAGGGCGCGGGGCGCCCGGGTGGACGACTTCTTCGTGACCCGCGAGCGGCACGCCACGTTCCGGCAGCGGCCGGGCACCGCGGCGCTGCGCCCGCCCGCGGTCACCCGGCTCCCCGGGATCTTCCTGGCCGGCGCGTGGACGGACACGGGCTGGCCCGACACCATGGAGGGCGCCGTGCGCAGCGGCCTGACCGCCGCCCGCGAGGTCCGCGGGCATCTCCGGCACCGGGCTCGGGGGGTGGCGGCCCGATGACCGCGCAGGCCCCGGCCGCCGTCTCCGCCGGCCGCGAGCTTCTCGAACCGGCGCTCCGCGCGACGGTGGACCGGCTCGACCGGCCGATGCGGGAGATCGCGAGCTACCACTTCGGGTGGACCGACGAGACCGGCGCGCCCGTACCGCCCGCGCTGCGGTCCACGGGCAAGGCGCTGCGGCCGGCCCTGGTCCTGCTCGCGGCCCGCGCGGCGGACGACGATCCCCGCCCCGCGCTGCCCGGCGCGGTGGCCGTGGAGCTGGTGCACGCGTTCTCGCTGCTGCACGACGACATCATGGACGGGGACCGGACGCGGCGGCACCGCCCGGCGGCGTGGACCGTGTTCGGGACGCCCGCCGCGATCCTGTGCGGCGACGCCCTGCTGGCCCTGTCCCATGAGGTGCTGCTGGAGACCGGCACGGCCGGCGGGCACCGGGCGGCGCGCGCGCTGGCCGGGGCCACCGCCCGGCTGATCACCGGCCAGGCGCTGGACCTGGAGTTCGAGCGGCGCGCGCGGATCTCGCTGGCCGAATGCCTGCGGATGGCGGCGGGCAAGACCGCGGCGCTACTGGCCTGTTCCTGCTCGCTGGGGCCGCTGCTGTGCGAGGCCCCCGAGCCGCTCCCCGGCGCGCTGGCCGCGTTCGGGTCCGATCTGGGCGTGGCGTTCCAGCTCACCGACGACCTGCTGGGCATCTGGGGCGCGCCGGAGGTCACCGGCAAGCCCGCCGGCAACGACCTGCGGGCCCGGAAGAAGTCGCTGCCGGTGACGGCGGCGCTGAACGCCGGGACGGCCGAGTCGGAGCGGCTGGCGGAGGTGCTGGGCCGTCCGGGCGTCCCGTCCGAGGCCGACGTGCGCGAGGCCGCCCGCCTGGTGGAGGCCGCCGGGGGACGGGCCTGGACGGAGGCCGAGGCCGCCGCCCGGGTGGCGTCCGCCCGCGCGCATCTGGACGGGGTGGACATGCCGGACCGGGTCCGTGCCGACCTCCTCGAGCTGGCCGACTACGTCACCACCAGGAGCCGCTGAATGACGACCATCGAGACCACCGCCCCGGCCGACCAGGTCGCCGCCGCCCTGGAGTCGGCCCGCGACCACCTGCTGGGCCTGCAGTCGCCCGCCGGCTGGTGGAAGGGCGAGCTGGAGACCAACGTCACCATGGACGCCGAGGACCTCATGCTGCGCGAGTTCCTCGGCATCAGGACGGCGGAGGAGACCGCCGAGGCCGCGGTCTGGATCCGTTCGCAGCAGCGGTCCGACGGGAGCTGGGCCACCTTCTACGAGGGGCCGCCCGACCTGTCGACGACGATCGAGGCGTACGTGGCGCTGCGCCTGGCCGGGGACCCGCCGGAGGACGTCCACATGCGCCGCGCCGCCGCGTTCGTCGTGGGGGCGGGCGGGATCGAGGCGAGCCGGGTCTTCACCCGGATCTGGCTGGCGCTGTTCGGGCAGTGGTCCTGGGACGAGCTGCCGGTGATGCCGCCGGAGATGATGTACCTGCCGTCGTGGCTCCCGCTCAACGTCTACGACTGGGCCTGCTGGGCCCGGCAGACCATCGTCCCGCTGACGATCGTGGGGTCGCTGCGGCCGGTCCGGGCGCTGCCGTTCGACCTGCCGGAGCTGCGGACCGGTATGCGCCCGCGGCGCCCCGCCGGCCGCCGTCCGGGCTGGGGCACGGCGTTCCAGGGCCTGGACCGCGTGCTGCACGTGTACGAGAAGGCCCCGGTGCGGCGGCTGCGCCGGGCCGCGATGCGCCGCGCCGCCGAGTGGATCGTCGCGCGGCAGGAACTCGACGGTTCGTGGGGCGGCATCCAGCCGCCGTGGGTCTACTCGCTGCTCGCGCTGCACCTCCTCGGCTACGGCCTGGACCATCCGGTGATCAGGCGCGGGCTGGACGGGCTCGACGGGTTCATCATCCGGGACGAGAAGGGGCGGCGGCTGGAGGCGTGCCAGTCCCCGGTGTGGGACACCGTCCTGGCCATGAACGCGCTGGGGGACGCCGGGCTGCCCCCCGAGCACCCGGCGCTGGCGCGGGCGGTGGAGTGGGTCCTCGGTGAGGAGATCCAGGGGCCGGGCGACTGGAGCGTGCGCCGGCCGGACCTGGCGCCGGGCGGCTGGGCCTTCGAGTTCCACAACGACGGCTACCCCGACACCGACGACACCGCCGAGGCCGTCCTCGCGCTGCGCCGCTCCGGCGACCCGAGGGCGCGGGAGGCCGTGCGGCGCGGCGTCCGGTGGATGGCGGGCATGGTCTCCCGCGACGGCGCCTTCGGCGCGTTCGACGCCGACAACACCCGGACACTGTGCACCAAGCTGCCGTTCTGCGACTTCGGCGCCGTCATCGACCCGCCGTCCGCGGACGTGACCGCGCACGTCGTCGAGGCCCTGGCGCACACCGGGCACGCGCGCACCCCGGTCGTCTGGCGGGCGGTGTCGTGGCTGCTGAAGGAGCAGGAGGACGACGGTTCGTGGTTCGGGCGGTGGGGCGCCAACCACGTGTACGGCACCGGCTCGGTGGTGCCCGCGCTGGTCGCCGCCGGCGTCACGCCCGACAAGCCGGCGATCCGGCGGGCGGTGGCCTGGCTGGCGGCCCACCAGAACCCCGACGGCGGCTGGGGCGAGGACATGCGCTCGTACCGGGACCCGTCGTGGATCGGCCGGGGCCGCTCGACCCCGTCGCAGACCGCCTGGGCGCTGCTGGCGCTGCTGGCGGCGGGCGAGCGCGGCGAGGTCGTGGAACGGGGCGTGGGCTGGCTGGTGGAGCACCAGCGGCCGGACGGCACCTGGGACGAGGACCACTTCACCGGCACCGGCTTCCCCGGCGACTTCTCCATCAACTACCACCTCTACCGCCTGGTGTTCCCGGTCTCCGCGCTGGGCCGCTACCTGTCGGCCCGCGACGGGACCGCGGGAGACCCGGCATGACGCGGCTGGTGGTCTGCGCGGCCCTGGCCATCGAGGCGTGGGCGGTCGCGTCCCGGGCCGGTCCGGGACGCGGCTTCGCGGTGGTGCGGACCGGTCCCGGCCCGGCGCGGGCGCGCGCCGCGCTGGGCCGGCTGCCCGCGTTCGACGCCCTGGCGGTGGCCGGGTACGGCGGGTCCCTGGTCCGCGGGCCGCGGCCGGGCGACGTCTTCGTGGCCACCGAGGTGCGTGCCGCGGGCCACGGCGTCCCGTGCCGGGGCGCGGACGCGCTGGCCGACCTGCTGCGGGAGGCGGGCCTGCGGGTGCTTCGCGGCCCGCTGGTCACCACCGGCCACGTCGTCACCGGCGCCGAACGCGGGAGGCTGGCGGCGGCGGGGGCGCTGGCCGTGGACATGGAATCCCGGCCGCTCGCCGAGGCCGCCCGCACGCGCCCGTTCGCCGTCGTGCGCGCCATCGTCGACACGCCGGACCGTCCGCTGGCGCGTCCCGCGACGCTCACGGGCGGGCTGCGGGCCACCCGCGCGCTGCGCTCCTGCGGGCCCGCGCTGCGGCGATGGACCGAACGGCTCGACAAGGATCGCCGCAAGGAGGTAGGGCCCTGATGGGAATGCCACTTCGCCAGAGCCTGCGCGTGGGGGGCCACATCCTGCGCAACAAGCTGATGCGACGCGAGAAGTTCCCGCTGCTGGTCGAGCTGGAGCCGCTGTTCGCCTGCAACCTGTCGTGCGCCGGCTGCGGGAAGATCCAGCACCCGGCGGACGTGCTCAAGCGGCGGATGCCGGTCGAGCAGGCGGTGGCGGCGATGCGCGAATGCGGGGCGCCGATGGTCTCGATCGCCGGCGGCGAGCCGCTGATGCATCCGCAGATCGACGAGATGGTGAACGCGCTCGTCGGCATGAAGCGGTTCGTCTTCCTGTGCACGAACGCGGTGCTGCTGCCCAAGAAGATCGACAAGTTCACGCCGTCCCGGTACTTCTCCTGGGTGGTGCACCTGGACGGGCTCCGCGAACGCCATGACGCGTCGGTGTGCAAGGAGGGCGTCTTCGACGAGGCCGTCGAGGCGATCCGGGAGTGCCGGCGCCGCGGCTTCCGGGTCACCACCAACACCACGTTCTACGGCCACGACAGCCCGCAGACCGTGATCGACGTGCTGGACTACCTGAACGACGACCTGGGCGTGGACCAGATGATGATCTCGCCGGGGTACGCCTACGAGAAGGCGCCCGACCAGGACAACTTCCTGGGCGTGCGGGAGACCCGGGAGATGTTCCGCAAGGCGTTCGCGGGCGGCAACCGCAAGCGGTGGCGGCTCAACCACTCGCCGCTCTTCCTGGACTTCCTGGAGGGGGCGCGGGACTTCCGCTGCACGGCCTGGGCCATCCCGTCGTACTCGCTGTTCGGCTGGCAGCGTCCCTGCTACCTGATGTCGGACGGGTACGCCCAGACCTACCGGGAACTGATCGAGGAGACCGACTGGGACTCCTACGGCCGGGGCCGCGACCCGCGCTGCGCCAACTGCATGGCGCACTGCGGCTACGAGCCGACGGCCGTCTTCGCCACCATGGGTTCGCTCAAGGAGACCTTGCGCGCGTTGCGCTCGACGTGAGGCCGGCAGTGCAGCACCAGGACATGCGATCGACAGGCGACCAGGACGGCCCGGCGGCCGGGGGGACCGGCCGCGCGGCCCAGGAGAACTTCCCCGTCGCGTCGCGCCTGCTGCCCCGCCGGTACCGCGCCGACCTCATGGCGGTCTACGGCTTCGCCCGGACCGTGGACGACATCGGCGACGAGGCTCCGCCGGACCGGCGCGGCCCGCTGCTGGACGAGGTCGACCGGGACCTGGACCGCATCTACGCGGGCCGGCCCGCGATCCTGCCCGTCATGGTGCCCCTGGCGCACACCATCGCCGGCCGCGGGATCCCCGCCGAGCCGTTCCGCAAGCTGGTCCGCGCCAACCGCCAGGACCAGGAGGTCCTGCGCTACGACACGTTCGCCGACCTGCTGGCCTACTGCGCGCTGTCGGCCGACCCGGTCGGGCACATCGTGCTGTACCTCTTCGGCGCGGCGACCCCGGAACGGCTGGAGCTGTCGGACCGGGTCTGCTCCGCGCTGCAGATCCTCGAACACTGCCAGGACGTGCGGGAGGACCACGAGAAGGGGCGCGTCTACATCCCGGCCGAGGACCTGAGGCGGTTCGGCTGCGTGGAGGACGACCTGCGCGCCGCCCGTACCCCCACCCGCTTGCGGGGCGTGCTCGCCTTGGAGGCCGACCGGGCGGGCCGGATGCTGGAGGAGGGTGCGCCGATCGCCGCGGGGCTGCCGCCGTGGGCCCGGCTGGCGGTCAGCGGCTACATCGCCGGTGGGCGCGCCACCCACGCCGCCCTCCGGCGGGGCGCCTACGACGTGCTCGGTGCCCGGCTGCACCCGCGGCCCGCCCGCCTGCTCACCGAATGGCTCCGCGTCCTGGTACGGAGCGGCCCCGCGGGCGGCGGCACGGCGGGCGGCGGCACGGCGGGCAGCGGCACGGCGGGCGGCCCGTCCTCGCGCGGCTATCCGGGCGGGCGTTCGCCGAGGCGGCTCGCCAGGCGCCGGTAGAGCCCCGGGTGCACGCCGCGGACCGCGACGGGCAGCCGTAGCCAGCGCGGCGCGTGGACCTCCGCCGTCCCGGCGGCGATCCCCCGTACCAGCGCGGCGGCCACCGGGCCGGGCGGGAGCGGGCGGGGGCGGCGCCGTGTGTACGGGGCGCCCCGGCGTTCGAAGAAGGGCGTGTCGACGACGCCGGGGACCAGGACCGTCACGGTGACCCCGGTGCCGTGCAGTTCCAGCCGAAGGCTCTCGGCGAACGCCTCAAGGCCGCCCTTGGTGGCGGCGTAGACGGCCTCGCCCGCCACCCCCAGCCGGCCCGCGATCGAGGACACGAACGCCAGGCGGCCCTCGCCCCGTTCGAGCATGGCGGGCAGCAGCGCGCGGGTGAGCCCGATGGACGCGCCCAGGTTGACCGCCAGCATCCGGTCGGCGAGATCGGCGCTCATCGCGGGGAACGGGCCCGCCCATCCGGCCCCGGCGTTGCCGACCAGGACGTCGACCCGGCCCACCGTCTCGATCGCGGTCGCGGCCAGGCGCTCGGGCTCGCGGGGGTCGGCGAGGTCGCCGGTGACGGCGGCGACGGCGGCGCCGCCGGTACGGGCCGCCAGGTCGTCCAGCCGGGCCGCGTCCCGGCCGTGCAGGACCAGCCGGTATCCCGCGCCGGCGAGGGCGAGCGCGATCTCCCGGCCGAGGCCGGAGGAGGCGCCCGTCACCAGCGCCACCCGGCCGCCCGGGGCGGTCCGGTCACCCTTGACGTCCATGGTCTCCCCCCGCCCGCCGGGCGCCGCGCCCGCCGCCGTCCCGGCCCAGTTCGCCGATCACCTCGTGCATCGCGCCGCACAGCTTGGCGGCGTCGTCCAGCAGCGCCGGTTCGACGCTGACCCCGAAGTTCAGCCGGCCGCTCCAGCTGAGCGCGCCGACCGCCAGCGGGGCTCCGGGGGCGGTGGGGAGGATCGGATGGACCGCCAGCATCGGCGCGCCGGCCAGCCGGACGTCCAGGTCCAGCCCGGGGAGGTTGGACACGATCGCCTGGAACGTGCGCCCGCCGTAGACGGCGCGGGCGAAGGCCGCGTGCAGGGGCGGCGGCAGGACCAGCGGCGCCCGGCGCATGACGAACCACGCCGCGGCCACCCGGGTGCCGCCGCGCAGCCGGCCGCTCCGGCGGGCGATCGCCGCGAGCCGGTCCCGTTCGGCCATCGGGCCCACCGGCACGTCGATCATCACCGCGGCCGTGTGGTTGCCTTCCGGCGGCGTCGCGGGGGTGCGCATCATCAGGGGCACCGAGACCCGCAGCCGCCCCGGCGCGGCGTCCGCGCGCGCGGCGGCGCCCGCGTCGGCGCCGCAGGCGGCCGAGACGCGGGACAGCCCCCCGGCCACGGCGCAGAGCAGCACGTCGGTGACCCGGGCGCCGTGCCCGCGGGCCACGTCCCGTACCGCGCCCAGCGGCAGCCCGAGCGCGCCGAAGCTGCGCTCGCCGGACGCGCCGGAGGGGAGCCGCGTCCCCTGCCGTCCCTCGGCGGCGAGCTGGAGCAGCCCGGCCGCCGTCCCCGCGGTCCGGCGCACCGCCCCCGGGCCGGCGGCGCCCTCGTCCGGGGCGGGCGGGAGCTCGGGTTCCATCAGCCGCAGCGCGTGGGCGACGACCCCGAGCCCGTCCGCGACGACATGGTGCATCAGGAAGACCACGGCGGTGCGTTCCGGGTCGTACCCGCGCACCAGGACGAGCCGCCACAGCGGCCGGTCCCGGGGCAGCGGCTCGCCCTGGAGCCCGGCGACCAGGTGGTCCAGCGCCGCCGCGCCGCCCGGCGCGGGCAGGTCGCGGGCCGCGACGTGCCAGTCCCAGTCCAGGACGGGATGCTCGGCCCAGACGGGCCTGCGCCAGCGCCCGCGCGGCGCGAGCCGCTGCCGGAACCGCGGCAGCGCGCCGAGCCGGTCGCCGACCACCGCGACCAGCCGTTCCCGGGTGAGGGCGCCCTCCGGCGCGGCCAGGATGATCAGGCCGCCGACGTGCTGCGGCGACCGGGGCGACTCCACGGCCAGGAAGAAGGCGTCCGACGGGCCGACCCGGCGGTCCCGGGGCGCCCCGGCGAACCGTTCGGCCACGTGGACGCAGCCCAGGACGAGGACGGCCGCGCCGGCCGAGTCCAGCAGGTAGTGGTTGGCGGTGGCCAGGGTCACCAGCACCGTGACGGCCACGTGCAGGACCCCGATCGCCTGCACCGCGCGGCCCGCCGATATCCGGGCCAGCTCGACGCTCACCCACAGCGCCCAGGCCACGTGCAGCGACGGCATCGCCGCGAGCTGGTTGGCGCTGTCGATCACCGGGGTGCCCCACGAGCCCCAGGTCTGGCCGAGCCGTACGGTGTCGACGAACCCGAGGCCGGGCAGGAGCCTCGGCGGCGTGACCGGGTACAGCGCGAAACACGCCACCGCGACCAGGTTGATCAGGGCGAACGAGGTGCGCGCCACCGGGTAGCGGTCGGGGCGGCGCCGGTACAGCCAGACGAGCATGATGAACGCGCTGACCAGGTAGGTGGTGGCGTACTCGTAGTTCGCCAGCGTGCACAGCACCGGATGCTCGGTCAGCCAGGCGTTCAGAGGACGGACGAAGCCGACGCCCAGGCCGGTCTCGAAGGCGTCCAGGGCGCGGCTGTGCGCCTCCGCCGCCGCCGAGCGTCCCGCCACGGGCACGGAGTCGACCACGGCGTACACCGCGAAGACCGCCAGGCCGATCAGCAGTTCACGGCGGAGCGAGAGCCGTGACGCCGTGCCGCCGGCCGATGACGCGGCCCGAGACATGGAGACACCCGCGACCATTGCATCCCCCCGTTCGCCCCCCCGTTGGAAACTTTCCAGATCGGCCCGTTCCCTAACCGTCCATCGTGCGGGGCGGACCGTCGCGGGACGACCCTTGCGAAGGTTTCGGAGCGTCACCTTTGGGATAGCGCTGGGTAATGAAGAGCGAACACCCGGCGCTGATCACCGGGTGCGCGCGGGAGAGGCGCTGACCGCCGGTGGCGCTCGGGAAGCTGCTGCGACGGCGCGCGTTCCGCACGCTGATCATCGGGCAGGCGGTCTCCTCGCTGGGCGACTGGATGGGCACCATCGCCCTGATGTACCTGGTGCTGGAGCTGAGCGGGTCCACCGCCGCGGTCGGGGGCGTGCTGGTGCTCCGCCTGCTCCCCTCGGCCCTCGGCGCCCCGTTCGCGACCCGGGCCGTCACCCGCTGGCCGCGCCGCCGCGTGATGCTCACCTCCGACCTCATCCGCGCCGGGATGGCCTTCGCGCTGCCGCTGCTGCCCTGGCTGGGGTGGGTGTACTTCTGGGCGTTCGCCATCGAGGTGGTCGCGCTGGCCTTCCTGCCCGCCCGGGACGCGGCGATCCCGGTCCTGGCCGAGGACCGCGACCGGGACGAGCACGACACCGCGACCCTCGCGCTCGCCAACGGCGTCACGCTGGGCCTCTCGTACGGCATGATCCCGCTCGGCGCCGGGCTGTTCGGGCTGATCCTGTGGGCCACCAACGCGACCGGGTGGTACGGGTACCTGGCCTACATCGTGGTGTTCTGGCTGGACGCGCTGAGCTACCTGGTGTCCTACTGGGCGATCCGTACCCTGCCCGACCTGGGGCCGTTCCCCAAGGAAGGGGTCACGGAGGCCGGCGCGGCCGGTGCGGAGGCCGGCGCGGAGGCCGACGCGGCGGGTGCCGCGGTGGGCGCGGCGAGCGCGGCGGCCGGGGAGGGCCGGGCTCGGGCGGCCCGGGACGACGCCGGGTTCCTGCGGGCCGTGCGGATGCCCGAGGTCCGCGCGATCGTGCCCGGCGTCGCGGTGGTGGCGCTCGGACTGGGGGCCCTGTTCTCCATCGGCGTCGTCTTCGTCCGGGACGTGCTGCGGGCGGGACCGGTCGGCTTCGGGGTGCTGGTGGCGCTGTTCGGCGTGGGCGGGGTGCTGGGGCTCCTGCTGCTGCGCCGCCGCCCGGAAGGCCACCTGCTCGCCCGGATCCGGACGGCCACCCTGGTCCAGGGCCTGGTGATCACGGCGATGGGGCTGGTCGCGTCCACCGCCTGGGCCCTGCTGGGCGCGGTCCTGTTCGGCGCCGCGGCCACCGCGGCCCTGGTCGGCGGGATCACCTACGTCCAGGAGAGCCTGGAGGGGACGCGCCGGAACGTCGGGCTGACCGCGTTCCACGCCGTCCTGCGCTCCGGGCTGGCCCTGGCCGCGCTGGCCGCCGGGACGGCCGCCGACGTGATCGGGACCGTCCGGCTCGGCCCGCTGGGCCCGCTGGCCCCCGCCCAGACCGTCCTGGCCGTCTCGGGCCTGGTCATCCTCGCGGGCACGACGCTGATCCGCCCGCCCTCCCGGTGAAGATGAGAAGGGGTGTCACAGTCTGGCGACCTGTGTCGTCCTCCGGGCATGACGACGGCAGTGATCGCTGGGACCGGAACGCGCGCGGTGCTCGCGGGGGCACGAGCATGATGGCTGAGGAGCTCGCGCGATGCTTCGAAGCCGAGCGGCCGCGCCTGCTGCGGGTCGCCTACGCGACGCTGGGCTCGATCGCCGAGGCCGAGGACTGCGTGCAGGAGGCGTGGCTGAGGCTGCGCGGGCACGCCCGCGACGAACGACGACATCCAGTCGCGTCTGCCCGACCTCACCCAGCACTTCCCCGAGCTGGCGGCACTCTCCGGAGCCGTGCACAACGCCGTCCGGAACGGGCCGGTTCCACAGACCACCATCGGCCTGATGCAGCTCCGCGCCGGGCAGATCGTCGGCAGCACCTACCACACCATCCGGGTGACCGGCAGCCTCCGCAAGCTCGGGGAGACCGAGGAGCGCATCACCGCCGTGGCCTCATGGCAGAACGCCCCCTACTTCACCGAGGCCGAACGGGTCGCCCTGGAACTCGTGGAGGCCGTCCTCACCCCGAACCCGTTCGGGGAGCGCGTCTCCGACGAACTGTTCGCCAGGGCATCCGCCCACTACGACGACACGGCGCTCTGGACGCTCACCGTGGCGATCGGCCACTTCAGCTTGTTCATCCCCGTCGCTCTCATCGGAAAGCCGATCCCCGGCAGGCCCCCCGGAAAGAATTACACCAAGTAACTTCGAAAAGGCCCGGAGCAGAAACGCGGCGACGGGCCGGTACCGCATCTGTTCGATGATGCGTTCGATGGTGACGGCCAGGTCGCCGACGCCGCGGGCGGCCGGGCGGCCACCGGCCGCCGTGCAAAGCGTGCCTGACGACCAGGGGGTCAAGGTCGCCCGAAGCGGCGTGTTCATGATCAAATACTGATACCGTGCCCGTTTCCGGAAAATGTTAGTCGTTTCGCGAAAGGGCTCGATGAGGAAAAGCAAGAGGATCGCGCTCATCACCGGCGTTTCGTCCGTCGCGGTCGGAATGACCGCGGCCGGAGTGTCCGTGCTGAGCCCGGATGGGGAGAAGCGCGCGGCGGTGGTCGCGGCGCCGACCGGCACCTGGACGCACTCCCCGGCCACGGCCACCGACGTGAACAGCTCGCTCAGCGCCATCACGGCCGTCCCGAACGGGGACATGTGGGCGGCGGGGGCTCAGCTGGCCACGGGCAAGGCGGTGGTGCAGCGGCTCGGCGGCGGCGGATGGTCGCGCGTCCAGCTCCCCGCGAGCCTGACCGACCTGAGCCTCACCAAGATCAGCGCGTCCTCGCCCACCAACGTGTGGGCGGCGGGCCGTCCGACGGTGTCGGGAGGCAGCACGAAGGTCATCCGCTGGAACGGCACCGCCTGGCAGGCGCACTCGTTCCCGTTGAGCTTCTTCCCCGGCGCCCTGGCCGCGGTGGACGCACGCAACGTCTGGGTCGGCAGCGGGTCGGCGACGACGGGCAAGCGCTGGAACGGCACCACCTGGAGCGACACCCAGATCGGCATCTGGACCAACGCTTTCGACGCGGTGTCGGCCGACGACGTGTGGGCGGTGGGCATGGTCCGCACGGCCGACGGGGGCGCACGGCCGGCCACCGCGCACTGGAACGGCACCTCCTGGACGACCGTCCCGTTCCCCCAGATCGACGGCATCGCGCGCGGTGAGATGCGGCCGCATCTGACGGACGTGCACGCCGTCTCCGCCAACGACGTGTGGGCGGTCGGCTCGGTTCCGGTGACCGGGGCGGACGGGAAGGTCGCCTCGCGCTCGCTGCTGGCGCACTGGGACGGCACCAGGTGGACCAACACCCTCGGTGAGCCCGGCACGAGCCTGGCCGGGATCGAATCCGACGGCGCGGGCGGCTTCTGGATCCGGCGCTCCCGCGGCGTCATGCAGCACCGCTCCGCCACCGGCGCCGTGACCGAGACGACCCTCCCGGCTCCCACCGGGCGGACCGCCGAGCCGTCCACGTTCGCCCTCCGCCCGGGCACCACGACCGTCTGGGCGGTGGGGAGAACCCAGGACCCCGTCACCAAGACGTTCACCGCGGCTCTGTGGAGCAACGGCTGACAGGCCCCGCACACGCGTGAACGGCCTGGGGTGCCGGTAAGACTCGTATCACCCGGTATACGAGTCTTACCGGCACCCCGTTTCACAGAACCCGTCACTGCCGAGACCGGGCAGAGGTCCACATTCCGCCCAGTCGGGCCCATATCCGCTGGTTTTCCGGCCGGTACCACCAGGACCTCTGATAGGCAGGGGCATGCTGAATTTCGCGACGGCCCGCCGCGCTCTCGCGGTGTCGGTCACGGCCCTGCTCATGATCCCCGCCGCGTCCGGTACGGTCCAGGCGCGGCCGGAGCCGAAGGCCCCCCGGGAGTTCGTGGCCCTGGGCGACGTCGACCGGACGATCATCCAGGAGATGCGCTACACCACCGCGCACAACTTCGTCGGCGAGCGGATCGACGGCTACCGGCAGCCGGTCTGCGTCCTGACCAGGCCCGCCGCGCAGGCGCTCCACCAGGCCCAGCGGAAGCTGCTGCGCCAGGGCTACTCCCTGAAGGTCTACGACTGCTACCGGCCGCAGCGCGCCGTGGACCACTTCGTGGCCTGGGCGAAGGACCTGGACGACCAGGCGATGAAGGCGGAGTTCTACCCGCGCGTGGACAAGACCCGCCTGTTCGCGGACGGCTACATCGCCGAGAAGTCGGGGCACAGCCGCGGGAGCACGGTGGACCTGACGATCGTGAAACTGCCCGCCAAGCCGACCCGGCCGTACCGCCCGGGGCAGCCCCTCGTTCCCTGCTACGCGCCGCAGGCGGAGCGGTTCCCGGACAACTCCGTGGACATGGGCACCGGCTACGACTGCTTCGACACCCTCTCGCACACGCTCGACCCCCGCGTCACCTCCGCGCAGCGGGCCAACCGCCTGCTGCTGAAGGGCACGCTCGAAGACCTGGGCTTCACCAACCTCCCCGAGGAGTGGTGGCACTTCACCTACAAGCCCGAGCTCTTCCCCGACACCTACTTCGACTTCCCGGTCTCGCGCGGATCGCTCTCGGGGCGGACGGCTTGAGACCACCGCTGTGCTTCGTCTGCGGCCTGAGCCCGCGCGACCTGCCCGAGGGCGACGATTCCGCGTCGGCGTTCACGCTCGTCCACTTCGCCCTCGACGTCCAGGAACGGGCGGCGCAGGAGGCGCGTGACCGGGACGGCTGGGTCGGCCATCCGGAGAACGCCGAATGGTTCTGCGCCGCCCACGCGGACGCCGCCCGGGCACACGCCCACCTGCACTGGCGGGAAGCCCTGGCCGCCCTCGCCTCGCGCGGGGACGGCTGAGCGGCCGTCAGGCGTCCAGAACGGTCAGGTCGAGCCGGTCGAGCCGGTCGGGGTCGGCGAGGATGTCGATGGCGACGATCCTCCCGTCCACGATGGTGAAGCACATGACCGACAGCGGCCGGCCGTCCACCAGCCTGACCATCCCGGCCGCGCCGTTGACCAGCGCCGGGCGGGCGTCGAGGGAGTGGCCCCGGAAGGCGACCGCCTTTCCGGCCACCACCTCGGCGCCGCGGAGCTCCTCCAGCCCGGCGGTCACCGCGCCGCGGTCGGCGCGCAGCACCACGTCCGGGTCGAGCACGGCGACCAGCGCCTCGAAGTCACCGTCGCGCGCGGCGGCCTGGAACGCGTCGACGACCTCCCGCTGGCGGCCCAGGTCCGGGTCGGGAACGGGGGCGGCGCCCTGGACGCGGCGGCGGGCACGGCTGGCCAGCTGCCGGGCCGCGGCCGGGGTGCGCCCCACGATCGGGGCGATCTCCTCGTACGGCACCGCGAACATGTCGTGCAGCACGAAGGCCAGCCGTTCGGCGGGATTGAGCGACTGCAGGACCACCAGCAGCGCCAGCCCGACCGAGTCGGCCACCAGCGCCTCGTGCTCGGGATCGGTGCCGGTCGCCGGGTCCACGACCGGGTCGGGCATGCGCGCCTCCAGGGGCGCCTCGCGGCGCGCGGTGCGGGAGCGGAGCATGTCCAGGCACACCCGGCCGACGACCGTGGTCAGCCAGCCGCCCAGGTTCTCCACCTCGTCCGCGCCGGACCGGCTGAGCCGGAGCCACGCCTCCTGGACGGCGTCGTCGGCCTCGCTGAGCGAGCCCAGCATCCGGTAGGCGACCGCCTTCAGATGGCCCCGGTACGCCTCGAACCGGTCCGCCAGGAATTCGTCCTCGCCCATGGTCACACCCCCTGTCGTGCTCCGTCACAGCGATGACGATCCGGACCGGGCCGATGTGACGAATCATCGGAGAACCGCGGGTCAGGGGACGGCGGGCAGTTCCGCGTGGACCTGACCGGTCGGGGCGTCCGTGGTGAGCGACGCCCCGAGACGGCGCAGGGCGGCGACGGCGGCGGCGTTGCCGGCCGTGGTCTCGGCGATCATGGTGGCGGCGCCGGACGCGGCGGTCTCCGCCAGCAGCGCGCGGACGACGGCGGTGCCGATGCCCAGGCCCCGCGCGGAGCGGCCCAGCCACACCCCCGCCTCCAGCACGCCCGGCGTCCCCGGCGGTTCCCGGTGTTCCAGGCGGGCCGCGCCCACGACCTCTCCCCCGGCCTCGATGGCGTACGTGACCTCGCGGAGAGGCCCGTCCAGCCCCTCGCGCCTGGCCCGGTGGTACGCGCGGAACGCCTCCTCACGGCGGGTGTTCCAACCGGGAGGGCCGTCCACGGGAGGCATCACGTCGATGGGTTCGGCGTCGGTGACGGCGGTGTGCAGGAGCCGTTCCAGGACGTCCTCGTCAACGCGCAGCAGGCGCACCGGCGCTGTCTCCCCCATGGCGTGCTCCTCCTCAGGTCATCCGGGCCCGGACAACCCAACCGCACCGCACGCGGCGAAGCCACTCGTTTATCCGCCGGCCGCGGACCGCGCTAGGGGCCGCCGTCCGTGGCGTCCTCCAGGAAGCCCTCCACGATACGGATGTGACCCCCTAGTACGCGTTCGTCACCGCCCTGCCCGGCGTTCCCGTACCCCCTCGGCACCCGCGTGTACGAGATGGCGAGGCCGGAGCGGAGGCTCCGCCCCCCAAGGCCCGGCACCCCGGCCCGTTCCCCGCATGCCTCGACCCGTTCACCGACGGCCCGGCCGGACATCCGGCCGGCGGGCCTTCCCGACCGGTCCACCCGGAGCAGCGCGGGCCCGCCGGGTTCCAGGCACGCGCGGGCCTCCCAGTCCAGCCACGCCCGGACGGGGTCGACGAGCGGATGATCGCCGGGCGGCACGGTGACGGTCCGGCCGTGCGCGGTGGTGACCCGCAGGCCCCCACCGGACACCTGGACGCCGCGGGCGGGCAGCCCGGCCAGTTCCGCGCGGCGGGCGGCGGTGCCGAACCCGAGCAGCAGCAACGCCCGGTCCCGGACGCCCGCCAGATCACCGGGGCAGGCCGCGACGATCCGCCGGAGCCGGGAGACGGTCATGGGCGGCGCCTGGCCTTGCCCCCGCGGTGGTATGCCCGCCTCGGCGGCGGCGCGGGCCTCGGCGGCCAGGGCCTCCCGGGCCGCCTTGACCGCGTCCCAGTGGTCCGGATCGGCCCCGTGGTCGTGCGCGGCCGAGATCCCGGCGATGTGGCCCTCGATGGTGAAGCGGCTGTCGCCCGCCAGCCAGCGCCACCGGACGAAGGCCACGAGCGGCGCCTCCTTCGCCGGAAACGCCGGGACGCCGAGCACGGCACAGAACCCGGCCCACGACCAGCGCTCCGCCCCGGCGGCGCCCCGGGCGAGTTCCTCGGTGGTACGGCCGTGACCGGGGGCGGTGCGCTCGGCCAGATCATGGAGGACGCGGGCGCGGTGCAGGACGGCGGCCTGGGCGTCCAGCCGGCCCTCGCTCATCACACTCGGACGGGCAGGGCGGCCACGCCGCGGATGATCGAGCCGTTGCGGTGGCGTTCCAGTTCCCCGGGCGGGACGGCCGGCGCGAGATCGGGGAAGCGCTCCAGCAGGCCGCCGATGGCGATCCGCGCCTCCAGCCGGGCCAGCGGGGCGCCGAGGCAGAAGTGGATGCCGTGCCCGAAGGCCAGGTGGCGGTGGGGCGCACGGGTCACGTCGAGGGTGTCCGGGGCGTCGAAGGCGGCCGGGTCGCGTCCGGCCGCGCCGAGGGAGACGTGCACCCACGCGCCCTGGGGGATCCGGGTGCCCGCGATCTCCATGTCCTCCAGGGCGATGCGCTGGGTCGCCCGTTCCACCGGCCCGTCGTGGCGGAGGAACTCCTCGATCGCGCCCGGCAGCAGCTCGGGACGCCCGCGCAGGAGCGCGCGCTGGCCGGGCGTGGTGAGCAGGGCCAGCACGGCGTTGCCGATGAGGTTCACGGTGGTCTCGTGCCCGGCGATGATCAGCAGCATGATGGTGCCCAGGAGATCGGCCTCGCTGAGCGCGGCGTCCCCGTCCCGGGCGCCGAGGAGGCCGCTGACGAGGTCGTCCTGGGGATGTGCGCGGCGCTCGGCGAACACCTCCAGGAGGTAGCCGTTGAACGCGCCGGCCGCCTCGCGCCAGCGGTCGTACATCTCGGGGCTCAGGACGGGCGCGGTGATGACGGCGGTCCAGCGCCGGAAACGGCCGCGGTCGGCCGCGGGCACGCCCAGCAGTTCGCAGATGACCTGGATCGGCAGCGGCACGGCGAAGTCGTCGATGAGGTCGGCCTCGCCCCGGGCGGCGATCCCGTCCAGCAGTTCGCCGGTGATCTCCTCGACGCGGGGGCGGAGCGCCTCGACCCGCCGGGCGGTGAACGCCTTGGCGACCAGGCCGCGCAACCGGGTGTGGCCGGGCGGATCCATGCCGAGCATGGTCCCGCCGAAGTAGGGCTCGGCCGCCACGGGCAGCGAGCTGTGCGCGGTGTCCTTGGAGAGCCGCGGATCGTTCAGGGCGGCGCGGCCGTGCTCGTGGTCCACGACCAGGAACGCCTCGGCGCCGCGCGGGAAGTCGATCGGGTGGACCGGCCCGCGGGCCCGCAGTTCGGCGTACGCCGCGTACGGGTCGTCGGTGAATGCGCGGCTGAACAGGAACTCGTGCGGCAGTCTCTCGCCGATCATGCTGTTCGTCCTTCCCCGTCACCCATCAGCGTGATCTCACCGTAAACGGTGCGATGCCCTCTTCATTGATCAACGGGGCGAATAGCACGGACGGAATCGGGGCAGACAAGTTGATCAAGGGAGAATCCGTGCCGTCCGCTGCGAGACGGTCATGGCCGACCAGAGGGAAGTGCAACGGTGATGATTCCGAGGAAGAAGACGGCCCTGGCCGCGGCACTGGCGCTGGCTCTCGGCGGGGCCCTCGGCGGCTGCGCCTCGACCGGGGCCGCCGCCGGGGCGGAGCCGATGAGCGCGCGAGCCGCGAGCCTGCCCGATTCCAAGCGGTTCGACCTCACGGAGCCGTCGTACGACCTGTTCCGGCACAAGAAACTCGTCAACACGACCGTCCAGCAAAGCTTCGGTTTCGACATTCCCAACAAGCGGCTCTTCGTGGCCCAGCTCAAGAACGGGTCGTCGTCCGACGCGAACGGCGACCTGGCGATCAGCCGGCTCGACTTCTCCGGGAACCTCAAGGGACACATGTACTTGAAGGGGTTCGGGCACGGCGTCTCGATCGGCGTGGAGCCGTCCGGCACCGCGTCGTACCTGTGGGTGGAGGTCGACCCCGAGGGGAGCAGCGCGCGGGGGACGCGGCTCGCCCGGTTCAAGTTCGTCGACGGCCAGACGCTGACCAACACCTCCAGCGCGCTCACCAAGTACACGCCGGTGGCGGGCAGCACCGGGGTCTCGGCGACGATCGACCCGGTGAACAAGAGGCTCGCCATGCGTTACAAGACGTCGGGCTGGCGCATCGCGGTCTACGACCTGGCCGACGTGAAGGCCAAGCGGTACGAACCCCTGGTCGACGTCGCCCAGCCGTCCCAGAACGGGGAGACGTTCCAGGGGTACGCGCTCTACGGGCGGTACTTCTACACCCTGTACGGCACCGCCTACAGCGACGACAACCCGGTCCCGGGCAACAGCAGGCTCTCCACGATCGACCTCAACACCGGACAGCGGGTGGCCGGTCCCACGCTCACCAAGGCCGGGGGGACGCTGACGCACCGCGAGCCCGAGGGGCTGGCGATCTTCCGGACGGACGGCGGGCAGATGCGGCTGTTCATCGGGTTCGCTTCGGGCGCGCAAGGCGACCGCCGTTCCAACCTCTTCTACAAGAACGTCCTGATCGGCTGATCACCCGGGCCGTCCCCCGACGGCCCCGCGGGTCAGGAGGGTCAGAGGGTCAGGAGGGTCAGAGGGTCAGGAGGCCGCGATGAGGGCCTGCGGCGCGCTCTGCTTGATGCGGGTGCGCAGCCAGGAAAGCTGGCGGTCGGTGTCCTGCTCGCAGGACTCGACGACGTCGAGCAGTTCCCGGTCCCGCAGGCCCTGCGCGGCCTGGCCCACGGCGGTCCAGGTGATGTCGGTGAGGGACGCCAGCATGTAGAGGTCCTGGAGGTCGCGCAGCAGCCCCACGGGACCGCTCCGGGTGCTGTCGAGGCCGGCGGCGTGCAGCCGTTCGGGCTCCTCCTCGCGGTGCTCGCCGTAGCGCTCCACGATCGGTGCCAGCCGGTCCACGTGCCCGTCGATCCCCGTGGCCAGGACATGGCAGATGTGGTGGACGTCGGGTTCCTCGGCATGGCCGTCGCCGACTTGGCGGAACGCGTCCGCGAGGGTGCGCAGCGACGTGTGGAGCAGGCCCACGTAGGTCGACAGGTGCACGGCTCGGCCCTCCTTCCTGCGCGCGGTGATCACTTGGCCGCCGGACGCGGAGCGCCCGGCGTGTGCAGCCTGGTCACCCGTACGGCCGCGACCTTGAAGACGGGCTGCTTGGACACCGGGTCCCATTCCGTGAGGGTCATCTCGTTGGCCGCCCTCGGCCGCCCGTCGGGCGCCGCGCCGGAGGTGTCCCAGTAGCCGTAGTGGAACGGGACGAAGACCACCCCGTCCCGGCCGCGCCCGATGCGGGCGGGCACCTCCACGGCGCCGCGCGGCGACTCGATCCTGACGAGATCGCCCTCGGCGACCCCGAGCGCGGCGGCGTCCCCGGGCGACAGCTCGGCCCAGGGGCCGGGGGCCGCGTCCCTCAGCCGCCGGGAGCGGCCGGTCTTGGTCCGGGTGTGGAAGTGGTAGACGGTACGGCCGGTGGTCAGCACGTACGGATGGTCCTCGCCGGTGGTCTCGGGCGGCGGGGTGTACTCGGCGGCCTTGAGGTGGGCGCGCCCGTCCGGCCGCGCGGCCCGGTACCGCTCGGGGGTGACGTCCCCGCCGGTCAGCAGGTCGTGGCCGTACGCTTCGCAGAAGTCGGGGTCGGTGGGGAAGATCCCGTCGGCGTACAGCCGGTCGCGGCCGTCGGGGTACTGGTCGTTGCACGGCCAGTGGATCCCGCTGTCGCCCCGGAGCTTCTCGTAGGACAGCCCGGTGTAGTCGCACGGCCGGCCGCGGCTGCACTCCTGCCACGCCCGGAAGACCTCCTCCGGGCTCGACCAGGGGACGAGCGGCCCGCCGTCCCGGTCCCGCAGGTCCATCCGGCGGGCGTAGTCGAGGAAGATGTCCAGGTCGGAGCGTGCCTCGCCGGGCGGCTCGACCGCCTTCTCCGACAGGTGCACGGTCCGGTCGGCGTTGGTGAACGTGCCCTGCTTCTCCCCCCACAGGGCCGCCGGCAGCACGACGTCGGCGTACTCGCTGGTCTCGGTGCGGAACCCGTCCTGCACCACCACGAACAGGTCCTCCCGGCGCAGGATGTCGCGGACGCGGGGCAGTTCCGGGAGGGACACCGCCGGGTTGGTCGCGGAGATCCACAGGAACCGGATCGACCCCTGCTCGGCGTACCGCCAGATCTGCATGGCGTGCGTGGGCGGCGCCCAGTGCGGGATGGTCAGCGGGTCGACGTTCCACAGCCGGGCCAGCTCGTCGATGTGCCGGGGGTTGTTCCAGTTGCGGAAGCCCGGCAGGTCGCCGTCCGCGCCGCACTCGCGGGTGTTCTGGGCGGTGGGCTGCCCGTTCATCTGCATGACCCCGCCGCCCGGCCGGCCGATCTGGCCGCGCAGCAGGTGCAGGTTGTTGACCTGGCAGGACGCCGCCGTGGCCTGGTGCGACTGGTAGAAGCCCTGGAGGACGGTGGACAGCACCCGGTCCGACGTCCCGAAGATCTCCGCGGCCCGGCGCAGGTCGCCGGCCGGGACCCGGCAGATCTCCGCGGCGCGCTCGGGGGTGTACGGCGCGACGGTGGCGGCCAGTTCCTCGAACCCCACGGTGTGCGCGGCGACGTACTCCCGGTCGACCCAGCCGTTCTCGATCACCTCGCGGACCAGGCAGTTCATCAGCGCCTGGTTCGTCCCGGGGAGCGGCGCCAGATGCACCCCGCCGGTCCGCCCGGCGGCCTCGGTCACCCGCGTCCGGCGCGGGTCGACCGCCACGACCACCGGCGGCCGGGGCCCGTAAAGGCGGTCCAGCACCCGGGCCCACAGCACGGTCTGGGTCTCGGCCATGTTGTGCCCGTACAGGAAGATCGCGTCGCAGGAGTCGATGTCGGTGTACGTGCCGGGCTGGCCGTCGGAGCCGAAGGTCTCCTTCAGGGCCGCCGCGGCGGTGGCCGTGCACAGCCGCGTGTTGCCGTCCATGTGGGGGGTGCCCAGCCCGGCCTTCCCGATGACCGCCAGCGCGTAGTACTCCTCCAGGAAGAGCTGGCCGCTGGTGTAGAAGCCGTGGGAGAGGGGGCCGATCTCCTCCATCAACCGCCGGGATCGTTCCACGATCCGGTCCATGGCGGTGTCCCAGCCGGTCTCGACCAGCCGGCCGCCCTCGCGGACGAGGGGCCTGGTCAGGCGGTCCGCGCCGTTCCACTGCCAGGAGCCGTACAGTCCCTTGGGGCCCAGGCGGCCGTGGTTGACGACGTCGCCGGCCCGGCCGCGGATCCCCACCATGCGGCCGTCGCGCACGGCGATGTCGCAGGCGCAGCCGTTGCTGCACAGGACGCACGCCGAGCGCACCCAGCGGTCGACGTCCCCCTCGGCCACCCCCTCCTCGAGATGGGTGTCGACGCGGACGGGCCAGGGCGTGTCCCGGTCATGCGGCGTCCGCGTCCCCCACACGTCGGCGATCCGGTCCGGCATACCGCCTCCAGGAACGAGTTGCTGCGCCATCCCGCCCCCTTCCCGTCACCCGCCGCCGTTAACCTGTGGCCGTGCGCCACCGGACGGCTCACGCCGCGGGGCCTCAGCGGATCCGGATGTAGGTGGCGGGCCCGAAGAAGGCGATCGCCAGCGCGACCAGGCTGACGAGCGTCACCGCGACGGTGACCACGAGGAGGCGGCGGGGACGCGCGTGCCCGCCGGTCCGCCCAGGCGGGCGCGACCAGCGGCCGACCCCGTAGATCAGCGCGCTCATGGCCAGGACGGGGACGCCGGCGGCCGGGGCGGTCTTGAGGACCGCGGCACCGAGCGCCGCGAACCCGATGGCCGTACGGGTCCAGGCCAGCTCGGTCCGGGCCCTGGCGAGGCCGGGGTCGAGGTCCTCCAGGTCCTCGGGCGGCCTCATCTCAGCGCACCAGCGACAGCAGCACGACGACCGCCGCCACGGCCGCGGTGGCGGCGATGGTGTACGTCAGGACGCGGGGCAGCGGGGATCCCGGCATGGGCTCGCCGCGGCGCAGCGCGCGCTGGTTGCGCCGCCATTCGGCGAAGCTGCCGACGGCCAGCACCCCGCCGAACACGATCAGCGGGACGGCCAGCAGGTGCCGGGCCCACGGCACCCCGGCGAACGGCGGGAGCAGCTGCACGATGGCCAGCCCGGCGACGACGAGGGCCAGCGCGGTGCGGTTCCAGGCCAGGAAGGTCCGCTCGTTGGCGAAGGTGAACCGGGCGTCCGGTTCGGTCTCGCCCGCGGCCCCGCCCGGAGCCGCGCCCCCGGCGCCCGTGCCCGGGTCGCGGTCGGGCGTCCCCTCACTCACGCTCCGCGGCCTCTCCCTGGTCGTTCCGCCGGGCTCCGTCACGGCCCCGCCCGTTCCGCCGGGCTCCGTCTCGGCCCCGCCCGTTATCAGCCCTGCCCGTTCGCCGCCGGACCATATACCCTAGGGGGTACTAAGAGGTCAAGGAGGCGGCATGGAACTGGACAAGGACTCGCTGGCCGATGTCGTCGTGCGGTTGCGCCGCGCGCAGGGGCAGATCGGCGGCGTCATCCAGATGATCGAGAACGAGCGCGACTGCAAGGACGTGATCACCCAGCTGGCGGCCGTGTCGCGGGCCCTGGACCGGGCCGGCTTCAAGATCATCGCAACCGGGCTGGAGCGGTGCGTGACCCAGGACGGCGACGACCCCGCCCAGGCCAAGGTCGACCGCGCCCAGCTGGAGAAGCTCTTCCTCACCCTCGCCTGACCCTCCCCCGCTCGCCGCCCGGCAGGTGCCCCCACCTGCCGGGCTTCGACTTTTGAAAGATACCTCGGGGGGTATTTGCCCAGATCCGGGATGGTGAGCTACTGTCGAGGAAAAGATACCCCCTGGGGTATATCGAGCCGTCAAGGAGGAGACCGAACGATGATCGAGATCGTCCCGATCGAGACCCCCGCCCTGGGCGACCGCAGCTACCTCGTCACCGACGGCGAGGTGGCCTTCGTGGTCGATCCGCAGCGCGACATCGACCGGTTCCTCACCCTGGCGGCCGAACGCGGCGTGCGGATCACCCACGTCTTCGAGACGCACATCCACAACGACTACGTGACCGGCGGGCTCGCGCTGGCCAGGGAGACCGGTGCCGAGTACCACGTCGGCGCCGGCGACGACGTGGCCTTCGACCGCCGCCCGGTGGCCGACGGAGACGTGGTCGAGATCGGCGCGGGCATGCGGGTCCGGGCGCTGGCCACCCCCGGGCACACCTTCACCCACCTGTCGTACGCCCTGGAGGCGCCCGGCCGCGCGCCGGCGGTGTTCACCGGCGGCTCGCTGCTGTACGGGTCGACCGGACGGCCCGACCTGCTGGGCCCCGACCACACCCACGAACTGGTGCGCGCCCAGTACGGCTCCGCCCGGCGCCTCGCGCGGGAGCTGCCCGACGAGACCGAGGTGTACCCGACCCACGGCTTCGGCAGCTTCTGCTCGTCCACCCAGTCGGACGCCGGTTCCTCCACCCTCGGGCAGGAGAAACTGGGCAACCCCGTACTGACCCTGGACGAGCACGAGTACGTCGAGTCGCTGCTGGCCGGGCTGGACGCCTACCCCGCGTACTACGCGCACATGGGCCCGGCCAACGCCGCCGGGCCGGGAGCGCCCGACCTGTCCCCGCCGCGCCGGGCCGACGCCGCCGAGCTGCGCCGCCGGATCGAGGCCGGGGAATGGGTGGTGGACCTGCGCACCCGGACCGCGTTCGCGGCCGGACACCTGGCCGGCGCCCTCAACTTCGGGCTGGACGGCAGCTTCGCCACGTACCTGGGCTGGGTGATCCCCTGGGGGACCCCGCTGACGCTGCTCGGCGAGACGGCCGAGGACGTCGCGACCGCCCAGCGCGAGCTGGTCCGGATCGGCATCGACCGGCCCGAGGCCGCGGCGACCGGCGGACCGGCCGACTGGGTCGGGGAGGACACGCCCCGCACCCTGCCGACCGCCACGTTCGAGCAGCTCGGCGAGGTCCGGCACCACCGGCCGGTGGTCGTGCTGGACGTGCGCCGCGACCTGGAGCGCAAGGAGTCCCACATCGAGGGCTCCGTCCACATCCCGCTGCAGGACCTGCCGCGGCGGACCGCGGAGATCCCGGACGGCGAGGTCTGGGTGCACTGCGCGAGCGGCTACCGGGCCTCGATCGCCGCCTCGATCCTCGCCGCCGCCGGCCGGCGCGTGGTGACCGTCGACGACGGCTACCGCCCGGAGATCGCCTCCGCCCTCCCCCTGACCGGCACGCCCTGACCGGCACCGCCCGACCGCCCCACCGACACGACACGACACGAAGGAACACCCCGCGATGAGCACGACCCCGACCATGGACGCCTTCACCCTGCGGCAGCGGCTCGCCTCCCCGCACGCGCCGCGGCTGCTGGACGTGCGCACCCCGGCCGAGTACGCCGCCGTCCACATCCCCGGATCCGCCAACGTCCCTCTCGACGACCTCCCCGAGCACGGCGCCGAGCTGCGCCGCCGGCTGCGCGACGACGACGTCGTCGTGCTGATCTGCCGGACGGGCGGCCGCGCCGCCCGCGCCGAGCGCGTTCTGGCCGAGGCCGGGCTGTCCGGCCTGCACGTCCTGGACGGCGGCATCCTCGCCTGGCAGGAGGCGGGCTCCCCGGTCGACCGCGGCCGGCGCCGCTGGGACCTCGAACGGCAGGTCCGCCTGGTCGCCGGAAGCCTGGTGCTGGCCGGCGTGCTGGGCGGCCTGGCCGTACCGGCCCTGACATGGCTGGCCGCCGCGATCGGCGCCGGGCTGGTCGTCGCGGCGCTGACCAACACCTGCGCCATGGGCCTGCTGCTGTCGAAGCTGCCGTTCAACCGGGCCGCGTCCTGCGACGTCGAGACGGCCGTACGGCGGCTGGCCCGTGACGGTGCCTCCCGGTGACCGCCCTGGTCGCGGGCCCGGAGGCGGGCCCGCGACCCCGGAGATCAATCTGGTTTGACCCCCGTTCTGGGAGGTAGAGGGCTATCTGTCGGATTTGCTCCGAGTTGGCACTCCGGCAGTACGAATCGATCACAATGGTGGAAGGTGAGCACCATCCTGACGATGCTGATGGCCCCTCTCGCGGCGCTGATCCTCCTGATGCTCATGGAACGGTTCGAGTCCCGGATGGTCCCGTCCAGGCCGCCGCGCCCCGGCCAGGACCCCGGCCCGCCCTCCGTACCCGGAACGCCCGGAACGTAGCCCGGCCCGCCGCCCCCGTTGACCCCCGCCCGCGACACCCCCGAAGATCATTCCATGCACTTCGGGCGAGACCTCGAGCTGGAGCGGGCCGGAACGGCGGTACGGTCGCTGGAACTGGGCGGCCACGACGACGACCACGGACGCTCCCGGGCGCGCGTCTACCTCTGCCGCAACGGCGACGTGACGCTCTACTGCACCGACTCCGGCTGGGCGGTCCGCATGCAGATCGGCGAGATGGTCACCGAGTGGCGGCGCTGGACGACGGTCGCCGCCGCGGACGTCCCGCGCCTGGCCGCCGAGACCGGAGAGACCGTTGACGTCCTTGACGCCGTCCGCGCCTCCGTGGGCACGGTGGACGACGACGCGGCGCACAAGATCGAAGGGCGGTTCAGCGCCTGGCTGCGCGAGCGTGACATCCCCTACACCTTCCGCCAGTTCGACGAGTACGACTAGACCGTCCAAGGGCGGGGCCAGAGGGCGTCAGGGCTTCGAGACGCGGTAGCGCAGGTGCGTCACGGCCCCGGCGACGGGCTTCCCCACCGGGACCAGCTCGGCCCGCTCCCCGGCGAACAGCCGCGTGCCCTCCCCCAGCAGCACGGGGACGAGGTGGATGCGCACCTCGTCGAGCAGTCCCGCCCTGAGCAGCTGCCGGGCGACGTCGGCGCCCAGCACCCAGACCTCCTTGTCCCCGGCGGCATCCTTGGCACGCCGGGCCGCGGCCTTCAGCCCGTCGAACGCGAACGTCCCGCCGTTGTCGCCGCGAAGGTCCTCCCTGGTCCGGTGGGTGACCACGAAGCTCGGGACGCCGGGCCACGGCGTGCCGCCCCAGGGCCCCAGGCCGAGGTCGAAGGTACGCCGCCCGATCAGGACGGCTCCGACCGCCGTGTCCTCCCGCACGACGCCGAGGTCGACCCCGCCGTCCGGCCCCTTCCCCGCGTGCCACTCGTGCAGCCGTTCGCCGCCGTCCCCCATCGGCTCCTCCTCCCGGACGTCCGGCCCGGTGGTGAATCCGTCCAGGGACACCGACACGTCCAGCACCAACCTGCTCATCGCGAGAATCCTTCGCTTCGCCGGCGCCGCCTTCCGGCGCCGTCACGAGAAGGTCGGAACCGGCCCGGCCTTCTCGACACCATCCCGAGAAGAAATCGGGCCGCCCGCGCCACCCGACTCGCCAACTCGCCCGCGGCCGGCTCCCATGCCTGCGGGGTATTAAGCCCTTTCAGTCGCGCGCGACTTACGGCCGCCCGATTCGGGGAGCAGTTTGCGCTCGTGGACGCTTACCGCACTCATCAATCACGCCGGGAAACCTGGCTCATTTCGGTCATATGCCCACGCGACCGAAACGTCAAGACGGTGGCACCATACGCATATGCGACCAATATGCCGCCACCTCATCTTTGTGGTGACATTGCTGGTCGGGTTGACGGGTGTGGCGCTGACGGCGGCGGCACCCGCCTCTGCTTCGGCGGAGCCGGACGGCGGGGTGGTGCTGATCGGGGTACCGGGGTTGCGCTGGGGAGATGTCGAACCGGCGTCCACGCCCGTGCTCTGGCACGCGGCCGACCGGGGAGGGATCGCCAACATCGCGGTCCGCGGCGTCGAGCCGCGCAGTTGCGCGGCGGGCGGCTGGCTCACGATCTCGGCGGGCGCCCGCGCCGAACCGCCGCACGGCGGGTGCGGCCGGCCGCCGCGCCCGCGCCGGGACGGCGCGGGCGCGGTCGTTCCCGGTCATCCAGACCTGCGGGCGCACAACGCGGCGACCACCTATGCCGCGCAGGTGGGGCTGCTGGGCGACGCCGTCCACCGGGCGGGCGGCTGCACGACCGCGGTCGGGCGGGGCGGCGCGCTGGCGGTCGCGGACTCCTCCGGCCGGGTCGACCACTACCGCGACGACGTCGGGGACATGCGCGCCCATGACTGGAAGCGCTGTGCCCTGACGGCCGTGGACATCGACGACCTCACGCACGGGACCGGCGGGCGGGCGGCGGAGCCTGCGGGGGCGGCGGGGGCGGCGGCTTCGAGGACGGCGGCGCTGTCGCGGGCGGACCGCCGGGTCGGCGAGGTGCTGGCCCGCGTCCAGGAGAACGCGACCGTCCTGATCGTCGGTGTCGCGGACGTGGGGCGGCCGGGGCTGCGGGTCACGATGCACCTCGGCCCGTCGACGGCGCCCGGGTACCTCAGCGTGCCGTCCACCCGCCGGACGGGGCTGCTCACGCTGACCGACGTGACGCCCACGGTGCTGCGGCTGGCGGGCGCGCCCGTGCCCGCGCGGCTCACCGGAGCGTCCTGGACGCACCGGGCGCCGCGTCCCGAGGAACGGGCCGCCGCGATCGAACGGCTCCGGGAGCGGGACCTGGCCGCCCGGGTCGCGCGCTCCATGGTCGCGCCATTCAACATCGTGCTCGTCGGCGGGCAGCTGCTCGCGTACGGGCTGGCGGCGCTGGCGTGGCGCCGCTGCCGGGCGGAACGGCGCGGGCTGGTCCTCACCGCCACCCGGTACGTGGCGCTGGCCGCCGCGGCGGCGCCCGCCGCGACCTACCTCGCCAACCTCGTGCCGTGGTGGCGGGCCGGCCATCCTGCGGCGGGGCTGGCGGCGGCGGTGGCGGTGGCGGACGTCGCGGTGGTGGCCGTGGCGCTGGCCGGGCCATGGCGGCGCCGCCCGTTCGGCCCGGTCACGGGGGTGGCGGCGGTGACCGCGCTGACCCTGGCGGCGGACGTGATCGCCGGGTCGCCGTTGCAGGCCGACAGCCTCAACGGCAACTTCTCCCTGGTCGCGGGGCGGTTCTACGGTTTCGGCAACCTGACGTTCGCGCTGTTCGCGACGGCGTCGCTGGTGTGCGCGGCCGGGCTGGCCGGCCCGGTGGCCGCGGCGGGGCACCGGCACCGCGCGGCGGCCCTCGCCCTGCTGATCGGGGGCGCGGCGGTCGTGGTGGACGGGTGGCCGGGCTGGGGCAGCGACTTCGGCGGGGTGCTCGCGCTGACGCCCGGGGTCGTGCTGCTGGCGCTGTGGGCGGCGGGTCGCCGCGTGTCGGCGCGTCCGGTGCTGCTGGCCGGGGGTGCCGGGGCCCTGCTGGTGGGCGGGCTGGCCTACCTCGACTCGCTGCGCCCCGCGGACAGCCGCTCCCACCTGGGCGATTTCTGGAAGCGGATGCTGGACGGCGGGGCCGGGCCGATCCTGGAACGCAAGGTGGACTCGATGCTGAACTCGTTGGGGAACGTGTGGCTCACCCTGCCCGCGACGCTGGCGCTGGTCCTGCTCATGGCGTTCCTGCTGCGGCGCGACGGCGTTCTCGGCCCGGTCTTCCGGCGGACGCCCGCCCTGCGGGTGGCGCTGCTGGCGGTCCTGGTGACCACGGCCGTCGGGTTCGCGGTGAACGACTCGGGGATCGCGATCCCGGCCCTGGCCGCCCTGTTCGCGGCCCCTCTCACCGTGACGACGGCGCTGGCGGTCCGTTCCGCGGACGGGATCGGGGCGCCGGGGGTCCCGGAGCCCTGATCCCGTGCCGTCGGTGAGGTCGGCGCGCGGACGGCTCACCGCTCTCGCCGCGGCCATGCGGACCAGCGGCGGGACCGGAATGAGGGTGCCCGGATCCACCGGCTCCGGCAGGAGCGAAATGCCGTTTTATCGGGAATGATGCGTCCCATGAGCTTGCCGATCCTGCTGACCGTCGACGACGACCCGTCGGTGTCCCGTGCCGTCGCACGCGATCTGCGGCGCCGCTACGGGCGGGACTACCGCGTGATGCGGGCGGGCTCGGGCGCCGACGCGCTGGACGCCCTGCGCGAGATCAAGCTGCGCGGCGAGACGGTCGCGGCGATCCTGGCCGACTACCGGATGCCCCGGATGAACGGGATCGAGTTCCTGGAGCAGGCGATGGACCTGTTCCCGCACGCCCGCCGAGCCCTGCTGACCGCGTACGCCGACACCGAGGCCGCCATCCAGGCGATCAACGTGGTGGACGTCGACCACTACCTGCTCAAGCCCTGGGACCCGCCGGAGGAGAAGCTCTACCCGGTGGTGGACGCGCTGGTGGAGACCTGGCGGGCGGTCGGCGACCGGTCGGTGGAGGAGATCAAGGTCGTCGGGCACCGCTGGTCCGAGCCGTCCTACCGGGTCCGCGACTTCCTGGCCCGCAACGCGGTCCCGTACCGCTGGTACTCGGTGGACGAGCCGGAGGGGCGGCGGCTGCTGGAGGCCGCGGCGGCCGGGCCCGACGACATCCCGGTGGTGATCACCCCGGACGGGCAGGCGCTGTCGCGGCCGTCCGGCACCGAGATCGCCTCGGCGGCGGGGCTGTCCACCGACCCGGCCGGCGAGTTCTACGACCTCATCGTGGTCGGCGGCGGCCCGGCCGGGCTGGGCGCGGCGGTGTACGGGGCGTCCGAGGGCCTGCGGACCGTCCTGGTGGAGAAGAAGGCGACCGGTGGGCAGGCCGGGCAGAGCTCCCGGATCGAGAACTACCTGGGCTTCCCCGACGGGGTGTCGGGCGCGCAGCTCACCGACCGGGCCCGGCGGCAGGCGCGCAAGTTCGGCGCCGAGGTGCTCACCGCCCGCGGCGTGGTGGCGCTGGAGACGCGCGGCTCGGCGCGGGTGGTCCGGTTCGAGGACGGCTCGGAGATCGCGGCGCACTCGATCGTGCTGGCGACCGGGGTGATGTACCGGGCGCTGGACGCCGAGGGCTGCGCCGACCTGACCGGGCGCGGCGTCTACTACGGGTCCGCGTCCACCGAGGCGCAGGCGTGCGAGGACGAGGACGTCTACATCGTCGGCGGGGCCAACTCGGCGGGCCAGGCGGCGGTGTTCTTCTCGCGGCACGCCCGTTCGGTGACCCTGCTGGTGCGGGGCAAGGACCTGGCGCAGTCGATGTCGCACTACCTGATCGAGCAGATCCGGGCGATCGACAACATCGACGTGCGGCTGCGCACGTCCGTCGTGGCGGCGCGCGGCGACCGGCACCTGGAGGAGCTGACGCTGTGCGAGGCCGGCAGCGGGAGGACCGAGACGGTCCCGACAGGCCACGTCTTCGTCTTCATCGGCGCCGCCCCGCACACCGACTGGCTGGGCGACACGCTGACCCGCGACGCGCACGGGTTCGTGTGCACCGGGCCCGACCTGCTGGTGGAGGGGCACCGCCCGGCGGGCTGGACGCTCGACCGCGACCCCTACTACCTGGAGTCCTCGGTCCCGGGGGTGTTCGTCGCCGGGGACGTCCGGGCGCAGTCGGTCAAGCGGGTCGCCTCCGCGGTCGGCGAGGGCGCCATGGCGGTGACCCTGGTGCATCGGTATCTGGAGGAACGATGAGCGAGCCGCGAGCGGAGGAGTCCCACACTCTGAGCGCCGACGACCTGCGGACGCTGTTCCTGTTCGAGCGGCTGACGCCCGAGCAGCTGGAGTGGGTCGCCGCGCAGGGGACGGTCGAGGCGTTCCGGCAGGGGACGGCCGTGTTCCGCGAGGGCGAGCCGGCGACCTGCTTCTACGTGCTGCTGACCGGGACGCTGCGGATGACCCGCGCCGTCCGCGGCGACGAGCTGGAGATCAACACCACCGACCAGCGCGGCGTGTACTGCGGCGCCACCCAGTTCTTCCTGAGCGACCGCGAGGAGGACCAGCGGTACGCGGCGTCGGTGTACTCGGTCACCGACACCACGTTCTTCCTGCTGCCCGCCGAGACGTTCGCCGAGCGGTTCCGCGACTGGTTCCCGATGCCCGCGCACCTGCTCGAAGGGATGTTCATCGGCACCCGCAACACCCAGCTGGTGGTCGGGCAGCGCGAGCGGCTGCTGGCCCTGGGCGCGTTGTCGGCCGGGCTCACCCACGAGCTGAACAACCCGGCGGCGGCGGCCGTCCGGGCAACGGCGTCGCTGCGCGAGCGGGTCGCGGGCATGCGGCACAAGCTGGCGCTGCTGGCCCAGAAGGACATCGAGCCGGGGCTGCTGGAGCAGCTGATCGACGTCCAGGAGCGCCTGGTCAAGCGGGTCGCCGACGCGCCGAAACTGACCGCGCTCCAGATCGCCGACCGGGAGGACGAGCTCACCGACTGGCTGGACGAGCACGGGGTGGCCGACGGCTGGGACCTGGCCCCGATCTTCGTCCCGGCCGGGATCGAGGTGACCGACCTGGACGAGGTGGGCGCGGCGGTCGGCGAGGACTTCCTGAACGCGGCGCTGCGCTGGCTCGGGTACGCCCTGGAGACCGAGACGCTGATGGGCGAGATCGAGGACGCCACCGGCCGGATCTCCAAGCTGCTGGGCGCGGCCAAGCAGTACTCCCAGATGGACCGGGCGCCGTACCAGTGGATCGACGTGCACGAGGGCCTGGACTCCACGCTGCTCATGCTCTCGGGCAAGATCGGCCCCGGGGTGCGGCTGGTCAGGGATTACGACCGCACGCTGCCCGCCGTCCCCGCCTACGCCGGGGAGCTCAACCAGGTGTGGACGAACCTGATCGACAACGCGGTGGCCGCGATGGGCGGTACGGGCACCCTCACCGTGACCACGCGGGCGGCCGACGACCGGCTGATGGTGGAGATCAGGGACTCCGGGCCGGGCATCCCGCCGGAGAACCGGCAGCGGATCTTCGAGCCGTTCTTCACCACCAAGCCGGTCGGCGACGGCACCGGCCTGGGCCTGGACATCTCCTGGCGGATCGTGGTCAACCGGCACCACGGTGACCTGCGGGTGGAGTCCGAGCCCGGCGACACCCGCTTCCAGGTCCTCCTGCCCCTGAACGAACGCGAGCCCCTGAACGAACGTGGGCCCGAACGAACGTGAGCCCGGCCGATCCCGGTCCGCACGTCCTCAGCCGGGGCGGGCGGCGGGCGGCGGCGCGAGCGCGCGCTTGAGGATCTTGCCGGTCGGGGTGGTGGGGATCTCCTCCACGAACCAGACCCGCCGGGGGTACTTGTAGGCGGCGACCCGCTCCTTCACGAAGGCGCGCAGCTCCGCCGCGTCCACCGGTGCCCGCGCCGCCACGTACGCGGCGACCTCCTCGCCCAGCTCGGGGTGCGGGACGCCGACGACCGCGGCCTGCCGTACGGCGGGATGCTCGTACAGGACCTCCTCGACCTCCCGCGGGTACACGGTGCGGCCCGCCCTGATGATCACCTCGCGGCGCCGGCCGACCAGGAAGAAGAACCCGTCGCCGTCGGCCCGCCCGAGGTCGCCGGTGTGGAACCATCCGTCGCGGAGGGCCTCCGCGGTGGCCTCCGGGTCGTTCCAGTACCCCTTCATGACGTTGGGGCCGCGCACCACGATCTCGCCGACCTCGCCGCACCGCACCTCGCGGCCCGCGTCGTCGACCACCCGCATCTCCACGTCCCGGACCGGGCGGCCGATCGACCCCGGCCGGCGGCCCGGCCCGCCCCGGTTGGAGGCCGCCACGGGGGAGGTCTCGCTGAGGCCGTACCCCTCGATGATCGGGCGGCCGACCCGCGCCTCGTACGCGCGCAGCACGTCCAGCGGCAGCGCCGCGCCGCCGGACACGCACAGGCGCAGCAGCGACAGGTCGGACACGCCCGGCTGGTCGAGCAGCGCGACGAACATCGCCGGGACGCCCTGGAAGACGGTCACCCCGTCCCGCCGGACGACCTCCAGCGCCCGGCCCGCCTCGAACCGCGGCAGCAGCGTCACCCGCGCGCCCGCCTGGACGGTGGCGTTGAGGACGCAGGTCTGCCCGAACGCGTGGTACAGCGGCAGCGCCCCCAGAACGACGTCGTCCACCCCGAGGGCGTGCATCCGGGCCACCGTCGCCGCGTTCCCCGCGAGGTTGCCGTGGGTCAGCTCGATGCCCTTGGGCCGCCCGGTCGTCCCGGCGCTGTAGAGGATGACGGCGGTCGCGCCGTCCGCCGTGGCGGGGACGTCGTGCTCGGGCGGCACCCCGCGCAGCAGCCGCCGGAACTCGCCGGGCTCCACGAACAGGTAGTCGGCGCCGGTGCCCGCCGTCCCCGCCTCGACCGCCTCCGCGCACGCGTGCCAGGCGATCACCAGCCGGGCCCCGCAGTGGACCAGGTACGCGGCGATCTCCCGGCGCTTGAGCAGCGGGTCCAGCGGGACGACCACCGCCCCGATCCGCAGCACCCCGTAGTAGACGACGGCGAACTCCGGGACGTTGGGCAGCATGACCGCCACCCGGTCGCCGGGCCGGATCCCGCGCCGCCGCAGCAGCGCCCCGACCCGGGCGCTCATGACCTCCAGCGCCCGGTAGCCGAGCACCGCCCCGTCCAGCGTGAGGACCGTCCGTCCACCGAACCGTTCGGCCGCGGCGCGCAGCCGGTCAGCGAGGTTCATGCGCCGAAGGTACGCCGGGCGCGGCGGGGCCCTCATCGGTCGCGGAGACCAGTGTTTGCCGCCCGGGATTGGTGGCCGGCGGCAGGGCGTCCTGGAGGGCGATCGCGACGAGCAGGTCGACCAGATCGGCGATGTGCCGGAGGTTGCGCCCGGTCCGTTCCTGGATGCGCCGCAGCCGGTACTGGGCGGTGTTGTGGTGGATCTGCAGCCGTTCCGCCGCGGCGCGCAGGTTGAGGTCGGCGGACGCGAACGCCCGGATGGTGGCGGTGAGCACCCCGCCGCGCGCCCGGTCCTCGGCCAGCAGCCCGGTGATCCGCGGGTCCACCAGGTGCCGGGCGGTGTCGTCGGCCCGCAGCGCCATGTACTCGAACGGGCTGATCCGCGGCAGCGCGGCCACCCCGCCGTCCTCGGGCAGGAACTCCAGCACCGCGCGGGCCTCCTGGTAGGCGCGCGGGATCTGCGCCGTCCCGGACACCACCGTGCTGATGCCCATCGCCAGCGTGACGCCCTCGGCCAGCAGGCCCTCCCGTACCTCCTGGAGCCGGTCGCACAGCCGCTCGCACAGCCGCTCGGCCTCGGCGCCCGGCCCGAGCGCGGGCACCGCCACGATCTCCGACTGCCGGACGACCGACAGCGTCCGCAGGCCGTTCACGCCCGTCCGGGCCATCGCCGCGCAGGCCGCGTGCCGCGCGTCCGAACGCGCCGGCGCGGGCCCGACCAGGACGGCGGTCACCACCACCAGCGGCGTCCGGGCGCCGGGCCCGAGGCCGTGCGCGTGGGCGGTCGCCAGCTGCGGGCCGCGCGCCGGCGGCTCCCCGGCCAGCAGGACCTCCAGCAGGTCCCGGCTCTCCCCGATCGCCTCGGCCGCCGCGTACTGCTGGAACTCCATGTAGGCGTTGGCGGCCTGCGTGCTGGCGACGTCGCAGTACCGCATGAGCGCGGACGCCAGCGCGAGCGCGGCCCGGTGACCGGCGTACGAGCCGCCCGCCCGTTCGACCACGGCCTCCCAGAAGACCTGCTGGCCCACCCGGAACGCGTTGATGTAGTCGGCCAGCGCGAGCCCGGTCTGGGCCCGGCGCATCGAGGCCCGCCTGCTGAAGGCGATGTCGTCGAAGGTGACCGTGCGCTCTTCCAGCAGCACGGCCAGCTTGGTGCGGTAGTGCCGGCCGACCTGCTCGCGCACGTCCGCGTGGAACGCCGCGTCCCGGGACCGGTACGCGGGGATCTCCGCGCGCATCGCCGTGACCGCCCGGTCCGCCAGTTCGTCCACTCGATCGAGGAGTTCGGCAAGGATTCGTGAGCGTTCGGTACGGACCGTGCCCGCACCGGTGAGCGTTCCCGTGCTGAAGCCACCGGCCATGCCCGGATGATCCATGCCCGCCGCCGCACCGTCAACGGGCCGTGACACGTTCGGGACCGGCCCTGTGCTCGGCGGACAACTCCCAGGTCGGATCTTGGGTGGCCGTGCCCAATGTGGGCCTGAACGGCGGATTTTACGCTGACGCCTACTCCAGAACACCGTTCTGCGGTCTCACCGAACCCACCCCCAGGAGGCCGGATGCTGGAGGTTCACGATCTTACCGTCCGCTTCGGCGGCATCACCGCGCTGGACGGCGTCGGCTTCCGCGTGGAGCGCGGCGAGATGGTGGGGCTGATCGGGCCCAACGGCGCCGGCAAGACCACCCTGTTCAACTGCCTGACCCGGCGGTGCGCGGCCGGCGCCGGGCGGATCGGCTACTCCGGCCGCGACCTGCTCGCCGTCCCGCCGCACGCGATCGCCGGCCTGGGCATCGCCCGCACGTTCCAGAACCTCGGGCTGTTCCCGCGCATGTCCGTCCGCGAGAACGTCATGGTCGGCGCGCACCACCACGGCAGGGCGGGCTTCCTCACCGCGAGCCTGCGGCTGCCCGCCGTGCGCCGCGAGGAGGCCCGGCTGCGCGCCGAGGCGGACGAGGTGCTGCGGCGGCTGGAGCTGACCGGCGTCGCCGACCACCCGGCGGCCGGGCTGCCGTTCGGCACCCTCAAGCGGGTCGAGCTGGCCCGTGCCATGGCCGCCCGGCCCGCGCTGCTCCTGCTCGACGAGCCGGTCAACGGCCTCAGCTCCGCCGAGGTCGGCGAGTTCGCGGACACGCTGCGCGCCGTCCGCGACGACCTGGAGGTGACCGTGATCGTCGTCGAGCACCACATGGGCTTCGTGATGGGCGTCTGCGACCGCGTCATCTGCCTGGACTTCGGCCGCAAGATCGCCGAAGGGCCGCCCGAAGAGGTCCAGCGCGATCCCGCCGTCATCGAGGCGTACCTCGGGACCCCCGCATGAGCCGAACGGAGGACACGGAGCAGGGCGGGAGCCGAACGGGGGACACGGAGCACGGCGGGAGCTTCCTGGTGGTCGAGGATCTGCACGCCGGGTACGGGGACGTCCGCGTGCTGCACGGGATCGGGCTGCGGGTGGGGCGCGGCGAGATCTGCGCGATCCTCGGGCCGAACGGGGCGGGCAAGACGACCCTGCTCAGGGCGTTGTGCGGGATGGTCCGCGGGCGCGGCACGGTGCGGCTGGACGGCACCGCCCTGACCGGCCGTTCCCCGGACGCGGTCGCCCGGCTCGGTGTCGGCCACGTCCCGGAGGGGCGCGGCACGTTCATGCCGCTGACCGTCGAGGAGAACCTGCGGCTGGGCGCCTACACGCGGCGGGACCGGGCCGCCGTCCAGGCCGACCTGGACCGTGTCTACGGCTATTTCCCGGTGCTGAAGTCCCGGCTGGGGCAGGCGGCGGGCAGCCTCAGCGGCGGCGAGCAGCAGATGCTCGCGATCGGGCGGGCCCTGATGCTGCGTCCCCGCCTGCTGCTCCTGGACGAGCCGTCCCTCGGGCTGGCTCCGCTGGTCACCCGGGAGCTGTTCGGGATCGTGCGGTCGATCAACGAGGAGGAGCGGACCACCGTGGTCGTCGTCGAGCAGAACGCCCATCTGGCGCTGGACATCGCCGGTCAGGCGCACGTGCTGGAGACCGGCCGGATCGTGCTGTCGGGCTCGGCGGCGCGGATCCGGGCGGACGAGCAGGTCGCCCAGTCCTACCTCGGATACCGGATCTAGACATGGCCGGTTTCCTGCAGCAGATCGTGGAGGGGCTGGGCGCGGGCGCGATCTACGCCAGCCTGGCGCTGGCCCTCGTGCTGATCTACCGGTTCACCGGCGTCGTCAACTTCGCGCAGGGTGAGCTCGCGATGTTCTCGACCTACATCGCCTGGCAGTTCGTGCAGGCCGGGCTGCCCTTCTGGCTGGCCCTCGTCCTGACCCTGGCGGTGTCCTTCGCGGGCGGCATGCTGATCGAACGGGTCGTCATCCGGCCGGTCGAGGGAGCGCCCGAGCTGACCATCGTGATCGTCACCGTGGGCCTGTTCATCTTCGTCAACGCGGCGGCCGGGTGGATCTGGTCGTTCCTCATCAAGGACTTCCCCAACCCGTTCCCCGGCGGCGCGTTCCGGGCGGGCGGGGTCAGCGTCGGCTACGCCACGCTCGGCATCCTCGCCGTGGTGGGCGGGGTGATGGGGCTGCTCTACCTGCTCTTCCGGCACACCAAGATCGGGCTGGGCATGCGGGCGGTCGCCGCCGCCCCCGAGTCGGCGCGGCTGGTCGGCATCCGGGTGGGCCGGACGCTGGCGCTGGGCTGGGGGCTGGCCGCGACGGTCGGCGCGGTGTCGGGGGTGCTGGTGGCACCGCTGCTGTTCCTGGAGCCCAACATGATGGGCGGCGTCCTGATCTACGCGTTCGCGGCGGCCACGCTCGGCGGGTTCGACAGTCCGGCGGGCGCGGTGGCCGGCGGCCTGATCGTGGGCGTGGCCGAGACGCTGGCGGGCGCCTACGTCGGGTTCATCGGCTCCGACCTCAAGATCGGCGTCCCGCTGGCCGTCATCCTCGGCGTCCTGCTGCTGCGCCCCCAGGGCCTGTTCGGCCGGGCGGAGGTGGAGCGCGCATGAGCGCGCGGGAGGGGCTCGCGGGCTTCGCGGCACTGCGGTGGCGGTGGATCGCCGCCGCGGTGGTGCTCCTGGCGGTGCTGTGGGCGCCGTTCCAGCTGGTCCCGTTCCGGGTGTTCCAGTTCACGATGGTGCTGGTGTACGCGGTGGCGCTGCTCGGGCTGAACCTGCTGGTCGGGCACGCCGGGCAGATCTCGCTGGGGCACGGGGCGTTCTTCGCGGTCGGCGCGTACGGCGCGGCGATCATGATGGACCGCTGGGACCTGCCGTACCCGGTGACGTTGCCGGCCGCGGCGGCGCTGGCGTTCGCGATCGGGCTGGGACTCGGGGTGCCGGCCACCCGGTTGCGCGGGCTCTACCTGGCGCTGGTCACGCTGGCCATCGCGATCTTCCTGGTGCCGCTGCTCAAACGGTTCGAGCCGGTCACCGGCGGGTCGATGGGGCTGACCCTGGAGAAGCCGCGGCCACCGGCCTGGAGCGGGCTGGCCGAGGACCAGTGGCTGTACTTCCTGACCCTCGCGGTGGCGGCGGCGGCGTTCCTGCTCACCTTCGGCGTGCTGCGGTCGCGGGTCGGCCGGGCCCTGCACTCGGTCCGGGACAACGAGACGGCGGCCGAGGTCATGGGCGTGCGGCTCGCGTTCTACAAGCGGTTCGCGTTCGCCTGGAGCGCGATGCTCGCGGGCGCGGCGGGCTGCGTCTACACGTGGGTGATCGGGTTCGTGTCGCCGGACTCGTTCGCGGTCACGCTGTCGATCACCATGCTGGCGGGCCTGGTGGTCGGCGGCCTGGGCTCGGCGTGGGGGCCGTTGCTGGGCGGCCTGTTCGTCATGTTCGTCCCCAGCCTGTCGCAGGACGTGAACAAGGCCGCACCAGGAGTGATCTTCGGGCTGCTGATCATCGCGGTGATGTACGTGGCCCCGACCGGGCTGGCCGGGCTCGCGGGCCGCGCCGCGCACTCGTTCGACAAGACCCTCCGGAAGGGGTAGGAGCATGCGTGTATCGGCGATCCGCGGTACGGCGGCGACGGCCGCGGTGCTGCTCGCGGCGACGGCGGCGGCCTCGTGCGGCGGCCGGGGGGAGGACTCCGGCGGCACCGAGGCGTCCGGCCGCTGCCAGGGGCAGCAGACGACGGGCATCGGCGACAAGTCCCTCAAGCTCGGCGGCATCTACCCGCTGTCGGGCCCAGCCTCGGCGTACGGCGACATCCCCAAGGGCATCAAGGCGTACTTCGACTACGTCAACGCCGAGCAGGACGGCATCGGCGGGCGGAAGGTGGAGTTCCTCGTCCGCGACGACGGGTACCAGCCGCCCAAGGCGGTCGAGGAGGCCCGCCGCCTGGTCGAGCAGGAACGGGTGTTCGCCCTCTTCCAGACGCTCGGCACGCCCTCGACCACGGCGACGTGGGACTACGCGAACCAGCGGAAGGTGCCGCAGGTCTTCGTGGCCACCGGCGCCTCCAAGTGGGGCAGCGACACCGCCCATCCGTGGACGATCGGCTGGCAGCCGAACTACGTCTCCGAGGCCCGCGTCTACGCCCAGTACCTCAAGCAGGAACGGCCGGACGCCAAGGTGGCGGTCCTCTACCAGAACGACGACTTCGGCAAGGACCTGCTCGGCGGCTTCAAGAAGGCGCTGGCGGGCACCGGCGTCAGGGTCGTCGCGGAGCAGAGCTACGAGGTCTCCGATCCGAGCGTGGAGCCCCAGATGCGCAACCTGGCGGGCTCCAAGGCCGACGTCTTCCTCAACGTGACCACGCCCAAGTTCGGCTCGCAGGCGCTGGCCGCCGACGCCAAGCTCACCGACTGGAACCCGCTGCACATCGTCAACAACGTCGCCGCCTCGATCACCGTGCTGCGGCCGGTCGGGTTCCAGAACGTGCAGAACGTCGTCTCCGCCACCTACTACAAGGATCCGATCGATCCGCAGTGGAAGGACGACGCGGAGATGAGGCTCTACACCGAGAAGATGCGCAAGTACGCGCCGGGCGCCGACCCGTCGGTGCCGTACCACGCGTTCGGCTGGGCGGTGGCCAGCAGCTTCCACAAGACCATGCAGGCGGCGAAGTGCCCGACCCGGGAGGGCCTGCGGGACTCGATGCGGAACCTGAAGGAGGTGCAGGTCCCGATGCTGCTGCCCGGGGTGACGCTCAGCACCGGCGAGGGCGACGGCTTCCCGATCGAGTCGATGCAGATGATGCGGTTCAAGGGCGAACGCTGGGAGCTGTTCGGCGAAGTGATCGACACTCGCAAGGCGTTCGGCCCCGTCACGGAGTGACTCCGCCCGTGGTGACGCCTGCCGTGGTGACGCCTGCCAGGGCGACGCCTGCCAGGGCGACGCCTGCCGTGGCGGCCGGGCCGGGTGCCGATCCCGACTCGGCCTCCACGGCACCGGCCGCCACGGCACCGGCCGTCAGGGCGGGGACGTCAGGGCGGGGACGTCAGGGCGTGGTCAGCCGCGGAGCCGGGCGCGGGTCTTCTCGTAGGCGTCGATGGCGCGGCCCAGCTCGGCGAACTTCTCGGTGTAGGAGTACGGGTAGATCCCCTCGGGCGTGGAGGGGCGGTTCGCGTCCACGTACTGGGTGCCGAGGTTGGAGAACACCGCGACGATGTAGCTGCGGCCGCCCTTGCCCGGCAGGGCCCTGACGATGCCCGCGTCCCCGGCGGCGTTGTTCACCCAGCCGGTCTTGTGGGCGAAGGTGACCTCCGCCTTGGCGTTGCACGGGCGCACGTCGGCGCCGAACCTGGAGCCGTTCACGGTGACGGTGCCGTCGGTGCCGATCCAGCGGGACGGGGCCGCGTGCGGGATCCCCCGGGCCGGGTAGGCGGTACCGCAGCGGTTCGCGGACGAGAGCATGTCGTTGTAGCCCTGCGCCTTGAGCTTGTCCAGGAAGAAGCGGCGGGACGAGGGGCTGAGCACGGCGCTGGTCACGGGACTGCCGTCCGGGGCGGTCCAGACCTTGCCCGGGGCCCCGTTGACCAGGGTCAGCAGCTTGGCCGTGTCCAGCGAGCTCATGGTGATCGCGTTGGTCCAGCGCCCGCCGGTGGTCGGGTTGGTGTTCTTGAGCTGGAGCGTCTCCAGGCCGAGGTCCTGGAACGTCTTGTTGAGCGTGTCGACGGCCTGGTGGTCGTGCAGCAGCTTGATCAGCGCGCAGGAGGCCGCGTTCGAGGACCAGGTGAGCGACTCGTCGATGTACTGGCCGACGGTCTTGTTCGTGGGGCCGCCGCAGAGCCAGTTGACCTCGGCCGGCCGGTAGTCGTAGGCGGTGCCGAGCGTGATCCGGCCCTGGTCCACCAGCCGCAGCACGCCGAAGCTCACCATGAGCTTCATGACCGAGGCCGGGTAGGCGAGCATGTGGTCGACGGAGGCGCCCTCGCGTCCGGGGACGACGTCGACGGTGCCCTGCCCCTTGCCGGCGTACCAGCCCTGGTCGTCCCACTGGCGCCAGCGGACGTCGGTGGTGGACAGGTCGCGGTCGACCGGGACCACGACACCGTCCGGGTGGCGCGGGCTCATCAGGACGGTGCCGGAGGAGACGGGCCGGCCGCGCCGGTCCAGCTCGATGATCGTCGCGTCCATCTGCGGCTGCTGCGCGATCGGCTTGGCGTCGTCGGCGGCGGCGAGCAGGCTGCGGCGCTGCCGGACGGTCTGCGCCTCCTTGTCGACCGCGTTCATCATCGTGCGGGCCTGCGCGGAGCCGGGTGGGGCGGTGTCCAGCACCTCCTGGAAGCGCAGCGCGTTCATGGTCTGCCGCAAACGGAGGGCCACCTTGCCCGTCTTACCCGTTTCGCCGGGAGCCGCACGCGCCACCCTCTGCGCGTCGACCTGCCCGGCTCCGGCACCGCAGCCCACCAAGGCGGCGGCGGTCAGCAGCCCGATCGCTCCCCGTCCCCACGGACGTCCCATCGCGCTCCCCCTGTCGCTCGGTCGAGCGGATGATCATAAAGGAATTCCCGGGACGTAGGGCCGGAAATGGTTCAGACATAGGCGATGAGCCGGCCGCAGATGATCACAGTCGGCCAGGTGACCAGGGAGACGATCGCGGCGGCGCGGGCCGATCCCGGGGCCCGTTCGGCGTCGTCCCAGTCGCGGACGTCGCGGAACGGGCCCGTATGGAAAAGGAGGATGTTCAGGCCCGCCGCCGCGATGAGGAGAACCTTCACCTGGAATGCCGTGTTATGCGCCACCTGGGTCGCGTTGGCCGCGAAGAGCAGCAGCCCGCTCAGCGCGACCAGCCCGAAACCCGCGCGCGACCACGGAAGGGCGTGGCCCGCCAGCGCGCTCACCGGCAGGCGGCGCGGGAGGCCCAGGAGGCGCAGGTCGAACACGGCGATGGCGCCCACCATCAGCGCGAGGCCGATCAGGTGGGCCGACTCGGTGATCGGGTAGGCCCACGGGGTCTCGCGGACGGCGGTGGCCGGGGCGGTCTCCTCCAGCCAGGCCAGGAACCCGTCAACGTTCACGGGACGTCCGGCGCGTGCGCAGGCGGATCAGTGCGGCGGCGAACCCGGCGGCCACGGCGGCGCCCCCGCCGAGGACGAACAGCGGCGGGCCGTCGGCACCGGCCGCCGGGGCGCCGGTGCCCGGGGCCGTGGCCGCCGGAGCGGCCTGCCGGGAGCGGGCGCCGCGCAGGCACCGGTCCACGAAACGGGTCAGCGTTCCCCGGTACGGATGGGCGCCCCCGGCCGCGTAGATCATCTGGACGCGCAGCTCGCCCGAGTACTCGTCGCCCTCGGCCTCGCAACGGCGGTACACCACCGCCGCGACGTCGTCCCCCACCTGCGGGCGGCCGGGCATGCCGCCCAGCGTGCCGGTGAGGTCGGGGGGCAGCAGCAGTTCGCGGACCTCGCCCGCGCCCTCCGGCTCGGGCGGCCCGGCCCAGGCGTCGTGGCCGCGCAGCCCTTCCACCCCGGGAAGGTCGGACGGGACCGTCAGACCGGACGGGACCTCGATGCGCAGCCGCGCGTGCGGGTAGCCGTACCGCGCCTGGATGACGCGGCCACGAAGGTAGAGCGGCCTGCTCGCGTCATAGTTCCCCCCGCCTCCATGGTGGGCGAGCATGCCGTGGAGCAGGAGAAAACCGATGGCACCGGCCGGTCCCGTACGCGCTCGTCGTGGCATGTGCTGCCTTTCCGGAAGGGGCTTGGCGAATTGCGACGCTTCGCTTTGTATAGGGGACGGGATAAAGGAGCCCGAAAGAGCGCTCCGGCGAGGAGGAACACATGCCGTCCCGGCCCCGGGTGGTGGCGTTCGACGTGAACGAGACGTCGATGGCGCTGGAACCCTTGCGGACCCGGTTCGAGGAGGTGGGCCTGCCCGGGCACCTGCTGGAGACGTGGTTCGCCCGGACGCTGCGCGACGGGATGGCCCTGGGCCTGGCCGGTGACTTCGAGCCGTTCCGCATCGTCGCCGAGAGCGCGCTGCGGGCGGTCGGCGGGTACCGGATCGGTGAACCGGCGATCGAGCACGTCCTGGACGGGTTCGCCGCCCTGCCCGCCCATCCCGACCTGGAGCCGGCCCTGCGGCGGCTGGCCGAGGCCGGTGTCCGGGCGGTGTTCCTGACCAACGGGGCCCGGTCCACCACCGAGGACTTCGTGGCCCGCGCCGGGCTGGGCGAACTGGTCGAGGGCGTGATCACGATCGGCGAGGTCGCGCGGTGGAAGCCGTCCGCCGCGGTGTACGGGCACGCCGCGTCCGTGACCGGGGTCCCGGCCGGACGGCTGGCGCTGGTGGCCGCGCACGCCTGGGACTGCCACGGAGCGAAGCGGGCGGGGCTCGTGACCGGCTGGGTCTCGCGGCTCGAAGGCCGCTACGCGGAGATCTTCGCCGCTCCCGACGTACGGGGAGACGATCTGGTCGAGGTCGTGGAGGGGCTGCTGGCCCTGGGCGTGTAACGAGCCTGCGGGGCTTTTATCCGGATTGCTCGAAATACCCATGATCGATCGTTGGACGGGTGCGTAGCCGGGCGGCGCCCCCGGGCGGAGGATCACGGGTCATGAGGACTGTGAGGCGCGCCCTGCTCGTGCTCTTCCTGGCCGGAGCGCTGACCGGAGCGCCGGCCGGAGCCCCGCCCGCCCCGGGCCTCTCCGCGGGCACCGCAGGAGCGACCGAACGCCCCGGGCCCGGCACCCATGAGCGCACGCTGACCATGGACGGCGTCTGGGAGCGGGACTACCTCCTGCACGTACCGCCCGGCCGCGCCGGGCGCAGGCCCCTGGTCATCGCCCTGCACGGCGGCCTGAACGACATGCGGTACATGCGGGAGTCCACGGGCCTGGACGCGGTGGCCGACGCGAACGGCTTCCTGGTCGCCTACCCGGACGGCTTCATGAGGACCTGGAACGCCGGCGGCTGCTGCTGGTTCGCCCGTATGGCGGGCATCGACGACGTGGCGTTCCTGGACCGGCTGATCGACACGCTGGCCGGGCAGGGCCTGGCCGACCCGCGGCGGATCTACCTGACCGGGTTCTCCAACGGCGGCGGCATGGCCTACCGGTACGCCTGCGAGCGGGCGCGCAGGGTCGCGGCCGTCGGGGTGGTGTCGGGGTCCCTGGCGGTACGGTGCGCGCCGGACGCCCCGGTGCGGGTGATCGCCTTCCACGGCACCGCCGACTTCTCCGTTCCCTACGACGGCGGCGGCAACCAGGACTGGAACAACAAGGACCCGTTCCCGCCGGTCTCCGCCGTGATGGACTTCTGGCGTTCGGTCGGCGGGCTGGCGCCGCTGGACCGGATCACCCTGGAGACCGCCCGCACCACCTGCCGTACGACGGGCCGGGGCCGGACCGGCGCCGAGGTGGAGCTGTGCACCGTCCGGGAGGGCGGGCACGAGTGGCCCGGCGGGCAGGGCGCCGACCCCGAGCTGCGGGCGAGCCCGCTGATCTGGCGGTTCTTCAGCGACCACGCGCGGAACGGGTGACCCCGCGCGGGCTGGTGCCGCCGGTACCGTCCGGTTCCCGGGGGACGTCGGGGAACCGAACCCAGGTGTGCAGCAGGAGCAGCAGCTCGATCCTGCGGTCCGGGTCGTACAGCATGTCGCCGAGGAGCTGTTCGAGGCGGCGGATCCGGTAGCGCACGGTCTGCTCGTGGACCACCAGCCGTTCCGACGCCGCGACGGCGTTGTCGCGGCTCTCCATGTAGGCGAGCAGGGTCCGGACGAGCGGTTCCCTGCGGTGCCGCGGCAGTTCCAGCAGCGGGCGCAGCCGCGCGCGGGCGGCCAGGTCGAGCAGTTCCTCGCTCATGGACGCCACCAGCGTGGAGACATGGTCGGACCACACGACCGGCGCCTTCTCCGGGATGACGCCGCGCAGCACCAGGTCGAGCGTGCGCCTGGCCCAGCGCAGCGAGACCGCCCCCTTGTTCAGCGGCACGGTGGGGCCGATCGCCGCCGGGCGGCTCCGGACCAGCCCGTCCACCGTACGTTCCCGCCCGGGGCCGTCGGGGTCCGGCAGCACCAGGTAGGGCCGGGGGCCGTGCCAGTCGGCGAGGATCGCCGGCGGGGTGACCGGCGCGTGGTCCTCCATCGCCGGGCCGAGCGCGACCAGCGCGATGGTGCGCGGCGGATCCCAGCCGGCCGCCCCGGCGAGTTCGCGCACCGCCTCCAGGCTGGCGGGCGGCTCGACCACCAGCAGGTCGCGCAGCCGCCCCCGGTGCCGTTCCCGTTCGGTGGCCAGCTGCTGCCGGGCGTCGGCGTACCCGCGCGCCGCGGCCCCGGCCAGCCGCTCCAGGAACACGAAGAGCGACTCGATGATCTCCCCGAGGGTGGCCAGCGACCAGTCCAGCCGCCGGGCGTCCTTGATGAAGCGGCGGCACGCCACCTGCCCGCTGACGCGGATCGCGGTCTGCAGGCCGTCCAGGCTGCGCCCCTCGCGCGCCTCGTGGGCGCCGATCCCGACGTAGATCTCGGCCAGCTCGTCGCCTCCGGTGCCCGCCCGGCCCAGGGCGTCGACGAAGTGGCGCACCGTCTGCTCGACCGTCCAGCGCATCCGCCGGCCGTAGTCGCTCTCCGGGGGCCGCGCGTACTCGGGCACCAGGGCCTGGATCTCCCGCACCATCTCCGCCGCGGTCACGCCCAGGAACGGCCGCAGCGGCTCCGCCACGCCCGCCGGCACCTCCGCCGGCCCCGGCCTCGCCCCGGCGGACCTCGCCCTCTCGCCCACGTGGACCTCCCTTGCCCAGGTCCCCCGAACGGTTCTCCCGCACCCCCTTTACACGGTCGCGCGGCGATCTCCACAGGAATAGTCAACGACGGCAGCTTCTCGGCCGCCCGGTTGTCAACGCCCGCAGAAGCCCCGGGACCGAGCGGTGGCGCGGCGTCAGTAGCATGCTGGGATGACCACGGGAGAGGTACGGCCGATCACGCTGGTGGGAACCCCGGTCCTGCACCGCGCGTGCCGCCCGGTCGAACGCTTCGACGACGAGCTGGCGCGGCTCACCGAGGACATGTTCGCGAGCATGTACGCGGCCGACGGGGTCGGCCTGGCCGCCAACCAGATCGGCGTCGACCTGCGCGTCTTCGTGTACGACTGCCCGGACGAGGACGACCGGCCGCACAAGGGCGTGATCGTCAACCCCGCGCTCGTCCTCCCGGACCTCGGCGAGCGGCGCCTGGACGACGGTGACGAGGGCTGCCTGTCGGTCCCCGGCGCGCACGCCCGGCTGGCCCGTCCCGACCGCGCGACCTGCCACGGCTTCGACGTCACGGGCGAGCCCGTCACCGTGGAGGGCACCGGCCTGCTGGCCCGGTGCCTCCAGCACGAGACCGACCACCTGGAGGGGCGGCTCTACATCGACCGCCTGTCCAAGCGCGAGCGCAAGAAGGTCCTCAAGGACCACGAATTCTTCCGCGCCGAGGCCGAGGCCGAACGGGAGCAGGAACAGGCCGGCTGAGCGCCGCGGCGCCTGTTCGGGTGCCCGTCAGCCCAGGGCGGCGCGGAAGCGGTCGCGCAGCCCGGTGAGGCGTTCGACCGGTTCGTTGGCGAAGACCAGCCGCAGGTAGTTCGCACCGCTCGGCCCCCATCCGGTCATCGGGGTAGCGGCGACCTTCCCCCGCTCGAAGAGCCGTGCGGACGCCTCCTCCGGGGTCAGGCCCAGCGCGGCGGTGTCGACGAGCAGCGACCAGCCGCCGTCCGGCCGCACGCAGGGGTAGCCGGCCAGTTCGCGCAGGATGACGTCGCGGCGGCGCTGCCAGACGAGGGTGGCGGCGGCCACATCGGCGGCGGCGTCCGGTGCGGTGAGGGCGTCGGCGACCGCCTGCTGGGCGATCCCGACCTGGCACACCACGTTGGTCAGGCCGACCAGGTCGACATCGGCGATGATCGGGGCGGGGCCGACGACCCAGCCGACCCGCCAGCCGATCATGCGCAGCTCCTTGGACGCCGACCCGACGGTGATCGTCCGGTCGGCCAGGCCGGGATGGGCGGCCGGGTGGTCGGGCGGCCGGCCGTCGAACCGGATCCGTTCCATCGCGGCGTCGTACAGGATCCAGCAGCCGTGGGCCTCCACCACCGGCGCGAGGGCGTCCCAGTGGCGGTGGTCGAGCAGGGCCCCGGTGGGCATGGCCGGGGCCATCAGGAGCACGACGGCGGTGTCCGGCCCGACGGCCGCCGCCAGCTCGCCGGGATCGACGTCCCAGCCGTCCGCGGTGGGCGCGGACCGCACGTACCGGGGGACGCCGCCCGCGAGGCGGACGCGGTTGACCAGCCCCGCGTAGATCGGGTCGCAGAGGACGACCTCCCGGCCGGGCTCGACCGTGGCGAGCAGCACGTTGAGCACGCCGTTGAGGCCGCCGGCGACGCTCACGCACTCGGTCGCCGGGTCGTAGCGGCGGCCCGCGACGGCGCCGACATGTCCGGCCGCCGCCTCCCGCAGGCCCGCCCGGCCCTGGAACGGCAGGTAGCTGTTGGCGGAGTCGTCGTCGACCGCGGCGCGCGTACGTTCGAGGGCGATCCGCGGCGGCCGGATGTCGGTGTCGAGGTTCTCCAGTCGCAGCAGCTCGGGGTCGGCGGCGGCGTCCGCCGCGTCACCGAGCGCGTCGACCCCGATGCCCGGGATGTGCCGCAGGCGCGACACGGTCATGACCACCACCTCCAGGGAAGATCGTTCCATAAACAGAACGTTCCGTATGTGGAACACTAGGGGCCTGCGGCGGCGCGGTCAACGGAGGCGGTGGAGATGGAGCTGGCCGGCCAGGTGGGGCGGCGGTTGCGGGAGCTGCGCGCCGAGCGCGGGTGGTCTCTGTCGGAGCTGGCCCGGCGGTCCGCGATCGGCAAGGGCACGCTGTCTGAACTGGAGGGCGGCCGGCGCAATCCGACGCTGGAGACGCTGTACGCGCTCACGACCGCCCTCGGCGTCCCCCTCAGCACCGTCCTGACCCCCGCCGCGGCCCGCGCCGGGATCTCGGGCGGCGCGGTGGACGCGGTCCTGGTCGAGCGCTTCGAGGACGCCGCCGCGGTCACGGAGGTGTACCGGGTGCGCATCCGGGCCGGGACGTCCCAGGAGTCCGCCGCGCATGCTCCGGGCACCGAGGAGCACCTCCTCGTGCTGGGCGGCACCGCCCGCGCCGGCGCCGCCTCCGACCCGCAGGAGGTGGGGCCCGGAGGGCATGGCGCGTGGCCCGCCGACGTCCCGCACCTGTACAGCGCGCCCGACGGTGACGTCGAGGCGGTGCTGACCGTCCGCTACCCGTCCCCCCAGGCGTGAGGGGCCGGGGCTCTGCAGCACCGGGCCCTGGGATGAAATCGGGCCGGCCGGGGCTTGACCTTGACGCCGATGTCAAGGAATAGCGTCGGTGGCGGCCAGGACGAGGGAGGGCCGATGCGGATCGGAGAGCTGGCCGAACGGGCCGGGGTGAGCACGCGCGCGCTGCGCTACTACGAGCAGCAGGGGCTGCTGGTCGCCGGGCGTTCCAGCAACGGCTACCGGGAGTACCGGGAGTCCGATCTGCGGCTGGTCGAGGAGATCCGCTCGCTGCTGCGGGCGGGGTTCACCCTGGAGGACGCCCGGCCGTTCGTGGACTGCCTGCGGGCCGGTCACGCCGCGGGCGCCGCCTGCCCGGAGTCGAAGGCGGTCTACCGGCGCCGGCTCGCCGAGATCGACGCCGACATCCGCACCCTGGTCCGCCTGCGGGCGGAGGTGGCCGAGCAACTGGCGCGGGCCTGCCCGGGCTGCGCCCTGTTCCCGGAGGGAAACGATGATCACGCTGACCGGCGAGAACTTCGCCACGGAGGTACTCGGCCGCGACAAGCCCGTCCTGGTCGACTTCTGGACCGACTGGTGCCCCCCGTGCAAGATGATCGCCCCGATTCTGGAGGAGATCGCGGCGGAGTACCGTGACCGCCTGGTCGTCGCGAAGATCAACGGCGACGACCACCCCGAGATCGTGCGGCGGTACGGCGTCATGGGCTTCCCCACGCTGGGCCTCTTCCGCGACGGTGAGATGGTCCACCGGATCGTCGGGGCCAAGCCCAAGCGCCGCCTGCTCGCCGACCTGGACGGCCTCTTCTAACCCTCGCGGCCGAGCAGCGCCTCGTAAGCGTCCAGGACGGCGTGGAAGTCCGCCACCGGCAGCTCGCACGACCGCCCGTCCAGCCACAGGTGCTCCAGCCGTACGGCTCGGTCTCCCCGGACGAGATGGCACGCGTTGCCCGAGTGCTCCCAGCCCGGACCGGCCGCCCGCACCACGTCGAGGTGGTGGCGGTGCCCCTGGACGTCGTGCAGCAGGAAGGCGGCCAGCACGTACGGCCTCCCGCTCAGGCCGCGCGCGAGCCGGCCGGCGAGCGCGACGACCGCCTCCGGCGGGACCGCCGGGCCGGACGGCACCGGGAAGAACGCCCGGAAGTGCTCCGCCACCCCCGGCACCGCGGCCGGTTGGACGGGCAGCCGCCCGACGCCGTTGGGATCGAGGTAGCCGTGGCCGGGCACGCCCGCGACCACGCCGCGCCACGCCCCCGGGATACCGGGGAGGAACTGCGCGTCCGCCATCAGCGCGGCGGTCACGTCCGTCCTGATCTGGACGACGTCGACGCGGGCGGGCAGGAAGGTCTTGGTCCCCGTCCAGACCCGGCCGGTCTCGTGGTCGTGTACCGCGAGGTCCGCCCAGTACACGCCCTCGCCGCCCGGCAGGCACTCCTCCGCGTGCGGGACGAGCCCGGCCATCTCCGCCAGCGCGCCCCGCGTCGTGCGGAGCAGCCCCCAGCCCCACGCGGGCGCCGACACCCCGCCCAGCGCCAGCATCGTCTCCAGAGGCATCGACATCCCCGCGATTATTCCTCATCCCACGCGCGCGACCGGCTCTCCAGAGAACCCGGGAATTATGGGTTGACACCCACCCCGATCATCGGGCTAATATTTGGGCATGGAGTTCTGATACCCACCGGTTGAGCCGCCACGACACATCCGTGGCCCGCTCCCACATCTTCAGCGCCGTCGGCGCCGACCATCGCGTTCACACCTTGTCACATGCTCGTCGCATGTCGCCGAGCCATGCCCTGTCATGCCCGTGACCAGGCGCGATGATCCGCGTGCACCCTAGGCGCTCCTTTCCTCGAACCATTTCCGTCGGCCCACTGCGGCCGAATTCATGCGTGCCCGGAGGTGTCAGTTCATGCGTGCCATTCACCAGAACTCAGGTGACGACAAGCCCTTCCAGAAGGCCATGAAGAAGAAGGGCAAGAACAAGAACGCCGACTTCAGGTCGGCGAACTTCGCCCGCAACGCCCGCCGGAACGCCCGCCAGATGCCCACGCGGCAGCTCCAGCGCGGTCGCTGAACCGGCGCCCCGGCCCCGCCCGTCCACGTGAACGTGACGGGCGGGGCCGGAGTTCACCCTCACGTCCCGCCCGTCCGTTGACCTGCGGCAAGTCGCCGCCCTGGACGGACACCCGCGACTCGCCGCAGGTCACGCTCCAGGACCGCCGGCCGTACGTGGTTACTCGTCATGCGAGCCACGTGGCGCCCGGCAGGCGGGGAGCCCGGGCAAGTCCGTGCGCCTCTCCGGCTCGCACCCCGCCGACGCTCAGGCCCGGCTGCCGGGACCGGGCAGGACGTCGATGTCACTGGCGTGCATCGGTTCGCCGCAGACCCCGCAGCGCGGCTCCGCATGGGCGATCTCACCGCAGGCATGGTGCCGGTAGAGCACGGGCGGCCCCGCCTCCCCCGCGGTCCAGCGGTCACCCCACCGGGTGATCGCCATGAGCACATCGCACAGGTCCAGCCCCTTGTCAGTGAGGACGTACTCGTGGCGCGGCGGGCGACTCGAGTACTCCCGCCGCTCCAGGACCTCCTTCTCGACCAGCCAGGACAGTCGCTCGGCCAGCACCTTGCGGGAGACGCCGAGGTCGCGCTGGATCTGCTCGAAGCGGTTGATGCCGACGTAGACGTCACGCAGCACCAGCGGCGACCAGCGGTCGCCGATGACGTCGAGCGTGCGCGCTATCGAACAGGCCATGTCACCGAACGGGTGGTGCTGCATGGGAGACATCCTAATCGAGTAAGTTCCTTTTAGGAACGGACTCTGTTACCGTCGGCCTCGACCTGAGGAAACCCGAGGAAGGCGGCACATCATGGACGACCTCCCGGTCGTGACGGACGAGGAATGGCGGATCGCCTGCGAGGCCCTGCGGGTGAGGGAGAAGGAGCTGACCCGGGAGCTGGACGCGCTCGCCGCGGCCCGGCGGAGGCTGCCCATGGTCCGGGTCGAGAAGGACTACACGTTCGAGGGACCGGAGGGGCCGACGAGCCTGTCCGGCCTGTTCGAGGGGCGCAGCCAACTGATCGTCTACACGTTCATGTGGCACGGCACCGACCACTACTGCGAAGGGTGCTCGATGTTCACCGACAACATCGGCCACCTGGCCCACCTGAACGCCCGGGACGTGACCCTCGCCCTGGTCTCCGAGGGACCCCTGGCCGAGATCACTCCGTTCAGGCGGCGCATGGGCTGGACCGTGCCGTGGTACTCAGCGCTCGGCAACGACTTCAACGCCGACATGGGCACGGGGAACGGCTTCGCACTCAACGTCTTCCTGCGCAACGGCGACAGCGTGTACCGCACCTACACGACCTCGGGCAGGGGCGTCGAAAGGCTCGGCAGCAACTGGACCTTCCTCGACCTCACCCCGTTCGGCCGCCAGGAGAGGTGGGAAGACTCGCCCGAGGGCCGGCCGCAAGGCGAGCCCTACACGTGGTGGCGCCTTCACGACGACTACGAGACACCGGCCGGGCGGTAGATCATGAACTTCCTCGAACCCACCGCAGAACTGCTGTTCTCCGCGCAGGACGCGACGCCGATGAGCACCGACGAGGCGACGATCAAGTCCTGGGATGAGGCACGGATCTGCCTGGAGTCCGCTCCCAAGGCGTGGCTGTCGACCGTCCGCCCCGATGGGCGCCCCCATGCCATGCCCGTCCTGCCGGTCCTCGTGGACGGCGTGCCGTGCTTCACCACCCGCCCCGGCTCCCGCAAGGGCAGGAACCTCGCGACCAACCCCGGTTGCGTGATCACGGCCGGGAACGACGTGCTCGACCTCGTGATCGAGGGCGACGCGGTACGGGTGAGGGACGACGACGGGCTCCGCCGGATCGCCGGCGCGTTCAAAGCCAAGTTCGGCTGGGAATTCGCCCTGCGCGACGGCGGAGCCTACGACGACGGCCTGCCTGGTTCCCCCGAGTACGGGTTCTACCGGATCACGCCCCAGCGCGCGTTCGGCTACGGTCCCGACGGCCTGACCGCGACGCGCTGGCGCTTCGACCAGACCGCCTGAGACCGTCCGGCGACGGAGGGCGCGCTCAGATCATCCGCTTCCCTCCACCGGCGAGGATGGTCTGCCCCGTCAGCCATCGTCCCTGGTGGGAGGCCAGGAAGACGGCGATGTCGGCGATGTCCTCGGGATGCCCGACCCGGCCCAGCGGACTGAGCGCGGCCACCTCCCCTTCCAGACCGCCGTCCAGCCAGCCGGTCTGGATCGGGCCCGGGGAGATGATGTTGACCGTGATGCCCGCCGCGCCGAACTCCAGGGCGGCGGAACGGCTCAGGCTCTCCAGCGCGTTCTTGGTGGCCCAGTACGAGATCTCCCCGGGCGCGCCCGGAGCGGCGTCGGTGCTGATGCTGACGATGCGCCCCCAGTCCGCGCCGCGCCGCAGGTGGCGGCGGTGGAACTCGGTCATCAGCAACGCCGGCGCCCGGGTGTTCACAGCGTGGTGCGCGTCCAGGGAGGCCCCGTCGACCGTACGGCCGTCGGGCAGGAAGGTGTCCGGGACGCAGTAGGCGGCGTTGTTCACCAGGATCTCCACGGGCCCGAGCGCCCCTTCGACCCGTTCGAACAGGTCGGCGGCGTCCACGGTGGCCAGATCGACCTCGAACAGTTCCGCCTCCACTCCCAGGGCGCGGACCTCGCCCAGGACCCGGCGCCCGTCGTCGGCCTTGGACAGCGCATAGCGGTCGGGCCTGTCGGGCAGCGCCTCCGGCAGCGAGCACAGCGCGAGCCGTACCCCCTCGGCCGCCAGGGCCCGGGCGATGGCGGCCCCGATGCCCAGAGGCCCGTTGGCACCCGTGACCAGCGCGGTACGCCCACCGAGCCGGGTATCGATCATGCTTTTCCTCCTCGTGTACGTCGTGGCATGGGCGCGACGGACACGGAGGAGCACGAGCGTTGGGAATGGGGCGCATCACTGCCGAAGACGATCGGTCTCACCCGCCGGGCGGAACGCCTCGGACGCGGGCCGGAGTGACGTCAGAGCCTCATGATCACCACTCTAGCCGACCGCCGCCCGCGTAGGCCAACGAAAAGCCACGCACCGCGGTCACACCGGCCTCCCGAGAAGCCCGACCGGGATGCGAGTTGCGTTTATTTCGTTCGTTACGCATACCGCGATTAATGTGGTCGGGACGAACGAGGGGGACACGTGCCGAATGTGCAGGTCAGGCGCATAGAACCGGGCGCGATCGACTCACGGCAGGCTGCGCGAGCCGTCCAAAGGATCAAGAACTACCTTCAGCGGCATCCCGACGAGGAAGACATCCGTGTGCAGGCCGAGGTCGGCGGCGAAGAGGCACTCGTCCTCCCCCGGGAGGCGGTGAGCCTGCTCGCCTACGTCTTGTCCCAGGCCGCCGCGGCGGAAGACCGAGGCGCAGAGCCGCGCCGCCGCCGACGAACCTTCCGAACTCGGCCAGGAGCCGGGCATCTGACCATGACGTTCGTGGTGATCTACGACGCCTGCGTCCTATACGGCAACACCCCAGCGTGACCTGCTCCTGCGTATCGCCCAGTCCGGGTTGATCCAAGCCAAATGGACGAACATCATCCTCGATGAGATGCAGGAGAACCTGGCCGCCAACCGGCCGGACATCCCAACCGAGAAACCGATCAGGCTGCGCACCCTGAGGAACCAGGCGATCCCCGACGTTCTTGTGGAAGGTCATGAGCCGCTCATCGAGACGCTGAAACTGCCCCCCCCCCCCCCGCGCCCAGCGCGATCCTGAGCTGAAGAGCGGCCCGGCGTCTCGCGTCGTTGTCCCGCTCGTCGACGGTCTCCGTCGCTCCCACCGCAACGACGGGAACACCGGGCGGGTACGGCCCGGCGGCTACGTCAACCTGCCCTCGAAGTGGCCTCGGCCACCGCGCGAGCGCGTTGGCCGCCCGGTGGGGCGATGCCGAAGGCGAGCGTCGGCGGGCAGATCGTGAAGCGATGCCGCGCTCGCCAAGTTCCGGTCAGGTGCGAGTTCCCAGGCGAGCGCCGTGGGCCGGGACTTTGAAACAGGGCCCAGTGCGGTGACCGCATAGGTTCGCCGGGTTGCTGTTCTTGTGAAGTGCTCGATGAAGCGGATGTGCCGGTGTGCCTCAGCGGTAGTCGGCCAGGCCGTCTGCGAGTTCCTCTTCGTCGCCGTCGCGGATTGCGTAGAGGGCTTGCTGCAGGGCGAATGTGCCGCGGATCGCGGCTATGCGGGTGAAGAGTCCGTGGTCTGACCAGCTGCCCAGGGCGAGCACCCGCTCCAGGAACTCAGGGCCGTAACTGGCGCCGATGGCTGCGAGGTCCTCGGCCGGGTCGCTGAGTGTGACGTCGTCCCAGTCGATTACTCCGGAGAGGTGCGGTAGGCCGTGCGTCCACTCCCATAGGACGTTCTCGGCACCGAGATCGCCATGCACCACCGCTCGGGTGAGGTGGGGAAGGTCGTCGAGTGCTGCGAGTTCCCGCTCGGCCCGTAGGCGTCCGCTGTCGGACATGAGCTGGAACAGCTCCGCGCGCACGTTCTCCGAGAACCGCCACCACTGGCCTTCTGGGGCGTGAGGGAGAGCTGCTCGTACCGTCTCATCGGTGCCAGCACGGGCTAAACCGGACAGCAGCGTGGCATATTGCGCCGCCACGGTGTCGACCACATGGGCATTGTTGAGGGCGTCGGTCTCCAGCGGTTCCCCGGGAATGCGGCTGAGTACCAGGAACGGCACCTCGTCGGTGCCGTGGGCGCCGCCCTGGAGCAGCGGCTCAGGTGTGCGGAAGCCGAGGTCGAGGCCGGCGAGTGCGTGGAGCGCGGCCACCCGCTCGGGTAGCCGGGCGGCTGCTGCCCGGGTGCGAGGCAGGCACACGACGCGGTCCGAGCCAAGGACCACGTTGTGGAATTGCCCCTGACGTACTGCAAGGTCGTCCGGTTTGTCGTGCGGCAGCAGACAGTTCAGCAGAGCGCGATGAGTCGTACGGATGTTCAAGAGTGTGACCTCTGGATCCTTCGATGGGTCGAGGCGATGTGCACGAAGTGCTGTCAGGCCGCGCCAACGAGCGGGCGTCCACCCCAGCGAACTCGTGGCCCAGCGGCGGATGTCCGCGCCGGTATGGGCGGAGAGGTTGTCCAGGATGACGTGGAACGGGGCTCCGTCGGGCCGGGCGGCGCGGATCGGCTTCAGCGCGGCCAAGGACGCGGCGCAGGGAGGCGGCGAGTTTGCGGATCGACCAGCGGGTGAAGGGCTGGCCGACTTCGGTGGGGCGGGCGGTGGCCGTCTGGATGACGAAGTCTTCGTCAGCAGGGGTGAGCAGGCGGGGACGGTCTCCCGCCCATTGAGGGTCCAGGCAGGCCAGGCCGATCTCGTTGAACCGGTGGATCACATCACGCACGGTGTCCTCGTCGGCCTGGACCGGCTGGGCGATCACCGTGGCCCGGTTCCCGCCGGCGGACGCCAGCAGCATCATCGCCCGGCGATAGCGCACCGAGCTGGTACTGCCGCGGCGCACGATCTGCTGCAGCTTCCGCCCTTCCTGATCGCTTAGTCTGCGCACCCGCACAGGCTCAGCCACCACACCTACAACGATCGGAACGGACGTCACCGCCCCATCCAAGCGCTCCAACTACCAACCCGGCGAACCAATTCGGGTCACAGCGCCAGGGCAGCCTGCCCTCCGGGAGCATCTTCGGGGGCCTTCGCCGAGAGCCGGCCGCCGGCGCCGAGGACGGCGTCGAGGCGGTCGGCGAGGGCGCCATTCTCCGAAAGGACGGCGCGTCGGGTATGGGCGTGTTAGGACGACTTGTCGTCCATGATGTGCTCAAGGTTGTCGCGGGCCGGATAGGTGCGGCCCAGCGGCCCGGCGGCCATGGCGCGGATGAGGGTCTCGGTGCTCCTGGTCACGAAGTCCTGCCCGGCCTTGGTGATGCCGTGGCCGCAGGCGGGACCCCGCATGGCGCAGACCCAGCGCATGGTGCCGGTGGCGAAGACGCCCGCGCCGCTCTCGGTGGTGTAGTACGAGGCGTGCGCGGTGGCCGGACGGTCGCCGCAGGTGATCCTGGATTGCGCGACGATCTCGATGGGGCGGGGTGTGGGGCCCGCCCGGTTCACCGCGTCGGCCTCCGGGCCGATCAGGCCGGGGAACCGCGTGCCCGCGCGCACGCCGGTGCCCCGCCACATCCAGAAATCGGGCCGCAGCACCCTGAACGCGCCTTCGGCGGGGAAGCAGATGTACTGGATGCCGATGAGGTCGCTCTCCGGGCGGGGCTTGGGCGGCAGCCGCCAGTCCTGGGTCGACTCGGCCGGGTTCGTCCGCGACACGGGGTCGGCTGCGGTGTCCTTGTAGCAGATCACCAGGCGGTTCTCGCCGAGCGGGGTGTTGCCGAACCGGATGTGCCGGTTGACCGCGTTGGCCCCGAGGAAGGCGATGTTGACGCCCCGGTCGCGGGCCTGCGTGGCCTGCCGCCGCATCGGCGTGGACCAGTACTCGTCGTGGCCGAGGGTGAGCAGGCCGCGCGCCCCGTCCAGGAGCCCGGCGTGGGCGTGCAGGTCGTTGTCGGTCGCGTACGCCAGCGGCACGCCCAGTTTCTCGGCGAGCGCGATGGCGGGCTGCTCGTAGGTCATGAACTTGCCCGCGCCGTTGCCATCGTACGGCCGGTCGAAGCTGACCGCGTACGACCTGTCCACAAGGCCGCCCGAGGGCCCTTTGTACAGGTCGTAGCCGCCCCACAGGTTGTACGCCTGCCAGGTGGTGGTTTCGTTCAGCACCACGACGCGTCCGGCGGTGTCGGCCGAGCGGACGGTCACCGGCACGTACCGCTGCGCGCCGGAGGTGGCGGTCAGCCTGATCAGGTAGGACCCGGCGGGCCAGTCCGGCGTCGTGACGTTCAGGGACGGCTTCCACGGCGCGGAGACCGTGCGCGTCCTCTTGTCGATCGTGGCGGCCGGCTGGCGGACGCCGGGGACCTGCCCGGACTGCCACACCTTGCGCGCCAGCTTGCCGCCGTACCAGCCCATGCGGAACGCCTCGGCGGTGAACCCGCCGGTCGTCGTGGAGACGAACAGCCGGAACGGCTCGCCGGGCAGGACGCTCACACGGTCGGCGTAGCCCTCGATCTCGTGCTCGGCGCCCTTCCGGCCGATCCGCCAGTCGGCCGTGCCGGGTTCGGCGTTCCCGGCGACCGCGCCGGCCGCGCCCTTCGGGACGGCCGGGCGCCGGTCCGCCTCGCCGGTCGCGGACGTGCACGCGCCGAGCAGGAGGAGAGCGGTCACGAACCCGAACACCCGTGCCCGGCGACACACTCCACCCATGACGCTCCCCGATCGAACGACTACCCTCTGTCACACCATCCCACGGGCCGCGCCGTGACCGTGGCTTGCCGTTCGGGGGTCGCCGCCGTCCAACCGGACGTTCCGCGCAGTCGGACGGCCATATGGACGAGGAACGCCAGGCCCGCCACCAGGTATCCGTTGGCCGCGAACGTCAGCAGCCCGTGGAACCCGTACTCGTCGGGGCCGCCGTCGCGCGGCGTCCACCACGGCACCGCCAGGAGGAAGAGCAGGTAGCCGGCGAGCGCGGACCTCCGGTTCCCGTTCCGCAGGAGCACGGCGAGGGCGGGGACGACCCATACCCAGTGGTGCGCCCAGGAGATGGGGGAGACGAGCAGCCCCGTCGTACCGGTCACGGCGACCGCGCTCAGCCAGTCGCCGCGGCGCGCCCACAGGGCCGCCACCGCCAGCCCGCAGATTCCGGCCGCGATCGGAACGACCTGGAACCAGGCGCCGACGCCGTCCACCCCGCCGAGAATCCGTACGGCGGCCCCGTAGGGCGACTGGTTGCTGATGTACGGGACGCCGACCCGCGAGGTGTCGTAGAAGGTGTGCAGCCAGTAGAGCCGTGAGGCGTCCGGCGCGACGGCGTAGGCGGCGGTTGCGCAGAGGACGAAGGTCGCGGCGGCGGTGACCGCGGCGCGGACGCGTCCGGCCGCCAGGAGAAGCACGATGAAGATGGCGGGCGTCAGTTTGATCGCCGCCGCGACTCCGATCCCGATTCCGGCCGCGCGCCCCTGGGAGACGCGCCGGATATCGGTGAGAACGAGCGCGAGCAGAAAAAGGTTGACCTGTCCCAGGAACACCGAATGCCATATCGGTTCGAGCAGGAATCCGAGAGCCACTGCCGCGGTGACCGTGCTTCTCGAAGGGCGGCGTCCGGCCAGTCTCAGCGTCGTCACGCAGGCCCACGCGAAGGCCGCCACCGACGCGAGTTGCCACGCCGTCCGGGCGACGGTCAGCGGCAGCGCGGCCATGGGCATGGACAGCACGGCCATGAAGGGCGTGTTGGTGAACCAGAGGCCCGCGAGCCGTTCCTGGTAGAGGCGGGCACCGTCCATGATCGCCTGCCCGCCCAGCCAGTAGATGTAATGGTCCAGGGAACGGTACGCGACAGCGAATACCACGACGCCGGCGAACTCGATGGCCAGCACCCAATGAATGGCACGCGACGTCCAATGTTTCACGGCACAGCTTTCCGTCGTCCGGGGAATCGGCAGAACGACGAGAACGGTGTCGCGGAGCGCACCCGCCGGGCATCGGGCCACCGGCCACATTTGACGGAGCGCCTATTGGCCCACGGGCGTACGCCCGTGGGCCAATACCGTCACGGAGGCCGGGTGATTACGATCGGCGCATGACCGCTACGCCCCGTTTTCCGCTGCTCCGCAGCGTGCCTCCGGCCGTGTGGGCGATCCCGGCCTGGTGTGGCGGTGCCCTCTACCCCCTGGTGATGTTCCAGACGATGCACCTGGCCAGGTTCCACGGCTTCCTCAACGTGGTGACCTTGCTGGCCGCGTTGCAGACCGTTCTCATCGCGTACCTGCTGCGACGCCGGCCGCTGCCCGCGCTCGCGCTGCTGGTGACCGGCTGGACCGTCGCGACCCTGGAGATGCCGGGCGGGAGCGCGTTCCTGCACGTGGCGCTCACCGACCTGGCCGCCGGGTACGTCGCGGCCGTCCGCCCGCGCCGCGTCTCGCTGACCGCCGCGGCCCTGGTGCTCGGGTCACAGGCGGCCGTCGCGGGCATCGTGGCCTTCGGCCAGCCCTTGCCGGGCGTTCTCGTGCTGCTCGTCCTGGCCATGGGCGTCGCCTGGATGGGAGGCGACTCCGTCCGGCAGGGCCGCAGGCACGCCGAAGAGCTGGCCGAGCAGCGCGCCGAGCAGCTCGCGGCCCGGGCGGTCACCGCCGAGCGGCTGCGCATCGCCCGGGAGCTGCACGACATGGTCGCGCACAGCATCGGCATCATCGCCATCCAGGCGGGGGTGGGCGCGCGCGTCATCGACACCCAGCCCGCGGAGGCGCGGAACGCGCTGACCGCCATCGAGGCCACCAGCCGGGAGACGCTGTCGGGGCTGCGGCGGATGCTCGGCGCGCTCCGCCGTGCCGAGCCGGGCCCCGGGGACGCGCCCGCCGGCTCGGGCCCCGCGGACGCCGCGAACACCGCGGCCGCGGCGGCGCCGCGTGAACCGGCGCCGGGCCTGGCCGACCTCGATCGGCTGGTCCGGGCGACGGGGGACGCCGGGGTCCGCGTCGACGTGCGGTGGCGGGGCGAGCGGCGCCCACTGCCACCGGAGATCGACCTGTCGGCGTTCCGCATCGTCCAGGAGGCGGTCACCAACGTGGTCCGGCACGCGGGCACCGGGCACTGCCGGGTGTCCATCGACCACCGGGACGGGGAGCTGGTCGTGGAGGTCGTCGACGACGGGACGGGGCGGGGACCGGCCGGGACCGGATACGGGCTGGTGGGGATGCGCGAGCGGGCCGGGCTGCTGAACGGGTGCCTCACCGCCGGGCCGCGTCCGGAGGGCGGGTTCCGGGTCGAGGCCCGGCTGCCGGTGCCCGAGGGCGTCCGATGACGGTCCGGGTCGTGCTCGCCGACGACCAGCCCCTGATCCGCGCCGGGCTGCGGGTGCTGCTCGCCGACACCGCCGACCTCGTCATGGTGGGCGAGGCCGGGACGGGCACGGAGGCGGTCCGCCTGGCCCGCGACGTCCGTCCCGACGTCGTGGTGATGGACATCCGCATGCCGGACATGGACGGCATCGAGGCCACCCGGATCATCACCGGGCTCCCCGAGCCGGCGCGCGTCGTCATGCTCACCACGTTCGACGACGACGAGTACGTCTACGCGTCACTCCGGGCGGGCGCGAGCGGTTTCCTCGTCAAGGACATGGCGCTGGAGGACATCCTGACGGCGATCCGCGTGGTCGCCGCCGGGGACGCGCTGATCGCGCCCGGCGTCACCCGCCGCCTGATCGCCGAGTTCGCCGCCCGCCCGGCCCCCGCCCCGGCCCCGGCACCCGTACGGCAGGCGCCCGGCAACGTCACCGAACGCGAACGGGAGGTGCTGGCGCTGGTCGGGCGGGGCTTCTCCAACGGCGAGATCGCCGCCGAGCTGTCCATCAGCGTGGCCACCGCCAAGGCCCACGTGGCGCGCCTGCTCGCCAAGCTGGACGCGCGCGACCGGGTGCAGCTGGTGATCATCGCCTACGAGACGGGGCTGGTCGCACCGGCCTCCTGACCCGCCGCCCGCTGCCCGCCGCCCGCTGCCCGCTGCCCGCTGCCCGCCCAGGGGATGGTGGAGCGCTCCAAGATCCAACGGATGGGACCATGGGGACATGGCCGTCCTCTCCCTCGCCTGGATCCTCCGCAGGACCGTCGCGACCGTCTTCACCCTGCTGGCCGGCGTCGCCCTGATGGCGCTCGCCGCGTTCCTCGTCGCGACCGTCGCTCCGGACGGGGTTCGCGACCTGCGCGCCTACGAGGCGGCGCCGCGCTGCCCGGCCGCGCCGTCCGGGCCCGCCGAATGCCGCTGGACGCAGGAGTTCACCGTGTCCGGCGTCCGCCTGACCAAGAAGAGGAGCGAATCGAACCGCGCCTTCCTGACGGGCCCGGACGGCGCCAGGTGGGAGACGTTCTACTCGTCCAACGGCCCTGTTCTGGACGGCCTCGGCGAGGGCGACCGGGTCACCGGCACCGTCTGGCGCGGCCTGCTGACCGAGATCTCGGCCGGAGGCACGTCCCAGGAGACGCACGACGCCCCCGCCGACATGCGCGCGCGGGTCCTCATCCTGGCGCTGATCGTCGTCCCCAGTGGTCTCCTCATGACGGTCGCGACGGTCTGGCGGCTGTGCCGCCGCCGCGCCGCCGCCGAGCCGACGCCGGGCATGCGCGCCACGCTGGGCCTGGGCTTCAGCCTGTTCTTCGCCGGGTTGTTCTCTCCGCTCCTGCTCGGCGGCAGGGGCGAGAACGTCTGGCTGGTGGCCGCCGTCTGGCTCCCCATCGCCGCCGTCATGGCCATCATGGCCCGCGCCTACGCCACCCGGAAACCCGACGCACAGAAACCCGACGCCCAGATGCCCGCCGCCTAGAAGCCGCGCTCGCCCAGGCCCGGTCAGGTACGCGCCGCCAGGCGAGCGCCGGGCGAGCGCCGGGCGAGCGCCGTGGGCCGGGACTTGAGACGCAGCCTAGGGCTGCGGGCGGCGGCGGATCAGGTTGACGGCGCGCATCGTGAGCACGGTCCGGTCGTCGTCCTTGGTGAGCAGCTCGCCGCCGGTGGTGACGATCCCCCGGTCCGGCTTGGACCGGGACGCCCGCGCGTCGATGATCGTCGTGCGCAGCCGCAGGGAGTCGCCGGGCCGGACCGGGGACGGCCAGCGCAGCTCGTCCACGCCGGGGGAGGCGAGGCCGGCCACCCGGGAGATGTAGTGGTCGACCAGCAGGCGCATCCCGATCGCCGAGGTGTGCCAGCCGCTGGCGATCAGGCCGCCGAACGGGCCGGACGCGGCGAACTCGCGGTCGATGTGCATCGGCTGCGGGTCGAACCGCTCGGCGAATTCGAGGATCTCCTCCTCGGTCACGGTGATGTACCCGTACTCGTACACCGCCCCAGGCCGGTAGTCCTCGAAGTAGCGATCGTCGACGGGGACCGCGAAGTCGCTGTCGCTGAGCGTCCTGGTGCCGTTCGTCGTCATGGGTCACAGGATGGCGCACTCCCGCCGGTGCTCCGGGGCCGGGGTGAGCCGTTCCTGGTGGGCGCTCGGCCCTGCCCCGGCGCCGCCGGGGCCATCGACCGGCGGCAGGCTTCCTGGCCGTGGAGCGTGCGGCGGCGTCCGTTCAGACCAGGGCGCCGGCCAGGAGGAAGATGGCCAGGCCGTGGGCGACGGTGGACGCGATGACGCCGCGCCGGTTGCGCAGGAACGCGCAGATCAGTCCTTCGTAGAGGGTGAAGAGCAGCAGGGAGGCACCGACGTCGGTGACCGTCGAGGCCAGGAACGAATGGCAGGCGGCGAACAGGAGGCCCGACAGCAGCGCCGCCCGTGTGGCGCCGAAAGTCTCGTCCAGGCGCCCTTGGAGGAAGCCCCGGAACAGGACCTCCTCCAGGAGGTTGCCCGCGAGGGCGAAGACCAGCAGCATCGGCAGCAGCGTGGCCGCCACCTCCCCGCCGCGCTCGTGGAGCGGCTGGAGCGTCGCCAGCAGCAGCACCGGCCCTGCGGCCAGGACACCCCCGGCCGCGCCCCACGCGAGGGTCGCGGGATCGGGGGTGCCCCAGCGCACGAGCGAACGCAGCCCCGGATCGAGGCGGAGCACCGCGGCGGTCAGCGCGAGCGTGGACGCGGCGAAGACGGCCAGTACTCGCCAGTCGTCGGTGAACCTGAGCCAGGCCGCCCCGCCGTCCGTCACACCGAACCGCCAGAACCCGAGGGGGGTCATCGCGTCCCGGAGGAGGACGAACCCGAGGATCAGCACCGCGATGCGCAACAGCGGATCACGATCCCTGCGAACCAGGGCGTAGCAGACACCGAAGAGCGCGAGGCCGGGCGCGGTGCGCAGGCCGTACTCCAGCAGGTCGGACAGCATGGGACGGGGCTCCTCGGCAGGGGTTCCGGTCCCCCAATAATGCGAGTAATCATCAGGTTTCGGTACTCGCATTCGCCGCGTCCGAAAAGGGCCCCTGACCTGCGTTCTTCTCCGGTCGCGGCCGGCCCGCTCACTTTCGGCTCCCCGGCCGGGCAGGCGGCGCGCGCGCGACGCGGGCGGGCCGGCGCCGTGGCGGCCGGCCCGCCCGCGTGGTGGCGGCCGGCCCGTCCGCGTGCCGGGGCCGTGGCGGCCGGTGGCTCAGCTCTGGGCAGCGGGCTTCCGGATGACCTCGAAGACGCTGCCGAGCCCGTCGTCGCCGTACCCCTCCGCGACACCCCGCGCGAACAGGTCCCGCAGCGCCGAGGGCAGGGCGGTGTCGATACCGGCGTCGCAGCTGGCCTCCACGACGTGGTCCATGCCGACGGCCTGCATCCGGAGGCTGTTCAGCTCGCCCGGATACGTCCTGGCCTCCATCTCCTCGGTGAGGATCTTCAGGAAGCCCATCGGGCCGTCCTCGGCCAGCTCGCGCACCGTCTGGGCGGCGAACGGCCGGAACTCCCCAGCGCTCACGCCCGCGGTGCCGAGCAGGGCCGTGGCGTGCATGTAGCTGGTGAGCGTGGACCAGAAGATGAAGAGCTGCGCCTGGTAGTAGAGCATCGCCAGCCCGTGGTCCTCGCCGACGTGGGAGATGTCGCCGAGCACCTGGAGCGCGTCCCGGTGGCGGCCGAGGACGTCCTCGGGTCCGCTGTAGAAGACGTACGAGCCCGGCTTCCCGATACCCGGCGGCGGGACCATGATGCCGCCGGTGACCAGGTCGGCGCCGTGCGCGGCGGCCCACTCACCGGCTGCGCGCAGCTCCGCCGGGGAGCCCGAGCTGAGGTTGACCAGCACACGCCCCTTCAGGGCATCGGTCGCCGGGCCGAGGGAGTCGTACATGGCCCGGTAGTCGATCTGGCTGATGACGACCAGTTCGGCCGCGGCGAGGGCGTCGGCGGGTGTGGGGGCGTGGGTCGCGCCTTTGGCGACCAGGGGTTCGGCCTTGGCGGCCGTACGGTTCCACACCGTGGTCGGGTGCCCATTGGCGAGGAACGTCTCGGCCATCGTCGCCCCCATGGGGCCAAGGCCGATGACGGTGACAGGGGCAAGGTTCTGTGCGGTCATTGGGTGTTCCTTTCGTCGGACCACCACACTGGCGACCGGCGCTACGGAACCGCTTCGGATCTACTACGGGTCCTGTCGGTGAGGGCGGCTACCCTGGCGCCGTGCGTTTCGGGGTGCTCGGTCCACTGGCCGTGTGGACGGACGACGGCCGTCCCGTCCACGTTCCCGAGACGAAGGTCAGGGCGCTGCTGGCCGATCTGCTCACCACGCCCGGACGTCCCGTCCCCGCCGACAGGCTCGTCCACGACCTATGGGGCGAACGGCCTCCGCGCAATCCCACCGGCACGCTTCAGGCGCGGGTGTCGCAGCTGCGCGGGATCCTGGACGGCGCGGAGCCGGGCGCGCGGGAACTGGTGGCGCTCCGGCCGCCCGGGTACGCGCTCGACACCGGAGCGGTGGACGCGGAACGCTTCGCCGACCTGCTCGCACGGGCGGGTGGGGCGGCCGATCCGGAGGCGAGGGCGGACCTCCTCGCGGACGCCCTGGCGCTGTGGCGCGGCCCGGCCTTCGCCGACTTCGCCGACGCGGAGTTCGCGCGCGGGGCGGTCGCGGGCCTGGAGGAACGACGGCTGGCCGCACTGGAGGAGCTGGCCGAGACCCGGCTTCGCCTGGGCGAGCACGCGCTCGTGGTGTCCGAGCTGGCCGCGCCGGTCGAGCTGCACCCGTTGCGCGAACGGCTCCGCGCCGCGTACGTCCGGGCCCTCTACCTCGCCGGACGGCAGGGCGACGCGCTCGCGAGCTACCACGACCTGCGCCTCCGCCTGGCCGACGAGCTGGGCGTCGACCCCGGTCCCGACCTGGCCGCGCTCCACCAGGCGATCCTCACCCACGACCCGTCCCTCGCCCCGCCCACGCCATCCCAGCCACCCGCGCAGCCCTCGCCACCCGCGCAGCCCTCGCCACCCGCGCAGCGCGACTCGCGGGACCGCGGCCGTCCCCAGCCGAAGCGCCGGACCACCAATCTTCCGGCGCCGCTGAGCGAGCTGATCGGCCGCGAGGAGGCGGTCGCCGAGGTCCTCGGCCTCCTCGGTGCCGCGCGGCTGGTGACGCTGACCGGCCCCGGCGGGGTCGGCAAGACCCGCCTGGCCCTGGAGGCCGCCGCCCGCGCGGGGCCGTACCCGGACGGGGTGTGGCTGGTGGAGCTGGCACCCGTGCGCGTGGAGCCGGCGTCCGCTCGCCCGGTCGGCACCGGCGCGCTCGCGGAGATCGTGGCGGGCGTCCTCGGGCTCCGGGACGACCCCGGCCCGGCCGGCCCGGCGGACCGGCTCGCCGCCGCGCTGCGGGACCGCCGGACGCTGCTGGTCCTGGACAACTGCGAGCACGTCGTCGCGCCCGCCGCCGAGCTGGCCGCGCGGCTGCTGGCCGCCGCGCCCGGCCTGCGGATCCTGGCCACCGGCCGCGAGCCGCTGGGCGTCGAGGGCGAGCGGCTCAAGGTCGTACCGCCGCTGGACACGCCCGGCGCCCCCGGCCCCGGCCACGGCGCGGACGCATACCCGGCTTACCCAGCGGACCGGATGGACCAGATGCGCCAGAGAGGCCGGAGGCCCCCGGCGCACCCGGTTGACCAGACGCCCCCGGCGAGCCCGCCGGAGCCGGCGGAGCCGGCGGAGCTGGCCGGGTCCAGTGCGGTGCGGCTGTTCGTCGCGCGGGCCACCGCGGCGGCGCCGGGGTTCGTCCTGGACGCGGCGACGGCTCCGGCGGTCGCGGCGATCTGCCGGCGGCTGGACGGCATCCCGCTCGCGCTGGAGCTGGCGGCGACCCGGGTCCGCGCGCTGGGCGTGCGCGAGCTGGCCGCCCGGCTCGACGACCGGTTCCGGGTGCTGGCGTCCGGCCGCCGGGACGTCCCGGCGCGCCAGCGGACCCTCCGCGCGGTGATCGACTGGAGCTGGGAGCCGCTGCCCGAGCCCGAACGGCGCGTGCTGCGCCGCCTGGCCGTCCACGCGGACGGCTGCACGCTGGAGGCCGCCGAGCACGTCGGCGCCGACGGGGGCGAAGGGACCGACGGGAGCGACGGGGGCGACGGGGGCGACGGGGGCGACGGGGGCGAGGACGGCCTCGCCGCCGATCCCGAGGTCGCCGAGCTGCTCGCGCGCCTGGTCGACCGTTCGCTGGTCACCGTGACCGATGACGGGACGGTCCGCTACCGGCTGCTGGAGTCGGTCGCCGCCTACGGCCTGGAGCGCCTGCGCGAGGCGGGCGAGTACGACCGGCTGCGCCGCCGCCACGCCCGCTACTACATCCGCCTCGCCGAACGCGCTGCGCCCCGGCTGCGCGGCCCCGAGCAGGCGCACTGGCTCGGCGTGCTCGACCGCGAGGGCGCCAACCTGCGGGCCGCGCTGGACCAGGTGATCGCGGACGGTGCCGCCGGGCAGGCGTTGCGCCTGGTCAACGCGCTCGCCTGGTACTGGTACCTGCGCGGCCGGCACGGCGCGGCGGCCCGGTCGCTGGCCGCCGCGCTGGCGGTCCCCGCCCCGGCCGGAACGGACGACACGAGCGGAACGGCCCCGAACGGAACGGACGACACGAGCGGAACGGACGGGCGGCTACGGCGGGCCGAGGCCCTGACCTGGCACACCGGGATAGTGATGGCCTCGGGCGAGGGCCACGACTCCGAACGGCTGAGGCTGGCGGCGCTGCGCGCGTACGACGATCTCGAGGCGCCACTGGAACGCGCGAGGGCGGAGTGGTTCCTCGGCCACGTCCACTGGCCGTACGGCGACCTGGAGGCGAACGCGGAACGGGTCGGCCGCGCGCTGGCCGTGTTCCGCGCGCGGGGCGACCGCTGGGGGACGGCCGCCGCGCTGACCACCCGGGCCAGGCAGGCGATGGTCCGGGGCGACCTGGACGCGCTCGCCCGCGAAGGCGCGGACGCTCTGGCCCTGTTCCGGGAGGTGGGCGATCGCTGGGGGCTGCTGGAGGCCACCGACGCGCTGAGCCGCCATGCCGAGATCACCGGAGACTACGGGCGTTCGGCCGCGCTCCGGCGGGAAACCCTGCGGCTGGCCGGCGAGCTGGGGATGGGGGACGAGGTCGCGTTCCAGCTCGCGGCGCTGGGCCGGATCGCGCTGCTGGAGGGTGATCTCGAACGGGCGCGCGACCTGCACGAACGCGCCCGGCGTCAGGCCGGCGAGCTGGCCGCGCGATCAGCCCTGGAGTTCGCCGAGATCGGGTTGGCGCTGGTGGCCCGGCGGCGCGGCGACCACGACGCGGCCGAGGCCCATCTGCGGGCCTGTCTCGGCTGGCTGCGCGGTGTGGGCGGGCATTCGGGGGTCGCGTTCGTTCTGGCCCAGCTCGGGTTCGTCGCCGAGGAGCGCGGGGACGCCGAACGCGCGCTGGCCCTGCACCGCGAGGGGTTCGAGGCGGCCGCCGCGACCGGCGACCCGCGGGCGGTCGCGCTGGCCCTGGAGGGGCTGGCCGGGGCCCGGGCCCTGGCCGGTGAGCACGCGCGGGCCGCGCGCCTGCTCGGGACGGCCGGCGCCGCCCGCGCGTCCGCCGGCGCCCCGCTGCCGCCGGCCGAGCGGGCGGACGTCGACCGGATCTCCGCCCGAGCCCGGGACGCGCTGGGCGGGACGGCCTTCGCCGCCGCGTTCGCGCGCGGCCGTGACAGCCGTCCGGAGGCATGGTTTAATCTAGACGTAGATCATCCAGATTGAGGGGGGCTGATGACGCACGCGCCCGGCGACCTGGCCTGGCAGGGCGAGGAGCTCGACCTCGACGCCTACCTCGCGCGGATCGGGTACGGCGGCGACCGCACGCCCACGCTCGCCACGCTGCGGGAGCTGCAGCGCGCGCACGTCACCTCGATCCCGTTCGAGAACCTGGAGATCGTGCTGGGCCGGCCCGTGGTACTGGGCGTCAAGGCCCTCCAGGACAAGATGGTCCACCGGCGGCGCGGCGGCTACTGCTTCGAGCACATCGAGCTGTTCGCCGCGGCCCTGGAACGGCTCGGGTTCACCTTCACCGCGCTGTCGGCCCGGGTCTCCATGGGGATCGAGAAGCTCCTTCCCGCGACGCACGCGCTGCTGCGCGTGGAGGTGGAGGGCGGGACGTGGCTCTGCGACGTCGGCTTCGGCGCCGGCCCCCTGGAGCCCCTCCGCTTCGTCGACGGCGCGGAGTCCGCGCAGGGCGGCTGGGCGTTCCGGCTGGAACGGATCGCCACGTCCATGAGCGGCCTGCCCGTCGAACGCTGGGCGCTCCACCAGCACGGGCCGGAGGGGTGGCTGCTGCGGCACTCGTTCGCCCTGGCCCCGGCGTACCGGATCGACTACGAGGTGGGCAGCCACTTCGTCTCGACCCACCCGCGGTCGCCGTTCACCGGCCGGGCCTACGCGCAGTACCTGGACGCCGAGACCAAGCACGAGCTGGACGACACCAGGCTCAAGACCGTCCACGCCGACGGCCGCGCCGACCCCGTCCGGCACCGTGACCTGGAGCCCGGAGAGGTGCCGGACGCGCTCGCCGAGCTGTTCGGCATCGAACTGGACGCCGAGGACACCGCCCGCCTGGTCGCCGAGCTCACCCGTACGTCACGAGATCCGCGGGGGTAGCGCCGTGCGGATGAACGAGGGTGTCGAGTGGGCGGTGCACGTGTGCCTGCTCCTCGACTGGCTGGACGAGGAGCGGCCGGTGCCCACGACCCGGCTCGCCGCCGGCTACGACCTCCCGCCCCCGTACCTCAACAAGCAGCTCCAGGCCCTGGTCAGGGCCGGGATCCTCACCTCGACGGCGGGCGCGCGGGGCGGCTTCCGGCTGGCCCGGCCGCTGGACCGGATCACGATGATGGACGTGGTCACCGCGATCGAGGGCCCCGACCCCGCGTTCCAGTGCACCGAGATCCGGCAGCGCGGCGCGGGCGCGGAGAGTCCCGAGAAGGCGTTCCGCCGACCGTGCGCGGTCAGCACCGCGATGCGGCGGGCCGAGCTGGCCTGGCGGCGGGCGCTGGCCGAGCAGACCCTCGCCGACGTCCGGGCCGAGGCCGAGGACCAGGTCCCGCGGCTCGGCGAATGGCTCCGCCACTGGTACGCCCGCACCTGACCCTCTGCCCCCTATCCCTCTGACCCCCTCTGCCTCCTGACCCCCTGTCCCTCTGACCCCCTCCCCTCTGGCGCATGGCCACGGGCGGGCAGCTCCCAAATCTGGATAACAAGTATCTAGATCATCGAAAGGAACGGCACATGCAGGCACGGATCCCCAACATCGCCAAGATCGCACCCAACGCCTACAAGGCGATGCTGGACCTGGAGGCCTTCCTGGCCGGGACCGGCATCCCCTCCACCACCCTGCACCTGCTCAAGCTCCGGGTCAGCCAGATCAACGGCTGCGGCTTCTGCGTGGACATGCACGCCTATGACCTGAAGAAGGAAGGCGAGAGCGACGAGCGGCTGTGGTCGGTGGCCGCCTGGCGCGAGGCCCCGTACTACACCGACGAGGAGCGCGCCGCGCTGGCCCTCGCCGAGGCCGCCACCCGTATCGCCGACAACCCCGACGGCGTCCCGGACGCGGTCTGGAACGAGGCCGCCGCACACTACTCGGAGGAGGACCTGGTGGCGCTGGTCATGGCGATCTCCACGATCAACGCCTGGAACCGGATCAACGTGACCGTCCGCCTGCCCGCCGGCGCCCTCCGCCAGGGCTGACCCCCGGCCCCCGGCCCCCCGGCAGCCTTCGGCGACCCCCGGACGGCCTTCGGAGACCCCCGCACCCCGGCGGCCGTCCCACCGCCGCCCGCCCACGTGAAGCCCGTACGGGACAATCGACGCATGTTGTGGGGGCGAGCGGCGGAAGAGGCGGCGGTCGCTGAGACCGTGACCTCCGCGGCACGGGGCGCGGGAGGCGCGCTCCTGCTGCGGGGCGGGCCCGGGGTCGGCAAGTCCGCGTTGCTGGAGCACGCGGGGGCGACCGTCCCGCGAGGCATGCGGGTGCTGCGGGCGGCGGGGGCCGAGCCCGAGCAGGCGATGGCCTTCGCCGCCCTGCACCAGCTGCTGCTTCCGGTGACCGGCCGCCTGGAGTCGCTGCCCGGACCGCAGCGCGGCGCCGTACGCGGGGCGCTCGGGCTCTCCCAGGCCCCCTCCGACGCGCGTTTCCTGGTGGCGGCCGGGGTGCTCTCGCTGCTGGGCGAGGTGGCGGCGGACGGCGGCGGGCTGCTGTGCCTGCTCGACGACGTCCAATGGTTCGACCGCGCCTCGCTGGACGTGCTCCTCTTCGCGGCGCGCCGCCTGGCCGACGACCGGGTGGCGATGCTCTTCGCGATGCGTGCGGACTCCGGGGCGGTGGTGCGGGACGTGCCGGAGCTGCGGATCGGCGATCTCGACCCGGAGAGCGCCGCCGCGATGCTGGCGGAACGCGCCGGACGCGGATCCGGACGCGGGGCCGGGCGCGGGTCCGGGCGCGAGTCCGGGCCGGAGCCCGCGCCCGTCCCGGCCCCCGTCGCGGCCCCCGTCGCGGCCCCCGTCGCGGCCCCTGTCCGTGCCCGGATCGTGGCGCTGACCGGCGGGAACCCGCTCGCCCTCGCGGAGGCCGCCGAACTGCTCACCGCCGATCAGCTGGCGGGGCGCGCGCCGCTGCCCGACCCGCTCCCGGTCGGCCCCACGCTGTTCGGTGACCAGGTGGCACGGCTGCCCGGGACGGCGCGGCCGGTTCTGCTCGCCGCCGCCGCCGAGGGACGGGGCGACCTCGACCTGGTGCTGCGCGCCGCCGGGCGGCTGGGCGGCGACCCCGCGGGCTTGGAGGCGGCGGAGGCCGCGGGGCTGGTGGAGGTGGCGGGCGCGCGGCTGCGCCTGCGGCACCCGCTGGTCCGTTCGGCGGTGTACGCGGCGGCCTCGCCCTCCGAACGGCGCCGCGCGCACGCGAGCCTCGCCGAGGAGCTGTCCCGTGCCGGGGACGAGGACCGGAGCGCCTGGCACCGGGCCGCCGCGGCGACCGGCCGCGACGCCGAGGTCGCCGACGCGCTCGCCGCGTTGGCGGGCCGGGCCAGCGAGCGGGGCGGGTACGCCGACGCCGCCGCCGCGCTGGCCAGGTCCGCCGATCTCACCCCCGACCCGGCCGTCCGGGCCCGGCGGCTCGCCGACGCCGCCACCGCTGCCTGGCTCGGCGGCCGGCCGGGACAGGCGGAGAGCCACCTCGCCGAGGCGCGGGAACTCGCCGGTACGGCCGGTACGGCCGGGGCGACCGGGGCCGCCGGTACTACCGGTGCGGCAGGGGCGGCAGGGCCGTCCCTGCTCGCCGAGCTGACGCGCCTCCGCGGCCGTTTCGAGCTCAACCGCGGCGACGCCGACGAGGCCCGGCGGCTCCTCCAGGACGGCGCCGAGCGGGTCCGCGCCCACGATCCGGCCCTGGCCCTCGGCCTGCTCGCCGACGCCTCCGAGGCCGCCGGGATGGTGGGCGACACCGCGGCGATCGTCGACCTCGGGCGGCGCGCCGAGGGCCTGCCCGAAGGGTTCACCCGGCAGGTGGTGGCCGGGATCGGGGCGATGCTGGACGGGGACGCCGGGCGCGGCGGCGCGCTGCTGCGGGACGCGCTGCGCGCCGCCGACGGCCTGGACGACGCCGCCGGGCTCCTCTGGGCCGCGGCGGCGGCGAGCCACCTGGGCGAGGCGGACGCGTCCGCCGGCCTGGCCGTGCGCGCCGGACGGGTCGCCCGGCACTCCGGGATGGCCGGTCAGCTCCCGGTCGTCCTGGAGTTCGTGGCCACGGCGGAACGGTTCGGCGGCCGGTTCGCGCTCAGCGCCGCCGTCGCCGACGAGGGGCTGGCGCTCGCCCGGGAGGCGGGCTACACCAACTCCGTCGCCGCCCACCTGGCGAACCTGGCGGCCGTCGCGGCCGTGCGGGGGCACGAGGACGACTGCGCGCGGCTCGCGCGGGAGGCGCTGGAGATCGCGATCCCGCACCGGCTCGGGCTCCGCGTCAGCGTCGCCACGTACGCGCTGGGGCTGCTCGACCTGGGGATGGGCCGGTTCGCCGCGGCGCACGCCCGGTTCGAGGGCCTGGTCACGGCCGGGCCGGGCGCCGGGCATCCCGCATCGGTCTGGCGGTCCACCCCGGACCGGGTGGAGGCCGCCGTGGCGTGCGGCGAGACGGACGCCGCCCGCGCCGCCGTGACCGCGTACGAACGCTGGTCGGTGCATGCGCAGACCGCCCAGTCGCGCGCCCTCCTGCTCCGCTGCCGCGCGCTGCTGGAGGAGGAGGACAAGGCCCTCGCACTCTACGAGGAGGCGCTGCGGCTGCACGCGGCCGACGGCGACTCCCCGTTCGAGACCGCACGGACCCGCCTGCTCTACGGGGAACGGCTGCGCCGGACCCAGCGGGCGGGGGACGCGCGGTCACCACTGCGGGCCGCTGAGGAGGCCTTCGCCCGGCTGGGCGCCGCCCCCTGGGCCCGCCGTGCCCGCGAGGAGCTGCGGGCGGCGGGTGAACGGGCCGTACCGGAGGCCGAGCCGGACGCCCTCAACCGGCTGACCCCGCAGGAACTGCGCATCGCGCGCCTGGTCGCGGAGGGTGCCGCCAACCGGGACGTGGCCGCGCGGCTGTTCCTCAGCCCCCGCACGGTCGAGTACCACCTCTACAAGATCTATCCCAAGCTCGGCATCTCCTCCCGTACCGAACTGGCCCGGCTGGTGGCTCCACTGGGGTGACCCCGTACCGGGACACCAGTGGTCCTACTGAAGCCACCGGGTCCCCTGGCGGACAAGCTGGACGCACGACGCGAAACGAGGAGGCCCTTGTGACGACCGGACGCATGGTGAACACCGGAGACGTGGAGCTGTGGACGGAGGAGTTCGGTGACCCGTCCCACCCGCCCGTGCTCCTGGTGATGGGATCGATGTCGCAGGGCGTGGTGTGGCCCGACGCCCTGGTCGGGCGGCTCGCCGCGGGCGGGCGCAGGGTCATCCGCTACGACCACCGCGACACCGGGAGGTCCAGCGCGGTCGACTTCGAGACCGCCCCCTACACCTGGGCCGACGTCAAGAACGACGTGCTCGGCGTACTTGACGCCTACGGGATCCCCGCCGCCCACATCGTGGGGCATTCGGCCGGCGGGCTGCTGGGCCAGTGGATCGCGGCCGAACACCCGGACCGGGTGCTGACGCTGACGGCGATCGGCTCCTCCCCGCTCGGCCGCCGGGAGGGGGAGGTGCTGATGCGCGCCCTTACCGGCGAGCCGAACCGGCCGGGCGACCTCCCGCCGCCCCTCCCGGCCTTCGTGGAGTTCTTCGCGCGGGCCGCCGCGGAGCCGCCGCCCGCGGACCGGCGCGCCCTGGTCGGCTTCCAGGTCGCGCTGGCCCGGGTCCTGCACGCCCCGGACATCCCGTTCGACGAGGACGAGCAGCGCCGCCAGGAGGAACGGATCTTCGACCGTGCCCGCCGTCCCGGTTCCGAGGCCGGTCACCGCCTCGCCGCGGCGGCCGACCCGGACTTCGAGCCCACCGGGCTGCTGGGCCGGATCACCGCGCCCACGCTGGTCGTCGAGGGCACCCGCGAGCCCGTCAAACCGGGCCACGGCGCGCTCATCGCCGCGGAGATCCCCGGCGCCGAGCTGCTGATGATCGAGGGCATGGGCCACACCCTGCCGCCTCAGGTCCACTCGGAGCTGGCCGGGGCGATCCTGTCCCACACCGCCCGCGCCACCGCACCGGCCACCTGACCGTCACGGGCGCCGCTCGGGGAGCCCGAGGGTGTCCAGGACGAACCGGAACCGTTCCTCCACCGGGCACCTGGGCAGGGTCACCAGGTCGTAGCCGTACTCCCCGTAGGTCTCGACCATGGACTCGTAGGTCCGCTCCGCCACCTCCTGGGACTGCCTGCGCTCCTCGTCCCGCTCGTAGATCTCCGGCCAGGGCGGCGCGACGAACACCCGGTGGTGGTAGCGGAAGGCCCGTGCCGCCTCTTCCACGTGGGCCGGTACGGGCCGCCTCTCCAGCCGGAGATAGCCCACGATGTCGGGCACGCCCCGGTCGAAGAAGACCGGGCCGACGCCGTCCCCGGCGGCCAGGCGGTAGGAACGCAACTCCCAGCCGAGCATCAGTTCGGCGAACAGCGCCGGATCGTTCCAGGGCAGGGCGGGACCGCCGATCGCCACCTGGTCTCGGATCACCCCGCGTCCGGCCTCCTCGGAACGGCCGAATCCGGCCGCGACCAGCCGTTCGATCAACGTGCTCTTCCCCGAGCCGGGGCCACCGGTCAGGACGACGAACCGTTCGCTCATGGAGGGATTGTCGTGGAAGCGGATGGACGGCCGTGCCCGGGGTACGCGGCCCCACAAGGAGGTCGACATGCCCGAACGCAAGGAAGAAGACGAGGCCAGGACCCTGGCCGACCGGCGCGCGGAGGCCGGCGCGCCGCAGGAGGAGGACGCGGACTTCGCCGGGGAGCACGCCCCCGGCCCCACCGATCCGCCCAACGCCCGGCCCGACGCGCCGGGTGGCGAGGACGAGGGGTACAGCCCGCAGACCGAAGTGCCCTGACCGGCGCCCTGCCCTGACCGGCACCGAGCCCCGGCCGGGCTCGGGCGGGGTTCTGTCGGCGGGGGCGCCTACGGTGTGGCGGCATGGACGAGGAGACCTTAATCATCCCGCCGTCCTGGCGGCGCCGCCTCCACCCCCGGCGCGGCGGGACGCCAGGCCCGGCGATCAAGCCGGCCCCGTCCGCCGGGCCGGCCCTCCGCGCCAGGATCGAGGCCCAGGCCGCGGAGATCGACGAGCTGCTCGACCATCCGCGCAGCGATCCCGGGCTCGTCGCCGCGACCCGCCGCCACCTGCGCGGCGAGGACGATCCGCTGGGCGCCGCCGTGGCCGGCCAGATCGTGACCCGCCAGGAGAGCATTCAAAGCGATCACCTCACCGCGCTCGTGGACGCGTGGTGCACCGAGCACGGCGTGGCCTTCGCCGCGGCCGCGGTCGCCGCGCTCTCCAAGGCCGAGCCCACCTGGCGGTGGATCGAACGGGGCGAGGCGACCGAGGCATGGGTCCGCCTCCGGAACCCTAAGGAGAAGTACGGCCACTGGTGGAGCACCCGTGGCGCGGCCCGCCGGATGCGCGCCGTCCTCGCTGCCGCGGACGGCACCGAGTACGACCGGGCCGTCGCCCGCCTGGAGGATTACCGGGACGATCCGCTCCTGCGCCTGGTCACCGCCTATCTGGTCCCGACGCGCCAGGACTGGGTGAACGAGTGCCTGGACGAGATCGACAACGGCCTGCGGCACAGCCGCGACTGGATGCTGTGGTGTTCGGTCCGTTCGGCCGAGCAGCTCGTCCCGCTGGGCCCTCTCGGCTGGATGGCGGGCCAGGCCGACCTGGTCACGACCGCCGTGGACGGTGCGGGCGCGGCCCTGGCTCCGGTGCTGGCCGAGGCGTACGACTCCGCCACGCGCGCCGACGCGCGGCGCCATACCGCCGAATCGCTCGCGATCCTTCCCACCGACGAGGCGTTCCAGGCGCTGCTCGACCGGGCCGGCAAGGAACGCGTCCAGCCTGCTCTCCTGGCCGCCATGAAACGCTTCCCCGCCCGCGCCGCACGGCTGCTGCCGCCCGCCGCGTCCGGCACGGGCAAGGCCGCCGCCCTCGCCGCCGAGCTGCTGTCCGACCACCTGCTGGCCCACCCGGAGCTGGCCCCCGAGCCACCCGCCACGGCCCGCGTCCCGGAGGCTTCGGCGGCGGAGCTGCCCGCCTCGCTCGCCGATCCGCCGTGGACGCGCAAGCGCCCGGCCCGCGAGCCCGTCGTGATCGACGGCCTCCTCCCTTTCACCGACCCCGCCGTCCGCTGGAAGAGGGGCGAACGCAAACTGTGGTCCTCCACCTATCACCGCAAAGAGGACTGGGCCCAGTGGCTCGCCGACTATGAGAAGGGGCTGCTGCAGCCTTGGCAGGAGACCATCCTGTTCCTCAACGGACCGAAGGAACGCGTGCGGCCCCTGTTCGGGGCCTGGTCCCCTCACAGCCTGTGGTCGGTCGAACGGCACGCGCTGGAGCTGGCCGCCCGGTTCGAGCTCGACGCCGTCCCGATACTGCTGCACGCCGCCGCCAAGAGGGCGGCGGGTGCCGGTGAGGCCCTCGTCCCGTTCCTGACCCCGCAGGTCGCGTCGATGATGGCCGACTGGGCGGTCCGGCTGAAGTCGGCGCGGCCCATCGCGTCCGACTGGTTCGCGCGGCATCGGGTCGCCGCCGCCCCGCTGTTCGTCCCGGCGGCGCTCGGCCGGGCGCGCGCGCCACGGCACGCCGCTGAACTGGCCCTGCTCCGCATCGCCGAGCGCGACGGCGCCGAACCGGTCATCGAGGTCGCCCGCGCCTACGGCGACCGGGCCGCCGCCGCCATCGCCGACCTCATGACGAAGGACCCGTCCGAGGTGATGCCGGTCCGGGCCCCGAAGATCGGTGACTGGGCGGACCCGGCGCTCCTCCCCCGCGTCCTGCTGAACGGCCGCGACCGCGCGCTGCCGCCCTCGGCCGTCCGCCACCTGCTCATGCTGCTTGCGCTTCCGGACGGCATCCCCCGCGGAGCGGCCGAGGAGATCCGCGCGACGTGCGACGCGGAGTCCCTGGCCGAGTTCTCCTGGGCGGTCTTCGAACGCTGGCAGGCGGCCGGCTCTCCGGCCAGGGACGGCTGGGCGCTCACCCAGCTCGGCCCGTTCGGCGGTGACGACGCCGCCCGCCGCCTCGCCCCGCTGATCAGGGCGTGGCCCGGGCAGAGCCGCCACAAGAACGCCTCCGCCGGACTGGACGTGCTCGCGGAGATCGGCACCGACGTCGCCCTCACCCACCTGCACGGCATCGCGCAGAAGCTCAAGTTCAAGGGGCTCCGGGAGCAGGCCCGGGAGAAGATCGACCAGATCGCCGAGGAGCTGGGCCTGTCCGAGGACGAGCTGGCCGACCGGCTCGTCCCCGACTTCGGCCTCGATCCGGGCGGCGGGCTGGTCCTGGACTACGGCCCGCGCCGGTTCACCGTGGGCTTCGACGAGCGGCTCAAGCCGTACGTCCTCGACGGGAACGGGAAGCCGCGCAAGACGCTGCCGAAGCCCGGCGCCAAGGACGACCCGGAGCTGGCGCCCGCCGCGTACAAGCGTTTCGCGGCCCTCAAGAAGGACGTCCGCACGGTCGCCGCCGTCCAGATCCGGCGGCTGGAGACCGCGATGATCGCCCGGCGGCGCTGGGACCTGCCCGATTTCCAGCGGTACCTGATGTCCCATCCACTGATGGGCCACATCGTCCGCCGCCTGGTCTGGCTGACCGACGACGGCACGACCTTCCGGGTCGCGGAGGACGCCACGTTCGCCGGCCCCGCCGACGACACCCTCACCCTCCCGCCCGCGGCGTCCGTCCGCGTCGCCCACCGCCTCGACCTGGACGACTCCATCGCCGCCTGGTCGGAGGTCTTCGCCGACTACGAGATCGCCCAGCCGTTCCCCCAGCTGGGCCGGCCCGTCCACGCCCTCACCCTCGACGAGCTCCGGACGGGCGGGCTGGAGCGGTTCGAGGGGGTCACGGTCCCGCTCGGGCGGCTCCTCAACCTGGAGCGGCACGGCTGGGAGCACAACGCCCCGGCCGACGCGGGCATCGTCGACAACCTGATCCGGTCCCTGCCCCGGGGCGCCAACGCCATGATCGTCTTCGCTCCCGGAGTCCCGATCGGCCACCGCGAGCCGACCGAGCAGGTCACCCTCACGAGCGTCTGCGTCCTCGGCGGCCCCCTCGACCCGATCACCGCCTCGGAGCTGCTGGCCGAGCTCACCGACCTGTCGACCCCCTGACCGCCGTTCACGCCCACGGCCGGGGGAACTCCGCGCCGTCCAGCCGGTCTCCCGGGGCGAGGCCGAGCCGGTCGGTGACGACGTGGGCGCCGCCGTCGTAAGTGGTCTCCGCGTCCATGTAGATGGTGACGTGCGCCAGCCGGGCCGTCCCGGTCCGGTTCGGCAGGGCCATGTGACCGGTGTATCCGCTGTGGAACGTGCAGTCCCCGGCCCGGAGCGGGACGGTGACGCGCGGCGCCCACCGCAGCGACGGGTCGGCCGCGAACAGGTCCTCCGCGTCGTGCAGGTCCTGCGGGCGGAGCCCGGCGCGGTCCTGGGTGCCGGGCAGGAAGGTCATGCATCCGCGCTCCGGCGGGACGTCCACCAGCGCGATCCAGGCGGAGAGCGGGAGGCGGTCACCGGCGTGCGGCCAGTACGGGCGGTCCTGGTGGAACTCCGTGGCGGTGCCGCTGTGGGGCTCCTTGACCAGCATCTGGTCGTGCCAGAGCCGCAGCGGGAACCCGGCGAGACGCTCGGCGATCCGGCCGAGCCGCGGGTGGAGGGTGAGGTCGCGCAGCGTCGGGTCGCGCCGCCACACGTTGACGAGCTGGCTGAAGGTGCCGCTCGTCTCCAGGCTCTCCGCGCGGTGCGCCTCCAGGAACGCCTCGGCGCCGGCCCGGAACCGTTCGACCTCGTCCGGATCCAGGACGCCGCGGACTCGGACGAAACCGTCCCGTCGGTACGCCGCCACCAGTTCGTCGGGGATCCGCCCGCCGGCTCCGACATCGCCGGCCTCTCGTTCGACCACCACGGCCACTCCTCGCTTCGGGGACGCGTCCAGCCTCACCGCGGCACGCCGCCCCGCACCAGGCCGATCCCGGCGGGCGGTCGTACGATCCCGACATGATCGCCACGCTGCACGAGCAGGCGCTGTTCGCCGACGGGCCGATCTGGGGCGGCGTCCACCACCTGTCGGCCGGCATCGAGCCGCACACCCACGACTTCCTGGAGATCGCGGTCATCGGCCCGGGCGGCGGGACGCACGTGACCGGCCGGGGCGAGCGTCCGCTGCGGCACGGCGACGCCATCGTGCTCCGGCCGGGCGCGTGGCACGCGTTCCGGGACTGCTCCGGCCTTACTGTCGCGAACTGCTGCCTGTCCGCGCAGGCCCTGCGGGACGAGGTGTACCGGACGCCGATGCTGCGCCGCCTGCTGTGGACCGAGCCGGTGTCGTCCGGTGCCCAGGGCGTGGCGGTCACCCCCATGGACCCGGCCGACGCCGACGAGGCCATCGCCCAGATCGCCCGGCTCGAACGGGACCTGGCCGCCGCCCGGCCCCGCCCCGGGCGGCTGCTCGGCCGCCTGGTCACCGTGCTGGGCATCCTCGCCGACGCCGGCGCGCCCGGCCGGGACGCGTCCGTCCCCGTCCCGCACCCCGCCGTGGCGGCGACCATGGCCCGGCTCGAAGCGGCACCCGCCGATCCGTGGCGGCTGGACGACCTCGCGCGGGCCGTCAACCTGGACCCCGCCTACCTGGGGCGGCTGTTCGTGCAGTGCGCCGGCCTGACCCCGATGGGCTTCCTGGCCCGGCTGCGAGCCGAGCGGGCGGCGACGCTGCTGGCGCGGTCGGCCCTGCCCGTCGCCCGCGTCGGCGCCGCCGTCGGCTGGGACGACCCGACCTACTTCGCCCGGCGGTTCAAGAGCCTGGTCGGCCTGACCCCTTCGGAGTACCGGCGGCGCAACGCCCCCGCCGGGTTCAGCCCGGAGTGACCATGGCGACGTCGTCCGTTCCGGCCTCCACCTCGTCCGCCTCCTGACCGGTCGGCGGCACGTGCCTGAGCAGGGCGGCGATGAGGGCGGACGCGACCACCGAGATCACGACGCAGATCGCGGCGCCCGCCGGCACCGGTCACGGGCCGAACCGGCGGCGGTACGCCAGCGGGGTCAGGCCGGTCTCGCGGCGCATCAGCGCCCGCAGGTTGGCGGCGGTGCCCAGCCCGCTGCGCCGGGCCACCATCGCGAAACGCGACTCGCCGCGCTCGATCAACCGGCACGCCAGGGCGAGCCGTTCGCCGGTGAGCCAGGCAAGGGGCGTCGTGCCCAGCTGCGCCTGGAAACGCCGGTGCAGGGTCGCCGGGCTGACCGCGGCGCGCGCCGCGAGGTCGGCCACGGTGAGCGGCTCGTCCAGCCGCTCCTGAGCCCACGCCAGGACGGGAGCCAGGGACTCGTCCGGCGTATCGGGCACGGGACGTTCCACGAACTGCCGCTGCCCGCCGTCCCGGTGCGCCGCGAAGACCAGCCGCCGGCTCACGGCGTTGGCGATCTCCGCGCCGTGGTCGCGGCGGACCACGTGCAGCCCGAGGTCGAGGGCGGCGGCGCTCCCGGCGGAGGTGAGGATGTCGCCGTCGTCCACGAACAGCACGTCCGGTTCGAGCCGTACGGCCGGGAACCTGGCGCGGAACTCGTCCGCCCACCGCCAGTGCGCGGCGGCCCGGCGCCCGTCCAGGACCCCCGCCTCGGCCAGCGTGAAGGCGCCGCTGCAGAAGCCGACCAGGCGGGCGCCGCGCGCGTGCGCCCGCCGTACGGCGTCCAGGACGGCCGGGTGGCGGGGCACCTCGACGTCGGGCCGGTTGGGGACGATCAGGGTGTCCGCCTCGTCGGCCGCGTCCAGCCCGGCGACGCCCGTGAGCGTGAAGAAGCCGTCCCGCATCACCGTGCGGGGTTCGGGCGAGCAGAGGCGGAAGCCGTAGAGATCGCGGCCGAGTTCGGGCCGGGGCAGGCCGAAGATCTCGATCGCGCAGCCCAGCTCGAAGGGGTTGGAGTTGTCGTCCACGATCACGACGACCCGGTGCGGCCCCCGGACCGCGTGCGAGGAATCTTGCGCCATACGCGATTCCTAGCACTCACAGGTGCCGTGGTCGAACGGCGAGGATTCCCCTGTGAGCAACGAACCGATCTCTCTCGACGAGGCCCTGGCCTCCTTCGATGCCCTGTGGAGCCCTCGCATCGTCACCAACGTGAACGACTACGACGTGCGCGTCGCGAAGGTCGAGGGCGAGCACGTCTGGCACGTCCACGACGACACCGACGAGTTCTTCCTGATCCTCGACGGTGAACTGCACATCTCGCTGCGCGAGCCGTCCGGGGAGCGTACGGTCCGCCTCCCGCGGGGCTCGGTGTTCACCGTCCCGCGGGGTACGGAGCACCGGCCGTACGCTCCCGGTGGCGCCTCGCTCCTGCTGTTCGAGCCGAACGGCACCCCGTCGGTCGGCGACCGCCACGACGAGATCCCCGACCACGTCGACGCGACGACCGGTCACGCGCTCGGCTCCTGAGCGCACCGCCCGCGGGCGCACCGCCCGCGGGCGGTGCGCCCGGGTCACTTCTCCCGCAGGTACCAGGTCTCGGCCTTGCCGTCCTCATCGGTGAGGACCATGCTCTTCCTGTCGTCCGCCACCTTCGCCTGGACCGCCACGGGGGCGATGCAACGGTCCAAGATGATCCGGTACGTATCGGCGACGGTCGTGACCCGGCCGCTGCAGGTGTGGCCGCCGGAGTCGAGCGAGACCTGCTGGTCCGCCTCCACGTAGAGCGTCGGCTTCTCGCCGCTCTTGCTGGTGGGGCCCTGCCACTTGCCCTCCGGAATGCCCGAATCGGAACCGCCTCCGCAGGCGGCCGTGGCGCTCAGGCACAGGAGGGCGAGGACGGGAAGGAGACGTGCTCGGGTCAAGGGAGCTCCTCATCGATACCGGTCAGGGCCGGTGAACGTTCTTGATCATCCAGTGGGATGATCGTTCGCCCCTGCCGGTTCGGACCGTTCTCACCTCTCCGTCAGCGCGCCGCCCCCCTGGCCGGCGGCCTGCCCATCCCCTGGTGGCTGCGCAGGGCCTCAAGGACGGCGGAGGGCGTGGCGTTGCCTGGTGGTGAGGCGTTCGGGCCTGGCGCCCGCGGCGTAGAGGCCGGGCGCGGTCCGGCGGAGGACGAGCGGATCGGTGATCTCGGGGTGCCGCTCGCCCTCGTGGAGGGCGGCGGCGACGCGGCCGGGGGGCCAGCCGAGCGCGGCGGCCAGACGATCCGCGGTGAGCGGCGCACCGGCCTGGACCAGCGCCGCCAGGACGGTCAGCGCGTCGTCGGCCGCGGCGGCGGCGGACGACCCGCCGCTCATGTCGGCGCTGAGCCGGGCGAAGAACAGGGCCATGTGCTCCAGGCGGGCTCCGGCGGGCGTGGTGACGCCGAGGACCTCCGCCCCCCGCCGGGCGGCGGCGGCCCACATCGCGTTCGTGCGGGCACTGGTCAGCCAGGTACGGAGCCACACGTCGTCGTCGATGACGTACCGCTCGCGCCGCCGCCGGGGATCACGCTCGCGCCGTACCACCTCCAGCCCTTCCAGGTAGCCGACGGCCTTCGACACCGAGGCGGAGCTGACCTCCAGCCGCCGCACCAGTTCCGCGGCGGTGAGGGCGCCGGAGTCGGTGGTGACCAGGCAGGCGAGCACCCGGGCCGCCATCCGCGGCAGTCCGGTGCGGACCATCAGCCCCGCGAGCCGTTCCGCGAAGGCGCGCGCGACGCGCGGATCACGCCCGTGGGCGTCCCGCGCGACCGGTGTGCCACGGGCCGGGGCCGTTCCGTGCCGCCGGGCGCGCCGCGCGGTGGCCCGGTGAGCGCGGTCGGCCCGGTAGCCGCCGGAGCCGCCGTTGCGGGCGACCTCACGGCTGACGGTGGACGTCGGCCGGCCCAGCCGCCGGGCGATCTCCGCGTACCCGAGCCCCTCGGCCAGCCCGGACGCGATGTGCCGGCGTTCCTCGTGGGTCAATCTTCCTCCCGGCACTCCCCGCCCCTCCCCGCGTCCATTGCCGGGCCCAGTGTGCGTTCAACCCCGGATCATTGCAACGGCCGATCGAGGGATTCCTTGCGTTAACCGTCAGGCTCATTGCAATTAGCACCCGCAATGAACAGCCAAAAGGCCCCAGCTCCTGCTGATTTTCGTTGAGCGGATATGAAACGCGACATAGCCTTTCCCCTCGTCCGGCGAACGGGCACAGACGAAGGGTGAGGCGATGTCAGCGGAGGTCGCCGTCGATGTCGACGGGCTGCGCATGCGTTACGGCACGAACGACGTCCTGCGCGACGTGACGTTCCGGGCGCACCACGGGGAAGTGCTGGCCCTGCTCGGCCCCAACGGCGCCGGGAAGAGCACGACGATCGAGATCCTGGAAGGATTCCGGATGCGGTCGGCGGGACGCGTGGAGGTGCTCGGCACGGATCCGGCGCGCGGCACCGAACACTGGCGGGCCCGGCTGGGCGTCGTCCTCCAGTCCTGGCGGGACCACGGCAAATGGCGCGTGCGCGAACTGCTCGCGCACCTCGGTTCCTACTACGCCCGCTATTCCACCGACCTGATCCGCAGACCGTGGGAAACGGACGAGCTCGTCGCGGCGGTCGGCCTCACCGAGCACGCGGGCAAGAAGATCAGGACGCTGTCGGGCGGGCAGCGCCGGAGGCTGGACGTGGCCATCGGCATCGTGGGCCGGCCCGAGGTGCTGTTCCTGGACGAGCCGGCCGCCGGGCTCGACCCGGTGGCCCGCCACGAGTTCCACGGCCTCGTGCGCGACCTCGCCGCGCGGGGGCGCACCACCGTCCTGCTCACCACCCACGACCTCGACGAGGCCGAGAAGCTCGCCGACCGCATCGTGATCCTCGACGCCGGGCGGATCGTCGCGGACGGCACGGCGGCGGAACTCGCGCGCCGCATGGCGGGCGAGGACCGGGTGCGCTGGACCCGCGACGGCCAGGAGTTCGTCCACCGCGTCCCCGATTCGACCAGGTTCGTGCACGACCTGTTCCGGCGGCACGGGGAGGCGATCGAGAACCTCGAAGTCCGCCGGGCGACGCTGGAGGACACCTATCTCGCCCTGGTGAGACGGGCCGAGTCCGGAAACGGGGCGGCCCGGTGAACCCGGTGGTGCTGCGCGCGGGCTGGTCCCGCGGCCTGATCGAGCTGCGGCAGTCGTTCACCGAGGGCGGCGACCTGTTCGCCCACTTCTTCTGGCCGGTGACGATGCTGGCCGTCCTCTTCTTCCTCCGGGACGTCCCGTTCGGCGACGGCGGGCTCCTGCTCGGCACCCTCGCGCTGCCGGGCATCCTGGGCATGAACGCGTCGATGGCCATGGTGAGCATGAGCCAACTGCTCACCGCCGACCGCGAGGACGGGACCCTGCTGCGCGCGAAGGCGACGCCGCACGGGATGCCGGCCTACCTGCTCGGCAAGATCGTCTCGGTGTCCGGCGGGCTCGTCGCCGACCTCGCGATCTTCCTGATCCCCGGCCTCCTCATCGTCCCCGGGCTCGCGGTCGGCGGCCCGGGCTCGTGGGCGACCCTGGGCTGGGTGCTGGCGCTCGGGCTGGTGGCGACCCTGCCGGCCGGTGCGGTGCTGGGCTGCCTGTTCACCAGCGCCCGCGCCCAGGGGCTGGTCACGCTGCCGGTCCTCGGCGTGATCGCGATCTCCGGGGTGTTCTACCCGATCACCGCGCTGCCGGACTGGACACGGTGGATCGCCGAGGCCTTCCCGATCTACTGGCTCGGCCTCGGGATGCGGTCGGCCCTTCTCCCCGGCGAGGCGGTCGCCGTCGAGGTCGGCGAGTCCTGGCGCCACCTGGAGACCGCCGGGGTGCTGGGGGCGTGGGCCGTCGCCGGCCTCGTCCTCGCGCCCGTCATGCTGCGCCGGATGGCGCGCCGGGAGTCGGGGTCGAGCCTGGCCGGCCGCCGCGAGAAGGCCCTCCAGCGCGTCGGGTAGCGCGTTCCGGTCACCCGCGAGGCGGTGCGAGCGAGATGTGCGCCGACAGCGCGCGGAGGAAGTCGGGCGCGTCGAAGATCGTGCCGGCGGAGGCGACACCGGTCGTCCCGGTCCGCCCGGTGAGGATCCGATCGACCGCCTCCACCGCGAGCGGCGCGCTGACGGCGTAGATGTCCCGGCCGCTCGCGACGGCGCGGCGTTCCGTGCCGCCCGAGCGCACGCTGACGTCGACGAGGAAGGTCTGCGACGACCGGCCGCGCTCGTCCACCACGTCCGGCGCCGGCGCGTCCGGAGCGGACAGGTCCTTGGCGGCGCCGACCGCCATGTACGTGCGCACCTCGGGAACGGACAGGTGGCTGGGAACGGTGACGACATCGGCCATCGAGAACTCGCCGATGACCGCCTGGGTGCCGACGGGGGCCGGGAAGGGCCACTCCAGCATCGGCGGTTCGTCGTCGCGGTACTCCAGCCGCCCCTCGGTGTAGCGGACCCGCCGGCCGTTCCGGCGCCGCCGGGAGACCTGGCCCGCCGCGCGGGTGCCGGCCGTCGGGTGCCAGCTGCTCAGCCAGTACGCGATGTGCGCCTCGTCGGCCGCCTTCCAGTCGCCCATCGCCGTGGTGGCCAGCAGGTCGCCGAGGCCGCCGTAGAAGGCCATCGCGGGGACCACCTCCGTCCCCGCGTCGCGGGCGCGGTCCGCGAAGCGCGCGAACGTGTCGAGGTTGGCCTCGATCTCGGCCGCCACGTCCACGTACGGGACGCCCGAGCGCAGCGCCGCCTCGATCACCGGGGCGGCGGTCACCGCGAAGGGACCGGCCGCGTTGATCACGGCCGCCGCGCCGTCCAGCGCGCGGTCGAGCGAGTCCGGGTCGTCGACCGACGCCGTCCGGACGTCGTGTCCGGGACGGGACGCCGCCAGCTCCCGCAGCTTGCCCTCGTCGCGGCCGGAGAGAATCGGATCGAACCCGCGATCGCGCAGCTCGTCGACCACGAACCGTCCCGTATGCCCGTAGGCCCCGAACACCGCAACCTTGTGCCCCATCGGTTCCCCGCTCCGTACGAATGATCCGTTGTGAAGATCCTGGCGGTGGCTGCCCGCCCCCGCCAGCGTCCGGAACGCCATGGCCCGTACACTTTCGGACATGGACACCGTCGCGCTGGCCGTCACCGAGGGCATGCTGCACTTCGAGCTGGCCGTGGCGTACGAGATCTTCGGCGTCGAGCGGTCCGGCCTGCCCGACCCCTGGTACGAGGTCGCCGTCTGCGGCTCGGGCGCCATCCGGGTCGGCCGGTTCCTGCTGGAGCCGGACTGCGGTCTCGACCGGCTGGCAGGCGCCGGCACGGTGATCGTCCCGGCGTGGGCCGATGTCGACGAGGCCCCGCCCGCCGACCTGGTCGACGCGGTACGCGCGGCCCACGAGGCGGGCGCGCGGATGGTCTCCCTCTGCACGGGCGCGTTCGTACTGGCCGCCGCCGGCCTGCTGGACGGGCGGCGCGCGACCACGCACTGGGCCCACACAGGGGAGCTGGCCGCCCGCCATCCCAAGGTGGAGGTGGCCCCGGACGTGCTCTACACCGACAACGGCAGCGTGCTGACCTCTGCCGGCAAGGCCGCCGCGCTGGACCTGTGCCTGCATCTCGTCCGTTCCGACCACGGCGCGACGATCGCCAACACGATCGCCCGCAGCCTGGTCGTCCCGCCGCACCGCGCCGGCGGCCAGGCCCAGTTCGTCACCGCCCCGGTGCCCGCCCGCGACGACCATCCCCTCACCGGTCTGCTCCCCTGGGTGATGGAAAGGCTGGACCATCCGCTGACCGTGGAGGACCTGGCCCGCCAAGCGAACATGAGCTCGCGCAACCTGGGCCGCCACTTCAGGTCGGCGACCGGCACCACCCCGCTGCAATGGCTGCTGACCCAGCGGATCCGCCGCGCCCAGGAACTGCTGGAGACCACCGACGACAGCGTCGACACCATCGCGGCGGCCGTGGGCATGGGCACCGCCACGACGCTGCGCCGACACTTCAACCGCACGGTGGGCGTCCCTCCCGACACCTACCGCCGCACCTTCCGCACCTAGGCTCTGTTTCAAAGTCCCGGCCCACGGCGCTCGCCTGGCGGCTCGCGCCTAACCGGGCCTGTGCGAGCGCGGCATCGCTTCGCGATCTGCCAGGTGAGGCTCGCCTCCGGCATCGCCCCACCTGGCAGCCAACGCGCTCGCGCGGTGGCTGAGGCTACTTCGAGACACGCCCTAGCTCTGTTTCAAAGTCCCGGCCCACGGCGCTCGCCTGGCGGCTCGCGCCTGACCGGGCCTGTGCGAGCGCGACATCGCTTCGCGATCTGCCAGGCGAGGCTCGCCTCCGGCATCGCCCCACCTGGCAGCCAACGCGCTCGCGCGGTGGCTGAGGCCGCTTCGAGACACGCCCTAGCAGCGACCTTACAACTCGACGCGTCCCCGCCGCATGGGCAACCGTCGGGCGACGTCCTGGCCGGGCCGCTGGGCGGCGCGGGTCGTACGGGGCTCCCGCCATTCGGGTTTCCCGGGGACAGCCGGGCGGGCAGCCCCGTACGACGTCTGGCCCGCTCCCCGCGCTCCAGTCCGGGGTGCGGAATCTCAGCTCTCGTTCAGAACGCTCACGCTGGTCCGCGGCTCCCCGGAGCGCTCCAGCCCGCCCGGGGAGCCGCGGGGTCTATTCGAGGACGACCAGGGCACCGAGCACCCGCCGCCACAAGCCCCGCCGGCCGCGGCCCCGCACGGGCCGGGACGCCCTGGGGTCCGGGGCAGGCCGGACGTGCCGTGGCCACGGACGTGGGTCCGGCACCGTGGAGTCCCGGCGCACTGGCAACGATGGCGCCGAACGCGTGGCCGCACCGGCCGTCAGCGAGGGCCGGGGCCGCCTAGGCCAGCTTGGCGGTGACTGACGGATGTCCTCCAAGCGCCGCCCCAGCTCGGCGGGGTCGGCCGCCTCGACGAGCCGATACCGGCCCAGGTGGTCGAGCGTGAGCGCCCACCAGGACCCGGTGTGCTCCCCGTACCAGGCGGTGACGAACGAGAAGCGGCGCCGCAACTCAAGGATGACCTGGTCGACGGCGAACGCGACGGCCTGTCCGCTCATCGCGAGACCATCCCGCCCAGCCGACCCCGCAGTTCCTCGAACGTTGCGGCGTCCACCAACTGCCCGCCGGCCGCCGCCCACCACCGTCTCGTGGCCCGGCCGTACCAGGCGATGACGCCGTACTCCGCGTGCAGGTACCGGATCGCGGCCCGCTCCTCGTCCCACGTAGGCGCCCGAAACGGCATGGCCAGTACGCCCGGCATCGTCCCGCCGATGCCTTCGTCCATCACGGTGACCGCCCCCTTCTGCGTGCCTGTGGTGTTCGGTCACACAGAGCCTGGCGGCCGGAAGGCGGAGCGAGAGGCGCAGCTCACCCCCTGCGCGCTCCGGGTGCATTCCCCGCCCGCTCGGAGGGGTGGAGAATGCACCCCCTCTCAGACCGGCAGGTCCAGCATCCGGGCGAAGGTGCGGGCTCGCCGGTCGATCATCGGGCCGCCGTGATCGACCGCGTCAACGGCCATCTGCCGGGCCTGCGGGGAGTAGTGCACCGAGTCGTTGCACACCGGATAGGCGCGTTCCAGCCAGTCCAGGGCCGCCGAGTAATCCCGTTTCTGGTGGTAGGAACGGGCCGTTTCCACCATTAGCCGGGCGCGCCGTTCACGACTCGGGATGGTGTCCGGGTCGATCTGCCGGGCGTGGTCACGGGCCGTCGCCGATTTGGAGAGGTCGGCGCCGATCGACACCGCGTGGACGGCCACGTTGGACATGCCGAACTGCGTCCACGGGTGGTGGTATCCGGCAGGTAGCCGCTCAGCGGTATACCGCCCTTCGTCGAGGTGACGAAGGGCGTCCCCCTCCCGGCCGGCGCGGGCGCTCGTGGTGGCCGCGTGGAGTTGCAGCGCGCCGTACATGGCCCGCAACTCGTCCGGGCCGTCCTCCAGCCGAGGCCGCAGCATCCCCGCTGCCTCGGTGACCAGTTCGATCGCGCCGTCGAGATCGCCCATCGAACGTTGAACGATCGCCAGCGTCCAGGCGGCCCCGGCCAGCGCGATGGGCCGGTCGGCATCGTGCGCCGCGCTGATGCCGCGGTCGGCCACCACCCAGATGAGTTCCGGCTCGGCGGCCCAGACGATCTCGTGCTGGGCGAGCGCGTACACGTCTGAGAGCACGGCGTTGACATTCCGCCGGTGCTCCCCTTCGGTGACGCGCGCGGCGACCCGGGCGTCCCGGATCAGCGCGGGCAGGACCCGGCCCACATCGGTACGGTGCGTCGCCGAGCCATGCCACAGGCGCCAGGCGTGTGCGGTGCGGCCGGCCAGCGCATTCACGTCAGCGGGCCCCGCCGGTACGGAGAGCAGCGGGTCCCGGATGGCGTCCCGGATGGCCGGAACCGCTTCGTGCGGGATGCGGGCGAAGGACGTCATGGGGATGGACGTGGTGTCGCCGAGGTTCATGTCCGTTCCCGCCAGCAGCGCGACGTCGTCCAAACCGAGCGCCTCGGCCAGCCTGACCAGGGTGGGGAGGCGAGGTGCCAGCAACCGGCCGCGCTCGACGTCCTTCAGCCATGAGGCGGACATGCCGACCAGACCCGACAACGTGGGCCGGGACAACCCTTTGCGTTCCCGAAGGATCCGGATTCGCTGCCCGGTCGTCTTCCCCGCCAGGTCATCGAACATGAGCACCGCCCGCCGTCACGAGCCGCGTGTTAGTTGCCCGCATAGGCCCCGCTCCTTCCAGGAGGCTCAGGGATTCCCAGGCTAGGCACCGAGTCGACGCTTTTCCCAGGCTTACGGCAAGCGCCCATGCACACATGGGACGAAGGCGACGAAGCGTCGGCCAGGTGTGGCCGACGGTCGGCATGCCTGCGGCCTGTCCACGCGCAGCGAGTGGGAGGTGCACGTTGACTTGCGGCGAGTTGCTGTCTCAGAGCCGCCCGAGGCGACAACTCGCCGCAAGTCAACGGATGCGGCGGACGGGTGTCAGGCCGCCGCCGATGGGACACGTGGGATGGCGGAGTTGGGGTCGGTGCCTGCGAAGGCCAGCCCGATGACGAACCCCGCGACCTCCTCAAGCTGGCGAACGCGGTCCAGCGATCCGAGCACGGCCGGGACCCCGCCGACATCACGGACCAGTTCGCCGACGACGCGCAACGCTTCCGGATCGTCCCCGCACATGGCCACCGTGGCAGCGGCACCGGGACGGGACTCCGTCCACTGGCCGGCGGGGAACATGTGGAAGGCCTTCACGACATGCGCGCCCGGAGACATCCCGGCGATCCGCTGCGCCATCGCTTCGCCGGGGCCGGTGAGCAGGACGCCCACGCCGTGCTCGACGGCGTTCGTCGGATCGATCAACGCGGTTCCCTCCAGCGACCCGTCTGCCGCTCCCGCGCTGCGCAGCATGTCCTCGGCGCCCTGCCAGGACACCGCGAGCAGCACCGCATCGCGATCCACGACGGCCTGGCGCGGCGTGACCGCGCGCGCTCTCGCACCCAGCCGATCAGCGAGTTCCCGCGCCTTGGACGGAGAGCGCCCGGCGAGGGTGATCTCATGCCCGGCGCGCGCCCAGCCTTCGCCGAGTGCCGCCGCCAGCGTTCCGGTGCCCAGGATCCCGATGCGCATCCGCGTACCCCTCTCATGCGCTCACGCAGTCGCGTCGAGCGACGATCGTCTGGTGCACGGTAGAGAGGCCGTTACGCACCGATCGGTGTGCGACGAGCAGGCATCATGCTTCTGCGAGAGGAGCGAGCAGGAGATGGATCGAGACGAGTTCGTAGCGGACTGCCGGATACGTGCGGCCACCGACCTGTTCGCCCACACGTGGGATCCCGTGGTCCTGGCGGCTCTTTCCTCGGGGCCGCGCCGGCGCCGCGAACTGCGCGACGCCATCGGCGGCATCAGTGACAAGGTGCTGACGGACGCGTTGCATCGCCTGCTCGCGAACGGGCTGATCGACCGCCGCGCGCATGCCGAGGCCCCGCCGCGCGTCGAGTACGCCCTGAGCGGCTTGGGGCGGAGCTTGGTCGACGGCCCGCTGAAGGCCCTCGGACGCTGGGCGACCGACCACGGTGACAGGCTTCTCGAAGCTCAGGAGAAGTCCGCGCGGAACGTAGCGCGACGCCTGTCGGCCGGCCGTGATCCCCAAGTGTCGCTGGAGTCCTGAGCCCACGAACCTGCGGGGAGAGGGTCCCTGAGGGGCGAGCAGAAGGGCCACCCCGAGGGTGCAAATCGGGTCAACGGGTGGCGGAGGCGCGGACGGGCCGCGCGGGAAGGTTCCCGCGCGGCCCGTCGGCCCCGTTCGTACGGTCAGGAGGGGTGGGGCGGGCGCTGGTCAGGGGGGACGCCGCCGCCCTTTCCGCCGCCCTTGTTGCCCTTGTCGGTGCCGTGGGCGTGGCCCTTGGACCGGGTGGTCTTGGGGTCGGTGGCCTCGGGGGCGGGCTGCTCGTTCACGGCCGTACGCTCGGAACGGCTGATCTCGCGCTGCTGGGGGTTCGGCATGGTCGTTCTCCCTTCACGGTTCGAACGTCACGGTTTGAGCGGGTCGTGGCCGACCGACATGAGTGACCGGCGCCATCGGTCGTCCTGTTCGGGGGCGTCGGCCCGGTCCTCGACGAACTCCACGACCTTCCGCATCACCTCGGTGTCGTCGCCGGTCAGGTCGGCCTTGCGCTTGCGGAGCAGGTCGACGACGCGGATGCCGAGTTCGGGCAGGCCCATCCCGGGGTCGGCCGGGAGGGCGTCCTCGCCCGAGGCGTCGGTGAGCAGCCAGGTGCGGATCTCGTCCGAGGTCATGTTGACGATCTGGTGGAACTCCTCCCAGAGCAGCTCGGTGTCGGGGGTCGGTTCGGTCATCGTCCTTTCCTCCGGTCAGGCGGGCACCGCGTCCTTCTGTCGTTCGAAGTGGCGGTGCGCCGCGATGGCGTCGATCAGGTGGGTGCCGAAGTCGTCGGCGGCGCCGCGGCGGGTGACCACGCCCTGGTCGGCGCGGCAGCCCTCGTCGGCCACGCTGACACCGACGACACCGGCGCGTTCGAGGAGGTCGATGCCCTCGTCGGCGGCGCCGATGGCCTTGCCGTGCTTGAACGCCTCGGCGACGAAGTGGACGGCGAGGCCGTCGCCCATGAGGGCGCGCACGCTGTCGGCGCCGCCGGGGATCACCACGGCGTCGTACAGGACGGACGCGACGGTCGGCATGGCGCGGGTGACCTCGACCGGGCCGCCGTCGACCGCCCGGACGGTGCCGTCCTTGACGGCCAGCACCTCGCAGATCGCGCCCGCCTCGGTGAGGGTGTCGCGGACGGTGGTGATGTCGGCGGACGCCACCCCGTCGGCGGCCAGGATCGCGATCTTGCGGGCCTCGACGGTGTCGCGGGGCGCGTTGGCCTGGCTCAGCGCGGGCGAACTGCGGCCGTGGTTGGGGGTGTTGGAGACCTTGGGCGGCTCCACCCCGACGCCCTCGGCGACCTGGACGGCCAGGTCGTGGTCCACGTGGTTGAGGTGGTCCACCACGCCCTCGCGGATGGACATGGTCTCGACCTTGCCCAGCTCGAACCGGAACGCCGCGACGATGTGCTCCTTCTCCCAGCCGGACATGCTGTTCCAGAAGAGCGTCGCCTGGCTGTAGTGGTCCTGGAAGCTCTCGCTGCGCTTGCGGATCTTGTTGCCGTCCACCTTCTCCTGGTAGTGGTGGTACGAGCCGTTCTCCGACAGGGCCGGGCAGCCGCCCGAGAGCGTGTTGGGGTGGTACGCGGCGCGGGCCTGGTGGATCGCCATCTGGTGGTAGCCGTCGCGGTGGTGGTTGCGCACCTCGGCGACCGGGCGGTTGACGGGGATCTGCGAGAAGTTCGGCCCGCCGAGCCGGATGAGCTGGGTGTCCAGGTACGAGAACAGCCGGGCCTGGAGCAGCGGGTCGTTGGTGAAGTCGATGCCGGGGACGACGTTGCCCAGGTGGAAGGCGACCTGCTCGGTCTCGGCGAAGAAGTTCTCGGGGTTGCGGTCCAGCACCAGCCGGCCGACCGGGCGGGCCGGGACCTCCTCCTCCGGAATGATCTTGGTGGCGTCGAGCAGGTCGAAGTCGAACTTGTGCTCGTCCTCCTCGGGCACCAGCTGCAGGCACAGCTCGTACTCGGGGAAGCGCCCGGCCTCGATGTTGTCCCACAGGTCGCGGCGGTTGAAGTCGGGGTCCTTGCCCGCGATCTTCTGGGTCTCGTCCCACTCCAGCGAGTGCGTGCCCAGCTTGGGCTTCCAGTGGAACTTCACGAACGTGGCCCGCCCCTCGGCGTTGACGAGCCGGAACGTGTGCACGCCGAAGCCCTGCATCATCGCGAAGCTGCGCGGCAGGGCGCGGTCGGACATCAGCCACATCATCATGTGGATGGTCTCGGGCTGGAGCTGGACGAAGTCCCACAGCGTGTCGTGGGCGGACGAGGCCTGCGGGATCTCGTTGTGCGGCTCCGGCTTCACCGCGTGGACGAAGTCGGGGAACTTGATGCCGTCCTGGATGAAGAAGACCGGCATGTTGTTGCCGACCAGGTCGAAGTTGCCGTGCCGGGTGTAGAACTTCGTCGCGAACCCGCGCACGTCGCGGACGGTGTCGGCGGAGCCGCGCGAGCCGCCGACGGTCGAGAACCGCACGAACACCGGCGTGCTCAGGGACGGGTCGGTCAGGAACTCGGCGGAGGTGTACTCGGCCAGCGCGTCGTCGTACACGCGGAAGTGGCCGTACGCGCCGGCGCCGCGGGCGTGCACCACCCGTTCGGGGATCCGCTCGTGGTCGAAGTGGGTGATCTTCTCCCGGAAGTGGAAGTCCTCCATCAGGGTCGGGCCGCGCTCGCCCGCCGCCAGGGAGTTGTCGGTGTCGTCGACCTTGATGCCCTGGTCGGTGGTCAGTTCGGCGCCCTCCGGGCTCACCCGGTCCCGGTCCAGCTGCCGCTGCTTGTCGCTGTCGTGATCGGCGTGGTGCGCCATGATCGTCCCTCGTGCGTCGGATGCGGGGTCGTGCGCCCGCCCTACCCGAGTCGCCGTCCGGTATGCCCAACCCCCCGCAAAGGACGCCTCCGCGCATCGTTCCCGTCGCGGCGGGTAAAGGCGGAGCCGTGGCGAGGAGGTGGGCGATGGCCCGTACGACGGCGGGGACGGACGCGGCAGAGACGGGCGCGGCGGGGACGGACGAGCGCGAGGACCTCCCGGACAAACCCACGGCGATCGGGCGGCGCGGCTGGTGGGGCGTGGTCCGGCGTACGGTCACCGGGTTCCAGGACGACAACCTGGTCGACTGGGCGGCGGCGCTGACCTACTACGGCGTGCTCTCGCTCTTCCCGGGGCTGATCGTGGCGGTGTCGCTGGTCGGGATGCTGGGCACCTCGGGCACCCGGACGCTGGTCGACAACGTCCGGCAGCTCGCGCCCGGGCAGTTCCGCGACTCGCTGATCGGGATCATCGAAAGCCTCCAGGGGACGGCGCCGACGGCGGGCCTCATGGCGGCGTTCGGCCTGCTGCTGGCGCTGTGGTCGGCGTCGAAGTACGTGGCGGCGCTGATCAGGGCGCTGAACGCCGTGTACGACATGCCCGAGGGCCGGCCGCTGTGGAAGCTGGCGCCGCTGCGGCTGCTGCTGACACTGGCCATGGTGCTGCTGCTCGGCGCCAGCGCGCTGGCGGTGACGTTCACCGGGCGGCTGGCGGAGGAGACCGGGCGGATCCTGGGGCTGGGCTCGGCGTTCGTGACGGTCTGGGGCATCGCGAAGTGGCCGGTGCTGCTGACGATCGTCGTGGTGGCGATCGCGTCGCTGTACTGGGCCGGGCCGAACGTCCGGCAGCCGGGCTGGCGCTGGGTGACCCCCGGCTGCGTGATCGCGGTGCTGGCCTGGGTGGCGGCCTCCGCCGGGTTCGCGGTGTACGTGGCGAACTTCGGCTCCTACAACCGGACCTACGGCGCCCTGGCCGCGGCCGTGATCTTCCTCGTGTGGCTGTGGCTGTCCAACGTGGCGATCCTGGTGGGCGCCGAGTTCGACGCCGAGCTGGCGCGGGCCCGCCGGATCGCGGCGGGCGGGGACGAGGACGAGGAGCCGTACGCCGTCCCCCGCGACACCCGGAAGATCAGCGACAGGGACGACCTGAGCGAGCCGGACACGGTCAAGTAACGGAACGCATCAGATAGATAACTTAGAGTGATGATCTTCTCGCACCGGGGAAGCATGGGAAGCACTGACGGCCCGCCGAGTGATCTGGGGTGCTTCCACACATGCGAGTCCATCGACGCGTGGTCTTCCGCGGCTCGGCGGTCGCCGTGCTCGCGGCGGCGACGACCCTGGCCGCCGCCGCGGCGGCTCCCGGCGGGCCGCCCGCCCCGCCCGGCGGCGGGCCCGCGCAGCCGCCGCCCGTCCCCTGCCCCAAGGACGCGACCTGCGGGACGATCACCGTCCCGCTGGACCGCGGGAACCCCGGCCTCGGCACCGTCCAGATCGCGTACGCGCTGATCAGCCGCCGGAACAAGGACCGCCCCCCGGCGGGGACGATCGCCGCCAATCCGGGCGGCCCCGGCGGGTCGGCGATCGGTCCCGCGGCCGGGTTCGTGAAGGCGGTGGGCGACCTCCTCGACGACCACGACCTGCTGCTGATGGACCCGCGCGGCATCGGGAACTCCGGCTGGCTGGACTGCGACGTGCGCAAGGACGTGCTCACCCTGCGCGGCGAGGCGCTGTCCCGTGAACTGGGCCGGTGCGCGCGTTCCATCGGCGACCGCCGCCGCTTCCACACCTCCGCCGCCGTCGCCGACGACCTGGACGACCTCCGCGCCCACCTGCGGATCCCCCGGCTGAAGCTGCTCGGCCTCTCCTACGGCACGTACCTGATGACCGTGTACGCCCAGCGGCACCCCGAGCACGTCGACTCGATGGTGCTGTCGGGCGCGTACCCGCTGGCCTTCGACCCGTGGAAGCGGCCCAACGCCGAGGCCCTGCGGCGCGGCTACCGGCTGGTGTGCGAGCGCGGCGGCTGCGCCGCCCGCCGGGTCCTCGGCGACCTGCGGCGGCTGGCCGGGCGGCTGCGGCACCGCCCGATCCCGTACGAGGTCACGGTGAACGGCGAGCGGCGCCGGGTGGAGCTGGACGAGACCGCCCTCGCCGCGATAGTGAACGGCGCGGGCGACCAGAGCAACGTGAAGGCGTGGGGCACGATCCCCCGGTACGTGCGGGAGGCGCTGGACGGGCGGCCGGAACGGCTGGTCGAGCTGGCCCGGAAGACGCTGTTCGCCTCGCCCGACATCACCAAGGCCGGGCGGCTGTTCAGCCTGGCCGCCCAGGTGGCGGTGGTGTGCAACGACTATCCGAAGGGCTTCGACATGCGGGCGCCGGACGACGTCCGCGAACGGCAGTACCGCGAGCGCCGGGACGCCCTGCCCGCGTGGCAGTTCGCGCCGTTCAGCGCCGCCGCCTGGACCTACGGCTACAGCGAGCCGGAATGGTGCCTGCACTGGCCCGACCGCAGCGACCGCACCCAGTCCACCGCCCGGCCCGTCACCAACGCGCCGGTGCTGGTCCTGAGCGGCGACCTGGACCTGAACACCGCACCCGGCGAGGGCGTGGAGGCGGCACGGCAGTTCCGGAACGCGCGGCTGGTGAAGGTGCCCTTCTCCGGCCACGTCCCCACCGGGGAGCCGACGGGGTGCGCGATCTCGATCGCGCGCCACTTCCTGCGCGATCACACGACCGGCGACACCGGCTGCCTCACGGACATCCCGCCGGTCGCGCCGGAGCCGGTGGCGCTACCCGCGACCCGCTGAGACCCCGGCGAGGCCCGCGACGATCTCGGCGGCGGGGGCGTCCCCGGCGAGCCGGAACGACGTCCCCGCCCACAGGGCGACCGCGTCCAGGTCGCCGCGGGCCGCGGCGGCCCGGCGCAGCGGTGAGGTGACGAAGTGGACGTCGGGGTACGCGGCGGGCGCGTACCGCTCGTACTCCTCCATGAACCGGTTGACCAGCCCGCGCGCGGGCCGCCCGCTGAACGAACGGGTCAGCGCGGTGCGGGTGTGGCGGGGGTCGGCGAGCGCCGCCTTGTGCGCCGCGCTCGCCCCGCTCTCGGGGCAGCGCAGGAAGGCGGTGCCGAGCTGGGCCGCGGCGGCGCCGAGGCCGAGGACCTCGGTGACGTCCGCGGCGGTCGCCAGGCCCCCGGCGGCGATCAGCGGCAGGGTGGTGAGGGTGCGGACGGCGGGCAGCAGCGCGCGCAGTTCCCGGCCCTCGCCGAGGTCTCCGGTGTTACCGAACGTCCCCTGGTGGCCGCCCGCCTCGACGCCCTGCACGCAGAGCGCGCCGGCGCCCGCGGTCGCGGCGGTGACGGCCTCCCGCGGCGTGGTCACGGTGACGACGACGAACGCGCCCCGGTCCCGGAACGCGCGTACGGTGTCCGCGCCGGGGCAGCCGAAGGTGAAGCTCACGACCGCCGGCGGGTCGGCCAGCAGGTCGGCGATCTTGGCGTCCCAGCCGTCGCTCCGGTCGGCGGGCGGCGTGCCCGGCTCCACCCCGAGCCGCCGCGCCTCGGGCCCCAGCCGTTCCCGGTAGGCGGCGACGGCGGCCTCGTCCACGGGGTCCGCCGCCGGCATGAAGACGTTCACCCCGAAGGGCCGCGAGGTGAGCGCCCGGGTCTCGGTGATCTCCGCGCGCATCGCCGCGGCGGTCTTGTACCCGGCGGCCAGGAAGCCCAGGCCGCCCGCCTCCGACACCGCCGCGGCCAGCGCGGGCGTGGACGCGCCGCCCGCCATCGGCGCCTGCACGATCGGGTGGGCCAACCGCTCCAGCATGATCTTCCGTCCCCTCCCCGCGGCGACCGCGCGCCGTACTCCAGGCAACTCCAGGCAAGATAGCCAACGGAACGTCACGGACCGGAAAGAGGCCGGGGTATGCGGGTACTGCTGCACTACGACATGGACTACACGGACATGGACGACACGGGCCCCGGCACAGACCTCGACGTGGTGAGCTGCGCCGAGGAGGACGACGAGCGGTTCGCCAAGCTGCTGCCGGAGGCCGAGGTCATCTGGCACGTGCTGCGCCCGCTGACCGCCGGCGACATCGCCCGCGCCCCGCGGCTCCGGCTGATCCAGAAGCTGGGCACCGGGGTCAACACCATCGACCTGGACGCCGCGGCCGAGCGCGGCGTCGCGGTGGCCAACATGCCCGGCACCAACGCGCAGGCGGTCGCGGAGACGACGCTGCTGCTGATGCTGGCCACGCTGCGGCGCGTGGTGACGTTCGACGCCCGCACCCGGGAGGGCCGCGGCTGGCCCGCCGACCGCGCCCTGGTGGGCGGCGAGCTGAGCGGCCGGACGGTCGGGCTGCTGGGCGGCGGGCAGATCGCGGGCCTGCTGCGCGGGATGCTGGAGGCGATCGGCGCGACCGTCCTCTACACCTCCCGCCGCCCGCGCCCCGGCGACCCGTCCTGGCGGGAGCTGGACGACCTGCTGCGGGCCAGCGACATCGTGTCGGTGCACATCCCGCTGACCGGCGAGACGCACCACCTGCTCGACCGGGACCGGCTCGCGCTGCTGCCGCCCGGCGCCATCGTGGTCAACACCGCCCGCGGCGCGATCATCGACGAGTCCGCGCTGGTGGAGGCGCTCGCCTCGGGGCACCTGGCGGGGGCGGGGCTGGACGTCTTCGAACGGGAGCCGGTGCCCGCGGGCAACCCGCTGCTGTCCCTCGGCAACGTGGTCGTGATGCCGCACGTGGCCTGGCTGACCCGCGAGACCTGGGACCGCTACTTCACCGTGGCGGTGGAGAACTGCCGCCGCCTGGCCCGGGGCGAGGACCTGCTCCACCGCGTCCGCTGACCCACTGCCGGACCGGAGGTCCGTGCGCGCCCCGAGGCGGCGCCCGGCTACGCCTCCGGGCGCCGGGTCAGGTGGAAGTAGAGGACGGAGTCCTGGCCCTTGGCGTCCATGGCCCCGGCCACCACGTCGTCGGTGACCCGCCGGAAGTGGTCGATGATGGGCCGGTCGTCGTACACCATGGCGGCCGACAGCGTCCCCCGGTACGCGATCGCGCGCAGCCGGGCGAGGCCCATGCCGGTGAACGAGTGGATCGCGCCGTCCTCGTCGCGGCACAGCAGGGGCTCGACGTCCTCGTCGTCGCGGAACCGCTTGCCGTACCAGCGCATCCTGGTCAGCGTCGCGCCCATCGGGTCGTTCTCGTCGAAGAGGCCGCCCTCCCACGTGCCGTGCATGAACGCGGGCAGGACCGGGTCCAGGTACGGGAACAGGCGGCCCGGCTCGCCCGGGTCGGCGGGTTCGGCACCGTTGACGAGGTCGAGCATCCGGGCCTCGGCGTCCGCGACGCGCATGGGTTCCTCACCGCTCCTCTCGGGTGCCGGGCAGCAGCACCGGCTTGACGACCTTCCCGGCGAGCGCGTCCGCCTCGGCCCGGCCGATCTGGTCGAGCGGGTACGTCGCGATCAGCCGGTCGTAGGGGAAGCGGCCCTGCCGCCACAGCTCGACCAGGCGGGGGATGAAGGTCTGCGGGACGGCGTCGCCCTCGATGATCCCCTTCACCGTGCGGCCCATCAGGAGCAGGGTCGGGTCGAGCCGGTACTCCTGCCCGCCGACGCCGACGAGCCCGCAGACCCCGGTGGTGCGCAGGCAGGCCACCGCCGCCGCCACGACCTCGGGCACGGCCGTGGTGTCGAACGAGTACTGCGCGCCGTCGCCGGTCAGCTCGCGGATCCTGGCCGCCAGGCCGTCCGGTTCGATCTCGGAGCCGTTCAGGGTGTGCGTGGCGCCCAGCTCGCGGGCGAGGTCGAGCCGCCCGGCGTTCAGGTCCACCGCGATGATCGTGGTGGCGCCCGCGACCCGGGCGGCCATCACGGCGGCCAGGCCCACCGCGCCGGCGCCGAAGACCGCGAGGCTGTCGCCCGCGCGGACGCCCAGCGAGAAGAACACCGAGCCCGCGCCGGTCTGCATGCCGCAGCCCAGTGGCCCGAGCAGCTCCAGCGGCAGGTCCCGGTCGACCGGCACCACGTTCCGCACGGTGGCCAGCGCGTGCGTGGCGAACGAGGACTGCCCGAACCACCGGTTGTGGACGGGCCTCCCCTCACCGTCGGTCGCCCGCGGAACGCCGTCCAGGGCGACCGCGGCCATGTTCAGCTCCATCATGCGGCCGCAGTTGCCGGGACGGGCGTCGCGGCAGTTCCGGCAGGCGCCGCACGAGTCGAACGACAGCACCACCGCGTCGCCCTCGGCGATCCCGGACACCCCGGGCCCGGTGGCCTCCACCACGCCCGCCCCCTCGTGCCCGAGGATCACCGGTTTGGTGACGGCGTCGCCGGGGGCGCGGCCCATCAGGTCGGTGTGGCAGAACCCGGCCCCGGCGATCCGTACGACCACCTCGCCCGGCCCCGGGTCGGCCAGGTCCAGCGGCTCGACGGTGTACGGGCCGTCCGCGGCGCGCAGGACCGCCGCCTCGATGCGTCGCATGCTCAGCGTTCCCTCCGGCCCCGCAGGGCGTAGCGGATGGGCAGGCGCTTCAGCCCGCCGACGAACGTGGTCGCGCTGCTCTCCGGCGTCCCGGCGAGCTCGATGGACTCCAGCCGCGGCAGCAGCTCCTCGAAGAACGCGCGCGCCTCGATGCGGGCGAGCGCGGCGCCCAGGCAGTAGTGCACGCCGAACCCGAACGCCAGGTGCTTGTTGGGGTCGCGGCCCACGTCGAAGCGGAACGGGTCGTCGAAGACCTCCTCGTCCCGGTTGGCCGACGGGTAGGACAGCAGCACCGCGTCGCCCTCGCGGATGGTGACGCCGCGCAGCTCGTAGTCGCGGGTGGCGGTGCGCATGAACTCCTTGACCGGGGTCACCCAGCGGATCATCTCGTCCACCGCGAGCGGTAGCAGGCCGGGGTCGTCGCGGAGCCGGGCGAGCTGGTCGGGGTGCCGGATCAGGGCGTGCAGGCCCCCGGCGATCGTGGAGCTGGTGGTGTCGTGCCCGGCGGTCGCGATGATCACGTAGTAGGAGGCGGTGTCGAAGTCGTTCAGCGGTTCGCCGTCCACCCGGGCGTTGGCGATGGCCGAGGCCAGGTCGCCGGTGGGACGGGCCCGCCGGGCCTCGGTGATCTCCTGGAAGTAGGCGAAGAACTCCATCAGGACCGCGAGCAGTTCCTCGGGGGTCTCGCCGCGGCGCAGGTCGCCGTCGTCGCTGCCGAACAGCTCCTGGGTGAGCTTGAGCATCCGGTCGAAGTCGCTCTCGGGCAGCCCGAGCAGCGACAGGATCACGTACAGCGGGTAGTGCACCGCCACCTGCTGGACGAAGTCGCAGGTGTCGCCGAGGATGGCCATCCGGTCGACGTACCGGCGGGCCAGCTCCGCGATCCGCGGCTCCATCGCCCGCATCGCCTTGGGCCGGAACCAGTCGGCGCCGATGGCCCGGATCACCCGGTGGTCCGGGTCGTCCATGTGGATCAGCGTGCGCAGCCCGACGCCCTGCTCGGCGCGCCGCTTGTTGATCTCGTCCTGGACGGCGGAGGCGAGCAGCGGGCGCGGGGCGTTCAGGAAGACGGTGTGCTCCCGCTCGATCTCCAGCACGTCGGCGTGCTTGGTGATCGCCCAGAACGGGTTGTAGCCCGGCGCCTCCACCCAGTGCACCGGATCCTCCCGGCGCAGCAGGGCCAGGGCCGCGTGCAGCCGGGCGTCGTCGGCGTACGCGGCGGGGTCGGCGAGCGCGCGCCCCGCTTCCTCCAGGGTGAGGGTCATCTCGGCTCCCTTGATGCGTCCCGGTTCGTCCCCTGTGCGTCTTTGCACGGACGACGGCCGCCCGCATCGGAACCTAGAAGCCGAATCCCGTTCGGTCAACCCGCTTGATCATATGTCGCGAATGTCACCCCGTCGCGGCACCCCTCCGCGCCCGTCCGGCGCCCGCTCCGCGCCCGGGTCGGCAGTATGGACGGGTGGAACCACGAGCCCTTTTGATCAACGGCACGGTCGGTGCCGGCAAGACCTCCACCGCCGAGGCCGCGGGCGACCTGCTCGCCGCGGCCGGGATCCCGCATGCGGTCATGGACCTCGACTGGCTCCGCGCCTGCTGGCCGTCCCCGCCCGGAGACCGGTTCAACGCCGAGATGCAGTTGCGGAACCTGCGCAGCGTCGCCGCGAACTACCTGGCCGCTGGTTTCACGCGGCTCGTCCTGGCCGGCGTCCTCGAATCCGACGACGACCGCCGCCGCTGTGCCGACGCCCTGTCCATCCCCTTGGACGTCTGCCGCCTCCACGTGGACCTCCCCGTCATCCACCGGCGCCTGGCGCACCGCCACCACGACGACGGCCCCGACCTCCAGTGGCACCTCGCCCGCTCCGGCGAACTCGCCGCCATCCTCGAACGCACCCGCGTCGAGGACACCGTCGTCGACGGAACCCTCTCCAGCGTCAGCGCAACCGCCCGAGCCGTCCTGAAATCGGTCTCCTGGCTCTGAGGACCCGCCTCGGCCAGGACCACCGCACCGCGCCCCTGCGGCCACCCCGACCGCTCCGTCCCCCGCAGCTCAGGAACGGTCGTCGACCAGGGCGCCGTCGACCAGGTCCTTGAACCGTTCGAGGTCCTCGGCCGGGCCGTCGATGCCGCGCAGCGGGTCGGGATCGGCCAGCCGGGCTCCGGCGTAGAGACGGGCGACCAGGGCCTTGCGGTCGGTGCCCAGCTCGTCCCGTTCCCATCCGGCCTGCTCCAGCAGCAGCGCCGCCGCGTACACGTCGGCCATGTACTGCGCGAGCGGGTAGAGGCGCGCCTCGGCGGTCGCCTCGTCCAGCCCGCTCCACCGTTCGACCGTCCGGCGCAGGTCGCCGGCGCGCCGGCGCACCAGCGCGGCCGTGGCGTCGTCCCCGGCGGGCGCCCGCCCGGCGGCCTCCTCCAGCCGTTCGAGGAACGGCAGGTGCGCCCCCTCCCGCCGCATGGCGCGGCGGACGTCCAGGCAGAGGATGTTGTCGCCGCCCTCCCAGATGGGGTTGACCTGCGCGTCCCGCAGGATGCGCGCCACCGGCCACTGCTCGATGTAGCCGTTGCCGCCGTGGATCTCGATGGCGTCGCTGGCCGCCGTCACCCCGAGCCGGGCTGCGCGCAGCTTGGCGAGGGCCGCGCCGAGCCGCAGCCGCGGGCGGCCGAGGTAACCGTCGAACACCAGCGCCTGGGCGGCCTCGGTCTCCACGATCAGCTCGGCCAGCTTGCGGCGCATCAACGGCTGGTCCCGCAGCGGGGCGCCGAACGCCTCGCGGGTCCGCGTGTAGCACAGCGACTCGACCAGCGCGCGGCGCGCGCAGCCCAGGCCCATGGTCGCGATGGCGAGGCGGGCGCCGTTGGTCAGCTCCATCATGCGCGCCAGGCCCTTGCCGTCGCCCGCCTGCCCCTCGGCGGGCGCGCTGGTGGACGGCGCCAGCAGGAACGCCTCGGCGTCGGTGAACTCGATCTCGGCGGACGCCACCGAGCGCGTGCCCAGCTTGTCCTTGAGACGGCGGATGCGGACGCCGTTGCGCGACCCGTCGCGGCGCTCGCGCAGGACGAGGAACGGGGCGATGCCGCGCACGCCGTCCACCGCGCCCTCGGGCTTGGCCAGCACGACGAACGCCGAGCCGTTGGCGTTGGAGGCGAACCACTTGAAGCCGTTCAGCCGCCAGGCGTCCCCTTCCGGTGTGGCGGTGGACTCCAGCGCGCCCAGGTCGGAGCCGCCGGAACGCTCGGTGAGCATCTGCGCGGCCTCGCCGGAGAACTGCCCGGCCGCGAACAGCTCCCGCACCCGGGCCTTGACGTCCTCGGGGGCGAACATCTCGCTGAGCCCCACCACCATGTCGCCGCCGGTGCCGAGCGCGCAGGCCATGCCGATGTCGGCCTGGTCCAGCAGGTAGTGCCAGGCCACGCCCAGCGGCGCGGGGTCCACCCCGGCGGCCCTGGCCTCCTCGATGAACCGGGGGGCGATGAAGCTCGTGGCCACCAGGTCGTCGCGGGCCGCCTCGAACGAGGGCGGCATCACGACCCTGCTGACGTCGTGGCCCCACCGGTCGTACTTCTCCAGGCGGGGCGGGTTCCGGTCGGTCTCCTCGGCCCGTTCCGCGATCGGCCCGCCCATCAGCGCGCCCAGCTCGGCCAGCCGCGGCTCGGCCCACGCCAGGCCGTCCGCACCGAGGTGGCGCCGCATGAGGAAGCGCAGCGTCGGGTCGGAGGTGTACCAGTTGAGACCGGCCGCTCCCCGGTAGCGCTCGGTCGCGTAGCGGCGGGCCTTGTCCGGGCCGCCGAACGGGAGCCGGTCCACGGGCTCGATGAGATAGGACGCCATACCCCGGACATTACGCTTCCAAAGCAAGCGCGCCAAGACTGTAATGAGCGGGGTGGAATGATGGGGGCATGACCCGTACCGCCTCCGCCGGCGCCCTGGGCATCCGGCCCCTCACCGCCCGTTCGGTCGTGCTGAGCACCCTGCTGGGCCTGCACCCGCCCCGGCTCGGCGCGCGCCACTTCGTCCGGGTCGGCGAGCTGTTCGGCATCGCCGAGGGCACGATCCGGGTCGCGCTGTCGCGGATGGTGGCCTCGGGCGACCTCGTCCAGGCCGGCGGCGGCGAGTACGAGCTGCCCGAGCGGCTGCGGCTCCGCCAGGCCCGCCAGGACGAGAGCCGCTCGCCCCGGACCCGTCCCTGGGACGGCACCTGGGAGATCGCCGTCATCACCGCCGAACGCCGCCCCGCACCCGAACGCGCCGCCCTGCGCCAGGCGATGTCGGCGCTGCGGCTGGCCGAGCTGCGCGAGGGCACCTGGCTGCGTCCCGCCAACCTCAGCCGCGACCGTCCCGAGATCGTCGACCGGCAGTGCGCGTTCCTGGAGGGACGCCCCGAGCAGGACCCGGCCGAGCTGGCCGCCGCCCTCTGGGACCTGGACGGCTGGGCGGGCACGGCCCTCGGGCTGCGCGCCGGGCTCGACCGCGCGGGCACCCTCGCCGAGCGGTTCACCGTCTCGGCGGCGGTGCTCCGCCACCTGCTGCGCGACCCGCTGCTGCCCGCCGAACTGCTGCCCGGCGACTGGCCCGGCCCCGCCCTGCGCGACCACTACGAGCACTTCGAGGACGCCTTCGAACGCCTCCTGCGCGAGCACATCTTCGCCTGACCCGCGGCCCGAACGAAGTCGACACCCCATCGTGATCGAGCCCGCGTTGCCCGGAACGTCCCGAAGGGGAGGAAGGAAGCCAGGGTCGAGCACCCAGGGATCGGGGGTCACCGAAGGAGGTACCTATGGCCGTGTCCCCAGGGGCGATGGGCGGGCTTCTCCGCCGCAAGCCCATCGAGCAGATCGACGACGACTCCGGGGGATCCGGACTGACCCGCACCCTGGGCCTCTGGCAGCTCACCGCGATCGGCATCGGCGGCATCATCGGCGCGGGCATCTTCTCGCTGGCCGGCGCGGTCGCCAACGAGAAGGCCGGCCCGGCCGTGCTCATCTCGTTCCTGGTCGCCGGGATCGCCAGCGCCGCCGCCGCGCTCTCCTACGCCGAGTTCGCCGGGATGATCCCCAAGGCCGGATCGGCCTACACCTACGGGTACGTGGTCCTGGGCGAGTTCGCCGCCTGGTTCATCGGCTGGGACCTGCTCCTGGAGTACACCGCGATCGTGGCGGTGGTCGCCATCGGCATCTCCGGCTACTTCAACGACCTGCTCGGGTTCCTGGACGTGAACCTGCCGCTGTGGATGATGGGCGCGCCCGGCACCGAACCGAAGGACGTCGCCGCGGGCAGTTACAAGGTCAACCTGTTCGCGGCGCTGCTGTGCCTGCTCATCGCGTACGTGCTCAACCTGGGGATGAAGAGCGCGGCCAGGTTCGAGACCGTGCTGGTCTACCTCAAGATCGGCATCGTGCTGCTGGTCGTCGTGGTCGGCGTCTTCAAGATCCAGACGTCGCACTACTCGCCGTTCTTCCCGTACGGCTGGAGCGGCGCGTTCACCGGCGCGGCCACCGTCTTCTTCGCGGTCTTCGGCTACGACGCGATGTCCACGGCCGCCGAGGAGTCGCACGACGCCCGCAGGCACATGCCCAGGGCCATCGTCTACTCGCTGGCGATCTCGATGGTCCTGTACGTGCTGGCCTGCCTGGTGCTGACCGGCATGGTGGACTACCGCGACATCGACACCGACGCCGCGTTCTCCTCCGCGTTCGAGTCGGTCGGCATGGAGACGGTCGGGCTGATCATCGCGGTGGGCGCCATCCTGGGCATCCTGACCGTGCTGTTCACGTTCATGATGGGCGCCGCCCGGGTGTGGTTCTCGATGAGCCGGGACGGGCTGCTGCCCGGCTGGTTCGCCAAGACCCACCCCACCCGGAAGGTCCCCACCCGGATCACCTGGCTCCTGGGCGCCGGCTCCGCGCTGATCGCCGGGTTCCTGCCGATCGCCGAGGCGGCCGAGCTGACCAACATCGGCATCCTGCTGGCGTTCATCGTGGTCTGCGTCGCCGTGATCGTGCTCCGGTACCGGCGGCCCGACCTGCCCCGCGAGTTCCGCACCCCGCTGATGCCGGTGGTCCCGGCGGTCGGCGTCGTCTTCTCGATCTGGCTGATCACCTTCCTGCAGTGGCACACCTGGGTACGGTTCGCCGCGTGGTTCGCGATCGGCCTGGTGATCTACTTCGCCTACAGCCGCCGCCACTCCCTGCTCAACCGAAGGTGACGACCTGGCGCACGGCCTCCCCGCCGTGCAGCCGGTCGAACCCGGCGTTGATCTCCTCCAGCGCGAGCCGGTGCGACAGCAGCCCGTCCACCGGCAGGCTCCCGGCGCGGTACATGCCGATGAACCGCGGCACGTCCCGCCGGGGCACGCTGGACCCCAGGTAGCTGCCGCGCAGCGTCCGCTCCTCCGCGACCAGGCTCAGCGCGGGCAGCGTGACCGGCAGGCCCGGCGCGGGCAGCCCGACGGTGACCGTCGTGCCGCCCGGCCGGGTCGCCGCGTACGCCTGCTCCAGGACGGCGACCACGCCCGTGGTGTCGATGACCTTCTCCGCGCCGCCGCCGGTGAGGTCCTTCACCTCGGCCACCGCCTCGCCGCCGCCCGCGACCGCGTGCGTGGCGCCCAGCCGCAGCGCCAGCTCCCGCTTGGACGCGACGACGTCCACCGCCACCACCGACGCGGCACCGGCCGCCCGCGCCGCGAGCAGCGCGGCGAGGCCCACCCCGCCCAGCCCGAACACCGCCACGCTGTCGCCGGGCTTGACGTCCGCGCTGTAGAGGGCGGCCCCGGCCCCGGTGAGAACCGCGCACCCGAACAGCGCCGCGATCTCGTACGGCAGGTCCGGGTCGACCCTCACCGCCGAACGCGACGACACCACCGTGTACTCCGAGAACGCCGAGACGCCCAGGTGGTGGTACGGGCGGCTCCCGTCGCCGGCGGTGAAGCGCATCCCGCCGCCCAGCAGCGTGCCCGCGCCGTTGGCCCGAGCGCCCGGCCCGCACAGCGCGGGCCGTCCGGCCACGCACCGCTCGCAGCTGCCGCACGCCGGGACGAACGCGAGCACCACATGGTCACCCGGCCGGAACTCCGCGCCCTCCCCCGCCGCCACGACCTCACCGGCCGCCTCGTGCCCGAGCGCCATCGGCAGCGGGCGCGGACGCGACCCGTTGATCACCGACAGGTCCGAGTGGCAGAGCCCGGCCGCGCCCACCCTGACCAGCAGCTCACCGGGGCCGGGCGGATCGAGGCGCAACGTGGCGACCTCGATCGGCGCCGACTCGGCGTACGGCCCGGGCCGCCCCGACTCCACCAGAACCGCCGCCCGCGTCGTCTCGCTCATGCCGTGTCCCCCGTTCGCACCAGCTTCAGCATCTCGGTACGGATGGCCTCGGGCACGGGCACCGGCCGGCGATCCTCCCGCCCGACGAACACGTGAACGAAGTGCCCCTCGGCCACCAGCGTCCCGTCCGAACGGAACAGGCCCGCCTCCCACCGCACGCTGGAGTTGCCGAGCCTGCCGATCCGCAGCCCCAGATCGATGGTGTCGGGGAAGGCGACCTCGGCCTTGTAGGAGCAGTGCGACTCCACGCACAACCCGATGACCCCGGCGCTTCCGGGCTCGAACCCCGCCGTCCGGATCATCCACTCGTTGATGGCGGTGTCCATCAGCGAGTAATGGACGACATTGTTGACATGGCCGTAGATGTCGTTGTCTTTCCACCGTGTGGGGACGCTCACCCAGTGCGCGTAGTCGGCGTTCACGGCCGCCAGTGTACGTACCCGCTGGTCATGGCTTATCGGCGGAATCACCTGTTTGCTATCCCTCATGAAGACGACCCCCGCGAGCACCGGGCCCCTGTACGTTCCCGCCGGCACGCCACGTTCCCCAGTCCCCGGCGACCGTACGGTCCGCGTGGCGGCGAGCACCCGGCGAAGGGTGATCGCCCGCCTTCTCGACATGCTCGTGACCCTGATCCTGTTCATGACGGCCATGACACCGGCGTACGCGTTCATCTTCTTGGCGCCCGACGCCTCGCCCGGAAAGGGCATGATCGCGACCATCGCCTCGTTCTGGCTGGCCATGGCCGTCTGGATCGCCCTGCGCGTGCGGCTGGTCGCCCGGTGGGGCTGCACGGTCGGCCAGCGCGTCGCCGGGATCCGCGTGGTCCGGTACGAGGACGGGATCAGCCCCCCGGACCGGAAGCAGGCACGCAAGCGCCGTTTCGGCTCGTACGACGAGGGCGGGCGGATGACGCAGGTGTTCTGGCCGTTCAGCGACGTCTGGATTCACATCCGGGACAAGGAACTGGGGCGGTGCGGGCACGACCTCAACGTCGGCACGATCGTCGTCCTGGCCCAGGCCCCTCCGCCGAAGACCGGCGACGGCGCTCCGTCCGCCCCGGCCTCCGGCCCGCACGCCCAGATCTGGGAGCGCCGCGAACGGATCCGCCGCGGCCTCCTCGCCGCGCTCCTCGCCGTCCTCGCGGTCGTGCCGTTCGCCTTCATCTACACGGTCAGCAGGCCGGATACGGACGAGCCGGTCAGGAAGCCCGAGGCCGCGTTCGAGGCCGACACCTTCTATCCGGACGAGCCGCGCTTCGAGAACCAGCTCGGAGATCGGCCGGTGGCCTACACGCGCACGGCATCGCGGGTCCTGAACAGCGCGGCGGGCTGCCTGGCCGGGGCCGCCGGCTCGCGGGCCCGGGAGGTGCTGGAACGGGCACGGTGCGAAGGGCGGATCGAGATCGCGTTCAGGACCGCCGACGGCGTCCTGGTGAGCGGCCACGTACTGCGCTTCCCCGACGAGGCCGCCGCCGCCACGGTGGAACGGGACCTCCCCCACACCGGCCTGCGCTTCGTCCCGGGCGGCCCGATCAGGAACCCCGGCGGCGCCTCCATCGGGCAGGTCGGTCACAGGAAGCGTTACGTCGTGGCCACCACCGCCGCCTCCCCCGAGCAGAAGGACGTGGAGAGGAAGGTGAAGGACGCCTTCATGCTCATCCACGCCCCCGCGCTGAACGTCATCATCTGGTCCTGACGGGGCCGGGCGAAAACCTCGGCGCGGCGCCGAAAGGGATCCGGGTTTCCCGCGGAGTACAGATGACCGCCGACCATCTCACTCCGGAGAGCCCCCCATGACGGAGAGCACAGGATGACCGCCCTCGCCGGGCGACATACGGCCGACGCCGAACTCGTCGACCGCCTCCGCCGGGACCCCGAGTCCTTCACCGAGGTCTACGACCGCTACTTCGCCGACGTCCACCGGTACGTCGCCGGGAGGCTGGACACCGACGCCGCGGACGACGTGGCCGCCGAGACCTTCCTCGTGGCGTTCCGCAAGCGGGCCCGGTTCGACCCGGCACGCGGAGCCCTGCGCGCCTGGCTGTTCGGCATCGCGACCCGTCTCGTGGCGCAGCACCGCCGGGTCGAGGCGCGCCACTACAGGACCCTGGCCCGGGCGACGGCCCACCCCTCCGAGGGCAGCCACGAGAACCGGGTCGTCACCGCGGTGACGGCCGCCGGCCTCCAGCCCGCGCTCGCTGCGGCGATCGCCGGGCTGACCCGCAAGGAACGCGACGTCCTCCTGCTCGTCGCCCTGGGCGACCTGAGCCATGACGAGGTCGCCCAGGCCCTGAGGATCCCGTACGGAACCGTCGGCTCACGTCTCAACCGGGCCCGCGGCAAGCTCCGCTCCGCACTCGCCAAGGAGATCCCCGCCCATGGATGACGACCTGCGGCACGTCCGTACGCTGCTGGACAAGCCCCCGCCCGCCGACGCGGTCGTCCACGCCGGGCGCGACCGGCTCGCCGCCGCCGTACGCCGGCGGTCCCGCCGTCCGGTGTGGCTGGCCGCCGGCCTCACCCTCACCGCCGCCACGGCCGCCACGGCCGTCGCCGTGGCGACTCTGGGCCCCGCGGGTGACGTCCGCCGACCGAACGTGACGGCCTCCGGCCCCGCCACTGACGGCCCCGGCCCGGACGCGACGGCGACGCCCCTGGACGCCCGTACGGTCCTGCTCGCCGCCGCGACGAAGGCGGACGAGCAGGCCGACCAGGCCGGGACGTACTGGCATTCGGTGATGCTGAGGCGCGACCACGTGCGGGCGACCTCCTCCGCCGGCGACTACATCGCCGTGGACGAGCGCCGGGACGAGATGTGGACGCCGAACCGGCCCGGGCTGTACCAGTGGATGCGCAGGCAGAACCTCGGCATCCGCCCCGCGACCCCCGCCGACGAGGCGATCTACAAGCGCGCCGGCTCTCCGACCACCATCACCTTCCCGAGGGGTCTTCCCCTACCCGCCGGGCCGGGAAAGCCGGATATCAGCCGTAACAAGCTCACCGGCAGGGACGCCGCGGTCTTCTGGATCGGCCGCAACGTCAGCATGAAGGACCTGCGCGAACTGCCCACTGACCCGAAGCGGCTGAAGGCCTCCCTGCTGCGCTCGTACAAGGGGCACGGCACCGAGTCGTCCGGCACGCCGATGGGCCCCGACCTGTGGCTGTTCACCGTCGCCAAGGACCTGGTCACCCACATGCCGGTGACCCCGCAGGTCCGGGGTGCGGCGTTCCGGATGCTCGCCGGGCTCCCGAAGGTCCGGGCGGTCGGCACGGTCAAGGACGCTCAGGGCCGGACCGGCACCGCGATCGGGATCAACGAGGACAGCGAGAGGGGCGGCCTCCAGCAACATCGTCTGATCGTCGACGCCGCCGGGGGCCGGGCGCTGGGCGAGGAGGTCATCGCCCTCCGCCCCGCGCGCAGCACGGCCGGCCTTCCCCGCGGCTCGGTGGTGTCCTCCACCACCGTGGTCACGCTGGAGTGGACGCACTCCCCGCCACGCTGACGCAACGCGCCCACCGGGGCGGACCCCGGTGGGCGCCTCTTGGGGTGTTTCCCCGGAGCGCCGCTCAGTGGCGGCGGCCTCCGCCCCGGAACCGAGCCAGCAGGCCCCGGACCTTCGCCTGGGTACGCGGGTCGCGGGCCATACGCTCGGCACGGGCGCGGGCCTGCCGCCCCTGAGGGCTGTGCATGAGGCGTTTGATGCGGTCGACGAGCGCCATGTCTCCTCCTGGCCTGGCGGCGGGGCCCCGGAAGGAGCCCTCGACAGGACAACGAACGCCCTACCGCCAAAGGTTGCGGATCATGTTAAGTACCCGCGCAGGCACTTCCTTCACCTATCCCGAGCGTTCAGCCCCGCTTCCCATCCGCCTTGGGCGCATTCGGCGGAATGCACCGATCATTGCCGGGGGAAATTCCGCCCGTTTCATCAGGGGCCGACTTTGTCCTCGACACCGACGGCGCGAAGGTTCACCTCATCGTCCGCGGCCACGGCGATCGAGAGAAAACCCGCGCCGCCGATCGCGCACCGGTTCCCGGAGGCGTGGACGGCGCGCGCCATGCCGCGCGGCCCCCGCACGGAGGCCACGGTCCCTCCCTCGTACGCCACCAGTTCCACGTCGAACGACCCGGCCACCCAGAAACGGTCGCCGGCCGCCGGTACGGCGAACAGGCCGTAACCGTCGCACAGATGCTCCGGCCCGTCCGCCGTCAGCAGGCCCACACGGGAGTCGCGCACCGCCCAGCGGGCGGTGACCAGGACCCCGCGCGGCGTGGCGTACCCGATCAGTTCGGTCTCGTCGCAACCACCGGCGTACCAGAGCCCCAGCGGTTCGAGGTCGGGGGTGAAACGCGCGACGACCCCTCGCTGCCCGTCCGCGACGACCAGCCCGTCCGCGGTGACGGTCAAGGTCGGATCGCCGCCGATCGCCCGGGAGAACGGCTCTTCGCTCGTGGCCGCGAGCCCCGGCGCCGCGTCCCCCAGGCCGTCCAGCACCACCTCGCGCTCCCACCCGCCCGGCCGCCCCACGGCCAGCCGGCAGACCCCGTCGACGGGAGGAAGCACCGCGGCCAGCCGTCCGCCGCCGAGCGCCGCCACCCGCCAGACCCTGTCCTCATGGACCGCGACCGGGGACATGTCGCTCAGCCGGAACTCCTGGAGACGGTGCCCCGCCCAGATCCGGTCGGCCTCCACATCGACCGCCAGCGGCGTCTTCCAGCCCAGGGGGTGCTCGGCCTTGACCTCGCCGATCACGTCGAAGTCGCGTACGACCCGTACCGCGCCCGCCTCCTCGCACGCCTGGACCACCAGCGTCCCATCGGTCCATATCTCCACGCGTCCCCCGTTCACCGTGATCAAGTTCGGGTGAGCGTAGCGAGGCCGGGTGACACCTCAGGCCCCGATCTCCAGCCGCGCCCAGACCCATTTCCCACGCGGCCTGGTACGCCGCACTCTCCTGGGAGGTCACGCCGCGCGGGCCGCGATCAGCTGTGACCTGAGAGTGTTCAAGGTGAGAGTCAGCTCGGGAAGGTCGGCCAATTGGTTCTGCGGGGGAATGGCGATCACTCGTGAGCTCCACAGAAACACAAGCTCGCTCTTTCGACATCAGCTAAGGTGGCTCGCATGAGCGAAGGTCTTCGCGTTGCCGTCGCATCCTATGGTCCAGATCAATTTGCTCTGCTGAACGGCGTGTTGAGCAAGTTGGGACACAGTCCTGTTGTGTACTTCATGAGTCGATCGATGCGTCCGAACGAACCGCCAGAGCCGGACATCCTCTCCGGAATGACCGCTACCATAAAGGAACTTCCGCCAGGTATCGACTTACTCCTACCGAGCAGTTCGGCAGATCTCCAGCCGATGCTCAGCGGCTACGAAGTAGACCTCCTGGTGGTCTTCGGGTTCAACTGGCGAATTCCCTCCGAGGTCCTTCAGGCTCCCCGCTATGGTGCGCTCAATATTCACCCTTCCCTGCTTCCCAGGTATCGTGGCCCATCGCCAATCCCCTGGGCTGTACGAAACGGTGACGCGGAACTGGGCCTGACCGTGCACCGTATGACCGAGAAGATCGACGCGGGCCCGATCCTTGCGCAGGGGGTGGTCGGGCGCCTACCCGAGGTCGTGTCTCCTGCGGATACGTGGGGTCTGGTGCGAACAGGGCTTCCTGTGCTGCTCGAACGAGCTCTCCTGATGGTGCTGGCAGGCGCCCAGGGTACGGCCCAGGCGGAGGAGTCGGCCACGTATGCGGGCTTTCCGCCGCCCGAGTGGGAAGAGATCACGTGGGGGCGGAGCAGGCTGGACGCACATCATCAGGTGCGCGCGTTCAGATTTCTCCACGGCGGCTCTGGTCCTGTCGTGGAGATCGGCGGACACCGCGTCCGCGTCCTTCGGACGAGTCTCGTCAAGCAGGAGGGTCTCGTCGTTGATTGTGCGGACGGTCCGCTCTGGATCACGGAATATGAGCCTATGTGAGGTCAGTCCGAGAGCCGTTCACGTAGGCTGAGGGCGCGGCTGTCATTGAAAGGCTGCAGAAGTTTCAGCCCACGTGCGGACAGCTCACGTGCGCGCGTGGTGTCTCCACGAACCTTGTGGCAGGCGACGAGGTTCGCGATACTCACGGCCACGTGCCAGACGTCCCCAACGGATTCGTACATGCGAAGGGCATGGCTGTGGAAGGCGAGAGCGTCATCGAAGTTCCCGAGGGCTTGAAAAACCTCACCGGTACAGTCCAGCGCCATCGCCTCTCTGCCGGTATCACCTATCTGCCTCTGCAGTGAGGCCGCCATGACGCAGCAGTTCATCGCCTCGTCCAGAGCCCCCGCGGCACGGTGAATGCGGGCTGCCTCGATGAGCCAAAAGCCTTCCCACATCCGATTGCTCGCCTCTTCCGCGACACCTAGCGCCAGAGCGATGTTCGTTGCAGCGGATTCAAGGTCGCCCCCGATTCGTTCCGCCCAGGCGATCAGCCAACAGACGTTTCCATACGAGGCGGCGTCGTTCAGTCGCTGAAAGGTTTCAGGTAGGCCGGAAGCCAGAGTGAGAGCGGCGGCGGCGTTTCCCATCTCGAGATGTGCTTCCATGATGTTGGAGCGCGTCAATGCTACCCAGCGGGCATCCGCCACGGACTCGAATCCGGCTGCGGCCTGGCTGAAATAGCCTATCGCCTCACCCAACGCCCGCTGCCGAAGGCAGACGAGGCCCATGGCATTGAGTGATTCGCTGACCGTCCGGGTGTCGCCGTGCTCTCGCCGGAGCTGAAGTGCCTGATCAAATGTCTGGCGCGCTTCGGCCAGGAGCCCCCTGCGGAAGAAGTACTTCCCTCTGTTGTCGAGTGCCTTCGCGTGGCGAAGCGGGTCACCGATGGCTTGTGCGGCCGCTACGGCGACCTCACTCATCACCGCCCAGTCATCGAAGGTGAAGTGGTGCGTATGGATGACGCTTGTGGCCATCGAGAGCGACCAGGCCGCTTCGGCTTGCTGGTACTCGAGCGCGGTGCGGGCAGTCGCCACGAGGTTCTGCCGCTCGAGTTCGAACCAGTCATAGGCGGTTGCCGGGCCGGCGAAGGTCAACGGCGCTGGGATGCCCGGCTCCTCGACGGGGACGTGCACGACGTCGCCAGGGGAGAGTGATCCCGCTGCCTGCTCGACGGTCGCGGAGTACCAGGCCGAAAGCCGGCGGATGGCCGCCTGGAGTGCGCTGGAGGAGTCGGTCGTACGTGCCTCGGCCAGTGCGTATGCCTTCAGCAGGTCGTGGAGTTCGTACCTACCGGGGGCCGAGGCCGTCACCATGAAGGCACCGGTGAGCAGGTCAAGCGCGCGGCGTGTGGCGCGAATGGGCGTTGCGCCGAGGGCGGCGGCCGCAGGCAGGCTGAGATCCGTACCCGGATTCACACCGAGCAGGCGGAACAAGCGTGCGGCGTCTGCTGATAGGGCGCGGTAGGACCAGGTGAAGACGGTTCGTACCGCCTCGGTAGCCGAATCATCGCCCAGGCTCAGCGCGTCCCAGATGAGGGAGTCGTCACGCAGGTCATCGATCAGCTCAGCGAGCCGCATCATGGGATGGGACGCGGCGCGCTCCCCTGCGATGCGCAAAGCGAGCGGGAGCCGCGCGCACAGTTGCGCGAGTTCCTGGAGTTCGGCATCGCTGTCGCTTCGCCCGTGCTGACTCACGGCCTTCAGCAGCGCCAGCGCGTCGTCCTTGCGAAGTGTGTCGAGATGGACCCTTGTCGCGCCGTCTCGTACGGCGAGGGCCGGGAGCGTACTCCGGCTCGTCACGATCACCAGCGGTTTGGCCGAGCCGGGCAGGAGCGGTCTGACCTGGCTTGTCGATACGGCGTTGTCAAGGAGAATGAGGATGTCTCGGTCTGACGTGAGTGTCCTGAAGACCGCCGCGCGGTCCTCGACGTCGCGCGGGATATCCGCATTTCGCATGCCCAGTGCTCTCAGCATCCGGTCGAGCGCCGAGGCGGGGTCTTGAGGAGGCCCGTCGTCGTAACCGCGGAGGTTGACGTAAAGGTCACCGGACCGGAAACGGGAACGCACTGTATGCGCCCACCGTAAAGCCAGTGCGGTCTTCCCGACTCCAGCAGAGCCAGAGATGACGAACACCCTCGGTATGACCTGGTCGCCCTGCGGAGCGGCCGTCAGCATATTCTCGAGCGCCGCCAGTTCGGCGGTCCGATTGATGAAATGCGATATATCACCTGGAAGCTGCCGTGGCGGTGCCCCTGCCCGCCCGATCGTGCCGGTGTTGTAGACGCTGATCCCGCCGCTGATGTCCCGTGCTTGGAAAATGCTCCCGCCGACGTCTGCGATGTCCGCGCGATTCTCCTGCGGGTGCGACTCTCCACGATCATCTGATGGCCGCTGCATCGTCGACGACCAACTACGAGCGGATCGGGCCCGGACGACCTCTCACCTTCAGATAATCCGGTCGGACGGCAGTGCCGGGCGAGGGGGCCGGTGGGAGATGTGCCACCTCACGACGGAAGAAGCTGCCGATCGGTTCTCCGATCTGCCACAGATCGATGATGAAGTCACGACACCGTCGCACGAGCTCTGTGTCGGTGAACCGGCGAGCATTCTCCAATACACCGTTCTCATCGTATATTGCCTCGTACATGACCCGGTCGTCCATCGTATAGATCTCCGGCAGTGGGCCATGCTCCTCAAGGCCGCTTATCTCTTCCAGCTTGAGAACGCGGATGATGCCGCCCGTCTCGTCTCTGATCTTCAAGGCGTTCAGCTCCCACTGGAGATACGGAGTGAGAGGCAACGTGACGATCCGGATCCGATGAGCCCGCAACCCGCGAGCGGCAGCCTTCGAATGATAGTCGATCAGGTCGGCACGCTGCTCTTCGAGCAGGCGCATCGCTTCTTGCCAGTCGCCGTGATTGAACGCTTCCCAGCTGGCATTGCCAGGCTCCGCGAATTCTTGACCGCGCTCCAGCTTCCAGAATTCACCGGCGGCGGCGAAGTTCTCTTTGAAGTCGGCATAGTAGTCCTCGAGACTCAGCACCTCGCCGCCGGCGCTCTCGAGGAGGGGCCTACTCATCAGGAATATCCGTCTTCGCTGCTACGATCGTGCTGCGAGGGATGACGACAAGGCTCTCACCCGGATCCACAGAGACACCGGCAGGAAGCCTCTGGCGATACACACCTGTGAGTTCCGTTCCGATCACGGCGATGTCGCCATTGTCGAGCTCCCATATGTCCGGACAGCTTGCGTCACCGGAAGTAGTACCAAGCTCGTGAGCCGACTTCCCAAGACGCCGTTTGAAATCTGCGGCAGCATCGGCTTCCCATTTTTCCGCCATGACGGACTCCATCTTGACTTGTGGGTATTCCAGCGCGCAGAAGATGCCCACCCTGACAGTAGCTTGCCGACATGACCGCGGTCAACGACTCTGAATAGAAGCGCCTGGTACTTTGCGAAAGTTGTGCAGCTTATGCACTAGAACATCACGAATGATGCGTGTTGCCGCCTTCGACTTAACCAATCTGTTGATCACGTGTCCCGCCAGAAACGAATCGCCACCGAGGCATGGGCAACTACAGGCTTCCTGAGAATCTCAGCCTCACAGCCTCGTCTCTCACCTCTAGAGGTTCATGAGGTGAGCCGTTTCCCTCCTGGAGGCCCCGGTCACGAGGTGGGCAAGATTTGCGAGATATGATCATTAACAGGTGAAGTTCCTGGTAAATGCGGAGTCGCCCGAGGCTCGACCGCACCACCAGGAACTTCAGTGTTGTTCTACTGCGCTGTACAAGGCCGTTCGCCGCGTCGCCGCGTTCGTCCGTTCGTTGACTTGCGGCGAGTTACGCCCCCGAGGCGCCGCACGGCAGCAACTCGCCGCAAGTCAACGTGCTCCTAGAGGCAGGACACGGCCTCTAGGGGTCAGGGGCGGAGGTAGGCGCCGGGACGGTGGTGCGTGAAGGCCGGGGTCGTGGGGTGCATGCCGGGCTCGGGGGACAGGTCGAACACGGTCTGGCGGTCAGGGCCGAACGCATCCGCGGCCTTGTTGAGCGACGCCGGACGGGTGTCGCCCCAGCGGCCGGTGTCCATGCGGCCGAGGAGGGTGCGCAGCGCCACGATCTCCTCGGACGCGGTGAAGGTGCAGTGGTAGCCGCGATCGACGTAGAGCTGCCTCAGCTTCGCCGGGTCGCCCGCTCGCCTGACGCGCTCGGCGTACCACCTCTGATTCTCCACCGGGACGGTGCCGTCGTCGGTCGAGTGCAGGGTGACCACCGGCCAGGGTGTACGGCCGCGGGGAGTCCCGTACCGGTCGAGGTAGGCGACGGCGCGGGGGTCGGCCTGGACGCGCGGCGCCGCGTTGAGGCGTTCGAGATCCTCGCCGAGCTTGAGGCCGGCCTCGCGGTACGCCCGTTTCACCAGGTCCTTCCGGCTGGAGCGGGCGAGGAGGGCCCGGTGGTCGACACCGGTGTTCCAGGACGGGTTCCCGCCCGCGCGGGTCTCGATGTCGGCGCGGTCGGCGCCCCAGAGGCCGCCCCGGTCGTAGTACGCGTAGAAGTACTGCTGCCGTACCTGGTCGGCGACCGATGCGGGGGCGGGCGCCCGGGACGCGTACCGGCCGGGGACGTCCGCCAGCGCGCCGGCGAGGGCGAGGCGGGCGCGTCCGCGAGGGTCGTCCAGAGCCGTGGTGAGCACCTGGCGGGCCTTGGCGGCGTTCGCGTCCGGATCCTTGGCGCGCACCAGTTCCAGGTCCGGCGCGAGCAGCGTCTTGATCGCGTGGTTCGCGTCGAGGGCGCTGTTGAGGTGACCAGTCGTACCGCCGAGCACCCCGCACAGGGAGGCGACACCGGCGAAGCGGCCGGGATGGCGTTCCGCGAGGAGCAGGGCGATGAGCCCACCGGCCGACGCACCCGCCGAGACGGTGCGCCTGGGCTCGCCGACGTTCGCGCCGAACCAGTCGAGCAGGGCGATCTGGTCCCTCAGCCCGGACTCGACCACGCCCCAGCCCTGCACCACGCGGTATTGGGAGGCCGCCAGCGCGTATCCCTGGTCGAGCAGCCACTGCCGTGTGGCCGGGTGGTTCATCAGCGCGATCTCCGAGGGCGGTGGCAGTTCCAGGCCGTACGCGCCGTGGCTCCACAGCAGGAGCGTCCCGTTCCAGCGGCTCGGGACCTCGACCCGGTAGGGAGCCCCGCCGATGTCGCCCTCATGAACCCTCGTGCCGTTCCCGGCACGAACGGGCAGCGCGACCGTGGCGACGGCCACGAACACCATCAGGGGAACGGCAAGACGGACCAGCCGGAGTCGGTGCATGCCCGCACCTTCCCCGAGCCGCCGGACGCACCGCAATCATTTCGGAAATGGTCGAAATGACATAGGTTCCGGCCATGCTCCGGCTCTGGCTCGGCTACGAGGACCTCACCCGGATACGCATCACGCCCGGTCTCTCACCGGTCGGCCAGACCGTGCTGGGCGCCCAGGCGTCGCGCGGGACGGGGCCGGCGCCGCTTCCCGGTTCGTGGCGGTCGCGCACGCGCACCGGACTCACCGGCCCCTCACGGTTCCTTCTCGACCTGGTACCGCCCGGACGCTGCCTCCCCGACTTCCTGACGCCGTACACGCGCGTGCCGGGACTCGAACCGGAGCTCGACGCCGTCGCCTCGACGCCCGTACGGCGGTTGCGCGCCGAGCTGGAGCAGACGTACGGCCCGCGACCGCCGGCGTCGTGGCTGCCCCGCCTCGCCGCCGGGGACGGGGAGACGATGCGGATCCTGATCCGCGGCCTCCGCGATTTCCACCGGGCCGCGCTGGCGGACGCGTGGTCCGAGTTGAGCGCGCACCAGCGCGCCGAGGCCTCGGTGCACGCCCGGAGGATGGCCGGCGGTGGAATCGACGGCCTGCTGGGCGGCCTGCACGACGCCGTTCGCTGGACGCCCCCGGTCCTGGAGATCGAGACCCTGCGCGCCGGCGACGTCCGCCTCCAGGGGCGCGGGCTCGTGATCACCTTCTCGCTCTTCGTCGCGGGACCGCGCGTCCTGGTCACCGCCGACGGCCCGGTGACCGTCGTGCTTCCCGTCCCCAGGCCGTTCACCGGGGCGGGCCGCGCACCCGACGCGCTGCCCAAGGTGCTCGGCCGAACCCGCGCGGCCATGATCGGGCTGCTCGGCGCGGACGGGGAGCTCACGACCGGGACGCTGGCGGCCCGGCTCGGCGTCAGCGCGCCGTCCGCGTCCCAGCACGCCACCTCCTTGCGCGGCGCCGGTCTCATCACCAGCCGCCGCCGGGGCAAGACGGTGCTTCACACGCTGACGCCCCTTGGTGAACGGCTCCTGCACGGCCAAGGCACACGGTCTCGCGGCGGCGGCGACCTGAACGCGGCGCGGGAGTCGTAGCGCGCGGCCGGCAGGCAGCAGACCAGAGCCGATCATGTGATGTCCGATATCGACACCTCGCCCGGCCCGAAGGCGTTGACGGCGTCCGCGGAAGGCGTGGGGACTCACTGGGCGCGGCCGACCGACTCCCCTCCAGGCTCTCCGCCCGGGTCCCCGTCGCCGCCCGGCCGCCGGGATCCGGTGTCCGCCAGACCGCGGATCCGGGTGGCGATCTCGTTCCACATGGGCCTGGGGAGGTCGTGGCCGACGCCGGGCAGGATGGCCAGCCGCGCGCCGGGGATGCGTGCCGCCGTCCTGCGGGCGGCGGCGGGCCGGATCAGGGGGTCGCCGTCACCGTGCATCACCAGCGTGGGCACGGCGATCGAGGTGATCGGGGGGCCGTGCCACTGCGCGCCGATCTGGCGGCTCTGCGCCTGCGGGTCGTGGATGCCGGTGTCGGCGACGCGTTGGGACGTCTCCCGCGCCGCACGTTCGTCGAACGGATGGCCGGGCGAGGCGCAGAGGCGGGCAACGGCGACGCCGGCTTCGATGGCGCCCTCCGGGGTGTCGGGGAAGTCCAGGCGGGCGAGCTTGGCGAGGGTGCCCATCCGCAGGTAGCGGAGGGTGCCCAGGCCCGCGGTGTCACCGGGGACGGCGGACATCGAGGTCAGCGTGCGGACTCGGCCCGGATGCCGTAGCGCGACGCGCTGGGCGATGGCTCCGCCGAGCGACTGGCCGAACAGGTGCGCCGAACGCCACCCCAGGGCGTCGAGGACGGCGATCGCGTCATCGGCCATGTCCTCGGCGGTGTAGGCGGTCCCGCGCTTGCCGAACAGCGCGGCGAAGGGGTTGCCGGTGGCGGTCGGCGGCAGGTGCGTCGACTCGCCGGCGTCGCGCTGGTCATAGCGGGCCACGGCGAACCCCTGCGCCGCCAGCGTCTCGCACAGTCCGTCCGGAATCCATTGGCGGGACGCTCCGAGTCCCATGATCAAGAGGAGGGGCTCTCCGTCGCCGCCCGTGACCAGCCGGTCGTAGGCCAGCCGAACTCCCTCGTTCTCGGCCCAGCGGACCGGCGTCCATACGTTCGTCGACGACACGCTCATGCCACCTCCCGATTACTGCGATCGCTGTTCGCAGTATCAGCATAGGCCATGAACCTCGGGGACGACACGGAGGGACTACACGGGACATAGGCCCGGACGGGCAGAGGCCCGCACGGTACAGGGGTCCGTACGGGACAGGGGTCCGTACGGGACAGGGGTCCGTACGGGACAGGGGCGCCGCCGGGCACGGCGCGCCACTCGGATTGAAGTTCGTAGCACGAACTAATATGGTTCGCAGTACGAACAGATTCCTGAGGGGCTCGGTCATGAGGCGTACCGTCCCGGCCACCGGAGGGCAGCGGGCGGCGAAACACCGAGGTCTCGGCGTGGGCGGCGCCGTCCGGCCGTGGCCCTCGAACGAAAGGCAGGCCAATGTCCGTACAAGACATCGTCTTCGGCTTCGGTGCGCATACCAGCGTCGAAGACGTTCCGGAACTGCTGCGCCTGGCCCGGCAGGCCGACCGTGACGGGCTCGACGTCTTCTCGCTGTCGGACCATCCCTACTTCGGCGGGCGCCTGGACGCGTACGCCGCGATCGGCTTCATCCTCGGGCGCACGGAGCGCGTCGCCGGCCTCGCCAACGTCACCAACCTGCCGACCCGGCCCGCTCCGATGCTGGCGCGGACGGTGACGTCGCTGTCGGCCCTCTCCGGCGGACGCGTCGTGCTGGGCATGGGCGCGGGCGGGTTGTGGGACCGGATCTCCGACATGGGGGTGCCGCGCCTCTCACCGGGCGAGGCCGTGGACGCCTTCGAGGAGGCGATCGTCCTGGTCAAGAAGCTGTCGGGCGGCGGCCCGCCGGTCACCTACCGGGGTCGCCACCACCAGGTCGACCGGATCGAGCCGGCTCCCGTGCCCGCGCCCCCGGTCTGGACCGGATCGGTCGGCCCGAAATCGCTGGCGGCCACCGGGCGGGTGGCCGACGGCTGGATCCCCGGCCACGCGGCGGACTGGCTCAGCGAACGGTACCGGTCGTCGCGTCCGGTCATCGACGAGGCGGCCGCCGGCGCCGGACGCGATCCCCGCGAGATCCGCACGATCTTCAATTTCCCCGGCCTCATCTCCGACCGGCCGCTGGCCGCCACACGTGACGGCGACGGCCGCTGGATCGGCGGCTCCGCCGCTCAGTGGGCCGAGGAACTGACCGGGGCCGTACTGGAGCATGGCGCGTCGGGCTTCATCCTCTTCCCGCCCGGTCGCGCCGAGCACGACGACCTCTCCCTCGGACGCTGGGCCAAGGAGATCGTCCCGGCCGTACGCGAGGCGATCGCGAAGGCTCACCCGGTGGCGCCCGCGCGTTGACTTGCGGCGAGTTGCCGTCTCGGGGCCGCGTACGGCGACAACTCTCCGCAAGGCAACGTGTGGCGGGGGCGCGCGGGCGGCGGGGCGGGGTCAGCGGCGCGGGGCGGGGCCGGCCGAGGGGCTGGGGAGATGGGTCGGGGGCGCCGGCTTGCCGGTCGGCGGCGGCGGGGTGGTGTAGACGGGCGGGCGGGGGACGTCGCCGCAGTACTTGAGATGTTCGGCGCCCGTGGTGAGGTGGTTGGTGGGCAGGTAGTCGGCCCCGGCTTGGAGCTGGAGGTCCATCCAGCCGATGTGGTTCGCCCTGGCGCAGTCGTCCAGGCCGGGCGGGCAGTAGGTGAAGTCGCCGTTGGAGTCGTTGTCGCCCATGAAGGGGTTGTCACCGCCGAACGGCTTGCCGCTGGCGAGCCAGTCGGAGCGGAACTCGCCGTCGGGGCCGCCCCATATCCGGACCTTGAGGCCGGCGTCGTGGACCTCCTGGACGAGCCGGGTGAACGCGGCCTTCTCGTCGGCGTTGAGGTTGGCGTTCGGGGAGACGCACTCCTTGAAGCTGCCGTTCAGGACGGAGACGCGCTGGGCGTACGCGTGGTCGTAGTGCGGGCTGCCGGGGTCGAGCCGCGGCGGGATACGGCAGTCGTCGAAGTCGGTGGAGAAGGTGACGTTCGGCGGCGCGTCGACGACCTTCCTCAGCTCGGCCTCGTCCCCGGTGGTGGCGTCGGTGGCCAGCACGACCTGGACGCCGGGCGGGAGGTCCGCGATCTCCTTGAGGATCTCGTCGTACGCGGCGCTCTTGGGCTTGCTCTTGACCTCGATGAAGATCTGGAACGGCTCGGTGCGGCCCGGGTAGATCGCGCCCTGCCGCCGGGCCCGCTCGATCAGCGGGTCGACGTACTTGTCTCGGAGGGTGCCGACCTTGGCGGTGTCCTGGTCGTGCTTGAGCTTCAGCTCGCCGTCCTCCCACCAGACATCGGCCTCCACGCTGGTCGCTCCGTTGTTGAGCGAGTCGGTCAGCGGCCTTCTGTTCTGGTAGTCGTTGTGCGCGTTCAGGCGGTCGACCCAGGATGCGTTCGGATTGCGCCGGCAGACCGGTTTGGGGATCGGTGGCTTGGTCGGGCGGGTGGGCGACGGCGCGGCGAGAGTGCCGGTCTGCCGCCGGTCGCCGTCCGGCCCGTTCAGCGGGCAGGCGCCGTCACCGGTGACGCGGCAGATCGCGGCGGCGCAGCCGCGGACGACGGTCGCACCGACATCGGAGGTGGAGACGGCGGCGGCGATCGCGGCGATCAGCAGGACGACCGCGATGTACTCGATGGACCCGGCCCCCCGGTCGTGGCTTTCCACCCAGAGATGATCATCCCGGACGCCCGGCGGCTCCAGGGTCCCGGGACCCTGATCCGGGCCTGGAGATCCGGGCTGCGGGCCCAGCCGGAAAGGGGCCAGGCTCGGTGAAGGCCGGGGTGGGGGCCCCGGCCTTCGTGCTCTCGCGAGGTCAGCCCTTCCGCGCGGGCAGGATGCGCTTCACGGCCAGACCGGCGGACACGAGCGTGAAGAGGGCCAGGCCCAGCCACAGGGCCTGGACACCCATCCAGGGGGACGCGGCCGCGGCGCCGCCGAACCCGGCGGCGACGCCACCGATGGGGGGCGTGTTGTACATGGATCACCACTTCCTTTCTTTTCGCCAGGCGGCCTGCCAGAAGGCACGGGCCTGGACGATCTGGAGAAAGACGTCGAAGACCATCTCGACGACGATCGTGCCCGCGAGGGCCATCTGGAGCGTTCCGCGCCGGCGCACGGTCACCACCCGCTCCAGCATGAAGATCACCGTGATGCCCGCCCAGAGCGGGCTGATCTGGATGCCGCCGAGCCAGATGACCGAGTAGGCCAGCGACAGCAGATAGGCCGTGATCACCACGATGCCGACCAGCGACAGCAGCTGCCGTCCCCAGTAGGGCCGCGTGATCGGGGTCCAGCCGTAGTCGATGAGGTTCTCCAGGGCGCCGCGCTTCCAGCGCAGCCGCTGCCTGGCCAGGTCCCCCCAGGTCGGCATCACCTCGGTGGTGAGCGTGCACTCCCTGGGGCACAGGATCCGGAAGCCGAGGTGGAGGATCGCGAGGGTCAGCTCGTTGTCCTCGGTCAGCACCCGGACGTCGTAGACGTGCGGCAGGCCGGGCAGCGTCCGCTCCCGGCGGGCGGCGACCACCTCCTGCAGCGTCTGGGCGCGGAAGATGGTGGCCGTGCCGGTCAGCACCAGCGCCTTGCCCTGCAGCCGCCGTACGTCCCGCGCGTACCGGGCGTACTCGTTGCGCTGGAACATGCCGACCGCGCCACCGCCGGGCTTGCCGGTGAACGTGCCGCCGACCGCCGCGTAGCGGCCCCCGGCCAGGTGGTCGAGCCCGTGGCGGATGAACCCCGGGTCGAGCGCCGAGTCCGCGTCCATGACCATGATCGCGTCCAGCGGCCCGAAGATCGGCAGCAGCCGGTCCAGCACCTGGTTGAGGGCGCCGGCCTTCTTGTGCCGGTTGTCCCGGGTGCCGACGATCTCGACGCCGCAGAGCTGGGCGAGCGCGGCCGTGGCGTCGGTGCAGTTGTCGGCGATCACCACGATCTGGTCCGGCGGCCGTTCCTGCCGCCGCAGCGAGGCGATCGTCTCGGTGATCTGCTTGGCCTCGTTGTGGGCCGGGATCAGCACCGTCACCCTCATGTCGGCGACGTCCACCGGCGGCAGCCCGCGCTTGCCGTCCTTGTCGCGTACGGGTTCCGGGCGGGGCTCGGGCTCGCGCCGGATCACGTCGGGGACGGTCACCGTGGGGGAGGCCCCGGCCGACCCCCAGGCCGCGGGGAACGCCAGATGGCCCGGCGCGGCCGTCCCCCGCATGGCGGGCACGGGCGGCGCGGCGTGCACGCTCCGGGCGAACCGCTGCGGCCTCCGGCAGGGTACTGATCCGGCGTCGGCCGGCAGGGACGAGGACTTCACCAGGACGTCACGTGCTCTCCGCTGCGCCGGGACGCAGAAGGCGCCCGTACGCGATGACGTTGTCGACGTAGTGCCCGGTGGCGCGGTCGAACCGGCCGCCACACGTGATCAGCCGGATCGCGGCGTACCCGGGGTCGCCGTAGACCCTCCGCGTCGGGAATCCGTTCTTGCTGGCACGTTCCACCGAGTCGATCCGGAACGCGGCGGTACGCCCGTCGGCGCGCGCCACGTTCACCCGGTCCCCCGGCCGCAGCTCCCCCAGCCGGTAGAAGACGGCCGGCCCCCGGGCCGTGTCGACATGCCCGATGATCACCGCCGCGCCCCGGCTTCCGGGAGCCGCCCCCGGCCGGTACCACCCGGCCTCCCGGGCCCTGCTCAACGGCGGCACCTCGACGGTCCGGTCCGGGTTCTTGGCCAGCGGCATCAGCGGCGTACGGACACCGATCCGCGGGATCTCCAGCCGTACCGGCGCCGAACGCGGCAGCACGGCCGCGCCGCCGGTGCCCGTTCCGGCCGCCTCGGGGACGGACGCGTCCGGTGCGGGCACCGGCGGCGCGGCCGTGACGGCGGGTCCTCCCTGGAAGGCCTGCACGGCGAAGGCCGTCGCCGCGACCACACCCCCCAGAGCGACGGCGGCGGCCGGCCAGGCGCGCGAGCGCCGACCACGACGCTCCAGGGATCGCGCCATCGCCCCTCCGACCTCGACCTTGGGATGCCATCGCCACCAACGGCGGCGTCGCTGCACGGTATATCCAGATCAGAGGCATTTGAGCCAGATGTGACGTAAATCCGCAGGTGAGCAAGGTGAAGCGCATGCGTCGTGACGGTGTACTCACCCCCGTCCCCACCACGCTCGGCGCCACCGCCGCAGGCCAGCCCGCTCCCCACTCCCACTCAGAGGGCTTCTGACCTGTACAAACCTCGCAACAGCCCTGGTCGCGCCCCCGCACGACCTGCACGGCGACGCGACCGGAAGCCCGGTGGTCTACAAAGATCACTGTCCGAATGCGGCCTTCGATCCCACCCGGAATGGCTCTCACCAGCCCCGCCACACCGACCAGGCCCCATGGACCATGGAGGCCAGCAGAGACGGGGGCGACATCGTGGGGCTCCTTCTCGGGCGCCGGGATGGCGTCAGCGGTCGTCAACGGGCTCGTCGGCCCGCCGCCCGTCCGCCGGGCGCCCGTCCCCGGACTGCCGCACGTCGGCGCCGATCCGTGCGAGGAAGGCGCGGGCCTCGTCCCCGAAGACGGCCATCCGCTCCAGACCGGACCACCGCTTCCGGTAAAGGCCGATTTCCTCCGGGTCGCTGACCTTCAGGTCGGCGTGCACGGTTTCGGTCATGACCAGCGCGCCACCGTCCTCGCCCTCGCCGTGCTCGACGAGCACGAATCCGTGCGCGGGGATGGTCGCGGCCTCGGTCCCCTGGGGGATGAGCCCGATGGAGACATTCCCCAGGGTGCTCAGCGAGGCGACACGGTCGAGCTGGGCGAGCAGCAGCCCCGGGGAACCCGGGCGCCAGCGCAGTGCCGACTCCGTGAGGAGGAACCGGAACGTCCTGCCCTCGTCGAACAGGACGAGCTGGCGGTCCATATGCGCCCTCAGGACGTTGGGCAGCTCCGACGGCGAGCAGGGCGGCTCGGCGAGCATGAGAACGCGGCGGGCGTACTCCGCCGTCTGGAGCAGTCCCGGGATCATGGACGGCTGGTGAACGAGGATCCGCCGGGCGGCCCTCTCCACGCCGCGAAGATCGTCCTGCGGAAGGGGGCGCCCGCGCGATGCGGTGTCCGGCGCGCGCACCTCGGTGAAGACCGATTCGGTCAGGGCGACCAGGAGGTCCCTCGTCTCCCTGGTCGCGCCCGTGGCGTCGGCCCAGGCGAGCACCTCGGGGACGGAGGGGAGCTTGGAGCCCGACTCGATCCGCGACACCGTCGGCTGGCTGAGCCCGATCCGCTGGGCCAGTTCCCGTCCCGAGATCCCGGCCAGATCGCGGACCCGTCTCAGCTCGGCGGCCAGTCGCCGGCGCCTGTCCGCGCCGGACCCGCTCTCCACGCCCCCCGCCATGCCCCCACCACGCGCTGATTCAAAACGATTCAGTTCCCCGGACGAGTACAGCAGGGCCGCGCTTCGCATGTCAACCGGTTATTCGCGGCCCCCACGGCGGAAAGTCAGTTGACGCGGACCTGGGCTGCGATTCAGTCTGATTCATGACGGTGCGGCAAGAAGGGGACCCTCCGCGGGTGCGGGGGCGCCGCCGCCCGCACCCGACCAGCTGGAGCGGAGATGACCAACGCACGTTCGACCCCGCTGCACCGGACCATCCTCGCCGTGGACATCGAGGGGTCCACGGGCAGCACCGACCCCGTCAAGGCGCGCCTGCGGGCCGCCCTCTACGAGCTGCTCGAGTCCGCCCTGCTCGCGGCGGGGATCGACCGGCGCCACCACGATCCCCTCATCGACCGGGGGGACGGCGCCCTGACGCTGATCCGTCCCGTGGACCGGGCCCCCAAGACCGTGCTGCTCGACACCGTCGTCCCTGCTCTCGGCAGGCTGCTCGCGGGACACAACGCGCGCCGTCCGGCCGACCGGTTCCGGCTGCGTGCCGTGGTGCACGCGGGCGAGGTCCTGTACGACGGGCGCGGGTGCTTCGGTGAATCGCTCGACGTCGCGTTCCGGCTGCTGGACGACGAACGGGTGAAACGGGCCCTGCGGCGGTCCCGCGAACCCCTGGTGCTCGTGACCTCGGACGACATCTACCGGTCCATCATCCGGCACGGGTACGAGGGCATCGATCCGGACACCTACGCACCCTGCGTTCAGCTCGAGGTGGGCGGGCGGACGCACCAGGGCTGGCTGCGCACCACCGAGACCGTGGCCGCGGTCAAGGGGCGCGAGCGTCCGGTCATGGCTCCGGTGATCAGCCTGGACGGCTACCGGCGCCACGCCTGACCTGGGGACGGGCCCTGGCGGCCCTGACGCCCGGAAAGGCCCGGCCCTGCGGGGGCATGGGGACGGGCCTTTCCGGGTACTCTCGCTGATCATCGAGAAGGGAGCGCAAATGGGGGACAACGCGCCGGTCGACCTCGAACGGCTGGGCTGGCAGGCCCTGTCCTCGACCCCGGAGGAGGCCACCGTGTTCTACGAGCGCGTTCTCGACGACACGGTCGTGATGCTCCTTCCGGGCGGCATGATGCTCGACGACCGGACGAAGATCCTGAAGTCCATGGCGGGTCAGCCCTGGTCCTCGTACGAGCTGGACGACGTCCGGGCCCTCTCCCCCACCCCCGACACCGCGATCGTCACGTACGGCGTCACCGCGCGCAGGGACGGGATGCCCGACTACTCCGCCCTGGTCAGTAGCGGGTACGTGCGGCGCGAGGACGGCTGGAAGATGACCTTCCACCAGCAGACGCCGCGCTGACCTCACCCCGAGGCTCCGGCGGGCGGAGGGAACCCGTCGGCCCTGGTGTTGTGCGCGGCGCGGATCAGCCAGCGGCCCCCCGCCTTCGTCATGACCAGGGTGACGAGCCCCCGCCGGTCCTCGGGTCCGGCCGAGCCGGACGGGACGTGCCCGGGCCAGGACCAGGCGGTGTGGACGATCGCGACGTCCGGCGTCACCGCCTGGACGCCGACGACGTCCTGCGTGTAGTTCCCCTTCTGCGCGAGGACGGGGGCGGGGACGTCCTTGTGCCCCGCCACGTTCTCCGCGCGCGTCCTCCACCAGATGCCCTGGTGGGTGATGAAGTCGCAGTCCTCGGTGAAGAGGGCGCCCCAGCCGTCCATCTCGTGCCGGATCCACAGGTCGGTGTACCGCGCCAGCACATCCCTGATCTCGCGCTCATCGGCTTCGTTCATGCTCTCGATCCTGCGACCTCGACCTTGGTCGAGGTCAAGCGGCGGAACCCCATGGCTACCTTGGTCGGCCGCCCTACCGGCTCTGGTCGGCGAAACGTCGACCAAGGGCCGAATCGCCGGGTGACCGGTGACTCCTAGCGTCGCCGCATGCGAACGTTCACGGCCCGTCCCCCGGCCCGCCTCCTGCCCGTGCTCGGGCTCCTCGTGCTGTCACCGATGTGCGCGGAGTACCTGGTCGGGTACGACACGAGCACCGGTGACCCGCTCGCGCTGCTGGGCGGCCTGCTGCTGCTCGCACCGTTGTACGGGGCGCCCGCCGTGCTCATCCGGGAGGTCGCGCGCCGTTCCGGGATGCGCTGGCCGGGCGTCGTCGCGCTGGCGCTGGCCTTCGCCGTCCTCCAGGCGGGGGCGGTGGACCAGTCGATGTTCAGCGAGTCGTACCGGGACATCGAGTTCTGGGACGACATGGTCCGGCCGACCTTCGTCCCCTCGCTGGGCATCGCCGCGTACACGACCCTGTCGTTCCTCGCGGGTCACGTGATCTGGAGCTACGGGGCGCCGATCGCGCTGGCCGAGTCGCTGTCCCCGCGGCTCGCCGGGCGGCCGTGGCTCCGCGGGCCCGGGCTGGTGCTGATGGTCCTCCTCTACCTCGCCTCGGCCGCGCTGATCCTCGTCGATCACCTGCGGACGCAGTCCGACCACGCCACCCCGGCGCAGCTGACCGGCGCGCTGGTGGCCGTCGCGGCGCTGGCCGCGTTCGCCGCGACCGCGGGACGGCGCCGCCCGGCGCGTACGGACGCGGCCGTGCCGCCGGCGCCGGCCCTCGCGGCGGCGGCGCTGGTCGCGGCGCTGGGGTTCCAGTTCCTCCCGACGACCTGGCCGGGCGTCGCGGGCGGCGCCGCGATCCTGGCCGCGAGCACGGCCGTCCTCGTCCGCCTCACCCGTTCCGTACGCTGGCGGGCGACGCACACCGCCGCGCTCGCGACGGGCGTCCTGGTCGCGAACGCGATCGTCGGGTTCCTCGCGCAGCCGCTGGGCGAGGTGTCCCCCGCGGCGAAGTACGCGCACAACACCGCTTTCCTCGCGGGCGCCGTCCTGCTCGGGCTGTGGGCCGCGCGGCGGGCGGCCCAGGACCGCGGGCCGGTCCTGGACCGCCGGTGAGCGCGGACGGTCAGCGTCGTCGGGGGGCTCCCCGGGGATCGCGCAGCAGGAAGAGTTCGGCCCATTGCCGGGCGTTCAGGTCCTTCGGCAGGGACGCGGGGCCGATCCGGTGCCCGCGCGCCCAGGCCGCGACCTCGCGCCTCGGGAGTTCGGGCGCCGCGGCGGCGATGATCCGGGGGAGGCCGCGTCCCCTGCCGGTGAAGACGCGGTGCACGAGGTCCTGGTACGGCTCGCGCTCGGCCCGGTCGATCAGCGGCGGAGCCCTCCGCGTGATGGTCATCAGCCCGCCGTCGACGCCCGGCCGGGGCCGGAACGCCGTGGACGGGACCCGGCGGTGGAGGACGAAGTCGTACCAGGGCCACCACTGCGCCGTCATCATCGTGGCTCCGCCGACCCCGGCCCGGCGCCGCGCGACCTCCCACTGGACGAGCAGCACGGCGTCGGTCCAGCCCGGTGAGCGGAGGATCCGCCGGAGCATGGCGGTCGTCTGGTGGAAGGGCAGGTTCCCGACCAGCACATGGGGTGTGGCGGGTGCCCGGTAGCGCAGGAAGTCGGCGTTGACGACGGAGGTCGAGGAGCCGGTACGGCGGTCCAGCCGGGCGGCCCGGCGGCCGTCGATCTCGACTCCGGTCAGCCGCCTCCCCAGCTTCTCCAGGGGCAGCGTCAGCGCGCCGTCCCCGGGGCCGATCTCGATGATGGGCCCGTCGGTGCGGGCGACGATGTCCACGATGCCGTCGATCGTGGGGGTGTCGATGAGGAAGTTCTGGCCGAACTCATGCCGGCCATGGTGGTACGTGGGCAAGGATTCTCCGCGGCTTCGTGGCGAAGCCGGGCAGCACGAATGCGCCGCTCGGCGATGACTCGCAGAAGCGGCGGCGCGTGAAATGGATCAGGCCGCCGCTATGAGCGGCGCAGCCGTATCATCGCAACCCCTGCACTCGTGGCTATCCCTGCACACACTGACACGGAGGGCACGTTAGCCGTCCCGCGCCTTCCGTCCAACAGGTTTTCCGGCCGGAACGGACGGCGCGGCGCGCTCGTCGTACTGGGAGACGGCACGCGCGGGGAGGCGGTATGGGTCGCGGCGGGGTTCCGCACGACAGGTCCGGGCAGCTCAAGCAGATCGAGAGCGGGCTGCTGCCGGGAGAGCAGATCATCGCCGTGTACGACGCGGTGGGCGCCGGCACCGGGTTCATCGGGCTGACCGACCGGCGGGTGATCATCCAGGACAAGTCGTTCGTGGGCAAGCGGATGGCGATCACCAGCATCCCCTACTCGCGGATCAGCTCGGTGAGCGTGGTGAGCAACAAGTCGTTCGCCGGTTCGTTCTTCTCCAGCGGGGCGATCGCGATCCACGTGGGCACCCAGCTGTACGAGGTGGAGTTCCGGGGCGAGGACAAGACCCACCACGTGCACAACGTGATCATGCATCACATCTCGCTCTGACCTCGGTCATCGCCGGTCCGCCGGAAAAACGGCGTACCGGCGTGGTACTCCTGCCGGAACCCAAGATCAACAAAGCTCTGGCGGTGAGGCATGACGAAGACCGAGAAGGACCCGGGCGCCGCCGCGGCGCTCGCGGAGAGCCCACCGGAATGGCTCGCGCGGCTGCGGGCCGACCCCGGCCCGGCCGCGCTCGGCATCACCTGGCTGGACGCCGGCGACATCCGCGCGGACGGCGGGGAGGACGAGACCGTCTTCGACGGGATCATGCACAGCCGGGCGACCCGGGAGTACATCGACCGGCACCGCCCCCACATGGTGCGGGTCGCGTCGGGCCCGGGGTACGTGGGCGGGTTCGGCCTTGAGCACGAGGCGGCCTGGTACGTCGACACCCGCGAACCGGACCGGCCGCTGCTCGCCCCGAACGTCACCTATCCGCCCTTCCTGTGGATTCCCGCCGAGGAGGCCAGTACGGAGGGGATGCGGCGGGCGATGGAGGGGCTGTTCCCGTCCACGAAGCCCGTGCGCGCCACGCTGCCCAAGACGTCCCGGGGGTTCATGGGGTACGCCGACCAGATGAGGGTGCCGAACGTCTACAGCGGCGAGTTCGTCCCCATCGACGGCCTGGAACTCGACCGGTACTACACGATGAACACCTTCACCGAGGGGATGTCGTGGGGGAGCGTCGTCGCCGACGATCCGTACCCCGACGAGCACCTCGGCCCGGTCACCATGGGGGTGGTGCACCGGGATTACCTGAAGCAGAGCCCCGGGGTCCCGTCGATGACCTGGCGGACCGCGGCCTCCGGCTCGTACCTGGGCATCGAGGCGCACGGCGGGCGGCTCCTCGTCGCCGAGGCCCGGTACCGGCCCAGCCCCGACCACGGCGTCATCGAGCGGATGAACGCCGAGTTCGGGTGCACCTTCCCCGTCGACCTCCCGGTGGACGTGGTGGGCGCGCTGATCGGTTTCGACTTCCGGCCGCTGGACCTGTGGGAACGGGAGCTGGCGGTCGAGGAGGACCCCGGCCACATCCTCGGCAAGATGGAGATCGCGCTGGCGCTGGCCCACGGGGACCTCGACGCGGTCGACCGGCTCCGGCCGTACTTCTCGCACGGCGATCCGCCCATCCGGGTGCACCTGCTGAACTTCGCGCTGCGCTACAACCTGGAGTTCCTGATGGAGGAACACGCGCTGACCGAGACCGAGACGGAGATCGCCGACCAGATTCACGCGATCCTCGACCGGGGCACCGGCGACGGGCATCCCGACCTCTTCGAGGAAGGCGCCGCCTGGGACGACGAGGACGACGAGGACGAGGAGGACGGCGATGAGTGAGGCGCCCGGCGGGAACTGGACCGGCGGGACGCTGCCCGCCGGCACCTCGTCCGCGAGCGTGTTCGCCCACGCCGCCGGCGCGGGCTGGGTGCTGGAGAACGACATGCCGCGCACCGTCACCGGCCCCCGCTGCTGGACGTGGCGGGCTCCCGAGGGCCAGGCCAGCCTGGTCGAGGACCATCGGACCGGCCTCCGCCACGTGGAGGCCCAGCCCGCGCCGTTCGCCGAGCGGCTGGTCGCCGAGCTGCGCCTGGAACGCGGCCCCGAGCTGGTGGAACGGGCCCGTACCGCCGCCGACCCGCTGGAACGCATGCGGGCGCTGCAGGCGCTGGACTTCCAGCAGCACAGTGCCGCCATGGTGGCGGCGGAGACGGCGCCCGAGGACCCGGACTCGCCCGGCCACGCCCTGCTGCCGGACACCGCTCCCCATCTGGAGGCGTTCGAACGCGGGCTGGACGACCCCGTGCCGGGCGTGCGCCGCGCCGCGGTCGGCGGCCTCGCCTACAGCGTGTGGCCGGGCTCCCGGGAGATCCTGCGCCGCCGCCGCGGCGACCTGCCCGCGTTCGCCGAGCTGATCGACCAGCGGCTGGACGCCGAACTCCCCCGGATCAACACCGCCTGACCGCGCGAGGGCCCGGACCGGCGGCCGGTCCGGGCCCTCGCGCAGGCCGGGCGGGTCAGAAGGACTCGTCGAACGAGACGCTGCCCTCCACGCCGATCTGGTAGGCCGAGACCCGCCGTTCGAAGAAGTTGGACAGTTCCTGCACGTCCTGCAACTCCATGAACGTGAACGGGTTGGCCGTCCCGTAGCGCGCGGGCAGCCCGAGCCGGGCGAGGCGCTGGTCGGCCACGTACTGGAGGTAGCGGCGCATGTCCTCGGCGCTCATGCCGGGCAGGCCGTCCCCGCACAGGTCGCGGGCGAACTCCAGCTCGGCCTCCACCGCCTCCTCCATCATCCGGGTGACCTGCGCGGTCATCTCCGTGTCGAACAGCCCGGGCTCCTCCGCCCGTACGGTGTCCACGACGGAGAACGCGAAGTCCATGTGCATGCTCTCGTCCCGGAAGACCCAGTTGGTGCCGGACGCGAGCCCGTTGAGGAGCCCCCGCGAACGGAGCCAGTAGACGTACGCGAACGCCCCGTAGAAGAACAGTCCCTCGATGCACGCGGCGAAGCAGATGAGGTTGAGCAGGAACGACCGGCGGTCGGCCGCGGAGCGCAGCTCGTCCAGGCCCCCGATGGAGTCGATCCAGCGGAAGCAGAACTCCGCCTTGGCCTTGATCGAGGGGATGTGCTCGATCGCGTCGAACGCCCGCGCCCGCTCGTCCGCGTCGGGCAGGTAGGTGTCCAGCAGGGTCAGGTAGAACTGGACGTGCACGGCCTCCTCGAACAGCTGCCGCGACAGGTAGAGGCGGGCCTCCGGCGCGTTGAGGTGCTTGTAGAGGTTGAGCACGAGGTTGTTGGCCACGATCGAGTCGCCGGTGGCGAAGAACGCGACCAGCCGGTTCACCAGGTGCGTCTCCGCCGGGGTGAGCCGGGCCAGGTCGGACAGGTCGGAGGCCAGATCGACCTCCTCCACCGTCCAGGTGTTGCGGATCGCGGCGCGGTAGCGCTCGTAGAAGTCGGGGTAGCGCATGGGCCGCAGCGTCAGGTCCATGCCGGGGTCGAGCAGGCTCACTGGCACGCCTCGCAGGTCTCGGGGTTCTCCAGGGAGCACATGACGGCGTCCTCGGAGGCGGCGGCCGGGGTGACCGTCGTCTGGGTGATCCGGGTCGCCGGGCGGGAACGCAGGTAGTACGTCGTCTTGAGGCCGCTGCGCCAGGCGTAGGCGTACATCGAGGAGAGCTTGCCGATGGTCGGCGTCTCCATGAACAGGTTGAGCGACTGGCTCTGGTCGATGTACGGCGTCCGGGCCGCGGCCAGGTCGATGAGGGCCTTCTGCGGCAGCTCCCAGGCGGTGCGGTACAGCTCGCGCAGCTCGGCGGGCAGGCCGGTGAGGCCCTGGACGGAGCCGTTCGCCCGCTTGATCGCGTCCCGGACGGCGGGCGTCCACAGCCCCCGTTCCTTCAGGTCGGCGACCAGGTAGCCGTTGATCTGGAGGAACTCGCCCGACAGCGTCTCGCGCTTGAACAGGTTGGACACCTGCGGCTCGATGCACTCGTAGCAGCCGGCGATGGACGCGATCGTCGCGGTCGGCGCGATCGCGATCAGCAGCGAGTTGCGCAGCCCGACCTCGGCGACGCGGGCGCGCAGGGCGTCCCACTCGGCGGTACGGGCGGGGGCCGCGTCCGGGAAGTGGTCCACGTGCAGGGCGCCGCGGGCGGTCCGGGTGCGCGCGTACTCGGGCAGGGGCCCCAGCTCGGCCGCGAGGTCGGCCGACGCCCCGTACGCGGCGAGCGCGATCTCCTCGGCGATCCGGGTGGACAGCTCCCGGGCCTCCGCCGAGTCGAACGGCAGGCGCAGCTTGAAGAACACGTCGGCCAGGCCCATCACGCCCAGCCCGACCGGCCGCCACCGCCGGTTGGCGCCCGCGGCCTCCTCGGTCGGGTAGAAACCGCGGTCGATCGTCCGGTCCAGGAAGCGGACGGCGGTGCGCACCGTGGCGCGCAGCCGCGCCCAGTCCATGCCGTCCGCCGGGTCACGGGGCGCCCCGTCGGGGTGCGGCCGGGTGTGCGCGGCCAGGTTGATCGAACCGAGGTTGCACACGGCGGTCTCGGTGTCGCCGGTGACCTCCAGGATCTCGGTGCAGAGGTTGGACAGGTGCACCACGCGGCCCGGCTCGGCGGTCTGGTTGCAGGCCCGGTTGGCGGCGTCCTTGAACGTCATCCAGCCGTTGCCGGTCTCGGCGAGCGTCCGCATCATCCGCCCGTACAGCCGCCGTGCCTGGACCTGCCGGACGTACCGGCCCTCGCCCTCGGCCCTGCGGTAGGCCGCGTCGAACTCCGCGCCCCACAGGTCGACCAGCTCGGGGACCTCCTTGGGGTCGAACAGCGACCAGGTCCCGTCGGCCTCCACCCGCCGCATGAACTCGTCCGGGATCCAGTTGGCGAGGTTGAGGTTGTGGGTGCGGCGCGCCTCCTCCCCGGTGTTGTCGCGCAGCTCCAGGAACTCCTCGATGTCGGCGTGCCACGGCTCCAGGTAGACGCAGGCCGCCCCCTTGCGCCGCCCGCCCTGGTTGACGGCGGCGACCGAGGAGTCGAGCGTGCGCAGCCACGGGACGACGCCGTTGGAGTGGCCGTTGGTGCCCTTGATCAGCGACCCGCGCGAGCGGACCCTGCTCCACGAGACCCCGATGCCGCCCGAGTACTTGCTGAGCCGGGCGATCTGGCCGTACCGCTCGTAGATGGACTCCAGCTCGTCGCGCGGGGAGTCGAGCAGGAAGCACGACGACAGCTGGGGACGGCGGGCCGCCGAGTTGAACAGCGTGGGCGAGCTGGGCAGGTAGGACAGGGTGCTGAGCAGCCCGTACAGCTCCGCGGCGTCCTCGACCGTGTCGGCGAGCCCGCACGCCACCCGCAGGAGGAAGAACTGGGGGCGCTCCAGCACCCGGCGCGTCCGCGGATGGCGCAGCAGGTAGCGGTCGTGGAGCGTGCGCAGCCCGAAGTACTCGAACCGGTCGTCGGCGGCCTCGTCCACCAGCGCGTCCAGGGCCGCGGCGTTGGCGGCGACGAACGCGGCGGGCCCGTCGGCCAGCAGCCCCTCCCGGTGCGAGGCGGCGACCGACTCCGCGAACGTGCGGACGCCCTCCGCGGCGGCCTCGTCCGCGATCTCCAGGCTCAGCAGCCTGGCCGCGACCTTCGAGTACGCCGGTTCCGTGGCCACCAGGGCGGCGGCCTCGGCGATGGCCTGCCCGCGCGCCTCCCCGCCGTCCCGTACGGCCGCCAGGACGCGGCCCGGGTCGGCGTCCGGCAGTCCCGCGCAGGCCCGCTCGACCTCCTCGGCAAGTGCCCGTGGCGGTGCGGCGAGTGTCTGTGTCACGTGCTCTCTCCCTCGCGAGCTTCCCCGCGGGACGGGCACGGCAGCGCACGGCACAAGGCACAGGGCACCGCCCGCCGCCTCCCGCGGGGCATGGACGATCTTCGGTGCGGGCAGGTCTTCGGACTCGCGGGCCCCGCGCCTCCCGAGGAGGCGCGACCTACTGGCCGTCGCTTCCCGGCGCGCCTCGGCGCGCCAGTGCTCATGACGGCGGTCGTTCCCGCTCACCGCTGCGGGGCAGTCCCGGACTTGGCGGCGCCGATGGCCTCGGCGGAGCCGCACCGGGTTCCCTCTTACGACGCCCGCGCCGCCGTCGGCGCGGGGCGAACCAGCACGAGGCAAGACCCTACATCTAGATGATCGCGTTCGCTGACAACACAACATGTTGGGCATGTCACGTGCCTACCCCGGGGGAGGTATAGAGATCATCCACCGGGGGTGGGACGATGGAGCGGCCATGTCCCCGCACCCGCCGTTCCGCACCTCGCGCGCCGTCGCCTTCGCCACCGTCTGCGTGACGCTGGCGACCCTGGGCCACGTCCTGACCTCCTCCAAGGAGGTCCCGGTCTGGGCGGTCGCCACGGGCTTCGGCGGGGTGCTGGCGGTGACGCTGGCGCTGGCGGGACACGAACGCTCGCTGGCCACCATCCTGGGCGGGCTGCTCGGCGGCCAGTTCCTCCTGCACGGCCTGTACGCGGGCGCGACGGCGGAGCCGGTCACCGCCGGCCACCACGGGCCCGCCACCATCACCGTCACCGGGCACGACACGAGCGTGGGCATGACGTTCGCCCACGTGGCGGCGGCCCTGGTGTCGGCCTGGTGGCTGCGGCGCGGCGAACGGGCCGCCTGGTCGCTGGCCCGCCGGATCGCCGACCTGGCCGACCGCCCGGTCCGCGCCCTGCTCGCCCTCGCCCTGGCCGAACCGGCCGCGCCGCCCGCCCGTACGCCCCCGGTGGCGGCCCCGGCCGCGCCGGTCACCGCGATCGGAGTCCTGCGGCACCAGGTCGTACGGAGGGGCCCGCCCGCGCGTACGGAGGCGCTCGCCCACCGCTGATCCCCGCGAGCGCCGCAGGTCACCGGACGCCGACCTCGTCCGGACCCCTCGTACGCTCGAACGGAGATCGACCATGCCCATGATCCGGCATGCCCGCAGATTCGCGGCCGTCGGTTCACTGACCGCGGTCTCGGTGGCCGGCCTGGCCACCGGCGCCGCCGCGCACGTCACCGCCAACCCGTCCACCGCCGAGCAGGGCTCGTTCACCAAGGTGTCCTTCCGGGTGCCGAACGAGCGCGACAACGCCGCCACCACCCAGGTACGGATCACCCTGCCCGCCGAGCACCCGATCGAGCACCTCTCGGTCCGGCAGGTCCCCGGCTGGACGGTCAAGGTGGAGAAGGCGAAGCTCGCGACCCCGGTGAAGACCGAGGGCGGCGAACTGACCGAGGCCGTCTCCACCATCACCTGGTCCGGAGGCGAGATCGAGGCCGGCCGCTTCCAGGAGTTCGACGTCTCCATGGGCCCGCTGCCCAGCGGCGTCGGCCGGATGCTCTTCAAGGCCGAGCAGACCTACTCCAACGACGAGATCGTGAAGTGGGACCAGGACCCGGGGAACGGCGGCGCCGAACCGGAGCACCCCGCCCCTTCGCTTACCCTCACCCCGAAGGGCGCCGCGCCCGCCCCGTCCGGGAACGCCACCGTCCCCGTGGCGGCCACCTCCGCCGACGACGGCACGGCCCGGCTCCTGGGCGGACTGGGGCTGGCCGCCGGAGTACTCGGAGTCGGCGTCGGCGGCTTCGGCCTCGCCCGTTCAAGGAGGAACGCATGAGAGCACCGACCCGCGCCGGACTGGCGGGCGCCCTCGCGGCGGCGACCCTGACCTTGGGCGCCGTCCCCGCCTCGGCCCACACCGCCCTGAAGTCGTCCGACCCGAAGGACGGCGCCGAGATCGCCTCGCCCAGCGAGATCGTGCTGACCTACAACGAGAACGTCCGGGTCCCCCGGGTGGCGCTCACCGGCCCGGACGGCAACAGGTACGAGGCCGGCGCCGCGAAGGCGGTCGACACCAAGGTCACCCAGCCGGTGAACGGGACCCTGCCGAACGGCACCTACACCGTCGGATGGCGCGTCGTCTCCGTGGACGGCCACCCGGTCACGGGCACGTTCAAGTTCACCGTGAAGGGCTCGGACCCGGCCTCGACCCCGTCCTCACCCGGCGAGCGGACCGCCCCCGTGGGCGACGCCGCCGCGTCCCCGACGGCGCCCGCGTCCCCGTCCACGGCGGCCGAGAGTTCGGAGAGCACCTCGTCCGGCTGGTGGTGGATCGGCCTCGGCGCCCTGGTCATCGCGCTCGTGGCCGGCGGCGTCTCCTGGGCCCGCCGCGGCTCCAGCGAGACCTGACCTCCCCGCCTGTCCCGGCGGCGGGCCCCGTCCCGCCGCCGGAAGGGCGCCGGGTGTGGTGGCGAAGTGCCGCGCACGTGGGCGCTCAGCAGGCGATACGCGCCCATACCCACTTGCCGCGCGGCTCGGTCACCCGTACCCCGCACGCGGCCGAGAGCGCCTGAACGATCGGCAGCCCCCACCCGCCCGTGCCGTCGTCGTGCCCCGGATCGAGCGCGCGCGGATCGGCGCCCAGTTCCTCCAAGGTCAGTTCCCTGACCGGAGTGACCGCGGGCATCGCGTCGGAGGAATCCCAGACCGCCAGCAGCACGGCCATGGGTTCCCGCGTGAACCTGATCCTGATCTCCGCGTCCGGCGTGCTCTCCACCGCGTTGGCGATCAATTCGCCGGCGACCAGGCAGACATCGGCGGCGATACGCCCCATCCCCCAGTCGGTCAGGCGCAATTCGATCAAGGATCGCGCCCACCCCGGCGCCGTCCGCGCCGCCAGAAATGCGATGTCCATTTCGCCGGAAATACCAGCCTCGACACCCATTTCACCCACTCCCTTCCCATCCTTTTCCCAGGACAAGAATGGCCAGGCCGGGCTACGTTATCGCCATTCCCGAGAACCTCGGGAACTCCGAAAGCACCCCGAGCGAGGAAGGCGATCATGAACGAATCTCCCGACCCGAGGTCGTCGATGTGGAACTGGATCGCCCACCACCTGCGGTTTCTTCGCCGCGAGCACGGGTGGTCGGGCGACCGTCTTGCGCAGCTCCTCAACTGCGCTCGCTCGAGCATTTCCAGACTCGAGAACGGGAAGGCCACGCTGGCGCCAGACCAGGCGGAAAAGATCGACGCCGAGTGGAAGACGGGCGGCATCTTCTCGATCATGGTCTACTACGCCACTTACGCCAGCGATCCCGACTGGTACAAGGCGCACCTGGAACTGGAGGCGCAGGCGTCCATACTCAAGCTCTACGAACTGAGCGTGGTGCCGGGTCTCCTTCAGAACGAGGAGTACGCCCGCGCGCTGTTCCTGTCCTTCGGAGTGAAGGACGTGGACGGCCAGGTGGCCAAGCGGATGGAGCGGCAGAAGAGGCTGACCCGACCCGGCGCGCCCATGCTGTGGGTCCTGCTCGCGGAGCCCGTGCTGGAGTGGCAGGTGGGAGGGCCTGACGTCCTCTACCGCCAACTCGCGCGGCTCCTGGAGATATCACACTGGCCCAACGCGAGCATTCGTGTCGTACCCAAGACCGCAGGCGCCCACCCCGGCCTCCCGGGTGCCTTCAAAATCATGAAGGTGGGCAGGAGCGATCTTGTCTACACAGAAGCCGTGGGCGGTGGGAGACTGGCCCGAGGAACATCGGAAGTCGAGACCTTCCTGAACCGATTCGACCACATCGGCGCCAAGGCCCTCCCCGAGGACGCCACCCGCAGGTTGATCGAGAAGACCATGGAGGCCATCCGCAATGATCCAGTGGCGTAAGTCCAGCTACAGCCAGGGCTTGGAGAACAGCGACTGCGTGGAGGTCGCGAACCTACCCGAGCTGATCGGCATACGCGACAGCAAAGCCCCCAACACCGGCCACCTCACCCTTACCCCCGCCACCTTTACCCTCCTCCTCACCCGGCTCAAGCAGGACCAGCCAGGTCTCTGAGCCACCACCCCAGAGACATCAAGGGGACGTCATGGCCGCACCGGTATGGCGCAAGAGCAGCAGGTCAACTGAGGGCACCACCGGCGACTGCGTCGAACTCGCCGACCTCTCCGGACTGATCGGCGTACGCGACAGCAAAGCCCCCAACACCGGCCACCTCACCCTCACCCCCGCCACCTTCGGCAACCTCCTCACCCACCTCAAGCAGAACGGCTCCACAGCGCCAGACACACGTTGACTTGCGGCGAGTTGCTGCCCCCAGGACCCCCACAGCGACAACTCGCCGCAAGTCAACGGACGGGTGGGCCGTCAAGAACGGCAGGCCCTACCTCCCGGCCGGGATGGTGAAGACGACCCTGACCTTGCGGACCGGCAACGCCTGGGTGCACGTGTGGGCCTACCACGCGCTCGTGCCGCACACCCTTATCGACACCTCGCACATCACCCACGTCTTCAAGATCAGGTAAGCGGGCCGGTGACGCCCCGGCGGCGCCGCTCACGCGATGACCGCTTCGAGGTCGGCGAGGACCTCGGAGGCCGTGACCGGGTCGAGTTCGGCGAAGGTGTACGGCTTGTCCTCGATCCGGAGATGGGAGAAGCGCTCCGGGGCGGGGTCGTCGCCGATCCAGACCGCTTCGAGGGTCTGGTCCTCGGACGCGCTCACGTACCCCACGAACAGCCCCATCGCGAGGGTGACGACGACGTACCGGCCGCCGGGGGCCGGACGGACGAGGCAGCAGATGCCGCCGTCGGAGTCGACGGGACCGCGCTGCCAGCCGCGCCGCTCCAGCCGGAGCACGTTCCCGAACGGGACGGTCACCCCCTCGAACCGCGCCAGCCGGGCGCCGGCCCCCTCCTGCCCGGTCAGCGCGTGCACGTCCCGGCCGAGCTGCGGGAACGGCTGCAGGATCTCGTAGTCGGCGAACACCTGGGACCAGTCCGGCAGCGTCCCCCCGAGGTGCAGCGGGTGGGCGATCCCGATCGAGGCGCCGCCGGGCAGCGTGATCGCGCCGTCGGTGACGCCCGCGTACGTCCGGTCCTCGGCGACCCGGAACGCCGTCCGCGCGTCGCCGTCCTCGGCGATCCACACCAGGCGCCGGGCGATGTGCCACAGCAGGGGGTGGTCGACGAAGAACTCACGGAACTCGGCCATGCTCCACCGGCGTCCGGTCGTCATCGCCAGTTCGAGGCGCTGGAGCTGGATGGCGGCGATCGCGCGGACGTCCTTCTTCAGGTCGGCGAAGCGCTGGTAGGCCGCGGGTGCGAGCGCGGCGTCGTCGCGTACACCGGGCTTGGGCAGGGTCGCCCGCGATCTGCCGCTCTCATCGGCGACGTACGGTCGCAGCGTCTCGTCGAAGCCGACGACGAACCGCCTCGGCCCGTAGTCGAGGACCGTCGCGCCGGTGGCGTCCAGGCCGAAGTCGGGGACCAGGCGGTCGCCGAGTTGCTCGGTGGTGAGGCCGCGGGCCGCCGCGATCTGCTCGACCTTCTCCTGCGCGTACTTCTTCAGCCCCTTGTACTTCGCCTTCTGGGCGATGGCGTGCACCTCGCGCAGCGCGAGCTCGCTCCCGATCATGGCGAGCACGTCGAGCCCGCGGACGGCGTGGTGGTGGCCGCCCGCGCCCGGCCAGGCGCGGATGAGCGGGACGAGCCGGCGTACGGTCTCGTCGTCCCCCATCCGGCCGAGCGCGGTGAACTGCCAGGCGTGCCGAGGGTTCGCGCCGTCGTCCAGCCACGACTTGAAGAGGGCCCACCCGAACTCGGCGAGCGAACGCGGGTCGAACGCCTCCAGGGCCGGCTCCAGGCCCGGATCCGGCTCCTCGGGGGTGGAGATCGCCAGCAGGGTGAGCAGGTGGCGGACGGCGGGCCCGGGCAGCGCGCGTTCCCGGCCCCGCAGCAGCGGCCGCGGCAGGGCGTGGGCGTTCACGCCGAGGTCCGCGGGGATCTTCTTCCGGGGCATCAGCCCTTCCAGATCGCCTTCCAGCAGGGTCTCCACGATCGCGGTGGCCCGTTCACCGTGGGGCCGCGCGGCGGCGAGCACGGTCTCCCTGCCTTCCTTCGCGGCGAGGAAGAGCAACGCATACTCGGCGGCGGTCCGGGCGCGGCCGGTCTTGCCCAGCGCGACCGGTACGAGGTGGGGCGGCGCGGCGCTCCCGTGCCGGGCGAACCAGTCGGCCGCGGCGTCCCGGGCCGTCTTGACGCGCAGCAGCCACCCGGCCATGGCGTTCGCGACCTCGCCGTCCAGGAACGGCAGCAGCAGTTCGGCGCCGCGGGCGGGCTTGGCCCGGGCGAAGCGCAGCGCGAGCGGCAGCGCGTCGAGCCCGAAGCGGGCGATGAGGGGCTTCAGCCAGTTCTCCGGGCTCCACCAGCCGCCGGGGCGCTCCCACTCATCGGGCTTCCACTCGCGCAGCACCGGGCGGACGAGTTCCTCGGGGCCCATCGCGAACAGCCCGGCCAGCCACGAGGGTTCCTCCTTCACCCGGCCCGCCTGGAAGTCCGCGACCCGGCGCTCCCAGCGTTCGCCGCGCTCCTGGGCCTCCGGGACAGGCCCGAAGTCGCCGTAACCGCGGTCGGCCCGGCGCAGGTGCCAGCTGTCCGGGTAGGGGTGGAGGATCGCGGTGCCCAGCCAGGCGTCGCGTTCGCCGGACGCCCACGCCATGGAGCGGTCCTCGGGAACGTCCAGGCCCTTGAGGACGACGGGCTCCGGCTCCGGCGCCGTACGGGCCCACGGCGGATCGACCAGGAGCCGCGGCAGTTCGTCCGCCCGCGCCTCCGGAACCCCGCCGTCCGCCGCGGACAGCTTCTCCACGACCGCGCGGACCTGGGCGGGCAGCTCCGGCAGAACCCGCGCCACCAGTTCGGACTCGGCGCGCAGGTGTTCGGTCAGCAGCCCTTCCGCGACGGTGTCCCCGCCGTTCGCGGCCATCGCGAGGACGCGGACGGCGCGTACCGGAAAGCGCCGCATGGTCTCGCGGAGCGCGGCCAGCATGTGAGGGTTTCCGGCACGTTCCAGCATCAGCCCGAACGCCTCGTCGCTCGGCAGCCGGCCGAGCACTTCGAGCAGTCCTTTGCGCCGTGGGGCGCTGTCGTGGTGCGCGTCGAACGCCTCGGCCATATAGGGCGCGATCGCGGGCCCGACCCCTTCGGCCAAGGTGATGAGGTTCTCGATGTAATAACAGTCGACGACCGAAATGCGCGCCTCGGCGCCGAGGATCTCCAGGTGTTCCGCCGAGCCGAGAGAACGCAGCAGCTTGTCCCGCGGCATCGAGGCGGACGCGGCGCAGCATTCGGCCATCCAGTCCAGCTCGGTCGGTACGAGATAGGCGCTGATCATCTGCCGGACCGGTGTCGTACGCAGCCCGGCAAGGAGTTCGACGACCTCCCGGTATTCGGCTTCGCCTGCCCCGGCGAGCAGCGTGCGCAGCCGCCTGGCCGCGTCCTCCAGCCGGCCGTCGAGGCCCGCGCCGGTCCCCTGGCGCGGCCCCAGGCCGGACGCGGCGGCGCCGTGGGGACCGAAGCCGATGTCGCAGCGTTCGAGGAAGGCGTGGACGGCGAACGGCAGGCCGTACGTCGTGATCCACGAGTCCACGAACCGCACGGTCATCTCGCCGTGGTAGGACTCCGAGTCCGGAACGGCCGCGATCACCGCCGCGCCCAGCGGGGTCGCCGTACCGGCCATGTGCTCCCGTCCCGCCGCGGCCAGCGCCGGATCGGTCCCGTCATGGCCGAGCACCTTCTCGATGTCGGCCGCGTACGGGGAGCGCAGCTCTCCTTCCTCGAGATCGGAGATCGTGATCTCCGGGCCGGGCGCTCCTCCCCGCCGGGGATGCAGGTGCCGTTTCCAGGACCTCGGCATTTCCAGGGCGTTCTCGTCCGGAATCCGGGAGCCAGGGTTGATCATGGCGGGGACTGTAGAGCAGGGCACCGACAGCGAGATCACCGATGCCGAACCGGCTCTCGGCGCGGCGCGTCTAAACTCCCACCGTCCGGAGTTCCGGCGCCTTCTCCCACCGGCCGCCGATCCCAGGGAGCCAGCCAGGTGAACGACGATCCAGGCTCCGAGCCGCCCGGCGAACGGCCGGAGCCGCGCATCAGCAACACCTTCACCGACGGCACCGCGGAGAACGTGTTCCAGGGCGGTGACGTCAAGGGCGACCTCTACATCGGCACCACGGTGACCCCGCCGTCCTCCCCGGACGACGAGCTCGACCGCGCCGCGCGGACGCTGGCCGGGGAGGTCAAGAGCCTGTGGCAGCGGCGCTCGGTCGCGGGCCCGGCGCCGATCCCGGTCCACTGGTCGTCCACCCGCCGCCCGGTCCAGGCGTCGCCGGAGGCCCTGCTGCGCGGCCGGGTGCCCGGACGGCCGGTGCGGTTAGAGCTGGACGGCGACGTCACCGGCACGGCGGCCACGTTCCGCCGCCTGCCCACCCGGCAGCTGGTCGTGCTGGGCGGCGCGGGATCGGGCAAGACCGTCATGGCCGTGCTGCTCCTGCTGGAACTGCTGAAGAAGCCGCGGCCGGGCGAGCCCGTCCCGGTCCTGCTGTCGCTGGCGTCGTGGCGGCCCGGGACGTCCCTGCACCGCTGGATGGCCGAGCGGCTGATCGAGGACCATCCGTGGCTGGGCGGGGAGCCCGGGCCGGACGGGCGGACGATGGCGCTCCGGCTGATCGACCGGGGCCGGGTGCTGCCGATCCTGGACGGCCTGGACGAGATCTCCCCCGGCCTGCACGCGTCGGCGATCAAGGCCATCGACGGTGCCATCGGGGACGGCGAGCCCGTGGTGGTGACCTGCCGGGGCAAGGAGTACGAGGACGCCGTGGCGGAGGGCCACCTCACCAGGGCGGTGGTGGTGGAGGTCAAGCCGATCGAGGCCCCCATGGCGCTCGGCTTCCTCAGGAGCGCCCGGGCCGCGGGCGACCGCCGGTGGGACCCGGTGTTCGAGCACCTCCGGGAACATCCGGAGGGCCCGGTCGCGTCGGCCCTGTCGACCCCGCTCATGCTCTCCCTGGCGGCGGCGGTCTACGCCGCCAGATCGTCCGATCCCGCCGAACTCCTCGACACCGGCCGGTTCGGGGACCGGGCGGCGGTGGAGGAGCACCTGCTCGACTCGTTCGTCCCGTCCGTGTACGCCGAGCACCACGCGCGGCCCTACGGCGCCGCCAAGGCCGAGCGCTGGCTGGCCTTCCTCGCCCGGCGGATGGCGCGGCAGGGCACGCGCGACCTCATGTGGTGGCGGATCAAGTCGCCCGTCGTCGGGCTGGTGGTCGGCCTGATCTTCGCCGCCGTGAGCTGGTGGATCTTCGACCTGCTGGTGGGGCCGCGAGGCGTCGCCGCCGCGCTGCTCGTCGGGACGGTGGCCGGGGTGGCCTGCTTCGCGGACCTGCCGCGGTGGCCGGAGGTGCCCGCGGACGACCGCAAGGCCGCCGATCCGCGGTCGGCGCTGCGCCGTTCCCGCGCGGTCGCCGCGGTGTGGGCCACGCTGGCCGGCGTCGCGGTCGGCGTGATGCTCGGCCTCTGGTTCGGTGTGGGTCTCGGGGCGACGCCGGGGAACACCGGGAAGTACGCCGCCGCCTTCGCGCTGATGTGCGGCTTCGCGATCCTGTGCAGCACGGCCTGGGGGGCGTTCCAGGTCACCCGGATCTGGTTCGCCGCGACGGGGCGGCTGCCGTTGCGGCCGATGGAGTTCCTGAGCGACGCCCGGGAACGCGGGGTGCTGCGGCAGGCCGGGCTGGTCCACCAGTTCCGGCACGCGCGGCTGCAGGACAGGCTGGGCGGCGGGACGGTCACGCCCCGGGCGACGAAGGCGGAGAAGCGCACCGGCGAGCCTCTGCCCGCCTTCCCGCGGTTCCTCGTGACGCCGCTGCTCAGGCTCGCGATATCGGTGACCGGCTTCGTGGTCATGACCACGGTGCTCACGACCTCGTGGCCGGCGGAGCCCGTCTACGCCTCGGGGAACCGGCCCACGGCCTGGGCGGCACCGGCACCGTGCAACGTCCCGGATTGCACGGCGACGGTCAGCATGCTGACGTGGCGCGTCCCCGCGCGGCGGGACGTGAGCACCCGGTTCCGGGTCCCGCCCTCCGGGGTCCGCGTTCCTTTCCACGGGCTCGACGGGCTCTTCCTGATCAAGGGATGCCCCGCCGCCACCGTCCAGGTCGAGGCGGTGGCGGACGGGGCGTCGCTGCCTCCCCTCCGGCTTCACGGATCGCGCGGGCGGCAGGTGCCCAAGGCCCGGATCGATCCGGACCATGTGCGGGTCGACACGCTCTCCCTCACGCTGCGGCGGCTCGACTCCCAGCCGTGCACCGCCGAGGTGAACTGGCAGGCACCGGGTGTCACTCACGCGCAGCTCTTCGACATCAAGCGGCGGCTCGGCTGAGCCACCGGGCGCCCGGCCGGGGTTCACGTACGGGCGCCGTGGCCGGACGCGCCCGCGTCCTCCCGCGCGAAACAAGGAAGGACCACCCCCTTTCGGGGGTAGTGCGACATCGGAGGCTTGCCCAACGATCCTCCATGAAGGGGTAGCTGTCCGGCTACGAGGAGGAGTCATGGCAGCAGTGGAGTTTCGCGCGGCTCGCGACTTCCTGCTCGCGCATCGCGAGGACTACACGACGGCGTACGAGAAGTTCCGCTGGCCGGTGCTGACGGGGTTCAACTGGGCACTGGACTGGTTCGACCGGATCGCCGAAGGCAACGACCGGCCCGCGCTGTGGATCGTCGAGGAGGACGGGTCGGAGGCGCGCTACTCGTTCGCCGACCTGTCACGGCGCTCGAACCAGGTCGCCAACCGGCTGCGCGCCGCCGGCGTCCGCCGCGGCGACCGCGTCATCCTCATGCTCGGCAACCAGGTCGAGCTGTGGGAGACGATCCTGGCGGCGATGAAGCTGGGCGCGGTCCTCATCCCCACGACCCCGCTTCTGGGGACGGCGGACCTGCGCGACCGGCTGCACCGCGGGCGGGCCCGGCACGTGGTGGTGAACGCGGCGGACACCGGGAAGTTCGCCGATCTGCCCGGCGACTACACCCGGATCGCGGTCGGCCCGGAGGTGGAGGGCTGGCTGCGGTACGACGAGGCGTACGAGGCCGGCACCGCGTTCACCCCGTACGGGACCACGTTCTCCAGCGACACGCTGCTGCTGTACTTCACGTCCGGCACCACGGCCCGGCCGAAGCTGGTGGAGCACACCCACTCGAGCTACCCGGTCGGCCACCTGTCCACCATGTACTGGATCGGGCTGCGCCCCGGGGACGTCCACCTCAACATCTCCTCGGCCGGATGGGCCAAGCACGCCTGGAGCAACGTCTTCGCCCCCTGGAACGCCGAGGCGTGCGTCTTCATCTTCAACTACACCCGCTTCGACGCCGACCGGCTGCTGGACGAGCTGGAGCGCTGCGGGATCACCAGCTTCTGCGCCCCGCCCACGGTGTGGCGGATGCTCATCCAGGCCGACCTGAGCCGCCTCGGCACCCCGCCCCGCGAGGTCGTCGCCGCGGGCGAACCGCTCAACCCCGAGGTCATCGAACGGGTCCGCGAGGCGTGGGGCGTGACCATCCGGGACGGGTTCGGGCAGACCGAGACGACCGTCCAGATCGCCAACTCGCCGGGCCAGCCGGTCAGGCCCGGCTCGATGGGCCGTCCCGTCCCCGGCTACCGGATCACGCTGGTCGACCCGGTGACCGGCGAACCCGCCGAGGAGGGGGAGATCTGCGTCGACCTCGACGACCGCCCGCTCGGGCTGATGACCGGCTACCACGGCGACGAGCAGCGCACCGCCGAGGCGATGGCGGGCGGCCGGTACCACACCGGCGACATCGGCTCGGTGGACGCCGACGGCTACATCACCTACGTGGGCCGCGCCGACGACGTCTTCAAGGCGTCCGACTACAAGATCTCCCCGTTCGAGCTGGAGAGCGTGCTGATCGAGCACGAGGCGGTGGCGGAGGCCGCGGTGGTGCCCTCGCCCGACCCGGTGCGGCTGGCCGTTCCCAAGGCGTACGTCACGCTGGCCGCCGGCTGGGAGCCGACGGCGGAGACCGCCGCGTCGATCTTCGCGCACAGCCGGGCCCAGCTGTCGGCGTTCAAGCGCGTCCGGCTGCTGGAGTTCGGCACGCTGCCCAAGACCATCTCCGGAAAGATCCGCCGGGTCGAGCTGCGCGCCGACGAGGTGGACAAGCACCCCGATCCCTCCGCCCGGCCCGAGGGAGAGTTCCGGGAGGAGGATCTGCGATGACTGAGCGCAGCGAAGGAATCGCAGGGCACCTGCCGGGGGGTGTGGGGGGTCGTCCCCCCACAAGGAGCCAGATGACTGAGCGCAGCGAAGGAGTCGCAGGGCCCGTGCCGGGGGGTGTGGGGGGTCGTCCCCCCACAAGGAGCCAGATGACTGAGCGCAGCGAGCGCAGCGAGTGGAGTGAAGGAGTCGCAGGGCCCGTGCCGGGGGGTGTGGGGGGTCGTCCCCCCACGAGGAGCCAGACGATTGTCCTCTCGTACGCGTCGGGCACGTCGGGGAAGCCGCTGCTCGGGGACACCATCGGGGCCGACCTGGCCCGGACGGTGGCCGCGTTCCCCGATCGGGACGCGCTGGTGGAGTGCGCCACCGGGCGGCGCTGGACGTACGACCAGCTGGCCGTCGAGGTCGACACGGTCGCGCTGGGGCTGCTGGAGCTGGGCGTGGCCAAGGGCGACCGGGTCGGGATCTGGGCGCCGAACTGCGCCGAGTGGATGTTCGTCCAGTACGCGACCGCGAAGATCGGCGCGATCCTGGTCAACATCAATCCCGCCTACCGGGTGCACGAGCTGGAGTTCGTGCTGAACCAGTCGGGGATCCGCACGCTGGTGGCGGCGCCGTCGTTCAAGACCTCCGACTACGCGGCGATGATCGAGGAGGTGCGGCCCCGGTGCCCGGCGCTGCGCGACGTCCTGCTGATCGGGCGGGAGTCCTGGGAGGCGCTGCGGGACGCGGGGTGGATCGGTGACCCGGCGCGGCTGGCGGCGGCCGGGGCGGGGCTGAGCGCCGACGATCCGATCAACATCCAGTACACCAGCGGGACGACCGGGTTCCCCAAGGGCGCGACGCTCTCCCACCACAACATCCTCAACAACGGCTACTTCGTCGGCGAGCTGTGCGGGTACGACGAGGAGGACCGGATCTGCGTGCCGGTGCCGTTCTACCACTGCTTCGGCATGGTGATGGGCAACCTGGCGGCGACCAGCCACGGCGCCTGCGTCGTGATCCCGGCGCCCGCGTTCGACCCGGCGGAGACGCTGAAGGCGGTCGCGGCCGAGCGGTGCACCTCGCTGTACGGGGTGCCCACCATGTTCATCGCCGAGCTGAACGACCCCTCGTTCGAGGAGCACGACCTGTCGTCGCTGCGCACCGGGATCATGGCCGGATCGCCCTGCCCGGTCGAGGTGATGAAGCAGGTCATCGAACGGATGGGGATGGCCGAGGTGGCGATCTGCTACGGCATGACCGAGACCTCCCCGGTGTCGGTCCAGACCCGGGCCGACGACTCGCTGGACCGGCGGGTGTCCACGGTCGGCACGGTGCACCCGCACCTGGAGATCAAGGTCGTGGACCCCGACACGGGCGTGACCGTCCCGCGCGGAACGCCCGGCGAGCTGTGCACCCGCGGCTACTCGGTGATGCTGGGCTACTGGGAGGAGCCGGAGAAGACCGCCGAGGCCATCGACGCGGCCCGCTGGATGCACACCGGCGACCTGGCGGTGATGGACGCCCGGGGCTACGTGAACATCACCGGGCGGATCAAGGACATGGTCATCCGGGGCGGGGAGAACATCTACCCGCGCGAGGTGGAGGAGTTCCTCTACACGCATCCCGACATCGTGGACGCGCAGGTCATCGGGGTGCCGGACGAGAAGTACGGCGAGGAGCTGATGGCCTGGGTGCGGCTGCGGCCCGGGGCCGAGCCGCTGACCTCCGCGGCGCTGCGCGAGTTCTGCGCGGGACGCCTGGCGCACTACAAGATCCCCCGGTACGTGCACCTCGTGGACGAGTTCCCGATGACCGTCACCGGCAAGGTCCGCAAGGTCCAGATGCGGGAGGAGGCGATCGGCATCCTGGGCCTGGGCGCGGCGGCCGGCACCCGCCACGCGTGACCCGGACCACCGTTCGCCCTTCTCACCGGGGCGTCCGCAGGGCATGCTTCTGAGCATGGGTGACGACGCCGGTGCGGTACGTACGGCGGTCCTGTCGCTGCAGCGCGCGACCGGCCTGCCGATGGTGTTCGGCGGTGCGCTGAACGGCCGTGACCGGCTGCGCATCACCGAGCTGGTCGGCGGCACCACCGGGTCCCTCGACGGGCTGGTGGTGCGCCGCAACTCCGGGCTGGGCGGCAAGGCCATGGCGCTGGGCCGCCCGGTCTGGGTCAGCGACTACCCGCGGGCGTCCACGATCAGCCACGACTACGACGCGCCGGTGGCCGACGAGGGGCTGCTGTCGATCGTCGCCGTCCCGATCGTGGTGCGCCGCCACGTCCGCGGGGTCCTGTACGGGGCGCTGCGCGAGCCGCTGTCGCTCGCCGACCGGGTGGTGGCGATGGCCGTCCAGGCGGCCCGCGACCTGGAGCAGGACCTGGCCGTACGGGACGAGGCCGATCAGGCGCTGGCGCGCGTCCAGGGGGCGCCGCAGGGGCCGGGCGCGGGCTCGGCGTCCGCCCGCTGGGAAGAGGTGCGGGCCGTCCACGCGGAGCTGCGCGGCCTCGCCGACCAGATCACCGATCCGGGGGTGCGCGCCCGGCTGCTGGAGGCGTCGTCCCGGCTGGCCACGGCCGGGCTGGACGGCGGTCCGGCGCCGGACGGGGACGCGCCGCCCGCGCGTCCCGCGCTGTCGCCGCGCGAGCTGGACGTCCTGGCGTACGTGGCGATCGGCTGCACGAACGCCCAGGCCGCGCGGCAGCTCGGCCTGCTGCCCGGGACGGTGAAGAGCTACCTGAGGTCGGCGATGCGCAAGCTCAACAGCCACACGCGCATGGAGGCGGTGAACGAGGCCCGCCGGGCCGGCCTGCTGCCCTGATCGCCGCGACCGCTCCGCGGCTCAGGAACGGGGAAGGCCGGACGTCCGCCGCGCCTGGTTCCTCAGGAACGCGATCAGGCCGACGTAGACGCCGCCCAGCACGAGCGTCCCCGCGGTCATGAGGAACGCGCCGACGAGCCAGAGGCCGCTGGCGTCGTCCGACCAGTCGAACGTCGTGGCGACGGCCATGCCGGCCGTCGCGCCGGCGAGCGTGGCGACGGCGTGGCCGCGCCACGCGGCCGGTCCCGCCGCGACGACGAGGACGAGCACGAACCCGATCACCTGCCACGCCTCGTACGGGCCGCTGACGCTGCCGTCGGGGTGGACGTCGTACCGCTGGTCCCAGCCCAGCCACACCAGCCAGTCGAGCATGGTCAGCAGGGCGGCCGCGACCGCCATCCGGACGTGCCTGGAAACCGAGGGTGCCTTCATGCCGACCAGCCTCCTGGACGGGCCGGGCGCCGCACAGCGCCCGCCTACTCAAGCGCCCCTGAGTTACCCATGAGTACGGCCGCCTCGTTCTCCGCGCGGCCCCGGGGCACCGGCCGTCGCCGTCCCAGGAATCGCACCGGCGGAAGGCAATACCCTGGCGGCATGGTCCTCGCACCTCGCGGCCCCGCCGTCCCGGGCCCGCGCGGCCCTGTTCCCCCGTACGCCGTGGCGTGCGCCGAAATCGCGAAACCATGAACGCGATCGCCCCCGTTCGGCAAAGGATGCAGTTGACATGACCGCTCTGGTACTCGGGCCGCTGCTCCGGCACGTGGCCGACCGCTCCGCCACGATCTGGGTGGAGACCGACCGTCCCTGCGAGGTCCGCGTCCTGTCCGCCGAGCACGGCGTGGACGCCGCCGCCCGGACGTTCACGGCGCACGGCCACCACTACGCCCTGGTGGAGATCGAGGGACTGGAACCGGGCGCCCGGATCCCCTATTCGGTCACGCTCGACGGCGAGACGGTGTGGCCGGAGCCGGGGTCGCGGTTCCCCGCCGCCACGATCAGGACGATGAGCGCGGCCGGGGCGTTGCGGGTCTCGTTCGGGTCCTGCCGCCGCTCGCCCGACCGGGCCGGCCTGCACGGCCTGGACGCGCTGAGCGCGTTCGCGCACGAGCTGGCCGGGGCCGGCGGGGCGGACTGGCCGGACGTGCTGCTGATGGTCGGCGACCAGATCTACGCCGACGAGCTGGGTGAGGAGATGCGCGCCTACATCGGGGAGCGGCGCGACCCGGACGTGCCGCCGGTGGGCGAGGTGGCCGACTTCGAGGAGTACACCCACCTCTACAAGCTGGCCTGGTGCGAGGACCCGGCGGTGCGCTGGCTGCTGTCCACGGTGCCCACCTTCACGATCTTCGACGACCACGACGTCCGGGACGACTGGAACACCTCCTACGCCTGGCGCAAGGAGATGTGGGAGCAGCCCTGGTGGCGGGCCCGCATCACCGGCGGCATCGGCTCGTACTGGATCTACCAGCACCTGGGCAACCTCTCCCCGGCCGAGCGCGCCACCGACCCGCTGTACGCGGCGGTACGGGCGGCCTCCGCCGAGGGCGCCGACGCCGGGAAGCTCATCGACGAGTTCGCCGAGCGGGCCGACAAGGAGCCCGCCAGCACGCGCTGGAGCTACGCGCACGACTGGGGCGGCACCCGGCTGATCGTCGTGGACAGCCGGTGCTCGCGGCTGCTGACCGCCGACCGCCGCGGGATGCTGGACGACGACGAGTTCCGCTGGCTCGACGAGCAGTGCCACGGCGGCATGGAGCACCTGCTGATCGCCAGCTCGCTGCCGGTGCTGCTGCCCCGGACCATCCACCACGCCGAGTCGTGGAACGAGGCGATGGCCGCGGGCGCCTGGGGCAGGCGCGGCGCCCGGCTCGCCGAGAGGCTCCGGCAGTTCGCCGACCTGGAGCACTGGGCGGCGTTCGACGCCTCGTTCCGGGCCCTGGCCGAGGACGTCGTCGCGGTGGCGCGCGGCGAGCGCGGCGAGGCCCCGGCGAGCATCTCGTTCCTCTCCGGCGACATCCACTACTCCTACCTGGCCAAGGTCACCGCCCCCAAGACGCGGACCACCATCTCCCAGGTGGTGTGCTCGCCGCTGCGCAACCCCCTGGTGGGGACGTTCCGCCGGGCCAACCAGATCGCAGGCTCCCGGGCGACCGCCTGGCCGTTCCGGATGCTGGCCCGGATGGCGAAGGTCCCCCCGCTCCCGCTGAAGTGGCGGATCACCGAGGGCCCGTGGTTCGACAACGCCATCGCCACCGTCGAGCTGTCCGGTTCTCAGTGCCGGGTCCGCTGGGAGACCCCGCGGTCCGAGACCTCCCTGGACGAACTGGGCACCGCCACCGTCTGCTGAGCGACGCGTCCGGCCGGGGGTGCGCCCGTTCCGCACCGGAACGGGCACACCCCCGGCGGGCCATCGGCGCCCGCCCCCGCCCCCTCTACGGGGGCGCGCGACGCCGATGGCGTCCCACCAAGGCCGTATCGGCCGCCGTACGCACGACCGCGCCCCCGCGAGGCGACCGTCCGCACATGTTCACGACGCCGCCCCCGTCCGGTCGTGACGCGATTCAGAGGACCATTTTCCGCCACAATGAGTGTTCAATGCGTCACCATGGGCGAATCGCCACTCGGTAAGGAGGCCACGTGAGCGAGACCGCGTCCGATCGGCCCACGCCGGAATCCAGCGACGCGGTGCTCATCACCCGGATTCGCGCCGGGGACGTCACCGCGTACGGCACCCTCTACGAACGCCACCTGGGCGCGGCCCGCGGCCTCGCCCGGCAACTGGTCGAGCACCACGCCGCCGAGGAGGCGGTGCAGGAGACCTTCGCCAAGGTGCTGGACGCGATCCGGCGGGGCGGCGGCCCGCGGACGGCGTTCCGCCCGTACCTGCTCACCGCGCTCCGCCACACGATCTACGACCGCCGCCGCGGCGAGCACCGCACCGAGCCCACCGCGCGGATCGAGGAGTACGACCGGGGCACGCCCTTCGCCGACCCGGCGCTGGAGGAACTGGAACGCGCGATGGTCGTGAAGGCGTTCCGGTCCCTGCCCGAGCGCTGGCAGGCGGTGCTCTGGCACACCGAGATCGAGAGGGCCAAGCCGGCCGACGTGGCCCCCATCCTCGGCCTCACCGCCAACGGCGTCTCAGCGCTGGCCTACCGGGCGCGGGAGGGGCTGCGCCAGGCGTACCTCCAGATGCACCTGGGCGACCCTCCCGGGCCGTCCTCCGGCTCGGGAGGCGGCCCCGGCGAGCGATGCCGCCCGGTTCTGGAGAAGCTGGGCCCGTACGTGCGGGGAGGGCTGGCCCTCCGCGACGCGCGCAAGGTCCGCCGCCATCTGGACGGGTGCGACCGGTGCCGGGACGTCCACAACGAACTGGCCGACGTCAACACCGCCCTGCGCGAGGCGATGGGGCCGCTCCTGCTGGGGACGGCCACGACCGCCTACGTCGCGTCCAAGGGCGGCCTGACGCTCGGCGGCATCCTCGGCCCGCTCCAGGGCCTGTTCCAGAGCCTGCTCCATCCCCACCACATGGGGGTCGCGTCGACGGCCGCCACGGGCCTGGTCCTGGTGACCATGATCGTGGTGACCTCCGACGGCACCGCCGACCCGTCGTTCTCCACGTCACCGGGCGCCGGCCGTCCCTCGGCCACGTCCTCGCCCGCGGGGGCACCGGGCGGGCACCCCCGGCCCGAGCCCGGCCCGCCGGCGTCCCCCTCGCGGGCCCCCGGCCCCGCCATCGGCACTCCCCAGGCCACCGTGCCCGGCGGACCGGACACCGCCTGCCCGGCGGATCCGCACCGGAACCGCCGGGGCCCTGCCACGCGGGGCGGCGGCCCCGGCCACGACGCTTCGCGGGGCGCTCCGCACGGCCGGTGCGGCCGTCCCTCCCACCAGGGCTCGAACGGGCGAGGCCACGCGAACCCGCCCGGGAACCGGAGGGGCGACGGCCAGGGCAGGGCGCCCGAGGACCGGCACGGCAACGGCAGGCCGGGCAAGCCCGGTAAGGGCGGGCACCCGAGGACCGGGGCCTCGCCCGGGCGTCCCTCCGCTCCGCCGGGACACACCCGCCCGCACCCCGGGAGGCACGGCGACCGGCCGCACAAGCGATAGTCCGATCGCCGGAGAACGGCCGCACGGCACCCGGCCCCTACGCCAGTAGTGGAGAAACTCCAGTGCGTGTGCGGGCGGCTCCGCGCCGTGTCACCGATTGTTTCCCGTAAAGATCATGTGCCCGTATTAGGGGCAGGCCGGAACGCCTGGTAGCGTCCGCGCTGACCACCTTGGAACAGGAGCGGGATCACGGGCGAGGATGTGCCGCGGCATAACACGGCGGAAACATATGCGGCCATGACGCGCGACATCGGCGCGAAACGGCAGGTGGCGGTCGCCGCGCGCCGTGACGCGACATGCTCCAGGGGCGGTGACGCAGGCGTGTCCGGCCCTGGCCGCCGGGCCCGGCGGCGTCCCGGCGAATCACCGGTTCGCGGCGTCCTCCGCCCCGTAAACCACCGTCGGCCACCGGGACCGCTCGACGGATCATCGATTTACGAGTGCCGACGACTCGCGCATGGCTAAGTGTCGTGAAAGAGTAGCGAATCGCCGTATTGGCCTACGGGGCAAACGGGCTTCACTACGCTATAGAAGCCCGGGGTCTTTCTCCGGCCCGCGTCCCCGAGAGCAGGAAGGGGAGGCCGCCGTCCGATGGTCACCCCTCGCGACCCTGACCGAGGAGTGGGCCTTCAGAGAGGTCCCGTGTTGAGGAAGGGCGATGTCGCATGGATCGCTGCGCGCTGTTCGTAGACGCCGGCTACCTGCTGGCCGACGGCGCCATGGCGGTGCACGGCACCCGCCATAGGGAGACCGTCTCGTGGGACTTCGGCGGGCTGCTGCAGCTGCTCGGCAATCTGGCCCGCGAACGCACCGGCATCCCGCTGCTGCGCTGCTACTGGTACGAGGCGACGGTCGAGGGGCGCCGCGCTCCCGAGCACGAGGCGCTGGCCGACCTGCCGGGCCTGAAGCTGCGGCTGGGCCGCATCCGTCCCGGCCGCCGCGAGGGCGTCGACACCGAGATCCACCGTGACCTGATGACGCTGGCCCGCAACGGCGCGCTCGCCGACGCGGTGGTGGTCAGCGGCGACGAGGACCTCGCCCAGGCCGTCATGGACGCCCAGGACCTGGGTGTCCGCGTCACGGTGGTGCACGTCGCCGTGGACGGCAACTGGACGGTCTCCCGCGCGCTCCGCCAGGAGTGCGACGACCTCATCGAGATCGGCTCCGGCCAGCTGCGCCCGTTCGTCAACCTGCTGGCGGGCATGGAGACCGGCACCGCGACCGGCGGCGTGACCGGCGGCGTGACCGGCGGCTCGACCGGCGGCACCGGCGGCGGCTCGGGCGGTTCCGGGTCCGGGACGTCCACCGCCCCGCTGTCCAACGGGCACGGCTCCAGCGGCACGCTCGGCTCGCTCCAGCCCACGGGGTCGCACGCCGGCCCTCCCCCGTCCTCTCCGCTGACCGGCCACCCCCTGCCGGCCCCGCCCCTCGCCGGGCAGCCCCAGGCGTCCACCACGGGCTCGGGACTCGCCCCCATCAGCCCGCCGCCGAGCCTGGGCGCGGGGTCCGGCTCCGGCTACGGCTCCACCTCGGGATCCGTCTACGGCTCGGGGACGGGATCGGGCTACGAGTCCGGCTCCGTCCCGGGATACGGCTCGGGCTCGTCCGGCACCACCGGCCAGTCCGGGACGGCGGGCACCACGAACGGCACGTACAGCACGGGCACGTACAGCACGGGGACGCACAGCACGGGGACGCACAGCACGGGCACCCACAGCACAGGCGCGCACAGCACGGGCGGCTTCAGCACCACGCCGGACACGGGCTCGGGCACCGGTTCCCACCCGGCCCTCGGCTTCGGCGGCGGCATGGGCACGAGCGCCTCCGGCGCGTCCCAGGCCCCGCCGGTGATGCCGTCCGCGTCCCCGCTGCACGCGGCCCCGACGCCCGGCCCCACCACCACGGCCTCCACGCATCAGCCCACCGGGCCCCAGTACCTCCCGCCCGCGCACGCCCAGCCGCCCTCGTCGCCGCCGCACGGCCCCTACACCGGGCCGCAGCAGATCGCGCCGCTGCCCGCCCAGCAGAGCGCGCCCACCCTCGCCGACGCGGTCAAGGCCGCGCACAAGGAAGGCCAGGACTTCGGCGAGTCCGTCGCCCGCGACGCGCCCGCGCTGTGGCTGGAGGCGGTGCTCGCCCGCAAGCCCCGGATGCCCTCCGATCTGGAGGCGAGGCTGCTGCAGGGCTCCTCGCTCCCGATCGACTTCCTGTTGCACGACGAGGTACGGCACGCGCTCCGCCGGGGCTTCTGGGACGCCCTCGAACGTTCCCGCAGGTGATCAAGCATCGGTACCTGCTTACGCGTAGGTAATTCACGATCCTCCTCGATTCACCCGCTTCTCTTGCCGGGCGGCGGGTAGCGTTGAAGCGTGACGCATGTGACGGAAGACGACCTCGACGACCTGGAGTTCGACACCCTGCGCACGGGCGATCACATCTCGGCGGCGCGGCGGCTCTCCGAACTGGCCGAGTCGGTGTCCGGCGGGGTGTCACGTGCGAACGTGCTGCTGCGCGCGGGTGAGCAGTGGCAGCACGCCGGCGACCACGCCAGGGCGGCCGAGCTCTACCGGGCGGCGGTGGACGACGGCGGCGAGACCTACGGCGATGCCCGCGCCTACCTCGCCGACGCCCTGTTCGAGCTGGGCAGGGCCGACGAGGCGCGCGCGCTGGTCGAACGGATCCGCTCCGAGCGGCCCCGCGACCCCGAGGTCTACCGGACCGTCGCCGAGGTGCTGTACGCGCAGGGCGACGCCGCGGGCGCCCACGACTGGGCCACCTCGGGCGCCGACGTGGTCCTCGCGCTGCGCGACCGGGTGGTCGGCGTCGGCGCGGGCACGGGCTCCGCGCCGGACGACGCCGACGCCTCGTTCACCGCCGGGCCCGAGGACGTGGCGATCGCCGAGGACAGCCTGGAGGCCCTGCTGCGCCTCCGCTACCGCGCCCGCGTCGACCTGGGCCGCGCCGAGGACGACTACGACGCCCTCCTGGACGACCTCCTCAAGAACGCGTAGTTCTCATCTAGTCCCGGCCTACGGCGCTCGCCTGGCGGCTCGCGCCTGACCGGGCCTTGGGCGAGCGCGGCATCGCTTCGCGATCTGCCCGGCGAGGCTCGCCTCCGGCGTCGCCCCACCGGGCAGCCAACGCGCTCGCGCGGTGGCAGAGGTCTGCTTCGAGACGGCCCCAGTGGTCGGCGGCGACGCGGCGGATGGTCTCAGCCGGTGCCGGCGCGTACGGCGGTCGCGGCCAGGGTGGTGTAGTTCATCGTGAAGTGCCCGCCCAGGGAGTCGATGGCGCCCCCGACCGCGTCCATGATCTCGGCCAGCCGGTCGGGATGGAGCCGGGTGAGGCCGCCGGTGCTGGGCAGCAGGTCCAGCCATTGGTCGCGCGTGTAGGAGCGCTCCCAGTCGAATCGCCACTGTTCGGGATCGTCGAACCGTCCGGTCTCGCGGATCCGGTCGGCGAACTTCGCGTAGGCCTCCAGGTAGAGGTCGATCGGACGCCGGGCCGGCCCGGCGTTGAACGGGGAGTCGGGCACCATCCGCCGGAAGGCGGCGGCCAGCGGTTCGGCCACCTCGGCGGGCGGCTCGAACACGTGCCCGAAGATCGCCAGCCGTCCCCCTGGACGCAGCACGCGCGCCGCCTTCACGGCACCGATGGCCGGATCCACCCAGTGCCACGACTGGGCGGCGATGACCGCGTCGAACGTCCGGCCGTCCGGCTGCCACGCCTCGAAGGTCGCCACCTCGACCCGCAGGCCGCGGGCTCGCGCGAAGTCGGCCATCCGCGCATCGGGCTCGACGCCGAGCACGGCGCAGCCGGCGGCCTGGAACCCGCGGGCCGCGATGCCGGTGCCGCAGCCGACGTCGAGCACGTCAGGCCCGGGGCTCCCGTCGACGATCCGCGCCACCAGCGCGTCGGGGTAGCCGGGGCGGGCCCGGTCGTAGCGTTGCGCGTCCACGCCGAACGACTCGGCCATCTGCCGGGCCTCATGCGACTCCGCCGGGGACGGTCCCGGTTGCTCTCGCGCTATTATGGGCATGCGCCCACTTTAGTGGGCACGTGCCCACTAGGCAATGGATGCCGGCGGAGCCGACGACGAGAGGATCTGCGAGTGCCGACCGGGGTGCACCTCCACGACGCGCGGCGGCAGCTGTTCGACGCCGCCGAACGCGTGCTCCTGCGGGACGGCCCCAACGGGCTGACCAGCCGGGCCGTCACCGACGAGGCGGGCCTCGCCAAAGGGGTCCTGCACCGGCACTTCCCCGACTTCGACGCCTTCCTCACCGACCTCGTGCTCGACCGGGCCGCGCAGCTCGAGACGCAGGCGAGCGCGCTGCGCGAGTCCGCCGGCACCGGGACGGTGGCCGGCAACCTCACCGGCGCGCTGACCACCATGTTCGGACCGGTCCCGATGGCGATCATCCCGCTCATCACGTTCCGGGACGAGCTGCGCGCACGGCTGCGGCAGGCCATGCCCGGGGGCGGCATCGCGATCCTCGCCCAGGCCACGACGGCGATCTCCGCCTATCTGGCCGACGAGCGTGAGCTGGGCCGCGTCGCGGCCGACGCCGACCTCGACTCGCTCACGCTTTCTCTGGTTGGTGGCGGGCATCTCATGTTCGTGGACAGCGACCCATGCCCGCCGTCCACGGCGGCCGTCAGCAAGTTCGTGACCGCGGTCATCGCCGACTCCCTGGCACGACGACCGGCCTAGGTGTACTGCCTAGGTCGAGGCGATGGCCTTGGCGCCGGTCCCGACTCCGGAGGTCCTCAAGAGATCCACGCGGGCAAGGAGCGAGCTGTGCCGGGTGCGGATCGGCGGGAGCCGGGACCGGCCCGCGTGTCGCGCGGTCAATCGCAAAAGCGGCGGCACACCGAGACAGCCCGGTTCGGGAACCCGTACCGCGACCACACGCCCATGGATGCGCCGGTTCGTCTTCGCTCTATGTCTGGATTTCGAGACATAGCCGCTGCATGATCACGGCCGACTGCATACTGATCCGGTGCTGAGCGTTTTCCACTGGCAGGGCGATCCTTCGACAAGGCCGGCGGCAGCTCTGGTGCCGTCGGATATCGGAGCGCGGCGCCATGGCAAGCTCGGGGCCGGGTGCCGGTCGGCGACTCGATGACGAGCCTGCGGATGCGGACGGCAGCGGCGTTCACCGCCGTGGCGCTGCTGGCGTCGGTGCTGGCATCCGGCGTCGGGTACGTGCTGGTGCGCGACGCGATGCTGGAACGCACCCGGGACGCCGTGGCGACCCAGGTCCGGCAGACCGTCGAACGGCTGGTGCCCGTCCAGATGCCGGCGAACGCGGACAGGACCCTGCAGGCGACCCTGCAGGCGGCGTTGAGCACTGCCGACCGGCGCCAGCGGGCCTGCGTGGTGACGTCACCGCCGGGCCGGCCGGTGCCTTCGCCTGCCCCTGGCTGCCTGCACGTGCCGGTGCCCGCAGTGTTCGCGGCGCGGGCTGTGCGGGCCATGGTCGTTCAGCGAGTACGGCATCTGGGACGGCCGTACCTGCTGGTCGGGACGTCCGTGACCGTGTATCGTGCCTCGGCGGTCGGCGCGCAGCGCACTTCCCCACCGATCGTCCTGGTCAGCGTCAGCCTGGATCGGGAAGCCGCTGACCTACGGTCGTTCATCCGGGCGATGGTCATGGCGGATGCCGCTGCGCTGCTGTTCGGGCTAGGACTGGCATTGGCGGCCGCGCATGGGCTGCTGCGGCCGGTCCGGCGCCTTGGCGCGGGGGCACGGGCGCTCGCCGAGGGCGAGCTGACGACGCGAGTGCAGGTCCGGGGCCGGGACGAGCTGGCCGACCTGGCCCACACGTTCAATCGGGCGGCGGGCGCCCTGGAGACCACGGTGACCGAGCTGCGCGCGTTGGGGGAGGCGGCGCGGCGGTTCGTGGCGGACGTCTCCCATGAGCTGCGCACTCCGCTCACCGCGATGACCGCCCTCACCGACGTGCTGGAGGCCGAACCGGATCCGACGGCGGCGCGGCTGGTGGTGGCCGAGACGCGGCGGCTCGGCGCGCTGGTGGAGCACCTGATCGAGATCAGCCGGTTCGACGCTGGTGCGGCCGCGCTCGTCCTGGACGATGTGGTCGTGGCCGAGGCTGTTGCGGCCGTCCTCGACGCGCGCGGCTGGACCGGCCAAGTCGCGGTCGCGGCCCCCGGCGACCTGGTGGTCCGGGTGGACCCGCGCCGATTCGACGTCATCGTGGCCAACCTGGTTGGCAACGCGTTCCGGCACGGGCGGCCGCCGGTGCGCTTGGAGGTCCGCCGTGCCGAGCGCGACGGCGTGCCGGGGTTCGAACTCTCGGTCGCGGACTCGGGACCGGGCATCCCCGACGACCTGCTGCCACTGATCTTCGACCGGTTCTTCAAGGCCGAGGCGGCCCGCTCGCGGAGCGCGGGCAGCGGGTTGGGCCTGGCGATCGCGCGAGAGAACGCATCGCTCCACGGCGGGACGCTGGAAGCATCCGCCGGTCCCCAGGCGGGCGCGGTGTTCACCCTCTGGCTGCCCGTGGCGGGGACACAATGAGCGGCAGGCACGTCGTGACGGTGCTCAGCGCCGTGCTCGCCGCGGCTGTGGTCCTGGTGAGCGGCTGCGGCGTCCGGCCGACCGGCATCACCAGGGTTGGAGCTCTGCCCACCGGACAGGGCCCGGTCGTCAACAACACCATCTACTTCGTCAAGGACGGCCGGCTGGTGCCAGTGGTCCGGCCCGGATTGCCCGGGGCTCCGCTGATGCCGCTGTGGCAACTCGGGTACGGCGTCACCGACAACGAACGCCAAGCGGGCCTGGACAGCACGTTGCCCGGTATCGGGATCGTCGCCGGGCTGCCCGACCCGTCACCGGACGGCATCCGTCCACCTGGGGCGCCACCAGCGGCCATCCGCGAAACAGACGACTCGGGGACCGTCACCGTCGCGTTGCAGACGACGATCCGGCCCGAGAAATGGCCGCGCCTGTGGCAGGCGCAGCTCGCCTGCACCGCACAGGCGATCCCCGGCGTCAAGAAGGTCGAGCTGAACATCTTCGACGGCCGTCCCGGCCACACCGTCCGATGCGCCGACTATCGCGACCTGCTCAGCACCGCGACCAACTGATTTACGTGCTGGAGCACCTGGGCTTCCCCGCAGTGCTCGACCGAAGCCGACAAATAGAAGCTGGCGCTGCATGGCCCTCCGCTTCCAAACGTGTCCCCAGCCCCAAGGTAGAAAGGTCGCCGCAGGTCACGCGGCGTGGACGCCGCCCGGCCGCGCGCTGGATTCCGCCCCGGACGCGACGGGATAAGACCGGCGCGCGGTGCGTTCGCCCGGCCGGATAACCGTGCAGCCGGGCCTCGCGCGCGGTCGGATTTCTGAAACTCGCCCAGGTCAGCGGCGGAATGGCGCCTCGACCGCTGGTGGGGTTCAGGTGTTCATTGATCTGGATGACGACCCGGACCATCCCGTCTTCCCCGGCGTCGACTTCATCACCTTCCCCGAACTGTCCTGGCTCCGTTTCGAGGATCCTCGCGATGTCGTCTCCGTGGGCCAGCGCGTCACCTGCGAGTTCCTGGTCTTCGACACCCACAACGGCGAGGCCCGGCTGTCGTTGCGCGCCCTGCAACCCGACCCGTTCCAGCAGTTCGCCAACCGCGTCCCCCTAGCCAGGCGCTGGCTCGAGAGCGCGCGGGTCAGAGCGCGCGGGTCAGAGTGCGCTGATCAGGTCGGCCAGCGAGCGCGCCAGGTCGGGGGCGGGCACCCGCTCGGCCGTGGGCCAGCCGCGCAGGCGGGCCTCGCGTACGGCCTGGCCGGTGTCGTCCCCGGCGTCACCGGCGTCCAGGGTGCGCAGGTAGCCGCAGGGCGCCTCCGGCCAGTCGGGCGGCACCGGGATGGGCTGCCCGCCGTGGTCGTGCCGCTGAGCGTGCTGGGGGCGCGGCAGCTCCGCGTCCACGAAGACGTAGCCGCCGACCGCGCGGTGGGCGGCCCGCTGGGCGAGCGCGACGGCCGGCAGCAGCGGCCCCGCACCGCCTCGGGCGACCAGGACCAGGGGCGCGGTGGCGGCCGTGGCGGAGATCACCAGGGATGCGCGGGCGACGTACCGCGGCCCGGAACTGTCGGGCACGTCCGGGGCGACGACGTCCAGCCCGTCCGCGCGGAGCGCCTCGGGCACGTCGCCCCAGGCGCCGGAGCAGGCGTACGGCGGGTGCAGCAGCACGAGGGTTCCCGGGGTCACGTCACCTCCCGGGGCCAAGCTACAGGGCCGCACAGGGCGGTACACGGTGTGCTGGGGCGCGATGCGGCCCGCATAAGGTGCTCCGTGTGAGTGAACGTGATGCCCTCCTGCAAGAGATCAAGTCCAAGGCGGTCGTGCACGGCGACTTCGTGCTGTCGTCCGGGAAGCGCGCGTCCTGGTACGTGGACCTGCGCCGGGTGACGCTGGACGCCGTCGCGGCGCCGCTGGTCGGCCGGGTGATGCTGGACGTGACCGCGGACCTGGACTACGAGGCCGTCGGAGGGCTCACGCTGGGCGCCGACCCGGTCGCCACCGCGATGCTGCACGCGGCCGCGGCCCGCGGGCGCGCGCTGGACGCGTTCGTGGTGCGCAAGGCGGGCAAGGCGCACGGCCTGCAGCGCCGTATCGAGGGCCCGGACGTGGCCGGCCGGCGGGTGCTCGCCGTGGAGGACACCTCCACCACCGGAGGCTCGGTGCTCGCGGCCGTGGAGGCGCTGCGGGAGGCCGGCGCGGAGGTCGTCGCGGTCGCCACGATCGTGGAACGGGGGGCCGCCGCGCGCATCGCCGCGGAGGGGCTGGAGTACCGCCATCCGTACACCGTGGACGACCTCGGCATGACCGCCGGGGACTGAGGCCCCGGCCGCCGCCCGATCCGGCGCCGGGGGCCGCCGCCCCGGCGCCCGGCGCCCCACCCGGTCCCGTCTCAGCGTTCGGGGACGAACCACTCGCCGCGCGTGCCGGCGGGCTTGCGCTGCTGGGTCCTGCCGTAGATGACGACCTCCAGCGAACCCCCGTTGGTGGCGACCACGCTGAGGGGCGCCTGGTCGTATCTGCGCTCCTCGCCGGTGCTCAGGACGCCCTGCTGGAGCACCTCGCCACCGTTGGAGACCCGCACGTACACCGTGGTCGGCGCGCCCGTCACCCGGATGAGGAGCGGCGTCGCCGAAGCGGCGGTCGTCCGGGGCGGCTGGGACGACCGGGGAGCGGACGGCGCGCTCGGAGTACTCTCCACGCTGCCCAGGTCGCTGTTCCCGGCGGCACCTCCCGCCGGGCCGGGGCCCTTGGAGCCTGAACTGGAGGTCAGGGCGTTCACCAGCGCCATGCCGCCCACGACCAATAGCGCTAAAGCGAGCACCACGGCAATGGCCGCGATCAGTATGCGCGCGAGACCCCGAGGGTCCGACCGATGACGTCCCACATGGGGAGGTTAGCGATAACTGTCACCGCTGAGCGACGGACGTGACTCTTCAGAGGCATTCTTATTCGTACCGTTGCCGGTTTCGCCTCGTCCGCGACGCATCTCCCGGACGATCGGGATGGCCGACAGGACCAGGATGACCGCGACGCCGGGCAGGATGTAGCGCTCGATGCCGGGCACCTCGGCGCCCAGGAAGTGGCCCAGCAGGAACAGGGTGTCGGTCCAGAGGACGGCGCCGATCACGTTCCAGAGCAGGAACCGGCGCGGCCTCATGCCCAGCATCCCGGCCAGCGGGTTGAGGAAGGTCCGTACGAACGGGACGAAGCGGGCCAGGACGACCGCGCGAGCCGGGCCGAAGCGGTCGAAGTAGTACTCGGCCTTGTCCACCCACTCCCGCCGGAAGATCCGGGAGTCGGGGCGGTCGAAGAGCCTGCGGCCGTACCGGGCGCCGAGCCAGTGGCCGAACTGGGCGCCCAGGATCGCCGCGATCGGGCCGCCGACGAGCAGCCAGGGCAGCGACAGCGGCTGGAACGCCTGGCCGTTGACGCTGGAGACGGTGGTCAGGATCCCCGCGGTGAACAGCAGCGAGTCGCCGGGCAGGACGCAGCCGAACAGAAGGCCGGTCTCGGCGAAGATGATGGCGATCACGCCGATGGTGGCGAACGTTCCGAAGAGTTGCAGCCACGCGGCGGGATGCAGCCAGTCGGTCACCGAAAAGGAAAGGAACGCGAGATCCACATTGCGAGCGTACCCGGGGCTAGGAACGCCTTCCGGCACGACTCGCGTCGCATGACCGTCCTTACCGGACGGTCCTGAGCGGCCCTGAGCGGCGCTGACCGATTTCCCCTCCAGGGACGACCGCCTTCCCTGCCGTACGGAGCGTACATGCAGGTCAACCCGAGGTAAGGCCGACGGATCGCAGCCGGACGCATACGATCTTCAGAGGGACCCAGAAGGTTCTCAGAGGATATTCGGAGGAAATCCTGAGGATTTCCAACAAGTTTTCGGTTCCCTGCCGACGGCGCTCCAGACCCCCGGAAGGCCGTCCCCACCCCCCAAGGGTGTTACGGGCGAGACGTGCCACCGAATATGGACGGGTCCGCTCGATTTTGGCGGGTCTTGGAGGCTTTTCAGGCGCCCTGCAGGGAACGCTCCACCTTGTCCCATGGGTCCGGGGCCGGCCGGGACGCGCGCGTCCTCGGCGGGGCGTGCCGGGCGCCGGGGCGGGGAGATCCGAGATACTGGCCCGTGTGGAGCCCACCCTTCATAGCGGGTGAGTCTCGGAACGAGATACTGACCGTGGACGATGCCCTGCCCGGAACCGGCGTTCCCCGGAGCCGAACCGGAACGCCGGTCGGGGCGCACCGCCCGGCCGGACGCCCGGCGGCACCGCTGCGTAAGAAAGGACGCTGAAATGCCCATCGCAACGCCCGAGGTCTACGCGGAGATGCTCGACCGTGCCAAGCAGGAGGGCTTCGCCTACCCCGCCATCAACGTCACCTCCAGCCAGACGCTGAACGCGGCGCTGCGCGGCTTCGCCGACGCCGAGAGCGACGGCATCATCCAGGTCTCCACCGGTGGCGCGGAGTACCTGTCCGGCGCCTCCGTCAAGAACATGGTCGTGGGCTCCACCGCGCTGGCCGAGTACGCCCGCGTGGTGGCCGCGCACTACCCGGTGAACATCGCCCTCCACACCGACCACTGCCCCAAGGACAAGCTGGACGGCTTCATGAAGCCGCTGATCAAGATCTCCCAGGAGCGGGTGGCGCGGGGCGAGGAGCCGCTGTTCCAGTCGCACATGTGGGACGGCTCGGCCGTACCGCTGGAGGAGAACCTCCAGATCGCCGCGGAGCTGCTGGAGGAGTGCGCCAAGGCCCGCATCATCATGGAGATGGAGATCGGCGTGGTCGGCGGCGAGGAGGACGGCGTCGCCCACGAGATCAACGAGAAGCTCTACACCACGCCCGGTGACGCCCTGGCCACCGCCGAGGCGGTCGGCGTGGGCGAGAAGGGCCGCTACATCCTGGCCGCGACGTTCGGCAACGTGCACGGCGTGTACAAGCCGGGCTCGGTCAAGCTGCGTCCCGAGGTGCTCAAGGAGATCCAGGAGGCGGTCGGCTCCAAGCACGGCAAGGACAAGCCGTTCGACCTGGTCTTCCACGGCGGCTCGGGCTCCACGCTGGAGGAGATCCGGGAGGCGGTGTCGTACGGCGTGATCAAGATGAACATCGACACCGACACCCAGTACGCCTTCACCCGCCCGATCGCCGAGCACATGTTCCGCAACTACGACGGCGTGCTCAAGGTCGACGGCGAGGTGGGCAACAAGAAGCAGTACGACCCGCGCTCCTACGGCAAGGCCGCGGAGGCCAACATGGCCGCCCGCGTCGTCGAGGCGTGCGAGAGCCTGCTCTCCGCCGGCAAGAAGATCAAGTAGTTCCCGGCGGCCTCCGGGCCCGGGACCGGTGCCGGTCGTGGCGAGCGCGCCGCGGCCGGCACCAGCGCGTCCGGGGGTTCGTTGTCTGACACAACGCGGATAGGCTCGATGACGTGGCCCTGCCCCGCACCTACTCCTCGCAGAACTGCTCGATCGCCCGCGCCCTGGAGGTCGTCGGCGATCGCTGGACGCTGCTGGTGCTCCGCAGCGCCTTCGACGGCGTGCGGCGTTTCGACGACTTCCAGGAGGAGCTCGGCGTCGCCCGCAACGTGCTCACCGACCGGCTCACCCGGCTCTGCGAGGAGGGCCTGCTGCGGCGGGTGCGCTACCAGGAGCGCCCCGAACGCCACGAGTACCGGCTCACGCGCAAGGGCGTGGAGCTGTGGCCGGCCATGATGACCCTGCTGACCTGGGGCGACAAGCACTACGCCCCCGACGGGCCGCCCGTGATCGTCGGGCATCGGGGGTGCGCGGGGGCTCTGACCCCCGATCTGACCTGCGACCACTGCGGCGCCCGGCTCCAGCCGGACCAGGTCGAGCCGCGCCCCGGCCCCGGCGCCGGCCTCTGAGCCCGCGGCCGGCCGTTCCCGCCGTTCTCGCCGGCCGTTCCCCGCGCCGTTCCCACCGTTCCCGCCCTTCCCCGATGCTCCCCGCGCCGCCGCCGACTTGACCTCCGAGGTAGTTGCTTCATGCAACTCAGTGCGGTCCAATGAGTTTCATGACGAAACTCAAGGTCGCCCGGCCGCCCGCGACGCTGGGCGACGTGCGCTTCCGCCCGTTCGGGATCACCGACGCCGAGCGCCTGCGCCGCATGTCGGAGCGGCTGTCCAAGAACAGCCTCTACTTCCGCTTCTGGTCGGGGACCCCGCATGTCCCCGACGTGTACGTGTCCGCGCTCGGGAGGCTCGACCACTGGGACCGCGAGGCGATGGTCGCGCTGCTGGACGACGAGATGATCGGCGTCGCCGAGTACGTCCGGGACCGGGAGCGGCCGTGGCGCGCCGATCTGGCCGTCCTCGTCTCCGACCCCTGGCAGCGGCACGGGGTCGGCCACCGCCTGGTGGCCTACCTGGCCTCGCTGGCCGGACGGCGGGGCATCACCGGGTTCGAGGCCGACGTGATCCTGGAGAACCGGAGGGCCCTGCTGTGGATCGCGGCCGGCTGGCCCACGGCCCGCTCGTCGCGGGCGGACGGGGCGGCCCACTTCACCCTGCCCCTGCCCTTCCCTCCGACTCCGCCCAAGGACCGGCCAAGGCCGTGACCCCGGGTTGGAGCACGCGGACCTCGCCTGCTTAACATGACCCGCATGACCCACAATCTGCTCGGCGGCCCGCCCCCCACCGAACTGCCGGACAACGCCGCGGCCCGCGAGGCCCTGGAAGGCGGCGTCGACCCGGTCGAGGTGGCCGCGCGCCACCCCGAGTACCCGGGAGCGTGGGCCGCGCTGGCGGATCGCGCCTTCGACGCGGGCAGCGTCATCGAGTCCTACGCCTACGCGCGCACCGGCTACCACCGGGGGCTGGACCAGCTGCGCCGGTCGGGCTGGAAGGGCCACGGGCCCATCCCCTGGGAGCACGAGGCCAACCGCGGCTTCCTGCGCGCCCTGCACGCCCTCGGCAGGGCCGCCGCCGCGATCGGCGAGGACGCCGAGGCCGAGCGCTGCCGCTCGTTCCTGCGCGACAGCAGCGCCACCGCCGCCGACGTCCTCAACGGCGGGCACTGAACGGCCGGCGCCGAACGGCTAGCGCGCGAGCGACGCCGCGGCCAGGTGCGCCTGGGCGGCGACGACCGGGATGCCGGAGGTGACGAACGACCCGCCGCCCGCGAGGTCGCCGACCACGTGGACGCGCGGGTCCGGCCGTCCGCCGACCAGAAGCCGCCCGCTGGCCGGGTCGGTGCGCAGGCCGCCGGACGGGTCCAGCGCGGCCCCCGCCGCCAGCAGCGCCGTCACCAGCGGCTCGGCGGCCCGGGGGATCGCGTGCGGGGGCGGGTTCACCGCGTTGATCACGAGGTCGGCGGTCCGCTCGCCGGCCGCGTGCGCGAGCCGGAACCCGCCGCGCGGCCCGCATCCCGGCTCGATCTTCCGGATGCCCCGCACCGCTTCGAGCTGCCCGGAGGCGAAAAGGTCCAGCAGCGCGGCGGCGTTCACCGGGACCATCGGGGACGCCAGGCCGGTGACCGTGCGGAAGTGGCGTTCCCGGAGCAGGCGGCGGTCGGCGCCGGGCAGCATCCGCCACACCCGCGGGGCGAGGCCGTGCGCCGTGATCCGCAGGATCTGGCGGCCCACGGCGGGCGCGTCCACCTCGTCGACCCCGCGGCGCAGGACACCGGCCGTGTCGGCGGTCCGGGCGTCCGCGGCGATCCGGGCGGCGAGCTCGTCCCAGTCCTCGCCGTGGTCCGCCAGCTCGGCGCGCATCAGCCCGGCCAGGGAGTCCAGCGTCACCGGGCCGGTCAGGGCGCGCACCCGCTCGAAGGTGAGATGCCGCAGCTCGATCTCCCTCGGCCGTTGCCACACGTACGGCAGCGCCCCGCTCCGCGACACCAGCGAGATCCGCCCCGTGTGCCCGCGCGCGGCCAGCGACACCACGATGTCGACGGCGGTCAGGCCGCTGCCGAGAACGGCCACGTCGCCGTCCGCCGGGACGTCCGCGAGCGTCCGCTCCAGCGGGTAGGGGTCCGGGACGAACCCGGGCGTGCCGGTGAGCCCGTAGTGGTCGTGGGGCGTGCCGCCGCCCACGCACAGCACCGCCCGGTCGACCTCATGCCGGCGCCCGTCCGCCGTCGTCAACGTGAGCCGCTCACCGGCGGAGAAGCCGGTCACGGCGGCCCGCACCACCCGTGCCCGCCCGAACTTGGTGAGCGCCGCCCGCGCCGTGTCCTCCAGGTAGCCGCCGAACACGCCGCGCGGCACCAGCGGCCTGCCCAGCAACCGGTCCATGTGGACGGCCCCGCGCTCCCCCAGCCACCGCACGTAATGGCCGCCGTCCCCGAACCGGATCGAGCTGATCTCCGGCGTGACGTTGACCCGTACGGAGTCCAGATCCGGCTGGTAGGGGCGCCCCCGCCAGGGCAGCGGCGCCGGATCGAACACGGTGACCGCCTCGGCGGTCCCGGGCGGCAGCGCGTCCAGCAGCCCCACGGCCGCCGCGCCCGCCCCGATGATCCCGATCTCCATGCCTTCCTCCGATCTCGTCCGACCTGAGGAAGCCTGGTCGCCGGGCCGCGCCGCCCCCATCCCCCCGGTTCGGGAATCCGCGCCGGACGCGATCCCCCATTCGAGGGGGTGCGGACGCCGCACCTCCCCGGGCAGGCTGGACACGATGATCGAACAGCGCGGCACGCGGGCCCTCCTGGAACGGACCGCCCACGCCCGGGACGCTACGGAATTCTTCGGCACGGCCTCCGCGCGCCTGCGCCGGATGCTGCCCTTCGACGCCGCGGCCTGGTCCGCCACCGACCCCGAGACGGGCCTGATCACCGCGCCGATGCTGGTGGAGAACATGGGCGGCGGCGAGCACTGCTTCTCCTACTGGGAGACCGCCCTCCTGGAGGAGGACGTCGTCCCGTACCGGGAACTGGCCCGCGCCGCCGTCCCGGCCGCCGGGATCCGGGCCAGCACCGGCGACCTGCCCGCGCGCAGCGCGCAGTTCCGCAAGCTGCTGGCCCGCCAGGGCGTGGGCGACGAGCTGCGCGCCGTCCTCCGCGCGGGCGACCGGCCCTGGGGCGTCGTCAGCCTGTTCCGGGAGAAGGGCCGCGCCCCCTTCGGGCCCGCGGACGTCGCGCTCGTCGCCGGGCTGTCCGCGCCGCTCGCCGGACGGCTTCGCGACCTGGCCCGCCCCGTCCCGCGGCCCGCGCCGGACGTTGCGTCCGGCCCCGGCCTGGTCCTGTTCGACCCGTCCGGCGCGCCGATCTCGATCAACGACGAGGCGCGCCGGTACATCGACCTCATGCCCGCCGGGCCGTCCGCCCGCTACCCGTCCGGGCTGCGGCTGCCGATCTGGCTCGCCGGCACCGCCGCCCAGGCCCGCGCCGTCGCCGCCGAACGCGACCGCGGCGGCGCCCGGGTGCGGATCCGCACCCGCGACGGCCGGTGGCTGATCTGCCACGCCTCCGCCCTCGACGGCCCCGGCGGCGCGCCCGGCGGCACCGCGATGGTCATCCAGCCCGCCGCCGGATCCGACATGGCCCCGATCATCGCCGAGGCGTACGGCCTCTCACCCCGCGAACTGGAGATCACCCAAATGATCGCGCGCGGGCTGCCCACCGGCGACATCGCCGCCGCCCTGGTCATCTCGCCGCACACCGTCCGCGACCACATCAAGGCGATCTTCGCCAAGGCGCGCGTCTCCAGCCGCGGCGAACTCGTCGCCCGCCTCTTCACCGAGAACCACTGGCCCCGCACCGGCCGCTGAAGCCCCGGGGCGAGGCCCGGTTTCCTCATCGGCCGTGTCCGGGTACGATTCGATCGCAAGAGGCCCCTTCGCACTTGCGATCAGGGGCCTTCATCGTGGGAAGGGTGTAGTGGCATGCCGGCCATCGTTCTTGTCGGAGCCCAATGGGGAGATGAGGGCAAGGGCAAGGCCACCGATCTCCTAGGCGGCGACGTCGACTACGTCGTCCGCTTCCAGGGTGGCAACAACGCCGGGCACACGGTGGTCATCGGCGACCAGAGCTATGCCCTGCACCTGCTGCCCTCGGGGGTGCTGTCGCCGGACGTGGTCCCGGTCATCGGCAACGGCGTGGTCATCGACCCGTCGGTGCTTCTGCAGGAGATCGACGGGCTCAAGGAGCGCGGCATCACCTGCGAGCGGCTGCTGATCTCGGCCAACGCGAACCTGATCATGCCCCACCACCGGGCCCTCGACAAGGTCACCGAGCGGTACCTGGGCAAGGCCCGGATCGGCACCACCGGGCGCGGCATCGGCCCGGCCTACGCCGACAAGATCAACCGGATGGGCATCCGGGTCCAGGACCTGTTCGACGCCAACATCCTCACCCAGAAGCTCGACCTGGCGCTGCGCGAGAAGAACCAGGTGCTCACCAAGGTCTACAACCGGCGCCCGATCGACACCGGGCCGATCGTCCAGGAGTACCTGGCCTACGGCGAGCGGATGCGCCCGTACGTCGCCGACACCACCCTCGTGCTCAACCAGGCCCTCGACGACGACAAGGTCGTCCTGCTGGAGGGCGCCCAGGGCACGCTGCTGGACATCGACCACGGGACCTACCCGTTCGTCACCTCCTCCAGCCCCACCTCGGGCGGGGCCTGCGCGGGCTCCGGGGTCGGCCCCACGAAGATCACCAAGGTGATCGGGATCCTCAAGGCGTACACCACCCGGGTCGGGTCCGGCCCGTTCCCCACCGAGCTGCTGGACGAGTGGGGCGAGTACCTGCGCACGACCGGCGGCGAGTACGGCGTGACCACCGGCCGCGACCGTCGCTGCGGCTGGTTCGACGCGGTGATCGCCCGCTACGCCACCCGGGTCAACGGCATCACCGACTACTTCCTGACCAAGCTGGACGTGCTGTCCGGGCTGGAGCGGGTGCCGGTCTGCGTGGCCTACGACGTCGACGGTGTGCGGCACGACGAGCTGCCCGCGTCGCAGACCGAGTTCCACCACGCCAAGCCGATCCTGGAGCACCTGGACGGCTGGCAGGAGGACATCACCGGCGCCGAGACCTTCGAGGACCTGCCCAAGAACGCGCAGGCGTACGTCCGGGCGATCGAGGAGATGTCGGGCGCGCGGATCTCCGCGATCGGCGTCGGCCCCGGCCGCGACCAGACGCTCTCGCTGCGCCCGCTGGTCTGAGAACCCGCGCCCGGCGCCACCGAGCCCTCCCATGTCCCGATTCGTCCCGTCACGCCTGATTTCAAGGTCGATGTCCAGGATCGTTCGGTGGATTCTCACCGATCGGCCATGAGTCGTTCGGCCGGCGACGGTAGCGTGCCAGCCGTGACCTTCAGCGGCGGGACGGTCGAGCTCCACGGGCACCGGGGGGCTCGGGGCCTCCGTCCGGAGAACACCCTGCCCGGTCTCGCGCACGCCCTGACCCTGGGCGTGGACGCGATCGAGTTCGACGTCGGCCTGACCGCCGACGACGTGGTGGTCCTCAACCACGACCAGGTGCTGTCCCCGGTGAACGTCAGCGACACCGCTCCGGTCCGGCCCGGCGACCCGCAGTTCCCCTATGTCGGCAAGGCGCTGCGGGAGCTGACCCTCGCCCAGATCAGGACCGTGGACGCGGGCGTCCGCCGGCCGGCCGCCGACGACGACCCGTTCGCGCTCACCCAGCTCCCGCTGCCCGGCACCCCGCTGCCCACGCTGGCGGAGGTGTGCGCGCTGCTGAGCGCCGCGCCCGAGGTGCGGCCGGCGGTCGAGCTGAAGACCGACCCGGGCTGGTCCGATTCCGAGGTGACGCGGTTCACCGCCGCGGTCGCCGAGGTGCTGGAGGCGTTCGGCCTGACCGGGCGCAGCCGCCTGCTGGCGTTCGACTGGCGGGTCCTGGTCGAGGCCCGGCGGTACGCCCCGGACGCCGGCCGGGTGGCCCTGGTCGAGCGGGTGACGACCGTCCCGGGGACACCGTGGCTGGCGGGCCTGGACCACGCCGACCCGGCGGGCGCGGCGCTGGACGTCGGCGCGACCGCGCTGTCCCCCGAGATGGCCCTGGCCACCCCTGACCTGGTGGAACGGGCGCAGGGGCTGGCACTGCCCGTCGCCGTCTGGACGCTGAACGAGCCCGCCGACATGACGCGCTATGTCGGGTACGGGGTCGACGCGATCGTCACCGACTACCCCGACCGGCTGCGCGCCGTCCTGTCGGAGCACGGCCTGCCGGTGCCCACGCCGTGGCCGGGCACCATGCCCGTCCCCAACTGAGCGGCTCTGCTTCCCGCTCAAGAGGCTCCCCGCTCAAGAGGCTCCCCGCTCGCCTCCAGGGCGCCTTCAGGCGCCGCCTTCCCCGTTCAGAGCCAGCCGTTGCGGCGGAAGCCGCGGTACAGGGACAGGCAGGCCAGCCCGATCACGCCCAGGATCATCGGGTAGCCGAACCTCCACTCGGTCTCCGGCATGAAGTCGAAGTTCATCCCGTAGATCCCGGCGATCGCGGTGGGCACCATGAAGATCGCGCCCCATGCGGAGATCTTGCGCATGTCCCGGTTGTCGGCCACCGTCACCTGCGTCATGTGCGCCTGCAGGATGGGGTTGAGCAGCTCGTCGTAGGACTCCACCTGCTCGCGGACCCGGGTCAGGTGGTCCTCGACGTCGCGCAGGTACTCCTTGATCTCGGCCGGGACGAACCGCCGGGCGCCGAGGTTGCGCAGCGGCCCGGCCAGCGGCCCCACGGCCCGCTTGAGCTGGATGACCTCGCGCTTGAGCCGGTAGATGCGGCGGGACTCGTCGGTGCGCTCGGGGGAGAACACCGCCTCCTCGACCTCGTCGATGTCCTCTTGGACGGCGTCGGCGACGTTGACGTACCCGTCGACGACCCGGTCGGCGATCGCGTGCACCACCGCGGCCGGGCCCAGGGCGAGCCGTCCCGGGTCCCGCTCCAGCCGTTCCCGCACCGAGCCGAGTTCGCCGTGCGCGCCGTGCCGCACCGTCACCACGAAGTCGGGGCCGCAGAAGACCATGATCTCGCCGGTCTCCACCACCTCGGGGCCCTCCGGCCCCTTGCGCACGTAGCCGACCGTCTTCATGACGAAGAAGTTGACGTCGTCGTAGCGCTCCAGCTTGGGCCGCTGGTGGGCGTGGATGGCGTCCTCCACCGCCAGCGGGTGCAGGCCGAAGACCTCGGCCAGCTCGGTCAGCTCGGTGGCCGACGGCTCGTGCAGGCCCACCCAGACGAACCCGGCGCTCTCCTGCTCGGCGGGGGTCAGCCGGCCGTCGCGGATGAGGCGTACGGCGTCGGCGACGGTGCCGGTGCGGACACGGTGGCCGTCGATGTAGGCGGCCCAGTCGATGACGGCGGTGTCCCGGTGCCGCGCCGCGTGGGACACGCCGTGCGGACGGCCGCGCGACTTGAACAGCGACCTGGTCGCACGTCCCGGGCGAACTCGTGTCATGGCCATGGGGGTGCTCCTAACCCGCCGGCCGAACACGCGCGGGCGCGCTCGACCCGGAAGATCAGCGAGGGGAGCGCGCGAAGTGTGCGGCCGGACGCCGAATGGAGGCGGACGGATGAACAGCCCTGCCCGGACTGTGAGGGGTCTCCGGCGTACTGCAAGTATCACCAGGACTCATCCCGACCACCTCCCTTCGCGTCGTCTCGCCATCATGGCCGCAAGCCGGGTGAATGCTACCAGTCGGCATGCGATGACCCACCGGAACGGACCACCCCGGGGATCCGCCACCACGGTTCACCGCCACGGGACCGCCCCCGGTCCCACTAGTGGAGACGCCGCGTGCCCCGGGGAAGTTCACGGCCGTGGCCTGTGGCCGTGGTCACGCCCGCCGGGACGGTGACCGTACGGAGACGGATAGGCTCCGGGCGTGCGAGTACTCGTCCTTGGATCCGGCGGACGCGAGCACGCGCTCGCCCGCGCCCTGCATCGCGACCCTTCCGTCTCCGGCCTCTTCTGCGCGCCCGGCAATCCCGGGACCGCCGAGGTCGCCGAGAACCACCAGCTGGACCCCTCCGACCCCACCGCGGTGGTGGAACTGGCCGGGAGGCTCCGGGTGGAGCTGGTGGTGGTCGGCCCGGAGGCGCCGCTGATGGAGGGGGTCGGCGACGCGCTGCGCCGGGCCGGGATCCCCTGCTTCGGGCCGGACCGGGCGGCCGCCCGGATCGAGGGCTCCAAGGCGTTCGCCAAGGAGATCATGGCCGCCGCCGGGGTGCCGACCGCCGCCGCGCGGGTCTGCGAGTCGGCGTCGGAGGCCGCGGCGGCACTGGACGAGTTCGGTCCGCCGTACGTGGTGAAGGACGACGGGCTGGCCGCGGGCAAGGGCGTGGTGGTCACCCATGACCGCGAGGTGGCCGAGGCGCACGCCGACGCCTGCGGGCGGGTGGTGATCGAGGAGTTCCTGGACGGCCCCGAGGTGTCGCTGTTCGCGCTGTGCGACGGGCTGTCGGCCGTGCCGCTGATGCCCGCGCAGGACTTCAAGCGGGCCTACGACGGCGGCGAGGGACCCAACACCGGCGGCATGGGCGCCTACACACCGCTGCAGTGGGCGCCGCCGGGCCTGGTGGAAGAGGTCATGTCCACGGTCGTCCAGCCGGCGCTGGACGAGCTGCGGCGCCGCGAGACGCCGTACGTGGGGGTGCTCTACGCCGGGCTCGCCCTCACCTCCGCGGGCGTCCGGGTCGTGGAGTTCAACGCGCGCTTCGGCGACCCCGAGACCCAGGTCGTCCTGGACCGCCTGGCCACGCCGCTGGCCGGGCTGCTGCAGGCGTGCGCGATCGGCGGGCTCGACCCCGCGTTCCGGGCCGCCTGGCACCAGGGCGCCGCCGTGACCGTGGTGGTCGCCGCCGAGGACTACCCGGCCGCCCCGGTCAAGGGCGACGTCATCGAGGGCGTCGAGGAGGCCGGCGAGGTCCCGGGGGCGTACGTCCTGCACGCCGGTACCGGCGTGCAGGACGGGCGCCTGGTGGCCTCCGGGGGACGGGTGCTGAACGTCGTCGGCACCGGCCCCGACCTGGCCGCCGCCCGCGCCGCCGCCTACGCGGCGGTGGGCCGGATCCGGCTGCGCGGCTCGCACCACCGCACCGACATCGCGCTGGAGGCCGCCGGGTCCGGCGCCGGCTGACCGCCGACCGCCCCGGCCCTCCGGCACCTCGCACGACCTGGGAGAATCGACCCGTGATCGAACGCTACACCCTTCCGGAGATGGGACGCGTCTGGAGTGACGCGCACAAGTACGAGCTGTGGTGCAAGGTCGAGACCCTGGTGGTCGAGGCCCACGCCGAGGCGGGCACGATCCCGGCGGAGGTGGTGGAGCCGATCCGCAAGGCCCCGCCGCCCACCCCGGAGGCGGTGCACGAGATCGAGGCGGTCACCCAGCACGACGTGATCGCCTTCCTGTCGGCCTGGGCGGACAACACCGAGCCCCGCGAGGCGGCCCGCTACGTCCACTTCGGCATGACCTCCTCGGACCTGCTCGACACCGCGCTGGCCCTCCAGCTGGTCGAGGCCACCGACATCCTGCTGGCCAAGGCGGACACGCTGATCCGCACGCTGCGCGACCACGCGCTGGAGCACCGCGCCACCCTGCGCGTCGGCCGTACGCACGGCATCCACGGCGAGCCGGACGTGTGGGGCCACCGGGTGGCCGACTTCGCGTTCGCGATGGCCCGCTCCCGGGACCGGCTCCGGCGCGCCCGCGAGGCGGTCGGCGTGATGGCGATCTCCGGCGCGGTCGGCACGTACTCCAACATCGACCCGGCGATCGAGCGGCACGTCGCGTCCCGGCTCGGGCTGAAGAGCGCCGACGTGTCCACCCAGGTGGTCATCCGGGACGGCATCAGCGAGTGGGTGTCCGCGCTGGGGATCATGGCCACCGTGTGCGAGGCGATCGCGCTGGAGGTCCGGCACGGGCAGCGCACCGAGGTCCGCGAGCTGTGGGAGCCGTTCGGCAAGGGCCAGAAGGGCTCCTCGGCGATGCCGCACAAGAAGAACCCGATCATCTCCGAGCGGCTGGCCGGGATGGCGCGGGTGGTGCGGGCGCAGATCGTGCCGGTCATGGAGGGCATCCCGCTCTGGCACGAGCGGGACATCTCGCACTCCTCGACGGAGCGGATCACGCTGCCGGACGCCTCCATCGCGCTGGACTACATGCTCGCCCTCACCCACCGGCTGATGTCGGGGCTGGTCGTGGACGCCGCGCGGATGCGGGCCAACCTGGAGTCGACCGGCGGCCTCATCTACACCTCCACAGTCCTGCTGGAGCTGGTCGAGGCGGGCATGTCCCGGGACGACGAGGCGTACCCGCTGGTCCAGAAGGCCGCCATGGAGACCTGGCAGACCGGCGTGCCGTTCCGGGAGACGCTGCGCAAGAACGCCGCCGAGACGGGGCTGAGCCTGGACGAGGCGCGCCTGGACGCGGTCTGCCGTCCCGAACGGTTCGTCGAGCGCCTCGGCCCGGTCTTCGAGCGGCTGGCCGCGCTGACCTGACCCACCGCCGGCCTGACCCACCGCCGGCCTGACCCACGGGCGGCCTGACCCCACCGGCGGAGATCGGAGATCGGATGCCTGCCTCGTCCCCGAGCGCGGTCGTGACCGAGCTGAACGTCTACCCGCTCAAGAGCGGCGGCGGCACCGCGCTGCACACCGCCGAGCTGCTGCCGACCGGTCTGCGCCACGACCGGGAGTTCATGCTGGTCACCCCCGAGGGCCGGTTCCTGTCGCAGCGGGACTACGCGCGGATGGCCGTGCTGCGGCCGTCCTACGACGGCGAGGTCCTCATGGTGGAGGTCGCCGGCCCCGCGGCGCCCGCTCCGTTCGTCCACAAGGCCGTGGACGACGGCCCGGTGCTGGAGGTGCTCGTGCACCGCTACGAGTGCCAGGGCACCGACCAGGGGGACGAGGCGGCGGCCTGGTTCTCGGCGCTGCTGGACACCGACTGCCGGCTGGTGCGCTTCACCGGGCACCGGCGCACGTCCCGGGGCGGCGGCGAGGTCGCGTTCGCCGACGGCTACCCGCTGCTGGTGATCTCGGCGGAGTCGCTGGCCGACCTGAACGGGCGGCTGGACGAGCCGGTCCCGATGAACCGGTTCCGGCCCAGCGTCGTGATCGAGGGGCTGGGCCCGTACGGCGAGGACCGGGTCCGGCTGCTCCGGGTCGGCGGCACGCTGATCGAGATGGTGAAGTCCTGCGCCCGCTGCCTGATCATCACCACCGACCAGGACACCGGCGAGCGCGGGCGCGAGCCCCTGCGGACGCTGGCGGGCTACCGGACGATCGACCGGGGCGTCCGCTTCGGCCAGAACGCCGTCCCGCGGACGACGGGGACGCTCACGGTGGGCGACCCTGTGGAGATCGTCGAGGCGCGCTGACGGCCCGAGCGGAGCGAGGGCGTCAGCGCCGGCCTTTGCCGGGGGGTCTGGGGGGTCGCCCCCCAGGACAGACACTGACGGGGACTGACGGCAGGGGTCAGCCGATGACCTCGCCGGTCTCGTTGCCGTACGCGTCCCGCATCCGGGTGGGGACGATCTCGATCTCCAGGCCCGGGAGGGACGGGACCGGGGCGCGGCCCGCCTCGGAGCCGATGGCGCCGATCAGGTCGTCCAGGGCCGCCGGGGGCACGCCGATCACCAGCACGCCCTCTGCGGCGCGCTCCACCGAGTAGTCCCCGGCCGGCCGGAACTCGATCATCGCGTCCTCGGACTGGAGCCCCAGCGTCCGGCCGAAGGGGAGGCGCCCGCGCAGCGACTCGCCGATCCGCGGGGCCTGGAGGGCCCCGAACCGCAGCGTGGTCGCGGTACCCGTGCCGCCCTCCCAGCCCAGCGTGGAGAGGTAGAGCACGCCGCCCTTGGAACCGTCCCGCTCGACACCGGCCTGGACGGCGGCGGCCAGCTCCGGGTCCGCCAGCAGCGAGCCGCGGTCGATGTCGGTGACGTGGAGCGGCGTCCGCGGCTCCAGGACCTTCAGCAGGGACAGCGCGTCCCACTGCCGCGCCGCCTCGTACTCCTCCCGCGCCAGCCCGACGACCTGGAGGAACCGCAGCCGGCCGTGCGGGGTGGAGATCGTGCCCAGCTCGGGGTCCTCGGTGAAGACGATCGCCCGGATGGCCGAGTCCTCCCGGTCCGCCGCGATCGGGCCGTTGACGTCCATGTGGTGCCCGGCGTCGAACCAGTTCCCGGTGGTGAAGACGTAGCGGCCCAGGTTCTGCAGCAGGCTCACGGCCCAGACGGGCGGGGTCTCCTCGGCCGGGTCCCGGACGAGGCGGAAGGTGAACTCGAATCCCCAACCCGACTCCTCCGGGTCGCTGTCCTCGCCCTTCTCGTAGAGCTCGCTCATGCCGTACGAGACGTAGTGCCAGTGCGGCACCGGGTCGGTCCGGGGGTAGGCGCTGATGCCGTCGAGCGGGTCGTCCCCGCCCATCCACCAGCGGACGACCGTCCCCCAGTGGTGCGGCTCGGTGCCCCCGTAGATCGGTGCGAGGGCGTCGTCGATGGCCTGCCAGCCGGGGGATTCGTCCATGAGCGTTCACCTTAGAGTTGATCGCGGGGGTCCGGGGGTGAACGGTAGGGTGCGGCACGGTTCACACTCGATACGGCGTGGGGAAACGCGAACTTTCGGATGTTTTCGTCGGTCTTAGTGACCGTGGGGGACGCCACCGGCACGCGCTCGGGACTTCTCATCCACGTCTCGGTGGTTTACTGGGGGCGCGTTGTGCAATGACGTTGTGCAGTACGAGGGGCAACGATCAGCGCGCTCGGCCCTCGTGGCCCGCCGTGCCGGAAGCGCACGGAGGGCAGCCAGTCCATTGATTCTGCAGGGACCATATCCGCAGCTAAGGAGTTAGGCGGCATGACCATGGGCCACGAGGTTCGCTACCGCATGCGCGGGGGCCGGCAGCTGCACGGCACCGTCTTCATCCAGGGCGCCAAGAACGCCGTCCTGCCGATGATCGGCGCCTCGCTGATGGCGTCCAGGGGCCGTACGGTCCTGCGCAACGTTCCGATCATCGAGGACGTGCGGCGCGCGGTGGAGCTCGCCCGGGCGGTGGGGGCCAAGGCGGAGCTGCACGAGGCCGAGCGCACCCTGGTGATCGACGCCTCCACGCTGGACAGCCCCGTGCTCCCGGCCGACATCGCGGCCCGGTTCCGCGGCTCGTTCCTGTTCGTCCCGGCGCTGCTGCACCGGCTCGGCGAGGCCGTGATCGAGGGCGTCGGCGGATGCAACCTGGGCAGCCGCAACCTCGACTTCCACTACAACGGCTTCAAGCGCCTCGGCGCGACGGTGACCGAGCAGATCGGCGAGGACGGCGCCGGCCGCATCCACATCAAGGCCGGCGACCTGCGCGGCGGCACCCTGTACTGCGACACGCCCTCCCACACCGGCACCGAGAACCTGATCATGGCCGCCGCGCTCGCCCGCGGCACCACGCTGATCAAGAACGCGGCACTGGAGCCGGAGGTGCTGGACAACATCGCGCTGCTGCAGGCGATGGGCGCGAAGATCAGCGGTGGCGGCACGGGCTTCATCACCGTGGAGGGCGTGGACGAGCTGTCGGCGGTGCAGCACACCGTGATGCCGGACCGGATCGACACCGGCGTGTTCGTGATGGCGGCGGCGATCACGGGCGGCGACCTCAGCCTGGTGGGCGCCAACCTCGAGCACCTCGGCGTGGCCGCCGACAAGCTGGAGCAGATGGGCCTGGACTTCCACCAGCAGGGCGCGGTCCTGCAGGTGCGCCGCGAGCGGGCGCTGCGCCCGATCAACGTCATCACCGACGAGTACCCGGGCTTCGCCACCGACCTGCAGTCGCCGATCATGGCGCTGTCCTGCCTGGCGGACGGCCCCTCCTACATCTACGAGCGCATCTTCGACGGCCGCTTCAAGCTGGCCGACGAGCTGACGAAGATGGGCGCCGACATCGAGGTGAACGGCAACCGCGCCAAGGTCAACGGCCCTCGCGGCCTGCGCGGCGCCGAGGTGGAGGCGCACGACCTGCGCTGCGGCAGCGCCCTGGTGCTGGCCGGCCTCGCCGCCGAGGGGGAGACCGTCATCACGTCCGCCTATTACCTCGACCGGGGTCACGCGCACACCGCCGAGCGGCTGTCCCAGCTCGGCGCGGAGATCACCCGCGAGACCGATCAACCGGCCGACAGCTGATCAACATCTGGCTTAGCCGCGTACTCTGACCTGCTCTCTGACGCCCGGTCCGGTACGCCTTTGCCCTGTCGTCCCCGCGCTCCTTCTGACGGTCTCTCCTGACTTCCTCCTGACAGCCCGACCGGCGGCCCGGCCCTCCGAGGCCGGCCCGCCGGCCTTTCAACTGGCCGATGGTGGTCGCCGGGCCCGGCCGGCCGTCCGGAGGCCGCGGCAGTGCCCGATCCGCGGCCTTCCCGGCACTATCCCTCTGACCGGGGAAAACGCGACAGGGCGGGCATCACGGAGCCAAGAACGGCTGAAAAAGGCGAATCCCTTGTCTTCCCGACCTTCCCGGACCGGGACGGTCGATTTCCGCCCACTGCGTAAGCTAAACGGAGGTCGCAGGGGCCCGCACGGTGAGGTTCCGTATCCCGTGCGGGCCCCTTCGACGTTTTCGGGTCTTGTTTTTAGACTTCGGACGACCGAAGATGCAGGATCAAGACTGACCGATTGGTGACAAATTACTGACTAGGGGGTCGCGTAGGTTACTTTTTCGCCGCACTCTTGATTCGATTTCGCGTCTGGGCGTCACACAACGTCGCCCTGACCCGATCTGCCCACAGAGGATCTACGAACGCGGGAATGCGGTGCAGGGTCAGAAAGCAGGGGCGACAAGCCATGAGTCAATCTTTGGGCGGAGCGTGCGCGAACGCATGGCCGGGGCGGGACCCCCACCAAGAGGATGGTCGGGAAGTGAGCGATCGCCGATGACGACGACGCGAACGGGGTCGGTGACACCAGACCTCACGATCGGCGTGGTCGGCCCGCATGATCTCGTCGAACGGGTCATGCTGATGGGCCATGGCCCGACACCGGTGCCGAGCCGGCTGGTGGCCGCCGCGTACCGGGACGAGCAGGAGGCGGCCGACAAGGTCGTGCGGCTGGGCTCGGGGGTGGACGTGTGCCTGTTCGCCAGCCCGGTGCCGTACGACTTCGCCCGCAAGGCCGGCGTGCTGACCATGCCGGCCACATACGTGCCGCTGAACGGCGCCGCCCTCCAGGGCGCGCTGCTGCGGGCCGCGCTCGACGAGCGCTTCGATCCGGGACGGGTGAGCATCGACGTGCTCGGCCGGGCCGAGGTCGAGGAGGCGTACGCGGAGATCAGCCTGGGCACCGAGCAGGTGCACCTGCGCGAGGAGGCGGCCGGGCCGGGCACGCTGGCCGCGTTCCACGAGCGGCTGTGGCGGCGCGGCGCCACCACGGTCGCGATGACGTGCGTCCACGCCACCGCGGAGCGGATGGAGATGGCCGGGGTGCCGACCATCCGGGTCCGGCCCACGGGGGCGGCGATCCGCAGCTCGCTGCAGACCGCGGCGCTGCTGGGCGCGCACCACCGGCTGGAGGAGTCGCAGCTGGTGGTGGTGCTGGTGGACGTCCCGACGCTGCGCGAGACGCCGCGCCGGGTCACCCCGCGCTACTGGCGGGACGAGCTGAAGCTGGCGCTGCACCGGGTGCTGCTGCAGGAGGCGCACCGGATGAACGCCTCGGTGTGGCCGCTGGACGACCACAGCTACCTGGTCATCGCCACCCGCGGCTCGGTCACCGCCGGCACCGAGGGCTTCCGCACGCCGCCGTTCGTGGAGCGGGTCCGCGAGGAGCTGGGCCTGGCGATCGAAGTCGGCATCGGCATGGGCCGCACGGCGCACGAGGCCGAGACGCACGCCCGCGCCGCGCTGGCCCGTTCGCAGAGCTCGCAGCGCGCCCAGGGCTTCGCCCTGGACCGGGACGGCCGGGCCCTGGTGCCGGCGCCCCGCACGCCGCCGCGGGCGCAGCCGCAGGCCAAGCCCAAGGGCCTGGAGATCCTGGCCCGGCTCGCCGACAAGCTCGGCGACCAGGAGCAGCCGCTGATCGTGGACGCCGAGAACGCCGGCAAGATGCTCGGCGTGACCCCGCGGACGGCCCGGCGCCTGCTGCGCACGCTGGTCGAGGAGGGCCTGGCCTGGCCGCTGCCGCCGAACCGTACGCCGCAGCCCGGCCGGCCGCGCCAGCTCTACCGGCTGATCGTGGAGAAGCTCGGCCCCAAGACCGGCACCTGACACGGGTCCGGGTCACGGGTCCGGCTCACGGGCCCGGGGGCACGGGTCCGGCTCACGGGGCCGGCCCGCGTCGTGGAGGTCCCCGGACGAGAGTCCGGGGACCCACGACCACGCACGACCATGCCCGCTGCGCTCCGCCCCTGCCCTGAGGGCCCGGCGGGACCGGCTCCAGACCGGCCCTCGGCCGGAAGGCCGGTCAGTTGCGGTGCGGGAAGGCGCCGGCCACGGCCAGGAACGCGTCGTTCTCCTCGGGAGAGCCGATCGAGACCCGCGCGCCCTCACCGGCGAACGGCCGGACGCTCACGCCCTGCGCGTCGCACGCGGCGGAGAACTCCATGGTCCGCTCGCCGAGCCGCAGCCAGACGAAGTTGGCCTCGGTGGGCGGCACGGTCCAACCGTCCGCCAGCAGCGCGTTGCGGACCCGCTCGCGCTCCTTCACGGTGCCCTCGACCCGTTCGAGCAGCTCGCCGGTGGCCGCCAGGGAGGCCACCGCCGCCGCCTGCGCGATGGCGTTCACGCTGAAGGGGAGGTAGGTCTTGCGGATGGCCTCGGCGACCGCCGGGTGGGCGACCAGGAAGCCCGCGCGCAGCCCCGCCAGCCCGTACGCCTTGGAGAAGGTCCGCAGGATCACCAGGTTGGGCCGGTCGGGGTACAGGCCGAGCCCGTCGGGGACGTCGGCGTCCCGCACGTACTCGCGGTACGCCTCGTCCAGCACCACCAGGCAGTCCTCGGGCACCCGGTCCAGGAACGACTCCAGTTCGGCGCCCCGGACGACGGTGCCGGTGGGGTTGTTCGGGTTGCAGACGAAGATCATCCGGGTGTGCTCGGTGACGGCGCCGGCCATGGCGGCCAGGTCGTGCGTCTCCTCGCGCAGCGGCACCTGCACGGACGTGGCCCCCGAGAGGGCCGCCAGCAGCGGGTACGCCTCGAACGAGCGCCAGGCGTACACGACCTCCGCGCCGGGCTCGGCCACCGCCTCCAGAAGCATCTGGGTGACCCCGACCGACCCGCAGCCGATCGCGATGTGCTCGGGGGCCACCTTGTGGTGGGCGCTGATCGCCTCGATCAGGGCGGTGCCGTTGTTGTCGGGGTAGCGGTTGGCCCGCCGGGCGGCCTCGCCGATGGCCTCCAGGACGGAGGGCAGCGGGCCGTGCGGCGTCTCGTTCGACGACAGCTTGAACGAACGGCCCTCGGGAGACACCACGACCTTGCCGGGCTTGTAAGCCTGGAACCGGTCGAGCACGGAGCGGAAGCGCGGGGTGTTTGCCTCGGACACCGTTGTCCTCCTCGTTCTTCTGGACGGCGCGCCCTCGCGGGTGGTGCGCCCCTGTGGACGGAGCGCCCTTCTGGACGGCGCGCCCTCTGGGTGGTGCGCCCCAGCCTACGGACCTCGGTCAGACCGGAGGAGAACCGCCCTGGCGCATCATCCAGCACACGGTCACGATCCGGACGAACTCCCAGTCCTGGGTGTTCACCGGTTTCCAGCCCCGTTTGAAGGCGTCTTCAGCGAACCCCTGGAGGTAGGTCATCAGCGCGTCCGGTTCCGGAAGGTAACCGCCGGGACCGACGATCAGGTCGCGCACCGCCGCGGCATGCTGGTCGACGGCGGCGACCAAGGCCGGCGTACCGGCCATCTCCGCGATCCCGGCTTCCCCGATGTCGCGGATGAGCAACCCCAATTCTTCGGACAAGTCGCCATCCATACGCCCCAAGCTAGCAATGTCGCGGACAACTCCGGCACATTGCCTCGAATGTCACCGGACTGTGCCCTGACCAGGTCAGGCGCGGGGCCTCAACATGGGCGGGCGCAGTTGCTCGGCGTCGCCGCGCGTGTACAGCTGGGCGGGACGGCCGCCGTCGCGCGTGGTCGTCCGGCCGGTCGGGACGAGGAACCGGTCGGCGCCGGTGACCTTCCGGTGGAAATTGCGCGGGTCCAGGCCGGTGCCCCACACGATCTCGTACACCCGCCGCAGCTCGGCCACCGTGAATTCGGGCGGGCAGAAGGCCGCGGCCAGCGAGGTGTACTCCAGCTTGGCCCTGGCCCGTTCCACCCCGTCGCACAGGATGCGGCGGTGGTCGAACGCGGCGCCGGCGCGGACGAGGTCGTCCACCGCCGTCCACAGCACCTGCGCCCGGCTGGAGGCGGGCAGGTCGGGCGCCAGCCCCAGGTAGGCGACGCTCACCACCCGCTGGCGGGGGTCACGGTCCGGGTAGCCGTAGGTCGCGAGCTGTTCGAGATGGATCCGCACGTCCGCCAGCCCGGCCCGGTCCGCCATCAGCCGGGCGGCCGCGACGGGCAGGTCCTCGTCGAGCTGGATGAAGCCGCCGGGCAGCGACCAGCAGCCGTCGTAGGGGGCCCGGTCCCGCCGCCACATCAGCGCGCAGAGCCGTTGCTCGCGCACGGTGAGGACGACCAGATCGACGGTGACGGCGAGCCGCGGGACGGACATGTACTGAACGTTAGTGCTCTCAACCCGTTGGTAGGGCCGTAAAGGCCCCGCCGCCCGCCGGGGGCATGTATCCCTCGGCGGGCGGCGGGGCCAGGGGCCCGGTTTACGGCCCTGTTGCGGACGCGATGTCGGATCGACCGGAAGCCTGTACCGCCGGGCCCCGGACGCCCGGGCCCCGGTGACCGGGACCCGGCGACCCGGGTCCGGCGTCCCGGGCTCGGGGTCCGGCGTCCCGGGCTCGGCGGTCGGCTCAGCGGCCGGACTCGGGGGCGGTGCCGGGGTCGGGCTTGGCCGGCGTGACCGGGAGGGCCTGGGCGGCGGCGACGCCGTTGTGCCCCTTGCCGTTCTGGGCGGGGGCGTCCTGGCCCGTGCTCATCCCGGCCAGCAGGGAGCGCGCCAGCCCGAGGCCGGTGCCGCCGAGCGTCATGGCCTTGGCGAGCATCTCCTCCATGCCCGCGGCACCGTTCAGGACGACCATGTTGTCGACGTTGCCGAAGACGCCCGCGCCGGCCTCGACGATCCGCGGCCACTGCTCGGCGAGCTGCTGGGCGATGACCGCCTCCTGGTTCTCGGCCAGGGCCTGCGCCCGCGCCTTGATGGCCTCGGCCTCGGCCAGGCCCTTGCGGCGGATCGCGTCGGCCTCGGCCTCACCCAGCAGCCGGACGGCCTCGGACTCGCGCTGGGCCTTGAGCTGAACCTCCGTCGCGGCGGCCTGGGCGTGCGCGATGCGCTCCTCCCGCTCGGCCTCGGCCAGCTTGACCTGCTCGTACGCGCGGGCGTCGGCGGGCTTGCGGATCTCGCTCTCCAGCCGCTTCTCGGTGCGCTCGGCCTCCAGCTCGGCGTTACGGGTCTCGCGGAGGATGACCTCCTGCCGGGCCTGCTGGGCGGCCTGCTGGACCTGGCCGTCGTACTCGGCCTTCTTGATCTCGGTGTCCCGGATGACCGCGGCCTTCATCCGCTCGGTCTCCTGCTCGCGCTGGGTGGCCTCCTGGTCCCGCTCGGCCTCGGCGATCCGCGCGGACGCGGCGACCTTGGCGGCGTGCGGGCGGCCCAGGTTGGTGATGTAGCCGGTCTCGTCGTCGATCTCCTGGATCTGCAGGGAGTCGACGACCAGGCCCAGCTTGCTCATCTCGTCGGCGGCGGAGCTGCGCGTCTCGCTGGTCAGCCGCTCGCGGTTGAGGATGAGGTCCTCGACGGTCAGGTTGCCGATGATCGAACGCAGATGGCCGGTGAACAGCTCGTGGATGGCGTCGTCCATGGAGTCCTGCTGCTCCAGGAAGCGCCGGGCGGCGTTGGCGATCGACACGAAGTCGTCGCCCACCTTGTAGATGACCACGCCGCGCACCCGGACCGGGATGCCCTGCTGGGTGACGCAGTTGACCTCGAGGTTGGCGGCGCGGCTGTCCAGGCGGAGCCGGCGGGCGACCTGGAAGCCGGGCAGGACGGAGGTGCCCTTACCTGTGACGATCTTGAACCCGAGGCTGTCCACGCCGTCGATCGGCTTCGACTTGGCGCCGAGCCCCGAGATGATCAGGGCCTCGTTGGGTTCGGCCACCCGCCAGACCATCTTGAAGAGAATGATCAGCACGATGACCGCGGCTACCGCGGCGACCGCCACCATGACGACGGGCATACGGCCTCCTCAGGGGTGGGAGGGCCGGTCCGGCGCCCCCGTGGCGACGGATCGGAACACCTGCGACGATGCCCCTTTGACGCGGAGAGGCGGACGTCGGTTCCGTTATCGCCGGTAAATGACCGGTTTCGGGCACGCGGACGGGCACGCGGCCGGGCCGAACGGACGGCCGGGCCGGCGGACGGCCGATGGGCGGGCGGGTTCGAGCGGTGGACGGTCTCAGGCCAGGGCCTGCGCGACGTACACGGTGCGGGGAGGGTGGTACTCGACGACCACGACGATGGTGCCCACGGTGAACTCCTCGCGCGGATCGACGGGATGGGCGTAGAACGCCTCCACCCCGCCGCGGACCGGGATCATCACCTCGCCCACCAGACCGGGTCCGATCCTGCCGGTCACCCGGCCCTCCTTGCCGATCAAGGGCTCCCCCGCTCGTTCACGTGACCTGGAGACGGCACGCGCACGGCAGGTCCGGGCGCGTGCGTCGGTAGGGGAACGTTATCCGCTCGGTGAGGCGGCCGCGAGGGGGCCGGTGCGGTCAGGGCAGGATGCGGCGGGCCTGGGCGTCGGCCTGGCGGGCGAGCTGCTCGGCCTCGGCGCGCGTGGCGGCGGGGCCGACCAGGCTGATCGTGGCGAGGTAGCGGCGCCCGCGCAGCACGACGTACCAGGTCTTCAGGTGCGAGCTGCCGCTGACCGTCGTGACGCCGACCGTCCGGGAGCCCTCGCCGAGGGTCCCGGGCGGCGACTCGACCACCCGGTGCGCGGCCCACTGGTCGCCGACCTTGGTCCGGAACGCCAGGCACTTCGCCGGGACCCGCGCGTTCACGTGCTTCTCGGCGGCCCCGGCGGGCATCCCCATGAGCGTCTCGGTCACGCTCTGCCCGTTGGCCTTGGTGAACGAGGCGATGGCCGCGGGGGCGCTCGCGTCCATCGGTGGCGCTCCCGGCCTGCCGCCCGTCCCGCCGCAGCCCGGCTTGTCGATCGTGACCTGGCGCTGGAGCTGGTTGAAGTTCTGGATGGCCTTCAGCGACCCGTACTCGCCGGAGTCGGGCTCCCCGGACCGCCGGTAGCCGGGCGGCTCGGTGAGCAGCGCCTGGGCGAGCTGGTCGGAGGTGTAGGCGGTCCCGGCCAGGGCGGCCCGTCCGGTGGCCTTGACCCGTTGCGCGCGGGCGCCGTCGTCATCGCCGCCGCACGCGACCGCGGACGTCGCCGTCACCGTCATGAGCACCGTCATGGAAAGGAGCCTGTGGGCCATGCCTGGTGACATTACGGCGGGCGGGGGGACGATCGGCGCCGACGACACGCCTTTCGTCCAAGCCGTCCCGTTTTGGTGGAGAGCCCGGCGGCTCCGGCGGACCCGGAGCCGCGTGGGGGCGTGGGATGTGGGATGTGGGGGGAGGCGTGGAGCGCGGGCTCAGCGCGTGCCGTTGGCGCGCTCGTTGTACGTCCCGGCGTACTCCTGGCCGGACAGCTTCTGGATCGTCTCGATGATCTCGTCGGTGATGGCCCGGCGGGCCTTGGCCGGAGGGAGGTCGCGGTAGTGCGAGAAGTCCATCGGCGGGCCGATCCGGACGGTGGGGCGGGGGCCCAGGAACTTCGGCATGGAGGCGCCGACCGGCTGGATCTTCTCCGTGCCCTCCAGGGCGACCGGCAGCACGCGCGCGCCGGAGGCCAGCGCCAGCCAGCCCACGCCCGTACGGCCGCGGTAGAGCCGGCCGTCCGGGGAGCGCGTGCCCTCCGGGTAGATGGCGAAGGCGCCGCTGCTGTCGAGGATCTCCCGGCCCTGCTCCAGGGCGGCCATCGCGCCGCGCTGGGCCCCGCGCTGGATCGGGACGTGCCCGAGGGTGGTGAGGAACCAGCGGACGAACCAGCCCTTGAGCCCGCTGCCCTCGAAGTAGGCGGCCTTGGCGACGTAGGTGACGGGCCGGGGCATCGACAGGGGGATGATGAAGCTGTCGATGAACGACAGGTGGTTGCTGGCCACGATCAGGGGCCCGTACCGCGGGACGTTCTCGAGCCCCTCGACCCGCGGCCGGAAAAGCAGGCGCAGGATCGGGGCCACGACTCGCGACATGAACGTGTAGAACACCCAGCCTCCAGAATTCGGCACCGCCACTGTAACGTCTGAGCCCATCCGCATCTCGCCCGGCACGGTCGTCTTTCTGCGATCAAGCCCCCACGAAATGGTTCCGTCGCAGGTCAGAGCGGGGTGGTGCGGAGATCCCCCCGTACCGGGCAGCGCACCCGGAACGAGCCGACATTGGACACCCCATCCAATCCCATGCCATTCCTTACCGAAAAGTAGGTTTCTGCTCGGTAGCTTTACCGGGCGGTTCCGGCGATCGCGGACCCCCGGGGGGTGGCGCATCGGTTACGGTCGGGGAGTACGGGGCGGCCGGTCCCCCCGCCCGGCGGGCCCGGTTCGCGAGGACGGACGGGCGATCCGCCCGCGGCGGCGGGCCGCGGATCGCTCTCATACTCGGGGCGGGAGGTTGCCCATGGAGTTCGACGTTCACCTGCTCAGACAGGACCGCTGCGCCGTCGTTCGGGTGCGGGGTGAGATCGACGTGCTCTCCCGCGAACGGTTCGAGGAGGCGATGATGGAGGCGCTGGAGGCCGGCGGGCCGATGGTGGTCGACATGCGGGAGGTCACGTTCTGTGACTCCACCGGGCTCAACGCCATCGTCACCGCCAACCGCCGCGCGCTCGCCCGCGGTACCGCCATGGCGCTGGTCGCGCTGCCGCCGCGGATCCGCCGGGTCTTCCGGATCACCGCCGTCGACGAGTTCATCCCGATCTACGACACGCTGCGGGAGGCCGTCAGCGCCCTGCCGTCCACCACGTCCTCCTGAGCCCGCGCCGAGCCTCCGGACCGGTGCTCCGGTGCCGGGGGCCCGGCCAGGAGGATCCTTCGACGCTCAGGAACATCCTTCGAACTGCGGGACGCTGCCGACCAGCTTCAGTCCCGACCCGTGGAACCACTTGGACAGCAGCCGGGCGGCATGGCCGGACTGGTACATCTGCGTGAGGGCCCGGTTGACGGCCTCGCAGCCGTCCAGATCGCCCTTGCGCAGCCCCACGCCGTACTTCTCGTCGGTGAACGGGGCATTGATGATCTTCACCGCGCGGCCGGAGGAGAAGCCCGCCAGGATCAGGTCGTCGGTGGAGACCGCGTCGATCCGCCCGTCGGAGATCATGTCCATGCAGGCGCTGTAGGTGGGCGCCGGGACCGGGATCGCGGCGATCTTCCGTTCCTCGATCACGCGCCGCGCGGAGTTGGAGCCGGTGACCTCGCACAGCCGCCGCCCCTTGAGGTCCCGGACGTTCCGGATCTCGGTGTCGTCCGCGCGGACCAGGGTGTCCTGGTGCGGGACGTAGTACGGCCCGGCGAAGGTCACCTGGGTCTTGCGCTTGGCGGTGATCGAGTACGTGGCGAAGATCATGTCGACCTGGCCCTCGCGCAGCGCCCGCTCGCGGACCGATGACGGGGTGGTCCGGAACGTGATCCGCTCGGGCGGCACGCCGAGCCGCCCGGCGACGTAGGTGGCCACCTCCACGTCGTAACCGATGTACGTGCCGTCGCGCAGGCGCAGCCCGAGACCGGGCTGGTCGGCCTTGACCCCGATCACCAGCGACCGTTTGGCGGCGACCGACTCGGGCCGCCCGCCGTCCAGGCCGCAGGCCGCCACCGGCGCCGGCGCCACGACGGCGGCCAGCGCGGCGGCGACCGCCCGCCGGCGCGGGACGCTCAGGGAGACTCCCATGCTCTGCTCCTCCGTCCTCCGCCGTCAGCGGAACTCGGCCAGCCGGGGCCGCAGCCCGGCGAGCACCAGCCCGGCGATGACCAGCGCGGCGGCCGGCGGCAGCACCGTCCAGCCGCGCAGCCCGCCGTCGGCCGCCGCGATCGCGCCGTCGAAGACGCCGCGGTGCACCGCGGCCTGCTGCACCAGGGCCCGGTCGTAGTCCTCGAACGCGCTGATCGCGCCGCCGTTCCCCCGTCCCATCCGCAGCTCGATGGCGCCCGCCCGGTCGCCGCGGGCGGCCAGCTCCCGCATCCTGCGGTCGTTGTCGATCACGGCGCCGTACGCCGCGAGCGTCCGGGCCAGCGTGCGGTTCTCCGCCGCGGTCCGCGCCTTCCGCGCCTGGTCGGCGTAGAAGCCCAGGAAGTCGACCCGGTCGCGACCCGGGACGTAGCTCCGCACCTTCCGGTCGAGCAGCGCGTAGTACGTCTCCAGGTTGAGCGGCCGGTCCCCGGCGTCGATGTAGAGCACCGACAGCGCCTTGTCGAAGTAGGTCTGCTCGTAGGTGTCGGCCCGCCGCGGGTCGAGCAGGTACCGGCTCTCGTCGGCGAACGCGCTGTGACTGATCGCGCGGGCCCGGGAGAGCGTCAGCATGGAGTCGAAGCCGTCCTCCTTGGCGGTCCGGAGATGGCCGGACTGCGCCGACAGCTGCGCGATCCCGGCCACGGCCAGGGCCAGGGTCAGGACCGTCGCCAGCGCCAGCGCCGGGTTGATCGTCCGGCGGAAGCCGCGGGCCAGGGAGACCTGGACGGCGACCAGGACGGCGAGCAGCACCACCCCTGCCAGCCCCACCTGCACCTGGCCGCTCTGGACGGCGCGCTGCTTGTCCTCGTACTCCTGCCGGACGGTCGCGCCGCTGTCGAGGGTGAGGTTGTAGGCGAGGGGCAGCAGTTCCATCCGCATCAGGTCGGTGGCCTGGCGGTGGGCGTCCACGACGGGGCCGGGCGGCTCGCCGGCGGGGTGCGCGGCCATCCGGTCGAGGACCAGCGCCTCGCCGACCAGCCGTTCGTACCGGCCCAGCGCCGCCATGACCTCCCGCACGGTCCGCTGCCGTTCGGCGTCCTGCCCGGCCAGCTGGGCGGCCTGGACGAGCGCCTGCCCGGCCTCCCGGCGGCGCTCGTCGTACAGGCGCAGCGATTCGTCGTGGCCGATGCCGAGGTCGTGGTCGCGCCCGATGAGCAGGACGTCGGACACCTGGGCGTCCATGTCGCTGAGCGCGAAGAACAGGTTGCCGGTGGCCACGACCTGCGGCCCCGCGTCGTGCCCGATGGTCTGCACGCCGTCCCGCGCGTTGCCGATCGCCAGGGTGAGGACGGTGAGGAGCGCGGCCACGGCGGCCAGCGCCACGGCCGCCTGCAACCGGATCCGGCCCGGCACGGTCTCCAGCCAGTGGCCCCGGGCGAACGTCGCCAGCAGGCTCCCGGGCCGCGTCACCGACATGCTCCCGGCCCGGGACCGGACGGCGGACGCGGCGCCGGGCGCGCCGGTCCCGGCCGGGGACCCGGACGGGGCGGTCCCGGACGGCGGGTCCGGCGGGACGCCGGGCGCGGGCGGTCTCCCGGGGGCGGGCGCCGGCGGCGGCACGGCGCCGGCAGGGGGCGCGGGTGTGGGTGTGGGCGTGGATCCGGACCGGCTCATGTCGGCGCACCTCCCGGCGCCCCTCCCGCGCGGGAGAGGATGATCGTGGTCCATGCGCCCACGTGGATGCGGTCCCCGTCGCCCACCGGCACCGGCACGTTGACGTCGATCGGCTCGGTGCCGCCGTTGAGCGTGGTGCCGTTCATGGAGCCGGGGTCCACGAGCTCCCAGGAGCCGCCCGGCCGCGCCAGCAGCACGGCGTGGACGTGGGAGACGCCGGGGTCCTCGGGCGGGACGCTCAGGTCGATCTCGGGCTCGATGCCCCGGGACGCGCTGCGCCGCCCGATCCGCACCTGCTCGCCCTCCAGCCGGATCCGGCGTTCGGGGCAGTACGGCGGGAAGGCGAGGGAGGCGGCGTCCGGGCCGCCGAGCGCGATCACCGAGTCGTAGTACGCGCGGTCGGCGACGATCGCGGCCGACCAGGCGGGGCCGCCCTCCCCCGCCGCGGCCGGACCGGAAACGGGGGCTGGAGGCGAGGCGGGCAGGGGAACGGGCGCCGCCAGGGGCATGGTCGGGGCCGGCGCGGGGCGGCGCGGCGGAGGCGTGGGCGTGGGCGTACCGGGCGAGGGCGTACCGGACGAGGGCGTACCGGGCGAGTGCGTACCGGGCGTGGACGGGACGGACGAGGGCGTGGACGGGACGGGCGTGGACGGGGGCTCGGAGAGCGGGGGCTCGGCGAACATCTGGGCCGTACGGCTCACCGTGCCGGTCTCGAAGTCGTAGGCGTCCTCTTCGCAGAAGCGTCCGGAACGGGGCGCACCGCACATCGGGCATTCCTCGCCGGGTTCGCCGTTCGCGGGCGAGTCGGCCGCGGAGGGGACGGGCTCCTCGTCGAACCGGTGCCGCGGGGCCCCGGGGATGAGGTCGCCGCAGACGTCGCAGAAGTCGGCCGTGGAGGACGTGTGACCGCTCGGGCAGATCGGCATGGCCTCACCCCTCTCCCGTCGCGGCGGAGCCCTCGGAGGCGGGACGCGTGGCACGGGTGCGCGGACGGCCCTCGTCCACGCGGTGCGCCGTCCGCACCGTCCGGACCGAACGGGTGTCCAGCGACATCTCGTCGGCCTTGGACACCTCCTTCTTCAGCCGCACGGTCCCCGACTCGCGGTCGATCACCTCCACGACGCGGTCCAGCAGCCCGGCGATCTGCTCGTTGCCGACCTCGCCGGCGAGCACCACGGCCCGTCCCAGCCGGGCGGTCGCGGTCTCCACGTCGCCCTCGCGGCGCGCCTCCAGGCCCTGCTGGACGGCCTCGGCCAGCTCCGACTGCCCGGTGTGGTGGGCGACGCGGGCGTTGATCCGGGTGGACTTGGCCTCGTCGTCGGTCCACTCGGCCAGCACGTTCTGCGCCGCCAGCTCCCGTTCGGCCGGGTCGCCGGGGGTGCCGGGAACGACGAGCTTCACCCAGGCGGCCCGCATCTGCCGTCCGACGTCCCCGGCGGGGACCTCGACGCACAGGTGGTACTCGCGGTCCTCGTTCCCCCACGCCCCCAGCGGGTAGTCGCCGATCTGGCCGGAACCGGTGCGCCGTCCGGTGAGGTCCTCCACCGACGGCACCATCTGCTTGAGGAAGCGCAGCCGGGCGTGCCGCGGCGTCCAGACGCGCAGGACCACGTCGGCGACCCGCTTGCCCATGGCCGCGGTGGTCATCTCCCGGAAGTCGGCCTCCAGATCCTGCGGGTCGGGCACGTCCAGGAACGACCCGAGCAGCGCCGAGGAGATCTTGCGCAGCTCGGCGACGTTCCAGTCGGTCCCGACGCCGCGGGCGTCGCAGACGAAGTTGCCGGCGCACTGATCCAGGGCGGCGTCCAGCTCCTCCGCGGTCTCGTGCTGGTTCTTGCCGTCGGTGAGCAGGATCGCGTGCCGGACGGCGTCCCGGTGGTCGGCGAACAGCCGGTCGGCCAGCAGCAGCCAGGAACCGATGGCGGTGCCGCCCGCGGCCTCCAGCGTGGACACGGCGCTCACCGCCTCCGCCCGCGTCGTGGCGTCCATCCGGACCAGCCGCTTGCCCCGCGGGTAGATCATGCGCGGCTGGTTGGCGCCCGCGATCACCGCGAAGTGGACCCCGTCCCGCAGCACGTTCAGCGCGCCGCCGGCCGCCCTGCGGGCCGCCCACAGCTTCCCCGAGTACGACATCGAGCCCGAGGAGTCGATGATGATGATCTCGGCGGCCTCGCCGGGAACGGCCTCGCCGGAAGCGGCGGCGTCTCCGGTCGCGCCCTCGGCCGTGCCCTCGGTCGCGGCGCCCGTCGCCTCGACGGTGATGATCGCGTGCATCTCCCGCCCGCCCGCGGGGAGGTACGGGTTCTGGTCGACGCGGATGCTGAACTCGGGTGGTTCGCTCATCTGGGGGGCTCCCTGCTAGGTCCGTCCTGGGCTTGGGGAGATGCGGCGGGGGTGGGAGCTGAGGGTTCGGCGGGGGACTGCTTAGCGGGGAACTGCTCGGCGGGAGACTGGTTGGCGGAGGGCTGCTCGGCGGGGGACTGCTCGGCGGAGGGCTGCTCGGCGGGGGACTGGTTGGCGGGTGGGAACGGGATGAGGGCGACCGTGACGTTGTCGTGCCCGCCGGCGTCGAGCGCGGTCCGCACCAGGCCCCGCGCCGTCCCGAGCAGGCCGGCGTCCGCCGCGCCGTTACCGTTCCCGTTCGCGTTCATGTTCGTATTCGTGTCCGGATTCGTACTCGCGTCCAGGTCCGGGTTCGCGTCCGGGTACGGGTTCGTGTCCGGGTTCGGGTTTTCCTGCCGGGACGGGTCCATGGCGGCGTACGTGGCCGCCTCCAGCGCGGCCGGCTCGGGCAGGTGGTTCCAGAGGCCGTCGCTGCAGATCACGACCAGGCCGGGGCCGCGCGGCCGGAACGTCACGGCGTGCGGGGCGAAGGCGTCGGCGTCGGCGCCCAGCCAGCCGGTCAGCAGGTGCGCGCGGGGATCGGCGCGGGCGGCGTCCGCGGTCATCGTGCGCCGGGCGATCATCTGGTCGGCCCACGAGTCGTCCCGGGTGAGCAGCGCCGAGCCGGTGCCGCCGGAGCCGTTGATCCAGTAGGCGCGGCTGTCGCCGACCCAGCCGATGGTCACCGACTGCGGCGCGACCACGGCCGAGACGTACGTGCAGGCGGGGGGGTTGCGGCGCGAGCCGGAGAGCCCCTCGACCGCCTCCCTGGCCCGGTCGAGCGCGCCCCGCGTGGCGGTCTCCGGGCCGTCGCCCGCCGCCAGCCGCTGCGCCAGCGTCGCCGCGCCGGTGTCGGCCGCGACCTGGGCGGCCTGGTCCGATCCCGGCGCGGACGCGACGCCGTCGCACACCACCGCGCACACGGCGCGGGGAAGCGCGGCCATGGCGAGGGCGTCCTCGTTGCGGCTGCGGCGGCGTCCGAGGTCGCTCACCCCGGCGGCCCGCACGCCCTCCTCCACGGGGCCGACCAGCTCGATCTCGACATGGTCGTTGCCGGCGGGCCGGCGCAGCCCGCAGCGGTCGCAGAAGCCGTCGTCGTCGATCCGGGTGCCGCCGCAGTCGCCGCAGATCGGGGGCGGCGCCGGTCGTACCCGCCGGGACGAGGTCTCCAGCACCGCCTCGGGCCGTACCTCGGGAACGTGGACGACGGCGCGCGGCCCCCGCCGCGCCCGCCCGCAGCGCTCGCAGAAGTGGTCGCCCGGGTCGTACTCCTCCCCGCAGGCCGGGCAGGAGGCCGCCACCTTCCGGTCCCCGATGTTCTCGATGTTCTCGATGCCCGCCTCGTCCATGGTCAGAACAGCGTCCTCGGGCGGACCGCGTTCGCCCGCTTGACCAGGGCGTGCCGGGCGGGGAAGCCGCCGGCGAGCTTGGCCAGCAGCCGGTAGGTCTCCTCCAGCCGCCGCCGCAGCGCCGGCTCGTCGAGCGGCGTCCCGAGCAGTTCCCGCGGGGCGGTCCCGGACCCGTTCCCGGACCTGTTCCCGGACGCGCCGTTCCCCGGCGTGGACGCCCGCAGCCAGCCGAGCGCCGCCTCCAGGACCTCGGCGGCGAACGTGTTGTACCGCTCGGTGTCCAGCCGCAGCGTCTCCAGGCGCCGTCCCACGTCGCACAGGGTCGCGGCGTTCAGCTCGCCCGGCCGCCGCCCCCGGACCGCGGTGACCACGGCCGCGAGCTGGGCGGAGATGTAGTGGCTGGAGATGCGGGGCACCGAGTCCAGCACCTCCTCGGCGCCCTTGCGGTCGCGGACCGCCAGCCGCACCCGGGCCAGCCCGAACGCGGCGCTGACGAAGGTCGGGTCGGTGCGCCACACCGTGTCGTAGTAGCGGTCGGCCTGCTCGGTACGGCCCGCGCACTCGTGGCAGAACGCCAGCGCCAGCTTGGGCGCCGTCTCCCCCGGCATCAGGTCGTACAGGTCGTCGAAGATCGTGACGGCCTCGGCGAAGCGGCCCCCGGCGAGCGCGGCGGCACCGCGGTACCAGTCGACCCGCCAGTCGTCGGGCCGCAGTGCCGCGATCTCGTCCAGCAGCGCCTCCGCCTCGGCCGGCTCGCCCTGCTCGATCCGCACCCGGGCCAGGGCCAGGCTCAGCTCGGTGGACGACACGGGCGCGGACCCGAGGGCGGCGGCCAGCTCGTCGGGGTCGCGGGCGGTGAGCCCGGCCAGGAAGCCCGCCGCGGGATCGGTGCTCTCCACCAGCGGTACGGGCAGCGCGGCGGCCGCGGCGGCGGGCGCGAGCGGCGCCAGGACCGGGCTCGGCCCGTTCCCGCCCGCGGCGGCCGTCCCCGGACCTGTCCCCGAGGCCGTCCCCTGGGCCGTTCCCGGGGGCGGCCCGGCGGCCGGTGCCGTGGGGAGAGCGCTGACGATCTCGGTGCCCGCGGCGTACTGCTCCGGTCCGAACAGCGCGGACGGCGCCGGGCGTGCCAGCCCGTCGTCGGTCGACAGGACCTCGCGCAGGACGCCGGTGAGCTGCTCGGCCATCTCGGCGGCGCTCTGGAAGCGGCGGGCCGGGTCCATGTGGGTGGCGCGGCGCAGCAGCCGGTAGTACGACTCGTACCGGACCAGCAGCGGCACCTCGCCGCGCGGCGGCAGGCTGCGCAGGTGGCGGCCGGTGTAGCCGCGGAACGGGAAGCTCAGCACGGCCAGCGTGCGGCCCACCGTGTAGAGGTCGGAGGTGATCGACGGGCCCTGGTCGGCGATCTCCGGGGCCTGGTAGCCGGGGGTGCCGAAGATCGGGCTGGACGCGTCGAACGCGCGCCGCACCCCGCCCAGGTCGATCAGCTTGAGCTGCTCCTCCGACTGGATGGCGTTGTCCGGCTTGAAGTCGCAGTAGAGCAGGCCCACCCCGTGCAGGTAGCCGAGGGCGCGCAGCACCTCCAGCCCGTAGGCGATCACCTGCCCGAGCGGCAGCGCGGCGTTCTCCCCCTCCTCCCGGCGGCGTTCGAGGAGGATGTCCTTGAGGGACCGGCCGCCGACGTACTCCATGACGATGTAGCCGGATCCGCCGTGCCGGACGAAGTTGTAGATCTTGACGATGTTGGGGTGCTCGACCTCGGCGAGGAAGGCGCGTTCGGCGGTCGCGGCGGCCAGGGAGTCGCTGTCGCCGGTGTCGAGCAGGCCCTTGAGGACCACCCACCGGCCGCTGACGTTGTGGTCGCGGGCCAGGTAGACCCAGCCGAGCCCGCCGTGCGCCAGGCAGCCGAGGACCTCGTACTGGCCGCCGATCCACTGCCCGGGGCCGAGCTTGGGCGTGAACGAGAACGGATGCCCGCAACTGCGGCAGAAGCCCTCCGTACGGCCCGGCCGCCGGTCCCGGCCGCGCCCCACCGGTTCGTCGCAGCGGCTGCAGAACCGCCGGCTCTCCGGCACCTCCGGCCGTTCCATGATGGCCGAGGCAGGGTCCCGGTAGGGGACGGGCGGCACCTCCACCAGCCCGGCCCCGAGCATCCCGCGCCCCGCCGAGCCGGAGCCCGACCCACCGCTGCCCCGCGACCCGCGCGTCGCCGTACGCCCGGACGAGCCCGACCCCCGTGAACCGGAGGGGCCACTGGCCGGGCCTGATCCGCCCGTCGGTCCTGACGACGCCGAGGCGGCCCGGGTCGCCTGCGACAGGGACGCCGCGTCGGGCGGCGCGGACCCTGGCATCGACCCGCCGCCCGTGCCCGTCCCGGCCCCCGAAGGCACCGACGCCCCGGACGCCCTGGACGCGCCGGACGCGCCGGACGCCCTGGACGCCCTGGACGTGCCAGAGCGACCCGACGCACCGGACGGCGTCGCTGCGGAGGGCGTCGCGGCGGACGGCGCGGAGGGCGGCGGCGCCATGCCGCACACGTCGCAGAAGCCGTCGGCCTGGACGGCCCCCGTGCAGCCGGGCTGGTCGCACCCGGACATCGGCAATGCCGTCATCGGCCCGGCTCCGTCCCGCTCTCGCGCGCCTTGATCGCGCGCTGGTACTCCGCCAGGGCCGCGGTCGCGCGGCGCAGGTCGCAGGGCGAGGTCCACAGCAGCTCCCGCGCCTTGCCGTAAAGCTCCGCGAGCCGCTCGTCCTCGGCGAACCCCAGCCGACCCGCCTTGGCCTTGTAGGCGTCCAGCCGTCCGCGCAGCTCGCCCCGCCGGTCCAGCAGCCCGGTGCTCAGCCGCAGGTTGTCGCGGGCCTGCTCCAGCGCGGCACCGGTCGCCCGGTCCAGCTCGGCCACCCGCGCGGCCAGCTCCGCCCAGCGCCCGGCCCGGCGCAGCGTCTCCAGACCGGCCAGCCGGTGGCGCAGCCCGGTGCCCAGCGCGGGCGGCTCCGGCAACCGGGCGGAGTCGATCTTGAGGGTGGCGGTGGTGCGGGCCTCCCGTGCCCGCGTCTCGGCCTCCTCCACGTCGGCGATGGACGCGGTCACCTCCGCCAGCCGCTGCTCGTACCCGTCGCGCAGCCGGACGGCCTCGGCCAGCGACGCGCGCAGCGCCTCCAGCGCCTCGCGCAGCCGGTGGAGCCGGCCGGTGTCGACCTGGCCGTCCCGGACCAGCGAAAGCGGGTCGGTACGGGCGGCCTGCCCGAGGGCGCTCAGCTCGCGGCCCAGCCGGTCCAGCTCGGGGTGGCGCGAACCGTCCAGGCCCTGCGCCAGCCGGGCGGTCTCCCGCCAGGTCTCCTCGATGTCCTCCAGCGGGACCAGCAGCGCCGTCCAGGCCGTGTCCGCCGCCGCGATCACCTCGGCCGCGCGGGCGTACCCGCCGGACATCCGGGACACCGCCTCGGCCAGCGTGATCCGCTTCTGGGAGGCGCCCAGCAGCGTCCGCCGCTCCAGCGGGATCTCCCCGTCGGGCACCTCGACCGACTCGCCCGCCAGCAGCCCGGTCAGCTCCACCAGCACGGCCGCGCCGGGACGCTGGTGGCGGTCGCGCAGCTCGGCGGCGGTGTCCAGCACCTTCTGGTACGCGTCGTACAGCCGCCAGACCATCGCGATCTCGGCCCGCGCGTCCTCCCACCGGCGCCAGGTCTCGCCCGCCAGCCGGGCGCCCTTGAGCAGCCGGGTGCCGTCGTGCCCCTCCAGGTCCAGCAGCGCGGTCGAGATCTTCTCCTGTTCCGCGCGCAGGTCCCGGAGGGCGTGGTCGATCCCCTCACGGCTCATGGGCGCGGCGGCGCCGGCCCCGCTCTCGTTCACCTCTGCCCCGCGTTCATCGTCCCCGTCGGTCAGGTGTGCGCACCGCCCCCATGATCCGACGCACGCTCGACCATCAGTGTGATGGGTGACACTTTTCGAGACAAGCGACCCGGCCTGCCCCGGCCGTGCCCCGCGCCCCGGGATCACCGGGCGCCGCCGCCTGCCGCGCGGGCCCCGGGATCGCCGGGCGCCGCGCTCGCGGCGGGTCTCCGGGCCGGTCGCCGGCCCTCCGGGACATCCTCCCGCAGGACACGGCGCGGACGATGAGGGGATCATCACCTCCGCAGTGCTTGTCAACGGGGAACCACCTGGTATGAGGTGACGTTGCGTTAGAGGAGAATCGTCTCTGAGAGGAGTTGAGAGTCCGCAGTGTCGGACCCTAGTCATAGACCCGGTGAGCCATGCTGACCGGGGTGCTGGGCGTCGTCGCCGTGATCGTGCTGACCGCGGCGACCGGCTATTTCGTGGCCCAGGAATTCGCATTCGTCGCCGCCGACCGCGCGCGGCTGACCCAGGCCGCCGACCAGGGTGACATCGCCGCGAGGCGGGCCCTGAAGGTCATCGGCCGGCTCTCGTTCATGCTGTCGGGCGCTCAGCTCGGCATCACCATGACCACCCTGGTGGTCGGCTTCATCGCCAAGCCCGCCCTGGCCGAGCTGATCGAACCCTTGCTGCGCGTCGCGGGCGTCCCGCTCGGCGCCACCGGGGCGATCGCGCTCGCCACCGGGTTCGTGCTGGCCACCCTCATCCAGATGCTGCTGGGCGAGCTGTTCCCCAAGAACCTGGCGCTGGCCCGCGCGGAGTCGCTGGCCCGCGCCCTGGCCGCCTCGACCCTCGTCTACCTGACGGTGTTCGGCCCGGTGATCCGGCTGTTCGACCGTTCCGCCGTGCGGCTGCTGCGCGCGCTCGGCGTGGAGCCGGTCGAGGAGCTGCACAGCGGGGCCACGCTGGAGGAGCTGGGCGAGATCATCGGCCGTTCCCGCGGCGCCGGTACGCTGCCGGCCGACCTGTCCGGGCTGCTGGAACGCGCGCTGTCGTTCGGTGACCGCACCGCCGACGAGGTCATGGTGCCCCGTCCGCAGGTGAGCACCCTGCCCGGCGACGCCACCGTCGCGGAGCTGATCGCGCTGATCGGCGAGACCGGGCACACCAACTACCCGGTGTACGGGCAGGACGTCGACGACGTCGTCGGCGTCGCGGGCGTCCGCGAGGTCGCCGACGACACGCTCGACCCGGCCACCCCGGTCCGGCGGATCGCCCGCCCGGCACTGCTGGTGCCGGGCAGCCAGCCGCTGTACGGGGTGACCGAGCAGATGCGCGACACCGGCGAGGAGTTCGCCTGCGTGGTGGACGAGTACGGCGGGCTGGCCGGCATCCTCACGTTCGAGGACATCGCCGAGGAGCTGGTCGGCGAGATCGCCGACGAGACCGACGCCGACGAGGCCGCCCCCACCGCCGCCGCGGACGGCTCCTGGGTGGTGGACGCGGGGATGCGGATCGACGAGGTGATCCGGCTGACCGGCCTGGAACTGCCCGAGGGCGACGCCTACGACACCCTGGGCGGGCTGGTCATGGCCAGGCTCCGCCGGCTGCCCGCGCCCGCCGACAGGCTCGCCATCGAGCTGGAGTCCGGCGTCCGCGTGGAGCTGGAGGTGCTCACCGTACGCCGCCGGGTGGCCGACGAGGTGCGGCTGCGCACCCTCGCCCCCGTCACGGCGGAGGAACCGGCGGAGGACGCCGGCCGTGACGGCCTGGTGGCCGCGGGCAGGGAGGCGCCATGGACCCGATGACGACACTGCTGATCACGGTGCTGCTGCTGCTCGGCAACGGCTTCTTCGTCGCGTCCGAGTTCGCGCTGGTGGCGGTGAACCGCCCGCAGCTGGAACGCGCCGCCGCCCGCGGCAGCCGTCCCGCCGCGGCGGCCGTCGCCGGCACCCGCGAGCTGTCGCTGATGCTGGCGGGCGCCCAGTTCGGCATCACCATGTGCTCGCTGGGCCTGGCCATCGTCACCGAGCCGGCGTTCGAGCACTTCCTCGAACCGCCGCTGCACGCCCTGGGCGTCCCGGAGGCCGGGTCGAAGGCCATCGCGCTGGCCACCGCGCTCGCCGTGGTGACCTTCCTGCACATGGTCATCGGGGAGATGGCGCCGAAGTCCTGGGCGATCACCCACCCGGAACGGTCGGCGCTGATCCTGGCCCTGCCGTTCCGGGCGTTCGCAAAGGTCTCCCGGCCGATCCTGGCGGCCCTCAACGCCGTCACCAACGGCCTGCTGAGGCTCATCGGGATCACGCCCCGGGACGAGCTGGACGACCACACCGACCCGCAGCGGCTCGGTCACCTGCTCGGCGAGTCCCGCCGGCTGGGCCTGATCGGCCGGCACGACCACGAGCTGCTGCGGCGGGCCATCTCCGCCCGGGAGGTGACCGTCGGCCACCTCGTGGTGCCCGCCACCGCGGTGACCACGATCGACGCCGACGCCACCGCCGCGCGGATCCGCCGTACCGCCACCGACAGCGGCCACAGCCGCCTGCTGGTACGGGACGCCGCGGGCGACGTGGCGGGGATCGTCCACGTACGGGCGGCCATCACCGAGCCGGACGGCGAGCGCCGCGCGGCCGAGCTGGCCCACCCGGCGCCGGTCCTGACGGCGGGGACCACCGTCCTGGACGCGGTCACCCGGCTGCGCCGGGACCGGGCCCAGCTCGCGGTGGTCAACGACGCCCAGGGCGCGCTCGCGGGCATCGTCACCCTGGACGACCTGCTGGCCGAGATCCTGGCGACCAACCCGCACTGACCGTCCGCCCGGCCCTTCGCCCGGCCCTTCGCCCGGCCCTGTGCGCGGCCCGTGATCCCGGTGGATCACGGGCCGCGCGCTTCGGGCGTGGAAGTGGCAGCTGCGACGCCCTCGCGCCTGCGTGCGCCGTGTAGGTGTCGAGGTGCTGCAATGCGAAGTTTGTTCCATTCTTGGTGCCATGGAGGGACACCGGCACGACCACGCCCACCCGCACGGCCATGGCCACCCGCACGACCACGACCATGGCCACGGGGGTCTGAAACGCCGGCTCGCGCACCTGCTGCGCCCGCACTCGCACGACTCCGGCGAGAAGGTGGACTCCGCGCTGGAGGCCAGCGCGGAGGGCATGCGGGCCCTGTGGATCTCCCTGGCCGTGCTGGGCGCGACCACCGTCCTCCAGGCGTTCGTGGTGGCGATGTCGGGCTCGGTGGCGCTGCTCGGCGACACCCTCCACAACGCCGCCGACGCGCTGACCGCCGTCCCGCTGGGCCTGGCGTTCCTGCTCGGACGCCGCCCGCCGACCCGGCGCTACACCTACGGCTACGGGCGGGCCGAGGACATCGCCGGGGTCGTCATCGTGCTCACCATCGCCGCGTCCGCCGCCGCGGCCGGTTACACGGCGATCCAGCGCCTGGCCGACCCGCAGCCGGTGAACCACCTGGGCGCCGTGGCCGCGGCGGCCCTGGTCGGCTTCGCGGGCAACGAGCTGGTCGCCCGCTACCGCATCCGGGTCGGCCGACGCATCGGCTCCGCCGCCCTGGTCGCCGACGGGCTGCACGCGCGTACCGACGGCTTCACCTCCCTGGCGGTCCTGCTGGGCGCGGCGGGCGTCGCGCTGGGCCTTCCCTGGGCGGACCCCGTCGTCGGGCTGCTCATCACCCTGGCGATCGTCGTGGTCCTCCGCCAGGCCGCCCGCGAGATCTGGCACCGCCTCATGGACGCGGTCGATCCCGCCCTGGTCGACCAGGCCGAGGCCGCCCTCGCCGCGACCCCGGGCGTCCTGGGGGTGGGCGCGGTCCGCCTCCGCTGGATCGGGCACCGGCTCCGCGCCGAATGCGACGTCGTCGTCGACCCCGCCGGCACCGTCGTGGAGGCGCACCGGATCGCCGTGGACGCCGAGCACCGCCTGCTCCACGCCCTCCCCCGCCTGGCCGGCGCCCTGGTCCACCCCGATCCGCAGCCGCGCGATGGCGTCGATCACCATGCGGTCCTCACGGGACATCGATGATCGGAACGTGTGAGACGTTAGTCCCGGGCAGAAGGGGAGACATTAGACCCCTAAGCGATCGAACGGGATGAAGGCGTGGAGCACTCAGAAGGCACGGGCAGGCAGGGCGACGACCTTCCGGGCGAGGACACGACCACCCCACCACCGGGCCCCGGCCGTCCGCCCGCCCCGGAGGAGCCCGGCGAGGCCCCCGGCCCCGTACCGGCCTCCTACGCGGACGCGGACCTGACCACCCGCCCGCTGGCCACGGTCGGCGACGCGGTCGTCCCGCCTTCCGAGGCCGCCCCCGCGGCCCCCGGCGAGGAGACGCCCCGCCCACCCCTGGACGACGCCGCCCCGGACGGCCCCGAGCCCACTCCCGCGCCCGCCGCCGAGCCCACTGCCGAGGCGAACGCCCCCGAGCCCACTCCTGAGCCCACTGCCGGGCCCACTGCCGGGCTCGTTTCCGGGGCGGACGCCCTCACCACACAAGCCCTCCCGGCCATCCCACTGCCCGAGTCCGGCGAAGAGCCCGTCCCCCCGGTCGAGGAGGCTCCGCGACCGGCGAGCCCCCAGACCACGCTCCCGCTGGACGAGGCTTTGCACCCTGAGGCCCCGCAACCCGCGGCCCCACCGGAAGCAGCCCCGCAACCGGCAGTCCCCCAAGTCGCGGACGCCGAGACCGCAGACGCCGAGACCACGGACGCCCAGGTCGCGGACGCCCAGGTCGCGGACGCCGAGATTGCGGCACCGCCCGAAGTGCCCGGCTCCGCCGACACCCCTGAGCCCGCCGGGAAGGACACCCCTGACCCCGCAGGGGAGACACCTCCGGACTCCCTCACCACGCACGCGCTCCCCCAGGTCACCGACGACACCCCCGAACCGGCCACGCCGGAACCCACCGCACCGGCCGTCCCCCAGGACACGGACGGCCTGCGCGCGAAGGTGTCCGAGCTCTGCGACGCCTTGATCGAGTTCTACGAGGGACTCGAACGGGACCTCAGGGAGAAGGACCAGGAGGCAGTCGGATGGAGGCCGCACCTCACCGCGCTGCAAGCGATGCGGGAGGAACGGACCGCGGGCGGCTGGGACGGGCCGGCCCGGCTGCTGGTCGAGTCCGGGCCGTCGGCGGTGACCCGTGACGCCACGGTCGAGGAGATCGTCCGGGACGTGCTGGCCAAGGGGGAGCGGACGCTGGTGCTGGCCCCCACGGCCGTACGGGCCGAGGAGATCGTCCAGGCCGCCGGTCCCGAGGTGTTCGCGCTGCTGGTGAGAGAGGAGCAGGCACAGGCCGCCGTCACGCCCTCCCCGGCACCCCCGGCCGTTCCGCCGGTCACCCATGAGCCGGTCACGCATGAGCCGGTCACCCATGAGCCGGTCACCCATGAGCCGGTCACGCATGAGCCCACCACCGAAGCCACGGCCGTCGATGAGCCCGCCGCCGGCGCCATGGTGGCCGATGAGCCGTTCGTCGAGCGGAGGCCGGCGCGGGACGCGTCCACCCGTACGGTCGAGTTCAAGCCGTTGACCTCCGCTCCCGACGTGACCCGTCCCCAGGAGATACCGCCGACACCCGATCTGGGCGCCGCCGGGAGGACGCCGGTCATCGGCGAGCCCGCGGCCGTGATCGAGGGGAACGACGGGAGCACCACGCCCCTCCCCGATGCCGCGGAGATCGCCCCCGAGCCGCGTGACGACCGCGAGCAGGGCGCCCCCGGGCCGCAGGACGACCACGGGCACGCGCCGGAGACGCGGACGCGGTCGGTGACCGTACGGCCGGTCGGCGAGGCGTGGCGGCAGGCGTGGGCCACCGAGGCGCGGATGCTGCAGCGCGGGCTGATGTGGCTGGAGCAGTGGCCCCGGGACCGCGCCGCCCTGGACGCGCTGAAGGACGCCCGGGAACGGCGGCGGCAGGAGCTGGACGCCGAGGTGGCGGGCCTGGCCGCGCGGATCGAGGAGCTGAAGGGCGCCGTCGAGACCGCGGGGAGCGCCGGGGAGCAGGCGTCCGCGGACGCCGAACGGCTGCGGGCCGCCGAGGCGGAGATCGAGGCCGAGCTGGCCGAGCCGCTGGCCGAGGCGCGGCGGCTCCAGGAGGACGCGGACGCGACCGCGGAGGAGGCCGGGCGGTTCACCCGGATCGCCGAGGCCACGCTCGCGCGCTGCGCCGCGCTGGACCAGCGGGACGCCCAGGCGCGGGCGGAGCTGCAGGCGGCGCGGCAGCAGGAGGAGGCCCTGACCGCCGACCTGGCGAAGGCCCGCGACGACCTGCCGCGGGCCGTCGAGGAGGCGGACCGGCTGGTGTCGGAGTCGGCGGCGGCGGACGCCGAGGGGCACGCCCGCTACTACCGGCTGGCGGCGGCCGAGTCCGCGCTGGCGGCGCGGCGGCGGAAGATGACCCTGGGGCAGCGGCTGCATGTCGCGGCGCCGCCGCCGGAGATCAAGGACCTGCGGGCCGAGGTGAAGGCGCTGACCCGGGGCGCGGACGAGGCGGCGCGGCGGGCGAACGACGCCAAGGAGGCCGCCGAACGCGCGCACGGGTACCGCACCCAGCTGGAGGCGTTCATCCAGGAGGGCGGCGCCCGGCTGGCGGCGGCGCGGCAGGCCCAGGAGCAGCTCGGCGCCGAGCTGGTCCGGCTGGCGACGGAACGGGAGCGGGCCGCGGCCGACCACCGGGAGAAGGCCGGGCAGTCCGCCGCGGCCGTCGAGCAGGCCACCCGGGCGAGCGCGCTGGCGGTGGAGGCGCAGCGGGTGGCGCACGAGATCCAGGGGCGGCTGGCGGGGGCGCGGCAGGCCCATGAGGCGGCGCGGGCCGCGTACGAACGGGCGGGGGCGGAGGCCGAGGCCGCGCGGACCGCGCTGGCCGAGGCGGAGGCGCTGCTGGCGCGGCGGCGGGTGGAGGCCGAGGAGGAGCTGTCGTCGCGGTCGGCGGAGTTCGACGCGGCGACCGCGGCCGAGGCCCGTTCCCGGGAGAACGTCCAGGAGATCTGCGGTGCGGAGCGGATCGACATGGACCTGCTGGCCACGCACCAGGACCGCGCGATGGCGCGGATCGAGCGGCTCTCGACGTACCTGCGGCACGAGACCGGCCACGACTCCGCGGAGGACGCGGGCCAGGTCCTGCTGCGGACGGCCGACCTGGTGTGCGGTACGCCGCTGGGCGTGGGCGCGGCGGCCGGGACGGAGGACGGCGCGGAGTTCGACGTGCTGGTCGTCGCGGACGCCGGCGCGCTCAACGCGGCCGAGTTCCTGATCGGCGCCGTGCGGGCCCGCCGCTGGGTCCTGCTGGACGACGCGGGGTCTCCGAACGACGCGGGGTCTCCGGACGGCGCGGGGTCCCCGGACGAGCGGCCGCCCGCGCACCGGGAGTACCCGGAGTACGCGGGCGGCGGACGGTTGCTGGAGTCGCCGTTCCGGCTCAGTCGTCCTTGACCAGCAGGTCGAGCACCCAGCCGACCACCCCGACGACGATGGCGCCCGCGAAGGCGGCCCAGAAGCCGTCGACGGCGAACGGGAGGTCGAGCTCTCCCGCGAACCAGCCGGTGAGCATGAGCAGCAGCGCGTTCACCACGAGCCCGAACAGGCCCAGGGTCAGGACGTAGAGCGCGCAGCCGAGCGTCTTGACGATGGGTTTGATGACGGCGTTCACCAGGCCGAAGATCACTGCGACGCCGACCAGGGTCAGCGCCCGCCGCCCGGTGGTGTCGCCGGTGACCTCGATGCCGGCGATCAGCGCCGTGGCGACCCACAGCGCGACCGCGGTGATGCCTACCTTCAGAAGAATCCGCACATCACGATCCTGCGTCAGCGGTACCCGTGCCGCCATCAGCCCACATGGGGATCTCACCGGACGCGGTCTCATCACGGGGGACGAGTCCGCCTCTCAGGGGCGGCCCCAGGGGCGGGCGCCTGCATCGGGCGGGTGGACGTTCTCCGGCCGTCAGTCGGCGCGGTCGAAGAACGTGGTGCGCGCGGCGGCTCCGGCCAGGGGCTCCTTACGGGTGGGGCCGGGCTTGGGCGGGACGGCGGATCCGGCGACGGGGGTACCGGGCGCGGACGTCTGGGCACCGGGGGCCGGGGCCGGGGCCGGGGCGGGAGCCTGGGGGTTGCGAGCCTGGGGGTTGCGGGCGGGCGAGGTACGGTCCGGAGATCCGGCCCCCTCGCCGCGGCGCAGGCGCGCGACCTCCTGCTGGAGCCGGCGCTTCTCCAGCTGCAGGGTGCTCAGCGACTCCTCGCGCTCTTCGCGCAGCTCGCGCAGGTCGCGGCGGGCCCGGCGGCTCCGGCGGACACCCTTGAACGTGATCTGCAACCCGAACATGAAGACGGCGGCCACGACGGCTCCGGCGAGGAAGACCTGCCCCTGGTCTCCGACTCCTGGGACGTTCTGGCCGAAGGCGGTGAGCGCCGCGGCTCCTTCGTTGTCCAATACGATGCCGGCCGCGGCGGTCACGGCCACCGCTGCCACGAGCAATCCGAGGAACACCATGGGGCTGTTCTCCTCTCTCCGTCACTCTCCGGAGGCGGGACGACGGCCATCACCCTGCCAGACCCGACATACTTTTGTCTCATTTACGACATTCATCCAGGTCATCGACCGTGCACGTGGAGCGACCGCCGGGATTCCCGCCGTATCCGTTGGGTAGTGGACCGGTGCGGTGAACCCGAGAGCAGAGCCGGGAGTGGTCCATGCAGGTGCTGGCCGTGATCTTCGACCTGGACGGGGTGCTGATCGATTCCGAACCCCTCTGGGAGGAGGTCCGCCGCGGCGTCGTCACCGAGCACGGCGGGCACTGGCCGCCCGGCACCCAGGAACGGCTGATGGGCATGAACACCGTCGAGTGGGCCGCCTACCTGGCCGACGAGCTGCTGGACGGCACCATGGCCTCCGACGAGGTCGCCTACGAGGTCATCGACCGCATGCACCGCCGGTACGCCGAGGGGGTGCCGCTCCTGCCGGGGGCCGTGGCCGCGGTACGGCGCCTCGCCGAATCCTTCCCCCTCGGCCTGAACAGCTCCTCACCGCGCATTCTCATGGAACTGGTCCTCGGCTCGCTCGGCCTCGACTCCCTGTTCCGCGCCACCGTGTCCACGGAGGAGGTCGACCTGGGCAAACCGGCCCCCGACGGCTATCTCACCGCCGCCGCCCGGCTGGACACGCCCCCGGGCCGCTGCGCCGCGATCGAGGACTCCGCCGAGGGGTTCCGCTCCGCGCACGCCGCCGGGATGCGGGTCATCGCCGTACCGCGCCCCGGCCATCCACCGCCCCCGGACGCGCTCGCGCTCGTCTCGCACACGGCCGCCGGCCTCGACGCCGTGACCGCCGACACGATCCGGGAGGCCGGCGCCGCCCCCCGCCCCGGCCTCGGCCCCGCCCCCGGCTGATGCCCGGCCCCCGCCGATGCCCGGCCTCCGCTGATGCTCCGCTCCTTGCCGATGCTCTGCTCCCGGCTGATGCTCGCCCCGGCTGATGCTCGCTCCCGGCTGATGCTCGCCCCGGCCGATGCTCCGCCCCTGGCCGTCCCGTCCGGGGCACGAGAGTCGCGTGACCGGCGGGTGAGCACAGGGTGCCCGCGCGTCACGGCCCGGGTCCGGCAAGAACGCACCCGCCCCCCGTACGGGCTCATAGGATGAATCGGTGCCTTTCCCGGAAACCGAAGACCAGCCCCTGGACCCGAGCGAGACCGCTGCGAGCGACGGCCCGGCGGTGAGCGAGGCGCTGCGCACGCTGCGCCGCGTGTTCGGGTACGAGTCGTTCCGGGACGGCCAGCAGGAGATCATCGAACATGTCGTCGCCGGCGGCGACGCCCTCGTCCTGATGCCGACCGGCGGCGGCAAGTCGCTGTGTTACCAGATCCCCTCCCTGGTCCGTAAGGGCACCGGGGTGGTCATCTCGCCGCTGATCGCGCTGATGCAGGACCAGGTGGACGCGCTGCGGGCGCTGGGCGTCCAGGCGGGCTTCCTCAACTCCACCCAGGACCTGGACGAGCGCCGGGTGGTCGAGGCGCAGTTCCTCGCGGGCGAGCTCGACCTGCTCTACCTGGCGCCGGAGCGGCTGCGCGTCCCGGCGACCGTCCAGCTCCTCGACCGCGGCACGGTCTCGCTGTTCGCGATCGACGAGGCGCACTGCGTGGCGCAGTGGGGGCACGACTTCCGGCCGGACTACCTCACCCTCTCCGGCCTGCACGAACGCTGGCCCGAGGTGCCGCGGATCGCGCTGACCGCGACCGCCACCCCGGCCACCCGGGACGAGATCGCCGCCCGGCTCGACCTCCGCGCCGGGCCCGACTCGAACACCCGCCACTTCGTGGCGAGCTTCGACCGTCCCAACATCCAGTACCGGATCGAGCCCAAGTCCGACGCCAAGAAGCAGCTGCTGCGGCTGCTGACCACCGAGCACGCGGGCGACGCGGGCATCGTCTACTGCCTGTCGCGCAACTCCGTGGACAAGACCGCCGAGTTCCTGACCTCCAACGGCATCGAGGCGGTGCCGTACCACGCCGGTCTGGACGCGGCCACGCGCGCCGCCAACCAGTCCCGGTTCCTGCGGGAGGACGGGCTGGTCGTGGTCGCGACGATCGCGTTCGGGATGGGCATCGACAAGCCCGACGTGCGTTTCGTGGCCCATCTCGACCTGCCCAAGTCGGTCGAGGGCTACTACCAGGAGACCGGACGGGCCGGGCGGGACGGCCTTCCGTCCACCGCGTGGCTGGCGTACGGGCTCCAGGACGTGGTCAACCTCCGCAAGATGATCGAGGGCTCGGAAGGGGACGACGCGCATCGGCGCCGGATGAGCCTGCACCTGGACGCGATGCTGGCCCTGTGCGAGGCGGCCACCTGCCGCCGGGTCCGGCTGCTCGACTACTTCGGCCAGGGCTCCGAGCCGTGCGGCAACTGCGACACCTGCCTGTCGCCGCCCGAGTCGTGGGACGGCACCGTCGCCGCGCAGAAGGTCCTGTCCACCGTCGTGCGGCTGGACCGCGAGCGGCGCCAGAAGTTCGGCGCGGGCCACGTCATCGACATCCTGCTCGGCAAGAAGAACGCCAAGGTCATCCAGTTCGACCACGACACGCTCAGCGTCTTCGGCATCGGGACCGACCTGCGCGAGGCCGAGTGGCGCGGCGTCGTCCGGCAACTGCTGGCGCAGGGGCTGATGGCCGTGGAGAGCAACTACGGGGCGCTCGTCCTGACCGACACCAGCGCCGAGGTGCTGCGCGGGCAGCGCGAGGTCATGATGCGCCGGGAGCCCGAACGGGCCAAGGCGACGGCCGCGAAGGGTGCCAAGAGCGGCAAGGACCGCAAGGCCCCGGTCGACCTGCCCGCGGAGGCGATGCCGATCTTCGAGCGGCTGCGCGGCTGGCGGGCCGCCACCGCCAAGGAGCAGGGCGTCCCGGCGTACGTGATCTTCCACGACGCCACGCTGCGCGAGATCGCCACCGCCCTGCCGGGTTCGCTGGCCGAGCTGGGCCGGGTGAACGGCGTCGGCGAGAACAAACTCGCCAAGTACGGCGAGCAGATCCTGGAGACCCTCGCGGCCACCGGCTGAGCCCAGCCCGAACAATTTTCCGCATTTTCTCGCTCACCTGCGAAAGCCCAGGTCAACGGGCCTTTCACCGTCCCCTCCCCGGACATTCCCGCAGCCTGGGATCGCAGGTCAGAGGGAAATGTGAAATGTATGTTCGCGTTTGCTTTTCCGGCTCGTCCGGCCCCAAGATGAGGCATCTTCCGAACAAGGCCCTGACCTGGGGCTTTGTTGTCATGCCCGAAAAGAGGGGGACCTGATGACGATCCTGGTGACCGGTGCGACGGGGAGCGTCGGCCGGCTCGTGGTGAAGGGGCTCGCCGAGAAGGGCGAGCGGGTGCGGGCGCTGACCCGTACGCCGGACCGCGCCCGCACGATCCTGCCCGCGGAGGTGGAGGTGGTCGCGGGCGACCTCGACGAGCCCGCGACCCTGCCCGGCGCCCTGGACGGCGTCGACCGCCTGTACCTCTTCCCGGTCGCCGCGACCGCCCGCGAGGTGGTCGCGCTGGCCCGGAAGGCCGGGGTACGGCGCGTCGTGGTGCTGTCGTCCGGAGCGGTCACCGGCGGGTACGACACCACCTTCCACCTGCCCGTGGAGCAGGCCGTGGAGGCGTCCGGCCTGGAATGGACCCATGTGCGGCCCGGGGAGTTCATGCTCAACAAGCTGTGGCTGTGGGGCCCGTCCATCCGCGCCGAACGCGTGGTGCGCGACCCGCTCCCCAACGCCATCATGTGCCCCGTCCACGAACAGGACATCGCGGACGTCGCGGTCACCGCCCTGCTCGACGACGGCCACCAGGGCGCCGCCTACGACCTGAACGGGGCGGAGTTCCTCTCTCACCGCGACCAGGTACGGATCATCTCCGAGGCCATCGGCGAGGAGATCCGGTTCGAACGGGTCACCCCCGAGCGGGCGCGCGAGATCTACCGGCGGCAGGGCGGCTTCGCGGCGGCCAACGCCGATTTCCTGCTCGGCTTCAACGACTACGACGGCAACGAGGCGGCCCCCGAGGACCGCGCGGAAATCGACCTGTCCGCGTACGGTCCGAAGCCCACGTCCGAAGCGGTCCTCGGACGGCCCGCCCGTACGTTCGCGGACTGGGCCGGGAGGCACGCCGCCGACTTCCGTTGAGGGACCCGGCAGCCGATTCCCAGCGATTTCCCAGGTTTCTCCCTGGCGTACTGCCAGCCGCCGGCGGTTGGGTGGGACACATGCGAGCCAAAGTGAACAGGAAATCGTTGGCGGCCGGGATCGGCGCGGCGAGCCTGCTCGGCGCCGGGCTGTACATCGCCGTTCCGGCCGCCTCGGCCGACCCGTCCCCCTCACCCGGCGCGACCACGTCGGCCAAGCCGAGGGAAGGCCACCACCAGGGCAAGGGGCACTGGCGGGGGCACCGCGGCCGGTGGGCCGCCGACCGGGGCGTGCACGGCGAGGCCACCGTCAAGCGCAAGGACGGCTTCCACGTCCGCACCTGGCAGCGCGGCGAGATCACCGGCCGTACCGGGGCGAACGTGACCGTGCGCAGCGCCGACGGGACGGTCTGGACCTGGACGACCGACGGCACGACCCGGGTCCGCAAGAACGCGGCGAAGTCGCAGCCGTCCGCGCTGGCCTCCGGTGACCGCGTCGTCGTGATCGGCGAGCGCGCCGGCACCACCCGGACCGCCAAGGTCATCACCGTGCCCAAGAAGAAGTAACCTCGACCGCGCCGGACGGAGCGAGGTGCGGGAGCCCATGAGCGACAACCAGCGCGTCCTCGTCGTCGAGGACGAGGCGAACATCCGCGATCTGATCCGGACGGCGCTGCGCTTCCACGGGTTCGACGCCTGCCTCGCCCGTACCGGGGCCGAGGCGCTGCGGGAGGCCCGCGGCCGGCGGCCGGACCTGGTCCTGCTCGATGTCATGCTGCCGGACATCGACGGGTTCGAGGTCTGCCGCCGGTTGCGGGCCGGGGGCGACCAGGTCCCGGTGATCTTCTTGACCGCCCGGGACACGCCGTCCGACACCGTCACCGGGCTCACCCTGGGCGGCGACGACTACGTCACCAAGCCGTTCTCCATCGACGCCCTCGTGGCCCGCGTCCGGGCGGTGCTGCGCCGTGCGGGCGCGGGCGCCGCCGCGCCGTCCGAGCCCGACACCGTGCTGCGGGTCGCCGACCTGGAGCTCGACGAGACCCGCTGGACGGTACGGCGCGCGGGCGCCGACATCGAGCTGTCCCCCACCGAGTTCAAGCTCCTCGCGTACATGATGCGCAACGCGGGCCACGTCCTGACCCGCTCCCAGATCCTGGAGAACGTGTGGGGCTGGGACCACCACGGGAACGCCCAGGTCCTGGAGACCTACATCAGCTACCTGCGCCGCAAGCTCGACCCGCTCGGCCCCCCGCTCATCCATACGCGGCGCGGCGTGGGCTACTCCCTGCGCCCATGACCCGGCCGCGCCCATGACCCCGCCCACGCTCAACACCCGGCTGCTGGCCGGGCTGGTGGCCGTGACGCTCTCCGGTCTGCTGATCATGGGCCTGGTGAGCGCGGTGGTGCTGCGCGGCTACCTGATGCACCGGGTCGACGAGCAGCTGCGCGCCACCCGGGACCGCGCGGTGACCCGGCTGGTCCGTCCCGGCCTGCCCGGCGAGAGCGTGGCCCCCGCCCAGTTCGTGGTCCTGAACGTGTCCCGGTCCGGCGAAGTCCGGGTGCTCAGCGGCCCCGGACCCGACCCCGGCCCGGCGGTCGCCGAGATCCAGCGGCTGGGGCCGTCCGGGCTGGCCCCGCACGCCGGGACCCTGGAGCCGTTCTCCCTCGCCGGGCTCCGCGCGGTGGCCCGCCCCACCCGCAACGGCGGCACGGTGGTCGTCGCGAGCCCCCTGGACGAGATCCGCTCGGCCGTGCGCAACCTGGTCCTGGCCGAGATCGCCACCACCACCCTCCTGCTGGCCGTGCTGCTCCTGCTCGGCCGGTGGCTGATCGGCCGCGGGCTGCTGCCGCTGGACCGGATGGCCGCCACCGCCCAGGCCATCGCGACCGGCGGCGACCTGCGCGCCCGGATGCCCGACCCGGGCCCGCGCTCGGAGACCTCCCGGCTGGCCGCCGCGATCAACGTGATGCTGGACCGGATCGAGCAGGCGTTCTGGGCGCGCAGCCGCTCCGAGGCGCGGGTCCGGGAGTTCGCCGCGGACGCCTCGCACGAGCTGCGCACGCCGCTGACCACCATCCAGGGGTACGCGGAGCTCTACCGGCACGGCGCGCTCGGCCCCGACGAGCTGCCCGAGGCGATGCGCCGGATCGAGGAGGAGGCCACCCGCATGAGCCGCCTCGTCACCGACCTGCTCGAACTCGCCCGCCTCGACCGCGAGGCGTCCCTGAAGCCCGGCCCCGCCGACCTGACCGCCCTCGCCCGCGACGCCGTGGCCGACGCCGCCGCCGCCGACCCCGACCGCCCGTTCACCCTCGCCGCCCCCGGCACCCTGCCCGCCGTCGTGGACGAGTCCCGCGTCCGCCAGGTCCTGGCCAACCTCCTGGCGAACGTCCGCGCCCACACCCCCGCCGGCACCGGCGCGACCGTACGGCTGACCCGGGCCCCGGACGCGGCCGTCATCGAGGTGATCGACGAGGGGCCCGGCATGTCCCCGGAGGACGCCGCCCGCGCCTTCGAACGCTTCCACCGTTCCGAGGACGGCGGCACCGGGCTCGGCCTCCCGATCGTGGCCGCCATCGCCGCCGCCCACGGCGGCCACGCCGGCCTCCTCTCCGCCCCCGGCTCGGGCACCACCGTCCGCGTCACCCTCCCGGCCACTGCTCCCGCCAGCGCCTCGCAGGCCCCTGGGTGAGGGCGAGCGACCGGGTGAGAACGTTCAGCACCCCCTCCGGGCGAAGGAGGCGAGCTCCGTCGTCCGGGGGGCCGGGGGGTCGGTGCGGGCTTCCGGCCGGTCATCGCGCCATCTCCTCAGGCGGTGTCGTAGACGGTCACCTCGACCCCGCGGTCAATCAGGCGGTGCTGGATGAGCGGCTCGACCTTGGACCACTTGCCGCCCGCCAGGCCGCAGCCGATCCGCGGCATGTGAACGGTGGCGTTCAGGGTGAGCGCCTGGGCCGCGAGCGCCTCCAGGCACCGGTCGAGCGCCTCGTACCGGATCGGCGGGCCTTTCCTGGACGGCCTGACGCCGCGCTGGGCGACCATGTTGGCCACCCACGTGTACGGGTCGCACTGGACCATCTGGACGGCGCCGAGCCCGAAGTCGTTGCGTGCGCGGTCGCGGTGCCACGCGCGGTAGGCGGCCTCCGGGTCGGGCCAGCGCTTGGAGATGGCGAGAACGAAGCCCTTGCCCCAGCCGCCCAGGTCGTTGCAGACGTGCGCGATCACCTTCACGCCCTTGGCCTGGGGCGAGGTCGCGTCACCTTGGATGTGGCGGATGGCACCCACCCGGCCGACACTAGTCCAGTTAGCCCCGCCACGTGGCCTAGAGGTGGTTGGCCCAGGTACGCGCTCATCGCCAGCGTTTGTCAGGAAGTCGGCACTGGGAACGCCTCATGCACCGGCTGACGGCACACCACCCGGTCGTGCCCGACCACGCGTCCGGCGTGGTCGAGGAGGCGCACATCAGGGCCGCGTTATGGCAGTCCTCGCCCGGTACGGCCGTCATTTTTGCACGGCCGCCCAATAAGTAGGCGTAAGCGGCTTTTGTCACACCTGGAGCGGTGAACGCGATCATTGATCGCGACTGGCGATCAGTTGACATTGCACTAACGCATCGGTAGCAATTCTGAAATGCCATCCGTACGGCCAGAAAGATATGGCCCCGGCGTCCGCTGGTCGGACGCCGGGGCCGAGCGCTTTCTCGCGAGACCGGCGAGATCAGAGAGAGCGCTTGTTGAGGAGCAGGTTCGGGGTGCCGGACGGGTTGCCGGTGATCACGCCGCTGGTGGCGTTGGACGTCAGCCAGCTGCGGATCGTGGAGTACGACGCGTCACCGTAGGTGGCCTTGTAGAGCGCCCCGACACCGGCCACGTGCGGCGATGCCATCGAGGTCCCGTTGATGGTGTTGGTGCCGCCGTTCAGCCAGGTGGAGGTGATGCCGGACCCGGGCGCGTACAGGTCCACGCAGCCGCCGTAGTTGCTGTAGGTCGCCCTGGCGTCCGTACGGGTGCTGGCCGCGACCGTGGTGGCGTTGGCCGCGCTGGCGGGCGACACGTTGCAGGCCGGCTGGCTCTCGTTGCCCGCGGCCACGGCCAGGAAGACGCCGGACGAGGCGAGGCTGTTGGCGGCGGAGTTGACCGAGGACGAGTAGCCGCCGCCCAGGGACATGTTCGCGACGGCAGGCTTGGCGTGGTTGGAGGCCACCCAGTTCATGCCGGCGATGACGCCCGAGAAGCTGCCGCTGCCCGAGCAGTCGAGCACGCGCACGCCGCGCAGGTTGACGCCCTTGGCGACGCCGTAGGAGCTGCTGCCGACGGTCCCGGCGACGTGCGTGCCGTGGCCGTTGCAGTCCTGCCCGTTCCCGCCGAAGGCGTCGTAGACGTTGCTCGCCCGCCCGCCGAAGTTGGAGTGGGAGGTGGCGATGCCGGTGTCGATGATGTACGCCGTCACCCCCGCGCCCGTGCGGTTGTAGGTGTAGCTGTTGGACAGCGGCAGGTTCGTCTGGTCGATCCGGTCCAGACCCCACGACGGCGGGTTGGTCTGCGTCGCGCTGGCCCGGATGATGCCGTCCTGCTCGACCCCGAGGACACCGGGGGTCTTGCGCAGGCGTTCGAGCTGGGCGGCGCTGAGCTTGGCGGCGAAGCCGTTCAGCACCTTGCCGAAGCGGTGCTTGGTGCTGATGCCGCGCTTGGTGACGGTCTCGTCGACCGACACGCCCTTCTTCAAGGTCACGATGTACTGGCCTTCGATGCCCTGTCCGGGCTGGGCCATGGCGAGGGGGGCGGTGACGGTGACGGCCTGGGCGGGAGTCGCAAGGACGGCCACGAGCGGCCCTGCGGCCAGGACCGTTACCAGTGGGAGGCGCCTTCTCATCGAAACTCCGATCCGGAGGAGCGGCCGCCGGGGGCGACCTGCTCGCATGGTCGATTGATGAGAATGCTGATCAGATACGCGAGCTGCGTCAACGACTTCGATGGCCACAGAATTCAACATTCAAGGCCATTAAATGTTCGATGCGCCCAGCCTCGTTTCAAGTACGAGAAAGCCGGTAATAATAGGGGGAATCCCCGGAGGCGGCACCTGACCGCCGGGTGACGTTATTTGCCTCGTTCCAATGCATCCGACCTGCGTAAACGGCGATCAACTGCCGGAGGTCAGCAGCACGAGGCGATCATCCGCATTGACGATATGGCCGTTCCCCAGGGCCGCGACTGGCTGTCTCCAATGGACATGGCCGCACACCGTCAGCGGCGGCGGCCGTACGGCCACCCGTTCCCGGACGCGCGCGTTGCCGGGCTGACCCGGCCCGTCCCCCGCGGGACCTTCGTGGAGGACGAGCACGGACGGCTCCTCGTCCAGGACGCGGTCGAGCCGCGCGAGGAAGCCGGACTCGGGGCTCCGGCCGTGCCGCCGAGGGTCCCCGATGATCCCGCCCACCCCGCCGAAACGCGTCCCGCCCCGTTCGACGCAGTGCCCGTCGAGGAGCGCGGCGCCCACCTCTGCGGCCTCGCCGGCGGAGACGACGTCGTGGTTGCCCGCCACTCCCACCAGGAGCGGCGCACCCATCGCGGCGAACGCCAGCCAGACGTCCGCGACCGCACCGGTCGCCCCCCGCCGGTCGGCTCCAGGGGCCGAGTACAGATCGCCCGTGAGCACGACCCCGAGGCGTCCGGGAGGGGGGAGGAGACCCTCCCCGGCCCACACCTCGAGGTAATCGGCGACCGCGATGCCCAGCAGGACCGGATCACCGCCCCAGGGAGAGACGGCGACCCCCTGGAGATCACCCGCGACCAGGAGGGCGTCGCACCCGTCCGGCACGGCCCCGACCCGGATCCGCTGGACCGGCAGGCTCGCCGCCTCCGTCCCCCCTCCCGTCCGGGCGCGTGAATAGGGCAGCGACGCGATGGTCGTGCACGTACCGTCCACCACACGCATGTCCCCACTCCGTTCCAGACCGGCGTCACGTCCCGCCGCGAAGCGCTTCGTCGCGTCCGATCCTCGCGCCGTCAGGATGCCCGTGCGTCCTGAATCGGCCGGAACGACCCCTCCGGGCTCAGGCGTGCGGCCGTCACGCGTCCACGTACTGGGCGGCGTAGTCGGCAGCGGCCTCGATGGGGGTGATGACATCGATGAGGACCCCGTTCGGGTCGGCCACGATGAAATGCCGCTGCCCGAAGTCCTCGTCACGGAGTTCGAGTTCGGGCTTCAGCCCCTCCCTCACGACGAGCCTCTCCCACTCGGCGTCCACGTCCTCCACCTCGTAGTTCAGCAGCAGCCCCTGGACGGGACGGCGGTAGGCCTCGGGCAGCGTCGGGTGGGTGTGGTCGAGCAGCGCGAGTTCGTAGGACGGCGTCCCCGCGTACTTCAGGCTCACGTACCAGTCGGCCTCGAACGTCGTCGTGTACCCCAGCAGCCGAATGTAGAAGTCCTTGGACTCATCGAGGCGGGAGGTGCAGATCACCGGATAGAAGCTGGTCAGGTTCATGGTCGACCCCTTTCACATACCGTTGGTATGTGAAGGTATATTGGCATACCGCCGGTATGTCAAGGAGGGCCGTTGAGCGTCAGGGCACAGCAGCGGGAGCGGACCAGGCAGGAACTGCTGCGCGTGAGCAGGCTCCTGTTCGCCGACCGCGGCTACGGCGCGGTCAGCCTGTCGGAGATCGTGGAGGCCGCCGGGGTCACCAAGGGCGCCCTCTACCACCTGTTCGCGAGCAAGGCCGACCTGTTCCGGGCCGTCCTGGAACAGGTGCAGCGGGAGGTGGGCGAGACGGTCGCGCGGACGGCCGACGCCCACGACGACCCGTGGACCCGGCTGACCGCGGGCTGCCGGGCGTTCCTCGCCGCGAGCACCGCGCCCGGCGTCCAGCGGATCATGCTCGTCGACGGCCCCGCCGTCCTGGGCTGGAACGAGTGGCGCGCGCTGGACGAGCAGACCTCGGCCCGGCACCTGGCCGAGGCGCTCACCGAACTCATCGGCGCGGGAGTGATCGCCCCCCAGCCGGTCGCCCCGCTCACCCACCTGCTGTCGGGCGCGATGAACGAGGCGGCACTCTGGCTGGCCTCGACCGGCGACCCCGCGAGCCTCCCCGACACCCAGGCCGCCCTGGCACGGCTGCTGGAAGCCCTCCGTACCGCATGAACCTCCACACCACGATCGTCACCGCCGCCGGGATGTTCGCCGGCACCAACATCGACGACCTCATCGTGCTGACCGTGCTCTTCCTGACGTACCGGACCGGCGGCGCCCCGGAGCCATGGCGGATCTGGGCCGGCCAGTACGCGGGGATCGCCGCGCTGGTGGCCCTCTCCCTGATCGCCGCGCTCGGCCTGACGATCGTGCCGGACGTCTGGGTGGGCCTCCTCGGCCTGATCCCGTTCGCCCTGGGCGTGCGCGGCCTCGTCACCGCGGTCCGGGCGGGCGACGGCGGCACCTCCCCGGCCATCGCCTCCGGCGTGCTCTCCGTCGCCGGAGTCACCATCGCCAACGGCGCGGACAACATCGCGGTCTACACACCGGTCTTCCGGACGATCGGCGCCGGCCCCACCGCCGTCACCATCGCCGTGTTCGCAGCCGGCGTGGCCCTGTGGTGCCTGGCCGCGTCCCGCCTGGGCTCGCACAAGAAGATCATCGAGATCGTCGAGCGCTACGGCGCCTGGCTCGTCCCCGTCGTGTTCATAGCCATCGGCGCACTCATCATCGTCGAGTCCGGAGTCCTGGGCCGGATCCTCTGAACCGGGCCACCATGGGTCTCATGGATGTCCCCTCCCTGCTCCACGAGTTGTGCGTCGACCTCGGGTTCTGCCTGCCCCCGGACGACCAGGCCGCGCTCCGCGCCTCACCGCCGCCGGACGTGGACGCGTTCACGGAGGCGGTGTACCGGGCCGAGGGCCTGGACCCGTCGGACGACAGGGATCTGTGGCGCCAGGTACGGGAGAGGGTGGCGCGGGCGTTCGACGAAGGCGCCACCTGACCCTTCCGCGGAAGCCCAGCCCAGCGCTGCGTCCGCGATGTGCGACCCCTCAAGCGAGCAGTGGCGCCCACTCGATGCGGGCGCCCTCCGGAACCTGGTGGGTCAGTACGCCATACTCGCCGACATGGACCGCTACGCCGCGCCGCCGGGGCTCGGACGGCTGGCGACGCATCGGGCACTATGGCCTTCATGACCTCCCACGGCTATGCCGAGTATGTCGGCGGCCCCTTCGACGGGCAGCGCAAAGCCCCTGAGTATGACCTCCCCCACAACGGCTTCCCGCCGTACATCCTGGCGACGCAGGGCCTGCAATCGCGCACCCACGGGCCGGTCGAAGGACTCCGTAAGGGCGTGTACAAGCGCGAGGCTCACTCGGAGGATGACGGGCCCCTGTGGACGTACCACTGGAAAGGCTGGATGGACGAGATGCCGGCCGAGGTGGTGAAGCGCTTCCTGGAAGGCGGTGGGATGTGACCCTGATCGAGAACACGCCCGGTTGATCGACGTGAACGCCGACGGCCCGGCAGGGAGCAGCCTCGGGCAGTTCCCAAATCTCCAAGACCCTGTCGGCCACCCGACCCCACGATGGGGGGCATGGCACCAGGTATCCGCTTCTCTCCTCGTCTCATCGTGCCCGACCCGGACGGCGCCTCGGCGTTCTACCAGGACGCTCTCGGCGCCGAGCAGGTGTTCCGTGCCCCGCCGGGCGACGATGGCCGGCCCACCATGATCGATCACCGCATCGGTGCCTCGACCTTCCAGCTCTCGCCGGCCGTCTCCGCGTGGGGATGGCTCTCACCTGACGATCTCGGCGGCTCCGCGGTCCTCCTCGAAATCGAGGTCGACGACCCGGACGGAGTCGGCGAACGCATGATCGCTCACGGCGCCGAGGTGGTCGTGCCGATCGAGAACCGGCCCTATGGAAAGCGCTCGGGCCGCATCCGTGATCCTTTCGGTCACCTGTGGATCATCACCGGCGAGCTTCGCTGAGCCGGCCTCCGGGGCAGAGGTAGCAGATCGCGCTGTCGCCCATCACGAACCAAGGTGTACGGGACGAGCGGCTTGGAAGTCTTGAGCGAGGGCCAGGAGCCCCGGGTCCGTACGAACGGCCTGCGCACCGATCAGTTTTCTCCGCTGGCCCCGTCTAGTCTTCCGAGACCGACTGACGGAAGGCATGGCGCAATGCGGAAACTGATCTACGGCATGAACCTGACCCTGGACGGCTACGTGTCCGCGCCCGGCGACGACCTCGGCTGGAGCGAGCCGAACGATGAGCTGTTCCAGTGGTGGCTCGAACAGGAGCTGGCGATCAGCCTGCTTCTGTATGGGCGCCGACTGTGGGAGAACATGAGCGCCTACTGGCCGACGGGCGACCAGCAGCCGGGCGCCACCCCGGCGCAGATCGAGTTCGCGCGCAACTGGCGGGACACGCCGAAGGTGGTGTTCTCCTCAACGATCGACAAGGTCGATTGGAACACCCGCCTGGTCACCGGCGACGCGATCGCCGAGGTCACCCGGCTCAAGGCCGAGGACGGCGGGCCGATGAGGGTCGGTGGCGCGACGCTCGCCGGGGCGGTCATGCGGGCCGGGCTGATCGACGAGTACGAGATCGTCACCCATCCGGTCCTCGTGGGCGGCGGCGCACCGTTCTTCACCGCGCTGGAAAGCTGGGTGAACCTGAACCTGGTGGAGACGCGGACGTTCCCCGGCGGCGTGGTCGTGACCAGGTACGAGACGAGGCGCTGAGCGCGTTCCTTTTAGAGGGGCTTGTCTGGAGCGGCGGTATGCCCCGGAGCAAGGTCGAGCTGTTCGCTGCGATGAGGTGTGACTGGCGCTAGCGCACCTCAGCCCCGAGCTCCGGTAGTCGGAGGCCCCCGCCGGAGGCATGTTCGAACCTGCCCCCTCTGGCGGGCTCCAACTAGGCGGGCGCATACTCTGCGACGGCCGTGAGCCGGGCGGCCGGGCGTGGGCGGTGGCTTTCGCGCCACCGCCTTCGGCTCGCCGGGGTGGACCAAGTTGGCGTCCAACCCGATCGATGGTGCTCTGGCTGCCTGGTGGCGGCCGGCCGGTTGCCAGAGGTTCGGCCTGGGAAGACGCTGGTGAGCGGAGGCTGTGGAATGCGAACCCACGGAGCGGCTCGGGACCCCGGCGACGTCGACCGACTCGCCACCGTTCACGGCCGCCCCGGCGACAAGCCCGCCTACTGGTCGAGCTCTCGTGCGGGAGGATCCCGCCTCAATGGCTCGCTCGCCATACCGAGTTCTTCGCGAGCGGCCTCAATGAACGCGAAGCGGAGTTCACGCTTGGGCGGTGCGCCCGCTTCGGCGGCCTCTCCCCGAAGCAAGAGCGCGCCCGCATAGGCGCAAGCCCCCCATGGGGACCAGGAGAAGTCCGGGGGGCCGCGCATGGGTCAACCTTGGTGGGGTGGGAGGCTTGGAGGCCCGGTGAAGTGGTAGGTGGTGCCGACCTCCCAGCCGGGGTCGCCCTGGCGGACGAAGCCGGTCCAGGAACGGCGTACTTCGCGGACGAGGCCGGCGGGCGGGGCACCGTCGAGCATAGGCGCGTCCCGCCAGGCGGCGGCGGTCCCGAGAACGAAGGGCAGCTCGATGCAGTGGCAGGCGCCATAGGGGCTGTGCGGCGGGTGCCAGTCGAACTGGTACAGCCAGGGCGCGGCTCCGTTGTCGATGAGTGACCGTGCCAGGCGGATGGCCGGTTCGCGGAACATCTGTTCGGTGGCCATGTCGACGGCGATCCGGGTGGTCGTCCGGCCGTTCGGTGCCGCGCGGCCGGAGTCGCCGAACCAGCGGGCGGCGATGCGCGCCAACTCGTCCGGGCCGAGCGCCGCCACCCGGTCGTCGAGCGCGTGGAACGCCGCCGCCTCGTCGCGAGTGGTGCCCATCAGCAGGCGCACGCCGTCGGCGGCGCGCCTGCCCACCTCCGCAACGGGATCGGCCGCCACCAGGTCGCCGTCGGCGACCAGCTGGAACGGCGGGACGGCGCTGAGCGGGACGGCGGTGCGGCGGGCGACGGCGCCCTGGGCCGCCAGCAGGTCGGCGGCCGGGACGTCGGCGAGCCGCGCGGCACGGCCGGGTTCGATGCCCAGTTCGTCCAGGAGCAGGAGGCCGGTACGTTCGGCCTCGGCCGGCGGGGCAGGGAGCATGCCGGCGGGCGTGCTCTGCAGGATGGCGCGGCCGAACAACCCCCGGGCGTGCTCGCCGGACAGCAGCGCCAGGATCGACTGGGCGCCGGCGGACTGGCCCGCCACCGTCACGTTGCCGGGGTCGCCGCCGAAGGCGGAGATGTTGTCGCGGATCCAGCGCAGCGCGGCGAGCTGGTCGAGCAGTCCCAGGTTCCCCTCGCTAACCCCGGGCAGCCGCAGGAAGCCGAGCACGCCCAGGCGGTAGTTGAGAGTCACCACGACCAGGTCACCTTGAGCGGCCAGTTCGGCGCCGGAGTACCAGTCCAGCCCGCCCGAGCCGCTGGTGAAGCCACCGCCGTGCACGAACACCAGGACCGGATGGCCCTCACCCGGCGGCGCCCACACGTTCAGCGTCAGGCATTCCTCGGACTGGGGGATCTGGAAGCCACCCATCACGCGTTCCAAGCGGGACGGGGGCTGGGGAGCGGCCGGGCCCGGCACGGCGGCGTCCCGTACTCCGGGCCACGGCCGCACCGGCTCGGGGGCGGTGAAGCGGACGGCGCTCGCGTAGGGAATCCCGCGGAAGGCGGTGAGCGGCCCGTCGGGTACGCCGCGGACCCGGCCCGCGGCCGTTTCGACGATCATCGGGCGGTGAAGAACAGGCCGGCGCCGCAGGCGTGCCGGGCGGACACGAAGAAACCGTCGTCGACCGTGCGGGTGGCGGTGCCGGCGCCCTCGACGAAAGTGCGAGCGGCGGCGGCGTCGTCGACCACGATGGTCATGGCGGCGGGATAGGACGCGGCCGGGACGGGCTCTCCCGGCAGCACCTCCTCCGCGTCCGAACTCCGGATGATCTCAAGGCGCCCGGCCTTCCGGTCCAGCACCGTGCGAGGCCCCCGCTGCCCGGGTGCGGTCTGCAGGATGCGGGCGTACCGGGAGACGGCCGCCTCGAAGGCTGCGTCGTCGACGACGAGCAGCACCGCCTCCATGGCGCGGGCGCCGTTGGGATGGTGGAGGTAGCGCGGCTGATGCACGTAGTGGCGGGTGAGGTGCTGGGCGATCCCCACATGGCCTTCGGGGGTCGAACGGGGGTCGAGGTGGACGGCGCGGGCCCGCATGGTGCGGGTCCCGTCCTCGGTGTCGACGTCGCGTTCGAGGTCAAGGACGCCAGAGGTGCGCAGACCGGCACCGGACAGCCGACGGTCGGTGGCCTCGGCGTCGCCGGTGTCGAAGTTGAGCAGCCGGAACCCCTCGTACTCCTCGACCATCGCCTTGGTGTGCCAGGGGTCGGGCGCGGAGTCGTCCACGATGCCCAGCAGCTCGATGTAGGCCCCGCCGAACAGGGCGCACCGGTTGGCCGTGCACCCCGGGACCGGCGGCTCCCCCGGACGCGCGTTCAGCAGATGCCGGGAACGGGGGCTCAGGGTGAAGCCGAGCGAGGTGTAGGTGCGCTCGAGCCCGTCGAGATCGCGGGTGACGATGCCGGTGTGGTGGAAACCATGGATGTCGTCGGTCATGCCCCGATGCTGCGCCACCGGGCCGCGCCCGGTCACCGGAGAGCGCTCGCTACGCCGTGATCCGGCACCGATCTACCCTGACCGGGTGGATTCGGTCACGCTCGGGCAGGTCGACCTGCAACTGCTGCACGCCCTCCATCTCGACGGGCGCGCCCCCTTCAGCAGGATCGCCGAGGTCCTCGGCGTCTCCGACCGTACGGCCGTCCGCCGCTTCGCACGGCTGCGCGACACCGGCACGGCCCGTGTCACGGCCGTCGTCGACAGCCGCGGCCTCGGCCACGCCGAATGGCTCGTGCGTCTGCGCATACTGCCCTCCGGCGCCGCCGCCCTGGCCCGGGAACTGGCGCGACGTCCCGACACCGCCTGGGTGACCGTGCTGTCGAGCGGCACCGAGATCGTCTTCATCCTCCGCGCGCCCGCCGGGACCGCGGCCCCGCTGGCGGGGCTGACCCGGCACCCGCGGATCCTCGGCGTGGAGGCGCACAGGTTGCTGCGCCATCTGATGGAACGCCGCTGGTTCGGCCGGACCTCCGCACTCACCGACGAGCAGGTCTCCGCGCTTCGGCCACCGCCCGTCGGCACCGCGGCGCCGATCGCCCTGAACGATCTCGACCGCCGGCTGCTGCCCGCCCTGGCCGCCGACGGCCGTGCCGCCTACCCGAGGCTGGCGGGTCAGGTCGGCTGGTCGGAGTCGGCGGTCCGCCGCCGCCTTGAGGAACTGCGCCGCTCCGGTATGGTCCGCTTCGATGTCGAAGTCGATCCGGTGGTGCTCGGTTACCCGGCCCAGTGCCTGATCTGGCTGACCGTCGTCCCCTCTCGGCTCGCCGCCACCGCCGGGGCCTTGGCCGCCGACTCCGAAGCGGCCTTCGTCGGTGCGACCACCGGTCCGCACAACCTCCTGGCCATCGCCGTCTGCCGTGACGAGGACGCCCTCTACACCTATCTCAGTGACCGGATCGGATCCCTGGACGGCGTCGAACGCGTGGAGACCGCGCCGATCACCTCCTACGTCAAACGCGTCGCCCCGACCGGGCGGTGAAGAACGTCAATGCCGGCGGTCAGAGCCGGGAGCCGCCGCCGTCCACGGCGAGTCCGGCTCCGGCGGTGTCGGTGGCGTCGAAGACGCTGGTGAGCGGAGGCTGTGGGATTCGAACCCACGGAGCCGGGGTTACCGACTCAGCGGTTTTCAAGACCGCCGCACTCGTCCACTATGCGAAGCCTCCTCGGGCAGCCACCACGATAGCGGGTCGGCGGAGGCGTGGTCACCGCGCTTTCAGGCGGCCGGGGACGGCGGGGGCGGGCTGGTAGCGTCGATGATCGTGAGAGGAGTCGGGGGCTCGACCCTGGTGACGTTTCCGGCCGGCGCCGTATGGGAGCGGTCGCGGGTGGTCGGGACGGCGGCGATGGACGGCGGCTGCGGGGTGGTGACCGAGCGGACGCCCTTTCATCCGCTGGACCACACCTGGCCCGACCAGCCCGCGGACACCGGGGTGCTCGTGGTCGACGAGCTGGAGTTCCCGGTGGTCGACTGCCTGACCGGGGCGGTGCCGCTGGACGGCGGGGATCTCCGCTGCGGCGATGACATCCCGGCGCGGCGCGGGGACGGCGGGTGGGCCTGGGTGGTGGTGCATGTGATCGAGCGTGCGCTGCCCATGGGTGTGCCGGTGGACCTGCGTGTGGACGCCGAACGGAGGAGGGCCTTCTCGGAGGGGCATACGGCGTGCCATCTGATGGCGCTGGCGCTGAACGCGGCGCTGGCTCCGCGCTGGCGCAAGGAGGTCCGGGCGGTGGACGGGCTGGGGCGTCCCGACTTCGACAAGCTGGCGATCACCTCGTCCCGGATCGTGGCGCGGGGGAGCCGTGACACGTACCGGATCGGCTCCTCGCTGCGGAGGAAGGGGTTCGACCGGGACGGGCTGGCCGGGGAGCTGCCGGAGATCGCGGAACGGATGAACGGGCTGCTGGCCACGTGGGTGGACGCCGACGTGCCGGTCCGGGTGGTCGCGCCGTCATCGGAGCTCGCGGCGCGGAGGACGTGGCGGTGCGCCCTTCCCGAGGGAACGGTCGAGATGCCCTGTGGCGGTACCCATGTGGCGAGTACGGGAGAGCTGGGCGCGGTCGGGGTGACTTTGGAGTCCAGTGAGGAAGGGCTTGTGATCGAGACGAAGGTATGCCATTGCGCCTGAAGGGGGCAGAAGGCATCCGTTACCCTCATCCGCATGTCTGAGACACCCAATGATCCGGCCGGGACCACCCACCAGTTCCAGAACTTCGCCGCCCAGCGGCCGGCCGAGAAGCCCAAGCCGGTCAACGTCGGGCTCATCGTCGGCGCCGTCGTCGGGGTCGCCCTCCTCGCGGTCGTCGTGATCGCGGTCGTCCGGATGCTCTGAGGCGTTCGGCGTCAGCGGCCCGAGCTGGAGAAATGCTGGTAGTCCTTGACGCCGCTCCAGTCGCCTCCCCAGCCCCAGCCGATCCTGGCGAAGGCCTTGACGACCCGGTCACCGTCGTGGATGACCCCGGGATCGCGGCGCGAGCGGTTCTTGAACTTCACGCAGTCCTTGTGCGCGACCCCGCCGCTCGCTGAGACGTAGGGGTTCTCGCACGGGTTGATGTCGATGGCCAGCCCGTAGGCGTGCTGGGACCAGTTGCCCGACCCGGTCGCGCTGCGGCAGTTGAATGCCGAGGTGTTGTTGGCCTCGATGGAGTCGAAGTCGCTGCCCTTGTAGGCGTCCACCGGCTCCATGCGCGCGATCGGGTAACGCATGTCGTACAGCCTGCGGAAGACCGAGACCAGTTCGTCGGCCTGCTTGGCGTTGACCACCAGTCGCCCGTCGGCGTGCGGCTTGTCGTCCATGCCCCAGTAGGTCATCTCGATCATCCGCAGGCCGGAGGGCGCGACGGGGCAGCCCTTCCGCCAGGAGTACCTGAGGTCCCCGGCGGTGACCTTCTTGATCTGTGCCTGGAATCCCTGGGGTGACGGGCTGGCGGTCGGGGACGGCCCGCCGGGCGAGGTCGCGGTGGGCGGGGTGGCCTGGCGTGTCTTGTCCGATTCGGGGGCGCCGCGGCCACATCCGGTCACCGCGAGGGTGAGGCCGGTGGCGAGGGCAGTCCCGATCAATAGCCTTCTACCTGGCATTACAGCAGCATCGCATGCCGGGGCGCCTTCGCGGACCACGGGGTATTCGCTACCGTGCGTTGAGGGCGTGCCCGTCGTGAAGGGGACGGGGGCGAGCACGCTCGCACCGATCGTTCACCCCCGGCCGGGACCTGTCCCGGCGTTCCCCCGGCCAGGGAGCCGGCATGGGCCATTCTCAGGAAGGGGACTCCCCGCGCGATCGCCGCGGCGAGGCTCCCGAGGACGGAGAGCGTCCCAGCCTCGAGGACGAGATCTTCGCGGTGGCGTCCACGGTGGAGGTCGAGACGGGGCGGGCGGAGCCGCTGCTGGGCGAGCCACTGACGCGACTGCGCCGGAACCGGTTTCAGGCGCCGCCGCCGCGCGAGATCGGGCTGATCGCCGGAGGTTTCCTGACGTTCGCGTTCGTCGACGCCGTGATGATGTACGCGCCGCTGATGAGCAGCAGCCGGCCGAGCCTGCTGCCGCAGATGGTGACGCTGCTGGTGCTGGCCTTCGGGCTGGGCGGGCTGCTCGCGGTGAAGGTGCGCGGGTCGTGGCGGCCGTTCGGGGTCGGGATGATGCTGGGCTGGGTGTTCCTGACCCTGGTGTCGGTCGGCTTCCTCACCGGTCTGACCAGCCTTTAGGCGGAACCGGGCCGGGCGGCGGAACGGAGGCCGGGCGTGGCCGGGCCTCCGTCCGCGCGGGCGTTCAGCGGGTCCGGTCGATGCGCTTGAGGACGGCGGTGAAGGCTCGCCCGATCGCCGCCAGGTCGTCCGGCTCGACGACGTCGACGAAGAAGGAACGGACCGTCTCGACGTGGTCGCGGGCGGCGCGTTCGAGGACGGCGAAGCCCTCGTCGGTGAGGTGCGCGTACACACCGCGCTTGTCGTTGGGGCAGTCGTCCCGCTTGACCAGGCCTTTGGATTCGAGCCGGGAGCACGTGTGCGACAGGCGGCTGCGGGACTGGCTGGCGTGGGCGGCCAGTTCGGCCATGCGCAGGCGCCGGTCGGGCGCCTCCGAGAGCCGGACCAGGATCTCGTACTCGGAGGTCGACAGCCCGTGCCTGGTCTTGAGGTCGCGGTCCATGATCTCATTGAGCCTGATGCTGCCGTCCACGTAGGCCCGCCAGTGAAGCTGCTGGGTGGCGTCGAGCCAGCGTGGTTCGCTCATGCCGACAGTATAGGCAAAAATTGAAGTTTCAACTAATCTCCCGCAGGGTTCGGGGGTGGGGCCGGGCCCCCAGCGGCCGGCGCCGGGGTCACCACCAGGCGATGAGCGGCGTGTCCGGTTCACGCTGCCGCCATGCCGCGTTGAGGCGGACGAGGCCGGTGGGGGCGGCGATGCCGCGGACGGTTGCGATCTTGCCGCCTGCGAGGTCGAAGGTCACGGCGCCGACGACATGGTCGCCGAGCACGAAGAGGATGGCGGGGGCGCCGTTGACGAGCGCGTAGTGGACGGCGGGCGTGCCGCCGGCGAATCGCCGTTTCGCGGATGTGGGTTTGAAGCCGGCCCGTGCGATGGCGGCGATACGTTGCGGAGTGTCGTACCGCAGCAGCGTCTCGGTCAGGCCGGCGCCGTCGGAGATCGCGGTCGCGTCGTCGGTGAGCAGCGCCACAAGCCGTTCGGTGCGGCCCGAGGAGGCGGCGGCGAAGAATTCCTCGACGATCCTTCGGGCGGATGCCGGGTCGACTTCGCCGCTGCCGCGGCGGCGCGCGGCGGTGATGCGGCTCCGGGCCCGGTGGAGGTGCTGCTGGCTTGCGGACTTGGTGATGTCGAGGATCTCGGCGATTTCGGCGTGGCTGTGGGCGAACGCTTCGCGCAGGACGTAGACGGCCCGCTCGAGGGGTGACAGGCGTTCCATGAGAGTCAGCACGGCCAGGGAGACGGATTCGCGCTGCTCGAAAGTGTCGGCCGGGCCGAGCATCGGGTCGCCGTCCAGGAGCGGTTCGGGCAGCCAGGCGCCGGCGCTGCGTTCGCGGCGGGCCTGTGCCGAGCGGAGCCGGTCGAGGCACAGGTTGGTGACGACCCTGGTCAGCCATGCTTCCGGCGCCTCGATCCGTTGCCGGTCGGCGGCCTGCCAGCGCAGGAACGCATCCTGCACGGCGTCCTCGGCGTCGGCGGCGGAGCCCAGCAGCCGGTAGGCCAGCGAGGCCAGCCGGTTCCGGCCGGCCTCGAACCGCCGGGTGTCGAAGCGATCAGTGGCGGTGCCGTCCACGCGAACCACCCTAGGCGGCTAGGCGGCCGGCTTCTCGGCGGAAACGGCCGCCTGCTCGGCGACCGCGTCCGGCGCGGAGGCCAGGCGGCGCCTGCGCTTGGGCAGGCCGAAGGTCGGGTGCGAAGTGCCCCACAGCGCCCCCCTTTGAATGCCTGCCTTGACCCGTACGGCCTTCCGGCCGCCCACGTACTTCGGCTTCGCCTGCGCCGCGTCGTCGATCAGCTGCAGGATCCCGTCCCGCCGCCCGAGGCTGATGGCGTTGTACCGGTAGACGAGCTTGACGTTCGCGATCTTGCGGCCGGTCAGGCGGCCCACGATCGCCTCGATGGCCTGCCGGCCGGTGAAGCCGGCCGAACCGCAGTTCATCGGCAACGGCAGGCCGTTGTCGCCGAGGGTGTGGACGCTGTCGCCGATGGCGTAGACGTTCGGGTGCGAGACCGACCGCATGGTGCGATCGACGACGATCTGACCGGCTTCGGTGACCTCAAGACCGCCCGCGGCGGCGATGGGGCTGACCGCGAACCCCGCCGTCCACACGGTCGCGTCGGACGCCAGGACGGTGCCGTCAGCGCACCGCACCTGAGCGGCCTCGACGGCTTCGACGGCGGTGTGCTCCAGAACGGTGACGCCCAGCCGGCCGCAGGCCCGGCGCAGGTGGCCGCGGGCTCCGGCGGAGAGCCGGGCGCCCAGCTCGCCGCGGGCGAGAAGCGTCACCGACAGGCCGGGCCGGAATTCGGCGAGCTCGGTGGCGGTCTCGATGCCCGTCAATCCGTCGCCGACGACCAGCACCCTCCCGCCGTCGCCCCGCCCGTCCAGGTTGTCCAGGCTGTCCAGGCGCTCGCGCAGGCGCAGCGCCGAGGGCCGGTCGGCGACGTTGAAGGCGTGCTCGGCCACGCCGGGGACGCTCTGGCCGGCGACGTGGCTGCCGAGCGCGTACAGGAGCGTGTCGTAGCCGATCTCGCCGCCGCCGTCGGCGTCGGCCACGGCGACGATCCGGCGCTCGGGGTCGATGGCGGTGACAAGGGCCACGCGCAGTCGTATCCCCGTGCCCGCGAAGACGTCGGCGAGCTTCGGAGCCTCGATTTCCCGGCCGGCCGCAAGCTGGTTCAGCCGCTGCCGCTGGACGAAGTCCGGCGCGGCGTTGACCACGGTGATCTCGGTGTCCACCGGGGACAGCCGGCGGGCGAGGTTCCCGGCCACGTACGCCCCGGCATAGCCGGCGCCCAGGACGACGATGCGATGCTTCATGTGCTGCTCCGATCGGTTCGCTTGATCTCGACGACTTGAGCGGAACAGCGCCCCGATTCCTGACAGGACCTGCACGTGACATGGGCCACAGAGCGGGCGCGGCGGGTGGCCACGACCCTCGGGCGAGGGCCCTCACGCGAGGGAATAGTTTATCTTTCAACTAGGTTGTACGGCGCGCAAGCACCGCCCCGGCTTCCGATCCGCGACGTTCCGGCGTACGGCGACCGGGTGGCCGACGAACAGAGGAGAGTCCCATGCCCGCCGTCTTCGCGGACCCGCTCACGCTGCCCCGCCTGCCGCGCCTTCCCGAGGCCGGCACCGACTGGCGCCGCGTCGCCAAGGTCGTCACCGCGCAGCGCCACCTCGAAGGGGAGGGCTTCCAGGTGCGGCGCCCCTTCCCGGGGATGAACCTGGCCCTGGCCGACCCGTTCCTGCTGCTCGACCACATGGGCGCGGTGGAGTACGCGCCGGGCGAGGCCAAGGGGACGCCGTGGCACCCCCACAGGGGCTTCGAGACCGTCACCTACATCATCGACGGCGCGTTCCAGCACCAGGACACCACGGGCGGCGGCGGCCTGATCTCCGACGGCGGCACCCAGTGGATGACCGCCGCCTCCGGGATCCAGCACATCGAGCAGCCGCCGCCGGAACTCGTCGCCAAGGGCGGCCTCTTCCACGGCGTGCAGCTGTGGGTGAACCTGCCCCGCGCCCAGAAGTGGGTCAAGCCGCGCTACCAGGACATCGAGGCGCGCGACGTGAAGCTGCTGTCGGCCGACGACGGCTCGTCGATCGTGCGTGTCATCGCCGGTTCGCTGGCCGGGTACGACGGACCCGGCGTCACGTACACGCCGATCAACTACGTGCACGCGACCGTGGCGCCCGGTGCGCGGCTGACGCTGCCGTGGCCGCGGGAGTTCAACGCGCTGGCGTACGTCCTGTCCGGACGCGGCACGGCGGGCACCGAGGAGATCGCCTTGGACGAGGGCCAGATGGCGGTCTTCGGGGGCTCGCACCACAAGGGCGAGGGGGACGGCCTGGTCTTCCGGGCCGCCGACGGCCAGCCGCAGGCGAGCCGGAACGGCTGGGAGATCCTCGTCCTGGGCGGGCTGCCGATCCGCGAGCCGGTCGCCCGGTACGGACCGTTCGTCATGAACACGCGCGAGGAGATCGTCCAGGCGTTCGAGGACTTCCAGGCGGGCCGGATGGGCACCATCCCCGCCGAGAAGGTCCCCCACCTGTCCAGCGCGGACGAGAACGTGACCTGACCAGAAACCCCTACTGACCTGGGCTTTCATCAGATGGACGGCCACCCGTGCGCGAGCGGCGCACGGGTGGCCGTTTCGTCGTGGCGAGTTGGCGGGTTCGGGTGACGGCGGGCATCGCATGCGCTACTGTGTTCGAACAGTCGAACAGAGATTCGACCAGCTCGTTCGCACGCACGCGCGCCCGGGGAGGTGGCACATGGCGGCGACGGTCACCACGATCGGCCAGGACACGACGGCGCGCTGCAGGGGGCGGCGGGAGCCCCACGCGACACGCCGTACGAGTTTCTACGCAAATCTACGACCGCAGCTATACCGCCTCATAGAGTCCGAGAGCGTGGACCCCGTGCGCAATCCCTACGCCCCGGGCGCCGGGCAGCGCCCTCCGGAGCTGGCCGGCCGCGACCGCGAGCTCCAGCAGTTCGAGGTGGTGCTCGAACGGGTAGCCCGCGGCCGCCCCGAACGCAGCATGATCATCACAGGGCTGCGCGGCGTGGGCAAGACGGTGCTGCTCAACGCCTTCCGTTCGATGGCCATCCAGCGGCTGTGGGGCACGGGCAAGATCGAGGCCCGGCCGGACCAGTCGATCCGGCGGCCCCTCGCCTCCGCCCTCCACATGGCCGTGCGCGAGCTGGCGCCCCGCCACCGCGCGCCGGATCGCATCGAGGGGTTCCTCGGCGTGCTCAAGGCGTTCGCCCAGGCCGGCGAGGAGCCGGCCGGCGGCCGGGCCAAGGCGCGAGCCCACCGCTGGCAGCCCGGGATCGACGTGCCCGCCTCCCGGGGCCGCGCCGACTCCGGCGATCTGGAGATCGACCTCACCGAACTGTTCGTGGACGCCGCGTCGGTCGCCACCGATGTCGGCGTCGGCATCGCCCTGTTCGTCGACGAGATGCAGGACATCCCCGCCGACGACGTCTCGGCGCTGTGCGCCGCCTGCCACGAGCTGTCCCAGATCGGCGGCCCCCTGATCGTGGTGGGCGCCGGCCTCCCCCACCTGCCCGCCGTCCTGTCGGCCAGCAAGTCCTACTCCGAGCGCCTCTTCCGCTACGCGCGCATCGACCGGCTCGACCGTGAGTCCGCCGACCACGCGCTGATGGCCCCCGCCGAACGCGAGCAGGTCACGTTCACTCCCGAGGCCCTGGACGCCCTGTACGGCGCGGCCGACGGCTACCCGTACTTCGTGCAGGCCTACGCCAAGGTGGTCTGGGACGTCGCCCCCGACACCCCCATCACCGCCGACGACATCAAGGTCGCGGCGCCCGAGGCGGAGAGCGAGCTGGCGGTCGGTTTCTTCGGCAGCCGCTACGAGCGTGCCACCCCGGCCGAACGCGACTACATGCGCGCCATGGCGATGCTGGGCGACGACCCCGTCCCCACCGCCGCGGTCGCCGAGGAGTTGGGCCGCAAGCCCTCCAGCCTGTCCCCCGCCCGCGACGGCCTGATCAAGAAGGGACTCATCTACAGCGCCGAACGCGGACTGGTCGCCTTCACCGTCCCCCACTTCGGGAAGTTCCTCCGCTCCCAACCCGCCTGACCTGTCCGCCCCGCTGACCTGTCCGCCCCGCTGACCTGTCCGCCCCGCTGACCTGTCCGCCCCGCTGCCCCATCTGACCTGCTGGCCTGTCTGACCTGCTGGCCTGTCTGACCTGCTGGACTGTCCGCCCCGCACGACCGCCTGACCGAGGTGGTGCTGGTAGTGCGGCTGACGCACTGGTCCACCTGGGGTCCGCCTGATCCGCTTGATCCGCCTGATCCGCATTTCTGGAGGCCCACGCTCATCGAGGCCCACGTCCCTGAAGTCCGCGTCCCTGGAGGCTACGACGTCTCGCGTCCTTTTCACCCCCGCGTGCCTTCGGCTCCTGCATCCCTTCCCACCGGAGGCAGGTGCGAGAGCCGAGCAAGCACCTCACCCTCGCCCTCCGGCCGAGCCGTTCCCCCGTCCACCTCGCACCAGCACCCCGATCCCAGGTGGGCGCCCACAAACCCGTTCAGGACTCTCTACCGCTCCCTAGCGTGAGAGCTAGAACGGCCTAGAGAACCGCATCGACCTGCCCGCACACAGAAATATATGCGTCTCTAGCTCCAGCACTAGAGAGCCATATATTTCCCAGTCATGCTCGATGACCTTCTCTACGCCTTTCTAAGGAGGACTCTAGAGATGCCTATAAAGACATAGGCGGAGCCGTCCCCTTCTCGCCACCTCACGGGGTGGGCTCTGTTTCATAGTCCCGGCGGTCCTGGCACCTCGCCGTGCGAGGACTGGCCGCATCCGGCAGTCAGAGGCGACGGCGCTCCTCTGTGCCGGCTTCGGCAACGTGCTTGTGCGACAGGACGATCCAGCGCCGCACCAAGTCGACGTCGAGGATCCTCACGGTGAGGGAGTCGCCGACTGCGATGGCATCGTCAGGCGATTCCTCCAGCTCGCTGGCGTTCACCAGCCCTTCGAAGCCGTCCGCACGGTCCTCGATGCGGACGAAGACACCGAACGGCACGATCTTGGTGACCGGTCCGGTCACCACCTCCCCGATCCGCTGTGCCAGCTGCGGCCACGGGTCCTCCTGCAGTGCTCGGAGCGACAGCGGAACCCGTTCCCAGATCATGTCGACATCGAGAACCTGGGCCGTGATCTCCTGACCGACGCTGACGATGTCGGACGGGTGGTCGAACGGACGCCAGGACAGCTCAGGAATATTGATCATCGCGGTGAAGCCGCCGATGTCCACGAAGGTGACGCCGAAACCGGCAATGGCCGTCACCCTGCCGGTGACGACCTGGCCGCGCTTCAGGGTCTTCAGGAAGGCCCAGTCGCGGTCACTGGGCGTCGCCTCGGTCTGCCAGCGTGCCCGGAGAACACCGTCGCTGTCGGGAAGCACTGCCGTGAACAACGGTTGCCGCTCATCGACGACCAGCGACAGGACTCCGGCGGCTCGAGCACCAGCGATCCGGCAGGACACCGCCTCGAATCGGGTCTCGTCCACGACCGTGCTGGTGATCCGTCCATCGTGATCTTCCCAGATGACTTCCACCAAGTCCTCGTCGGCCAGTGCGGCCATGGCCGCGTCGACGTCGGTGAGCAGGTCGGGCCAGACCGCTAGCCGGGCGCGGGGGGCCAAGCGGGAGCGCACCGCCTCGATCGTGTCACGGGTGAGGCGGTGCCACCGGGTGCCGTTATAGACGTGGTTCTCCTCCAGGAAGGTGGCGCGCTGGGCGCTGACCGCCCAGCGCACGCGAGCCCAGAAGTCGGCGTCCGCCGGGCGCTGCACCTGCAGCGGATCGTCCGGCGCGAAATCGTACGGCGATGCGTCCCGCCGTTCCGGGAACAGCCCGAGCGAGCGAGCGCGGGCCAGCGCCGATTCGCAGGGCCGGCTGCTGCCGACGTAGAGGTACTGGTCCCAGCCAACGTGCACGGTGAACACTCCGTCCACCTCCAGCCGGCACCAGGCGCCGTTGTCGCGCAGCATGGCCCGGACGAGTTCCAGACCGACCTCGATCGACACCAGAGCACCGTCGTAGAACCCTGCGAGGCCCTCCGGGAAGAGACCGTCCAGACCGTGGCCGTCAACGGGAGGCTCCAGCCCGAAGTGGACAAAGCCGCCTACCTGCGGCTCCCGGATGGCCAAGTGGTCGACGCCGGCGTCTGCGGCGAAAGCGGCAACGGCCTGCAGGTAGGCGGCTTCGATCGGCCCGTGGTCGCTGGTCGCGGGCTCGTCGCCGGTGTAGTGGCCGTGCTGATCACGGTCGGCAGGGTCGTACTTGGTGACCTGGTAGACGTAAGGGAGCACGTCACCGCCCACCGGCGGTTGGAGGGACGGCTGGGGCCTGGTGGCGTTCGAGGACTCGATACGCCGTGGCACGGCTGACGGAGAAGAGCTCAGCGAGGTCTGCGATGGTGTCCTTACCGGACTGATGCTGCTGGACCAGGTGCGTCCGCCGGCGAGCGGTGAGCTTGGGTCGCTTCTTGCCCATCGGATCGGTGGGGTCGTACGGCTGCCCGACCAGGGACAGGGCCACCGCGCGGGCGACCGGAGAGTCGCCGTTGTCGCGGGCGGGCACCGAGCGGGCGAGGCGGTCCAGCGTCGGCACCACCAGCGTGTCGCCGGCCCGTACGGCCGCCAGGGCCTGGTCCAGGCCGGGACGCTCGCGCTCGGGGCCGGTCAAGCCCTCGTCGACGACGATGCGGTCCCCGATCACGCCGAGATCGAGGAGCATGTCCTTCTGGGCGGTGAGGTCCTGCATGTCGGTGGAGCAGCGGGCGTAGCCTGCCTTCAGTCCACTCATGGACACACGAGTGTACGGATAGCCCCGGTCACCGAACGGATCACCGGGCAACCCTGAACGAGGCGACGCTGCAAAGGGGCGAAACGGCCGGGCTCAGGGTCGGGGAGAAAGGGGGCGGGGATGCCCCTGGCGGATCATGAAGTGGCGCTCCCGCCGGCCGCCGTTACACGTCGGTCGGCTCCTCCTTGGCGATCATGGACTGTTCCTTCCTGAGATCACCCAGTACAGAGGCTGGGCCACTCGCCGCAGCGGGCCACCGCCAGAATCCGGCCCGAATCCTCCTCGCGGACCAGTCCCTCCGCGCCATTCGCGCGGATCGCGGCGCCCGGCCCGCGGCCAGCGATCAGCGATCAGCGATCAGCGATCAGCGATCAGCGATCAGCGATCAGCGATCAGCGATCAGCGATCAGCGATCAGCGATCAGCGATCAGCGATCAGCGATCAGCGATCAGCGATTAGCGATCAGCGATCAGCGATCAGCGGGTGGCCAGGTGGCCTGCGGCGGTGTCGTGTTCTGGCTTGTTCTCGGTCGGGAGGGTGGCCGTTCGTACGGTCCGGTTCCGTTCGGCCGTCGAGACGGCAAAGATGATCTCTGTGTCGCGACCGTCCACGCGGGCGGGGAAGACCACGAACCGCCAGCAGCCCTCGCGCCACACGTCCAGGGGCACCGGACTGGTGATCGCGTGCTCGGAGGCCCTCCAGGTCTCGCTGCCGTACAGGGTCGAGTACGTCTCCGCGAGAGAGCTGCGACGGCGTTCGCAGGGCGTGGCCTGACCGCGCCGCCGTACGCGCGACCGTTCGGCGAGGGTGGAGAGTTCCGGGGAGAGCGCGGCGAAGAGGGCCAGTTCCAGCGTGAGCACCGCCACCACCTGGAATGAGCCCTCGCGCAGCGTCTCGGCTCCGGCGACCGGCGCGCCGAGCGACACGACCGCCGCCGCCGTGAACAGCAGCGCGCGCAGAACGCTCCGGCGGCCGACGCGCCTGGTGCTCAGCCCTCCGAAGCAGCCGCAGCCGGCGTCGGGCCGGTGCACCCGCAGTTCGCCGACGACCCAGGTCGCGGCGGTGAACGCCACGGTCGTCGCCAGCCGCACCGACACGTGCGGGGTGAGGAGGAGGGCAAGCCCGAGGGTGCCTTCGCCAAGGCCGATGCCGACCATCACCGGACGGCTCTGCCGCAGCGCGGTCGCCCGTCGGAGCCTCCCCGGCACGGGTACCCCGTGCACATGTTCGGGCGAGGCGGCCGGGGCGCGGACGACGAGTTTGGCCACGGCCGCGGCCAGCAGGACGGCGGACAGCAGCACGACCTGGGTGTTCTGGATGGCGTCCATCACGTCCGGTCCCTCGCGACGCGGGGAGCGCCATGCCACAGGGCGGCGTTGAAGCAGCCCCTGTCCAGGTCACCTCCGAGGCCGACGAACGCGGCGGGCGTCAGCTCGGCGAGGCGCCCGCGCGGGGAGGTCGCGCATTCGACGCACCGGTCGCAGTAGCGGGCCGCGACACAGCCGCATTCGATCACCGGCAGGGCGGCGGCACGCCCGGCGCACTCGTTGCGGAGCATCAGTTCGCTGCCGAGGGAGAGGTAGGGCAGCGCGACGCAACCTGCGGGAGGCGCGTCGGTGCAGCCGCCGCCTTCGGTGTCCACCGCCGGGAACGCGACGCCCGGTTCGCCGTTCAGGAGGAAGGCCGGGCCCGCGCTGTACGGGCTTGCGTCGTACGAGCCCGCGCTGCACAGGCCTGCGTTGTACGGGCCTGCGTTGTACGGGCCAGCGCCGTACGGGCCAGCGCCGTACGACCCGGCGTCATGCGGGCCAGCGCCGTACGGGCCAGCGCCGTACGACCCGGCGTCATGCGGGCCAGCGTCGTCGTACGGGCTCGCGTCGTCGTACGGGCTCGCGTCGTGCGGGTTCGTCGGGTGCTCGGCGCGGCCGGGCGGCACGTGATCCGGTGGAGCGGGCCGGGCGGAGACGAAGCGGTGACCTCGCCCCTGCCGCCCCGGCGCCGGTGGTCGCGTCCGGCGGTGACGGCCTGCGGCGGCGGTTTGAGCATGGGGACGCGCGGGCGGGGCACAGGTGGTGCCGGTGGGGACCTCGTACGTGGCGCCGCCGAACCAGGTCGCGGTTCCGTGCAGGACGTCGGGGACGGGGGCGCCGGGTTCGGGCGGGGCGAGGTCGGCCGGGCGGTAGCCGGGCTGCGAGGTGCCGGGCCGAACCGCCTGCGGGCCGTCCGGGGAGCACACGCAGATGACGTCGATCAGGTATCCCGGTTCGAGTCTCGGGTGGCGGACGAGGATGGGCCCGAGGGCCTGCGGCGGGATCACCACGGAGGTTCGTCCGCGATGCGGTCCCATGTCCACCTCGATGGCGTTCGCGTTGAAGGCAATGATCGTTCCGGTGATGCGGCCGATGTCCACCCAGATCCGTTCGGCGCCGTCGCCATCGGGGACGGGCCGTACGATCACCTCGCGCCCTGGCCGCAACGCACGGAAGTCCGCGGGGCCGGCGTGCCAGACGGTGGTGGCCGAGGTCAGGGAGAGCCTGACGGGGCTGGTCTCCCACGGCGGCGGGAGGCCGGGGGCGGCCTCCGCAGGCCACACAGGGGAGCCGGCAGGCCATGCGAGGGAGTCAGCGCGGGCCGCGGCGTCCCGCAGACGGGAATCCGCGCGGGCCGCGTCCAGCATCCGGGGGTAGGGGCGGGGCGCCGTATCCAGCAGCAGGAAGTCTGGGCCGACCTCCAAAATCAAGCCCGCCACCACGCGCGGCGGGCAGGGCGCCCCCATGGTGAGGTCGGCGGACGCGGGGACGGGCGAGCGCTGGAGCGTTCCGAGTACCGCTTCCCGATATGTGCGACGCCGCCGTGCCTGCCGGAGAGGGGAAAGCGACATTGGCGTCACTCCGTTTTCGATCTTCAATCATGACGGTGGGTAGAGGTACAGCGTGTCAAGGACTGGTGCCCTTGACCTGGCTATCGATGGATTTGTCGCAATAAATCGGTTGCCTGATGAGCTTTGTTTTACCTAGGTAGATTATTCTCCCCCGGTTGACCCTAAATTAGATTTCCTGATGGCCCAGAATTACGATCCACATGCGATCGTCGAGACATAGGGATCTTGAATTTCCGGGATCCCGACCGGTACGGGTCGACTGAGGCTCCCAACCCCTGGCTCGGTGGTGACGTGAACAGCACGCGGCACGACGAGTTCCGCGACTACGTCGCGGCTCGCGGCCCGGTGCTCCTGCGTGCCGCGCTGCAGCTCACCGGCGACCGCGCGGAGGCCGAGGACCTGCTCCAGGCGGCCCTGGCCAAGACGTACCTGGCCTGGGACCGGATCCAGGACCGCGCCGCCGTGGACGGCTACGTGCGGCGGGCCATGGTCAACACGCAGATCTCCTGGTGGCGCCGCCGCAAGCTGGACATCTACCCGACCGATGAGCTGCCCGACCAGCCGGTGGACGATCACACCCGGCGCAGCGACCTGCGCGACGCCCTCGGACGCGCCCTTGACCGGCTCCCCGAACGCCAGCGCCTCGCGGTGATGCTGCGCTACTACGAGGACATGCCGGAGGCCGAGATCGCGGAGGCCCTCGGGGTCAGCGTCGGAACGGTCAAGAGCACTGTCTCCCGGGCCATGGCCAAGCTCCGCGACGACGCCGCCCTCGAAGCCGACTTCCCCAACGCCTCGCACCCCCGCCCCTGACACGCCATACGCCGAAGGGTCCGTCCTCGGCCTCCCTGCTTCGGGCCCCGACTTTCCTGCTCCGCGCTCGGGCACCGCGCCCAGGCTCCGCGCCCAGGCACCCCCCTCGGGCCGCTACATTCCTGCTCCGCGCCAAGGCTCCGTGCCCAGGCTCCACGCTCGGGCTCCGCGCTCAGGCTCCGCCCTCGGGCTCCACGCCCAGGCTCCACGCTCAGGCTCCACGCTCAGGCTCCGCGCTCGGGCTCCGCGCCAAGGCTCCGCCCTCGGGCTCCACGCTCGAGCACCGCGCTCGGGCTCCGGGCCTCCACCGCCGCCTCCCCTAACGCGCGTGTACGTGGCGCTCGTACGGCGCCGATAGCACGGCCGTCCGGCCCGGTCCCGGGAAAAATGGGGCGCCGAGTACTGACATCGTCACCCCATCCGGGCAAGAATCCGGTTCTGGACCCACCGAGCTGGAGGTGCGCCGTGTGGAGCACGATGCAGGATTTCCCGCTGACCATCACCACGATCATGCGCTTCGGCACGGAAATCTACGGCGGGAGCGAGGTCGTCACCTGGACCGGCGACGGGACCCGCCGGCGGAGCTATGCCGAGCTGGGCGAACGCGCCGCCCGGCTGGCGGGGGCGCTGCGCCGGCTCGGGGTGGACGGCGACCAGCGGGTGGCCACGTTCATGTGGAACAACGCCGAGCACCTTGAGGCGTACCTGGCGATCCCCTCCATGGGGGCCGTGCTGCACACGCTCAACCTCCGGCTCTTCCCCGACCAGCTGGTCTACATCGCGAACCACGCGGAGGACCGGGTCGTCATCGTGGACGGTTCGCTGATCGGGCTCCTGGCCCCCGTCCTCCCCAAGATGACGACCGTCCGGCACGTGATCGTGGTGGGCGACGGGGACACCGCGCCGCTGGCGGAGGCGGGCAAGGAGCTGCACTCCTACGAGCAGCTGCTCGCGGCCGAGCCCGCCTCGTTCGACTGGCCCGAGATCGACGAACGGTCGGCCGCCGCCATGTGCTACACCAGCGGCACCACGGGCAATCCGAAGGGCGTGGTGTACTCGCACCGGTCGGCGTACCTCCATTCGATGGCGACCTCTACCGGGAACTCCCTGGCCATGAGCGCCGCCGACCGGGTCCTGCCGGTGGTGCCGATGTTCCACGCCAACGCCTGGGGCCTGCCGTACGCGGCGATGATGGCGGGCGCGTCCCTGGTCATGCCTGACCGCCACCTGCAGGCCGAGCCGCTGGTACGGCTGATCGAGGCGGAGCGGCCCACGATCGCCGGTGCCGTGCCCACCATCTGGGCGGACGTCCTGCGGTACGTCAAGGAGCACGGCGCCGACCTCAGCTCGCTGCGGCTGGTCCCGTGCGGCGGCTCGGCGGTGCCGGAGGCGCTGATGCGCGGCTTCGACGAGATCGGGGTACGGATCGTCCAAGCCTGGGGGATGACCGAGACCTCGCCGGTGGCGACGATGGCGCATCCGCCGGTGGGCGCGGAGGGCGAGGACGCCTGGCGGCACCGGGTCACCCAGGGCCGCATCCTGGCCGGGCTGGAGGTACGGATCGTCGGGGACGGCGACGTCGTGCTGCCCGACGACGGCGAGGCGGTCGGCGAGGTCGAGATCCGCGGCCCGTGGATCACCGGCTCGTACTACCTGGACGAGGATCCGGCCAGGTTCCACGACGGCTGGCTGCGTACCGGCGACGTCGGGACGCTCTCATCAGACGGCTATCTGGTCCTCACCGACCGGGCCAAGGACGTGATCAAGTCGGGCGGGGAGTGGATCTCCTCGGTCGACCTGGAGAACCACCTGATGGCGCACCCGGACATCGTCGAGGCCGCGGTGGTCGGCGTCCCGGACGACCGCTGGCAGGAGCGCCCGCTGGCGTCGGTGGTCGTACGGGAGGGCGCCGCGGTGACGGCCGAGCAGCTCAGGGAGTTCCTGACCGGCCGGATCCCGAAGTGGCAGCTTCCGGAACGCTGGTCGTTCATCGAGGCCGTGCCGAAGACGAGCGTCGGCAAGTTCTCCAAGGTGACGCTCCGGAAGATGTACCACGACGGCGATCTGGATGTGGTCCGCCTGGACTAGCGGCCGACTGGCAGCCGGCCGGCGGCGGCCGGCCGGCGGCGGCCGGCCGGCTGACGGCCGGGCTGACGGCCGCGCTGACGGCCCAGCTCGGTGGCCCGGCCCGGCAGCCTGGAGGCCGCCGGGCGGAGAACCGGTCCGCCCGTTCCTCCGGCGCGGCTCAGCGGGTCAGGTGCCGGCCGCCCGCGACGGAGAGGACCTCCCCGTTGACGTGCCCGTTCGCGAACGAGCCGAGGTAGGCGGCGGCGGAGGCGACGTCCTCGGGAGTGCAGATGCGGCCCGTGGGCGTCTCGGCGGACTCGGAGTCGATCGCCTCCTGCCCGAGCCAGGGGGTGGTCAGTGCCCGTTCCGTCAGCGTGAAGCCGGGCCGGACGACGTTCGTCAGCACGCCGTGCCGGGCCTCGCGCACGGCGAGCACCCTGGCGGCCGTCTCCAGCGCCCCCTTGGCGGCGGGGTAGGCCACGCCCGCGGGCATCGGCTGATCGACCACGTCGGAGGAGACCAGCACCAGCCGTCCTCCTCCGGCGCTCCTCATGCCGGGGAGGACGGCGTCGATCAGCGCGAGCGTTCCGGTCACGTTCACGGTGAAGCCGTCGACCAGGCTCTGCCAGGTCTCCGGGGCCATGGCCGGCCACGCGACCGCGTTGGCGACCAGGACGGAGACGTCGCCGAGCTCCCGCTCGACCTCCCGTACCGCCGCCTCGGCCGACGCCGGGTCGCGCTGGTCGATCCGTACCGCCGCCCCCTTGCCGCCCTCCTGGACGATCGAGTCGACGAGGGCGCGGGCCCGTTCCTCACCCCTGTGCCAGCCTGCGGCCACCAGTGCGCCCTCCTTCGCGAACGTCCTGGCGATCGCCCCGCCGATGTCGCCGGACGCTCCCGTGACCAGGACGACCCGGCCGTCGAGTCCGAGATCCATGCCTCTCCAATGCTTAGCCGACTATCTATTAGTCGGCTAAACGTTAGTAGGATCGATCCGTGGAGGCAAGCGAGGCGATGCGCGTCAATCGGGCGCTGAACAAGATGAGCAAGCTCTACCGCGAAGCCAAGGCGCGCAAGCTCGCGGCGCTCGGCCTGCATCCCGGCCAGGACGTACTGCTGTGGTTCCTGGCGCAGGAGCCGGACGGCATGACGGTCTCGCAGCTGGCCGCACGTCTCGGCATCGAGCCGCCGACCGCGACCCGCAGCCTGGCCCGGCTGGAGAAGGGCGGCTGGTTCCGGCGCGAGCCGGTGCCCTCCGACCGCCGCCAGGTGCGCATCGTGGTCACCGACGCCGGTCACGAACTGCTGCCGGACATCGAACGCGCCTGGGCCGAACTGGCCGAAGAGGCGATGGGGGAAGCCGGTCCCGAACAGCGCGAGATCACCCTCACCACCCTTGAGCGGGCCAACGACCGGCTACGCGGCCTCGTCGGTGACGAGATCCTCGCGGAGGAGTGAACCCCGCAGACCGGGACGGCCTGGGGTCGGCCGGCTCCGGCAGGGGTGCGGGCAGGTTCTGGGCCGCTCCCCTGCCGGTGAGCCGGGTGCGATCACGGCTCGGGGGCGATCACTTCCCCGGTTCCCTCGTCGCGGACGGTGATCGCCTCGACCGGGCACGACTCCGCCGCATCCAGTACCCGGTCGGCGGGCTCGGTCCGCCGCCGCGCGGGCCGGGACGTGCCGTTCTCGACGGTGAAGTGGTCCGGGGCGGTCCCGGCGCAGATGCCGGAGCCGATGCAGGTGCCTCCGTCCACCTCGATCAGCCAGGTCGTATCGGTCATGCGGGGCTCCTCTCCACGGACGTTCCGGCGTGCGATTCAGCCGGCGTTCCGGCGGACGTTCCGGCGGGCCTTCCAGCGTGCGATTGGGCGGACGTTCCGGCGTGCGATTCAGCGGACGTTCCGGCGGACGTCTCGGTGGCCGGTTCCGCGGCCGGCTCGGCGGCCCAACCGGTGGCGGACGAACGTGGGCGCGGCTCGTCCCAGGTGAGCGGCAGGCGTTCCGGTCCGCGGGTGGCCGTTCCGGTCTTCCACACGATGTCCTCTTCCGAACCGGCGAACCGCAGCCCGGGGAGTCGTCCCAGCAGGGTTCCCAGGGCGACCTGGAGTTCCATGCGGGCGAGCTGGGCGCCCAGGCAGTGGTGCGGTCCGTGGCCGAACCCGATGTGGGCCGGCTCCTGGCGGTGGCGGTTCAGGTCGAGAGTGTCGGGGTCGGTGTAGACCGACTCGTCGCGGTTGGCCGAGTGCACCGCGACCACGACGGGTTCACCGGAGCGCACCTTCACGCCGCCCACCTCGACGTCTTCGAGCGCGTACCGGGCACTGCCTGCGCCTCCGCCGAGCGGGACGAAGCGCATGAGTTCCTCGACCGCCTGAGGGATCAGCCCGGGGTCCGCGCGCACGGCCGCGAGCTGGGCGGGGTGGGTGAGCAGCGTGTAGACGAAGTTGGGGATCTGCGAGGCGGTGGTCTCGTGTCCGGCGACCAGGATCCCCACGGCCATCGCCAGCAGCTCGTCCTCCGACAGCCGGTCCTGTTCGTCGCGGGCCGCGATGAGCGCGCCGATGAGGTCGTCGCGCGGCGTCCGGCGGTGGTCGTCGATCAGGCCCGCCATGTAGTCCCACAGCCGCCCGGTGTACTCGGTGACCTGCTCCGGGGTGAACCTGGTCGTGGACAGGAAGGCGTCCGACCACAGCCGGAAGTCGCGGCGGTCGGCGACGGGAACCCCGAGCAGCTCGCAGATGACGGTGATCGGCAGGGGCAGCGCGAAGTCCTCGACCAGTTCGGCGGGCGGCCCGGCGGCCACCATGCGGTCGACGAGGTCGTCGGCGATCCGCTGGGTGCGGGGGCGCAGCCGTTCGACGCGGCGGGCGGTGAACGCCTTGGCCACCAGCCTGCGCAGGCGGCCGTGTTCGGGCGGGTCGTAGCTCAGCAGGGACGCGGACGAGCCCGAGTACATCCGGGTGCGGGGTTCGTCGCGTCCGGTGGCGGCGGCGCGGCTGAAGCGGGGGTCGCTGAGGACGAGCTTGGCGTCCTCGTAACGGGTCGCCAGCCAGGCGGGTTCGCCGTAGGTCAGGCGGACCCGCTGCAGTGGCCGTTCTTCGCGCAGCCTGGCGAACTCCGGGTCGATCTCGAGCCGGTCGGGTGCGCCGAACAGCTCGGACCACGGTCGTACGGTCGTCATCACACACTCCTCTGCGAGACGGATGTCGTTGATCACTTGGCGGGAGGACAGGCCGAGGCAGACGGGAGCAGGCCACCGCCGCGCCGCGTGACGAGGCCATGGAGCACGGGCAGGGCGGCGAAAGGGCGGACGGCGGGCGGGCGAAAGGGCGGGCGGGCGGACGGCGGACGGGCGAACGGGCGGGCGAGCGGACGCGGAGGCGGCCGTGCGCGAGCGCGGGGTGCACGCGCACGGGCGCGGGACGGGCACACCCTGAATGCGCAGGCACGGGACGGGCGGATGCGGAGGCGGCCATGCGCGGGCGCAGGCGCCGGACGGGCACCCTGAATGCGCGGGCGCGGGGTGCGCGGGCACGGGGTGCGCGGGCGCGGGGTGCGCGGGCACGGGGTGCGCGGGCACGAGGTGCGCGGGCACGGGACGGGCGGGCACGGGCGCGGGCGCGGGCGGGCGTGCAATCGGGAGCATCAGCCCGGCCCGGGGGACAGCGCGGGCATCAGCAGGTGGCAGAGAGCGTCGGCGAGGAGGTCGAGCGGATCGTCGGTCTCCACCGGCCAGCCGCCCGCCAGCCACACCGACAGGAACGACTCCAGTTGCAGCACCGCCATCAAGGCACGCTGCCGGGCCTCCGCCGGGGGGACGCCACGCCAGCGGCGGGGGTCTTCGGTCAGCAGGGCGACGTGCCGTTCACGAGCGGCGCGGTAACGGTCGCGGGCGCCCTCACCGGTCGCCGCGGGACCGGCGGCGGCGAGCGCCCGGACCACCGGGGCCACCAGGTGCCAGCGCGCCGTCGCGCCCTCCAGCCAGCCGCGGACTCCCTGGCGGGTCCAGGCCGGAAGGGCGGCCAGATCGGCGTAGATGTCGTCGGCGACCTCGTACACGCGCGTCACGAGCGCCCGCAGGATCTCGGTCTTCCCGGCGAAGTGCGCGTAGACCGTCACGCGCGTGACTCCCGCCGCGCGCGCGATGTCCTCCATCGTCGCTTCGACGAACGATCCGGTGTCGAACACGGCCACGGCCCCGTCGAGGATCCGGGCCCGGGTCAGATTCCTTTGCTCCTCGCGGAGGCTCGGCCTGGCTCCCGATACGGCCCGGCCGGTGGCCGCGGGCGGCACCGTCCCGGATCCGGTTCGGGTATGTCCGCGAACTGTCGGGTGATGGCCCACGCGGTGAACGTACGCCGCGCCTGGAGCCCATACAACGTGTAAAGCGGTAAGAGTCGCCTGCCCCGCCCGCCCGTTCATCCGTACGTTGACTTGCGGCGAGTTGCTGCCCCACGCGGTGCCGGACAGAGCAACTCGCCGCAAGTCAACGTGTAGGGGCCAGGCTCTCCGGGAGGCCGAACGCGGCGAACAGTCCGGGCGTCTCGAACGAGTCCATCGCGGCGAGGAGACCGGCCTCCGGGGTCAGGACGACCAGCGCGAAGGGGCGGAACGCGGTGTCGCCCGCGCCGCGGACGTAGGCGCCGACGGCCGGAAGGCGGTTGGCGGCCGTCGGCAGCATCCGCCACTGTCCCAGCGTGTTCATGTCCTGGCGCAGCGCCCGCGCGACCGTGGCCTTGCCGGTCCACTCGCCGGCGCCGGGGCCGATGGTCAGCCGGACGTCCTCCCGGAGCAGATCGATCAGTGCCTCCGGGTCGGCCTTCTCGTGTGCGGCGATGTACCGCTCCAGCAGCTCGCGTTCGGCGGGGTCCGGTTCGGCGGCGGGCGCCCACTCCAGCCGACCGCCCCGCCACCGTTCGCGCAGGGTCGTCCGGGCCCGCTGCAGGGCGCTGTTGGCCGCCGGCACGCTCGTCCCGAGCAGCGCCGCGGCCTCGCTCGCGGGCCAGGACAGCACGTCCCGCAGGATGAGAACGGCCCGCTGGCGGGGCGGCAGAAGCTGGATCGCGGCGAGAAACGCCAGGGAGATCGTCTCGCGGCCGATCGCCACCGCGTCCGGGCCGGGGCTCTCGTCGAGCAGGTGGTCGGGGTACGGCTGCAGCGGCGGGGTCGTGCGCCGCAAGGTGTCCAGGCAGACGTTCGTGGCGATGCGGTACAGCCACGTTCGGACGCTGGAACGCTCCTCGAACGCGTCCCGGGACCGCCACGCCCGTAGGAAGACCTCCTGCACGTGATCCTCGGCCTCGTCGAACGAACCGAGCATCCGGTAGCAATGGACCTGCAGTTCGCGGTGGTACCGGCGGGTCAGGTCCGCGAAACTCGCGGTGTCCACGGCAACGCTCATACCCGTACGGACGAAGAAAGACGACCGGATCATCGGTGAGTTTCCGGCCGGGACGCGTCTACCTGGGCATGGCACTCGTTGAGGTGGACATCTCCATGTCGGTGGACGGCTTCGTCACCGGTCCCGACCTGGACGAATGGCCCGGCCTGGGCAAGGGCGGCATGGCGCTGCACGCGTGGCTGGAGCACGAGGAGGGGCGGCGGCTGAGCGAGGCGACGTTCGCCGCGTCCGGCGCCGTCGTGACGAGCCGGACGGTGTACGAGGCGACCGGCGGCTGGGGGGACGACGGCTTCTACCGGATGCCGGTCTTCGTCGTGACCCACCGGCCGCACGAGGTGGTGCGCAAGGGCGACACCACGTTCACGTTCGAGACGGGCGGGGTCGCCGCCGCGATCGAAGCGGCCTCGGCCGCCGCCGGCGGTAAGCGGGTCCACGTGATGGGCGGCGCGTCGATCGTCCGGCAGGCGCTGCGAACCGGACTGGTCGACCGCCTGCGGCTGCACATCGTCCCGCTGCTGCTGGGGTCCGGCACCGCCCTGTTCGACGGCACCGCCGGGCCCGAGCTGGAGCATCTGGACACGGTCGACACCCCCGAGGCCACCCACATCACGTACCGGGTCGGCCGGGTCGGCCGGGTCGACCGCTGACCGGCCCGGCCCGGCCGTCACCGTGCGCCGGTCAGGGATGCGGTACGGACGGCGACGGCAGCGGCAACGGCAGTGGCGGCGGCAGCGGCAGCGGCAGCGGCAGCGGCCTGCGACGGCAGTTGCGGCTCATGTGGGCAGGGGCAGCTCGATCACCATGGCGTCGAAGTGCGGCGCGTCCGGGAAGGGGCGCAGCTTCCCGATCTTCTGCCATCCCCACCGGACGTACGCGGTCCGCGCGGGCGTGTTGTCCTCGCGGACGAGCAGCGTCGCCCGTTCCTCGGCCCGGCCGTTCAGCAGTTCGTCATGCAGAGCATGCGCGACGCCCTTGCCCTGCCATTCCGGGACGACCATCAGCTCGTTGAACGCGAAGGTGCGGGCGCCGGTCTCCTCGGTGAAGCCGTCCGGTACGGGCGTCGTCAGGCCGTTCCACCATCGGGCCTTCGGCGGCAGCGCGTAGCCGAACGCCTGTCCCAGCGGCCGATCATCGATCCGGGCGAGGACGATCTCGAACCCCGGCGCCGCGCAGTAGCCACGGACCCGCTCGGCGAACCGTTCACTGGAGTAGAAGGGGTTCCCGATCACGTCGGCATGGCTCGCCTCGTACAGCGGCACGATGACGGTGTCGAGGATCTTCTCGGCCGAGGCCGCGTCGTGCCTGCTGAAGGCGAGATCCGTCGGAGTCATCGTTCTCCCGAGGTCAGGGCGAGCAGCTCGCGGGCCTCCCGCACCGAGGGACGGTTCGTCGCGTCCGGCGGCGCCAGCCCCAGCGACGTCACCGCCGTACGGCGCACCAGCCCGTCGCTGGCGAACTCGGCGGGCAGCCGTTCGAGCACCCGCACCGTATGCCGGGCACCCTCGTCGATGTCGCCGGTACGCAACATGCAGCCGGCTCGGTGCAACTCGACCTGAGCCCGTCCCAAAGAGATCCTGCCTGGGCGCAGGGCTTCCGCCGCGTCCTGTGCCGCGTTGGCGCGTGAGACGTCGCCGCCAAGGGTGTACACGTGGCTGACGACGAAATGCAGGCGATGCTCGTACCACCCCCACTGGGAGGCGGTATCGTCCCGGGTCTCGTCCGGCAGCTTGTCGAACACCTTCCGCAGCTTCTCGACAGCGCCGACCGCCTCAGTGTGGCGGCCGAGTTGGGCGAGTGCCTGGGCCTTGGCGGCGTAGGCGCTGGCAATCCCTCCGCACGGTACGCCGCGGCCGATCGCGATGGCCTCCTCTGCGGTACCGAGGCTCGACAGCTCAGGTCGGTCCGCTTCGTAGAGAGAGAACACGGCCTGCTTTCCCCGCACTCGGGCCGAGAGCAGGTGATCGCCGGATTCGTCGGCCGCCCGCGCCGCGCTCCGCCACCAGCGGCGTGCGCTCCGGAAATCCTCGATCTGGGTGAAGGCGATCGCCGTCAACGCCGCGAGTTCGGCTGCCGAATGGATCAGCCGGTGTCGTGCTGGTCCGGTCGCCTGTGGGATGAGCATGCTGAGCTCACCGAGGTCGGTGAGGAGTTCGGGTAGGACGACCTGTGCCGGAGTGCGGATCGTGCCCACTTCGTGCGCGTAGTCGTAGGCGACCCGCTCCCAGGTGTCGGCGTCCCGTTCGGTCGGGGCGGCACCGAACGCGCTGTTCAAGGCCGCGCGCTGGCGTTCGCCCTCGTAGCCGAGCGGAACGGTCGCCGCGGCGGTGGCGAGAATCCCCAGCAGGGCGCGGCGCTTCACGTCGTCCTCGATCTCTGCGAGAGGTTCATGCAAGGAAGATGCCCACATGGGCGGGGCGTCACCGAAGAGTTCGGCCGGCGTGGTGTCGAACGCGATCGCATAGGCGTCGGTCCAATCGCGAGGGAAGTGCAGACCCTTCTCCCAGTCGAGCATCTGCCGAGTGATGTTGTCCACCGATGCATGTGCAACTCCGGCGGCCTTCATGAGTTCGCACGCCATCCGGCGTTTGCTCCATTTGCGCCTTTCGCGTTCTACCTGGAGGCGAACGGCCCAGGTCGGGCGCGGTTTCTCACTCAACGGCCACCTCGTGATCATTTCGGGGACCCGGAGAGACCCGGAGACAAAGTCTCCGACATTCTCCTCTCCCGCTGAGGCCACGTCAGGGGTTCACTGAGAGTCACAAGATGTGCACGGGTAAGGCGACTGTGGCCCGCGCACCATCCCCGACAACAAGGCGGCCCCGGCCCGGTGCTCGAACACCGGGGGATCCGGGGCCTTGGCCGGAAAGTGACTCCGACCCATGGCAGATGGTACGACCCCGACCAATCGGCTCGCCGTACTCGGCGCGCAACTCAGCTCGCGCGGCTACGAGGTGGAGTGGACGCAGCACGGGATGCGCGTGATCAATTCCAAGGTGCCGGCCTGCTGCCCCAAGGCGGCGCCGAGGGAGGACTCGATCACGCTGCGGCGGCGTCCTGAGGACTTCGACAACCCGTGGTTCTGGACCGTTCGCGGCGAGCCGCTGGCGCAGGCGGACCGGATCACCGACGCGATCCTCGCCGTTGTGGGCCTCCTCGCCCACCGCCATCCCGTGGACCCCCCTACCGTGGACGGAGCCGGACGGTGATCGCGGTCGCGCCCTGGGCGGCGATCGAGGTCGATCCCGACCTGATCGTCGCGGAGATCCAGCGCCGGTTCCCGGGGGTGAGCGCGTGGAGAGGCGACTTCACCGGGCAGTGGTGGGCGATCGCGCGGGATGGCCACGGCCGCGACCTGCTGGTGGAGGCGGGCGATCCGGCAGAACTCGCGCGCCGCCTTGAGGGCCTTCGTTCGCAGACACGTTCGCAGACACGTTCGCAGGCGCCTCCCCAAGCGCGTTCGCAGGCGCGGTCGCCCTCCCCTCAGCCTGCCTCCAGACCTCAACCTGTCCCCAGGCCCCGCGCGACGGCCAGGCCCGTACCGCCCTCGCGTCCGTTGCCATCCCGTCCGGAGCCCTCACGTCCGGCACCCCGGCCCGGCGGAGCAACGCGTTCGGCACCCCGGTCCGCCGGTGCTGCGCGTACGAGACCGGCGGCGGCTCCACGTCCTCCACGTCCCCCGCGCCCTCCACGATCTCCGCGCCCTCCGGGTCCTTCACATCCTCTCCGGCCGAGCGTCCCGTCCAGGCCGGTTCATGGGCGGCATGGGCGGCGGGGCTGGTGGCGGCGGGTGCTCGGCCTGCTGGTGATTCTCGACTAGCCCGGCGTCAACGAACGTTCGCCGGGTGGACACACCATCAGTGCGTTGCACCCGACCCGGTGAACCGGACCCCGTGGCCCTGGGATCCGCTGGAGCGTCCCAGGGCCACGGACAGGCGTCGTACGGGGTCGCCCGCCCGGCCTTCCCCGGGAAACCCGAATGGCGGGGGCCCCGTACGACCCGCTCCGCGACGCCCCGCTCCGCGACGCCCCGCTCTGCGACGAACCATCGCGACGAACCCACTCACAACGAACGTTCGCCGGGTGGACGCTCCGCCCATGTGCCCGGCCAGAGGAACGGGGTTCACGGATCTGGCTTGACCCTCACGTTGCGTGAGGCTGGAGGGTTGGGTGCATGAGCGACTACTACAACGCGTTCGAGATCAGTCCCGTACCCACTCCCGGTCCGGATGCGGTCCCGCCGGAGCCTTTCCGTGGCATCTATGGAATGCCTGCGTTCCCGACGATCCCCACGAGTGATCTGGCGGCGTCGGTGGACTTCTGGGTGCGCGGGCCCGGGTTCTTCGAGCTGTTCAGCATCCCCGGCAGGCTCGTGCATCTGCGCCGGTGGGCGTTCCAGGACGTGCTCCTCGTCTCGGCGGCGAGCGTTCCGGAGCAGGCACCGGCGATCAGCTTCAGTTTCTCGTGCGTGCTCAGCCAGGTCGATTCCCTTGCCGAGGCCTGCCGTGCGTTGCGCCCGGACTCGGTCGACGGCCCCCGGGACACTCCCTGGAACACCCGCGATGTCGAGCTGATCACACCTGAGAACGCACGGATCGTTCTCACCGCGGCGAAGCCCTTCGATCCGGACAGCCAGGAGGCGCGGAACCTTGAAGCCATCGGGATCACCCCACCGGGTGCCGACGGCGGCGACAATGAGGAACATGCCTGATGCCAGTGACGCCGATGGCCTGACGGTCGGTCAGGTCTCGGCGCGGCTGGGCGTGACGGTCCGCGCGTTGCACCACTGGGATGAGATCGGGCTGGCGCGGCCGTCGCTGCGCACGGCCGCCGGATACAGGCTTTACACCGCTGGTGACCTGGAACGCCTGCACCGCATCGTCGTCTACCGTGAGCTCGGTCTCGGCCTGGACAGGATCCAGGCCATCCTGGACGACTCGACCGCGGACGTGCCCGGCGCATTGCGCGCGCAGCGCACCCGGCTCGCTGAACGGATCGAACGCCTCCAGGAGCTCGCCGCCGGACTGGATCGGATGATCGACGCCCACGAGCGCGGCCTGCTGCTGACCACCGAGCAGCAGGCCGCGATCCTCGGCCCCCAGTGGAACCCGGACTGGCCCGCCCAAGCCCGTGAGCGCTACGGAGGCACCGCGCAATGGCTGCAGTACGCCGAACGTTCGGCCTCTCGCGGTCCGGAGGAATGGCAGGCCATCGCCGACGCCGTCGCCGGTCTCGACCGCGCCCTCGGGGATGCGATGGACGCCGGAGTCACCCCTGGTAGCCCGGAAGCGAATGAGCTCGTCGAGCGGCATCGCGAGGTCTTCGCCTCGTACTTTCCCCTCACCAGGCAGATGCAGGTCTGTCTCGGCCGCATGTTCGAGGCCGATCCGGCATTCGCCGCCCACTACGACGGCATCCGCTCCGGCCTTTCCACGTGGTTCCGTCGAATCATCGACGCCAGCGCGCGTGCCCACGGCATCGACCCCGACGCCGCGACCTGGCAATAGAGCGCGGGCCCGGAAGGCCCGCACCTGCGGGGTCTCGCCGCTGCGTGAAGCAGTGGCTCGACCGCTGCACAGCGACACAAGGGGGCGCAGGGCTCCAGGACCGCTCTTCCCGTCGCCTGCTGGAGGGCGACCACTCCCCGGCCGGGCGGCCGGGCCTGCGGTGGACGGCGGCGCCGTCCACCGCAGGCCCGGCCCCCTGCGCTGTCTACTTGGGCGGCTGGTTCGTCCACCCGGCGGTGATGGTGGCGCCGCCCGGGACCGTGACCCGCGTTCCCTCCACCGAGACGAAGAAGTCGGTGTCGGTGATCCGGGACGTCTTCGGATCGACGACCAGACTCGCCTTCTTCCCTCCCCCGAGGGAGAACGACAGGCCCTGGCCGCCCTTGACCGTACCGAGGCTCGTGACGTTCGGGTAGGAGGCGATCGCGCGGAACGCGGCGGCACGGACCTTCGGCGTCGACGGCAGCTGGGAGATGAGGGAGACCAGCCCGTCGAAGACGAGCTGGTTCCGCATGTCGGCGCCGGGCCGGCCGGCGCTGGTCTTGACGGGGTTGCGCATGTGGGACGCGGCGATCCACGACTTCAGCGCGTCCGGCTCGGCCGGCAGCTTCTGGAGCTGCTCGAAGCTCACCTCGGGGCCGCCCAGCCGGAACGGAGTGGACGAGGTGAGCCTGACCACCTTGCCGCCGGTCTTCTCCCCCTTCCACCAGACCCCGCCGTCCCGCCGGGTCCAGCTCTCCAGCGAGGTTCGCGCGCCTCCATCGCGAGCGGTGAACGTCGTCTTGACGTGCCAGTACGTGCCGGAACCCTGCGGTGCGCGCTCCGCCGTGCCCGCGGCGGCGAGCAGGATCTGACGGCCGGACGGCGACGTCGCCGCGGACGTGGCCGGGCCGTGCCCCGGCTCCCCGGCGGCCCCCCCGGAACCGCCCCCGCCGATCACCACCACGGCGGCGGCCGTGCTGGCGACGGCGGTCAGCGCCGAGGCCAGGAGAACGGGCCGCCGCTTCGATGAACGGCGCGGGGGCCGCGCGGACTGCTCGGACTGATCGGGCCGCGCGGAATGATCGGGCCGCGCGGGCTGCTCGGCCGGTCGCGGGTCCTGGTCGATCTGGCTCATCACGAACTCCTGGATGCGTCGGTGACGGCCGCTCGGCAGGTCCCGTTCCACCGGCCCCGGCAGCAGCCGCGCCAGTTCCTCACGTTCGTCCGGGTCGGGCTGGGGCGAGATGGTGTTCATCGGGTGTTCTCCTGAGCGAGCCGGACCGCGTTCCCGCGGTCACCTTCTCCCTGTCCGCGGCCGGCCCGCGGTTCCCGGTCTCCTTCGGGCGGCCGAAGTCTTCCCGCGGCGACGAGCCTGCTCAGCTTCCTGCGCGCTCGGGACAGCCGGGAGCGCACCGTGCCGACCGGCACGCCGAGCGCCTCGGCCGCCTCGGCGTAGTCGAGCCCCGCCCACACGCACAGCGCCAGCACCTCGCGCTCGGGCTTGCGCAGCGCCGCGAGGGCCGTACGCACCTGGGCGAGCCGTTCTCGATCATCGATGCGGGCGGTGACCTCCTCGGCGAAGTCCGGTGCCGCCTCCTGCCTCGGAAGCCGCGCCAGCGCGCCGTCGTGCCGCCGGTCGGCGCGGCGTACGTTGCGTGCGACGTTGGTGGCGATGCCGAGAAGCCAGGGGCGCAGCGACCCGCCGCCGGCACCGACGTCGACCCGGTCGCGCAGCCGCCATGCCTCAAGGAAGGTCAGGGACACCACGTCCTCCGCCACCGACCAGTTCCCCGTCAGTCGGAAGGCGTGGTTGTACACCGAGCGAGCGTGTTCGTCGAACAATTCTCTGAACGCATCCGGGTCCCCGGCGTGAACACGGGCACGCATACTCATCTCCACATGCACGGACTGTCCGCCCGCACGATCAGGTTCCTATGATCTGGCCCACATTGACCGGAGGGCGCCCCGGTACGCGCCCCTAGCATGTGACCGACTGGTCACGCTAATGTTCGGACGAATGCGTTGCGCTTGGCGAGTGTCACCCCAGCGTCACCTTCATCGTCATTTCCCGGGATCAAGTGGTGCGGATGGGGCGTACGGGTGTATGCAGGTTGAGCCGAATACCCAGACGGCCCCGCGAGGGCGGGTCTCCCACGTGCCGGTGCCGGGAGCGCATATGCCCAGGTGGTCATCCTTCAACGCCGCGGCCGACCGCCGGTTGGTCCACAGGCTCAACGAAGGCGACGACGGCGCTCTGACCGCTCTCTACGATGCTTACGCTGAGCGACTGTACGATTACGTCCTGTCCATGTCGGGGCAGTACAAGACCGCCGCGGACATCGTCCACGACACCTTCATCGACGCCTGCCGCCGCGCGCCGCGAATGCGCGACCACCTGCGGCTGCGTTCCTGGCTGTACGGGGCGGCCCGGCGCCGTTGCGTCCAGCGGGGCCGGAACAGGGTCCTGTACTGGGAGCCGGACGTCGATTTCAGTGACGCGCCGCTGCTGGACCGTCCCGCCGGTGAGCCGCCGCGGGCCGAGGGGGGCGGCAGGCCGTCCCGTTCGCTGCCGCGGGTCCTGCGGGCGGCGGCCCCGGGCGCGCCCGCCCGCAGGCGGCCCGGGACGGCGACGGCCGGCGCGGCACCGGCGGCACCGGCCGGCGGCGGGCCAGGCGCGACGTCGGCGGACGATCTGCCGCCGTCCGCCGAGCTGCGCAGGCTGCTGGAGGCGTCCCTCGGCAGGCTGGACGCCGGCGACCAGGAGGCGCTGCTGCTCGCCGTCCGGCACGGGCTGCTCCCCGCGGAGATCGGCATCGTGCTGGGCATCTCCTCCCGGCGGGCCGCGGCCCGGGTGGCGAGGTCCCGTATCGCCCTGGAGGACGCCTACGCGACCGAGCTGCTGCTGGCGGCCGAGCATTGCGCCGCGGACCGCCGCCAGTCCGACACCGACACCGACACCCCCGGCGACCGCGACACCGACCGCGACACCGGCCCCGCCACCGCCGCCCCCGTGGACGGCGTGGTCGGGCAGGCGGCCGCCAAGAAGCCCACCGCGCCGCGCGACGAGTCTCCGGCGGACGCGGACGCGGACGCGGACGCGGCCACGGGAGGCGCGGCGGGGCGTTCACCGCGCGCGTTCGAGGACGGTCCGCGCGGCGCCCGTGCCGTACCGGCCGCCCGGTCCCGCCGGTCGTCGGGCCCGGCCCGCTGGGTCGTGTGCAGGCTCCGCCGGGACGGCCAGGACCCGGCCGCCACGCGGGACACCGTCGAACGCGCCACCGTACGTCCGCCGGACCACGAGTGCGCCGACTGCGAGCGCCGTTCCGGGGTGTACGCCGCCGCGCTGCTGGCGCTGGCGCCCTCGCCCGTCCTCCCCGCGGCCCTGCGGCATCGGGTGACGCACACCGCGACCGACCCCGAGCTGGCCGGTTACCGGGCCGACATCGCCGCGCGGGGCGGCGGCCTGACGCCCGAGGGCCTGCCCATCCAGCCGGACATGCCGTCCCCGTTCACCAAGCGCTGGCTGTTCGCGGGCGGCGGCATGGTCGGGGCCCTGGTCACCGCGATGCTCGCGGCGCTGCTGATGGGTCCCGGGCTGGGCAGCCCGACGATCTACTGGCCGCCGTTCCACACCCGGCCCCAGCCGTCGATCACCCAGCAGGCCCCATCGAAGCCGGACGCCGGTCGGGGACACGAATCGGCCCGCCCGCCGCAGGCGTCCCCGCCGGTGGCGGAGGGGGGCGGCGCGGGCCGCCCGTCCGGGCCCCAGCAGGACGAACGGCGGCCCTCTCCTCCCGCCTCGTCGCCCCCGGCCTCCCCGATGCCGCCGCCGTCGGGCCAGCTGGCGGTCGTACCGGCGAAGGTCGAGCTGTACGGGACCAAGACCGCGAACGTGAAGCTGACCGCGGAGGACGGGCCGGTCACCTGGAACGCCGTGTCCTCCTCCGCGCGGGTCTCGGTCTCCCACCCGCGGGGCGATCTCGCCAAGGGCCGCACGCTCGACGTGTCGATCACGTTGAGCGGGGCCCTCCTCACCGTGCCGGGCGAGGCCACGGTCACCTTCATCGACTCGGAGACCGGCGACACCCGCGAGGTCGAGGTCGTCTGGGGCGCCTCGCTGTTCTGACGGTCAGCGCCGGGCGCCGGCGTCGTCCACGGTCACGGCGGCGGCCATGTGGTCGCGGATCTGCTCCAGCTGCGCGCCGAGGGCGACCTGGACCCTGCTCTCCATGGCCCGCGCGATGAACGGGTCGACGACCATCTTCACCAGCGGGCGCATCCGCCGTACCATCGCCGCGGCCTCGGCGACGTCCTCACCACCCTCGTCCTCCAGGCGCTGGAAGACGTGCTCGCGGACGAGGTCGACGAACCGCCCGGCGATCACGTCGCAGTCGTCGCGGATCTGCTCGGCGATGTCCAGGACCGAATCCACGGGAATCCCGGCCGCGACCAGCTCGGCGCCCACGTGCAGCAGCCGGGGGCTCGGCACGCGGAAGTGGTCGCCCTCCGGTTCGATCAGTCCCAGCTCCATCGTGCGCGCCAGGCGGCGCTCGACCTCCGCCGGCTCCAGGTCGCCGCCGAAGGTGGCCATCAGCTCCTCCAGCGTGGCGGTCCCCGGGATCTCGTCCGACCACGGGTCGGTGAGGACCTTCTCCAGCCCCAGGACCTCGCCGACGTCCTTGCCGGTCTCCCAGGCCGACAGCAGGTCCTTGATGATCGCGAAGGTGTAGCCGCGGGCGAGCAGCTTGCCGATCAGGCGCAGCCGGGCCAGGTGGGAGTCGTCGTAGATGCCGACCCGGCCCTCCAGGCGGGGCGGCGGCAGCAGGCCCCGGTCCTGGTAGGCCCTGATGTTACGGACGGTGCTCCCCGCTGTCCGGGCCAGCTCGTCGATTCGGTACTCGGCCATCCCCGCCCGCCGGTCTCGCGTTTCCCTTGACCGCCTTGATCTTACTCGTCACCATTGTTACATCGACTGATGACAAATAGAGGTGGCCATGGCGGGTCCCCAGGAGGCCCAGGATATCGAGGAGGCCCTGCTCGGCGGGCCGTTGCGGTACACCCGCAAGCAGGTCGAGGAACGCTCCGGGATCCCGGACGAGGACGCCCGGCGGATCTGGCAGGCGCTCGGCTTCCCGGCCCCGCCCGACGACGAGGTCGCGTTCACCGACGGTGACGTGGCCGCGCTCCTGGAGATCAGGGACCTCCTCGGCCACGACCTGGTGGACGAGGACATGGTGCTGCGCCTGTCCCGGGCGGTCGGGCAGACGATGGGACGCCTCGCCAGCTGGCTGGGCGACGTCTGGCTGCAGAAGCTCAGCGAACGGCTCCCGCCGGACGAGCCCATGACCGAGGAGGCCGTCGTCGCCGCGCTGGCGGCCACCGAGGAACTGCGGCCGGCCTTCGAGCGGCTGCTCATGCACGGCTGGCGCCGCCAGCTGGCCGCCGCCGGGATGCGCGCCGCCGGCTCCACCGCGGGCGCGACCGCCGACCCGGCCGCGGGCGTCGCCCGGCTCGCCGTCGGGTTCGCCGACATCGTCTCGTTCACCCGCAGGAGCCGGAGCATGGAGGGCGCCGCCCTCGCCGAGTTCGTGGAACGCTTCGAGTCGACGACCACCGACATCGTCGCCGCCCAGGGCGGGCGCGTGGTCAAGACCCTCGGCGACGAGGTGCTGTTCGTCGCCGAGGAGCCCACCGCCGCCGCCGAGATCGGCCTGGAAGTGGCGGGGCGGTGCGAGGAGGATCCCGACTTCCCCCAGGTCCGGGTGGGCCTGGCGTACGGGGAGGTCATCCTGCGGCTGGGCGACGTCTTCGGCACCCCCGTCAACATGGCCGCCCGCCTCACCGCCACCGCCTACCCCGGGACGGTCCTCATCGACTCCGACCTCGCCGGCGCGCTGCCCCACGGCGCGTACGCCCCGTCCTCACTGCGTCCGCGTGCCCTCCAAGGGCTGGGACGGGTGCGCCTGTACCGGCTCCGGCACCGTCGCGGGTGAGAGGGCGGCACGGCCTTCCGCTCAGGCGTCCCGCACTCCGTACAGGTGGCGGATCAGGCCGATCTCGGCGACGTTCTTCGTCAGCTCGATGTTGAGCCAGCCCGCCACGTCCCCCAGCGTCATCTCCTGCCCCCACGGCAGGGTGCGGGTGCGCTCGGTGGAGTCGAGGTCGGCGTCGGTCAGCTCCGCCAGCCGCGCCCGCCACTCCTCGTGCAGGCCCCGCAGCCATCCGGCGGCGGCATCGGCGGTGCCCGGCCAGGTGATCTCCTCCCGTTCGGGCGCCCCGGTGCCGAAGCAGTGCCCGAGCGTGGTCGTCCACCAGTAGCCGATGTGCCAGGTCACCCACCCGATCGTGAGCGCCGGGACGGGGTCGGGCTCGGGCACCTCCCAGTCGGCCACCCAGCGTCCGCGCTCGTCGGGCCGGACGGTCCAGCACACCGCCGCCGGCTCCCAGAGGCAGGCCGCGTCGTCGATGTCCTTCAGGTGGTACTCGAACAGCGCCCAGGCGATGTCGAGCTGGCGGGTCAGCAGATCTACGCGCGCTACGGTCACCCGCGCACCCTGGCAGCCCCTCCAGCCGCCACGCCACCCAATTTTCGCGGCCCGCGTCCGCCCGCGTCCGCCCGCGTCGGCCCGCGTCGGCCCGCGTCGGCGCGTGTCGCGTGTCAGCGTGGGCGTACGCGCACGCCCGCGCTCAGGAGCCGCCGCGCATCTTGTTCAGCACGCTGCTCGCCATCTCCTGGACGGTACGGCGCTCAGCACGCGGACGTTCGCCTGCGGGCTCGGGCTCACCGGCGTGCAGCGTGTCGCGCAGGGTGGTGGTGGCCAGTTCCATGGCCGTCTGGGTGGCATGGGTGTCGCGGAGCAGGTCGACCATCGCGAAGTCGTGCACGATCCCGGCCAGCCGCAGCGCGGTGACCTCGACCCTGGCCTCGCGGAGCTTGGCCGCGTACGCCTCGCCCTCGTCCCGCAGGACGTCGGCCTCACCGGTGAGGATCAGCGCGGGCGGCAGCCCGCGAAGCTGCCCCGCACTCGCACGCAGCGGCGCCGCGTAGACCTCCGTACGCTGCGCGGGGTCGGAGGTGTACTGGTCCCAGAACCACTTCATCCCGTCCCGGTTGAGGTAGTAGCCCGTCGCGAACTGGTGGTAGGACTCGGTGTCGAAGTTCGCGTCGGTGACGGGATAGAACAGCACCTGGCACGCCAGGCGCACGTCGCCGCGCTCCTTGGCCATGATCGCGAGCACCGCGGCCATGTTCCCGCCGACCGAGTCGCCGCACACCGCCATGCGCGAGGCGTCCAGGTCGTACTCGGCGCCGTGCTCCATCACCCACCGCGCGGCCGTGTAGTTCTGCTCGATCGCGGTCGGGTACCTGGCCTCCGGCGACCTGTCGTACTCGGGGAACACCAGCGCCGCGTGCGAGCGGACGGCCAGTTCACGGCACAGCCGGTCGTGCGTGTGCGCCGACCCGAACACCCATCCGGCCCCGTGGATGTAGAAGATGACCGGCAGCGTCCCGGTCACGCCCTTGGGCCTGATGATCCGTACGGGAACGCCCCCGGTCGGGCCGCCCTCGACGTCGATCCACTCCTCGTCGACCGCCGGCTTGGGCACGGTGTGATCGGACTGCAGGTCCTCCAGCACCTGCCGTCCCCGCTCGGGAGGCAGCTCGTAGATGAACGGGGGCTGCGAGTTCGCGTCGGCGAAGTCCTGCGCCGCCTTCTCCAGTACGACCCGATGCCTGGTCACGGTGTTGCCCACGGGTATTCCTTCCTGGACGCGCGAGAGCGGACGCCCTCGGGACGACCGGCGATCCTGGTGATGCCGAGGGGAACGCCGATACCACTGGTCCGTCTGATATCTACCCGAATGGGTGTTTCATACCCGGGTGTCGTGCCAGGATCCGGCAAACGAACCCGTCCCCCGCATGAACCGTCCATGACCCGTACCAGGGCCCGGAACGAGTCGGCGGGGCGGCGCAGATGCGCCGCCCCGCCTGTCACCGGTCGTCACTTCCGGGATCGGCCCCGAGACCGCCGAGACGGTCAGGGGACCGTCCGGCTACGGCGTGAAGTCGGTGAACACCGTGCAGTTGCCGGGCCAGGCCGGGTTACCGCCGGTACCGGGCGTCGGAGTGACCGTGCAGCTCGTCTGCCTGGTCACCGGGACCCCGTTGTTGGTACCCCGCACGGTGACGTGCAGGTCGTTGCCCATGACGGCGAGGGAGATGTCGGTGGCCCCGCCGTTCGGGAACCCGGTCAGGCCGGAGATGTCGTTCCACGTCCCGAGTTCCGGGTCGAAGATGATGACATCGCCGTTGGGCTGGACCTGACCGATGAACTTGTTGTTGCCCTGGAAGGCGGTGTCGAGGCCGACACCCTCCTGCTCAGGCCCGGTCGGCCCGGTCGGACCCGTGGGACCGGTCGGACCCGTGGGACCGGTCGGACCCGTGGGGCCGGTCGCCCCAGTCCCACCGCCAGGACCCGTGGGGCCGGTGGGGCCGGTCGGACCGGTCGCCCCAGTCCCACCGCCAGGACCCGTGGGGCCGGTGGCGCCGGAGGGCCCGGTCGGGCCCGTGGGGCCAGTCGGCCCAGTCGGGCAACGGTGCTTGCACTTCTTCTTGTGGCAGTCCCAGTCCCAGGGCTTGCAGTCGTGGTCCCTGCAGTCCCGGTCCCAGGGCGGGCAGTCGTCGTGCCCACGGGAGCCGCGCACCTTCTCCCCGTCGCGCTTGTGGGAGACGCGCACCTTGTCGTCGTCGCGGGCGCCGGGGCCGCGCACCTTGTCGCCGCGCCTCTCGCCGTTCTGCGCGGCCTTGTCGTCCATCTTGCCGACGTGAGTGTCGATGATCCGCTCGATGGCCGACCAGTTGTCCGCCTCCGGCGACGTGGTCGCCTGGGCCGGATAAGACATCAGCGAGAGCCCGACGGCCGTCGCTGCCACTACCAGCCAGGAGCGCCTCTTGCTGCGCGAGCCCCTGACCCATCCGCGATTTCTCAATGTGCTTCCTCGTGCTCGATGAACCCGCCGAAGCAGGGTCTGGTGGGAAACGCCGCGATGGCGGCAGTACATGGCTACCCGGCTGCGTCTTTGGTCACCGCATACGGCGTTACATGATCAAGTAAGAAAGGGCATGGACGGCCGGACAAGTTGTCCACCATTTCGGAATCCGCGTCCGGACATCCAGCCCCATCACCATGATTCCAGGACGTTCAACTCGCGCCACAGAACAGGATTCGTCATTTTCGCCCACCGACCGGCACACCACTCACCCAGGGGGCGGATCGCCCGAACCAGCGACGCAGCACCATCACCCCATACCTCCCAAGCATGATCATCTGCACTTTGATGCTCAATTCCCGGAGGCTCCGGAGACAAAAAGCGACAGGGCGGCGCAGAAGCGCCGCCCTGTCCCCGACATCACTTATCGTCTCGACTCCGAAGCCGCGAACGCGACCACGGCGTCACCCGACGCGCCTTACGGCTGCGGCGGCGTGAAGTCGGTGTACGCAGTGCAGTTTCCAGGCCAAGCCGGGTTACCACCGGTGCCAGGAGTCGGTTGAATCACGCATGTGGTCTGACGGACGATCTCGTTGCCCACGCCGTCAGTACCGCGAACGGTCACATGCAGGTTGTTGCCCTCCACCGCCAGGGACACGAGCGTGGCCCCGCCGGCGGGGTAACCCGTCAGCCCGGAAATGTTGTTCCAGGTCGAGAGGCTCGGGTCCCAGACCACGGTGCTCCCGTCGGACCTGACGACACCGATGTACTTCAGGCCGTTGTGGAACGCCGTGTCGACGCCGAGTCCCCCGGCCGGCCCCGAAGGACCAGTGGGCCCGGTAGCGCCCGCGTCACCCTGCGGGCCGGTGGGACCGGTGTCACCTTGCGGGCCAGTGGCGCCCGCGTCACCCTGAGGCCCGGTGGGACCGGTGTCACCTTGCGGGCCAGTGGCGCCCGCGTCACCCTGAGGCCCGGTGGGACCGGTGTCACCTTGGGGACCGGTAGCGCCCGCGTCACCCTGAGGGCCGGTCGGGCCGGTGTCACCTTGGGGACCGGTAGCGCCCGCGTCACCCTGAGGGCCGGTCGGGCCGGTGTCACCTTGGGGACCGGTAGCGCCCGCGTCACCCTGAGGCCCGGTGGGACCGGTGTCACCTTGCGGCCCGGTAGCGCCCGCGTCACCCTGAGGCCCGGTCGGGCCGGTGTCACCCTGCGGGCCAGTCGCACCCGCGTCACCCTGAGGCCCGGTGGGACCGGTGTCACCCTGCGGACCCGTCGCACCCGCGTCACCCTGAGGCCCGGTGGGACCGGTGTCACCCTGCGGACCCGTCGCGCCCGCATCACCCTGAGGCCCGGTCGGACCGGTGTCACCCTGCGGACCCGTCGGACCTTGGTCACCCTCATCGCCCTCAGGCCCAGTCGGACCAGTCGGGCCCTGGTCACCTTGCGGACCCGTCGCGCCCTGGTCACCCTGAGGCCCGGTCGGACCGGTGTCACCCTGCGGACCCGTCGGACCTTGGTCACCCTCATCGCCCTCAGGCCCAGTCGGACCAGTCGGGCCCTGGTCACCTTGCGGACCCGTCGCGCCCTGGTCACCCTGCGGGCCGGTCGGGCCGGTGTCACCCTGCGGACCGGTCGCGCCCGCATCACCCTGCGGACCCGTCGGGCCAGTGTCACCCTGCGGACCCGTCGGGCCGGTGTCACCATCATCGCCCTGCGGACCCGTGGGACCGGTGGCACCCGGGTCACCCTCATCACCCTGCGGCCCGGTCGGGCCAGTGTCACCCTCGTCACCCTGCGGCCCGGTCGGGCCAGTGTCACCCTGCGGACCCGTCGGGCCGGTGTCACCATCATCGCCCTGCGGGCCGGTCGGGCCGGTGTCACCCTCCGGACCGGTAGCGCCCGCATCACCCTGCGGACCCGTCGGGCCGGTGTCACCATCATCGCCCTGCGGACCCGTGGGACCGGTGGCACCCGGGTCACCCTCATCACCCTGCGGCCCGGTCGGGCCGGTGTCACCCTGCGGACCGGTAGCGCCCGCATCACCCTGCGGACCCGTCGGGCCGGTGTCACCATCATCGCCCTGCGGACCCGTGGGACCGGTGGCACCCGGGTCACCCTCATCACCCTGCGGCCCGGTCGGGCCAGTGTCACCCTGCGGACCCGTCGCGCCCGCATCACCCTGCGGACCCGTCGGGCCGGTGTCACCCTCGTCACCCTGCGGGCCAGTGGGACCGGTGTCACCCTGCGGACCCGTCGCGCCCGCATCACCCTGCGGACCCGTCGGGCCGGTGTCACCATCATCGCCCTGCGGACCCGTGGGACCGGTGGCGCCCGGGTCACCCTCGTCGCCCTGCGGACCCGTGGGGCCGGTGGGACCGGTGGCGCCCGCGTCACCCTCGTCACCCTGCGGGCCGGTGGCGCCCGTCGGGCCCGTCGCGCCTGCGACGCCTTGGGGCCCGGTCGCGCCGGTCGCTCCCGGCTCGCCCTGCGGACCCGTCGGGCCCGTCGGGCCCGTCTCACCCTCGCCCTCGGGGCCGGTCGGGCCCGTCGGGCCCGTCGGTCCGGTGGGGCCCTTCTTGGGGTGGTGGTGGCAGGGGAAGGGCCACCAGGGCGGGCAGTCGTCGTGGCGGAACCGCTTCTCGAACCGGCCGTCCCGGACCGCCTTCTGGAATCTGGGGTTCTGGATGACCTCCTGGAGCTTGCCGTTCCGGAGGTCCCGCTCGAACTTCTTGAGCTCCTTGTCACTGATCCCCTGAACGGCCATGGGGCTTTCCAGGGTGCGCGGGGTGTTCGCGAGGGCCGGGTACGACGACGTCAGGGTGAGGCCACCGGCCGTCACCGCCGCCACCAGCCAGGGGCGTTGTCTGATGCCCGGGCGCATGGCCCATTTTCTGCCGCGATTTCTCAATGTGCTTCCTCGTGGCTAGGCGAAACCGGCCGAAGCCGGGTCCTTCGGGAAACGCCGCGATGGCGGCAGGCCGTGGATACCCAGGCCAAACCTTGGATAGCGCATAGGAGACGGCATGATCATGCAAGAAAGCGCGAGAACGGATCGCCCTTTGCCTGCCATGCCGGAATGCAGTTTCGGGCACGGCGCGACATCCCGGCCGGTACGCGGTATTAGCACCTTCCGGATATCGGCGACCCGTGGACGCTTATCCCGGTCACTCTCATCGGGTCCGGCGCCAGGCGGCCCAGGCGCCGGTGTCCGTCCAGTTGATCTGGGTGAGCCGGAAGTTCCGCGGGGCCGCGGGCCAGCTCTTCCTGGCCGGCTGGTCGGGACGCCAGGGAACGACCACCAATGTCACGCGAGAGGGCAGTGTGGCCGCATTGAACCGATCGATCGGCACCAGGTGGTTGTGTGCCTGAAAGGCTTGGGACACCCAAATTCGCCATGGCATGTCGCGATAGTCGATGGCCACCACGTCATTCGCGGTCAGCCGGGCCGGGGCGAGGCTGGTGGCGACTTGCAGGCGATTTCCCCAGTAGCGGATGATGCGTTCCGAAACGGCGACCACGATGATCAGGTTCGCGGCGATGATCGCTGCGCCGAGCGCGGGGCCGACCCTGCGGTGCTTGAGGAAGAGCAGGGCCGCGAGTCCGGGCAGGACGGCCAGCGTCGCCCATCCCACCTTGAGCCCGTTCCAGCTCCAGGTCATGACGCTCATCTCGGGGAAGTCGAACACCCCGAAGAAGTCGGTGGAGAGCCGGCCGCCCGCGTACACCCGGACGATGACGCCGCTGACCACGGCCAGGGCCGCGGCGGCGCCGACGGCGCGGAGCAGGAGCGGACGCGAGGCCCGCATCGCGACGGCGCCGCCGGCCAGGAAGAGGACCGGTGCCAGGCAGGCCAGGTACCTGCCGTAGGCGAAGTTGGCGACCGTTCCCTCGTCGGGCACCGCGGCGGAGGTCGCCAGCGCGATGCCCGCCGTCGCCGCCAAGGCGACGCAGGCGGTCACCCGTGTCGCCACGGGCACGCCGCCGCGGGCCGCCACGACACCGGCGGCCACCAGGCCGACGCCCGCGATCCCCCAGGTGGAGACGATGAGGTACCAGACCTTGCCGGTGACCAGGCCCAGGGTCCAGCCCCAGCCGTCAAGGGTCGTCAGCCGCTCGAAGAGCCAGTCGCCGAGGGGCATGGCCCCGCCCGGGTAGATCTCCGAACGCACCCAGGCGTTCAAAAGCCATCCGGCGCCCATGCCTCCGGCGAGGACGCCGGTCGAGATGACGAGGTCGCGCCTGGTCGTCCAGCGCCGCACCAGTACGGCCACGAGAAGGCCGGCGTGGACCACGACGATGATCATTCCGCGGGTGTGGACGCTGGCGGAGTACGCGGCGAGAGCGGCGGCGGCGACTCCCCAGTCCTGACCGTCCCGGGATATCCAGGAGTGAACGCACAGCAGCCATCCGAGGACGATGACCGGGAATATCGCGTCGGTCAGCACGAATTGCCCGTAATACATGACCGAGGGCAGGAACCCGGTCACCATCGCCACCAGATAGGCGCGTACGGGAGGCACGTCGAGACGGCGCAGCGCCACATAGGCGAGCGCGAACACCGACGATCCCGCGAGCGCGTTGATGGCGAGGACGATCTGGTAGACCGTGGCCGGGTTCTCGCTGATGTGGTACGCGAGGGAGACCAGCAGGGGGTATCCGCCCTGGTAGAGCGCGCGTCCCGACAGGTCGCTGGACTCGCCGCCGGCGAGCAGGCGGCCCGCCAGGAGGTAGCCGGACTCGTCCGGAATGAGAATGGGTACCCGGTGATTCGCGATGAACGGCAGGCGGACCGCCAGCTGCAGGACCCATCCGGCCACGAACAGCACCGGCCACCAGGGCACCGTACGCGCCTTTTCGGGTGATCCCGGAGAAAGGCGTTCTGGTGCTTTCGTGCTCCCGACCACACTCATCGTGCCGTCACCCCCGAAGGCGCACAGGACCGGTCCACACGCCCTCATCCCCGTCTGTTCTCCACCCCGGCCCGGCCGATTAGGAACGGTAGCCGAACGGTATTGACCTCGGCGATCGTGCGGCTTGGCGTGTTTGCCGACAAACCATTCCGGGCGGCATCGAACTTCCACGCGCTTTGAGAAAAGGAGGGGCCGTCTTTGGGGTCGGCGACGCGGGCGGCGGTGCCGTGCCGGGCGCGGAAAGGTGGCGGCGCTCGGTCAGACGAGGTCGGCGTCGTGGACGAGCAGGGCGATCTGGGTGCGGTTGTCCAGGCCGAGCTTGCCGAGGACGCTGGAGACGTGCGCCTTGACCGTGGCCACCCCCATGAAGAGTTCCGCGGCGATCTCGGCGTTGGACCGGCCGCGCGCCACGGCCACCGCCACGTCGTGCTCGCGGGGGCTGAGGACGGCCAGCGCGTCGCGGGCCCGCTGGTAGGCGTCGGCCTGGCCGGCGGCGCGGTCCATCAGCCGCCGGGTGACGCGCGGCGACAGGATCGGGTCGCCGGCGGCGACCTGGCGGACGGCCTCCACGATCTTGGGTGGCGGGGTGTCCTTGAGGAGGAAGCCGGCGGCGCCGGCGCGCAGCGCGCGCAGGATGTCCTCGTCGGCGTCGAACGTGGTCAGCACGATCACCTCAGGTGGGTTCCGCCGGGCCCGCAGCCTGCGGGTGGCGGTGATGCCGTCCACCCGCGGCATCCGGAGGTCCATGAGGACGACGTCGGGGGCGTGGGCGTCGGCGGCGGCGGGCACCTCGTCGCCGTCGGCGGCCTCCCCCACCACGGTGATCCCGTGGATGCCGTCCAGCATCATCGCCAGGCCCGCGCGGACGAGGGCGTCGTCGTCCACCAGCAGGACGCGCAGGGGGCGGTTCACGCCGGCCATGGTAGCCACGCGCGCAGCCGGAACTCGCCGGCGGCCGTCTCGTGGTCGAGCCGACCGCCGGCCAGGTGCACCCGTTCGGTCAGCCCGACCAGGCCGGTGCCGGAACCGGGCGCGGCCGGTTCCGGTGCGCCCTCGCGCAGCGGGTTGCGGACGTCGATCACGAGCCTCTCGCCGGGCCGTCCCTCCAGCGTCACCCGGACGGGACGGCCCGCGGCGTGCTTGCGGGCGTTCGTCAGCGCCTCCTGGACGACGCGGTAGGCGGTCCGGCCCGCGGCGGCGGGCAGGGCGGCGGGTTCGACGACCGCGTCGCGCACCTCGACGCGCCCGCCGGCGTCGCGGGTCTCGTCGATCAGCCGGGGGACGTCGGCCAGGACGGGCTGTGGCCGCCCGCCCTCGCCGTACCCGTCCTCGTCGCGCAGGATGTTGATCACTTCGCGGAGTTCGTCGAGGGCCTGGTGGGCCCCGGCGCGGACCACACCGGCGGCGCGGGCGAGCCGTTCGGGCGGGGCGTCGGGGCGGTACTCCAGCGCCCCCGCGTACGTGGCGAGCAGGGACAGCCGGTGGGCCAGCACGTCGTGCATCTCCCTGGCCATCCGGGTCCGTTCGAGCATCCGGGCCTCGGCGATCCGGCGCCCCTGCTCGGCCTCGGCGCGGCGGGCCCGCTCGCGCAGCGAGGCGACGAGCGCGCGCTGCGCCCGGGCCACCGCGCCCCAGCCGGCCACCGCGCCGTACCCGGCCGTGATCAGGAGCAGCCACCAGCCGAACGAGATCCCGCCGGGGGGCCGCGCCAGGCCCTGGACGGCGTGCGCGGCGATCCCCGCCGCCACCACCGCGAGCACGGTCCGGAACCCGCGCCGCTCGGCGACCCACAGCGCGCCCAGCGTGGCGAGCGGGGTCGCGGCCGGTGACAGCGCCGCCAGGACGGCGAGTCCCAGCGCTCCGGCGACGGGCCACCGCCGCAGGGCGGGCAGGAGGGCGAGCCCCACGATGCCGCCCGCGAGGTCGAGCCACAGCGGCCCACGGCCGGTGGCGTAGCGGCCCCAGACCGTCACCGCGGCCAGGAGGCCCACCCCGGCGATCGCGGCCGCGTCGGCCACGGCCCGCCGCCGCCGGGCGTGCTCCGGCCCGCACTCATCGTCGCTGTTCACGGGGCGAGGCTAACCCGGGCCCGGCGGCGGGCGGCACCTACCAAAGTCGGTGTCCGCCCCGCCCGCGGGCGGACCGGGCACCGCCCCGCGCCCGATGCGGGAACCGCCCCGCGGGCCCGACGCTGAGGGCTCCAACCGTCCCACTCACCGAGGAGCACCCATGAACGAGACGACCACCCCTTCCCTGACCGGGCGCGGCCGTGCCGCGCGGCGGGCGCTGACGGTGGCCGGGGCCGCGGCGGCGGCCCTCGCCCTCTGGGCCCTGGCCGGGCCGGCCGCCGGGATCGACCTGACCGTCGGGTCCGGCGGAACGGCCCGTACGGTCGGGGCGGGCGCGGTCATCACGTCCGCCCTGGTCGCAGGGCTGGCGGCGTGGGCACTGCTGGCGTCGATGGAACGGTTCCTGCGGGCGCCGGCCCGGGTCTGGACGACGATCGCGGCCGTGGTGCTCGTGCTGTCGCTGGCCGGGCCGTTCACCGCCGGTGCCGGGACGGCCGGGACCCTCGTGCTCGGGGGCCTGCACCTGCTGGTGGGCGCGGTGCTCATCCCCGGCCTGGCGCTCACGGCGCGCGGCGCGTGACGCCCGCGCCCGCCGGGCTTCCGGAGGGGGCGGCGGGCGCCGAAAGGGCACCTGAAGGGGATCGTAAGGAGGACGGGGCATCGTCGTCCGCGTTGGAGGCCAACCGCCGTCGACCGAGAGGACGAGACCGATGCAGACCGCCGAGTTCGAGATCATCCGTGGCTTCGACGCTCCCCGCGAGCTCGTGTACGCCGCCTGGACCACCCCCGAGCGGTTCGCCCGCTGGTTCGGCCCCCGGATCTTCGTCACCCCCGCCGACCGGGTGCTCCTGGACGCCCGTCCCGGCGGCGGCTGGACGGCGACCATGATCGGCGACGGGGGTTTCGAGGTCACCCTGAGCGGCACCTACCGCGAGGTGGACGGGCCGGGCCGGCTGGTGTTCACGACCGGCGACCCCGACCATCCCGGCGACGAGCCCGCCTCCGTCGTCACCGTCACCCTCGACGAGGAGGGGGGCGGCACGACCATGCGGTTCCACCAGTTCGGCGTCAACACCGGCGCCGAGCACGCCGAGCAGGCCAAGGCCGGGTGGGTCGAGTTCTTCGACCGCCTCGCCGAGCACCTGGCCGCTCAGAGCACGGCGTCGAAGTCCTCCGCGCGGCCCCGGGCGTAGGCGGCGGCGAACGCCTTGTCGCCCAGCGCGGCCACGATCCCGGCGGTGATCCGCCGCACCTCGTCCTCGTCGGTACGGCTGATCGGGGTGCGGTGGTCCTCGCGGGCGGCGGCGGCCACGCCCAGCAGCCGGGCCCCCTCCTCGGGAGCGGACACGGCGGCCAGCGCTTCGACGGTGAACGCGGTGGTCCGCGGGTCGCCGATCTTCCTGGACATGGCGAACGCCTCCAGGAACAACTCCCGCGCCCCCTCCGCGTCACCGCGGAACTCGTACAGGAACCCCAGCTCGATCAGGGTGGACGGGAGGTGCAGGGCCGGTTCGCCGTCGCGCGGGACTCCGTCGAGCAGGTGGTTCAGGTGCTCCTCCGCCTCGTCGAGCAGTCCCGCCCGGCGGGCCGAGTAGCCGTACCCCATCCGCGCGAAGACCTGGCCCTCGCGGTAGCCCTGCCCGGTCGCCAGGCGCAGCGCCCGGCCGCACCGCTCCATCGCCGTCGCGTAGTCGGCGTCGTTCATCGCCAGCCAGCCCAGCCAGCACAGCCGCCGGACGGCGTCGGGCCACAGGCCCATCTCCTCGGCCAGCCGCAGGCCCTCGGTGAACGAGGCGACGGCCCGCTCGTTCTCGCCCCTGATCTCGGCGAGGCCGCCCAGCCACTCGGTGGCCTGCAGCTGGCCCCAGCGGTCGCCCAGCTCCCGGAAGATCGCCTCGCTCTCGCCGCCGGTCCGTTCGAGGACCTCCAGGTGGCGCAGGGCGTAGGCGTCCATGGCCTGCCTGGACAGCGCCGCCGCCACGCCCCACCGGTCGCCCGTCTCGCGGAACGTGGCCAGCGCGGCGTCGGTCAGCTCGCGGCCGGACGGAAGGTCGGTCATGCCGAGGCCGAGGAACCACTGGGCGCGGGCCCGGTCGCCGGGCTCGGCCACCTCCTCCAGGTCCTGGAGCGCGGCCTTCCAGTCGGTGTCCTGGCCGAGCAGCAGGGTGAACCCGGCGTGCCACGCCGCCGCCTTGGCCCGTTCGGCGGCGAGCGCCCCGGGGCCGGCGGCGGTCGCGGCGGCGGGCTCGGCGGGCTCGGACGTCGCGGCGGGCGCGGCGGCCAGCGCGGCACCCAGTGCACGGTGCCCCTCGGTGAGCCTGCCGCGCAGGAACCAGTACCAGGCCAGCGCGTTCACCAGGCGCAGCGCGGCGGCGGGCGGGGCGGCGTCGAGCGCGGCCCGCAGGTTCGCGGCCTCGGCGTCCAGCCGCCGCATCCACCGCGTCTGCTCGTGCCCGCGCAGGTGCGGCTCGGCGCGCACGGCGAGGTCCGTGTAGTAGGCGACGTGGGCCTGCCGTACGGTCTCGGTCTCCGCGGCGTCGTCCAGGCGGTGCAGGCAGTACGCGGCGACCGACTCCAGCAGCCGGTAGCGCATCCCGGCGGGACCGTCCACGGCGACGACCAGGGAACGGTCGACCAGCCGCGCGAGGACGTCCATGACGTCGAACTCCGGCCGAGCCCCGGCACCGTCCGCACCGGCCGCGCCGTCCGCGCCGTCCGCGCCGTCAGCACCGGCCGCGCCGGTCAGGCCGCACACGGCCTCGGCGGCGTCCAGGCCGCAGCCGTCCGCGTGCACCGCCAGGCGCCGCAGGACGACCCGTTCGGCGTCGGTGAGCAGCGTCCAACTCCAGTCGATCATCGCCAGCAGGGTCTGCTGCCGCGCCGGCGCCCCGCGCTGGAAGCCCGCCAGCAGGCGGAACCGGTCGTCCAGCCGGGCCACGATCTCCTGGACGCCCAGCGCCCGGACCCGGGTCGCGGCCAGTTCCAGGGCCAGCGGGATGCCGTCCAGCCTGCGGCACAGCTGCGCGACCGCCGCGGCGTTGCCGGTGTCGAGGGTGAACCCGCGGGCGGACGCGCTCGCGCGGGCCAGGAACAGCCGTACGGCGTCGGCCTTGGCCACGGTGAACAGCTCGGTCTCGTCCGGCACCGCCAGCGGGGGGACGCTCCACAGCACCTCCCCCGCCACGTTCAGCGGCTCCCGGCCGGTCGCCAGGACCCGCAGGCCGGGCGCCGCGCGCAGCAGCCGCTCGGCCAGCTCGGCGGCCTGGTCGATCACGTGCTCGCAGTTGTCGAGGACCAGCAGGAGCCGCCGCTCGCGCAGCGCCGCGACGAGGCGTTCCATGGTGCCCGCCGAGTCGGCGCGGATGTCGAGCGCGGTCAGGACGGCCTCGGCCAGGGACGGCGTGTGCCGGTCGTAGGGGGCCAGCTCGACGACCCACGTCCCGTCGGGCCAGGCGTCCCGGACGGTCCGCGCGACCTCCAGCGCGAGGCTGGTCTTGCCCACCCCGCCCGTCCCGGTGAGCGTGACCAGCCGGGCCTCCTCCAGCAGGCCGCCGATCTCCGCGACCGCCTCGTCCCGGCCGATGAGGGGGCTGAGCGCGGCGGGCACGTTGGTGGGGGGACGCTCGTCCGGGCCGCTGAGGTCCGGGTCCTGGCGGAGGATCCGCCCGTACAGCTCGGCCAGTTCGGGTGAGGGGTCGAGGCCCAGCTCACCGGCCAGCCGCTCGCGCAGATCGCCGTAGGTGGCGAGCGCCTCGCTCTGCAGCCCCCTGCGGTAGAGGGCCTTCATGTGAACGGCGCGGAGCCGTTCGCGCAGCGGGTGCTCCGCGACCAGTTCGGCCACGTCGACCGGCTCCCCCTTGGCGAGCCGGGCCTCGGCGTGGCTCTCCAGGGCCGACATCCGCGCCTCCTCCAGCCGCGCGATGACCGGCTGGAGGAACTCGGCGTCGGCGAAGTCGGCGAACGGGGCGCCGCGCCACAGTTCCAGCGCCTCGGCGTACCGGCCCTCCCCGGCCAGCCGCGCGAACCGGGCCGCGTCGACCGCGTCCGGGCCGGCCTCCAGCGCGTAGCCGGGCGCGCGCGACACGACCAGGTCCTTCCCGCCCGGCTCGGCGTCCTGGAGGGCGCGGCGGAGCTGGGACACCCGCACCTGGAGGGCGGCGACGGGGTTGCCGGGCGGCTCGTCGCCCCACAGGTCCTCGACCAGGCGGTCGGCGGACACCACCCGTCCCTCGTGGGCCAGGAGGTCGGCCAGCAGCGCGCGCACCTTCAGCCCGGGAACGGTGACGGCCTCGCCCGCGTCCGTCCAGGTCGTGACCGGTCCGAGAACTCCGAAGCGCATACGGGCGACCTTAAGGGCATGGAAAGGATGCCTGAAGGGGCTTTCGGCACCTTACGTGCATGAACACTGATACTTCAGCACCCCCCGCACGCGCCGGACGGCGCGAATGGGTGGGGCTCGGCGTCCTCGCCTCCATCGCCCTGCTGCTGTCGGTGGACGTCAGCGTCCTCTACCTGGCGCTGCCGCACCTGAGCTCCGGCCTCGGCGCGGACGCCACCGAACAGCTGTGGATCATGGACATCTACTCGTTCATGCTCGCCGGCTTCCTGGTCACCATGGGGACGCTCGGCGACCGCATCGGCCGCCGCAGGCTGCTGCTGATCGGCGCCGCCGCCTTCGGCGCCCTGTCGATCGTCGCCGCGTACTCGACCAGCCCGGAGATGCTGATCGTCGGCCGCGCCCTGCTCGGCATCGCCGGTGCCACGCTGATGCCGTCGTCCATGGCGCTGATCCGCAACATGTTCCACGACCCGGGGCAGATGAACGCCGCGATCGGCCTCTGGTTCGGCTGCTTCATGATCGGCATGGCCTCCGGTCCCCTGGTCGGCGGCCTGCTGCTGGAGAACTTCTGGTGGGGGTCGGCGTTCCTGCTCGGCGTCCCGTTCATGCTGGTCGTGCTGTTCTTCGGCCGGACGCTGCTGCCCGAGTACAAGGACCCGGACGCCGGGAGGCTCGACCTGGCCAGCGTCGCCCTGTCCATGGGGGCCATCCTGCCGACCATCTACGGCCTGAAGGAGATCGCCCGCACCGGCCTCCACCCCGTCCCGGTCCTCGCCATCGCCGCCGGGATCGCCCTGGGCGTGGTCTTCGTCCGCCGCCAGCGGCGCCTGGCCGACCCGATGGTGGACCTGCGGCTGTTCGGCGACCGCGTGTTCTCGGCGACGCTGGCCATCCTGCTGCTCGGCGGGATCGTGATGGCCGGGACGACCCTGATGTCCACCCTGTACCTGCAGGCCGTCGAGGGCCTGTCGCCGTTGAAGGCCGGCCTGTGGCTGGTGCCGCAGAACATCGCCATGATCATCGCGCTGGGGGCCGGGCCCGCCCTGGCCAAGCGGATCCGCCCCGCGTACGTGATGGCGGCGGGCCTGGCGATCGCCGCGGCCGGGCTGGCCGTGCACACCCAGGTGCCCGCCGACGGCGGCACGCCCCTCCTGGTGACCGGGCTGGTCATCACCTCCGCCGGGATCGCGCTGCCGATGGCCCTGGGGAACGGCATCATCATGGCGGCGGCGCCGCCGGAGAAGGCCGGTTCGGCCGCGTCCCTGACCGAGACCAGCGGCGAGTTCGGCGTCGCGGTGGGCGTCGCGCTCCTGGGCAGCCTCGGCACCGCCGTCTACCGCGGGATGCTCCCCGAGTCGCCGGAGGCGGTCCGGGAGAGCGTCACCGCCGGGATCGCCGGCGCCCGCCACCTCCCCGAGCTGCTGGACTCCGTCCGCACGGCCTTCGCCGGCGGCCTGCACGCCGTCGCCGGGGTCGGCGGGCTGATCTTCCTCGCCCTGGCCGCGATCACCCTGGTGACCCTGCGCCACCGCGCCCCCATCACCGGCTGACCGGAGGGAGCGTCCACCGGAGGGAACGCGCACCGGTGGGAGCGCGCACCGGCGCGAGCGCGCGTGTTGACTTGCGGCGAGTTGTCGCCTCGGAGCCGTCCGGGGCGACAACTCGCCGCACGTCAACGCAGGTACGGGCTAGCGGATGTAGGCGATGCCGTCGATGCCCACGGTCGGGCGGCCCGAGGTGCCCGCGACGACGATCTTGATGGTGTGCTTGCCGCTCGTGCTCCACGTCCGCGTCCAGATGAGCTGGCGGTACGCCGTGGTGGAGGCCCGGGTGTCGAGGGTGCCCAGCTTGACTCCGTCGACGTAGACGTGGACGGCGCCGAGGTTGCTGGCCCGCTTGACGATGAGCCCGGCGGTACGGCCGGTGAACGTCCAGCTCGCGCCGGCGCCCTTGGCGCTGCTGTAGAGGCCGCGTCCGCCCAGGTACGAGCTGGTCGTGGTGGTCTTCCAGGTCCCGGTGCGGACGGCGCTGGTCTCGTGGATCAGCGCGGACGTACGGGAGGCCGTGGAGGCGGCGGTGTTCCCGGCGGCGTCGGTGGCGAGCAGCGACCAGTTCTGCGCGGTGCCCGGCGTGGACGTCGCCGCCCAGCTCGTCGTGGCGGTGGTGAAGGTCTTGGCCGCCGGCGAGGTCGCCTTCAGCCCGGTGAGCAGGGTGTTGTCGGCGACCTTCCAGGAGAGCGTGACGGGCACCGCGGTCAGGTTGACGGTGGTCCGGCGCAGGTAGAGCGTCGACGGCGTGCCGAAGACCGGCGCGGACGCGTCCGCGGTGACCGGGTACTCGGTGGACTCGGCGGTGGTCCCGTCGGTGCCCTTCGCGCGCAGGCGGACGGTGTGGGCGCCGGGCGCGAGCGTGACGGCGGCGGACGTCGCGGACGGGTCGGGGCGGGCGGCGACGGCGCCGTCCACCAGGACCTCGTACGACGCCACGGTCGCGGGCTCCCAGCCCAGCGTGACCGCGCTCTTGGTGTAGTACCGCGTTCCCACCTTGTTCGCCCCGGTCAGGGTGGTGGCGAGGGTGGCGGGCGCCGTCCCGTACTCCTTGGCCGCGGTACGGACGGCGCCGAGCTTGCCGTAAAGCTGGTCGCCGGGGCAGGCCGTGGCGAAGCCGTCGCGGTGGCCGCTGATGGTCTTGAAGGAGACCTGCGTCCCGTACGGGTACTTGCCGCCGGTGCCGTTGGGGGCGAGCGAGGTCAGCGTGGTGGTGCCGGTGGGGTCGACGCCGGTGAGCCCGAGCTTCCACGCGGCGACCTTCGCGGTGCCGTCCAGCGCGGCCTGGGCGGGCGCGACGCCGGGGGTGGTGGGGTCGTTCGAGGCCGTGTACGTCCCGAGCACGGCGATGCCGGTCGTGTCCGTGTTGAAGCCGTAGGTGTGGGCGCCGTGGACGGGCCGGTCGGCGCCCCCGGCCCGGCCCTCGAAGACGGTGCCGCACTTGTCGACCAGGAAGTTGTAGCCGATGTCGGCCCAGCCCTGGCTCTTCACGTGGTACAGGAAGACCGAGCGGACGACGGCGGCCGACTGGTCGCAGGTGTAGTCGTTGCCGGTGTTGGTGTGGTGGACGAACGCCGCCTTCACCGCCGTGTCGTAGGTGGGCGGCTCGGTGACCAGCGACTCGTCCGCGCCCCACTGGGAGCGGGCGACCATCGCGGGACGGGGCGCGGCGGCGGTCTGCACGGTCTGCGCGGTCCGCGCGGTCTGCGCGGTGGTCGCCGCGGCGAGCCTGACGTCCATGGCCCCGGCGGTCCCGGCGGCGCCGGTCGTTCCCGTGGTGCCGGTGGTCCGCGGGGCCGGCGCGCTCCGGCCGGTGCCGGGGTCGATCAGGTCGACCCGCAGCCCGGCGGGGAGGGCCTTGCCCGCCACCCGTACCTCGACGCCGTCGGACGGCCCCACCCACAGGGCCGTGGTGCCGCCCCGGCCGCGCGGGCCGGTGTTGTCGGGGGCGTCGGCGGTGTGCGTCTCCAGGGCCCGCCACCGCGACCAGGCGCCGGACGCGGCGTCGCGGGTGCGGATCCGCACCGTTCCCTCCAGCTCCGTCCGCGGCCGGTCCCACGTGACGCCGAGCAGGCTGAACGGCTCCGACGGCGCGGCGGGCAGGCCCCGCACCTGCTGCCCCGCGCCCCGCGCCGCCACGTCGCCGGGCAGGTCCCGCAGCGCGTGCGCGCGGACCTTCCCGGGATCGGGCCGGGTGGACGACAGGGTGGCGGTGGAATCGTCGGCGACGAGGTACGTCACCGTTCCCGCGGTGATCGCCGCCACCGCGCAGACGCCTATGAGGGTACGCCCGAGCATGTATCTCCGTTCCGGACACGACCAGGGCGGGGGGCCGCCGGACGGCGGGGGAGCCAGGCCTGTCAGATCTCACCTTCAACAGCGCCGGGTCCCCTCCCGGTGTTACTGGCCGGAAGGTGTCACCCGCCGCGCGGCGCGCCGCCGGCCGGCGCGCGGGTGAGAAGGTCGTGGTCGAGCACCGCGGCGACCAGCAGTTCCTTGTAGCCAGCCTCGTCGAACAGGACGGTCACGCGGTCGTCCTCACCGGCCACGATCACTCCCGGCCCCCATTCGCGGTGCCGGACCCGGGCGCCCATCGGGAACGCGACGTTGTCGGCGTGCCGCTCCGCCCGCCCGCCCAGGCAGACGTCGCAGTGCCCGCAGGGGAGGTCGCGGGGCTCGCCGAAGTAGCGCAGCAGGAAGCGTCCCCGGCAGTCGGACAGCTCGCAGTAACGGCGCATCATCTCGATCCGGGTGCGTTCCACCGAACGGCGCCGTTCGGCGAGGCTCAGCGCGCGGGCGACGCCGTCCGCGGTGGACGGGGCGTCCGGGACGGGTTCGACGCGGCGGCGGATCCGCACCATGCCGGCCTCATGCAGAAGGTCGAGCAGGGCGGTGAGCCGACGGGGCGACAGCCCGGTCCGTCCGGCCAGGTCCCGGCGGCGGACCGGCCCGGCGGCGACGGCCTCGCAGATCGCGGCCAGGTCGTCCTCTGCGGGCAGGCCGCCGGTGAAGAAGCGCGGGAGGGCCAGGTCCTCGGGCCGGTAGAAGCACACCGCCGCGGCCCCGGCGCCGTCCCGCCCGGCCCGTCCGATCTCCTGGTAGTAGGAGTCGAGGGACTCGGGCACCTGGGCGTGCAGGACGAACCGCACGTCCGGCTTGTCGATGCCCATGCCGAACGCCGTGGTCGCCACCACGATCCGGAGGTCGTCGTTCATGAACGCCTGCTGGACGCGGTCGCGCTCGCGGCGGCGCATCCCGGCGTGGTACGGCGCGGCCGACTCCAGCCGGCCGGCGTACCAGGCGGTGTCCTTGCGGGTGGCCACGTAGACGATGCCCGGCCCCTGGAGGTCGCGGGCCGCGTCCACGACGGCCTCGTGGCGCCGGCCGGTCTCGTGCACCGTCCGGACCGACAGCCGCAGCTCGGGCCGGTCGAACCCGCGCACGACCTGGGCCGGATCGCGCAGCCGGAGCCGTTCGGCGATCTCGGCGCGGACCGGCGGGGCGGCCGTCGCGGTGAGCGCGGCGATCACCGGGCGCCGGGGCAGCGCGTCGAGCACCGCCCCGATCCGCAGGTAGTCGGGCCGGAAGTCGTGGCCCCACGCGGAGATGCAGTGCGCCTCGTCGACGGCGACCAGGCGCGGCGGGGCCGCCCGCAGCACCTCCCGCACGTCCTCGCGGACCAGCTGCTCGGGCGCCATGAAGACGAACGCCGTCGCCCTCTCGCCCAGCGCCGCCATCGCGCGCTCGCGGCGGGCGGCGCCGGTGGCCGCGTTCACGACGTGCACCCGTACGCCCCGGCGGCGCAGCGCCAGCGCCTGGTCGCGCTGCAGGGAGACCAGCGGGGAGACCACCACGGCGGGACCGCCCAGGACCCCGGCGGCGATCTGGTAGATGGCCGACTTCCCGCTGCCGGTCGGCAGCACGGCCAGGGTGTCGCGGCCCTCGGCCAGGGCGCGGATCGCCTCGAGCTGGCCCGGCCTCGGCTCCAGCCCCAGCATCTCCCGGGCCACCGCCGCGATCCGCCGATCGATCCCCCGCATCCGTTCCCTCCGTCCGGGGGACGGACGGTGGCTGCTCCGCCCGGCGGCCGTACCCCCGCGTTGAACTGCCCATTCGCGGCGAACGCACACGTCCCGCCCGGACCGTCCACCGGGGGCGGGGGCGGGAGCGGGCGGCAGGAGCGGGAGCGGGGGCGTGAGCGGGCGGCGGCAGGGCGGCTCGGCCGGTGGGCTCAGCCGGTGGGCTCAGCCGGTGGTCAGCGCCTGGACGGTCCGGGACGCGGCGTTGTGGACGTCCACCACCGAGTGGCCGAGGTGGGTGACGGCGCGCACGACGGTGGGGTGGTGGGCATTGGACCACAGGACGCCGTGGGAGCGGAGCCGGGCCAGGGCGGTGTCGCGGTCCAGGCCGAGGGACGCCAGGTCGAGGAGGACGAAGTTGGTCTCCACCTGTGCGGGATCGACCGGCAGGCCGGCCTCGGCGAGCAGGCCGGCCAGCGTCCGGGCGTGCCCGTGGTCGTCGGCCAGGCGGGTGAGGTTGTGCCGGAGCGCGTACCGGGCGGCGCCCGCCAGGACGCCGGCCTGGCGGAGCGACCCGCCGAGCATCTGGCGGATCCGGCGGGCCGGGGCCAGCACGTCGGAACGGCCGACCAGGGCCGCTCCGGCCGGGCAGCCGAGTCCCTTGGAGAAGCAGACGGCGACGGTCCGCGCCCGCTCGGTGATCCGGGCGGGCGGCACGTCCAGCGCCGCGGCGGCGTTGAAGAGGCGGGCCCCGTCGATGTGGACGGCCAGGCCCAGTTCGGCGCAGGTGTCGTAAAGGCCGTCCAGGGCCTCCAGCGGCCACACCCGTCCGCCCGAGGCGTTGTGGGTGTTCTCCACCAGGGCCAGAGCGGTCCGCGGGCGGTGCTCGGAGTCCCGGATCTGGGCGACGTCCCGGACCTGGTCGCCGGTGAACACCCCGGCCGACCCCGCCAGGCCGGTGACGACGGCGCCCGCGAGGAAGGCCGGGCCGCCCGCCTCGTAGCGGAACATGTGGCTGTGCCGCTCCCCGACGATCTCCTGCCCGCGGGCCACCTGGCACAGCGTCGCGATCTGGTTGGCCATGGTCGCCGAGGGGACGAACACGGCCGCCTCCTGGCCCAGCAGCCCGGTCAGGTCGTCCTCCAGGGCGAGGACGGTGGGGTCCTCGCGCCGCTGCTCGTCGCCGACCTGAGCGGTGGTCATCGCGTGCAGCATGCCCTCGGAGGGCAGCGTCATCACGTCCGAACGCAGGTCGATCACAGTGGTCCCCTATCCGGCGAGATATCCGCCATCGACGACGATCCGGGCACCGGAGACGAACGAGGCCCCCGGTGAGCAGAGGAGGGCGACCACCTCCGCGATCTCCTCGGGGCCCTACGGGTTAAGCTCTGCGGTGTTCGGCCAGGACCTCGACCGTACCCTCGCGGTGGCCGGCCGGCTCCGCGCCGGACAGGTCATGTCGACGAGGGCGATCCAGTCGATCCCCATCGACCTGACCCCGCCCTGGCGCTGAGGCAAAGGAGCCGACGATGAACGAACCGGTGGCGACGGCCGCGCGTTCCGGGGTGATCGAGGAGATCGAACGCCGCGTGCTGTGGCTGGCGACCTCGATCGTCCACCACGCCAACCGGGTTCGGCCCAACCCGTCCGGGCTGAAGGTGGGCGGGCACCAGGCGTCCTCGGCGTCCATCACGTCGATCATGACGGCGCTGTGGTTCCGGCACCTGGGGCCGGACGACCGGGTCTCGGTCAAGCCGCACGCCTCCCCGGTGCTGCACGCGATCAACTACCTGCTCGGCGAGCTGGACGCGTCGTACCTGACGTCCCTGCGCGAGTTCGGCGGGCTGCAGAGCTACCCGAGCCGCACCAAGGACCCCGACCCCGTCGACTACTCCACCGGGTCGGTGGGCATCGGGGCCACCGCGCCGATCTGGGGCGCGATCGCCCGCCGGTACGCCGACCGCGTGGACGGCGGGACGCCCGCGGGCCGGCAGTACTCCCTGGTCGGCGACGCCGAGCTGGACGAGGGCGCGGTCTGGGAGGCGATCCTCGACCCGGGCGTGGCCGAGCTCGGCGAGATCGTGTGGATCGTCGACCTCAACCGGCAGTCGCTCGACCGGGTCGTGCCGTACCTGGCGGCGCACCGGCTGCAGGGCATGTTCGCCGCCGCCGGGTGGCAGGTGCTGACGCTGAAGTACGGGCGGCTGCTGGAGGAGCTGTTCGCCCGCCCCGGCGGGGACGAGCTGCGCGCCCGCATCGACGCGATGTCCAACCCCGAGTACCAGCGGCTGCTGCGCTGCGGCGCGGACGAGCTGCGCGACCGGCTGCCCGGCGGGAGCGAGCCCGTCGCCCGGCTGGTCGCCGACCTGGACGACGCCACGCTGCTGGCCGCCCTGCGCAACCTGGGCGGGCACGACCTCGGCAGCCTGACCGGCGCGTTCGAGGCGATCGACGACACCCGGCCCACCGTGATCTTCGCCTACACGGTGAAGGGGCACGGCCTGCCCAGCGAGGGGCACCCGCAGAACCACTCCTCCCTGCTCAGCGCCGACCAGATGACCGGGCTCGCGGCCCGGCTCGGCGTCGACCCGGACGCTCCGTGGGCCCGCTTCGAGGACGGCACGGAGGCGGCCCGGCTGTGCGCCGCGACGGCCGCGCGCCTGCGCCGCGAGCCGCCCGCGCCGCAGGCCCCGCCCGACCTGCCCGCCGACATCGGCCGTACCCCCAAGGGCACCGCGACGACCCAGGCGGCGCTGGGCCGGCTGCTGCTCGACCTCACCCGGGAGGCGCCCGAGGCCGCCGCCCGCGTCGTGACGGTCAGCCCGGACGTCAGCTCCAGCACCAACCTGGGCGGCTGGGTGAACAAGGTCGGCGTCTGGTCGACCTCCGAACGCCGCGACTGGTTCGCCGACGACGCCGAGACGATCCTGCACTGGCGGGAAGGGCCCACCGGCCAGCACATCGAGCTGGGCATCGCCGAGACCAACCTGGTCGGGCTGCTGGGCGAGCTGGGCGCCACCTGGAGCCGCTGGAACCGCCCGCTGCTGCCGATCGGCGTCCTGTACGACCCGTTCGTCGGCCGCGCCCTGGAGCCGTGGTCGTTCGGCATCTACGCGGGCGGGCAGTCGATCCTGATCGGCACCCCGTCCGGGGTCACCCTGGCCCCCGAGGGCGGCGCGCACCAGTCCATCGTCACCCCGTCGATCGGGATCGAGCAGCCGGGCTGCGTGGCGTACGAGCCCGCGTTCGTCCTCGACACCGAGTGGACGCTGCTGGCGAGCCTGGCCCGGCTCGGCCGTCCCGACGGCGGCTCGGCCTACCTGCGCCTGTCGACGCGGCCGGTGGACCAGACCCTGGCCGCGGTGCCGGCCGACCCCGCGGCCCGGGAACGCCGCCGCCGCCAGGTGGTCGCGGGCGCCTACCCGCTGCGCCGCGCCGGCCGTCCCGCGGTGACGCTGGCGGTGATGGGCGCTCCGGCCCCCGAGGCCCTCGCCGCCGCCGACCGCCTCGAACAGGCCGGCCTGGGCGCGGACGTGGTGTGCGTGACCAGCCCGGGCCTGCTCTTCCAGGCCCTCCGTTCCCGGCAGGGCCTGGACGACGGCCCGAACTGGATCCTGGACCAGGCGTTCCCCGCCGCGCGGGCCACCCCGCTCGTCACCGTCCTGGACGGGCACCCGCACACCCTGGCCTTCCTCGCCGGGGTCAACAACGTGCCCTGCGCCACCCTGGGCGTCACCGGCTTCGGCCAGTCCGGGTCGATCGAGGACGTGTACCGCCACCATGGCATCGACGCCGACTCGATCGTCCGCGCCGCGCTGGACCTCGTCCCCTGACGGTCAGGACGTCCCTGGCCGCTTGACGGTCAGGACGTCCCTGGCCGCTTGACGGTCAGGACGTCCCTGGCCGCTTGACGGTCAGGACGTCCCTGGCCGCTTGACGGTCAGGACGTCCCTGGTCACTTGACGGTCAGGACGTCCCCTGACGGTCAGGACATCCCCTGGTCGCTGTGCTGCGACTCCTCGGCGGGCTCACCGGTGAGGTGCCGGAGCGTCCCGGTGATGTCCAGCATCCGGTTCAGCCGGTCGCCGCGGCCGTCCAGGTGCAGCCGGACGGCGGCGGCGTCGGCGCGGCGGCGGACCATCAGCAGCACCGACAGTCCCGAGGAGTCGCACAGGCGCATGCCCGAGCAGTCGATGTGCAGGTCGCGCAGCTCCTGCTGGTCCTCCAGCCGGTGCGCGACCGCGGTCAGCAGCTCGCCGGCGGTGGAGTAGTCCAGGTCGCCGTGGACGGCCACGCGCAGCGTGTGGGGGTCCGGGCCGGTGGTGACGAGACGGAGGGGAGAGGAGGGGAGGAAACCGGTCATGCCTGCTTTCCGGGGTCGGGGGCGGCCTGCTGTACGGCGTCGCGGCCACGGGCGAGGAGGTCCCGGGCGCGGGGGAAGTCGGTGAGCCTCCCGGCCAGGAGGTCGAGGGCCGGCAGCAGGCTGTGCGCGGGGACGTCGCGCGCGGTGAGGATCCCGGCCGTCCAGCCCAGGAACCAGGTGAAGAGGTCCGCGTCGTCCAGGTACAGCGCGGTGGCCAGGAAGTCGACGATGTGGGCGATGTCCTCGGCGGTGCGCAGCAGCTGCTGGTCGGTGTAACCGGCCAGCGCCGGGAACCGGTGCCGCAGGTCGTTCATCGTGTACCGGACCAGCTGCGGGGCCGCCCGCGTCACGTAGGTGTACTCCTGGTCGCTCAGGTGCGGCAGGTCGTCGATGGCCTGGTGCGTCAGCACCGGCGCGGGCAGCGGGGAACGGGCCAGCCGGTCGGCGGCGGCGCGGGCGTCGGGCGCCCAGGCGTCCGCCCCCAGCAGCCGCGCGTACCGTCCCTCCGGGCCGAAGGCGGCACCGCCGACCAGCACCGGGGTGCCGGTGGCCTGGCAGGCGGTGATCGCGGCGTGCGCCGCGGGCAGCCGGGTGGCGATCGAGGACGACAGCGCCACCACCTCGGCGCCGGTCCGGTGCAGGTGCGAGATCAGATGCTGGGTGGGGACCTGGGCGCCCAGGTAGTCGACCTGCCAGCCGCGCAGCCGCAGCACCTCCGACAGGATCCGGGCGGGGAACGCGTGCCACTCGCCGTCGATGCACGCCACCGCGATCCGTCCCGGACGTTCGCCGGCCGGCGCGCCGTGCCGCCCGCGGACGTTCGGGTGGTGGGCGAGCGCGGCCACCACGCGCTCGTTCACGGCGGTGGCGGTGTGCTCCTGGGCGACGCTGATGCGGTTGGCCGCCCATTCGCGGCCCACCCGCGCCTGCACCGGGGCGAGCACGTCCAGCAGCAGCTCCTCGGGGTCGAGCCCGCCGTCCAGCGCCCCCAGGGCGGCGTCGACGGCCGCGTACTCGTCGCCCGCGAGGGCCGCCTCCCACAGCTTCTCCGCCCAGGCGTCCAGTTCGGCGTGCGAGCCGGCGGTCATGCCGTGAACCTCCCCGGTCCGTGGCCCCCGACCGCGCTGAGCCGGAACCGGCGGGGAGCGGTGATCGCGATCACGGCCATATCGTCGTGCTCGCCACCTCCTGCCCACTGGGAGGCCAACATATGCACGCGCTCGACCATCGCCTCGGGCGGCATCCCCCCGCACTCGGCCAGCGCCGCGCGCAGCCGCTCGTCACCGAACATCTCGTCGCCCAGCGGCCCGCCCACGGCCTCGGTGATCCCGTCGGTGTAGAGCAGGCAGGTCTCGCCCGGCTCCAGCATCACCGTGGCGGTGGTGGACACGACCTCGTCCAGGACCCCGATCAGCGACCCGCGGGTGTCGGCGGCCTCCACCCGCCCGTCGGCGCGCACGATCAGCGGCGGCGAATGCCCCGCGCTGGTCAGCCGTACCCGTACCTGGGAGCCCTCGACGCGCACCGAGGCCAGCACCAGGGTGACGAACCGCGTGCTGTCGGTGTTCAGCAGGACCCCGTTGATGATGCCCAGCACGCGCTGGTGGTCCTGGGCCAGGGGAAGCAGCGCCTGGAGGTTGTTGCGGATCTTGCCGGTCAGTACGGCCGCTTCCAGCCCCTTGCCGCACACGTCGCCCAGCACCACCAGCGACTCGGCCTCGGCGTCGTCACCGGTGGCGGGGTACAGGTCGTAGAAGTCACCGCCGACGCGGTCCCCGGCCCCGGCCGGCTGGTAGCGGGCCGCCAGCTCCACCCCGTTCAGGTCATGGGTACGTGGCGGCAGCAGCTCGCGCATCAGCGTGTCGGAGATGGACGCCTGCTCCGCGTACAGCCGGGCCGCCGCCATGGCCGCGCCGGCCCGCGCCGCGAACAGCCGCGCGAACACCTCCTCGCCTTCCGAGAACCCCTGGCCGCCCTCGTTCCCGCGCCGGCGCAGCAGGACCAGCGCACCGGCCGGAACGCCGTGCCCCGGCAGCGCCGTCACCACCATCGCGCCCAGCTCGCCCACTTCCTCACGGGTCACCCACCCGGGAGCGACGGCCGGGTCGATCCAGCGCGAGGGCACCGGCGGGAACCCGCGCAGCGCCTCGGCCAGACCCGGCAGGTCGGCGGGGTCCACCATCAGGTTCTGCCGATCCACCCGCCCGTCGGGACCGCAGTAGGTGACCGGGTGGGCCCTGCCCGTCCTGGGCGTGATGACCAGCGCCGCGTCCGCCAGGTACTGCGCGGCCAGCCGGGCGGTCACCTCCATGCACCGTTCCAGGTTCAGTGACGACAGCAGCTCGTTGGACGCCTCGGCCAGGAACGCCGTCCGCTCCCGTTCGATCTCCAGCTCCCGCGCCAGCCGCTGGTGGTCGGTGACGTCGAACAGCCACCAGTCCACGGCCCCGTCCAGCGGTGACGGGGACGCCTCGAACGACCGTTCGCCGATCGCCCCCCGCACCGGCGCCGGGGCACCATGGGCCCGTACGAGCCAGCCCGGCGCGACATCGGCCAGCCGAGCCCCCGGTTCCGCCCGCAGCAGGACCCGCGCCGCGTCGTTGAGATGCGCGACGACACCGGACGCGTCGACCGTCAGCGCGGGATAGGGGGCCTGCCGCCACATGGGCGCGAGCACCTGCTCTTGAGGACCGTGAGGGCTGTGCGTGAGTTCCATAAATCGAGCCTGCGGCGGGACTTTCCTTCCGTGGATGAAAACCGCTCTAACGGGGATCTATCTCTTGTCACTGTAGTCACTCGACGATATTTGTCGAGCGGCAAGGATCACATCCGCCCCAGATTCCCCCAGCTCAGGACCCGCCCGCGGACCGAGCCGCAGGCCCGACTTCCGCGCCGCCACTGTCAGGCCGACGTGTCATGGTCCGTCCAGGCCACACCGTCCAGAGCCGAAGGGAAGGGCCCCATGACACCGGCTTCACCGCCCGCCAGATGAGCGGTCTCGGTCAAGGGAGTCGTCATCGATCACGACGGCCGCGTCCTGCTCCTGCGAAATGAACGCCGGGAATGGGAACTCCCCGGCGGACGCCTGGAATTCACCGAGACCCCACCGCAGTGCGTCGTCCGCGAGATCGCCGAGGAGACCGGCTGGACCGCCGAGGCCGGCCCGCTCCTGGACGTCTGGGTGTACGAGCCGCTCCCCGGCGCCAGGGTCCTCATCGTCACCCACGGCTGCCACGTGCTCGACACGACCGTCCCGCTCCGGCTGAGCCACGAGCACAAGGAGATCGCCCTGTTCACCCGGGAAGAACTGCCCGGCCTCGTCATGCCGGACGGCTACAAGAGATCCATCCACACCTGGTACGACCGCGCCCCGACGCCCCGCTGAACGCCCCGTCGGCGACCCGCCTGGGAAAGGTCCGGCGGAAACCGAAACGAAGCCGGGCCTGAGCAGGCCTCTCGCTCGCTTGGCGCGACGGTTCGGGTCGGCTTACCTGCGGCCTTACTTCGTGGCTATCCGCGATTGCTTACCCCCACAACACGACCTGTAACCACCTTGTCGTCGGTCGACTACCTCCATCCGAAGGGCGTCCAGCCTGCCTCGATGCCCTTCCGGCGATAGATATCGACCGCTCCCGTGAAGGCGGATCGAGTAGGCGGGCAATAACGAGTGTCAGCGGCAGTGACACGGAAGGTGCCGATGCATGACCGCCCCTGTTCCCTCGTCCGCGGTGCCGGCCAGGGCGCCCGTGGAGCCCAGCGACGCCGCGGTGATCGTGGCGTCCCGTGATGATCCTGAGCGGTTCTCGGAGATCTTCGACCGGTACTTCGTGGAGATCCACCGCTACGTCGCGTCCCGTTTGGGGGCCGCCTCGGCCGATGACGCGGCCGCCGAGACGTTCCTGACCGCCTTCACTCTCCGGCACAAGTACGACGCCGGACGGCCGCAGGCCCGCGCGTGGTTGTACGGCATCGCCACCAACCTCGTCCGGCGGCATCGCCGTACCGAGACACGGGCCTACCGGACGATCGGACGCGCGACCGCCGAGACCGACCACGCCGATCGGGTGGCCGAGATGGTCAGCGCGCAGCGGATGCAGCCCCGGCTGGCGAGGGTGCTGGCGGGCTTGGGGGCGGGAGACCGCGACGTCCTGCTGTTGATCGCGTATGGAGACCTGAGCTACGAGGAGGTCGCGCAGATCCTCGGTATCCGCACCGGGACGGTCGGTTCCCGGCTCAACCGCGCGCGGCGCACACTGCGCAAGGCACTCGAAGGGGACGTGGAGTAACTCATGGACGAGATGCAGATGCTGCGGGAGTACCACGACTCCCGTCCCGGTCCGTCGCCCGAGGTGGTCGCCCAGGCCCGAGCCCGGCTGGACGAGAAGACGCGGACGCGGGAACGCCCCATCCGGGTGCGGCGGCAGCGGTACGTACTGGGCGCGGCGACCATCGGCCTCGCGGCGATCGTGACCGTGCCGCTGAGCACGATCGGCGGCGAACCGGGCGGTGACCAGGCGTACGCGGCCGAGCGCCTGCCGGACGGCCGGATCAAGGTGACGTTGCATGACCTCACCGGCCCACCCGAGGTCGTCCAGCGTCGGCTGGACGGGGTCGAACGCGAACTCGCCGCGCTGGGGACCAGGGCGGACATCACTCTCATCCCCTTCCACACGCGATGCTCCATCTCCCCGCTTGGCGATGTCGACTGGGAAACGAACAGGTACGCGGACGCGGTGAACGACGGGTGGCACCTCCCCGACAGGGACAGGCGCGCGGTCTTCTACGTGCACCCTGACCGCATCAAGCCAGGGAACACTCTGGTGTGGACGCTCTCCCTGGACCGCGGCAAGAGCTCGTCGGCATGGAAAATGCACTCGTATCAGGTACGCGGCCCGGTAAAGCCCTGCAATCCCGTCCCCGTTGGCCAACCGAGGGTCCGGCCTGGCGAGGGTGACTGATCCGGCCCATCCCTCGCCCGTGTCTGGGCAAGTGCGCTGGCAACACCACACACGCGATTAAGGCCTCCCGGCGGTGGGCCAATGGCGCCTCGCCGTTCCCGGTACCGACGCCGCGCGAGGGAAGTTCTGGTGCCACGTACCAGATCAAAGTCCAGTTGCGCGGGGTGGCCAGGGGCAAGGGGCATGCCCGCCCGAAGACTGCGGCGGCGTCTGGGGATACGAGCGGCTGAAAGACACGCTGTCCGCCCCGGACGCCGCGCGGTACCGGACCACCTCGTTCAACGCCGCCGCAGAGCCGGTTCGCGAGGGGCGGACGCTGACGGTGCAGGGCAAGCTGAGCCGGTACGTGGGCGGGTGGAAGCCGTGGTCGGACGGGACAGGACGGTCCTGCCGCTTCCGGACCTGCCGCCCCCAGGACGTTGCCACCGGCCGGAAAACCGCTTGAGGAGAAGGCGGCGGTCGGTACGGTCACGTAATGGTGATCTTCGGCCCGGCCATCGACGTCCGTCCGCTGTTCCCACGCGAACGGCAGGCCATGCTCGACCTGCTCAGGGCCCTGAGCCCCGCCGAGTGGGCCATGCCCACGGTGTGTCCCGGCTGGGACGTGCACGACGTCGTCGGTCATGTGCTCAACGACCACATGCGGCGCCTGTCGGGCAGCCGAGACGGGTACGGCGGCGCGAGATTCGCCGACGATGAGACGCTTCCCGCCTATCTGGCCCGCACCAACGAGGAGTTCGTCCGGGCGTCCCGCCAGCTCAGCCCCCAACTGATGATCGAACTGCTGGATCACCTGGGACCACGGCTCGACGCCGTATGGGCGGCACAGGACCTCCACGGCACAGCCGACCTGAACGTCTCCTGGGCCGCCACCGACATCGACAGCCCCGCCTGGCTCGACATCGGCCGCGACTACACCGAGTTCTGGGTTCACCAGCAGCAGGTGCGCGACGCGGTCTCCGTTCCGGGCGCCGTTGAACCCGATCTCATGGCTCCGGTTCTGGACATCTTCGCGCGCGGCCTGCCGCACGCCTTGCGTATGCACGACCGCCCTGAAGGCAGCATGGCGCACCTGGAAGTACTCGGCCCGGCGGGCGGGCGGTGGGGCGTGGTCCGGCAGGACGCACGATGGCGGATGACCCGCCCCTTGGGGGAGCCGGCCGCACACGTCTCGATGGACCAGGACACCTTCTGGCGGCTGGCGACCAGAGGCATCACCGTGGAGCAGGCCCGTCAGCGATCGACGGCGAGCGGCGACGCGGAGCTCACCGCGGCCATCACAGCCCTCCTCGCGGTAGTCGCCTGAGGGTCTCTGCCTGGCGTCAGCCTGCGATGGCGGGCACGGTCTCGGGCGCGGTGCGGCGCACCCGGCTGGGCGTCGGGCGCCGGGGTTTCGGATCGTGAGGAGACCACAGCGGAGCTTGGACAACAGGAGGACGGGATCGTCCGGGTCTTTGCTGTCCCGCACCTCCGCCACATCGGCGACGTTCCCATGAATGATGCAGCCAGGGGCCGGGCGGCGACGTGACGTTCCGGATCGGACGCACCGACGACGGCGCGCTGTGGATGGAGGTCCAGGACGCGACCTGCGACCTCCCGTACATGCAGGAGACCGACACCATCAGCGAGGCGGGCCGGGGCCTGTTCATCGTCGACCAGTACTGCCGCTGCTGGGGCGTCCGCCCGCTGGCCGGCAACGTCGGCAAGGTCGTCTTCGCGGTCCTTGACGCGGTATGAAGACCAGCGGAGGGGCGTTCCCTCCCCGTCCGCCCTTCTACTACCTACCGGCCGGACCGCCCCCCTGCCGGGGCCCCGTAACGCATCGGAGTTCATCGTCCTGGGCGCTGCGTTGCCCGTCTTCCTGGCAGGCCGTTTCGGCAGGTTTCGAGTCCCCAACCATTGGATGGCGCGTGAGAAGGCGTCCGCGACCGCGCATCCGCGTAAAGGTCCGCGGCTCGCCGGACGCGCGGGACGTGGGCACTTCCCCTGCGCCCGCGGCGGGACTGTTCAGATGGTGATGGCGATCTTGCCGGCGGGTCGGCCGGTCTTGAGGTAGTCGATGGCGTCGGCGGTTCGGGCGAGGGGGTAGGTGCGGTCGAGGGCCGGGGTGAGGGCGCCGGAGTCGATGAGGTCGGCCAGGGTGTGCAGGTCGGCGGCGGGCTCGGTGGACATGAGGCCGGTGAGACGCTGGCCGACGAAGGGCGACAGCAGCATCGCCCGGATCTGACGGTCGGCGCCCTGGAGCGCGCGTCCGCCTCCTGGCCCGCCGACGATGACGAGCGTGCCGCGGGGGGCGAGGGCGCGGCGTAGCCGGGTCAGGGGGCGCCTGCCGGCCGTGTCGAGGATGAGGTCGTACCGGTCGGTGCCGGTGGTGAAGTCCTCGCGGGTGCGGTCGATGACGCGGTCGGCGCCGAGGGAACGGACCAGGTCGGTCTTCGCGGTGCGGCACACGCCGGTGACCTGCGCGTCGTAGGCCTTGGCGATCTGGACGGCGAAGCTTCCCACGCCGCCGCCGGCGCCGGTGACGAGGACCCGCTGCCCGGCGGTGAGCCGGCCGGCGTCGCGCAGTCCCTGGAGGGCGGCGCAGGCGGAGACGGGCACGGTGGCGGCCTGGGCGAAGGTGAGGGTGGCCGGTTTGGGGGCGAGCTTGTCCTGGTGGGTGCGGGCGTACTCGGCGTATGCACCGTCGCAGGTGCCGTAGACCTCGTCGCCGGGACGGAACCGAGTGACGTTGGCTCCGACGGCTGCGACGCGCCCGGCGACGTCCATGCCCGGGACGGGGTTCTTGGGCCGGCGCAGCCCGAAACCGGCGGCGCGCACCACATAGGGCAGGCCGGTGATGACGTGCCACACACCCTGGTCGACGCCGGCGGCCTCGACGCGGACGAGCACGTCATCGGCGCCGATGGTCGGGACGGCCATGTCGCGCAGTTGGAGTTGCGCCGGTGCGCAGTAGGTGTCGCGGGCGATCGCGACCATCGTCGTCTTCGTCATGGTCATCTCGTTCCAGGTCGGGGGGCTCGCGCGGCGGTCGTCGGAACGATGACCGAGGTGATCGTCGGGTTGGTCATGGGGGGTGGTCCTCTCGGATGAGGTGGGGTCGGGCCCGGCTCAGGCTTCGGTGGGGACGAGCCGGTTTCGTGGGGTAGCGGGTCGTTCTTGGGTGTGGCCTGCCGGGCCCGCGAGGCGGGGGCTCGCGCTTGGGAGCGGGTCAGGTGTCGGCGTCGGGGTAGCCGAAGACGTCGTCGAGCGGCACGTTGAACACCCGGGCGATCTTGAAGGCCACCTCCAGCGACGGCGAGTAGCGGCCCTGCTCGATGGCGATGACGGTCTGCCGGGTCACCCCGACGCGGTCGGCCAGCTCCGCCTGCGTCATCTCGCCGTTCGCGAACCGCAGCGCCCTGATCGAGTTCGTGACCTTCGTGGGTTTGACCATGGCTAGAACCCCCGGCGGTACAAGACGATCTTCACGATCGACGAGGCGAGCGCGGCCAGGACGAAGGCCAGGTACAGCGCGTTGGCGATCCAGAAGTGGGCGGCCTCCGCCATGGCCAGGGCGAGCGGGACGAGCGCGGCGATGCTCATGACGTAGAACCCGACGTACTCGCCCAGCCGGTGGATCTGCCGGTCGCGCTCGTCGGCCCGGCCGGCCTCCCTCGGCGAGGCGATGGCCGCTGCGATTCCGGCGACGATGCTCAGGCCGATCCCGGCACCGATGGAAATGAGCATCGGCCGCACGTAGGCGATCCGCGCGACGTCCGCGCCCGGCACCTTCGACAGGACGGTGACGAGGTAGACCGCGGCGACGCCGGCGCCGACCACGACGTAGATCCACGAACGTCTCTCTTCGGAGGACATGTCCCGGCTCCCATGTACAGAAAGTTTGACACGCTCAAAGTAAAACGCCCCAGACATGATGTCAATAATTCTTCACATGCCTCCCGGCCACACGCGCCGAACGAGCTGAGCCGCGGATCCGACCAAGCGGGGCGGACCGCGCGGCACTCGACGGCGACGATGACGTGGCGCCAGGGATGGAGGAGAAGCCGTGACCAGGCCGTATTATCAGCGCGACACTCGATCACTTGGCGCACGCCTGAAGGGGTTACGGTCCCTTGATGACCTGGTTGACTGATACCCGCGACTCTTACGACGCCATGGCGGCCGACTATGCCGAGGAGACCCGCGACCTGCTCGACAGGCGGCTGCACGTCCGCGCGGGCGTTGTGCTGTTCGCCGACCTGGTCCGCGCGATCGACGGCGGACCGGTCGCCGACGTCGGCTGCGGGCCGGGGCACACCAGCGCCCTGCTGCGGGAGCTGGGCGTGGACGCGTTCGGCATCGACCTGTCACCCGCCATGATCGAGATCGCCCGCCGCGAGCACCCCGGCGTGCGGTTCGAGGTCGGTTCGATGACCGAACTGGAGCTCGCCGACGACTCTCTCGCCGGTGTGCTCGCGTGGTGGTCGCTGATCTACATCCCGGACGAGGCGGTGCCCGAGGTGCTTGGACAGTTCCACCGGGTACTTCGGCCGGGCGGGGTGCTGGCCGTGGGATTCCACGTCGGTGACGAGTCGAAGATCGAGACGACGGGTGACGGCAACCAACGCGTGCAGACGTACGTGCACCATCGCCGACCGTCCCGCGTGGCCGACTGGATCCGCGAGGCGGGCTTCACCATGGAGGCGCAGCATCTGCTGGATCCGGACGGGCCGAAGCCCGGCGCGATCCTGTTCGCCCGCCGGCCCGCGGCACCGCCTCGGTAACCTCCGGAGGCAAGGCCCGCCGGGACGAAACTCCCGGCGGATGAGTGCGTCAACTCCTCGGCGTCAGGGGCCATGCGATCTCACCGATGCGGTTCTGGGGAGCGATCAGGACAGCCGGGCTGGCCGCCAGGGCCTTGGTTGCTACGTCGACGGCCTCCGTGGCGCCGCCCCGACCAGCAGTGGGAATACTGGGCAGATGGCAGAGAACGTCGATCCGGTCGACCGAGTAGCCGATCTGCTGTGCATCACGCCTGTCCGGCTCGACGTAGCCGTACCGGCGCTCCCCCAAGCGGAGGGCTTGTAGGCCTGGTGGGCGCCCGCCAAGGTGCTACCCGCATTCGGGGGACCGATCAATCCAAGCTTGTCCGACGAACGACTGCTTTACATCGGGAGGGCGCTCCGCCTGCGCGCGAGAATCGTCAGTGATCACCTGCTCCGCTCACGTAGCTCCACGCTGCGCCGCACGCTCGCTGGGCTACTGCAGGAAGCCAAGGGTTATCAGGCGATATGGACCGACCGCGTGGTGCTGGCGCCGAAAGACGAGCTTCGCCTAACGGAGTGGATGCACCAGCACCTGTCCTTAACCTGGACCCGGCAACCTCAGCCCCGGCAACTCGAAGCGCAGCTCATTACTCGCCTACAGCCTCCACTCAACGTCAGCGACTGTGCAGATACCGGCGACCGCGCTGCCGTACTACAGGCCCGAGCCGCCTTCCGTGCCAGCGCAGGGCCACGCCCCGAACATCGCGCACGGTAGGCGGTCTGGCGTGCGTTCGGCAGTCCGGCGGCGGCAGCGGTGACTGTCGGTTCGCCGGGTGGTTCCGCCCGTGTGCGCCGCTGGTGCCGGCGGCGTGCGGGCCGTCATGGCGGGTCGGGTCTGGTGATCCTGGTCTGGGCGTCCGCGACCAGGTTCGCCGCGTGCGGGCCGACGGCGTAGCGGGCCGCGTCGAGTGTGTCGGTGACTGCGGCGAGCGGATCCGGGTTGGTCGCGCGGTGCAGGGCGAGCCAGGCCCACCGGTGTTCGCCGTCTCCGAGTTGGGACCGGCGAGCGCGTAGGTGCGCCTCCGGGGTCAGGGCACGGGCGGCGACGCTGGCGACGATGTCGGGGTCATCGCCGAGTCCCGCGATGCGGGCCGCCTCGGCGGCGGCCCACCAGGCCAGGTCCCGCAGCTGTGGTTCGGACAGCCCGGCCAGCGTTTCGATGGCGAAGCCGATCGGGTCGCCGGGCTTCGGCCGGCTCGGATACAGCGTGGGCAGGTCGGGCACGATCCGGAAACCTATGTCGGCGGCCTCGATGCGAGCCAGGTCTTCGGCGGTGATGCCGTGGCCGGTGAATCGCTGCACCGCGACCAGGCCCATCATCTTCTTGCCGCGGTGGTGATCGGCGAAGTCAAGGTCGGCGAGCGACGCGGCGATCTGCGGTGGCGCTTCGATGTCGGCGAACGGTTCCACCGACAGCAGCACCTCGCCATGCTCGGCGAACGACAGACGGGTCACCGCGTTGACGTTCCAGAACATGCTGGCGGCCCGCCCACCGGCGGACACCCGGGTCAGCACGGGCACGGTCGAACCCTGCCAGCCGTTGTACTCGACGGCGAGCACGGCGCCGCCGACGTCCAGGACCGCGACCCAAGGATCGATCGACTGCCGACGCATCAGGTCCTCGCCGATGGTCCGCATCGACTCCGGTCGGGCCGGGTCCGCGCCGAAGGCGCGCAGCACGTCCGCGGCGTCCGCCCCGGTCACCACGGTGACCGTCGCGGCCTCGCCCAGGGAACTGCGCCGCAGCCACCGGTAGGTGGTCTCGGGTGGTTCGGGCCGCGCCGGCTCTGGCTCGCCGCGCAGCCGGTGACCGAGCCGGTCGGTGCGGGCGTACACGATCTCGGGCGCCTCGGGCGCCTCCCACACCACCAGTTCGTAGTGTTCGGATCCGTCGGTGTCGTCTCGACCGCGGGCGTGTACCCGCAGCCGGTAGTCGCCCGGCCAGGGTGGGGTGACCTTGCGCAGATGCGGCTCACCTTCGTGGGGTCCGACCACCGAGGCGCCGCCGACAGCCGCCCGCCAGCTGACCTCGACGATCTCCTCCCAGCCGGTCGCGACGTCCGGCGGTGGCCCCTCCAGGACGTTCAACAGGATCCGGACGTGTCCGGTCTCGACGCCGGTGCGGATCACCGCGCCGCCCGGAACGACCGCGACCAGCCCGTTGCCGCCGAATTCGACTTCCGGGACACCACTCCCCTCCAGCAGCGCGAACCGGTGCCCCGACACCGGTGCCGACCCGCTCGACCCGAAGGGCAGCAGGTAGTCGGCCCGGGCCCGGGCGAGCAGCGCGGCGGCGTATCCGGGGGGCATCGGGGCTTCGCGTAGGAGCAGGACCGCAGTGCCGATCGCGACGCCGAGCACCGCCGGTGGTTCGACGGCCCAGGGCTGGAGGCCCGCCCGGTGCAAGACCGCGGCTGCGGTGGCCACAGCCAGCGCCAGCCATGCCGCGCCATGCGCCGCGGCGACATCCTGCTCGCCGGTGATCCCAGGCTGCACCACCAGGAGGGCGGCCACCCGCGGGTGGGTGGCCAGCCGGCGGGCCAGCGCGGCGACCAGGGGCACCGCCCCCGGCCGGATCTGGTCCAGCATGGCCGCCCCGTTGACCGCCTCGCTCGTCCCTTCCATGCAGACGACACCGAAGCCGCCGGTGAACGGCTCCCCTAGTAAACCGGTCAGGTCCGGGACGCCGGTCAGGTCCAGCTCCGGCACGGTCAATTCCAGCGCGCCGAGCAGGCGTTCGACCAGCAACGGCGGCAGCGAGCCGAGCGCGTCCCGGACCGGCGAATCGCCCGTCCCAGACCGGCCACCGAAGCCGAGCCGAGGAGCCACCGCATGCTGCCCGAAGGCCGATCTGCGGATCGGCCAGGTGTCGCCGTCGGCGGATGCACGCAGCCGACCGAGCTCAGCCGCCGGGGTCGTCGGAACGCGGGCGACGACCAGCGGCATCGCCAGGGCGACCGGCCCGGCCAACTCCGCCAAAACCGCATCAGGAACGTCGACCACGGCACTCCCGGCTGTCCATCTGTAAAGACGACGAAACTCTAGCCGCAGACATAACCGTCAGTCTCACAACAAGATCAGGTCGGCCAGGTCGGGCCACCAGCGCCCTTCGACGCTCCCGGCACCATCCCATCCAGCCCATCCTGAACGGTTGGCGGCGAGCCGCACACTCATCGACAGACCAGCGTCTTCCCCCGAAGCTTGGGGTTCAAGTGCCGGAGGCCATGTGAGCGGCGAGGGTCTAGCCGGGGTGGCGGTGCAGGTTGTGGTGCGGTCGTATCGATTCGTCGTGCGCGGATAGGCGTGCCGTGCGGCGATCTGCAGGTCGCGGAGCTCGGCGTCAGCGTCCGAAGAGGTGCGGTGCCGTGGTCCTGAGCAACAATCCTGGCTACTGGCCCCGGGCATCACATGCTCGAGCTGCGAACGCCGACGCTTTCCGCATCTACGGGGGCAGCGGTAAACGGCAGGCGGGCATCATCCGGGATAGATCATTCGGTCAAGGACCGCAGGTAGGCCATGAGGGCCTTGCCGCGCGGGGAGAGGCGGTAACCGGTCTCCAGGCTTTGGGTGAGGCCGAGGGCTTTGAGGCGGCGGACGTCGGCCTTGAAAGGGAGTTTGTCGCGGTCCAGACGTTCGGCCAGGTCCTGGGCGCGCAGGCCGGGGTGTTCGTCGATGAGGCGGAGGACCTCGCGGGTCCACGGGGCGCGGCGGCTGCGGTTGTCGATGGTGTCCAAGGCGGTGGTGAGGTCGGCCAGTTCCCGGTCGGTCAGGTCGGCGTTCTCGGCCAGTTCCGCTCGCGGGTCGGGGCCGCCCAGATGGAGCATGACGCGGTGGTAGCCGCCCTCCTTGCGGCTCTTGGACAGGGCGGTGAGCAGCGCCACGCGGCCTTCGAAGCCCGAACGGAGGGCGTCCTCCTCGGTGATTTCCTCGGGGGTGACGGCCGCGACCGAGTCGATGACGATGGTCCCCGCCCAGGTCCGCTGGGTACTCCCCGCGCGGACCTGGGGCTTGGCCCACACCCGGAACACCCGGTCGATCCGCCCGCCCGCGATCCCCTCAAGGACCTCCCGCCTGAACAGCATCCATTCCTCCCCGGGTGATACGCCTTTCCATTGCAATCTTCTTCGGAAGTCCCAAGAAGCGCCACGGTCCCCCGCCGATCTCTCGCTCAGGTGGACGTGACCCGCCCGGGCCGCCCTGGCCGATGAGTTCGCGACGGCTGAACGGCTTGGCCGAACATGATGGTCTCGACCCGACGGCACTGCGGCAGGTCCCGGCGGCCCTGGCGCCCCGGAGCGTGGGCAACCTCTTCGCAGCCTTAGAGGTGGCGCCCCGGAGCGTGGGGCCCCCTCTTCGCAGTTGCTGGAGTGGCGTATCTGCGCCGGTAGCCGTTGTTGGAGATGGACGACGGAGTGGAGCCAGGGTTCCTGGCTCCACTCCGTCATGCAGACGTGTCACTGGAACTGTGCGAAGAACCTCCAGATCTCTCCCTTGGTCCAGGTCGCGATGCCGCTCTCATTGGAGGAGCCGTCGACCGGACCGGGTATGTGGCCTCCGTCGAACGCGGCCCACTGGACCGGGTACCCGGCGCGGCAGCCCGAGTACGTGGTGGTGATGTGCATCCGGCTACCCGGGGCGGGCTCGCGCGGGCTCTGGGAAGTGCAGCCGTTGTTGGCGACGAACTTGTCGCGCAGGGACCGTCCTTGCGCGATGGTGAGGACGGAGTCGCTGATGCCGTGGATACCGAAGTAGGCGATGGGCTGGGTGCCGCCGCTGCACCCGCTGATCTGGCCGCCGGCGATGACCGCGACGGCCCTGAAGGCGTTCGCCCGGGCACATGCGAGTGCGTAGCTCATACCGCCGCCCCAGCTGAAACCAGTGGCGAAGCGCTGTGTCGTGTTGACGCAGAGGCCGCTCTCGATTCGCCGGATCATGTCGTCGACGAAGGTGACGTCCTCACCGCCCGAATTGGCCCAGCCGTTGCCTAGGCCCTGGGGGGCGACGAGGATCGCGCTGTCGTTCGACTGTTCCTGCTGGCCGTAGTAGGACCAGGCGCTCCCGCTCGTTCCACCCGAGGCGACGTCGCCGGCGGTTCCACCGCGCCAGTGGAACGCGAAGATCAGCCGGTAGGGGTGGCTGTTGTCGTAGTTGGACGGGACCCTGAGGATGAAGCTGCGGCTCTTACCGCTGCTCTGGATCGTGTGCGTGCCGCTTGCGAGCGTCGGGGCGCTGCCGCATCCGCCGTCGCCACCGGACGACAGCTTGACCATCCTCCACTGCTGGTTGGCGCCGCCCCAGTCGGCGTACTGGACGACGTTGCCGCCGTCGGCGGTGGAGGCGCCTTGGACCTCCACGGCCTTGCCGCTGCCGCTGATCAGCCGGACGTGGTCCGCGTCGGAGTCGGCCAGGCGGAACCGCTGGTTGGCCCCGTTGTGGTCGGTCCACTGCTGGATCGCGGCACCGTCGGCCGTCGAGGCACCGGCCACGTCCAGCACCTTGCCGGAATGCCTGGCCTTCAACCGGTAGAAGCCGCCGCCGGAGTCCACGAACTGCCACTGCTGGTTGGCTCCGTCGTTGCGCGTCCATTGGTTGACCCGCGCGCCGTCGCCGGTGGACGCGCCATCGACGTCGAGCGCCTTGCCGCTGTTGCGATTGACCAGGACGTACCAGGCATTGGTGTCCACCGTCGCCGCCTCGGCAGGCGCCGGTTTCACCGCGACGAGCATGCCGATCGCGAGGGTCGCCGCCACCGCGGCGGCAAACCGGGATGGCCGGCGATGCCTATGCGGAGGGGCGGGGGAAGCCGCACCGTAGGTCTTCATCGATTCGCCCTATTCGCTTGTGGCGGGTCAGGTACGGGTCCAGCGCTGGTTGCTGCCGTTCCAGCAGGAGTAGAGCTGGATCAGCGCGCCGTTGGCGGAGCCGGCGGCGTCCAGGCAGAGGCCGGACTGGACGCCGACGATGGATCCGTCGGAGTTGAGGCGCCACTTCTGGTTGTCGCCGCCCCAGCAGCTGTAGATCTGGACCTTGGTGCCGTTGCCGGTGCCGGCGGCGTCCAGGCACTTGTTGCCGTAGACCCTGAGCTCGCTTGCGTCGGTGTAGGTCCACTGCTGGTTGGTGCCGTTGTGGCAGTCCCACAGGTCGACCTGGGTGCCGTCGGTGGTGCTGGAGCCGGGCACGTCAAGGCAACGGCCTGAACCGACGCCCTTGATGGTTCCAGAACCGGGAGGGGGCTCCGAGGTGCCGCCGTTGAGGGCGTTGAGGACCGAGGTGTAGGCGGCCTTCTTGTTGCCGTTGCCGTCGAACAGCAGCGGCGTCTGCTCCGCGCGCCAGGAGTCGGTGTCGCGCACACCCCAGACGGTGATGCCGAGGCAGCGCGAGACGGCCAGGCAGTCGTTGGTCACGTTGGCGTAGGTCGTGGCCGAGGCACCCTGGATGTCCAGTTCGGTGATGGCCACATCGACGCCGAGGGCGGCGAAGCTCTGCAGGGTGGTACGGAAGTTGCTGTTGTAGGGGCTGCCGCTGTTGAAGTGAGACTGGAAGCCGACGCAGTCGATGGGCACGCCGCGCTGCTTGAAGTCGCGGACCATGTTGTAGACGGCCTGGGTCTTGGCCCAGGTCCAGTTCTCGATGTTGTAGTCGTTGTAGCAGAGCTTGGCGGCCGGGTCGGCGGTGCGCGCGGTGCGGAAGGCGACCTCGATCCAGTCGTTGCCGGTGCGCTGGAGGTTGGAGTCGCGGCGGGCTCCTGAGCTGCCGTCGTCGAACGCCTCGTTCACGACGTCCCACTGGACGATCTTGCCCCTGTAGTGGGCCATGACGCCGTTGATGTGGTTGATCATCGCCTGGCGCAGTGCGCCGCCGCTGAGGTTCCGCATCCACTCGGGTTGCTGGGCGTGCCAGGCCAGGGTGTGGCCGCGTACCTGCTTGCCGTTCTGGACCGCCCAGTTGTAGACGCGGTCGCCGGCGGTGAAGTTGAACTGGCCCTGCTGGGGTTCGGTGGCGTCGATCTTCATCTCGTTCTCGGCGGTCACCGAGTTGAACTCGCGGTTCGCGATCGTGGTGTACACCGAGTCGTTGAGCCTGCCCGAGGCGATGGCGGTGCCGAAGTAGCGGCCGCTCTGCGCCGCCGCGGCGCCCAGCGTGCTCTCCGCGGCGGCGGCCGGAGACGGTGCCACCAGAGCTGCCGCCGAGCAGAGCACCCCGAGGGCGCCTGCGAGGAGGGCCCGCATGCGGATCCCGGACCTGGGAATGGCGTTCGTACGCACGTCTTTCCTCCATGAATGAACGAGGAGTGGAAGCACGGAACACAGCCGTGCGAAAGACGCCGCGTTCCATCACGGGAACGCACACACCACCAGGGCGTCGCGGACTCAGTGTGTGAGTCGTCACCGACCCCGTCAATGGTTTGAAAATCTTTCATGGCGCTTGTCCGGTCGCCGGGTCGTAGGCGCGATGTTGGCAGCCGGCCTGAACTCGAAAGTTTTCGAAGTTACGGGGCCCTTGACGATGTCACTCAGCCCGGTATTTACTCCGGCCACCGCCACCACCCCACGATCGCCGATCGAGAGAAGGTCCCACCCGGCAGAAAATGTTAGCGCTAACATCAATCCGGATCGAAAGGAGGAAGTTCATGTTGAGGATCGGCGCGGTACTGGCATCGTTCCTGCTGTCGGTGCTCCTGTCCGTGACGAACACACAGACCGCTCAGGCCGCGACAGTGGATGTGAACAAGTGGTACGTCCTGGTCAACCGCAACAGCGGCAAGGCCCTGGACGTCTACAACCTGGCGACCAACGACGGCGCCCGCATCACCCAGTGGACCAGGAACGACCAGAACCAGCAGCAGTGGCAGTTCGTCGACTCCGGCGGCGGTTACTACCGCATCAAGTCCCGCCACTCCGGCAAGGTGCTGGACGTTCACGACTTCTCCACCGCCAACGGCGGCCCGATCGTCCAGTGGGCCGACCTGAACGGCACCAACCAGCAATGGCGGCTGGCCGACAGCCCGGGCGGCCACGTGAGGCTCGTCTCGCGCCACAGCAACAAGGCCCTCGAAGTACAAGGCGCCTCCACCGCCGACAACGCGAACATCGTCCAGTACGACGACTGGGGCGGCGACAACCAGCAGTGGCAACTCGTCGAGGTCGGCGGCGGCCCTGCTCCGGCGTGCGATCTCCCATCGTCATACCGCTGGACATCAACGGGCCCGCTTGCGCAGCCCAAGTCGGGATGGGTCTCACTCAAGGACTTCACCGTCGCCCCCTACAACGGCAGGCATCTCGTCTACGCGACGACGCACGACACGGGGACGAGGTGGGGTTCGATGAACTTCAGCCTGTTCACCAACTGGTCGGAGATGGCCTCGGCCAGCCAGAACACGATGTCGAATTCCACCGTCGCGCCCACGCTCTTCTACTTCGCGCCGAAGAACATCTGGGTGCTCGCCTACCAGTGGGGTGGGACCGCCTTCTCCTACCGGACGTCGAGCGACCCCACCAACCCGAATGGTTGGTCATCACAGCAGGTGCTCTTCTCCGGAAGCATCGCCGACTCAGCGACAGGCCCCATCGACCAGACGCTCATCGGCGACAGCACGAACATGTACCTATTCTTCGCCGGTGACAACGGCAAGATCTACCGGGCCAGTATGCCGATCGGGAACTTCCCGGGCAGTTTCGGCAGCACCTCAACAGTGATCATGAGTGATTCGACCAACAACCTGTTCGAAGCCGTTCAGGTCTACAAGCTCAAGGACCAGAACCGCTACCTCATGATCGTCGAGGCCATCGGCTCGCAGGGGCGCTACTTCCGCTCGTTCACGGCCACCAGCCTGAACGGTTCGTGGACACCGCAGGCCGCGACCGAGGGCAACCCCTTCGCCGGCAAGGCCAACAGCGGCGCCACCTGGACCAACGACATCAGCCATGGCGAACTGATCCGCACCAGCGCCGATCAGACCTTCACCGTCGATCCCTGCAACCTGCAGTTGCTCTACCAGGGGCGCAGCCCCAACTCCGGCGGCGACTACGGCCTCCTGCCCTACCGGCCGGGTCTGCTGACACTGCTACGCTGACGACGCGGCACGGGTCCGGCTCCGGTCCGGACCCGTCAGCCGGCAAACGGCCCAGGCCGCAATCGAGGCGGTGGCCACCGGGATGCCGCTGCAACGTGATGGCCACACCAGACACCGAAAACGCCCCCGCCGAGATCGTCTCACTCGGCGGGGGCGCTGGTAGTGGCGGAGGATCGGGGATTTGATCCCCGGATGGACGGTGAACCCAAACCGCATTAGCAGTTCTTTTCAGGCGCGCTATATGATGATTCGCCATCTCAATGAATTCGCGTTGCCGCAGGTCAGCGTCCCTGCAATGCGCCCGCATCGACCGTGATCAGGCTGTATGACCGCGTGATCGTTCGGAGGGGGTCGAATGCCTCCGGGCTGGTCGGCGAGTTCGTCGGTGGCGTGGGCGTCGAAGCGGCTGATGTGGGCGCGCCGCCGCTCCACCCACCGCCGCCGGCGGGCAACAGGTTGCGGAGAATCTGTTATGGCGGGGCCCCACCAACGGGCCAACCCGACAGGATGACCGGAGAGTCCGGGCTTGGACGCTCCGGTCGTCCTGTGGCTTCAGCCCTGCGTCGTCACTGCTGGGGTGGCTGCGGCATGTCGGCTTTCGACGGCACCGCTAGGTCTTTGTGGACGACGGTGAACCCGCCGGACAGGACAAGGGAGAACGGGGCCGGTGCCATCGCGGTGCCGACCTGGTCGGGTTCGTAGGTCTCACCCTGGGGGTTGACGAGCATGTTGGCGTACTCCCAGGACATCCCGATCCTGTCTTGGGACCGGCCTGGCTTGCCACCGTGGTCCCGGCCGGCGTCGTAGACGCTGAAACCCTTGGTCATACCGACCCATGGCGGGCCCTCGCAGCCCTCGGGGGTCGGGGTGTCCTCCACGCACCACGTCTTGACGATCTTGGCGGTGATCGTGGCGTAGCCCGGGGAGGTGATCAGCGAGTCGGCCCGGCCGATCGCGTAGAAGGTCCGCTTCCCCGGAACGAAGTAGTGCTTGATCTTCACCGTGCCGGTCGCATCGTTCGGCGACCCGGTGATCGTCGCCCCGCCGGGGACAACGCGGTGGTGAGTGAACGGAGCCTGACGGACGTCGAAGGTGAAGAAGCGGCGGTCCTTGTCGTCCTTCGGCAGGTACGTCATCCGGAACTCGCCGGACCCGGTGACGCTGGCGACCTTGGGCTTGTCCGGCTTGGTCTTGGCCTGGACCGCCCCTGTGGTCGCGGTGACCACGGCCGCAGCGGCTACGCCCGCACCGAGAACAAGGACAGCGGCCTTGCGTGCGCGCTTCACGATCATCTGGGGGTTCTCCTTCTATCCAGTGTTTCGTCACTGAGCGGTGATGCAGGGGAGGGGATCGAGTCCGCGGACACAGCCAGAGCAGGGCGGTGGCGTCGAAGCTCCCGGGCGTGGGCCCGGTCCATGCTGAGAGCCGGTCAGGCCGCGCGGCGTCGCCGGTAGTAGTGGACGGTGACCGCGATCAGCAGCGGGCCCCAGAACACGACCGGTGCGAACGAGGCGTTCATCAGCCACGCCCATGCGCCGGTCGGGGATCCGGGGCTGCGATGCGTCCAGGTGTAGAAGTAGCCGGCGGCGTACAGCAGCACCGCCATCGCCCCCAACGTCGCGGTGGTGACCGCGAACCGCACCGACACGCGCCTGCCGCCGACGAACGCCATCCAGCGGGGGAACCGCTCCCCCCACGGCTGGATCAGACCGAGGGTGGCGAACGCTGCGACCTCACTCAGCAGGATCAGGGCGAGCACGTACGCCGAGCCCCAGCCGGGGACGTGCAGTTCCACCATCGCCTCGTCGGTGAAGCCCATCCCGAACCCCCACGCCATCGGCAGCCGCCACAACGCCGACGGCAGCGTCGTCAGGACCGCCGCGTGCGCCGCCCAACGCGCCCACCTGGGCACACCCGGCACGGTGCGGAACCCCGCTTTCCAGCCGCCCCGCTGGACTTGGACGCCAGCGGACGCCGTTTCGATAAGGGTCGTGGTCATCGTGGCTCCTTGAGAGTGGCGCTCCGGCCCCCGGTCCCGGCATGAACGACTTTGCCGGGATCGGGGGCCGGATCCCTCCCCCAGCCGGGTGGGTCGTGCCGTCTCGTCTCCCCCCTGAGAGCTACAGCCGCACGCCCTGCCCGACCAGGGATGACAAGGGGCCAAGAAGACCAGCTCGCCGCGCCACGCGGACGCGGGCGTCGTCGCCAGCCTCGGTCAGCCGGGCGGCCATCTGCTGCCAGGCCGCGTCCAGCGCCACGAAACCCCACTCCACGCGCGAACCTGGACAAGCGGTCTGAACGTAGTGGCAGCGCCTCCGAAGGCGATCAACGCGCCTCCCTCAACCCCAGTTCAGGGGCGTATCCGACGGAAATTCCTCCAGGGGAAGGCGGACGGGCGTGGGGTCTTCCCTGTGAGGTCGGTGGGGTGCGGCGGATCGTCCAGGTCCTTGCTGTCCCCCGCCGCCACCACCGCGCCGCCCACGTCCGTGAAAGAACTGCTCACGGGTCCGAGGTCAGGCGATGCCGCCGGGATGGTCCAGCCAGACGTGGTCGCCGGCGGGTGACACGGTCAGACCGAAGCGGTCGCGGCCGGGGCTGCGATGGGAGACCCAGTCGAAGTGGGCCGACACCGCCAGATGCCACAGGGGCCGGTCCCCTGCCCTGCTCGACATCGGAGGAGTCGCGGCCTGGCTCGTAGTGAGCTTCGGCCCACGCGTCCGCGCTCCACAGGCGCAGCGTGTAGGCGGCGCCGTCGTTCGCGCCCCTGGCGCACACACCCGGTAGCGCAGCCCCCATCGCAAGGTCGGCGCCCGCTGGGGCGTAGCCGATGGTCCGGGGGTCGGGCCTCCCCGTCCCAGACCTCCGCTTCGCCTGCACACTCGTGGTCGCGAGGCGAGTGTGGACCGGCCTGCTCGCGTACAAGCTCCCGGTGCTCACCGACGCCTTGGGCATCGCGCTGCCGCGCCACCATGACGCCGGCGACGACGCACGGGCGGCGGCCCAGGTGATGCTGGCCGCGCTGAAACGGCAGGGGACGGCCACCCTTGGTGCCCTCCTCGCCGTTCAGGGGATCCGGATGGGCTCCTACCGCAGCGGTGTCCGCCAGGGCTGCCGGTATCGGAGGGCCGCGCGGCGGAAGCCGTACCCGGACGCCGAGCCCAACACCGACCCGGACAACCCGTTCTACGGACTCACCGTCTGCTTCACCGGATCACTGCCAGGGATGACGAGGGCGGCGGCCGCCGGACGGATCGCCGCCTTCGGAGCCGGGACCGTCCCCCACGTCACCAAGTTCGTCGACCTGCTGGTGGTCGGCGGCATCAAGCCACACCAGTTCGCCCCCGGGGCGAAGAAGACCGGCAAGCTCGCCAAGGCGGAGCGGCTCCGCGAATCCGGTCACCACATCACGGCCATCGATGCCGAGGAGTTCTACGAACTCCTCGCGGTGGCGCAGGGCTGATCAGCCATGCGGAGGTCCGCCGCGGCCTCCGCTTCCCCCCGATACGCGCCGCCGCCCGCGCGACCAGCCCTACCCCAGCGGGCGGCGGCGCCCCTCCCTCGCGAACCCCGTCCAGTGGCGCGCCATGCAGAACGCGCCCGGCACCAAGGAGCACCCATGCGCAAGATCATCATCGGCGGGCAAGAGCAGCGCCGCGTCCAAGGGCAAGAGCTTCCCGATCAAGCTCACCGCCAAGCGGGCGCGCGCGAACAAGAGCGTCCTGAGCGACGGCGGCGCGCTGTCCTGCGTCAAGGTCACCGTCACCAACCGGACCAAGAAGCAGCTCCAGGTCAACCCGCTCTACTTCTCGATCACCGACACCAAGAACACCAAGCACGACAGCAGCTCCGCCCTCGGTGAGGTTCCCCCGGTAGCACGGACAGCTGGGGTGAGATGGGTCAGGTGGTCCTGGTCGAGGCGCGGTGTCGCTCCTCGTAGTCCACCGGACTCAGCATTCCGAGGCTGGAATGCCTTCTGAACGGGTTATACCAGCACTCGATCCATTCAAACACCGCGGCTGCGAGTTCGGCTCTTGTTTGCCATTTCCTGATGTCGAAGAGTTCGAGCTGCATCGAGCCCCAGAATGACTCCATCATGGCATTGTCGTAGCAGTCACCGACCGTGCCCATCGAGCCGAGGAGTCCTGCGGCCCGAAGGCGCTTCCCGAACGTCCAGGAAGTGAACTGGGCGCCATGGTCTGAATGCAGGATCGTGGCGTCTTTGGCGGGTCTTCTGCGGGCGACAGCGGCGGCCATCGCATCGACCACGAGTTCGGTGGTCTGGCGGATGTCGATGGAATGGCCGATGATGCGGCGGGAGAAGCAGTCCAGCACGGCCGCGCAGTACAGCTTTCCCTCGCCGGTCGGATGCTCGGTGATGTCGGTGACCCACAGCACGTCGGGCGCCTGGACGTCGAAGGCCCGCTTGACCAGGTCCTCCTCGGTCGGCTCGTTGACCAGGTTCCGGCGTCCCTTGCGCCGGTAGATCCCCTGGATCCCGGCTTCGCGCATCAGCCGCTCGACCCGTTTGCGGCTCACCTGCTCGCCCCGTCCGAGCGTCAGCTCGGCGTGCACCCTCGGCGAGCCGTAGCTCCGGCGTGACTCCTCATGGATTTCTCTGATCATTTTCACCAGCTCGGCGTTGCGTTGCTCCCGGATGGAGGCGGGCCTGCCGAGCCAGTCGCTGTAACCGGACCGGGAAACTCCTAACACTCGGCAGGCCACCGCGACGGGGATGTCGTTCTCGGCAAGTTCACGGACCAGCGAGTACCTTATTTTGGGAGCATGTTCTCGCGAGCGAAGTAGGCCGCCGCCCGCTTGAGGATCTCGTTCTCCAACTCCAGTTGCCTGGCTTTTCGGCGCAGCTCGATCAGCTCTTTGTGCTCGCCGGCGTTCAGGCCGTCAAGGTGACCCTCTTCGATGTCGGCCTGGCGGATCCAGTTCCTCAGGCACGACTGGCTGATACCCAGGCTCCTGGCCAGCGCGGTGACCGACTTGTCGCCGGTCCGGGCCAGCTCGACGGCGCGTCGCCGGAACTCAGGCGGATGAGGTGGTGGCACGGGACACTTCCTTCCCAAGTTGATCAAGGTCAACTCAGATGAGGTGTCCGTGGAACCGGGGGAAGCTCACGGCGAGTACGAGGGGCAGATCGACACGACGAGCCTCGCCCCCGGTGAGAAGGCGACCGGCCTGGTGTGCGCGAAGGGCAGCTTCCGCCCGAAGATCGTCGCGATGACCAACCCCCTGTTCTCCGAGGCCGCGCGGGCCCAGGTCGCCTGATCAGGGACGGGGCCAGGGGAAAAGGCGGTTCGCGATGCGAGGAACCGTTCCGTGGCCCCTCCCCCTGACCACATGACGCCGTTTTCGACTCCTCACCTCGCACCAGATTGTGCGACTCGGGAGGCTTCGCTGGAAGGTGTACCTGGCCGCCACATTCGCGCAGATCGCTGTTCGCAGACCCCTTCTCGCGGAGTCTTGTGGTTGCGGGGGAGGGGGTCTGCGAGAGTCGCTGATCCGCTGGCTCAGCGGGCTCGGTCGTAGACCATGGCCATTTCGCCCAGTTCGCCGGTCTGTTGGTGTGTGAGCTTCCATTTCGTGGCCGGCAGGCCGTCGTCGAACAGTCGCTGCCCGCCGCCGGCGATCTCGGGGAAGATCATGAGATACAGCCGGTCGAGCAGGTCTGCGGCCAGGAGCGGCTTGATGAGGCTGGCGCTGCTGTTGACCAGGATGTCGCCTTCGCCGGTGGACTTGAGGTCGGTAACGACGTCTGTGGCGGGGGCGTTCACCATGCGGGTGTGTTCCCATGGCGCTTGGGTCAAGGTGGTGGAGAAGACCACCTTTTCAGTGTCGACCAGCCACTTGGCGTATCCGCGATCACGCGGATCGGCGTTCTGATCGACGGCGACCGAGGGCCAATATCCCATGAATCCCTCGGCGTTGATCCGGCCGAGCAGCGCCGTCGTCGCACTTTCCCAGATGCGTGTCATGTGGTTTCTGGCGACTTCGCTGGTCACATAAGGGGCGAAGGGGCCGAAGTCGCTGGGCCCGCCAGGGCCGTTGTAGCGCCCGTCGAGGGTGAGGCTCAGGTTCGCGGTCACTGTGCGGCCGGACGGGTTACTCATTTCGTGCTCCTTGTTGCGATGTTGTGCGGGTCTGCGGCGAAGGTCGCCGCGAGCTTGTCGAGGTTCTGGCCGAAGCCGATCTCGATGCCTGCGATGAAATCCGCAGAGTCGACGGTGCTGTCGGTGATCTGGACGTGGACGTCGAGATCGGTGCCGGTGTCGGTGGGCCGCAAGCCCAGGTCGACGTGGGTGGTGAAGGCCGGGTCGCCGTCGGGAAGCATGGGGGAAGACCGGTAGGCGAGGCGCCGTGCGGGGTGGACGTGGGTGACGACTCCCTCCGCACGTCCGGCGATCTGGTCGGAGCCGTCGGTGTCTTCGGCATCGCGGTACTCCAGGACGACCCGTCCTCCCGGTCGCGCCTCGAAGACGAGTTCGGAGACGCGCAGGTCGTCGGGTGTCCACCAGCGGGCGAGCAGGGGTGCTTCGGTGAGGTGGCGCCAGACCAGCTCGGGAGGCTCGGTCAGGGACCGCAGGAATCTGAACGAGCGGCCATCGGCCCACCCGGGCTGCTGTGCGGCGAGGCGCTCGGCGTCTCGGCTGAGCCCGTAGCGGTCGTAGGTCTCGCGCGGGCCACCGGCCTGGTCGGCGGTGTCGGCAAGCCGGGTGAGTTCAGCCGCCAGGTTTCGCAGGGCGGCGGGCTGGAGGGCGTAGATGCGGCGCTGACCGGTGCGCTGGGAGGTAACGAGGCCGGCGCGTTCCAGGGTCTGCAGGTGTTTGGTCGTCTGCGGCTGGCGCGCCTCGGCGAGTTGGGCGAGGACACCGACCGGGCGTGGCCGCTCGGCCAACAGCCTCACGAGCCGCCAGCGGGCCGGGTCGGCCAGTGCGGTGAGGAGTGCGTCCATGGCGAGAAGTATTCACTCTCACGAATATTCGTGTCAAAGAATGATTTGAGTCAGACAGTGTCGGCTCGGCCACGCCACCGACCCCGCTGGCTGTACTCGGCGCATTTGGCCTGATGAGGAAGGCCCCGGAGCGGCTACCCGTTCGAGCCGCCCGTCCATGATGGCGAACAGCGTCGCTCCCTCGCGGTAGAGCACAGCGACCGGGCCGTCCGGCCGGGCCGTCGCGGGACCGACCGCGCTGTCCGCCGCCAGCCCCTCCTGCAGGATCCGCTCGTGGAAGTCGGTCCGGCCCGGCGCCAGCTCGTGGGCCGGCACCTCGTCGGGACCTTCCGTCCCGTCAGCAGGTAGTGGACGATCGCGCCGACCGCATAGGCGTCGGTCGCCATGGTGGATTCCTCGCGGCTCTCCGGCGCGCCGAACCCCGGAGCGCGATCGTGGTGCGGGAGAGCTCGGCGAACCGCATGAACGTGAAGTCGATCTGCGACACCAGGCCGTACGGCCCGACCATGACGTTGCCCGGCGAGACGTCACCGTGGATGCGCCCGAGGTCGTGCAGGCCGTCCACGATGCGGCACAGCTCGGCGATGACGTTCGGCAGCTCGCCCGGCCCCGCCAAGTCCCGCCACCTGCGCAGGTCGCTTCCGTCCACCCCATCCGCTTCGAGGCTCTGACCTGGGCTCGGTGACGTCGCCACGGCATCTCGTGCTCACCACGTGCTATCCAGGGCCAGCAAAACGGGCATCTGGAACGCGACAGGGACTTCGTCCAAGATCTCAATCTCGAACGAAGTCCCTGGTCAGAGTGGCGGAGGATCGGGGATTTGAACCCCGGATGGGCGGTAAACCCAAACCGCATTAGCAGTGCGGCGCCATAGACCGGACTAGGCGAATCCTCCAGTAGCCATCAGGCTCACGTCAGGGTACCGGTCAGCGGGCCAACCGGCAAAGTGCGAGCGGGACGTGGCGGAGGCCCTGCGCGGCGCCGGGCCTCCGCCGTCCGATCAGTTGCCCGAGTAGCCACAGGCGCGGCCGAGCTCGGCGGCGTTCCGGATGAACGAGCTGGTGCTCGATCCCGGCGAGGTGGTGTTCCCCGAGCCGAGGTTGCTCATCATGGTGGCGAGCCCCTCAAGGTCCGTGGCCACCTTCCCTGCCGCGGTCTCGACGTCCCCGCCGGCCTTCTGCCCCTCGCTGCGGATCTTGCTCGCGGTCTCCCGGTAGACCTGGGCGTTGGCGGCGCCACTGGCACCCGGGTTACTCATGTTCGGCGTCGCGATCTTGCTCTGCACGGAGCTCAGCTCGGACCGGATGTTCTTGCACGCGGCGTCCTTGTCGCCACCGGCGAGGGAGCCGAGCGGCCCGCAGGCGGTCGAGGTGAGCAGCGCACCGCCGATGGCGAGGACGCCGACCAGCTTGGCGGGGGACATGCGCATAAGGGGTACTCCTTCAGGGGGTTCACAAGGATGAGGACGGGTCTCGCCCGTCACATCTGTCTCGATCGCCTCTTTGGGCGCACGACGACCACGATCGGTTCCCGTCCCGGCACGCAAAGATCTCGGGCCCCGGCACCCCCTGCGGTGCCCTACACTGGATCACGTTGCCGGGCACGGGGAGCTGCTAGACTCCCGTCCGGCATCGATGTTCTGGCCTCGGCCAGCGCCCAGCAGCCGTAGCTCAATGGATAGAGCATCTGACTACGGATCAGAAGGTTGGGGGTTCGAATCCCTCCGGCTGCGCCCAGCTCAAAGGCCACTTCCCGATCAGGAAGTGGCCTTCTTGCTAACACCCTTGCTAACACGCGCTTCTAAGCGACCCCGCTGACCTTCCTCGTGAAGATGTCCGCCGCCTCCGCCAACTGCTCATTGATCACGTGCGCGTATACCCGCAAGGGTGAACGAGGGATCCGCGTGTCCGAGCCGACCGGCGAGCACGTGAACCGGGACGCCCGCCGGGGAAAGCGTGGTTCGCATGAGTGTGTCGGGGGCCGTGCAGGAGGGCTTGCGGCCCGGTCCGTCCGGCCCGTCCGGTCCCGCCGCCCGGCGGCCGGGAGCAGCAGGGGCGACCACGGTCGGATCCTCAGCAGACTGACCATGCCTCTCTGGGAAGCCAGTGAGAAAGGTCGTCCAACGCTTCAGGGGGTATGAAGACCGGCCGCGTGAGCAAGTGGTCCCCTGCTCGCTGCACATCGATCACGACTCCCAGTGTGTTCGACGCAGGTACGCCCGCGTCCATGTAAGACAGTTCCGTGTAAGGCTCACGGGCCTCGGCGCGGTCGAGCATCCACTGCTCCAACACTGAGGGCGCTCGGCCGACCAGGGCCATGCCGTCCGCGAATACCTGAGGCCCGGTCAGCGCGTCGACCACGACACCGGCCAGCCGTTCCTTCCGGTAGTAGAGCTTCAGCCCAAGCTTCCGGTAGTCGCCCTCGTCGACTATGTGGGCGGCGTCGGGTGCGGGTTGATGCCGCGTGTACTGCTGGTTCTCCGCCGTGGCGCTACTCAGCGCCTGCGAGACCTCGTCGGGGCTCATGTCGAACCGGAGCGGCCCAACGCCTACGAGTGGATCCAGCGTCCAATGTGGCCTCTCCTCGTCCGGCACAACGTTCCACCACTTGAACATGGCCGAGAAGGCTACGCCCCCACGGGGCACTGGTTGGCAGGTCGAGCTATGCGGGAGCACGCCAACACAGGACGAATGCATGAAGCTCGAACGAGCCCCGGTCGTTCATCGGCGGAGCTCTGCGCCGCACCGTCCCGAATGTGGCCGCCGTGGTCGCTGGCTACGCCTGACGCCGCCGCTCCGTACTCAGGGTGCTCCGGTGCTGAGGGTTCGGGCCACGGAACGGCCGGCTGCGATGCGGGCGGGCAAGGCGGTGAGTGCCGCTGTCACCAGGAGCGACACGAGCGCCGCGGTGAACAGCCACCAGGCGGGCGGCATGATCACGTCACCGGACACGAAGACGCCGAGGAAGATGCCGATGACGGCGCCGGGCACGGTGGGCAGGAGCTGCGCGGTGGACAGGCCGGCCGTGATCTGTCCGGGGGTCGCGCCGAGGGTGCGCGCGATGGCCATGGTGGGTCGGGCTTCCAGTGCGGTGGTCCAAGTGATCGTGATGATGTTCACGGCGGCGAGTACGGCCAGCGCGACGGTGACTGCCAGCAGTACGTGGCGTCCTTGCTCGGCCTGCACGTTGCCCAGGTCGGAGGGGCCGAGGCCGTAGCTCCTGACGGGCTGGGCGTAGAGCATCAGCAGGGCCGTGGCGCCGATCAGCGTGATCGCGATGCTCGCCGCGTGGAGGACGGCGCGGCCGGGACGGCGGGCGATCAGGCGCAGCCCGAGCAGCAGCGGGGTCGGCAGCAGCGCTGACAATCCGTTCAGCCGAGCCCGGTGCTTGGGCCGGCGGGCGGTGTCGGCCAGCGCGGTGACGGTCTCGGTGCGCAGGGCCCGTACGGTCGGGCCGAGGGTGGTCAGGACCGCTACGGCCAGGGCGACGACGGTCGTGAAGAAGATGGTGTCGCCGCTCGGGCCGGTGGCGGTGGTGAGCAGGCTCGCTGTGGGATTGACGACGGCGGGCGTGGCGAGCCGCGCGATCGTCAGGCCCAGCGCGTTGGCGAGTAGCGCCAGGGTCAGGTATTCGGCGAACAGGACGGCGGCGATGAGACCGGGGGTGGCGCCGACGGCCTTGAGCAGCCCGACCCGGCGGGTCTGCTTGGCGGCCCGGCCCGCGGCCAGGGTGGCCACGCCGGCGATGGCCAGGAAGCTGAGCAGCCAGCTGCCGACGATCAGGATCGGCTGGCTGAGTCTGAGGATGACCTCGTCCTGCTCGGCCATGAACTGCCAGGTGAAGAGGTTCGTCGGGTACTCGCCGCTGTAGGGACGGCGGGAGGCCACGAACTCCTGGGTGGCGGCGGGGTCCCGCAGTTTCAGGTAGAGCAGGGAGGTCACCGGAAGGTCGGCGGCCACCAGCGCTCGGGTGTCGGTCTTACTCACCCAGACCAGGCCGTTGGGGTCTTCCGGCCCGCCGCCCGGCCCGTTCATCGCCGCCCACGGGTAGATGGTGTGCGCTGTGGTCACGGCGATCCCGACGACGGGGAGCGAACGGCCGGCGAGGGTGACGTGGTCGCCGACCCGGACGCCCAGGGCGGTGGCGAAACCGCGTTCGACCACGACGCCTCCGGGGCGCACCCAGGTGCCCGAGGTCACCAGCGGGCGATCGATCGGGCCCGGCGTCGCGTCGGCGCCCTGCGCCACCGCGCGCGACGTGGAGCCGTGCGCCGTCAGCGTCGTGTAGTACTGGCGGTACGGCCCGCTGTGGGCGGCGACCTCGGGCGCGTGCTCCAACGCCGCCATCGCCGAGGTCGCGGTCCGGCCGCTGCCAGGGGTGAGCGCCACGACGTCCGGTCCGGCCGTGGCCGCGCGGGTCTGCCGGTAGAGGGTGTCGGTCGCCCCTCCCAGGGACATGCCCAGGGCCAATGTGGCGGTGGCGGTGGTGATCGAGACGAGGAGCATCGCGGCCTGGGCGGGATGGCGGCGGACGTCGGCCACGACGAGGCGGAACACCAGCAGGATGCGGCCCATGGCGGTCAGTCCTCCAGCCCGGTTCAGGTCGTCGAGTCGCACGGTGCCGCGCCCTGCCGGCCAGGTCGGCACAACCGCTAACGGTTAGCCATAGATTGTCGTTAACGTACGAGAACGTCAACCGGGGTCGTCGAGCCGGCCGGCGACCAGCGGCTGTCCGGGCCGACCGACGGGTGGCCGCCCCGGAGTCGGGCAGAACGGGTCGCTGCCGTTGCCGTGGGGCGGCTTCCGGTACTCGGGAGACTTGCGTTTCGCCGGAGGGGCCTCGTTCTGGCCCGTGGCCCCATCTCAATACGATGCCCGCCGTGGGAGACGTTCACGAACTCATGATCGCGATGGATCTGCGCGGGGACCTGCCGGACGCCGAGGTCGCCGAGCTGCGCTGGCAGGTGGGCCTTGGCCCGCGGCCCGCTCACGTCGCCGAGCAGACGCTCATCGTCAACGAGGTTCTCGACATGATGCGGGACGGTGGCGAGGAGCCGGTGCAGGACGAGAACGGCGACTGGGTGATCAAGCGCTACCCGGAGCCGGCGTGGTGCGACGGTTCACCGCGCGCGGCCTCGAAGATTCCCGGCGTCGGCTTCTCGTCGTTGGTACGCGAGGGCGGCGCGTCCGGCGAGCGCTGGGCGCTGACCTGCCGCTGGGAGATCCATCCCGACGGGCATGCCGAGGTGGCCGCGCTCCTCGACCGGCTGGCCGAACGGTGCGACGATGCGCGGTTCTTCGGCTACCTGCGCTGGTACGAGCACGCTGAGCCCGACACCATGCTTCGCATCCGGGACGGGAAGGTCGTCACCTACCGCGATGGCGAGTTCGTCTCGCCGATGTGGGGCGACGAGGCCGACGAGATGCCCTTCGCTTGAGGCGGCGAGGGCCTGCCGGAGTTCCGTGGACGCAGGGGGACGGCCCGGTTCAGCCCAGGTCGGAGGAGCCGACCTCTTCGAACATCATCGCGTAGACGGTCAGGACGAGGGAGGCTCCGCCCAGAAGCCAGTGCGGGATCAGCCACCAGCGGCTCACCCACTTGGCCGCCACGGCGACGATCAGTGGCACGACCATGATCCCCCAGGCCAGCAGGGTCAGGAAACCGGTCACGAGGCCGCCGGGGGTGGTGCTGCTGCCGTCGCGGTGATCGGCCATCTCGAAGCCGGCCCAGACCAGAAGGGCCACCAGCGCCGACAGAGCCACGTGGACGGTCAGGTAGAGGGCTTTGAGGGCGGTGCTCATCGGCCCGTGCCCACCCTGGGCGAAACGAAGATCACCTGGCCCAGTATGGCCGAGAGGGGCCGGCCGGTTCCCGCGGTAGGGGTGGACGCCTCGGCTGAACGGTGGGGAGGGCCTTCGCGGGCGCTCCCGAACGTGGATTTCGCCAGCGCGCCACGAGCGGGGGCCGGGTCCTCCACTGAGGGATGTAGCCATTGTTGTCTCCATATAGGTGACATGGTTTGGTTTGACTGGGCTCAGGGCATGGGGCGGGGACATGGCGGCACCTGGCCCGTGCCTCCTTCATAAATGCGGCCTTGAATGCGAGGCAGCGGTCTTCTCGATCTGGAATCTCCCACGGGGCGGGTGAGTGTTCCCTGCCCTGAGGTTTCGACCCTGCGAGCACATGAATATGAGGGGGCGATGGGATGGCGAGGCCCACCATCGAGCAGTTGCGAGAGCAGACGCGAGGCCCGGTCATCACTTCGGACGACGCCGGCTACGAGGACGCCCGCAAGGTCCATAACGCCATGATCGATCGCCGTCCGCGCGCCATCGTCCAATGCGTGGACGCCGGGGACGTCATGGTGGCCGTGGATTTCGCACGGGAGAACGAACTCGACCTGTCCGTTCGCGGGGGATCTCACAGCGTTCCGGGATTCAGCACCAACGACGACGGCGTCGTGATCGACCTCTCGGCGACGATGAGGGGCGTCCGCGTCGACCCGCGCAGCCGGACGGCCCGCGCCGAAGGAGGGTGCGCGTGGGGCGACCTGGACCACGCGACTCATGCGTTCGGCCTCGCCACCACGGGTGGCATCATCTCCACGACGGGCATCGCCGGGCTCACGCTCGGCGGTGGCATCGGCCACCTGAGCCGCGGGTACGGCCTTTCGGCGGACAACCTGATCTCCGCCGATGTCGTCACCGCCGACGGCCGCTTCCTGCAGGCCGATGAGCAGGAGAACGAGGATCTGTTCTGGGCGCTGCGCGGAGGGGGCGGCAATTTCGGCGTGGTGACCTCGTTCGAATACCGCCTGCACCCGGTCAAGGACATCTACGCCGGTCTTTTCTTCTTCCCGCTGGACAGGGCGCGCGACGTACTGGAGTTCTACCGCGACTATATCGTGAAGGCGCCGGAGGAACTGGGCATGTTCCCCGCCTTCCAACTCGCCCCGCCGCTGCCGTTCATACCGGAGTCCGAACACGGTAAGCCGTTCTGCATCGTCGTCGCGTGCTGGGCGGGCCCGCTGGAGCAGGGGGAGAACGCCCTGGCTCCGGTCCGCGAGGTGGCGCCCGTCGTCGCCGAACTCGTCACGCCGATGCCGTACCCGGTGCTCAACAGCGCGTTCGACGAATTGAACCCGCCCGGACTCCAGCATTACTGGAAGGCGTCGTTCGCTTCGGAGCTGACCGACGGCGCGATCGCGGCGCACATCGAGAACGGCCCGCGGGTGCCCGCCGTCAACTCGGTCATGCACATCTATCCGATCAACGGGGCCTGTCACCGCGTCGCGCCGGACGCCACCGCCTTCGCCTACCGGGACGCGACCTTCGCGACCGTGGTCGCCGGCATGTGGCCCGACCCGGCCCAGAACAGCGAGAACATCCAGTGGGTGAGGGACTACCACCGGGCGCTGGAGCCGCACTCGGCACGGGGCGGCTACATCAACTTCATGGCCGGCGACGACACGCACCGGATCCGTGACAACTACAGGGAGAACTATGACCGGCTCGTGTCGGTCAAACGGACGTACGACCCGGACAACCTCTTCCACATGAACCAGAACATCAAGCCGGAGGGCTGAGCCGCGTCAACGGCCGCGGACGGGCCGGGCGGCCGCTTCGCGCCGTCTGCCATGGGTCCACCCGGTGAACCGGCACCCGCATCGGTGCCCTCCATCGACTACGGTGCCGTCCACCAGGCCGTTCATGCGTGTCCAAAGGGAGGCCTCCCGTTCGTAGGTATCTCGTAAGGTGACCGCATCGCGCGTGCGACACCGCGGTCACACCAGCGAGAACCGGAGCCTGACCATGAAATACATGCTGATGATCCAGAGCGCCGCGGCGGACGAGGCCGCCGAGGCGGCCGAGGGGTGCACGGTGGAGGACTGGATCGCCTACGACACCGCCGTCAGGGACGCGGGGATCTGGGTCGCCGGTCATTCGCTCGCGGACCTGACCACGGCGACGACGGTACGCGTCGGGCCGGGCGGCGAACGGACCGTCACGGACGGCCCGTTCGCCGAGACCCGCGAGGTCCTGGGCGGCTACTACGTCATCGACGTGCCCGATCTCGACACCGCGCTCGACTGGGCGGCCCGCTGCCCGGGGGCGCGTGGTGGCGGTTCGGTCGTGGTGCGCCCGGTCGCCGAGTTCTAGACATGGCCGACGCGCGCACCGGGAAGCCCACGGATCGTCCCGGCCCGGAGGGGGTGGAGGCGTCGGTGGAAGCGTCGGTGGAGGCGATCTTCCGGGAGGAGCACGGCCGGTTGCTCGCCTCCCTCGTACGGCGGTTCGGTGATCTCGACCTGGCCGAGGAGGTCGCGTCCGAGGCGATCGAGGCGGCGCTGGTGCACTGGCCTGTCGGTGGCGTGCCGCCCAAGCCGGGCGCCTGGCTGATGACGACGGCCCGGCGCCGGGCGGTGGACCGCCTCCGGCGGGACAAGGCGTACGCCGCGCGGCTGGCGGTCATGCAGGTGGAGGCGGAGCGGGCGGCTCCCGCCCCGGCCGCCGGCGCCGGGGACGAGATGCCCGACGAACGGCTCCAGCTCTTCTTCACCTGCGCCCATCCGGCCCTGCACGCCGACGATCGCGGGGCGCTGATGCTGCGATGCCTGGCGGGACTGACCACGCCCGAGGTCGCGCGGGCCTTCCTGGTGCCGTCGGCGACGATGGGCAAGCGCATCGTGCGGGCCAAGAAGAAGATCCGGGAGGCCCGCATCCCGTTCCGCGTGCCCGACGCGGACGAACTTCCGGAGCGCCTGCCGGGGGTCCTCCAGGTCATCTACTCGATCTTCACCGAGGGGTACGCGGCCAGTTCGGGCCCGCACCTGCAACGGCTCGACCTCGCCGAGGAGGCCATCCGGCTGGCCCGGATCCTGCGCCGCCTGCTGCCGGCCGAACGTGAGCTCGCGGGACTGCTCGCGCTGATGCTGCTGGTCCACGCGCGCCGCGACGCCCGTACCGGGCCGGAGGGCGACCTCGTCCTGCTGGACGAGCAGGACCGCGCCCGGTGGGACCGCGCGATGATCGAGGAGGGCCGGGGGCTGGTGGCGGCGGCGCTGGCCGGCGGCCCGCCGGGGCCGTACGGGGTGCAGGCCGCGATCGCCGCGCTGCACGACGAGGCCGCGGACGTCGCGACGACCGACTGGCCCCAGATCGTGGCGCTCTACGATGTGCTGCTCGCGCTCGCGCCCTCCCCCGTCGTCGAGGTGAACCGGGCCGCGGCGGTGGCGCTGCGCGACGGCCCCGAGGCGGGCCTGGCCCTCCTCGACGCGCTGGCCGGCGAGCCACGGCTACGCGCCTACTCCCCGTACGTGTCGGCGCGCGCGGACCTGCTGCAACGGCTCGGCAGGTTCCCGGAGGCCGCGGCGGCCTACCGCGCGGCGCTCGCCCTGGCCGGCACCGAACCGGAACGCGCCCACCTGCGACGACGCCTCGCCGCCGTCGAGTCGGCGCCCCCGGACCGAGTCTGACGGCCCGGGGGCGGCCTCCCTGATCACGGCGACGTCCTCGGCCCGTTCAGCGGGGCGCGGGCCGGTCGCCGTCCGCACTTCCTGGTCGCGACACCGACTGGTCGCGACACCGGCCGGACTCGACACGGGCTGGTCGCAACACCGGCCGGACGCGTCCGGTGTCGCGACCAGCGTCGTCCTGGCTCCAGGGGCCCGGCCGACTCCCGCTCCCGCGTCCCACCACCGGCCGCCGTCCGCACGGAAATGGATCAGATCACGTCATGCGGTGAGAATTCCCGGCCCGAGCGAAGAGCGTCGGGTCAGAAGTAATAGGGCTCGCAGTCGGTGGCGCTCTGCCCGAAACTGTTGTACGCGAACATGCAGAGTTCGACGTACGAGCCGGTGTCCCCGGCATTGTGGTCGAACGGAGTACTGGTGTTGTATCCACCCGCCCACCGAACGAAGTCGTTACCGAAGGTGCCGCCGCCGTACTTGATGTCCAGGCGCACGCTGCGGCTGTCATTCAGCGTGTCGTAGAGGCGCCCGTAGACCCGGACATCGTTGTTCGAGCAGTTCTTGACGGCGGTGAACTCCACACGGGACACCTTGTCCTTGTGGGTGAAGCTGCCGCCGACCTGGCCACACGCGGCCAGTGCCGGCGTGGCCGTGCCGACGACCACGGCGGACGCCGCCACCGCGGGCACGGCGGCCAGCATGGCGACGCGAGCCCTGACACGCTTCGAGCGAATGTTCACGCGACTCCCTGAACTCGTTCCGCCGAGCTTTCCCAGCCTCAGCGAATGAATGAATACCGGTACGAACATCCAAGCGGGATATTCGTTGGGCGAGAACATGATCACACGGTACGGCGCTGGGCCCCAGGGCCCACGGGCCCAATCATCGATATGCATTTCTCCAGGCCCTGTTAACGCACGCAGGCCATAACCGGTACGCGCCGTAATGACAACGCCGATCGCGGCCGCCATGAGAACGGCCAGGGTCTGGCCGGCCATGGTTGGAACTGCACCGTGTTTTGCTGATCGCGCACTGAATCAGTCGCGCCGGGCTTTAACGGACGACTGATTCCAGCGGTATCTTCAGCCGCACCCGGACGCGACCGTACGGACCCCGCACCGTGCGGGCTAGGGTCGTCGACCGTGATCGAGTCTTCCTCCCTGGACACCACCCGGACGGCCTACGACGCCGTCGCCACCCTCTACGCCGAGCTGTTCCGCGACTCGGTCGAAGGCCACCCGCTGGACCGCGCCCTGGTCACCGCGTTCGCCGAGTTCGTACGAGCCGCGGGCACCGGGCCGGTGGCCGACCTCGGATGCGGCCCCGGCGGCGTCACGGCGCGCCTGGCCTCCCTCGGCGTGACCGCCTTCGGCGTCGACGCGTCGCCGGCGATGATCGAGCTGGCCCGCCAGGAGTACCCGGACCTTCGGTTCGACGAGGGTTCGATGCTCGCGCTGGACATCGCGGACGGCACGCTGGGCGGCGTTCTCGCCTGGTACTCCATCATCCACACGCCTCCGGAGGACCTGCCGGTGATCTTCGCGGAGTTCGCGCGGGTGCTGGCGCCGGGCGGTCACCTGCTCCTCGGGTTCTTCGCGACCGGCGACGACTCGCCGCATCCGGCCGAGCCGTTCGACCACAAGGTCTCCCTCGCCTACCGGCTCTCCATCGACCACGTCGCGGACCTGGCGTCCAGGGCCGGGCTCACGGAGATCGGCCGGCTGCGCCGCGAGCCGGGTGAGAACGAGAGGTTCCAGCACGGCCGTCTCCTCGCCCGCAAGCCGACGGAGCCGTAAGCCTTGCGAAGTCCCGGCCCACGGCGCTCGCCGCCGGCATCACCCCGCCAGGCGGTCAACGTGCTCGCGCGGTGGCCGAGGCCACAGGACGATCCACGCGGTGGCACCTCGGATCACCTGGGGTCACATGGGGCTGCCTGAGGGGGTACGGAGACGTTCCAGGCGCTCCACGCGCTGCACGCGCTGGTCCACGTTCGGGCTGATCAGCCGGATGGGGTGGCCGCGCTTGAGCGGGCTCCTCCGTTCGAAGCCGAAGGCAGCGTCGAGGGTCGGCCGGCCGAACGTCTCCACCACCGCGCGGTCCACGGTGTAGGCGAACCAGCGCATCACCAGGACCACGGCGGGGATCCAGCCGAGGAACAGCAGCAGGACCCCCAGTACGCGGGGAGAGCCGAGGAAGGCGGACATGAGGCCGCCCGCGACCCCGGCGACGAGCACGAGGGGGACGCTCACCAGGATCAGCCGGCGGAGGTAGGCGGGAAAGCACGCGGCGGCGGTCATCACACCGGCGATCATGGCCGACTGCTCGGACGGGGACAGGTCCCCGAACCTGGGATCGACGACCAGTACCCGCCCGCCCCGGCGGCGTCTCACCTGGAGGCCGAAGGGCAGCCAGGAGGGCACCTGCCCGGCGACGGCGCCCGTCGGGTGCCGCAGGCCGAACCTCGCGGCGTGCTCGCGCACCAGCGTGCTGATCTGGTCGATGTCCACGAAAGCATGATTCCAGACGTCGCGGGCCCGCCCCGCCCCGCTGCAGGTGAGGGCCGCTCGGCGTGCGCGGCCGGGACGCGGCCCAGCTGCGGCCCCGCGCCCGCCTCGGCGGCGGGCGCGGGCCGGACTACGCGGACTCCAAGCGCCCCAAGGGCCCAAGGGCTCCGGGGCTCCGGGGCTCCGGCGGTCAGCTCGTCTGGTCGCGCGGCAGGCCGAGGCCGTCGCCGACGACGGCGGCGAGGTTGAGGTACGCCTCGCGCGTCGGCGGCGCGAGGGCTTCCAGCTCGACCTCGGCGCCCTCCTCCAGGTGATCGTCATAGGGGACCCGGACGACGGCGCGGCACCGGCTCTCGAAGTGGGCCTGGAGCTTGTCCAGGTCGACCTGGCTGCGGGTGCGGTTGCGGACCATCGACAGCACCACCACGCCGTTACGGACCAGGTGGCCGTGGTCGTGGGCCTCCAGCCAGTCGAGGGTGGCGCTGGCGGACCGGGCGCCGTCGACGGAGGGCGAGCTGACCAGGACCAGCTGGTCGGCCAGGCTCAGCACACCGGCCATGGCCGAGTGCAGCAGGCCGGTGCCGCAGTCGGTGATGCAGATCGAGTAGTACTGCTCCAGCACGACGGCGACGGCGGAGTAGTCCTCGGCGCTGAACGCCTCGCTGACGGCGGGGTCACGGTCGGAGGCGAGCACTTCGAGGCGCGCGCCGTTCTGCGAGGTGAAGGCCCGGACGTCGGCGTAGCGGTGGATCTGCTCGCGGTTGTTGAGCAGGTCCCGTACGGTCGCGGCGGTCTCCAGCTTCACCTTGTCGGACAGGGTGCCGCGGTCGGGGTTGGCGTCCACCGCGATGACCCGGTCGCCGCGCAGCGAGGCCAGCATGGAGCCCAGGCCGGTCGTGGTGGTGGTCTTGCCCACGCCGCCCTTCAGGGACATGACGGCGACCCGGTGGTGGCCGCCGACGACCGGCTGGCGGGCCCGGGCGACCAGGTCCTTGCGGCGCATCTCCGACTGCGACTCGCCCGGGTGGACGTTGCCGGCGGTGGCCTTGTAGACGGCGCGGCGCCACCCGGAGGACGGCGCGATGCGGCGTTCGCCCAGGAGGTTCTCCGAGCTGAGGCTCTCGGAGGTCTGCGGCTGCGGCGGCTGCTGGGGCTGGTGCTGGTGGGGCTGCTGCGGGTATCCGGGCGGCGCCGGGGCGTAGCCCGCGTGCGGCGGGCCCGGCGGGTAGGCACCGGGCGGGCCGGGCGGCCCGGCGGGCTGCTGGGGCATTCCAGGCCCGTAGCCCTCAGGCGGCGGGCCATAGCCCTCAGGCGGCGGACCGTAACCCTCGGTCGGCGGGCCGTACCCGGGCGGCGGCTGGTTCGGGACGGGCGCGTAGTGCGGGCCGCCGGGCGGCATCCCCATGGGGGAGCCCTCCACCGGCCGCGGCTGCTCTCCCCCGTCGTACTGCGGGCCGGGCTGGGACTCGGGGCGGCCGAACTGCTCCGGCGGGTACGGCGGCAGCTGCTCCAGGGGCGGCGCGCCCTGGACGTTGTTCGGCGGCGGCGCGGCGTCGGCGGGAGGCTGCGGCTCCTCCGAGGTCATGCCCGGGATCAGGTCGGAGGCCGGGGTCGGGGGCGGGGTCTGGGGGCCGGGGCCCTGCCCCTCACCGAACGGCGGCTGCGGTGGCGGCGGGGGCTGGGGCGGCTGCGGCGGCGGCTCGTTGAAGCCGTGCTGGTACGCCGGGCCCTGCGAGGGATCCGGCTGCTGGAACCCTCCCGCGTACGGGGGCGGGAGCATTCCGCCGTCGAACGGCCGGGGCATCGGGCCGCCGTCGTACGTGGGCGCCGCGTACGGGGGCGGAGCATTGAAGTCGTTGTACGCGGGCGGGAAGCCCGGCGGCGGGGGCACCGGACCGTGACCGGGCCCCTCGGCAGGCGGCGAGGGCGGCGGCGGCACGAACCCCTCCTGGGGAGGGGCGCCCTGGAACGGCGGGGGCGCGGCCAGCCACGGGTTCGCCTCGTCGTCCGCGGGAGGCGGGCCGGCGGGCGCGCCCGGCTGCTGATCCAGCGGCGGCGGGACGGGCGGAACGCCCGGACCAGACGGAACGGGCGGAACGGGTGGAACGCCCGGACCAGGCGGAACGGGCGGCGGTCCGGGGTCCGGCAGGTCCTGCCCGGCCCCGGAGAGGGCTCCGGCCTGCGGCTCCTCGGGCACACTGGGCGCACCAGGCGCGCCGGGCGCACCGGGCAGACCGGGGCCGTCCTCCTCGATGATCGTCTCGTCCTCGCCGGCGGAGGCCGGCGGTTCCGCGGACGGCGGTTCCGAAGGGGGGACGGGCGGCTCCGGGGGCTCGGCGGCGGGTGTGGGCGCGGGCGGCACAGACGACGGCCGGGTGGCCTCGCTGTTCATCGCGTCCAGGGACGCCAGACGCTCCTCCAGGGAACGTCCGTCGTGCTCGTTCCTTGCCACCGTCTCTCCCCTCGGCCACGCCTCTAAAGATCGGTTCAGGAGCGGGTCGGCATCGGCCTATCCGCAGGATACCTGTGCGCCAATAACCCGCATCCCGCAAGCGGTTCCGCATGTTCCCGGTTCGTACCGGACCATGGAGGCGGTACGACTCTCCACAGTGCCCGGTAGCGTGAGCCGCATGCATGCGATCGTCATTCGTGAGCCGGGAGACTGCGACGTCCTGACCTGGACCGAGGTCGCCGATCCGGAACCCGGGCCGGGCGAGCTGGTGATCGAGGTCGCGGCGAGCGCGGTCAACCGGGCGGACGTCATGCAGCGGCAGGGAATTTACGACCCGCCGCCGGGCGCCTCCCCCTATCCCGGGCTGGAGGTCTCCGGACGCGTCGCGGCTCTCGGCGAGGGCGTGTCCGGGTGGCGGACCGGCGACGAGGTGTGCGCGCTGCTCGCGGGCGGCGGATACGCCGAGCGGGTCGCGGTTCCCGCCGGCCAGGTGCTGCCCGTCCCCCGCGGGGTCGGCCTGGTCGAAGCGGCCGGGCTCCCCGAGGTGGCCTGCACGGTGTGGTCGAACGTCTTCATGCTCGGCGGCCTCAAGGAGGGCGAGACGTTCCTGGTGCACGGCGGGGGCAGCGGCATCGGCACGATGGCGATCCAGCTGGCCAGGGCACTGGGAGCGCGGGTGCTGTGCACCGTGGGCAGCGAGGAGAAGGCGGCCCGGTGCCGCGAGCTGGGCGCGGAGACGGCGATCAACTACCGCAAGGAGGACTTCGTCGATCACGGCCCGTTCGACGTCGTCCTCGACAACATGGGCGCCAAGTACCTGGACCGCAACGTGCGGTCCCTCGCGACCGGCGGGCGGCTCATGGTGATCGGGCTGCAGGGCGGCACCACGGCCAAGCTCGACCTGGGGCTGCTGCTGCGCAAGCGGGCGGCGGTGCACGCGACGTCGCTGCGGGCCCGTCCGCTGGAGGAGAAGGCGGCGATCGTGGCCGGGGTGCGCGAGCACGTCTGGCCGCTGCTGGAGGCGGGTGAGGTCCGACCGGTCATCGACAGGACGGTGCCCATGGCGGAGGCGGCCCGGGCACATCGGGCCTTGGAGGAGAGCGGTCACGTCGGCAAGATTCTGCTGAACGTGTAAAACGGGAGACATCATGAACCAGCCTTCGAACAACGAGCGTGAGCAGGAACCGCAGATTTTGGTGGTCGGCCCGAAGGGGATCGGCACGGACGACGGCGGCGGCGAGAAGTCGATCACGGACATGGTCGAGCAGCCGGCCAAGGTGATGCGGATCGGCGGCATGATCCGGCAGTTGCTGGACGAGGTGAAGGCGGCCCCCCTGGACGAGGCCAGCCGCGCCCGGCTCCGGGAGATCCACCAGTCGTCCATCAAGGAGCTGGAGGACGGCCTGGCGCCGGAGCTGATCGATGAGCTGAGCAGGCTGTCGCTCCCGTTCGTCGAGGGCGAGGTGCCCAGCGAGGCGGAGCTGCGGATCGCCCAGGCCCAGCTGGTGGGCTGGCTGGAGGGACTGTTCCACGGGATACAGACCACGCTGTTCGCCCAGCAGATGGCGGCCCGCGCCCAGCTGGAGCAGATGCGGCGCGCGCTGCCGGCCGGCATGATCCCGCCCGGTGCCGACGAGGAGCAGCAGCAGCCCACCCGCCACTCCTCCGGCCCCTACCTCTAACGCCTGAACGGCCCCCTGCAACATCTGAACGCCCCTGCAACACCCGAAAGAACCTGCAACACCTGAACGGACTCGCCCGAAAGCCCGTCCGGCCCCGTCGCGGAGGCCGGGCGGGCTTTTCCATCGGACAGACCGCCAGCCCGCCGCCAGCCATACGGCGAGCCCGCCGCCAGCCACACGGCCACGCGGCCACACGGCGACGCGTCCGGCAGCCGCCCGACCCGCGGCCGAGTGTCCAGGCGGTGCGCGTCAGTCCGGCTCGGGGAAGAAGCGTTCGAGGATCCGGGCGACCCCGTCCTCGTCGTTGCTGGCCGTGGTGAAGGTGACGGTGGCCAGGACGTCCGGGTGGGCGTTGGCCACGCCGTACGAGGTGCCCGCCCAGGTGAGCATCGGCAGGTCGTTGGGCATGTCGCCGAACGCCACCACCTCGGCGGAGGTGATGCCCTGCTCGCGGCAGAACTCGGCCAGCGCGCTGGCCTTGGTGATGCCCTGCGCGCTCATCTCCAGCAGCCCGCGTCCGGACGAGTGCGTGACCGTGACCAGGTCGCCGACGGCCTTGATCGCCTCCTCGGCGAGCGAGTCGGGGTCGGCGCCGGGGTGGAACGCCAGCAGCTTGGTGCCGCCGCGGCTGACCAGCGTCTCGCCGTCCACCGGCCGGCCGCCGAGGGCCTCGGCGTCCCAGCGGCCGAGGTTGTAGCGGGCCTCGAAGACGAACCCGCTCGGGTACTCGACCGCGAAGCGCAGCTCCGGTACGGCGGCGCGCAGCCGTTCCACCACCTGCGCGATCACCTGGGGCTCGATCATGTGGCTGCGCACCACCCGTTCGGTGTGCAGGTCGTACACCACCGCGCCGTTGGCGCAGATGGCGATCCCGTGGTGCCCGACCGCGGTGGCGATCTCGGCCATCCAGCGCGGCGGCCGTCCGGTGACCATGACCAGGGTGGCCCCGGCGCGCTCGGCGCGGCCGAGTGCGGCCACGGTACGCGCCGAGACGGTGCCGTCGGAACGGACGATCGTCCCGTCGAGGTCGGTGGCGATCAGACGCGGCGTGAAGTCCGACATATCACCTTCCAGTCCCGCCGCACCGGTCCTCAGCCGGCCCCGGGGGTGGGCGGGGGTCGTCGGCAGTTGGAACACACCCTAAGCGATGATCTTCTCCGTTCTCCTGAAGATCTCCGGTGCCCGGTGCCCGGTGCGCGGCACGCACGGCGTAGCGTGCCGCGCGTGACGTACGGCGTGACGTGCCGCGCGTGACGTACGGCGTGACGTGCCGCGCGTGTACGGCGCCGTGGAAGGTCAGCGCTTGACCGGCTCCAGGACCTCCAGGCCCAGGTACTTCCGCAGGGCCTCCGGCACGTGGACCGAACCGTCCGCCCGCTGGTGGTTCTCCAGGATCGCGACGATCCACCGGGTGGTGGCCAGGGTGCCGTTGAGGGTCGCGACCGGCTGGTTGCGGCCGTTCTCGTCCCGGTGGCGGACCGCCAGGCGGCGCGCCTGGAAGTCGGTGCAGTTGGACGTCGAGGTCAGCTCGCGGTAGGTGTTCTGCGACGGCACCCACGCCTCGCAGTCGTACTTGCGGGCCGCGCTGGCGCCCAGGTCGCCCGCCGCGACGTCGATGACGCGGTACGGCAGCTCGACCTTGGCCAGCATCTCCTTCTCCCACTCCAGCAGCCGCAGATGCTCCTGGTGGGAGTCGGCCGGGTCGCAGTAGGAGAACATCTCGACCTTGTCGAACTGGTGCACCCGGATGATGCCGCGGGTGTCCTTGCCGTACGAGCCGGCCTCCCGCCGGAAGCAGGACGACCAGCCCACGTACCGCCGCGGCAGGTCGGTGAGGATCTCGTTCATGTGGTACGCGGCCAGCGGCACCTCCGACGTCCCCACCAAGTAGAGGTCCTCGGAGGAAAGCTGGTAGACCTCCGCGGAGTGGGCGCCGAGGAACCCGGTGCCCTCCATCGCGTCCGGCTTGACCAGCACCGGCGGGTACATCGGCACGAAGCCGGTCTGCACGGCCTGCTCCATGGCCAGGTTGAGCAGCGCGAGCTGGAGCCGCGCGCCGATCCCGGTCAGGTAGTAGAAGCGCGCGCCGGAGACCTTGGCGCCGCGTTCCATGTCGATCGCGCCGAGGCTCTCGCCCAGCTCCAGGTGGTCCTTGGGCTCGAAGTCGAACGCGGGCGGCTCGCCGACGTGCTCCAGGACCACGTAGTCCTGCTCGCCGCCGGCCGGCGCGCCCTCCTCGATGAGGTTGGGGACGCCCCGCAGCAGCGCGTCGAGCTCGGCGCCGAGCCGGTCGGCCTCGGCCTCGGCCTCCTTGACCTGCTGGGCCAGCTCCTTGGCGCGGGTCAGCAGCTTCTGCCGCTCGTCGCCCTGCGCCTTGGACACCGACTTGCCGAAACTCTTCTGCTCCGCGCGCAGCCGCTCGAACGACGACAGCGCTCCGCGGCGCCGCTCGTCCAGGTCGAGCAGCGTGCCGACGACGGTCTCATCCTCGCCGCGGGCGCGCTGGGAGGCGCGCAGCCGCTCGGGATCCTCTCGAAGAGCTCGCAGGTCGATCACAGATCCGAGGCTACCGCTGCCGGGCACCCCGCCGCGCCCGAGTATCGGTACCGGGTCCCGGCACCCCGCCACGCCGGGCGCCCGCCGGACCGGCCCTGAACGCGGCGGACTCCCTGGTTTCCAGCGGCCGAGCCGACCGGTGCGCGGGTCGGGCCGGCCGGCGGGCGGATCGGGCTGTCAGCGGGCGGGTCAGGCTGTCAGCGGGTGCCGTACGCCAGGAGGGCGTGGGCGGGGAGCGACACCTTCCCGCCGTCCACCGCGTACCGGGTCATGATCCGGTCGTAGACCGCCTTCACGCGGGCGACGGTGGCCGGTTCCTGCCGCGCGAGGACGAAGCCGTTGCTGCCGACCCGCGCGAGCGCCCCGCTCTCCCACCACTCCTCCGGGTCCACGACGTGGTGCCAGTCCAGCGGGTCGACGCCGACGTCCCCGAACCCGGCGGCGCGCACCAGCTCCCCGAACGCGGCGCGCTCGCCGTACTCCATGAACGGCGACACCGGGACGTCGTCGGGCCACGGGACGCCGGCCTCGTCCATCGCCTCCCGGACGATGCCCAGCGCGCCGCTGCCGGGCATCTCCCAGCAGGTCAGCGCGAGCCGCCCGCCGGGCCGCAGCACCCGCCGCAGCTCGCGCAGCGCCGCGTCCGGATCGCCCACGTGGTTGATCACGAAGTTGCCCGCGACGGCCTCGAACTCCGCGTCCGCGAACGGCAGGTCGGGCAGCACCGCCACCCGCACGTCCAGCCCGGGGACGTTGCGCGCCGCCGTCTCGGCCATCCCCGGGTCGGCGTCGACCGCGGCCACCTCGGCGCCGCGCCGCACCGCCTCCCTCGACACGACCCCGGGGCCCGTCCCCACGTCCAGGACCCGCGTGCCGGCCCCGACCTTGGCCGCGTCCAGCAGGGGCCCGGCGGTGCGGGCGGTCAGGAGGGCGAAACCGCGATCGTACGCGTCGGCCCGGCCGTCCCACAGCACACGCTCATACTCGTCGAACGTCGTCGTCACCCCACGCAGCGTACGCGCGTCCTAGCGCACGTCCACGTGATCACCGGGGCCTTGGGAGCCCAGGTAGGTGGCGCTGCCCTTGTACGTCGCGAGCCAGGTCCCGTCCTTGGACGCGGTGAACGTCCTGGTGAACCGGCCGGAGCCGTCGGTCTTCGTTCCGGTCATGGTCGTCCAGGCGGAGGAGCCGCTCGGCTTGAAGTAGATGTTGATCGCCGCTCCGGCCGCCGCGGGCTTCCACGACCCCACGAGCCGGTCAAGGCGCCCCTGGACGGTGATCGTGGCGCCCTTCCGTACCGGCTCGGGCGAGGCGTTGAACGAGGAGATCCGGGTCGCGTACCGCACGTCCACGTGGTCCGCCCAGCCGCTCGAAGGCTCGTCCGTGCCGACCGTGGTGCCACCGCCGCCCATGTAGGGACCGCCGTCGTACCGGGCCCGCCAGTAGCCGTCCCGCGTCGCGGTGCCGCTCAGGATCAGGCGCCCGTCGGCGCCCGTGAGCTTCTCGAACGGGATGTTCTGCCATTGCAGCCCGTCCGGGGAGAACTGGAGGACGGCCGGTACCCGGGCGGCCGGCACGCGGGCACCCGCGGCGTCGTACCGGACGACCTTGGCGCGCAGCGTGACCGTCGCCCCGGCCGCGACCGGCTCGGGGCCGGCGTCGGACTCCACGACCGCCGTACGGCTCCGGGTCCAGACGGTGTGGGTGGTGGCGCTCGACGCCGTGTAGCCGGTTTCCGGGGGGAATATCGCGTCGTAATAGCCGCTCGCGGTCACGGTCGCCGTGGCGGTGAAGCGGCCGTCGGTCCCCGTCGGCATCGTGCCCAGCTCCCGCACGGCCCACGTGTCGAGGTCATGGAACCTTACCCATACGGGCTTGCCCGGCAGGGGCTCCCAGGCGCCGTCGGGCCCCTGCCACTCCAGGAGCCCGGTCAGGGTGACCGTCTCGCCGACGAGGGGGGTGGCGGGCGACGCCGCGATCGAGACCCTGGTGGCGAGGCGCTCCGACACGGCCGGCGGGGAGGTGCCGGCGGCCAGGGCGGGCGGCGGAGCCAGGGGGACGGTCACCGCGGTGAGGGCGGTGGCGAGCAGGGCGGCGAATCGGCGCACGCGTGACCTCCGGGAGAGACGTCACGGAGGAGACGCGCCCGCGTGGAATCCGGTTGACCGGCCGGACGAGCCGGATGATCACAAGTCGATCACCGAGCGGGCGCCGGGCCCGGTGCCGGGTCAGGCCCACAGACGCTCGGCCAAGCCCCGGGAGGCCCGTCCCCGAGGAGGCCCGTCCCCCGGGAGGCTCGTCCCCCGGGAGGCTCGTCCCCAGAAGGCTCGTCCCCCGGGAGGCTCGTCCCCAGAAGGCTCGTCCCCCGGGAGGCCCGTCCGCCTCCCGGACGTCCGTCAGACCTCGGACGTGCGTCAGTCAGGCCCCGGGACGTCCGGCGCGCACGGCCTCCAGCCAGGCCGCGGCCTCGGTGAAGTCGGTGTCATGGGTGCCGCGCCGGATCTCCGGGCGGACCTGGTCGGCACGGGCGTAGGAGCCGAGGAAGCGGACGTCGGCGCAGATGCGGCGCAGCCCCATCAGCGCCTCGCCGACCCGGGCGTCGGAGAGGTGGCCCTCGAAGTCCATCCAGAAGAGGTACGAGCCGAGCCCGGCGCCGGTGGGACGGGACTGGATCAGGGTCAGGTTGATCCCCCGCATGGAGAACTCGTTCAGGATCTCCAGCAGCGCGCCCGGGTGGTCCTCGCCGATGAACGCGACCACGGTGGTGCGGTCCATGCCGGTCGTCGGCGGCGGCGGGCAGGGGCGGCGCAGCACGACGAAGCGGGTGACCGCGTCGGCGACGTCGTGGATGTCCTCGGCGAGGGCGGTCAGGCCGTAGCGGGCGGCGGCGAACGAGCCGGCCAGCGCGGCGTCGTAGTGGCCGTCGGCCACGTGCTGGGCGGCCTCGGCGTTGGAGGTCGCGGCGCGCCACTCGGCGTCCGGGACGTGCTCGCCGAGCCAGCGGCGGCACTGCGGCTGCGCGTGCGGGTGCGAGGCGACGGTCTTGATGTCGGCGAACGTGGTGCCCGGCCGGACCAGCAGGGCGAACGAGACCGGCAGGTGCACCTCGCCGACGATCTGGAGCGGCTCGCCGGTGGCCAGCTCGTCCAGGGTGGTCGGCACCGAGCCCTCGACCGAGTTCTCCAGCGCGACGACGGCCACCTCCACCTCCTGGCGGCGGAGGGCGTCCAGCACCGCGGGCACGGTGGCGTACGGCAGGTGCTCGGCGTCGAGTGCGCCCGGAACGGAACGCAGCGCGGCCTCTGTGAAGGTGCCCTGCGGCCCGAGATATGCGTATCGCTGAGCCATGTATGTCTACTCCTCCGCCGCGCGCGAACCGGGGCGGGTGTGAGGCAGGAAACGTTGGTGAGGAAACCGAGTCTACGGGGCGTCACGGATACAGGCCGGTTACGGCGTCCCGGACGTGGCGTGGCGGGCCGGTCACGGCATGGCGCGAGGCCGTCCCCCCGGGTGCCGCGAACGGGCATCACGGCGCGGCACGGCCGGGTGTCATGACAGGGCGAGCGGGTCGCGAACAGGGGTCACGCCAGGGCGAACGGGTGTCACGACAGGGCCAAAAGGGGTCACGCCAGGGCGGACGGGGTCCTGCCGTCGCCGCCGCCGTTGCCGAAGTCGGGCAGCGGGTCGTCCATGGTCACCATGGGGCCCTTGCCGAGCCGGGCCGCGCGCAGCGCCTGGTTCTCCTCGGGCGAGAGCGAGTCGATCGGGTTGCCCTTCCGGACCACCTTGGCGTACGTGCGGGTCTCGGTACGGCCGTTGATCGAGCTGATCACCACGCCGTCGCCGCCGGCGTTGAGCAGGGCCAGGGAGAAGGAACGGTGCCCCGACATCTCCTTGAGGGCGTCGTAGTGCACGATGGCGAGGTCGCGCAGCGCCTGGGAGTCGGTGGCGCCGCCCGCGGCCTGAAGATGGCGCCGGAGCACCCGGGAGCATTCCTCCACGACCTGGTTGGCCCGGTTGTGGGCCACCACCGCGACGGCGAGCCCGGCCACCCCGGCGACGAAGCCGGCGACGGCCACCGCGACAAGCATCACGGGGCGAGCGTACCCACCCCGGCGGGCGGGCGCGAAGCATCCTGACGATCAGCCTTCCCGGTGGCCAGGCGGGCGACCAGCCAGTGGCCGAGCAGCACCACCAGGAACACCGCCGCCAGCCCGAAGGCGTCCTGCACGATCTTGCCCGGGATCTTGGTGAACAGGCCGTGCTGGAGGCTGATCAGCTTGGCTCCCCACCAGGGCAGCGGGAACAGGAACCAGAGCCACACCAGAGCGGCGATCCGGAATCTTGGAGTGTCTCCACCATCTCCCACCAAAGCGCCGAGTACCGGGATGATCCACACCAGGTGGTGAATCCACCCGACCGGTGACAGCAGCACCGAAAGCAGACCCACGATCGCGATGCCCGCCAGCCGCAGCGAGTTCGCGTCCACCGCCCGCCCCGAAGCGCCCCCCGCGAGCCCCGTGCCCGCCGCGAGGTCGTCGCCCAGCAGGGTGGCGCGCCGGGCCAGCCGGAACCCGAAGTACGCCATGACCGCGACCAGCGCCACCCAGACCAGCGAACCGAGCGGATCGGGCAGGTAGATACGCGCGATCATGCCGTTGATCGCCTGGTTGGTGGTGCCGTTGACCGCTCCCGTGCGGTCGCCGCCCTCCAGCAGCGCCCCGAACCAGAAGTCGGCCGAGTCGTGCGGCAGGACGGCGAACGCGCCCAGCGTGGCCGCCCCGGCGGTCAGCACGGCGTTGGCCGCGGCGTCCCGCCTCCCGGTGATCCAGAAGTAGATGAGGAAGACCCCGGGCACCAGCTTGATCGCGACCGCCAGCCCGACCAGCACGCCCCGCGGCCAGCGGGTGCGCTCGGGCAGGCAGTCGGCCAGGCACAGCGCCATCAGCAGCACCCCGACCTGCCCGAACCTGGCCTGGTCGAACACCGGCATCAGCCACGCCGTCGCGCCGATCAGGGCGCCCGCCACGACCGGTGCCCAGCGCCCGGAACGCTTGATCAGGTCGCGGAACGAGTACCAGACCACCACGGCCAGCGCCGCGTACAGCAGCGCCATCCACAGCCACTGCGCCGCCTTCCACGAGATCACCGTGAACGGCACCGCGAGCAGCGAGGCGAACGGCGGGTAGGTGAAGGGCAGCAGCTGCGGCGGCTGGGTGAGCACCTCGTACAGCGGCGCCCCGCGCAGGATCGCGCGCCCGCCGTCCCGGTAGACCTCCAGGTCGACCATGCGCTGGTCGGGCGGGTTGGTCAGCCACCACACGAGGATCGGGGTCACGGTCACCGCGACGACGGCGATCCCGGCGACCAGGAACATCAGCTCCGGGGGCGTGCCCCATCGCCGCGCCGCCCGCGCGACCCGAGCGGCCGGCGAACCGGGCTCGCCGGCCGCCCCGTCCCGCTCGCGGACCCCATTGCCTGCACCCATGCCCCCATCCTGACGTAAGAGTCACCGTGCCGCCCCGGCGGCGAGGCGTCCGGGACGGGGCGGACCTTGATCGGGATGGACCCCCGGCGGCGCTTTGCCCCCTGCCTGTAGCCTTGTCGCCATGGCGCGGGGGCTGAAGATCAGCGTGATCCTCGTCGCCGTCTCCGCGCTGGTGGCGGGGCTGACCGCCCTGATGACGGCGCGCGCCGCCCCCGCCCGGGCCGGGACGTCCCCCGCGGGGGCCTCCCCGAACGAGGTCACGGCCCCCACGGGCCGCACAGTGATCATCGGAGTGCCCGGGCTGATGTGGCGGGACGTCGGCGAGCGGACCACCCCGACCCTGTGGCGGCTGACCGGGCAGGGCGCGGGCGGTGCCCTCAGCGTGCGCACCACCAAGGTCAACACCTGCCCGACCGACGGCTGGCTGACCGTGTCGGCGGGCCAGCGGGCCCGGCTGCCGCAGGGCGACTGCGTGCTCCCGGCCGCCCCGATCCTGCCCGGGACCGTTCCGCCTCCGGGCTCGGCCGCGCCGCCGGCGGAGGGCGCCACGGCCCCCGGCTGGGCGGAGATCAAGAACGACAACGGCCGCGGCGAGTACCACGCCCGTACCGGGCTGCTGGGCGACACCGTCCGCGGCGCGGGCGGCTGCACGACGGCCGTCGGCCCCGGCGCGGTCTTCGGCCTGGCCGACGGCGCCGGGCGGGTCGACCGTTACGTCCCCTCCCTCGACAAGGTCACCCCGCAGGACTGGACGCGCTGCCCGCTGTCGGCGGTGGACGTCGACGAGGTGTTCCGCGTCTACGTCGACGCGGGGGTCGACGCCGACGGAGACCAGGAGCCGGTGACCGCCGCCGAGCGCGCCAAGGCCGCGTCCGCCGCCGACCGCAGGATCGCGCAGGTGGTGTCCGCCGTCCCGCCCGGCACGACCGTCCTGGTCGCCGGGCTCGCCGACATCGGGGTCGCCCCCCATCTGCGCGTGGCCCTCGCCCACACGCAGGGTCCGGCCGGCGGGCGGTACGGGCCGGGCATGCTCACCTCGCCCGCCACCCGCCAGCCCGGGATGGTCACGCTCACCGACCTCACCGCGACCACGCTGGCCTCCCTCGGCCTGTCCCAGCCGAAGCAGGCGATCGGCTCCCCCTGGCGCGTCCAGCCGACCGAACGGACCACGGCCGAACGGGTCGAGTCGCTGGAGGACGCGGACGTGGCGGCGCAGGCCATCCGCAGCGTCCAGGGCGTGTTCTTCTGGGTCCTCGGCGGCGCCCAGCTGCTGCTGTACGGGCTGGCGGCCCTGGCGCTGCGGCGGCGGCGCTGGAACGAGCCCGGCACCCGGGCCAGGATCCTCGCCGGCACGCGGATCGTCGCGCTGGTCGGGAGCGCCGCGCCGGTCGCCTCGATCCTGGCCGGATTGCTGCCGTGGTGGCAGTCCGCCCATCCGGCCCCGGCGCTGATCTGCGCGGTGGTGGGGTTCGCGGGGCTGGTCGCGGGCGTGGCCGTGGCCGGGCCGTGGCGGCGTTCGGTGACCGCGCCCGGACTGGTGGTCGTCGGTGTGACGGCGCTGGTGCTCGCGGTGGACGTGATGACCGGGTCGCGGCTCCAGCTCAACGCGCTGATGGGCTACACCGCGCTGGTCGCGGGCCGGTTCTACGGCTTCGGCAACCAGGCGTTCTCGCTGTTCGCGGTGGCCACCATCATGTCGGCGGCGTGGCTGGCGGAGTACCCGCTGCGGGCCGGGCGCAAGTGGCTCGCCGTCGGGATCGTCGCGCTGGTCGGCGTCGCGGCGGTGGCGGTGGACGGGCTGCCGGCCTGGGGCAGCGACTTCGGCGGCGTGATCGCGATGGTCCCGGCGTTCGCCGTCCTCGGCCTGCTGGTGGCGGGCAAGCGGGTCTCGCCGGTACGGCTGGCGCTGTTCTGCCTGGCCGGGGCGGCACTGGTGCTGCTGATCTCGTACCTGAACGCGCGCGGCGCCAACCCGACGCACATGGGCCGGTTCTGGCAGGACCTGGTGAACGGCGACGCCTGGGAGACCGTCACCCGCAAGTTCCAGGCGATGCTGCGCAGCCTGGGCTACTGGCCGTTCATCATCCCGCTGGCCGGGGCGGTGGGCTTCCTGTTCTTCGCGCTGGTGCGGCCGATCAAGGCGCGTACACCGCTGCTGGAGCGGGCGTACGAGCACAGCGTGACCATGCGTCCCGCGCTGCTGTCCGCGCTGACCATGGGGGTCGCGGGCACCCTGGTGAACGACTCGGGCGTGGTGATCCTGTCGGTGACCTTCAGCCTCGCGACCCCGCTGATGCTCGCGGCGAGCGTACGGGCGCTGGAACTGGACCGCGGCTCCGCAGGCACGTCATCACCACCGCGATCAGAATCGCCGTCACCAGCACCGGGACCACCACCGGCCGGACGATCGTGACCAGCCAGTCCAGCCCGCCCGGAAGCCCGATGAGCTTGGGGTCGCGGGCGGGCAGGTAGGCCAGGCTGAGCGCGGTGGTGTGGGCCAGCAGCAGCAGGTCGAACCGCGACCAGGTCAGCAGGGCCAGGGCCGCCCACGCGAACCCGTCGTACCAGGGCAGCTCGTAGGGGGCGGCCAGCAGCCAGGCCAGCAGCAGGGCGGCGGCGATCCGGCGGCTCTCGTCGCGTTCACCGTCCGTTCCCGGCGGGACCACTCCCGGGCGGTCGCCCGGCTGCTCGCGCGGCAGCGCGCGGGCCAGCAGCCACAGCAGCCACAGCATCAGCAGCACGAACCCGGCCTTGATGAGGGTGCGATGGCCGCCCCGGCCCAGCAGCATGTCGACCAGATGCCAGGGGGTGGCCAGGGAGACCGAGTTCGCGGCCTTTCCGAGCTGGTCGAACGCGTGCGGCCCGGCCGTCCCGAAGGTGACCGCGGCCACCGCCGCCGCGCCCGCGGCCAGCGCGGCCAGCCGCCAGAGCGCGGCGGCCTCGCGGGTCCTGCGCCAGCGGTCCAGCAACACCCAGGCCGGGCCCCCGCCGGCCAGCGCGGCCGGAAGCTTGATCGCCATCGCCGCGCCGAGCAGGGCGCCCGCCGCCAGCGCCCGCAGCGTCGGCGCCCGCAGGCCCTCCCCTTGCGCGCCGGGCTCCGTGTGCGGCGTCCCGCCCTCCGCCGTGCCGCGGGGACGGCGCCCGGCGAAGACGGCCAGCGCCGCGACCATGGGCGCGATGGCGAGCGTGTCGTTGTGGGAGCCCGCGACGAGGTGGAAGAGCAGCAGCGGGTTGCAGGTCCACATCAGGGCGGTGCGCAGCCGCCGTTCCGGGGTCCGCGACGTCCAGTACAGGACGGCGGCGGTCAGCGCGAAGGCCAGCGAGTTGACCAGCGACATCACGAAGACCGTGAGCCGCATCGACTCGCCGCCGATCCGGGACGCGAACGCCTCCTGCGCCGTCGCGAGCGGCCCGTACACCGAGGGGGCCCGCCGCCACTCCTCGACGGCGCCGACGACCGGGTCCCCGGGCAGGTCCACCGCCCGGGTGGCGTACGGATCGTGTCCGAGGACGACCATCCGGCCGTACGCGGCGTAGTTCAGGTGGTCGCCGGACCCGACCGGCGGCAGGAACGCGAACGCGGCGGCCACCAGCAGGCCGGCGGCGACCAGCGGCCCCGGCCGGCACCGCCAGCCCCGGGCGACCGCGGCGAAGCACAGCGCCAGACCGGCCGCACCCGCCAGCACCCCCAGCACCACCAGCCCGATCGCCAGGTACGGCGAGGGGTGCGCGTCGAGGGAGAACGGCGGCTGCCCGGGGCGGCCGGGCAGCGCGGGCTGCATCACCGACGGGCCCAGCAGCGCGGTGAGCAGGAAGCAGCCAAGGCTCGTCCCGATCGCGCCCAGCCCGGCGCGGCCCTGCCACGGGCGGGCCGAGGTCACGGCCGGCGGCCCCGGAACCGGGCCAGCCTCGCGGCCACGGCCGGCTCCCGCACCGCCAGCGCGCGGGCGACGTCCCGGAACTGCCTGGCCCGGTGCGCCTGGGCCCGCCAGTCGGTGCCGGTGGCGCGGTGCGCCAGGGGCACTTCGACCTCGGTCACCCGCAGGCCCTTGAGCAGCAGGTCGATGGTGAGCGCGGTCTCCACCCCGAACCCGGCGGCGAGGGGGAGCGCGGCCTCGAACGCGGCACGGGTCAGGCAGCGCTGCCCGTTCAGCGGCTGGGCGGCCTCCCACCCGGTGATCCGCCGGATGCCGTCACGGGAGAGGCGGACCACGAAACCGTGCCCGCCGAGCTTCACCGTGGAGGAGAACACCGCGATGGTCATGTCGGCCTCGCCGGCGCGCACGGGTTCGACCAGCGGCGCGGCCTCGCGCGCCGTCTCGGCCAGGTCGGCGTCCAGGAACAGCAGGTGGCGGGGCTGCTCGCGGCCCTCGTCCAGCAGCCGTACGGCCTCGGCGCCGGTCTCCATCGCCGCGCCCTTGCCCCGGTTGCGGGCGTGCCGGACGACCCGGGCCCCCGCCTGCTCCGCCACGCGGCCGGTACCGTCGCCGGAGCCGTCGTCGACCACCACGACCAGATCGGCGCCGGGCAGCTCCAGAGCGGCCTTCACGGTCGCCGCGATGCGGTCGCCCTCGTCCTTGGCCGGGATGATCACCGCTACATCCTGCATACGGCGATGGTAGTGGCCTTCCACCGGCCACCCGGTGGAAACGACCGCCCACCCGACCCGGCCGCCCGGCCACCCTGGGCCACGAGTACGGCATTCGACGTGAACGACCCGTGCGGGGCACAGGGCCCCGCACGGGTCATCGGGTGGTCGGGATGGACGGGTCGGACGGATCGGCCGGGCCGGACGGACGGCCGGGTCGGTGTGCCGGTCACGCCCGGGGGCGTCCCGCGGCACGGCGTCCCGCGGCAACGGCGTCCCGCGCTCGCGGTGGCACGCCGGGGCGGTCGGCCCGCGTCCGTGGCGTCAGCTCGCGTCCAGGGCGGGCACGGCGTCGACCACGGTGAAGACCGTGTCGAGACCGGTGACCTGGAGGATGCGCGTGACGGCAGGACGAGGCGCGGCCAGCTCCAGGCCGCCGCCCCGCTCCTTGAGCCGCTTCATCGCGGCCAGCAGGACGTTCATACCGGTCGAGTCGCAGAAGGTGATGCCGCTCATGTCGACCACGACGCGGTCGACCTGGTCGCGCAGCAACCCTGCCAGCGCGGCCTGCAACCGCGGCGCGGTGTACAGGTCCAGCTCGCCCGTCGCCGTGACGATGGCGTGACCTTTCTGAGACGCGGTCGAGACATTTAGCTCCACGTCCGGCACACTATCGGGCGAACGGCGCTCGGGCCAGGGAGTTCGCCAAGTCCCGTGTCGCACTACCCCCTGAGACGGGTGAGTCATAATTCAATATGCCGTATGTCCGATATCTCCCCCAGGGATCCGGCGGAATCGCCCCCCGGAACGTCGATCTGCGGAATTCACCCCTCACGGGACCCCCGATTAAGGGAGGCTGAACAGGTGCGACAGCGGCAGAGGCAGGCGGGTCCCCCACGATGCGCCGCGGGCCATGCGCCGAAGGCGGACGGGCGGAGAGGACCGGGGGCCTTCCCCCTGGCGAACGAGGGCCCGGCGGTCACGCGTCGGGGGGTGCGCCGGGCATGAGACCGGACCGACGGCCCGGCAGGGTCGATCAACGGGAGATCCGGCTCCGGGAACGCCTGGAGACCATCCGGACGCGCTCGGCGAAGTCCAACTCGTGGCGGTCGTCCGCCCGCTTCCTGGCGCGCCTGGTGAACCGGGCCGGTTTCGTGTCGATCAGGGCCGAGTTCACCCGCGAGGACATCAACTTCCTGGCCGGCGCCCGGGACGAAGTGATCGCGTTCGCCGACCTGTCGGTCCGCCTGCTCGACCTGCACAGCCCCCGGGACTCCGGCGGGATCAGCAGCGACCCCGAGCATCCGCTGCTCCGCTGCCGGGCCTGCATGGCCCGCTGGCCGTGCCCGACCTGGCGCGCGATCGACGAGGCCATCGAACCGTAGACCCCACCACCGGCTGTTTTGGAACGGGACACCAATCCCGCCCCACCGGTTCCGGACGAGTGCCCCGCGGCCGGTCTCGCCCGGTCCTCTCGAAGGTGCTCCGGGCGGCGGTTTAATGAGCGGATGACCCCACCGCGCTCCCCCTCGTCCGGCGGGACGGTCTTCGGCGCCCTGTTCCTCGGCGCGATCGCCGCCACCGCCGTCGGCGCCGTCCTCACGTTCGGCGCCAACGTCCTCTTCGGCGAGATCCTGGAGACCTTCTCCTACGTCAGGCCCGTCGCCGGGCTGATCTCCCTGGTGGTGGGCCTGGTGGCCGGCGGCGTGCTGATGTTCACCCGGCCCAGCGGTCCGCTCCCACCGATCCTGGCCGCCGTCGTCGCGCTGTTCGCGAGCATCGTCGGCGACCTGGTCTCCCTCGCCGCCTACGCGATCACGTTCTCCCGGGGCGGGCCCCTGGAGCAGATGCGGCTCTACCTGGAAGCGCTGACGCGCATGGACGTGCTCGGCTGGGTCCTGCTGCTCCTGGCGCCCGCGGCCGCCGCCGGCCTAGCCGTGCTCCGGGTCATCAGCACCGGCAAGCAGGGGCGGCAGGCGTCAGGCCCCTGGAACGGCCCGCAGCCACCACAGCCACCACATGCCCCGTCCCCATACGGCCAGCCCCAGCACGCACAGCCCCAGCACGGGCAACCGCCGTACGGCCAGCCCCAGCACGTCCAGCCTCAGCACGGGCAATCCCTGTACGGCCAGCCCCAGCACGACCAACCGCCGTACGGGCAGCCTCAGCACGCCCAGCCCCAACACGCACAGCCTCAGCACAGCCAGCCCCAGCACGGCCAACCGCCGTACGGCCAGTCCCAACACGGGCAGCCTCAACACGCACAGCCTCAGCACGGCCAGTCGCCGTACGGGCAGCCCGCCCCGCCTTATGACCCGCCCGCGCCACCCGCGCCGCTCGCGCAGCCTGCGCCGCAGCCGTACGGGCAGGCTCCGCGGCCGTACCAGCCGCCCGCCGCCCCTGAGGCCCCTCAGGGTTCCCCTGAGGGGGGATCTCCGACTCCCGGCGGGGCACAACCTCCGCAGGGTCGTCCCGCGGAGTGATGACGAGAGCCCTGTTCAGCGCATACGGTGAAGGCATGGCTCGGACAATTCTGACAATCGCCGGAGTGGTGCTGGCCATCTGGCTGGTGCTCACCATCATCGGCGCGCTCATGTCGATGCTCAAGCTCTTCTTCTTCATCGGCTTCGTCGCCGTCGTCGTCTACCTCGCGGTGACGCTGATTTCCAAGAGTTCCAGGAACCGATAGAAACGCTCGTTCGTACCCCTTGCCCTGGGCCCGTCGGTCATTCCATGATTCCTCCACTCATTGGGCGGTCACCGGGCGAAAGGGGCCACCGTGCCGAGCCTGACCGAGATTCTGCGCGACCGGGCGCAGCAGCATCCGGATCGCATCGCGTTCCACGCGGGCGACACCACGATCACCTATCGGGACTTCGACCGGCGCGTCGACCAGGCCGCCGCGGCGCTGGCCGCGGCGGGCGTGGGGCACGGCGACCGGGTCGCGGTCCTGGACAAGAACTCCCTCGAATACGCCGAGCAGCTCTTCGGCGCCGCGCGGATCGGGGCCGCCCAGGTCCCGATCAACTACCGGCTGGCGCCGGACGAGGTCGCCTACATCGTCAACAACGCCAGGGCGAAGGTCTTCATCGTCGGGCCGGATTTCGTCCCGGTGCTCGACGCGATCGCGGACAGGCTGGAGCACACCCGGCTCACCGTCGTCATCGGCGGCGGCGAGCACGCGCACCAGGACTACGCGGCGTGGATGGACGCCCACGAGCCCGGCCCGCCCGCCGACGCCGTGGACACCTCCGACGTGTTCGTGCAGCTCTACTCCTCGGGCACCACCGGGCTGCCCAAGGGCGTGATGCTGACGCACGACAATTTCAACGCGGCCCTGCCGATGACCAACGAGCTGTGGGACATCGACGACGCGACCGTGCTGATGATCGCCATGCCGATGTACCACGTGGCCGGCAACGCGACGACGGTCTGCGTGATCTACACCGGGATCACCGGGGTGATCGCCCGCGAGCCCGATCCGGTGGCCATCGCCCGGGCGGTCGAGCGGCACCGCGTCACCCACGTCTTCCTGGTTCCGGTGCTGCTGCAGTTCATGCAGCTGATGCCGGAGGTGGCCGAGGCCGACATGTCGAGCCTCCGGCTACTGCTGTACGGGGCGTCCCCGATCAGCGAGGACGTGCTGCGCGGCGCGATGCGGATGCTGCCGGGCACCGGTTTCATGCAGGTGTACGGGCTGACCGAGACCACGGGCGCGATCACCTACCTGCCGGTCGAGGACCACGATCCGGACGGCCCGAACCCGCACCGGCTGCGCAGCGCCGGGATACCCGGCCCGACCTGCCATCTGAAGATCGTCGACCCGGCCACGTTCGAGGAACTGCCGACCGGGCAGGTCGGTGAGATCCTCTGCCGGACGCCGCAGAACATGAAGGGCTACTGGGCGATGGAGGAGGCCACCGAGGCCGCCCTCCTCCCGGACGGCTACTTCCGCACCGGCGACGCCGGTTACCTGGACGAGGACGGCTACCTCTTCATCCACGACCGGGTCAAGGACATGATCGTCTCGGGCGGGGAGAACATCTACCCGGCCGAGGTGGAGAACGTCCTGATGAAGCACCCGCAGGTCACCGACTGCGCGGTGATCGGCGTCCCGGACGAACGGTGGGGCGAGAGGCCCAAGGGCATCGTGGTGCTGGCCGGGGACGTGCCGGAACAGGAGCTGATCGGCTTCTGCCGGGAGCGGCTGGCGCACTTCAAGTGCCCCACCTCGATCGAACGGCGCGACGCCATCCCGCGCAACCCGACCGGCAAGATCCTCAAGCGTGAGCTGCGCGCCCCGTACTGGGAGGGCCACGACCGCGCCGTGCACTGACCGTCCGGACCGGCCCCGCCCCCTCCGGACCTGACCGTCCGTCCGGACCTGACCGTCCAGCCGACCCCGACCCCGACCCCGACCGTCCGGTCGGCGTCCACCGGGACGGGCTCGGCCGGGACGGGCTCGGCCGGGCCGGTCCCCGGCATCGTGCGGGAACCGCGGTGTGCCGCCCCTTCCCTGGCGGCACACCGCGGGATCACCGGAAGCGGACCGTGGCGGCCAGCGGGCGGTGATCGGAGGAGCGGACGGGGGCGTGCGGGACGCCGCACGACGTTCCGGCGGTCTTGCTGATGAAGAGGTAGTCGGTCTTGGCGACGGTGGCGCCGCGCCAGTCCTGCTGGGTCATCGCGCCGCTGCGGGCCTCGCCCGGCCCCTGGTCGCACTCGGCGAACTCGCGGTAGAGCGGGTCGAGCGCCGGGGACTCCGGCCGTTCGGTGAGATCACCGCCGACGATCACTCGGTTCTCGGCGGCCAGCTCGGCCAGCCTGCCGATCTGCTTGCCGCGCCACTCGCCGCGCGGGTCGTCGTCCCAGCGGGTCGAGCTGAGCTGGACGCTGCACAGCCGGGCCTGCCAGGTGGTGGCGGTGCCGCATACCGCGGACCTGCCGTGGTTCTCGGGCGACGGGAGCCGTACCTCCTCCACGTCCGAGAGGGCCGACGCCGCGCCGACCGCGACGCCCATCCTCCCCTGGCCGTTCGCGCAGGTGCGCTCGGCGCCGCCGGTCGTCCGGGACGGGGCGAACGCCCAGTTCCAGGAGCGCAGCCCGGCGGTGGCGCGGAGCTTGTCGACGTGCCCGGAGCACACCTCCTGGAGGAACACCGCGTTCATCGTGACCCGGCGCCCGCCGACCTCGTTGCGGGCCGTCTCCGCCACGATCTCCTCGGCCAGCTCGGCGGGCCGCTCGCCCATGGGGCAGCCGGTGTCACCGCAGACGTTCCAGGTCATGGCGTTCACCGTGGCCGGGGGCAGCGCCTCGGCGGCGTCGGCCAGGGCCGGTCCGCGCGCGGCGGGGCCGTGTTCGATGGCGGCGCCGGCGCCCGCGGTGACGACCACCGCGGCGGCTCCGCAGACGGCGAGCAGAGGGATCAGGGCGCGGGGGGCTCGCACTCGGTCTCCATCATGGATCAGCGGGGATTTCGGGGGAAATCCCACCACATCAAGATCCATTCGCGCCGGAGAACGCCGGAATTCCGCACCGGGCGCTCCCGGCGGTCAGAGCCTCTCGATCAGCATCGGAACGTAGACCAGGTTGGTGACGGTGTGGACGAGGACGATCACCCAGAGGTTCCGGTAGCGGGCCCACAGGTAGCCGAGCATCAGGCCGAACAGTCCCTGGTTCGCGACGATCGCGGCGAGCCCGTGGAGCGGCGCGCCGGCCTCGATGCGGGCCGAGTGCATCAACGCGAAGAGCAGGGCGGACGCCATGATCGCCGGCCATCTGCCGTACAGGACCTCCAGCCGGGTCTGCAGCCAGCTCCGGTAGAAGACCTCTTCCAGGACGCTCGCGGTCAGGAACGTGACCAGCGAGGCGACGGCGAGGGTGACCGGGTCGGGGAGGTCCTGGGTGAGGGGGGACGCGAACGGCCACACCTGGGAGAGCACGAACCACGCGAGCACCGCCGGAAGCGGCGCGATCCAGGTCACCGGAGCGGGAAAGGTCCGGGCGCGGTGACCGTCCCCCCTGGTCAGCCGGAAGGCCAGCAGCGGGACGGCCAGGAGCAGCAGCAGCTTGGCCGGGAGGTACAGGACGTCCCCGAGCGGCAGGACGAGGGCCAGGAGCAGGGCCGCCGCGACCAGCGTCCATGCCTCCCGTCGCACCCTGGTCTCCGGGAGCGCGGCCAGGGGTGACGGCACCTCCCGCGCGGGGGTGACGAGGCGGGCCAGGGCGAGGGCGGCGAGCGGCGGCAGCGCGACGGCCCAGAGGGAGACGCCGGACGCGCCGGGGTCCGCCGACCGCACGATCTCGGTGTCGCCGGCCGCCACGAGGAAGGCGTAGGCGAGCACGAAGGCGGCCAGGCCCGCGATCGTCATCGGGGAGGGCGTCGCACGCCGGGAATCGGTGGGGGTCACGGCCATCATGGTCGCGTTCCCGCAGGGCCCGTCCCCTCCTCCAGCCGCATGATCATGCCGTCGATCGTTCGGACCACCCGTCTCCCCCCGCCGGACCGGGCCGCTCGGAGGCCGCGCGGATCGGCCGCCGCTCCGGACCGTGGAGGGACCGGAGCGGTCTGGAAGAAAATCGGAGGAATCCGGGCGAGGGTGTCGAGCGGGGGCGGCTGGCTCCGACCTCTCATCGATAACGGCGGCAGAACAGGGAGCAGGAGCCACCACCATGCGCAAGCTCGTTCACTTCGTGCACATCTCGCTCGACGGTTTCATCGACGGCCCGAACGGCGAGTTCGACTGGACCATCATGGGCGGGGAGCTGTCGGCCTACTCCCTCGCGCTGGTCGGCGAGGCGGACGCCTTCCTCTACGGTCGACCCGTGTGGGACATGATGTCCTCCTACTGGCCGAACGCGGAGTCGATGAGCGACCACGAGCACGACCTGGCGTTCGCCCCCCTCTGGCGGAAGACGCCCAAGGTGGTCTTCTCGCGGACGCTCCAGGAGGCCGACTGGAACACCAGCGTGATCGGCGGGAACCTCGCCGAGGAGGTCACCGCGCTCAAGGAGGGGCCGGGCGGGGACATGATCCTGATGGGCGGCTCGGCCCTTCCCGGGATCCTGGCCGAGGCGGACCTGATCGACGAGTACCACGTCGTCGTCCACCCGGTCGTCCTCGGCGGCGGGAAGCCGCTGCTGGGCCACCCGGCGCGGCGGCTCGGCCTGGACCTGGTCGAGTCCCGCAGCTTCGACGGCCAGACGACGTTGCTGCGCTACCGGCCGAAGAGCGCCTGACCGGCGTTCCCGCCCCCGGCGTCCTCGCCCCCGGCTTTCCCCACCTTCGGGGACCCGGCTCAGAGGAACCTCCGGATGGGGGTGACGGAGATTTCGCCGGCACGCTGGAGCACCGAACGGCGCTTCCAGCGTCCCGGCGCGATCCGCGAGCTGCGCGCGAGGTCGTCCTCGAAGTGGGCGTCGAGGGTGGCCGTCAGGTCCCGGTCGATCACGGCGAGGATCACCTCCTCGTCGTGGTCCATGGACCGGCGGTTGAAGTTGGTGGAGCCGACCAGGGACACGATGCCGTCCATGGTGATGATCTTGGCGTGCATCATGGACGGGGTGAACTCCCAGATGCGCACCCCGTCGGCGATCAGCCGGTCGTAGTGCTGCCGCCCGGCCAGCAGTGAGACCCGCTTGTCGGCGTGCGGGCCCGGCAGGAGGAGCTCGACCTCGACCCCGCGCCGGGCCGTCTCGGCCACCAGCTCGGTGAAGTACGCGTCGGGCGCGAAGTAGGCCGTGGCGATCCGCACGCGGTGCCGGGCCGACTCCAGGACGACCCTCATCAGGGTCTGCACGTCCTGCCAGCCGACGCTGGCCGAGCCGCGGACGACCTGGACGACGGCGTCCCCGGCGGCCTTGTGCCGGGGGAAGCGGTCGCGTTCGTCGTAGAGGTCCTCGTGGCACTCGGCCCAGCCCTGGGCGAACGCGGCGGCGATGCCGTCCACCGCGGGCCCGCGGACCTGGACGTGGGTGTCGCGCCACTCGTTCTCGTCGCGGGCGTCGCCGGACCACTCGTCGGCGATGCCCACGCCGCCGGTGTAGGCGACGTCCTCGTCCACCACCAGGACCTTGCGGTGGCAGCGGTGGTTCTGCTTGAACGGCGACAGCGGCACGGGCTTGCGGAACCAGGCGACGGTGACGCCCGCCTCGCTCATCTCGTCCAGCAGGGTCTTCTCGATCGGGTACGAGCCGACGCCGTCCAGCAGGAGGCGGACCCGGATGCCCGCCTTGGCGCGTTCGCAGAGCGCGGCGGCGAACTCCCGCGCGACGTCGCCGCGCCAGTACACGTAGGTCATCATGTCGACGGTGTGCTCGGCGGCGCGGATGCTCTCGAGCATCGCGGGGAAGATCTCGTCGCCGTTGCGCAGCGGGAGCACGGCGTTGCCCTCCGTGGCCGCGATGCCGATGAGCCGTTCGAGGCGGCGGCGGATGCGCCGCTCGTCCGGTTCGGTGGACGGGGGGTCCGCCGGCGGGGTGGCGCAGGCGGTGTCTTGTGTGGGGGACACGTCTGTTCCTGTTTTCTGTTGTGGGGCGTCGCGGCGGCGGGGGTCCGGGCCCCGGTTTGTCCGGTTTTCGTCTGGCCGACGTTTACCCGCGGTTCCGCGAGCCACACCACAAAACGCCATGATCGCGACCTTCCGGACACACGCGGGCCGGGACGGAAAAGGGCCCGGCGGAGATCTCTCCGCCGGGCCCCTCCTACCCGGACAGGCGTGAGCCGGGACGTGCAAGCAGGGCGGTCAGTCGAGCAGGCCGACGACCGTGCCCGCGCCGACCGTACGGCCGCCCTCGCGTATGGCGAAGCCCAGGCCCTCGACCATCGCGACCGGCTTGCCCAGCTCGACGGTCATCTCGACCGAGTCGCCGGGCAGCGCCATGGCGTTCTCACCACCGAGGTCCACCCCGCCGACCACGTCGGTGGTACGGAAGTGGAACTGCGGCCGGTACCCGTGGAAGAACGGCTTGCTCCGGCCGCCCTCCTCGGCGGTCAGCACCCGTACCCGCGCCCGGAAGCGCGAGTGCGGCCGGATGCTGCCCGGTGCGCTGACCACCTGGCCGCGGCGGATCTGGTCCCGCTTCACGCCGCGCAGCAGCATGGCGGTGTTGTCCCCGGCCTCGGCGTGGTCCATGCTCTGCCCGAAGGTCTCCAGCCCGGTCGCCACCGAGCCGAAGGTGTCCCCGAGCCCGACGACCTCGACCGCGTCGCCGACCCGGACCGAGCCCTGCGCCACCACACCGGTCACGACGGTGCCGCGGCCGGTGATGGTGAGCACGTTCTCCACCGGCATCAGGAACGGCTGGTCGAGCAGGCGCGGCGGGATCGGCACGTACGCGTCGATCGCGTCGAGCAGGTCGCCGATCCGCGCCACCCAGTACGGGTCGCCCTCCAGCGCCCGGAGCCCGGACACCCGGATCACCGGGATCTCCTCGCCGGGGAACCCGTACTCGGAGAGCAGCTCGCGGACCTCCAGCTCGACCAGGTCGAGCAGCTCGGGGTCCTCCACCGCGTCCGACTTGTTGAGCGCCACCACGATGTGCCGGACGCCCACCTGCCGGGCGAGCACGATGTGCTCCCGGGTCTGCGGCATCGCGCCGTCCTGCGCGGAGACCACCAGCACGGCCCCGTCGATCTGGGCCGCGCCCGTGATCATGTTCTTCACGTAGTCGGCGTGGCCGGGCATGTCGACGTGGGCGTAGTGCCGGGTCGCGGTCTCGTAGTGGACGTGGGCGATGTTGATGGTGATCCCGCGGTCGCGCTCCTCGGGGGCGCGGTCGATCCCGTCGAACGGCACCGCGGAGGCCAGCCCGCGCTCGGCGAGCACCTTGGTGATCGCCGCGGTCAGGGTGGTCTTGCCGTGGTCGACGTGCCCCATCGTTCCGATGTTCAGGTGGGGCTTGCTCCGCTCGTACAGCAGCTTGGCCATGTCCATCAGTCCTCTCGATCCGTCGGAACCGAGAACCCCCCACGGGTATTCCGCGGGGTTCTGGGCCGACCCCCCTCCGCTGGTTCTCCGGAGGCGGGACGGAGAGGGGTCAGCTTCGCGCGCCGTCGTCGGCCGCGGCCGATGCCGCCGAGAGGAAGGCAGCCGGCACCGCGCTCGGCAGAGCGGACTCTGCGAGCGTGCGGGTGCCGGCTGCGAAGAACATGTCTCGGAGGGTACGGCCCCGCAGGCTCCCGAGTCGACGGGTTTTTCCCGGCCCGGCCCCGCTTCCGGTTAGGGCTGGAATTGGGCCTGCGGGCCCGTGTCCTCCGAGGCGGCCCCTGGTTGACTCCCCACCACAGCGGGACGGGAGGCACCGTCGCCGGGGGGAGGCCGGGAACCCCGGCCAGGGCTCGGTGACCTGCCCGGCCGCGTACGCGTCGGTCGCCGCCCTAGGGGGGCGCGGCACCGGCGACCGTCCCCGGTGTCCCGACGCACTCGCCTCGCTCACCGGGCTCCATCGACGCCGCCCGCGTCCGGCCCGCTCCCGAGGCCGGCCGCGGCCACCCCGACCACCTACCCCGCATCGAGGTGACCGTGACCTTCAGCATGGTTCTCACTGCACCGTCCGCCGACGCCGAGCCCGACGACGACACCGGACCCTCGCACGACGACTTCGACTCGGTGGTGATGGACGCCTGCAACGTGCTCTCCCGGACCGACGCCCGCTTCGAGGTCCGGGGCTTCGGCCCGCACCCGTGGCCGGTGGACGTGAGCTACGACCTGTCCACCGCGCTCGAACAACTCCCCGACGTGCTGGCGGGCATCCGGGCCACCAAGCGGGTCACCCTCGACTTCTACGGCCAGGGCATGGGCCGGGAACTGGTGTTCACACCGCAGCGGGACGACACCGAGATCGTGTGCGTGTCCCGTACGTCCTGGACGCCCGACCCGGCCACCGAACGGATGACCAGCACCGAACTGGAACGGATGCTGGTCCGGCTGGCGATGACCTTCGCCGTGTCCGTCTCCAGGGTCGCGCCCCGCTTCGCCGGCGTCGCCCCGCTGAACCAGTGGCGGACCGGCGACCTCTGACGTCCCCCGCCGGGCACTCGCGAGCGGGCCGGCCGCGAGTGCCCGGCGGGACGAGGGTCATGAGGGCGGCCCGGCCGGGGGGTCGCGGAGCGCGGTGAGCAGTGCGGTCAGAGCCTCGGTGAGGATGCCGGAGTCCAGGGGCCGGTCGTTGATGAGGGCCTGGAGCAGGACCCCGTCGATGAACGCGCTCGCCGCCTGCGCCGCCCGGCCGCCGACGCGCGGGGCGAGGACGCGGACCAGGCCGTCCGACCAGACGCGCGCCGCCGGCCGCAGCTCGGGACGATGCGCGGCGGCGGCGTACATCTCGTTGAGGGTGCGGTGGCGGGCCCGGTCGGCCAGGTACTCGGCCGTGGCCTCCGCCAGGCTCGCGGCCACGTCGGCACCCGCGTCCAGGTCGCGCTGCCAGGCGTCCAGCCACTCGGCGCAGTCCGCGGCGCTCTGGGCGAGCGTGGCCTCGACCAGGTCGTCCAGGTCCTTGAAGTAGTACGTGGTCGCGCCGAGCGGCACCCCGGCCTCGGCGGCGACCCGCCGGTGCGTGACGCCCCCGACCCCCACCTCGGCGATGAGCCGCCCGGCGGCCTCGATGATGGCGCGCCGGCGGGCCTCGGGATCGCGGCGGCTCAATGGGCACCCCCCGCCAGGTTGAGAGTGACGACGCCCGCCACCACGAGCGCGACCCCGGCGACCTTGGCGGCCGTGACCGGTTCGTTCAGGAAGAGCACCCCGATCAGCACGATCAGGGTGGTGCCCATCGCCGACCAGATCGCGTAGCCCACCCCGACCTCCATCCCCTTCTGGATGGCCTGGGCCAGCAGGACGAACGCCACCGCGTACCCGCTCAGGCACACCACCGTCGGCCACAACCGGGTGAACCCCTCGGTGCTCTTGAGGAGGCTCGTCGCCAGCACCTCAAGGACGATCGCTCCCGCCAGGAACGCGTAGGCCATGGCGCCACCCTCCCACTAGTACAGATGTACATGTACAAACGTACTATTTCCCCGGGCGCCTTCGACTCCCTACCTCGAAGGCGCCGCCGGGTGAGATCCGATGGACGTCATCCAGCCGGGCCAGGCGGCGCCGGTGGCTCTGCGCCGCCATCAGGGGACGTAGCCCAGAAAAGGACGTGGCCGTCATCGCCCTCAGGAACGAACTCCTCAGCCTGGACGATCAGACCAGACCGAGTGATCCAGTGCCGGTTGGTGTCGGCGTCGGCCATGTGGCTCCACCACATGGCCACCCCCTGCCGAGCCATCGTCGTCGATCCCCGTCCATGCCCGATGCCCCATGGTTCCCAGAAACCACCCGCCAGGACGTAGCCAGGCAACGATCCGTTCCAGCAGCGCTCGCTGCTGCTCCCAAGGGATGTGGATCAACGCATACATCGCCACCACCGCGTTGAACGACGCGGGAGCGAACTCCACGGTGGTGACATCACCATGGACGAAGACGGCGTCCGGAACCAGCATGCGAGGCCGACGAACCTGTACTTCGCTGATGTCGATCCCGGTGACGCGATGGCCTGCGTCACTCAGGTCCCGCGCGACCGGGATGCCGCAACCGCACCCGATGTCACCAGTAACTTCGGTGCCGTCCTAACGCGCCGCGCTGGATCTGTCGCCCTCGTCCCCCAGTTGCGTGGCCGGCCCTCGTCCGCGAGCATCGGCACCGCGGCTGACGATGGCAGGCGCTGAAGCCAGCGCCAAGCCCTGCCGGTCCCTCTATAGCTGGGGCGCTACCCCTCCCGCAGGCATCTCGCCCCGAGGATCAGCCGGTCTCGTCGTCCTTGAGACGGGCCAAGAGAGCAGCGAACGACTCACGCGGCAGACTCAGATGACCAGCCTCCGGAGCCTTACTGTCCCGCACACCGATCACCTGCCCGAGAGCCGCTACCTCAACACACTCGTTCCCTTGGGTGTTACTACGGCCGGCCTTCCGCCACAGGGAGTCACTCACGCCATAGCCTCCATCGACTGCTCAATGAGCACACGGCTGTCCGCCCGACTCAGGGCATCTGTGCCGATACGGTCGAACCGTAGTTTAAAGCTCCCTGAGGTTCCCCCGGTAGCACGGACAGCTGGGGTGAGATGGGTCAGGTGGTCCTGGTCGAGGCGCGGTGTCGCTCCTCGTAGTCCACCGGACTCAGCATTCCGAGGCTGGAATGCCTTCTGAACGGGTTATACCAGCACTCGATCCATTCAAACACCGCGGCTGCGAGTTCGGCTCTTGTTTGCCATTTCCTGATGTCGAAGAGTTCGAGCTGCATCGAGCCCCAGAATGACTCCATCATGGCATTGTCGTAGCAGTCACCGACCGTGCCCATCGAGCCGAGGAGTCCTGCGGCCCGAAGGCGCTTCCCGAACGTCCAGGAAGTGAACTGGGCGCCATGGTCTGAATGCAGGATCGTGGCGTCTTTGGCGGGTCTTCTGCGGGCGACAGCGGCGGCCATCGCATCGACCACGAGTTCGGTGGTCTGGCGGATGTCGATGGAATGGCCGATGATGCGGCGGGAGAAGCAGTCCAGCACGGCCGCGCAGTACAGCTTTCCCTCGCCGGTCGGATGCTCGGTGATGTCGGTGACCCACAGCACGTCGGGCGCCTGGACGTCGAAGGCCCGCTTGACCAGGTCCTCCTCGGTCGGCTCGTTGACCAGGTTCCGGCGTCCCTTGCGCCGGTAGATCCCCTGGATCCCGGCTTCGCGCATCAGCCGCTCGACCCGTTTGCGGCTCACCTGCTCGCCCCGTCCGAGCGTCAGCTCGGCGTGCACCCTCGGCGAGCCGTAGCTCCGGCGTGACTCCTCATGGATTTCTCTGATCATTTTCACCAGCTCGGCGTTGCGTTGCTCCCGGATGGAGGCGGGCCTGCCGAGCCAGTCGCTGTAACCGGACCGGGAAACTCCTAACACTCGGCAGGCCACCGCGACGGGGATGTCGTTCTCGGCAAGTTCACGGACCAGCGAGTACCTTATTTTGGGAGCATGTTCTCGCGAGCGAAGTAGGCCGCCGCCCGCTTGAGGATCTCGTTCTCCAACTCCAGTTGCCTGGCTTTTCGGCGCAGCTCGATCAGCTCTTTGTGCTCGCCGGCGTTCAGGCCGTCAAGGTGACCCTCTTCGATGTCGGCCTGGCGGATCCAGTTCCTCAGGCACGACTGGCTGATACCCAGGCTCCTGGCCAGCGCGGTGACCGACTTGTCGCCGGTCCGGGCCAGCTCGACGGCGCGTCGCCGGAACTCAGGCGGATGAGGTGGTGGCACGGGACACTTCCTTCCCAAGTTGATCAAGGTCAACTCAGATGAGGTGTCCGTGGAACCGGGGGAAGCTCACCCCACCTCGCTGGAGTCCTCAGCCAGGCGTCCACCTCCGAACGCTTCGAGGTAAGCCACCTCCTCCGCCTGGGTCGAGTAGACGGTGAAGGCGCCGTCCAGTCCCATGTGAGCTCCCACACGGCGAGGAATCACCCGGAGCCACATCCCAGGCCTCTCGCTGATCTCCAGTAGGTGGGCGAGTTGCCTGCGCATGACAGAGGGCCCTCCCACGGGCTGGTCAAGAACGCTCTCATTCATCAGCACCCACATTTCCGGTGGTGATGGGCGGGACAAGATCTCTTGACGAGCCATGCGTGCGTCCAGCGAGGCTCCAATGTTTGCGACCCCACCCGCCGCCAGCAGCGCCCGAGCGTAATCCGGCGTCTGAAGAAGGCCGTGCACCACAGCCAACGTGTAGGTCTTGATCGTATGCGCCCTGGATTCATACGCGACGAAAGCCTTGAACCAGTTCGGATCGTGCCCTGCCTTGGCGAACTTGAGGAGGCGAGCAAAGTGGCCGGCCGTGCCCCAGAGTGCGTCCAGAATTTCGGCCTGCTTCCTATGAAGCTTACGGATACCACTTTCAATGTTGTGTACCTGCTGCTTACTGACACCGATAATTCGAGCCACTTCTGTCTGTGTTTGCCCGTTTACTTCCCGATATCTCCTCAGGTCAAAGGCTAGCCAAGACCAGAGAGAGTCATCGGGATTGACATATGGGAGCGGAGCCATCCGGACCTCCGGAGTACACAGTGTCCACGAATACCAGACAACGTACTCCGGCCAGGTCACGCTGTGTCCCAGTTCACAGAAATCGAACGAGAGGTACGGCGGTGGAGACAAAAAGCAAGATCTATTGCCGGGATGTGCTGGCGAGCAGGGCCGCTTCCGGGGTGGCGCGTTCGGCGGTACGGGACGTTCTGCTGGGCCTCGGATATCCGCACGCGGTCGGGGACGCGCAATTGATCATCGCGGAAATGGTGAACAACGCCATCGCCGTATCGCCGCCCGACTCCACCATCCGGATCTTCGTGGGATTCCGCCCGCTCGGGCTCGTCGTCGCCGTCTGGGACGGCGACTCCCGGATGCCCCAGCGCCGGCCTGCCGCGGGGGTGACCCTCCGGACGCTCGACCTCCGCCCCGAGAACTTCGACCGCAACGGCGGCTGGGGCCTCGCGCTCATCGAGGCGCTGGCGCGGAGGGCCTGGCTCGAGCACGCGGTGACCGGCAAATGGGTGTGCGCCCTGCTCAACGTGTGATGGCGGGCGGCAGAAGGTCAGCCGTCAGGCCGGGATCACTGCCGTTCACGCAAGGAGGATCAACTGATGCGTTCAGCGGGCACCGAGGTCGGCCAGGTACACGGCCGCCTCGTCACGGTTCAGCTCGCGTGCAATCGCCAGCGGTGTGCGTGCGCTCAGCCCCTCCCGGAGGGCGGACGGGTCGGAGAGACGAGCGTCCGGGTCGGCGCCGACCTCGACGAGAAGCCTGAGGGATTCCACCGCTCCCCGGATCGCGGCACAGTGAACGGGGGCGATCCCGGCCCCGGTACGGACGTTCACGTCCGTGACGTGCGGGAGCATCAAGGACAGCACCTTCGGCTCACCGGCCGCCATGTGCAGGGCCGTGCCGCCTTCGATACCGCTGCGGGAACCGGCGAACGGCCGGACCGGGTCGGCCCCCGCGGCCAGGAGCGTCCCGAGCAGCTCGGGTGCAAACCAGGCCGAATCGACCGCTTTGAGAAGCGGGATCTCACCGGCCTCGGAGCCCGCGTGCGGGTCGGCCCCTGCGGCCAGAAGCAGCCGCAGCGCTTCGACCGCACCGTCTCCTCGCGCGTCCAGGACATCCAGCAGAGGTGCGACTCCCCGGTCGTCGCGGGCATCGGGGTCCGCTCCCGCCGCCAGCAGCGACCGGATGATCGCCAGGCGACCGTCCACGTGACCTTGGTGCCAGCGTGCGATGGCGAAGTGCAACGGCGTCTCGCCAGGTTCGGGATCCAGGCCACTTTGATGGAGGGCGGGGTGGCCTACGGGATCAAGGTAGGTCCACGGGCCGCGTTCCGGCTCCCGGTCCGCCGTCCTGGCGTTCGGGTCGGCTCCCGCGTCAAGGAGCGCCTGCACGGCCTCCGGCGAACGCGCCACGACCGCGAGGTGAAGGGGCGTCAGGCCGGTCGGGTCGACGGGGCCGAGCGAGACTCCATCGTCCAGGTACTCGCGGATCACGGCGAGATCGCCGATCGCGCAGGCCCTCGGGAAACGGTCCTGCGGGCGCGGCGGCCCAGGGGTCGCGTAGCCGGCGAGCACGGCCGAGAGGGGCTCGCACCAGTCAGCCGCGTTGCCGCCCTCGTGGTCGGCCCGGTACAGCAGGGGGTCGTCGCCGTCCGCGTCGTCCAGGTCGACGACCCAGTACATCTGGCTCTCGTCGTACGCGACGACGACCCAGGCCCGCGGCTCGTCCATGAGCTCGTCCCCGTCTGCCCAGCAAGGAAGCGTGACGAGCCAGTGGCTGTCGTCGTCGTTGCTGTGCAGTACGTGACCGTCAGGCCAGGTGATGGACAGCAGGGCCTGAACGGAGAGGGGAACGGGACGTTCGCCGACCGGTGTGGGCTCGGTCCAGCCGTCCTTGGCGAAGTCGTCGGGGATCCGGCCGCCCAAACGCGCGACGTGCCGCATGACCTCAGGGTGCAGGACCGCCGCGGGGCCCGGCTGTGACAAGGAGGACACCATCACGCCCCGGGCAGGTAGCCCGTGAGCAGGTCGGCCAGCTCTTTCGGACGGCTGAGCGTGACGCAGTGGCCGCCTGGAATGACGTCCGGGGTGACGCCCAGGCGTTCCGCCGTGACGCGGCGGAGGAAGGCGGCCGGGAAGAACCGGTCGTCCTCGCAGATCACCGCCTTGGTCGGCACGTCCGGCAGGGCGTCGAGCGGCCAGGGGGCAAAGGACGGGGTCGACGACTGGTCGCGTCCCCTGCGCAGCGCCTCCTCGGCCAGCGGACGAGGAACATCGTGCAGGAACCCGACGTATGGATCCTCGTGGCCGGTGAGGCCGCCGTCCCGCTCGGCCTGTTCCTGGACGGCCTTCCCGAGGCCGGTGTTCTCCCACCAGTCTCCGGGGGACTCGACAGGGGAAGGAATCATCCCGGCCAGGAAGACCAGCAGGTCGGCGCCGAGCCGCTCGGCCACCAGCGGCGCGGTGAAACCGCCGAACGAGTGGCCCACGACGACCAGGTCCGTCCGGCCGCCGACGGCGTCCGCCACGGTGTCGGCGTACTCTCGCAGGCCGGCGGAGTCGTCGTCGCACGGCAGGTCAGGCGCGACCACGTCATGACCTCGCGCGCGCAGCTCGGCCTCCACCAGATGCCACGACCAGCCGGTATCCGCGGCACCGTGGATCAGTACGAAAGTAGCCATGCCGGAATGCTAGGAGCGGGCACCGACAACGCGATGACTCATCCTTCCACCGTGCGGCCTGGTGCCCTCCAGCGTCGGGGCTTCTGGATACCCCGAGGCAGAGCCGGTCAGGAGATGACGCACGTGATCACGTGCCACGTGCCACGTGTCTGTCACCCGCACCGGCCCACGCTGCCGCGACCCGCGCTGAGGCCGATGTTGTCTCAAGCAGTGGACGCTCGCCCGCTCGCGGTCGGGCTTGCCCTCCGGCCCCGCCGAACGTCCTCTCAACCGCGGCTGTAGATCGCGCTTTTCACCGCTTGTGGATGACTCGTCGCCTGAAGGTGGTAACGAGCCGTTCGGACGGGGCCAGGTCGTGCATCGTGAGGGTAGCCGTGCCATAGGTATGAAAGATCATCAAACGCCGTCCCATCAACGCCTCAGGGCGCGCGAAGCCAGTGGTCGAGGGCTGCGAAGTCATCGTCCGTGAGACCTCGGGCCGGTGCGACGTGATGGAGGAGGGCAGGTCCGGGGTGGTGCGCGGACACCCATTCCCGGTCGGCGTCGGTGATCTCGTCGTCGATCCAGGCGAAGGGACGCTGACCGGCCCATGCCACCAGGGTTCTGGTCTTCCAGCACAGCCCGAACCACCGGTCCTGGCGTTCGTCGTCGTCGGAGGGCTCGGGCCAGATCACGACCGGTAGCGGTGGCAGTCCGAGTCGGGGCGCGATCTCAGCGTTGGCCTCCTGTTCCCAGGTCGTGGCCCAGACCAGGTCGCACGGCAGCGCCGCCAGCCGAAGCCCCACCTGGGGGTCCAGCCGCGCCAGGTGCCCGATCAAGGCCGCGCCGGACGGCTTGTGCCGCGGGCCGTCCCCGAACGGCAGGAGCGGACCGTCGACATCGAGGAAGAGCAGGGGACGGTCCCCGTTCCCATCACCGGTGCCTGTCATGCCGCGGGCACCTGTTCGCGTTCAACCAGGACGCCGCGCTCGAAGCGAGCACCCGCGCGTACAAAGGCCACCAGATGGGGGGCGTTGACGGCGCTTCGGCGGACTTGAGCAACCTTGATGACCTTGAACGCCATGGCCAGGACGGCGGCGCGGGAGCCGGGCCCCTTGGTGACCTTGGTGCGATGCCGGACTGTGGCGCGGGTCGACTCGGTGGGGTTGGCGGTGCACAGTTGCTGCCAGTGCTCGGCCGGGAAGTCGTTGAGGGCCCGGAGTCCGTCCAGGTCAACGAGATTCTTGGCAACGGCCTTGAGGTGCTCGACGCCGTAGGCGGCCTCGAACGCCTTCACCGCCGTGTGGGCGTGGTCGAGGTCCTCGGCGTTCCAGATCTCGGCCAGATGCCTCTTGGCGCGCAGGTGCACCGACTTCGGGAGCGCGTCAAGGGCGTTGACGCTCTTGTGGAACCGGCATCTTTGCTCTCTGGCCTGCGGGAACACCTCGCGCAGCGCGCCCAAGAACCCGAGCGCGCCATCGCCGACCGCTAGTACGGGAGCGCACATGCCGTGGTGTTTGCAGTCGCGTAGCAGGTCGGCCCAGGACTCGGCGGGCTCGCGGCAGCCGTCGGCCAGCGCGATGGGTTCCTTACAACCGTCCGCACGGACCCCGATCACGAGCAGGCACAGCCTGTGCTCCTCCACCCGGATATTGACGTGGATCCGGTCGGCCCACAGGCAGACGGCATTGCGGCACCACTGCGGCAGGATCACCCAGCTGAGCCACTGCCGCTCGCCGGTCTCCGGGGCGATGCGCCTGTCGTTGACCCGCGGCGCCCGCTCCTCGATGGGCCCAGCCGACGTCAGGAGCTCACGTTGCTGGTGGCAGCCGTTACGGATCACACCTCCCGCACGATCTCATCGATCAACGATGCCCCAGAGGGAGATCCATCGGTCTCACCGCTCCGGTCGCGGTCGGACGGGTCAGGAACCACGATGAGCATCGGGCGTACCTTTCCAGCCGACGCGGCAACGCCAGCCTGATCAAGAACCTGCCATCAGATCTGGGAAGGTACCCCCTTCCCAGCGGATCCACGGGTTTCGACCATTGGCCCTTGCCTTACGGGTCAGCTGACTCTTAGCGCCCGGACGACCTCGATGGCCTGGTCCAGCAAGTCGATGGGACAGCCCCAGTAGTCATAGATGCCGCCACGGGCGCGGTTGCTGCCGCAGATGACGAATACGCCGGTCCCCAGCTCAGCCTTGAGGTGGGTGGCCAGCCAGCCGACGAAACCGCTGTTGTCCGCCTGGCCGGGGAAGTGGAAGGAGAAGACTCCGAACCGTTCGACGCCGTCGCCCTCCTGGGCGACCGGGACCAGTCGGCTCCAACTCTCCTGGTCCCGAACCACCGCCAGTGTCTCGGGCGTGAGGGCAGGCGGCTGGTCAGCCGGAGATTCTTCAAAACACCACACACCGTCGTGCACGACAAGGTCAGCCTGGTCGATCACACGGCGCAGCCGCTGCTCTGTCTGTTCCGCAGTCTCCATGCTCACACTGACCATTAGCAAGACTCCCTGATCCGGGAAGCCGTGATCCCATCCGGGATCATCGCGCCTCGCCTCTCCTGTCGGAACGAAGGCTCCTGACAGGGCAACCGTCGTACCAACGCCTCCGCCGTCTCATCTATTTCGCACGCGGGCTACCTCATCTCTGGGCTCTCCACGAACAAGACCGGACCTTCATGCGGGGACGCGTTTAGATGGCGGGGGTTGACTCAGCGCGTCCAGGATGGAAACGGCAGATCTGTGCTCATCGGTCTCCGCCAGCCCTTTCCCGGTCTGAAGGCTCTCTTCCGCCCGCCACCTGGAGCCGGCGGCCTCGACCAGGGTGGCCAGCACTGTCGGCTCGGTGGAACGACACCGGTTGCAGGCGAGTTCGCAGGTGGTGCGGTTGCGATGGAGAAACCCCTGGGGACGAACCGCACCCGAAGAGCATGCCAAGCCTCCTCTGGTTCGGGCTGTGAGAGGTCAACCGCCCCACCAATCGCTGCTGAAGAGGCTTACTCGCGGTTGGGCAGGGTGATGTGCCAGGCGCCGGACGGTGTGATCCAGATGAGGAGTCCGGGCCAGATCTGGGTGAGTTTCCAGCCGCGGGTCTGTTTGGTCCGGTGGTGTCGCCTGCACAGTGGTGCCAGGTTGCAGGCGCAGGTGATGCCCGGGCTCCACGGGGTGGTGTGGTCGAGGTCGCATCGGCTGGAGCGGATGTTGCAGGTGGGGAAGACGCACGTGGGGTGCCGGTCCTCCACCTCCCGCCGCATCACCGCCGGTGGCCGGTAGCCCGCGTGCCCGTGGCGATCGGCGCCGCCCTGGCAGTGGGCCTCGCGTGCCGTGGCGAGCCGGTCATGGATGTCACGGACCGCCCGCCCGATCATCTGCGGAAGCTCCTCCAGCCGCCCGAGGGCGCGGGCCCGGTTCAGGACACCGGTCAACCGCCGATCGACCATCCCCGCCAACGCCCTGACCTCCGTCAGTTCCTCCCCGGGCCCGGCCATCCCGGCGGAGGTGAACGCGCCGTCCGCCGGAATGGCGGCAGACACCCACTCGTCCACGTCCATCACGCAGGTCGTCAGAACAGGCCCTTCGCCCGGGCGGGCCACCGGTGCAGGCAGCCCACTCGCGCCCGCACGGGCGGTGGGTGAGCGCCCGTCGTCGTTCATCCGGGAGGCAGGCACAGGCCGTTCGCCCGCGCTCATGGGGACCACTGGTGCAAGCAGTTCACTCACGCCCATGCGCGCACCCTGTACGGGTGGGGACTGCTTGGCCTTGTCCGCGTGGCCGGAGAGGGCGGACAGTTCGTCCAGCTCCGGGCGGGGCGGCGGTGGGGTCTGTTCATCGGCGTTGGTCGCGGGTGAGCGTGCCTGGGCGGAGGTCAGGAGGGCGCGGACGGCCTCAGGCAGCTCGGCGCCCTGCAGAAGGGTCTTGGCCAGGTCGGCGCGGATCAGGTTGAGGGGCCGGACATCACCATCGCTCCTCAACCCGGCCGCCACGGCGGTGATCTTGTTGTAGATCCCATGGGCCTCCTCAGGCGCCAGATCCAGCAACCCCAGATCAGCGGTGCCTGACGCGGTGTCCCACACCTCCAGCCGCCGCCTGGCGACGGCATCGCTGCGGCGCTGCTCGATCGCTTCAGGGGCCAGGCGCTGCACGATCCGCCGGATCCGCCGCCGCAACTGACCCGTCGTCTGCCCAGAAGCCCTGCCGATCACAGCCTCTTCAACACGCCGGACAACACCCTCGGGCAGCCCCTCGGACAGATCGCAGATCACCCGGGCCTTGGGCAGATCGATCCGACCGGCCTCCAACGCCTCCCGCGTACCGGGAAGATCCACCGCCAGCCGCTCAGCGAGGTGAACCAGCGTCGCAGCGGCGTTGCCCGTGACGGTCAAAGTGGAGGCGACCTCCTCGGTCACCGACTCCCGCGACGACAACACCCGCGGATCCCCCGCGTCCTCTTCTGCCTCTTCTGCTTGGGCGCGGCGGCGCGACAGCTCGGCGATCGCGGCCAGCTCACGCGACTGAGCCCAAGCCGCCTGCCGGTGCGCAGCCGCCGCCACCTCCAGCAACTCAGAATCAGTCAGATCACCCAACCGCTCCCGGCCACCCGACAGACACACCCCCAACGCCGGACCCGGCGGAAACCAGCCCCGACCCTCCCATTCACCCTCCCCCGAAACGACCTCAACAAGCTCCGCAGGCATCACCACGAAAATTCACCTCCCTTCACCAAATCCTCGTCCTCTCAAGTTTAAAGAGGAGCAACTGATCGTTTCAATGGACATATTGGACAGAATTGTGTTCGGGTCGCCTTTTTCGAACCCGATATTCACCGCCTGGCAAATGTCGATCATCAATCGGTTTTGCGGGGGCCGGGGTGGGGTTTCTCGGGCCCGGGTGGCCAGGGCCAGGCGGGTGGTCGAGGTGACCGATGCGGGCCGGCGCCCAACCGCAGGTCCCTGCTGGTGGGCGTCACGTTGGCCGAGGTCCGAGAGCCAGGGTTTGTTCCAGGGTGACGAGCGGGTGCGTGGCCAGGGAAGGGCGGCAGATCGACGGGGGCAGCCAGCGGCGAATATCCGCTTGTCGTCGCTGCGGCTTTTTCGCGCGCAGCGCGACGGCCACGCCGGACCGGGCACCAAGCCGCAGATGGAACACCCTCCCCGACCGGCCAACCCAACCGAAGTGACGCCAACCAGCGGCGACCGGCAGGTGCGCGCCGGGCCGCATCGGTCACCTCAACCGGCCACCTACCGCCACCCCGCTACTGCGATAGAAAGAAACCCCCAGCGCGAGAAAACCCTCATCCCCAAAGAAAGCGCGAGCCCGAGAAAACCTCTACCCGAATAAACCAGAGCACGCGAGATACAGCCCGCCAGAGGAATGCGACCATAAGCCCACCTTGCACAGAAATGTCTTCATTGTCCGGCCGATCGATCACCTACGTCACCCCGCGAGGCTCCCGCCAAGGAATCATCATGAGACCGGGATTTTTTGCTTCCGGATAGCGGATTCCAAACCGTGAAGGACCTGCTGATCGGGCACCTAGCGGGGTACACGTTGATATGTGCGTTCTTCTCGCCGTACGTTCCTGAGCGGGGCCGCGGCCGTGGTCGGGGCGACCATGGCCGAACGGGTCGTGTGGGCCGACGCGCAGGCTCCATCACTGCCTCTACCGCGGCCTCCATCACTACCTTCCTCGCTGCCTTCATCACGGCCACCATTACCGCCGCCGAACGAGTCGGGCATCGATCACATCGTTCTCGTGATGATGGAGAACCGTTCGTTCGACCACTATCTGGGGTGGCTGCCGAATGCCAACGGCAAACAGGACGGGCTGACGTTCGTCGACCGGGACGGCAACGCGTTCTGCACGCACCATCTGCTCGAGCCGCAGGGCTGCGCCCATCCTGATCCGGACCACTCCTTCAAAGGAGGCCGGATCGAATACAACGACGGCGCCTGCGACGGCTGGCTCCGCGCCGGTCACAACGACGAATTCGCCATCGGCTACTACCTGGCCGAGGACCTGGACTTCTATTGCAACGCCGCCCCGTACTGGACGGTCTGCGACAACTATTTCGCGGCCATCATGGCCCCGACGTACCCGAACCGCCTCTACCAGCACTCCGCGCGGACCGACCGGATCCGCAACTCCCACGACATCACCACGCTGCCGACGATCTGGGACCGCCTGGAGGCGGCCGGCCTGCGCGGCCGTTACTACTTCAGCGATGTGCCGTTCACCGCGCTGTGGGGTACGAGGTACCGGTCCATCAGCCACCCCTACTCCCGGTTCATCGCCGACTGCGCCGAGGGTGATCTGCCCGAACTGTCCTTCGTGGATCCGAGGTTCGTGGGCGAGGCGGCAGGGACCTCGGGCGACGACCACCCGCACGCCGACATCCGGGTGGGGCAGTACTTCCTCAGCCAGGTCTACGAGGCCGTCACCTCAAGCCCGGCATGGGATCGGACGCTGCTCATCATCAATTACGACGAGTGGGGCGGGTTCTTCGACCATGTTCCCCCGTCCGTCGCGCCCGACGCCAATCCCGATTGGGGGCTGCGCGGTTTCCGTGTCCCGTGCCTGGTCATCTCGCCCCGGGCGCGGCGCGGGCACGTCGCGAGCGACGTCTACGACCACACGTCGGTGCTGAAGGCCGTGGAATGGAGGTGGGGCCTCGCACCGCTGTCACCGCGCGATTCCACGGCCCGCAATATCGCGGAGGTGCTGGATTTCGAAAGGCCCGGGGTCCTCACCGCACCGCGGTGGGTGGTGCCGTTTTTCGAGGGGGAACCATGTCCCACCGACCTGGACGAGAACACCGGCGGCGGGCGTTGGCACGGTATGCGTGCTCTTGCCGCTTCCAACGGCTGGGGCGTGGCGTGAAACACCTATCATCCGGTGGTGGATTCAGACCAAGCGTTACTCGACGCCATCAGCAGTGGTGACTCCGCCGCCCTCACCCGGTTGTTCGCGGACGGCGCCGACCCCGCCACGGGAAATGGCGACGGCGACCCGGTGGTCCTCGACGCGGCGGACACCGGGAAGGTCGAGTTGGTACGGCCGTTTCTTGACGCCGGTCTGCCGGTCGACGCGGAATCGGATTTGGGGACGACACCTCTCATGTGCGCCGTCTCCACCGGCAGCCTCCCCCTGGTGGAGTTCCTGGTCTCCCGTGGCGCGGACGTCAACCGGGTCCAGAGGGGTGGCGTGGAGCCCGGCACGGTGTTGACCTGGGCATTGGAACTCGCGGAGCCGCTGGCGATCGTGTCGGCTCTGCTGCGCGCGGGCGCCGATCCGGACCTGCCCCGGCCGGACGGCTGGACGCCGCTCATGCTGGCCGCCTTCCACGGCTACGTCGAGGTCATCCGGGCGCTGGTGGCGGCCGGCGCGGACGTGTCGGCGTCCAAGGACGATGGCGCGGTCACCCCGGTCGGCGTCGCCGAGGAATGGCGGCACGGTGAAGCCGCACGCGTGTTGCGCGAGCTGGGGGCGCCGGACCCGGTCGAGTCGTACACGGCGCGGCTGACCGTGCTGGTGTCCGGGATCGCCGCGTGGCTCGCCGAGCACGCGAGCGTGGAGTACGAGTCTCTGGCCAGGGCCCGGGGAGCGGCGGCGCCGGAGGCTGTGGCCGCGCTGGAGACCGCCGTCGGGGAGCCTCTTCCGGCGGATTTTCTCGCGTACCTGCGGTTGTTCGGTGATTCCGGAGGGCTGGACTTCTACGAGTACGACGGGCTGTCGGTCGCGCAGATCCTCAGCCGGTGGCGGGGCCTCGGGGACGCGCATGGGCGGGGGACCTTTGACGGCTGGACTCCCCACGAACTGCACCCGGCCAACGGGCTCGTACGGTGCGTGTGGTGGCATCCCGGGTGGGTGCCGTTCGCGGCGGACGCCTGCGGCAACCTCTTCTGCGTCGACCTCGCGCCCGCTGAGCACGGCCGTCGCGGCCAGGTGATCCAATGGGAGACCCGCGGCGGCCCGTCCGGCCCGCGAGCCTCGTCGTTCATGCGGTACCTGCGGCAACATCACGACACGCTGCTCAACGTGCAGCACACTTACGACGAGGAGGGGCGGCTGGAGCGCCCCTGCTGACCGTACTCGGCGCTCGCCTGAGCTGCCCTGTGGCAACGCGGACTGGAGACTCTCCAGTCCGCGTTGCCACAGGGCGCGTCCCGTCTCCGGGCGGTCCGGTCAGTCCTTCCACGCGCCCGAGGCGGCGGCCTCCTTGACGTAGTCGGCGAACGGGCGCGGCGGCCGTCCCAGGGCGCGGCTCACGCCGTCGGCGACCGGTTCGCCCGCACCGCGGGCGATCGCCTCCATCAGGTCCGCGACGGCCTCGACGACGTCGTCCGGGTACCCCTGCCGGGTGAGGAGGCCGGCGTAGGTAGCGCGGTCGACCGGGGTGTAGCGGACCTCGCGTCCCGACGCCTCGGAGATGAGGGACGCGACCGTACGGAAGGAGAGCGCCTCCGGCCCGGTCAGCTCGTACACCTGGCCCGCGTGCGCCTCGTCGGTGAGCGCCGCGGCGGCGACGTCGGCGATGTCCTCGGCGTCGACGAACGCCTCGCGTCCCTCGCCGGCGGGCAGGGCCAGTTCTCCGGCCATGACCGGTTCGTGGAGGTAGTCCTCGCTGAAGTTCTGCGCGAACCAGCCCGCACGCAGGATCGTCCACTGGGGGACCGACTCGCGGACCAGTGTTTCCAGCGGTTCCTGGTGAGGGTGGGCCCCGCCGCCCTCACCACGCGCGGACAGCAGGACGACGCGCTGGACGCCCTCTTCCACGGCCCGGTGGACGAAGGCCGTGATGTCGGCGAGGTCCACGAACTCGATCATCGGGACGAGGTAGAGGGCCTGGACGCCTTCCAGCGCGGGGCCCCAGGTCGTCCGGTCACCGTAGTCGAACAGGGTTCCGGTGGTACGGGAGGCGGCGCGTACGGGGACGTCGAGGTCGCGCAGGCGGGCGACCACGCGGCGGCCGGTCTTGCCGCGGCCGCCCAGGACGAGGATCGGTGCTCGGGTCATGATCGCCATCCCATCGCCCGCGCCGGGACGTTCACATGGCCATTCGTCCCGCGCGCATGTGAGGTCGTCTCCTCGGGCCCGGCAGGACGCGCGTTCACCAGCGGTCGTGGTGGATCGCGGCGTCCAGGGGGCGGCGGGTGCGCCAGCCGTGCCGTTCGAGGTCCGGCGCGGTCTCCAGGTGGGTGACCGGGCCCAGGCACAGCCAGGCCACGGGGCGGATGCCCTCCGGGATGCCGAGCAGCCGCCGTACGAACGGTTCCCGGTAGAAGGAGACCCAGCCGAGGCCCAGGTCCTCGGCGGTGGCGGCCAGCCAGAGGTTCTGGATGGCCAGGCAGACCGAGTACAGCCCGGCGTCCGCGATCGCGTGGCGGCCGAGCACGGCGGGCCCGCCCCGTTCGGGGTCGTAGGTGACGACGATCGACAGGCTGCTCTCCAGCACCCCGTCGATCTTCACCCGGGCGAACCGCTCGGCCCGCGTTCCGGACAGGGTCCCGGCGAAGACGTCGCGCTCGTGCTGGACGTGCTCGTGGAACGCGCGCCGGACGGCCGGGTCCGCCACGAGGACGAAGTCCCACGGCTGGGACAGCCCGACGCTGGGCGCGGCGTGCGCCGCGGCGAGGATCCGGCGGAGGACGTCGCCGGGGATCGGCGCCCCGGTGAACTCGGCGCGTACGTCGCGGCGGCGGTGAACGATCTCGTAGATGTCGGCGTGCACGGCAGGCTCCCGCTGGGTCGGGCCACCATGGCGGTGGCCGTAGGGGCGAGGCCGGTCTTCGGACTCCCGGATCGGCGCCTCACCGTCCGCCTTCCCGGCCTGGCGGCCAGTGGCTGCGCGTACGCGCGTGGACGGCGGCTCCCCGGTCACCGCGGCGGGCCCGTGCCGGAATCACACCGGCTTCCCGATTCTCCCCAGGCGGGGCACCTCGCATCAGTTCGTGCCGCCGCTGATCTTACTCGCGGACGGTCCGGGCGGCCCGGACGGCTCGGACGGCTCGGACGGCTCGGGGGCCGGTGCGGCGCCGGGCCGGAGGAGGAGCAGGAAGCCGAGGACGGACCCGGCGAGCTGGCAGGCGGCGATGGCGAGGAGGAGGCCGACCGGGCCGATGCTGTCGGCGAACGCGCCGGTGAGCGCGGCGCCGATCGCGGAGGCTCCGATCTTCAGGCTGCCGCCGGTCGTGTTGACCTGGCCGAGGCGGCCGGGCGGGGACTCGCGCTGGCGGAGCATCAGGGTGGCGGTGAAGACGGGCCCCTCGACGATCCCGACCACCAGGAAGCACAGCAGCGCCCAGGGCAGGGACGGCGCCAGGGCGACCGAGGCGATGGCGCCGCCGAACCCGGCCAGCCCGCCCATCACCACCCATTCGGCGTGGCGCGCCTTGAGCCAGCGGGACGACCCGAGCGCCCCGATCAGCGAGCCCAGGGCGAAGGCCACGAGGAACTGGCCGCCCGCGGAGGGGCCCGCGCCGATGTGCTCGGCGAACAGGACGGCCGTGACGGCGACACCCCCGAACCCCAGCCAGGCGAACGAGGTGGCGACGGTCAGCGCGCGAAGCCTGGTATTGGAGACCAGGACGGACAGGCCGCCGACCACGACGTCCATCAGCGCGTGACGGAAACCGCCCCGCCCGGCGGCATCGGCGTCCAAGGCCCCTTCAGAGGCCCCTTCCGAGGCCCCTTCCGAGGCCCCTTCCGAGACGGCGCCCGAGACGGCGTCCGAGGCGGCGTCCAAGGCGGCGTCCAAGGCCCCTTCCGAGACGGCGCCGGAGTCTGATGGCGGCTCCGTGCCCGTTCGGGCTGGCTCGGCGTCCGTTCCGGACGGGGGCACGGGCGGGTCGGCGGGCGGGGCCACGGACGTGCCCTGTCCCGTCGACGTATCCCGTCCGGAAGGGGCCGCTTGGGGCCGCGGTTCGGGGACGGGGGCCTCGTGCGGTTCAGGGGCGGGGGCCTCGTGCGGTTCGGGGACGGGGGCGTCGCGCGGTTCGGGGATCGTGACGGGCCGCGGGACCGGCTCGTTCGTCCCGGGCGCCTCCCTGCCTGCCGGGCGCGCGACCGGAAGGAAGGCCAGCGCGCCCGCGCCGACGACGGCGGCCGCCACGATGGCGAGGCCGGAGTGGGACCCGGTCGCGACGGCGGCGATGGCGGCGGCCAGGCCGGGGCCGGCGATCGCCGCGACGCTGTAGCTCGACGCCTCCAGCGCGTACGCGCGGGGCAGCCGTTCCTCCGGGACGAAGCGCGGCAGCAGGCTGCTGAGGGCCACCACGATCGGCTCGGTGCAGCCGACCACGACGGCGACGAGCAGGGCCAGGACCAGCGGCGACCGTCCGGCCATGAGGAGCAGCGCCGCCGTCGCGGCGGCGTACCCGGCGGCCAGCGCCATGGCCAGTCCGCGCGGGCGGGCGGCGCGGTCGAGCGCGTGCCCGATCACCGGGCCGCTCAGCACGTACGGCAGGGTCAGCGCGGTCTGCAGGAACCCGGCGTCCGCCGCCCGCCCGGTACGCGCCTGGACGGTCAGGACCAGGGCGGTCGCGGCGCCTTCCGCGGAGACCCGCAGGAGGGTGGCGGCGGTGAGGTGGGCAGGGAGGGCGGCGTTCCGGGCGGGCACCAGCAAATCGTGACACAGCCCGTCCGGCGGACTCTGGCGGCCTTTCAGGCCGACACCCGCAAACGACGACACGGCCGATCCGAACGGCCCCTGGCTCCGTCTCGGGCCGCCACCAGCAACAGGGAGACAGCCCATCCGACAGACCCTGGCAGCGTTCCAGGCGGACACCGGCGAACGGCGACACAGCCCGGGCCGGCGGATTCTGGCTGATCAAGTGGGCACCTAGACTCGCAGTGTGACGCACACCTATGAGCACCGGGTCACCAGCGAGGTCGGGCGGTTGCGCACGGTGCTGCTGCACCGTCCCGGCGCGGAGTTGAAGCGGCTCACCCCCCGTAACAGCGACAAGCTGCTGTTCGACGCGATCCCTTGGGCGGGCCGGGCCCAGGAGGAGCACGACGCGTTCGCGCAGGCGCTGCGCGAACGCGGGGTGGAGGTCCTCTACCTGACCGAACTCCTGCAGGACGCCCTGGAGTACGAGGAGGCGCGGGACGTCGCGATCGCGGGCGTGATCGACGATGGCCGCTGGGGCGACCAGCTGCGGAAGGTGGTCGAGGGCTACCTGCGCGACCTCGATCCGGAGGTCCTGGCCCAGGTCCTGATCGCCGGACTGGCGCACGAGGAGCTGAAGGCCGGGCACGGCCTGGTCTACCGGCTGATGGACCGGCACGACTTCATCATCGACCCGCTGCCGGGGCTGCTGTTCACCCGGGACAACAGCGCGTGGATCGGCGACCGGGTGGCGGTGACCAGCCTGGCGATGCCCGCGCGCCGCCCCGAGTCGGCGCTGACCGGCCTGGTCTACGCGCACCATCCGCGGTTCGCCGGGGTGGAGCCGGTGTACGACCGGTCGCTGGAGCATGTGGAGGGCGGCGACATCCTGTTGCTGTCCCCCGGTGTCCTCGCGGTCGGCACCGGCGAGCGCACGACGCCGGCGGGGGTGGAACGGCTGGCCCGCCGGGTGCTGGGCGCCGGGCTGGCCCACACCGTCCTGGCCGTTCCGATCGCCCAGGAGCGGGCCACGATGCACCTCGACACGGTGTGCACCATGGTCGACGTCGACACGGTCCTGATGTACCCGCCGATGGCCTCTTCCCTGACCGCCTACGCCGTCACCGCCGACGGCGGGGAGTTGCGGGTGGCCGAGCCGCGCCCGTTCCTGGAGGCGGCGGCCGACGCGATGGGCCTGGACCGGCTCAAGCTGATCGACACCGGGCTCGATCCGGTCACCGCCGAACGCGAGCAGTGGGACGACGGCAACAACACGCTGGCGATCGCGCCGCGCCTGGCGGTGGCGTACGAACGCAACATCGAGACCAACGCCCAGCTGGAGGCGGCCGGCATCGAGGTGATCAGGATCAGTGGCAGCGAGCTGGGCACCGGCCGGGGCGGGCCGCGCTGCATGTCCTGCCCGATCCTCCGCGATCCGCCGCCCGCCTGAGGCGCGCTCCCCTTGAGGCGCGGTCCGTCTGAGGCCCGCTCCGTCTGAGGCCCGCTCCGTCTGAGGCGCGGTCCATTTGAGGCGCGGTCCATTTGAGGCGCGGTCCGCCGCCCGCCCGAGGGTTTCGCGGTGGGCGCGCGCCTCCCACGCGAAAGCCCCCGGGCCGTGGACGGCGCCGGGGGCATGCGAAGTGGAGTGCTCGGGCGGTGTCGACGGGGGCACGACAGCGCCCGAGCTTGAAGAGGACCTTACAAGGTCGGGACAGTGTAAGAACAGCCGGGGGCCGCCTGTGGACGTCAGGCGGGGTAGGCCCGGCCGGAAGCGGCCTCGGGCCGGCCGCCGTCGCGGAGGTCGTCGAGCGGGCCGGGCCCGCCGGTGAGGTCGCCGAAGCCTCCCAGTCGCGGCATTACGACGGAGGGGCCGGAGGTCTGCGCGTTCGCCGACATGGACACCCGGATGACGGCCCACACGGTGGTGGAGCCGTCCTCGTGCCGGACGCCCCAGCCCTCGGCGAGGGCCTCGACGATGCCGAGCCCCCGGCCGCCCAGCGAGGAGAGGGTGCCGGGGCCGCGCCTGGGTTCGGTCATCGCGCCGCCGTCGCTGACCGCGAGTTCGATGAGGTCGCCGTTGCGGATCCACGTGAGCTGGACCTGGCCGGAGGGCAGCGGGCGGGCGTGCCGGAGGGCGTTGCTGATGAGTTCGCTGACGATGACGGTGGCGTCGTCGACGATCGCCTCGAAGAGGCCCAGGGCGAAGAGCTCCGAGCGGAGGCGCCGCCGGGCTAGTGCGACGCTGGACGGCGCGTGTGGCAGCAGTACGACGCTCGACGCCCTCACCTCCCGTGCTCCCGTCCTCAGCCGCACTTTCCGGTACGACCGAAATGCCCTGGTTTCAACAGCCGGAAACCTGGACGAAACACCCTACTTCCCCACCAACGAGTGACGGACCGTTCAGTCACGGTCATCACCCCCGTTCAAGGCCAGATCCGGCGTTCGCCCCGTTGCGAGATCCATTAGGGATCTATCCACCCGCCGTTGGATTACTCCTCACGCGCACGTTTCGTCCGTCACACCCGTGTTGCCGGGAACGTTCCCAACGTGCCCGCCGCTCCGGCCCCGCGAGCCCGCCCACCGCGACGACCAGCCCGCCAGGTGACAAACGGACACGTCCGCCCCAGGCCACGGCCACATCCGGCCGCCGCTGTCACTCCGTGAAAACCGGGTGAACGGCAGACAGAACGGACGCCCGCGACAGACCACGGAACGGGCGGCGGGGATGCCGGGTGAGGGGGGTCAGCCCGCGGAGGCCAGCCTCAGGCACATGCGCGTACCGGTGCGGCCGGGCTCGCCGGGCTTGGCAGGACCGGCGGAGATCTCCCCGCCCTGCGCCTCGGTGAGCCGTTTGACGATGTAGAGGCCGAGTCCGATACCGCCGAACCGGCGGCGGTCGCCCGCCTCGCCCTGGACGAACCGCTCGAAGATCCGGTCGAGGTCGGCGGGGTCGATGCCGATCCCCTCGTCCTCCACCGTGACGACCAGCTCCTTCTCCTCGGGCCAGGCCCGGACCAGGATCCGGCCACCGTCCGGGGAGTACTTGACCGCGTTCTCCAGCAGCTGCCCCAGGATGATGTCGGTGGCCAGCGCGTCCCCGAACGCCCGCGGCAGGCCGGGGGCGATCTCCAGATCGACCGGGTGCAGGTCCGACAGCGAGCGGAAGCCCGCGACCACGCCCTCCAGCACCCTGACCAGGTCGAACGGCTCGATCGTGACCGCCAGCTCGTCGGCCCCCGCCCGGGCGCCGCGCAGCAGATGCTCCACCAGGCGGCCCAGGGACTGGGCGCGTTCGGCGATGGTCGCCACGGCCGACCGGCGGTCGGCGTCGGTCATCTCGTCCCACCGGTTGGCCAGCGTGCTGGCGAACCCCTGCACGACCGTCACCGGCGTGCGCAGTTCGTGACTGGTGGTCGCGAGGAAGAGGTCCTTGGCATCCTCCAGCGCCTTGGCCTCGGTGACGTCCCGGAAGTCCACCACCAGCTCGCCGGTCTCCTCGATCTCCGCCGCGAGCACGTTCAGCCAGACGCCCGACTCCAGCGGGATCGTCAGCGTCTCGCCGGGCGTGGGGATCTCGAACGGCAGTTCCCGCCCCACCGCGTCGCGGGGCGCGATCCCGGTGAGGGCGTGCGCGGCGGGATTCCACTGCCGGACCAGCCCGTCGCGGTCGAGCACCGCGATGCCGTCCGCGCTGGCGTCGGTCACCGCCCGCTCGTGCGCCCGCTGCCGGACCACCTCGGCGTAGGCGACCGCGTTGCCCACCGCCACCCCGGCGTGCCCGGCCAGCAGTTCCAGCAGCTCCAGCTCGGTGTGGCCGACCTTGCGTCCGGAGAACAGCGCGTACAGCGCCCCGTACGGACGGTTCTGCAGGTAGGAGAGGCCGAGCGCGACCGTGTGCAGGCCGGGCAGCTCGGACCAGACCAGATCGTCCAGGCGCCGCTCACCGGTGGTCAGCTTGACCGTCTTGCCGGACCTCAGCAGCTCGCCGACCAGGCTCGACCGCAGGTCGGCGGTGGTCCCCCGCAGGTGGTCGGGCAGCCCGGACAGGCTGACGAGCCGCAGCCGCCCGTCCTCGATCCGGACGAACCCGCCGGCGTCGGCGCCGGTCAGCTCGATCAGCGCGGCAGTGATCCGGTCCAGCACCACCGCCAGGTCCAGTTCGGCGTTCAGGTCGGCGACGATGTCGTTGAGCCGGCGCACCAGCCGGGCCCGCTCGGCCATGTGGTGCTGGACGGCCTCGTCGTCCTTGACCGGGTGGTAGACCCCCACCCAGCCGAGCGGGGCGCCGTCCCGGGCCCGCAGCAGGCTGGTGTCGATCCGCACGTCGATCAGGCGCCCGTCGCGGTGGAACCGGCGGGTGGCGATCGAGATCCGGCCGCCCTCGCCGGAACGGCGGGTGAGCAGCCGTTCCTGGACGGCGTTGAACTCGGCCTTGAGCTCGTCCGGCACGTTCGGCAGCGGCCGTCCGAGCACCTCCTCGGCCCGCCAGCCGAACATCCGCTCGGCCGCCGGGTTCCACACCGTGACCCTGAACGCCTCGTCGACGGCCACGATCGCGTCCGCCGCGCACTCGATGACGGCGCGGGCGATCGGATCGTGAACGGTCTGCACGTCTGTCATCGTGCCACCGCGGCTCCGGGTCTCGCCGGGCAACCTCCCCTGAAAAGTTCTCACATGTTTCCCCAGCTCACCGGAGGAACGCCACGTCAGGGCCCTGGGAACGCCCGGATCAACGGTCTCCGGCCGCCTCGCGACCGGCGTCGGGGGCGGTCCCCGTGCCGCGCCGGGGCAGCCGGCCGATCACGACCGTGACCACACCGGCGACCAGGAACGACAGCAGCGAGGCGCTCATCCAGCTCTGCGGTGTGAAATGCAGCACGCCCTGCACGTCCTGCCAGAAGCCCGCCCACCAGCTCACTCCGCCGGGGTAGATCAGCTGGTACGCCGCGAAGCCGACCGCCCAGGCCGCGATCATCCCCCAGCGGGACGGGGCGGTCCGCGAGGTGTTCCAGCCGAGCCCCCGGACGTCCCCGGTGCCGATCGCGGCGCGCCAGCGGCCCCGCCCCAGGTAGAAGTCCGCGGCCAGGACGCCCAGCATCGGTACGAACACCGAGCCGATGAGGGCGAGGAAGGCGGCGTAGTCCCCGATGTTCAGGACCAGGGCGAGCCCGGTGATCCCGGCGCCGAGGGCGACCGTCAGCACCCGGCGGTCGGCGCGCGGCACCAGGTTCTGGATCGATACCGCGGTGGAGTAGACGTTGGCGAACGACTGGTCGGCCTCCCGCAGGACGAAGACGGCGAAGAACAGCACGCCCAGCGTGACGTGCAGGAACGGGTCGAACACCTTCGAGGAGTCGCCCGCCACCAGTGCCAGCGCCAGCAGGCCGAGAACGTAGGCGATGATCTGGGTGACCGAATATCCAACGGCGGCGGCACCGAAAGCCCCGCGGGCCGTTCGGGCGTGGCGCGTGTAGTCGGCGGCCACCGGCACCCACGAGATCGACACGGCCAGCGCCGCGTCCGCCCCGATCCAGAAGCCGCCCCAGGAACCCTCGGTGAGATCGGGCAGCGGCTCGCGGACGAGCTGGACGTAGAAGTAGACCAGGGCGATCCCGACCGCCACCGTGACGTAGCGGCGCAGCATCCGGACCGAGCCCAGCGGCCAGATCGTCAGCACGGTGGTGAGGATCCCGGCCGCGATCACGTACCCCCACCGGGGTATCCCGTCCCAGAGCGCGCTCGCCGCGTCCGCGATGACGATCAGCTCGAAGGTGCCCCAGCCGATCAGCTGCGCGATGTTGAGCACGGTCGGCACGTACGACAGCCGGGCCCCGAACAGTCCGCGCAGCAGCACCATCGCGGGCTGCCCGGTACGGGCGCCCGGCGCCGCCGCCAGCCCCAGCATGAGGCCGCCGAGCGCGGTGCCCACGATCATCGCCACGATCCCGGCGGCGATCGCCAGCGTCGGCCGCCCGTTCTCGTCGGGCGCCAGCACGGTGTACGCGCCGGAGAACGCGAAGAGGCTGACCCCCAGGTTGGCCCAGAAGGCGCCCTGGTCCCAGAAGCCCAGGACCTTGGGCGCAGGCTCGTCGAGGGTGAAGGGGGCTTCGTCGCGCGAACGCCGCCCCGCCTTGGAACCGGCCTCGGTACCGACCTTGGAATCGACCTCGGACGTCAAGGGACACACTCCCTACGCCGGCATTACCCGGACAGGTTCATGCGGTCGGCGACGCCACATACTGTCGCCCTCTCAGCCCGGTCGGCCCGAGCTCCCGCGGATATCGGTCGAGCAGATCGTACAGGGGCAAATCACGCAAAACCACTGCCCCGCGCCGGACATGGAGCAGCGCCCGGCGTTCGGGTACCCGGCGTTCGGGTGCCCGGCAGGGCAGGTGCTCGGTGAACGCCTGACGTTCAGGTGCGCGGCGTTCAGACCCCCCAGCGGCTCAGCGCCCGGCAGGTCAGGTACCGGTTGCTCAGCGCCCCGGCGGCCCACCGCCCGGCGGGTCAGGTACTGGGTGTTCAGGCGCCGGTGCGTTGGGCACTCCGCGGGTCAGGCGACGTAGGGCGGCGCTCCCGAGTCGGTCTCCATCGGCCGCCCGGCCTCCACCCAGCGCTTCATGCCGCCGTCGACGTTCTTGGACAGCCAGCCGGCCTGGTTGAGCGCGACGGTGACCTGCGCCGACCGTACGCCGGACCGGCAGATCACGTAGACCTCCCGGTCGCGGGGCACCTCACCGGCGCGGTCGCTCAGGCGTCCCATCGGGATGTGCACCGCGTGGGGCGCGTGACCCGCGTCCCACTCGTCCTGCTCGCGCACATCCAGCAGGTACGCGTCCTGCGGAACGTCCTTCGCGTCGACCGCCGGGACATCGTCCCTGAAAATCATCACACCTCCATGGAACCGTGTGGACCGGTGCTGCGTCGAATGTCTCATGCGGTATCGGACGCTCCTTTTCACGACGCCCGGCCTAGCCATGATCCTGTCATTGGCGGCCTGCGGCTCCGAACAGGCCACCCCACCCGCTGACCAGCCCTCCGCCACCACCTCGGTCCAACCCTCTCCTGGAGAGGGGCAGAACAGCCTGACCGTCCAGGTCAAGGCGTCCCCGCAGGCGCCTGCCACGACCTGGAAGCTGAACTGCGACCCGGCGGGCGGCGACCACCCGAAGGCCGCGCAGGCGTGCGCGGCGCTCACCAAGGCCGGGGATCCCTTCAAGCCCCCGCCCGCCGACCAGATGTGCACCAAGATCTACGGCGGCCCCCAGGTGGCCACGGTCAAGGGCACCTGGCACGCCAAGCCGGTGGACGTGAAGTTCACCCGCACCGACGGCTGCGAGATGAGCCGCTGGAGCAAGGTCGCCCCGCTCTTCGGGGATCTTCCGAAGGGCTGACCGCACCGGCCCACGGCGGACCGGGGCCGCGCGGACGCCCACCGCGCCCGCCGTCGGCCCCGGTCGTGGGCGTGGGCGGAGCCGTGCCCGTGGCCGGGCCCGGGTGGCCGGGGAGTCGGGAACATCCACCCTCCGAGCCCTACCCGATCTGTCCAAATTGCTTGGCCCCTTGAGGCAACTGCCCGGTCTATTGGGGCAACCGCCTGGTCTATTGAGGCAACGTTTCGGCGAACAGCCCCCCGCGGCCGTTCGATCCGTCCCGGGACAGCACAGCTAGGGGCCTGGCTCACAGCTAGAGCTTGCCTCGAAGTGGCCTCAGCCGAGCGCGCTGGCTGCCCGGTGGGGCGATGCCGGAGGCGAGCCTCGCTGGGCAGATCGCGAAGCGATGTCCCGCTCGCCAAGGCCCGTCAGGCGCGAGCCGCCGGGCGAGCGCCGCCGGGCGAGCGCCGTAGACCGGGGCTGAAAATACGGCCTATTTCAGCAACCGGGACATGCGGCGGTCGGCCAGGGGCTTGCCGCCGGTCTGGCAGGTGGGGCAGTACTGCAGGGAGGAGTCGGCGAACGAGACCTCCCGGATGGTGTCGCCGCACACCGGGCACTTCTGGCCCGTACGGGCGTGCACCCGCAGGCCGGTCTTCTTCTCGCCCTTGAGGTCCTGGGCCGCCAGCCCGCGCGAACGCTCGACGGCGTCGCGCAGGGTGCCGACGATCGCCTCGTGCAGGCCCCGGACGTCCTCCTCGGTGAGCGATGAGGCGATCTTGAACGGGGACATCCGGGCCACGTGCAGCACCTCGTCGGAGTAGGCGTTGCCGATGCCCGCGACGACCTTCTGGTCGCGCAGCAGCCCCTTGATCTGGGTCCGCTTGCCCTTGACGATCGCGTGCAGCGCCTCGGGGGTGAACGCCTCGTCCAGCGGGTCGGGGCCGAGGGAGGCGACGCCCGGGACCTCCCGGGGATCGCGGACGACGTACACGGCCAGGCCCTTCTTGGTGCCGGCCTCGGTCAGGTCGAAGCCGGACCCGTCGTCGAGGTGGACGCGCAGCGCCAGCGGATTCTTGCCGCCGGGCCGTACCGGCCTGGAGGGCATCTCCTCGCGCCAGCGCAGCCAGCCCGCACGGGCCAGGTGCACCACCAGGTGCAGCCCGTCGACGTCGAGGTCGAGGAACTTGCCGTGCCGGGCGACGCCGGTGACGGTCAGCCCGCCGAGCGACGTGATCGGCGGATCGTAGGTCTTCAGCGCCTGGATGGCGAGAACATCGACACGGGCGACGGCGTGGCCGGTCGCGCGCTCGCGCAGGAAGCCGGCCAGCGCCTCGACCTCGGGAAGCTCGGGCATGCCTCAATGTATCCGTGTCCGGGGCCTGTCCACATCCCTGTGGAAGCCTGTGGACAACTCTGTGGGAAAGCGGCCGTGAGCCCACCCGATCAGCCCCTTGGCGGGATACAGGCGCATAAAGAAGGACAAATCCCTATGAAGATCGTCCACGGTGACGGCCCGCGACCTGTGGATAACTTCTCGGTCACGGAGGCCCTGGAACAATGCGCGGCTCGCCGGAATAACCCCTAGGGGGTAGGGGTTGCCAAGACGGAAGGGTTGTGCCAGCATGAGGTCCGCCAGATACCCCCCTGGGGTACATCGAAGGGAGCGCCGATGAGCACCACCACCTACACCGTCGCCGGGATGACCTGCGGCCACTGCGTCAGCTCGGTCAAGGAGGAGGTCGGCCAGGTCTCCGGGGTGAGCGCCGTGGACGTCGACCTCCAGACCGGCACGGTGACCGTGACCAGCGACGGCCCGCTCGACGACGCCGACATCAAGGCGGCCGTCGAGGAGGCCGGATACCAAGTGAAGGCGTGAGATGAACACCGCGACCAAGCTGGGTGCCTTCGCCCTCGGCCTGGCCGCCGTCTTCGGCGGCGCCGTCGGGATCGGCAACGTGACCGGTCCCGTCGGCGCCGCGGCCGAGGCGGGCGGGCAGGGGAACGGGCAGGGCCAGGGCGGGGGGCACTCCGGTCACGGCGGCTCCGGCTCGGGCTCCGGGACGGCCGGAGGAGATACCCCTACCCCCGTTCCGGGCGGGCTCCAGGTCTCCCAGGACGGCTACACCTTCAGCCCTGAGGCGACCACCGTGAAGGCCGGGAAGGAGACCGACTTCCGGTTCACCATCGACGGCCCGGACGGCAAGCCGGTGACCCGGTACACGCTGCTCCACGGAAAGAAGCTGCACCTGATCGTGGCCCGCCGCGATCTGTCCGGTTTCCAGCACCTGCATCCGACCGAGGCCGGCGGCGGCGTCTGGACGATCCCGCTGACACTGCCGGACGCGGGCGCCTACCGTTTCTTCGCCGACGTCCAGCCGGAGGGGGCCGCGAAGCAGCTCACCCTGGGCACCGACGTCAGCGCCCCCGGCGACTTCGAGCCCGTTCCGCTGCCGGAGGCGGCGCAGGTGGCCGAGGTCGACGGCTACGAGGTCAGGCTGGACGGGACGCTCGAACCGGGCCGGTCCAGCAAGCTCACGCTCACGGTGAGCAAGGACGGCGCGCCGGTCACCGACCTGGAGCCCTACCTTGAGGCGTACGGTCATCTCGTGGCCCTCCGGGACCGCGACCTGGCCTACCTCCACGTCCACCCGGACGGGGAGCCCGGCGACGGCAAGACCAGGCCGGGACCCGCCATCACCTTCTACGCGGAGGTGCCCAGCTCCGGCGCGTACCGTCTCTACCTGGACTTCCAGCACGGAGGCAAGGTCCGTACCGCCGAGTTCACGGCGCGGGCCGGAACGGCCGGAAACCCCGGGAAGACCGGCGGTACCCCCACCCCCGCGCCGAGTGAGAGCGGCGGGGACGGGCACGACCACGAGCACGGCTGACATCCCGCTCGGCGACCAGAGACGTTCATGGAGGAGGAAGCGATGGGCACGGGCGACACGTCCGACCGGATCGAGCTCGCGATCGGCGGGATGACCTGCGCCTCGTGCGCCGCCCGCATCGAGAGACGGCTGAACAAGATGGAGGGCGTGACCGCGACGGTCAACTACGCCACCGAGAAGGCCAGGGTGGACTTTCCCGAGGGCGTCTCGGTCGACGAGCTGATCGCGCAGGTGGAGAAGGCCGGGTACACCGCCGAGCCGCCCCCGCCGCCCAAGGCAGCGGAGGGGCCGGACGGGTCCGCGGACGTCGGCGCCACCGACGACGGGCTGCGGCCGCTGCGCCAGCGGCTGGTCACGTCGGTCGTGCTGGCGGTCCCGGTGATCGCGATGGCCATGATCCCGGCCCTCCAGTTCGAGTCGTGGCAGTGGCTGTCGCTGACCCTGGCCGCGCCCGTGGTGGTGTACGGCGGGTGGCCGTTCCACAAGGCCGCGTGGACCAACCTGCGGCACGGCGCCGCGACCATGGACACGCTGGTGTCGGTGGGCACGCTGGCCGCGTTCGGCTGGTCGCTGTGGGCGCTGTTCTTCGGCACGGCCGGCGAGCCGGGGATGCGGCACGGCTTCGAGTTCTCGATGACCCGTACCGACGGGTCCATGAACATCTACCTGGAGGCCGCCGCCGGGGTGATCGCGTTCATCCTGGCCGGGCGGTACTTCGAGGCCCGGTCCAAGCGCCGTGCCGGAGCCGCGCTGAGGGCTTTGCTGGAGCTGGGCGCCAAGGAGGTCTCGGTCCTGCGGGACGGGCGCGAGGAGCGGATCCCGGTCGAGGCGCTGGCCGTCGGCGACCGGTTCGTGGTCCGGCCCGGCGAGAAGATCGCCACCGACGGCGTGGTGGAGGAGGGCTCGTCCGCGGTGGACGCCTCCCTGCTGACCGGCGAGTCGGTCCCGGTGGAGGTCGCGCCGGGCGACGCCGTCACGGGCGCGACCGTGAACGCCGGCGGGCGGCTGGTGATCCGGGCGACCCGGGTCGGGTCCGACACTCAGCTGGCGCAGATGGCGCGGCTGGTGGAGGAGGCCCAGAACGGCAAGGCGCGGGTGCAGCGGCTGGCCGACCGGATCTCCGGGGTCTTCGTCCCCATCGTGATCGCCATCGCCGCCGCCACGCTGGGTTTCTGGATCGGGACCGGCGCCGGCGCCGCCGCCGCGTTCACCGCCGCGGTCGCCGTCCTGATCATCGCGTGCCCCTGCGCGCTGGGCCTGGCCACCCCCACCGCCCTGCTGGTCGGCACGGGCCGCGGCGCCCAGCTCGGCATCCTGATCAAGGGACCGGAGGTGCTGGAGTCCACCCGCGCCGTCGACACGGTCGTCCTGGACAAGACCGGCACCGTCACCACCGGCAAGATGGCCATGGTCAAGGTCGTCACGGCCGAGGGCGTGGACGAGGAGGAGGTGCTCCGTCTGGCGGGGGCGCTGGAGAACGCCTCCGAGCACCCCATCGCCCGGGCCATCGCCGCCGGTGCCGCCGAACGCGCGGGCTCGCTCGGCACGGTCGAGGACTTCGCCAACGTCGAGGGCCTGGGCGTGCAGGGCCTGGTGGACGGGCACGGCGTGCTGGTCGGCCGCCCGCGGCTGCTGGCCGAGTGGTCGCAGCACCTCACGCCGGAGCTGGAGCGGGCGATGGACGACGCCCGGGAACTGGGCCACACCGCCGTCGCGGTCGGTGTGGACGGCGCCGCCCAGGCCGTGATCACCGTGGCCGACGAGGTGAAGCCGTCCTCGGCCGAGGCGATCGCGCGGCTGCGCGACCTGGGGCTGCGGCCCGTCCTGCTCACCGGGGACGGCGAGGCGGTGGCCCGGACGGTGGCGGACGCGGTCGGGATCGACGAGGTCATCGCCGAGGTCCTGCCCGCCGGCAAGGTGGACGTGATCAAGCGGTTGCAGGACGAGGGCCGTACGGTGGCGATGGTCGGCGACGGGGTCAACGACGCCGCCGCGCTCGCCCAGGCCGACCTGGGCCTGGCGATGGGCACCGGCACCGACGTGGCGATCGAGGCCGCCGACCTGACGCTGATCAGCGGCGACCTGCGGGCCACCGCCGACGCCATCCGGCTGTCGCGCCGCACGCTGCGGACCATCAAGGGCAACCTGTTCTGGGCCTTCGCCTACAACGTGGCCGCCCTCCCGCTGGCCGCCGCCGGGCTGCTGAACCCGATGATCGCCGGAGGGGCGATGGCGTTCTCCTCGGTCTTCGTGGTCAGCAACAGCCTGCGGCTGCGCGGCTTCAAGCCGCTCACCGCCTCCGCGCCCGGTGACGGTGCCGTCCCCGAGCAGGCGCGGCCGGAGCCTCCGGCGAAGGAGGCCGCCACGGCGGCCCGCTGACCGCCCGTACGGCGAGCGGCGCCCCACCGAACCCGGTGGGGCGCCGTTTCCGTTCCAGGCAAAATCTCCTCGCCGCCAGGGGCGAAGGGGCATCGCCGTCAGGCACGGAGGGGCGTCGCCGCCAGAGGCGAAGGGGGTGGCCCCGTCAGGTGCGTAGGACGGCTACCAGCGGGCCTAGGTCGCGGTCCTCCGCGGCTGCGCCGAGGGCCTCGTGGAGGGTCTCGTGGTAGGTGGGGGACGCCTTCTCCTGGACGGCCCGTCCCTCCTCGGTGATGACGGTGTAGACGCCGCGGCGGTCCTTGGGACAGTGGGCGCGGCGAGTGAGGCCGGCCGCCTCCAGGCGGGCCACCAGGCGGCTGACCGAACTCTGGTTGAGCCCGATGAGGTCGGCCAGCTCCTGCATCCGCAGCTCGCCGTCCTCGGCCACCGCGAGCCGGCACAGCGCCCGGTACTCCGACAGCCCGATCCCGTGCCGCCGCTGGACGGCCCTGGCCAGCTCGTGCTCCACGCGCCCGTGCAGGGTCACGATCCCGTCCCAGACCTCTGAGTCCCTTGCCGTCATGGTGGCCTCCCTGTTGACAAATGGTACATGCACGCTCAATATCTGCATGTACATGCAATTCATGTACGTACATGCATCTGGAGGGATCGCGATGTCCGACCGACGCCCCAGCCCGCTCCTGCTCCCGTACGAGGGCGAGCACCTGCGCCTGCCCAACCGGATCGCGATGGCGCCGATGACGCGGGGCCGCGCCGACGACGTCACCGGCGTTCCGAGCCCCCTGACCGCGACGTACTACGCCCAGCGGGCCGGTGCGGGCCTGATCGTCAGCGAGGGGATCTGGTCCGACCGGCTGGGCAAGGCCGGCCCCGGCATCCCCGGCCTGGTCACCGAGGAGCAGGTGGCGGGCTGGCGCCCGGTCACCGAGGCCGTGCACGCGGCGGGCGGGCGGATCTTCGCCCAGCTGTGGCATGTCGGCCGCATGACCCACCCGGTCACGCTGCCGGACGGGGAGGTGCCGGTCGCGCCTTCGGCGGTCCGGATCACCGGCGAGTCGATCTACACCCGGAACGGGCGGCTCGACCATGTCACCCCGCGCCCGATGACCACCGCCGAGGCCGAGGCCGCCGTCGCGGCCTTCGCCGCCGAGGCGCGCAACGCGATCAGGGCCGGGTTCGACGGCGTGGAGGTGCACGGCGCGAACGGCTACCTCGTCCAGCAGTTCCTGGCCGAGAACACCAACCGCCGCACCGACCGCTTCGGCGGCTCCCTGAACGGGCGGCTGCGCTTCGCGGTCGAGGTCGTCGAGGCGGTGGCGGACGCGGTCGGTCCCGAGCGGGTGGGCCTGCGGATCTCCCCCGACAACCCCGAGAACAAGATCGCGGAGGAGACGCCGCGGGAGACCTACCGCGCCCTGCTCGGCGCCGTCGCGCCCCTCGGGCTCGCGTACCTGCACGTGATCGAGCGCGGCGCGTACGGCGCGCTGGCCGACCTGCGCCCGCTCTGGCCCGGCACCCTGATCGGCAACTTCAACGGCCCCGAGCCCACCTCGCGGCAGGCGGGGGAAGAGGTCCTGGACGCGGGCCTGGCCGACGTCTTCTCGTTCGGGCGCCTGTTCATCTCCAACCCCGACCTGCCCGCGCGCTTCGCCACCGGCGCCCCGCTCGCCCCGCGCGCCGAGCACCTGGAGTACGGCGGCGGCGCGGAGGGCTACATCGACTACCCCAGCCTGGAGGCGGCGTCCCGGTGAGCCGCCGCGCTCAGAGGGGGACGTCCCAGAACGCCAGCTCGTGCCGCATCCCTTCCAGGAACGCCTTCTCGGCCGCCGCGCGGTCCGGGGCGGCCTCGTCGATCATCTGCGCCACCCGCCGGGTCAGCTCGGCGAACCCGGGGTCGGCGTAGGTGTCGACCCAGCGCCGGTAGCGCGGCTCGGCGGGCGGATCCTCGGCCAGCCGGGCGCCGAGCGTGGAGTACCCCCACATGCAGGGGTAGAGCGCGGCCAGCCCTTCGCCGTACGAGGCGGCGCTGTCCAGCAGGAACGTCGTGTAGGCGGCACAGGCGGGGCCCTTCACCGCCCCGTCCAGGTCGGCGCCGAACCCGGCCGACAGCGACCGGTGCAGCGACAGCTCGTCGTGGTACGTCGCGTGCGCCAGGTCGACGAGATCGCCGAGGTGGGCCGACGGGGCCTGCCAGGCCAGCCGGGAGAAGACGCGTACGTAGTCGAGCAGGAAGAGGTAGTCCTGTTCCAGCCAGGATCGGAAGACGGCCTCGTCCAGGTCGCCGCGGGCGATGCCCGCCACGGTCGGATGCCCGAGCTGTTCCTCGACCAGGGGCCGGCCGAGTTCCTCCAGATGTGCCGCGAGACTCATGCGGAGAGTCTCCCATCGCCACAGACGACCCGACCCCGCCAGGCCAGGAGCCTGACGGGGTCGAAGTCTGCGCCGGTGTGCGGGTCGCCTCTCGGCGGAAGGCACAACGCGGCTCCAGCCGGACGGTATTCCGCGAAGGCTATAGGTGAGGCCCGGGGACTCCAGGCACACCGGCCATCACATGTAACCACGGTGCCGCGGCCGATGTTCCCGGCGACTCCCGAAAACCCGGACAAGAGTCCTCCAAGGGCCGCCCCGGCGGGCCCCGGCCCCGGCCCCGGCCACCACCAGCGCCAGGGCCGCCAGCGCCCCACCCAGCCACAGCACGCTCGCCTCCCCGGCCGCGTCGGCGGCCCGCCCGCCGGCCGGCGCCCAACGTCCCACCTCGCAGCATCTTGTCGTCGACCCGACCTTCGCCGAGGCGCCGCGGATGCCGGCGGTCTCTCCGCGCCATCCGGGTCGGGCTCCGGCGCCCAGGCCGATGAGCCGTTCCAGGATGTCCCAGCCCATGGCGCCGCTCGCCGCGTCCCCCGCTCGCCGGTCCTGGGTCGTGTCTCCGGTCCCGGCCCACGCGTGCTCAAGCCTCCTGCATGAACCGGTGGATGATCTCGCGTGACTCCACGGCAGGGAGGGCGGTGTCGCTGAGCGCTTGGAAAGCCGTCCGGTAGGCGTCGACGTCCTCGTCCTCCTCCAGGAAGAGAGCACGACGGAGCCCGTCGAGGAACACGAGGGTGAAATCACCCACGGCGACGTCCAGGAGGATGAATCCCCCGTCATGGCCGGGATTCCCGGCGGCGCTGAACGGGAGGACCTGGAGGTGGACATTGGGCTGCTCGGACACCGAGTGCAGGTAGCGGAGCTGCCCCTGGAGAACCTGGGCCCCTCCGATGTTCTGCCGTAGTGCGGCCTCACCGACCACAGCGATGAAGATCGCCGGATTGGGGCGGGTGAGCACCTCCTTGCGCGCCATCCGGAAATCGACCCAGGCGGCGAGGTCGGAGGTCCGCCCGTCCGGGAGCGACTCCATCACCGCTCGCGCGTACTCGGGCGTCTGGAGCAATCCAGGAATACCGATGGGGTGATATTCGCGGATCGTGGAGGAGTCCCGTTCCAGCCGGACGAACTCTCCGGCGCCCTCTCCCGGGGACAGCGTCTTGTAGCGCTGGATCCAGTCTCGGGAACGGCCCGCGGCGGCGAGGCCGAGCAGGGAGGCGCACAGGTGCTCGTCCTCGACCCCGTACTTCATGAGGATGTACTCGACCTCGTGCCTGCGGGTCATGACCTGGGCGTTCTCCATTCGGCTCAGCGCGGCTCCGGAGATCTTGAGAAAGTCGGCGGCCTCGCCGAGGTCGAGCCCGCGCTCCTCGCGGAGCCTGCGCAGCTGGGCACCGAGCCTCCGCATCCGGACGGAGGGGGACCGTGTAGCCATGCGCGTATTGTGATTGATCAATTACTGATTGTCAGATGAACGGTGGGATGGGGGCGTCCCGTTCCACTCGCCTCCCAACTTCCGCGCCTCCCTTTGTGGGGGTACGCGATTGTGCGTTCCCACCTGGCGCTTCATTCTGCTTACCGAAGGGAGTGAGCCGATGACGCCGAGTGAGAGCCGGGTCTGCCCGCGGCCGGATTCCTGCTGCGAGGCGGGCGGGAGGGTGCTGGGCGCGATCAGCCTGCCGGGCGTCACGAGGTCGGCTCCCGAGGCGCGGGCCTTCGTCGGACGGATCGCCAGGACCTGCCTCACGGTGGCGGAGGACGTGCAGGGCGACATCGACCTGTGCGTGAGCGAGATGGTCGCGAACGCCTGCGAGCACACCGCGTCGGGCAAGGGCGGGCGGATCGGCGTGGTCGTCGCGGTGAAGCGCGAGGTCGTCCGGGTCACGGTCGTCGACGACGGCGGAGCCGCCGGTAAGCCCCATGTGGCGGAGGCGTTCGGGGAGAACGGCCGCGGGCTGCTCCTGGTGGAGGCGCTGGCCCTGGACTGGGGCGTGGACGAGGCCCGGACCGGCACCGCGGTGTGGGCGGAGTTCCCCGCTGCCCTCACACGGATGCCGGCCGATCCCCGTTGCCGCGGTTCGGAGGGATGCCAGGTCCGGGCGCCGTAGGCCGGGCCCGGGAACACGCCTAGCGAAGGAAGACGCCGTACTCGGCGAGGTGGGGGGTGAGGGCGGGCGGGAGGCCCGTCAGGGCGGCGACCTCCTCGGCGGAGACGAAACCCCCGCACTGCTCGCGTGCTTCGACGATGCGCCGGGCGTCCTCGTCGGTGAGGCCGAGGGCGCCCACCAGCACGTGGGCGGGGACGTGGTTGACGTCCACGAGCCCTCCGTCGTCGTAGTGCCGCGGCAGGTCGGGGCGGCCGATGCGCATCTCCCTGGCGGTCAGGGGTTCGCGCTCGGCCAGCTCGGCCCCCCAGCGGCGCAGCTCGCGGCGGTGCCGGGCCGCCGCCTCCGCCAGCTGGAAGGGACTGGCGGAGGGGAAGAACACCCGCTGCCGGATGGCGAACGCGTGGGCGGTCCCGCCCAGCCCCGACAGCAGCAGGCCGATCGCGAAGACGGCCTCCCCCCAGCCGTCGACCGGACTGGCGATCATGGCCACGACGACGGCGGTGTAGAAGGCCACGGCCAGCCAGTGCGGCCAGGACCTCAGCCGGCTCCCCGCGATGGCGAAGGTGAGCGGGCTCCCCAGCCCCAGGGTGAAGCACGGGCTGAGCGCCCAGACGTAGCTGGCGATGTTCCGACCAAGATTCGACATTTCGCCCCCTTTTTCCTAGGACGCCTGGGCGGCCGTGGCGGACTCCGGTGTGGCCGAGTCCGGACGGGGGCGAAGTAAAGGACGGCGCCGCCGTGTGGCGGAGCCGCGCGGACGGGGAGCGAGCCGGGATGCTGGAGATCATGACGAGACGCAGCGGGCGGCTGACCCCCGAACTCCACGACTACATCGTCGCGCACGGCACGGGCCCCGACGACCTGCTGCGCGAGCTGGCCGCCGAGACGGCGGAGCGGTTCGGGGACAGCGCCGGGATGCAGATCGGGCCGGAGCAGGGCACGTTCATGACGTTGCTGGCCCGCGTGGCCGGGGCGCGGGACGCGGTCGAGGTCGGGACCTTCACCGGCTACTCGTCGATCTGCCTCGCCCGGGGCATCCGGGGGCGGATGCTGTGCTGCGACGTCAGCGAGGAGTGGACGTCGGTGGCCCGGCGGTACTGGGAACGGGCCGGGCTGTCCGACCGGATCGAGCTGAGGCTGGGGCCCGCGCTGGAGACGCTGCGGGGCCTCCCCGGCGACACCCGCTTCGACCTGGCCTTCATCGACGCCGACAAGGGCGGCTACGTCGGCTACTGGGAGGAACTCGTCCCGCGGGTGCGGCCGGGCGGTGTCCTGCTGGCCGACAACACCCTGTGGTCGTATGAGGTCGCCGACGAGAGCCGGCAGGACGAGGCGGTACGGGCCATCCGCGCGTTCAACGGCCACGCGGCCCGGGACGCGCGGGTCGAACTGGTGATCCTCCCCATCGGGGACGGCCTCACGATGGCCCGCAGGCTCGAATAGCCGCGGAAGGGCGGGCGCCGTGGGGGCGGCGCCCGCCCTTGCTCACTTGACCTTGCGTTCGGTGATGAGGGCGGCCTGGAGCATCGCCCGGCAGTAGCCCACGTCGTACAGCTCGCCGGCGTGCCCTCCCCCGCCGACCTCGGCGTACTGGCCGCTGATCTCGTCGTGCTCGCGGTCGATGTCGAGCGCCCTCGGGTGCTCGGGCAGGATGCCCAGGTTGTAGCCCTGCCGGACGAGCTCGCGCATGTAGGCGAACATGTCGCCCTCGCCGTTGTCGGGGAAGACCTCGGCGTACTTGGTACGGGGCTTCTCGACCGTGACGTTGCGGTAGTGGACGTGGTTGATGCAGTCGCGCTTGCCCAGGTAGCGCAGGAATTCGACGGCGTCCTTGCCCAATTCCACGGTGACGCCCGCGTGGGCGGTCATGCCGTTGGCCGGGCTCGGGACGGTGTCGACGAGCCGCTTCCAGTCCTCGACCGAGGCGAGGATCTGGGGGTTGCCGCGGCTGATGACCGCGGGCGGGTCGTTGGGGTGGACCGCCATGCGCACCCCGGCGTGCTCGGCCGCCGGGATCACGCGCCGCAGGTAGTACTCGAGGTTCTCCCACAGTTGCTCGCGGTTGTACTCGCCGACGCCCTCGGGGCGGGGCAGGTCCTTGACGGGAACGCCGTCGACCTCGCGTTCATAGTCGAAGCCGGTGTAACCGGCTCCGCCGCGGCCCTCCACCTCGTAGTAGCCCTCGGACAGCCGGTGGATGTACCAGTTGTACTCGACCAGCGGCACGCCCGCCTTGCCCGCCGCCTCGAGGGAGCGCTTGATCTTCTCGATCTCGGCGTCCCGCCCGTCCCGGCCGAGGATCACGTTGCGCGGGGGGCTGATCAGCATGCCGAGCAGGGTGATGCCGTGGCCCTTGAGCCGCTCGACGTCCTCCTTGACCCCGGCGACGTCCCAGGGGAGGGCCGGGGGGTTGGTCACCAGCGCGTGGGTCACGCCCGCCTGCCGCCACCGCCGTACGGTCTTCTCGGTGGGGAAGCGGGAGAACCACTGGCAGATCTTGGGTGTGGTGGGCCCCTCCTCGACGGGCCAGGTGACCTGCTTGATCCGCCCCTGGACGGCGGGATCGGCGCCGGGGGACGCCGCGGCGTCGGCCGCTCCGGCCACGCCGGCGGCCGAAACGGCTCCCAGAGCCGCGCCGCTCTGGAGGAATTTCCTACGGGTGTTCGCCATGACCGGCCTTTCGCTCAGAAAACGAGCTGTAGAGGTTCGGTTCCGATCTCTTCGCAGTACTGGTGGTAGCGCTTCAGCTTGCTTTCCGCCGTCTCGACGTAGGCGAGCTCCCCGTTGTCGTCCATGTATTCGATCGGCCCGTGGATCTTGAACAGGGTCAGCATCGGCTCGGTCTCGTCCGTTGAATCGGACACCAGCGTGTGAACGTCGCCGGGAGGTTCGTAGACGTACGATCCGGGCACCGCCTGCCAGTCGTGTTCGAGGTAGTGCCACCGCCCCTGGACGACCCAGCCCTCGACCTCGGCCAGGTGCCGGTGCCGGCTGACCACGCCGCCTCTGGCGACCTTGAGCAGATTGACCCAGCTTCCTGTCTCCAGGGAAATGCGCAGCGGTTTGAACCATACGTTCGCCGACCCCTGAGGCACCCAAGGAATGTCCTCCGAACGCAGCATCATGTCCGTGTTCAGGGCAGGGTCGACCGCCATTCCAGGCTCCATTCTCTGGCGTTTCTGGGAAGGGTGGTTCACGAGGCGGGAAGTGCGATCCGCCGGCAGGGAGGGAGGGGGTGGGAGGCTGTGCCCCGTGACACTAACCCCGGCTCTCGGCGGCGTTAAGCGCAACTTCCGGATGTGGTTATCCGGATGTCTGATAGTGGACTGGGCGGCGATCCGGGCTAAGGGCCGCACTGGTGTTCCCCGTGGGCGGACAGGCAGACTGTCGAGCATGTTGAAGACCGACGTCCGGCTGGAGTGGTTCGTCTCTTTCCTTGGAGTCGTCGACACGGGCAGTTTCGTGGCCGCCGCGGAGGCCACTCATCGTTCGCAGCCGCGGGTGAGCATGCATGTGGCCGCGCTGGAACGCGAGGTCGGGCTGCCGCTCTTCGACCGGCACAAGCGGCCGGTGAAGCTGACCGACGCGGGCGCGGCGCTGGCCGTGCACGCCCGCGCCGTACTGCGCGAGCTGGACGCGGCGGAGGCCGCGATGACCCCGTGGCGGGGCGGGGCCCGCGGTGTGGTGACGCTCGGCTGCCACCCCAGCGCGAGCGCGGCGTTCGTCCCCGGCCTGCTGCAGGAGGTCACCCGGGCCACCCCGGAGGTCAAGGTCGTTCTGGTGGAACGTGCCACTCTGGAGCTGGACCAGGCCCTCACCAGTGGTGAGGTGGACATCTACCTGCGGCCGATGGCCCCGCCGCCGGCCGCGCCGTCGGTCCGCGGCCATCCGCTGTGGCGCGAGCCGCTGGTGGTGCTGCACCCGCCGGACCACCCGCTCGCCGACATCCCCGAACCGCTGCCCGTGGCCGAGGTCGTGGCCCATCCGCTGGTCTCCATCGGGCGCCTGGACGAGACGCAGAGTTCGGAGTTCGAGTCCTACAAGCTGTTCCGCGAGCACGGCCACGAGCTGGAGCCGGTGCAGGCCACCAACCAGCCGCAGACCCTGGTCTCGATGGTCCGGCAGGGGGTGGGGGTGGGGGTGACCAACTGGCTCGCCGCGCACGTGTCGGACACCCGCGGGGTCAGCGTCCGCCGGATCGAGGGGGTGTGCGGGCGCCGCGTCGCCGTCTACCGCGACACCGCGCGCCCGCTGAACCCGGCCGCGCGCAGCGTGCTGGAACGGATCATCGCATCGCCCCGGCCGCCCGGGACGCGGGCGCTGGACGGCGACGGGGAGGGCACGCCGGAGGCCCGGGCGCGGCTCGATCAGCAAAACGAATAGGGGCATCCGAGACTCGTTCTTCACGCGATAAGCAGCCGCTTCTAGTGTCAACCGCACCGGTCGCGGCACAACGCGTCGCCGTATCCGGGCGGACGAAGGGAAACGGATGGTGCCAGCAGGAGCGATTTCCGGGTCGTCGCCGTTCGGACTGCGCGGGCGGCGGGCCGTGGTCACCGGTGCGGGCACCGGAATCGGCCGTGCCATCGCGCTGGGATTCGCCTCGGCGGGCGCCGATCTGGTCCTTCTGTCCGAGCGCGACAATCTCGGCGAGGTCGCGGGTCTCGCCCGCGACCACGGCTCCGCGGTGCGCTGCGTACGGCTCGATCTGGCCGACGCCGCGCTCCGCCGCGACACCATCGAACAATTGCTGGACGACCACCCCGTCGACATCCTGGTGAACAATGCCGGCCAGATCCGCCGGGAATCGGCGGAGCGCTTTTCCGACCGCGACTGGTACGACGTCATCGAGGTGAACCTGCACGCGGCGTTCGATCTGGCCCGCGCCACCGGACGGCGCATGGTCGAACGGGGCCACGGCAAGATCATCAACATCGCGTCGCTGCTGAGCTTCCAGGGCGGCCTCTACGTCCCCTCGTACGCGGCGAGCAAGCACGCCCTGGCCGGGCTCACCCGCGCGCTCGCCAACGAGTGGGCGGGCCGCGGGGTGAACGTGAACGCGATCGCCCCCGGATACGTCGCCACCCGCACCACCTCCGAGCTGCGCGCCGACCCGACCAGGAACGAGGAGATCCTGGCGCGCATCCCGGCCGGCCGCTGGGCCGAGCCCGAGGACATCGTCGGCGCGGCCGTCTTCCTGGCCTCCGCCGCCTCCGACTACGTCCACGGCCACGTGCTGGCCGTGGACGGTGGCTGGCTGTCCCGATGACCGCCCCCGCCCGGCCGGACCGATCCACCCGAACAGAATGGAGCGAGCCACCGATGCCCCCCACCTACCCCCAAGAGGTCATCGACGCCTTCCGCGGCATCACCACCGCGTCGGTCGCCGACGCGGTCGAGCAGTTCGGCGTGCGCGGCTACCTCACCGGGGGCATCCGCCAGATCATCCCCGGCAAGCTGGTCGGGCCGGCCGTGACCGTGCACGAGGTGCCCTCGGACGAGGCGCAGCCGCCGACGCTCGCGTTGCAGGCGATCGACGAGTCCGAGCCCGGCAGCGTCATCTGCATCGCGGCCGGCGGCGCCGACGTGGCGGTCTGGGGCGGGCTGATGGCGGCGGGCGCGGTGGCCAACGGCATCGCCGGCGCCGTCCTGGACGCCGGTGTCCGCGACGTCGAGGAGATCCTCCGCGACTACTCCGGCCTGGCCATCTACGCCCGCGGCAGCGTGCCCGCCACCACCGTGGGCCGGTACCGCACGGTCTCGCTGAACGAGCCGGTGGAGATCGGCGGGGTGACGGTCCATCCCGGCGACCTCATCGTCGCCGACGGCGACGGCGTGGTGCGGGTCCCGGCCGAGCATGTGGACGCGGTGCTCGCCGCCGCCGGGGAGATCGAGGACCGGGAACGGGAACAGGCCAGGCTGATCATGGAGAGCGGGTCGCTGCGCGCCGGCATCGCCAAGTACAACCGGGTGTGAGCGCCGTGCCGGACATCCTCGCGGTGGGCGAGCCGATGCTGGAGTTCAACGCCGCCGAAGACGGGCCGCTGCACGCCGCCGGGTCGTTCACGGTCGGCTACGGCGGCGACAGCTCCAACTTCGCCGTCGCCGCCGCACGTTCGGGCGCGAGCACCGGCTACGTCACCAGGATCGGGGACGACGAGTTCGGCACCGCGTTCCTGCGGCTGTGGGAGCGCGAGGGCGTCGACGCCGCGCACGTCGTCCGGGAGCCGGGCGGGCGGACCGGCGTCTACTTCATCGGCCGGGGCCCGGAGGGCAGCACGTTCACCTACTACCGGGACGGTTCCCCGGCCAGCCGGCTGGCCCCGGCCGACATCCCCGAGGAGGCGGTGGCGAACGCCCGGCTGCTGCACCTCACCGGCATCACCCAGGCCATCAGCACGTCCGCGGCCGACGCCGCGTTCCACGCCATGGACCTCGCCCGCCGGCACGGCACGCTCGTCACCTACGATCCCAACCACCGGCCCGCCCTGTGGCCGGTGGAACGGGCCCGCGCGATCGTCATGCGCAGCGTCGAGCTGAGCGACATCGTGCTGCCCAACATCGAGGAGGGGCGGCTGCTGACCGGCGCGCACGCCCCCGAGGCGGTCGCCGAGGCGTTCGCCGCCCGCGGTCCCCGTACGGTCGTGCTCAAGATGGGCGCGGACGGGGCGCTCCTCTCCCATGACGGCACGATCACCAGGATCGACCCGTACCGGGTGGAACGTCCGGTCGACCCGTCGGGGGCCGGGGACACCTTCGACGGGGCGTTCGCCGCCCGCCTCCTCGAAGGGGCCCCGCCGGTCGAGGCCGCGCGGTACGCCGCCGTCGCCGCGGCCCTCACCACCACCGGGCACGGCGCCGTCCGTCCCATCCCGTCCCGCGCGGCCGTCGAGCAGGCGATGTCCGCCTGAGCCCTGGTCCCCCGCTCCCACCAGCCTCATCCCCCACCCCGCCGAGACCCGCCCCCGATCCGCATCGCTCTTGGGAGTAACGATCATGCGTTCGAGAACCCTGCCCCCGGAAACGCCGCGCCCGCCCCGTCCCGGGACGAGGCCGCGGACGCTACGACGGAAGGTGATGGCCGCCTGCGCGGCGGGAACGGCGGTGGCGGCCCTGGCGGCCTGCGGCGGCGGGTCCACGGTGGACTCCGGAGGCGGGGGCGGCGCGGGCGCCGGAGCCGGCGGGGGCGGTACGGCGGCGCAGGTCAGGGCCGGGTACGTCTCGGCCATCGACCAGATCGGCCTCCCGATCGGGGTGGAGGGCGGCCACTTCGAGGACCAGGGCCTCACCGTCAAGCTCGCCCAGCCGTTCCCGACCGGCGTTGACCTGCTGAACGCGCTGCAGTCCGGCGAGGTCGACGTCGTCCAGGTCGGGACCCCCGCCATCGGCGCCGCGCAGAAGGGCGTGGACCTGGTGGTCCTGGGCAACTACACCGGGTCGTCCACGCAACGGAGCATCGACGAGACGATGGCGGTGGTGACCAGGGACGCGTCGATCAAGGGCGACGACCTGGGCACCCTGCGGGGCAAGCGGATCGGGGTCTCGATCGGCTCCATCAACCACCTCTACCTGCTGGGGCTCCTCCAGAAGGCCGGTCTCAAGACCGCCGACGTGAAGATCGTCAACACCGGCCCGCCGGACATGGGGGTGGCGCTGCAGACCGGCGGCATCGACGCCGCCGTGGTCTGGGACCCGTGGCCGATCACCATCACCGGGCAGGTCCAGGGCGCCCGCGAGGTGCTGCGCGGCGGCGGGTACATCCCGTTCATCGGCTACCTGGTCACCACCCGCGCGTACGCCGAGAAGAACCCCGACGTCCTCGAGCGGTTCCTCACCGCCCGCGCCACCGTGGACCAGTGGATGCGCAAGAACCCCGACCAGGCGGCCGAGGCGGCCACCCGATGGCTGCCGGGCACCAAGGCGGACGTCGCGCGCCAGGCCATGCGCCACAACACCAAGCAGCTCGACCCGCGCATGTCGGTCTGCAACTACCTGGCCCTGGACACCATCGCGCGGATGCTCGCCGGCCAGGGCGCGGTGAAGCCGGGCTTCGACGTCGGCAAGTACTTCCGGCCCGGCCCGATCCTCAACGTCATGGCCAAGCGGCCGGCGCTGTTCGACGACCTGCCGCGGGTCCCGGCGGGCGCCGAGGTCAAGGACGGCCACCAGTACGAGCGCGGGGCCGCCGAGCGGGCCTGCCCAGCGTCCTAGGGCCCCTCTCGAAGTGGCCCCGGCGCCTTGCCGTCCGTGCCCCGGCGCGGCCCCGACCGATCGTTCGGAGTGTCCATGCAGTTGCTGTCCAGCGTGAACCCGGCCCGGAGGCCGCCGGGTCCACGGAAACCACCCGGCCCGGGGAGCCGGCGGCCTCCGGGCCGCCGGGCCGCCTCCGCCGCCCGGTTCCTGGTCCCGTTCGTCCTCCTGGCGGTCGTCTGGGAGGTCGCGGTCACCGTGACCGGCACCCCGATGCGCGTCTTCCCACAGGTGGAGGACGTGGTGCGCGCGCTGGCGCGCATGTGGGGCGAGGGTGACCTGCTCCGGCATCTGGGCGCCAGCCTGCGCCGGATGGGGATCGGCGCGGCCCTGGCCGTCCTGACCGCGCTGCCGTTCGGCATCGCGCTGGGCGTCAGCGCGCGGCTGTCGGCGTTCTTCGCGCCCCTGCTGCGCTTCTCCGTCGCGCTGGCCGGGATCGCCTGGATCCCGATCGCGACGCTGTGGCTCGGCTACGGGGACGGCGCGGTGATCTTCATCGTGTGGAACGCGATGTTCTTCGCCCTGACCTACAACACCATGCTCGGCGTCCGGCAGATCCCGATGCCGCTGCTGCGGGCCGCGCGGAGCCTGGGCGCGAGCCGGGCCCGGATGTTCTGGGAGGTGCTGCTGCCCGGAGCCATGCCGAGCGTGGTGACCGGGCTGCGGGTGGGCCTCGGGTACGGCTGGCGCGGCCTGGTCGCGGCGGAGATCATCGCCACCAACGCGGGGCTCGGCTACGCGCTGTTCCTCGCCCAGAAGTACTTCGAGACCGACGTCATCATCGCGTCGATGATCATCATCGGCGTGCTGTGGCTGCTGATGGACAGGCTCGTGCTGGCACCGCTGGAGCGGCGCACGGTGGAGCGCTGGGGCATGAAGGCGGTGACCTCCTAGGTGGCGGGGCAGACGATCCTCACCAAGCCGGGCGGCCGGTGGCGGCGGCCGCTGCGGACGCCCGCGGCGCGCACGCTCGGCCCGTTCGTCCCGGTCGTCGCGCTGTGGTGGCTGCTGGACGCGCTGGGCGTCTTTCCCGAGGCGTTCTTCGTGGGCCCGGCCGACGTGGTGGCCGAGGCCGCCGACCTGATCAGGAAGGGCGTGCTCCCCGGCTACCTGACGGACTCGCTCACCCGGCTCGGGTACGGCGTGCTGTTCGGGCTGCTGATCGGCCTGCCGATGGGGTTCCTGGTGGCGATGTCGGCCCGGGCCCGCCGGCTGTTCTGGCCGCTGCTGCTGTTCTTCCAGGCGATCGCCGACATCGCCTGGCTGCCGATCATCGTGGTGTGGTTCGGGTTCAGCCTGACCGCGGTGGTCTTCGTGATCGTCTACACGATCGTCTTCCCGTTGATGCTCAGCGTGGTCGCGGGGGTCGAGCAGACCCCGGCCGAGCTGGTGCGGGCCGCGCGCAGCCTCGGCGCCGGCCGGGTCCGGGTGTTCTTCGAGGTGATCCTGCCCGGCTCGTTGCCCGCGGTCGCCAGCGGCGTGCGGACCGGGCTCGGGTACGGCTGGCGGGCCCTGGTGGCCGCGGAGATCATCATCGGCACCAGCGGGATCGGGTTCATGATGTTCGACGCCCGCCGGGTGGGCGAGGTCGGCGAGGTGTTCCTCGGCATGATCGTTCTGGGGGTGCTGTGGTACGCGCTGGACGCGCTGATCCTCGCCCCGTTCGAACGCGCCACGGTGGAGCGATGGGGAATGGTGCGCCAGGTGGAGGCGAAGAGATGACGGCACTGGAGATCCGGCGGCTGCACAAGCGTTACGCCGACGAGCACACCGGGGAGGACGTGGTCGCGATCGGCGACGTCTCCTTCGACGTGGAGGAGGGGGAGTTCGTCTCGATCCTGGGCCCGAGCGGCTGCGGGAAGACCACCGTCCTGAACGTGGTGGCCGGGTTCCTCGACCCGACCGGAGGGACGGTGAGCGTGGCGGGCCGTCCGGTGTCGGGTCCCGGCCCCGACCGGGGCGTGGTGTTCCAGAGCCACGCGCTGTTCCCTTGGAAGAACGTCCTCGGCAACGTGACGTTCGGCCTGCGCATGCGCGGGGTCGGGCGGGCCGAGCGGGAACGGGTGGCCGCCGAGTACCTGGAGCTGGTCGGCCTGGCGGGGTTCGAGCGCCGCTACCCGCACGAGCTGTCGGGCGGCATGCAGCAGCGGCTCGGCGTGGCGCGGGTGCTGGCCAACGAGCCGGCGGTGATGCTGATGGACGAGCCGTTCGCGAGCATCGACGCGCAGACCCGGCGCAAGCTGCAGGAGGACCTGACCCGGATCTTCGAGGAGCGCCGCCCGACGGTCTTCTTCGTGACCCACGACATCGACGAGGCGGTCTTCCTGTCGGACCGGGTCATCGTGCTCTCGGGGCGGCCCAGCACGGTCCGCGAGATCGTGCGGGTCGCCCTGCCCCGTCCCCGGAGCTGGGAGAGCACCGCCGACCTGCCGGAGTTCCGCGCACTCACCCACAAGATCAACGGACTGCTGGCGGGAGATGAGACCGATGCGGCTCAGGCTGCGGCTGCCGGTTAGGGCGCTGCGCAACGCGCCGTTGCGCAGGCTCCTGATCGTGGTGCTGATCGTCGCCGCGTACCAGGGCTGGCTCAGCGTGCAGGCGGTGGGGAAGGCGGATCCGGGCGTCGGCGCGCGGCCCGACCCTCAGGGGCGGTTCCCGGTGGACGTGGTCCTCGGGTTCCCGCCCGAGCGCTACCACATGCTCCAGTTGCAGAAGCACGGGCGGCTGCGCGGGACCGAGGGCACGGTGGTGCACCTGCGGTCGGTCTCGCCGGCCGGTGTGGACGCCCTGGCACGCATGTACTGGGTGAAGTCGATCAGGTCGCCGGGAGCCGGCGGCTGACCCGCGGGCCGAAGCGCCCTTCCCCTTGACATCAAGTTTAGTTGAGGTCTCAGTCTGGTTCCAGGCCGGTGATCGTCACCGGAACCGACCAGGAATCCACGGAGGCCCACCATGAGCGAGACCCCTCTGCGCCTAGCGATCATCGTCGGCAGCAACCGCCACGGGCGGTTCGGCGCGACCGTGGGCCGCTGGTTCACCGGGCGGGCCGCGGCGCACGAGGGCGTCCAGCCGGACGTCATCGACCTGGCGGCCCTGGACGTGCCCGGGGTGCTGGGCGCGGCCCCGCCCCCGGAGGCGGCGGGGCCGCTCGCCGAGGCCACCACGACCCTCGAACGGGCCGACGCGTTCGTCGTCATCACGCCCGAGTACAACCACAGCTTCCCCGGCGCCCTGAAGAACTTCATCGACCTGCACTACACGCAGTGGCAGGCCAAGCCGGTCGCGCTCGTCTCGTACGGCGGCCTGGCCGGCGGGCAGCGGGCGGCCGAGCACCTGCGGCAGGTCTTCGCCGAGCTGCACGCGGTCACCATCCGCGACACCGTCGCCCTCGTCAACGCCTGGGAGCGGTTCGACGACGAGGGACGGCACAGGGAGTCCCAGGAGGCCGATGCCGCGGCCAAGGGCATGCTGGACCGGCTCACCTGGTGGGGGCACGCGCTGCGGGACGCGCGCGCCGTCCGCCCGTACGCGGCCTGATCGGGAGAGCCATCATGACGAAGGTGACCTCCTCCGGGAGCGCAGGGGAGCAGTCCCCGCCCGGACGGAGCCCGATGACGATCGCCCTGGTGCTGGTGCTCGGGTCGATCATGGCGACGCTGGACATGACGGTGGTGAACGTCGCGATCGCCCGGCTGTCGGCCCACTTCGACGCCCCGCTGGCCACGATCCAGTGGGTGGCGACGGGCTACTCGCTGGCGCTGGGCGCGGTCGTGCCGATCTCGGCGTGGGCGGTCGGCCGGTTCGGTGCCCGGCGGCTCTACCTGGCCGCGATCGCGCTGTTCGCGGCCGGTTCGGTGCTGGCCGGGCTGGCCTGGAACATCGAGTCGCTGATCGCATTCCGGGTCGTGCAGGGGCTGGCGGGCGGCCTGATCATGCCGGTCGGCATGACCATCCTGATCCGCGCCGCGCCGCCGGGCCGGATGGGCCGGCTGATGAGCACGCTCGGCCTGGCCGTCCTGGTCGGGCCCCTGGTGGGTCCCGTGCTGGGCGGCTGGCTGGTCGACGAGGTGTCGTGGCGGTGGATGTTCTACATCAACCTGCCGATCGGCGCGGTCGTGCTGGCGCTGGCGTCCCGGATCTTCCCCCGGGACGGCGCGAGCGATCCGCGGCCCCTGGACGTGCCGGGACTGCTGATGCTCTCCCCGGGCCTGGCCGCCGTGATCTACGGCGTCACCTCCGGCGGGGACCGGGGCGACTTCGGCTCGCCCGGGGTGCTGCTGCCGCTGCTCGCGGGCGTGGTGCTGGTCGCCGCGTTCGTCGTCCGGGCGCTGACGGCCCGGCACCCCCTGCTGGACCTGCGGCCGTTCCGCGACCGGGCGTTCGCCACGGCCACCGGGACGATGACGCTGTTCGTGCTCGGCTACTTCGGCGCGATGCTGCTGCTGCCGCTCTACTACCAGGTGGTACGCGGGGAGAGCGCGACCGCGGCGGGGCTGCTGAGCATCCCGATGGCGCTGGCGTCCGGGACCGTCATGCAGCTGGCGGGACGGATGGCCGACAAGGTGAGCCCCGGCCGGACCGTTCCGGTGAGCATCGCCGTGGCGGCCACCGGGTTCGCCCTGTTCGCCCACCAGCTGAGCGCGGACGCCTCGTACTGGGGCCTGGGCGGCGCGATGCTGCTGATGGGGGCGGGCGGCGGCGCCACGATGATGCCGCTCATGACGGCGGCGACCCGGCGGATGGGGCACGACCAGGCGCCGGCGGCCAGCACGGCGGTCAACCTCCTCAACACCTCGATGGCCGCGGTGGGCACGGCGGTGGTGTCGGTGCTGCTGTCGAACGCGATGGCCGCGCGCGTCCCGCTCGCGGCCGAGCACGGGCTCCAGGGGTTGCAGAGGCTCGCGCCGGACGCGCGGGCCGCGGTCGCCCCGGGCCTGGCCGAGGCGTTCCAGCACACCTACGTGTGGTCGGTGGCGCTGATCGCGCTGGCGCTCGTCCCGGCCCTGTTCATGCCGCGCCGCGATCGGCCGGGCCGCGATCAGCCGGCCGAGCCCGCGGTACGGGCGGCGGCGCCGGTCCCGGCCCCCGGCGCCGGCCCCGCCCCGGCTCCGGCTCCCGCCCCGGCTCCGGCTCCCGCCCCGGCTCCCGACTCGGCTCCCGACTCGGCTCAGGCTCCGGCTTCCGACTCGGCGGCGACGCGGGCGTCGTAGGCGGTGCGGGCGGCGGCGATCTGGCCCTGGTGCTCCTCGGTCCAGGTCACCAGGGCCTTGATCGTGGAGTGCAGGCCGGCGCCGAGCGGGGTCAGCTCGTAGTCCACCCGCGGCGGCACCACCGGATGCACCGTGCGCTTCACCAGCCCGTCGCGTTCGAGCTGGCGCAGCGTCCGGGCGAGCATGCGCTGGGAGATCCCGTCGATCTCCCGGCGCAGCTCGGTGAAGCGCATGCTGCACTGGTCGAGCAGCGCGATGACCAGCAGCGACCACTTGTCGGCGATGCGGTCGAGGATCTGCCGCACCTCGCAGTCCGCACGCGAGTCCCAGAGGGTGACGTCGAACCCGTTCTCGGTATACCCGCAGTTACCGGGTGACTCGAAAGTGCCGTCTTCCATGGTCAGACATGGTGCCGGATGATGCTGTCGGTTACAAGAAGGAACCGGCAGGCTCATGCGGAACCGTGGGCCGAGAGGAGACGTCATGTCCACCCCCGAGTCACCGCCGGACGCGCCGTCCGGCGTCCCGGCCCGCATGGACGCGCGCGCCTGGGGCGTGCTGTTCGTGCTGTGCGGCGCGATCTTCCTGGAGGGCGCCGACATCGCGATGCTCAACGTGGCGCTGCCCGCGATCCGCGCCGACCTGGACCTGTCCACCGGGATGCTGAGCGGCGTGGTGAGCGCCTACGTCCTGGGCTACGGCGGCTTCATGCTGCTCGGCGGGCGCGCCGCCGACCTGCTGGGACGGCGCAGGATGTTCCTTTTCTGGCTGGCGGTGTTCGTGGTCTTCTCGGGGCTGGGCGGCTTCGCCACCGAGGGATGGATGCTGCTGCTCGCCCGGTTCATGACGGGCGTGGCCGCCGCGTTCATGGCCCCCGCCGGGCTCTCCCTGATCACCACCGGCTTCCCGGAGGGGCCCCTGCGCGACCGGGCGCTGCTCGTCTACGCGGGGGTCGCGTCGGCCGGGTTCTCCCTCGGCCTCGTCTCCGGGGGCCTGCTGACCGCGATCGGCTGGCGGTGGGTGTTCTTCGCGCCGGTCGTGCTGGCCACGGCGATCCTGCTGATCGCGATCCCGTTGATCAAGGACACCGGAACGCCCGTCCGCGCCCCGGGCGGCTTCGACCTGGCCGGGACGATCACCGTCACCGGCGCGATGCTGCTGCTGGTCTACGGCGTGGTCCGGCTGGAGCACCCCGGCCGCGGCATCGTCCTGACCGCCGTCACGTTCGCCGCCGGGCTGGCCCTGCTCGCCGCGTTCGCGGCGATCGAGCGGAGGTCGTCCGCCCCGCTGGTCCGGCCGGGCATCCTGCGCAACGGCTCCCTGGTCAGGGCGAACGCCGCCGGCGGCCTGCTGGCGGCGGGCTTCTTCGGCTTCGTGTTCCTGGCCACGCTCTACCTTCAGGAACTGCGCGGCTGGTCGACGGTGGAGACCGGGCTGGCGCTGATAGTCGTGAGCATCGACGCGGTACTGGCTCCGACCCTCACCCCGCGGCTGGTCCGGCGGTTCGGCACCGCCCGGGTGATCTTCGGCGGGTTCGTGCTGGCGACGGCCGGCTACGCGCTGTTCCTGCCGGTCGGAGCGGACACCGTGTACGCGGCGATGTTCCCGACCGTGCTCCTGATCGGCCTGGCGTTCGCGCTGGTGTACGGCCCGGTCACCATCGCCGCCACCGAAGGGGTCGCCGAAGAGGAGCAGGGGCTGGCCGGCGGCCTGCTCTACACCGCGTTCCAGTTCGGCGCCGCCATCGGCATCTCGGCGGTGACGGCCGTCCAGGTCGCCGCGCTCGCCGGGAGCGGAACGGCCGCGGACGGCTTCGCCTCGATCCGGACGGCCGCGCTGGTCCCGGTCGTCGCGTCCGTCCTCGGCGCGGCCGTCATCGCGTTCGGCCTCCGCACCCGCACGAGGACCGGAGCCACCCCCGCCCCCACCACCGCACCGGAAGTGACGGGAGCCGTTCGATGACCACCAGGGTGAAGGACTTCGCCGAGATCCGCACCGCGTTCGACACCTACATCGGCGACATCGTGTACGCGACGATGACCACGGTGGACGCGCAGGCCCGCCCCCGCGCGCGCGTGCTGATCCCCGTATGGGAGATGAAGGACGGGATCCCGCTGGGCTGGCTGGGCACGTACAGGACCCCGGTCAAGGCGGCCCACCTGGCAGGGAACCCGCACACCACCTTCTCCTACTGGAACCCGCGGCAGAACGCCGTGTACGTGGACACCGTCGCCGAATGGACCGGCGACCCGTCCGTGAAACGGCACGTGTGGGACCTCTACGTCAAAGGCAGCCCACCCGGCGCCGGTTACGATCCCGGCGCCTTCTGGAAGGGGCCCGCCGACCCCGAGTTCCACGTCCTGCGCCTGGAGCCGTGGCGGATCCAGGTCGTCCGCGGCACCGACCTCGACAGCCGCATCTGGGAACGCTGACCGCCCGCCGCCGGGCCCGGCGGGGCCCGGCGGGGTCGTACCCGGCATCAGCCGATCGGCCGATGCCGGGTCGAGCGGCCCGGACGATGTCCCGCGGCCCCGTCCCGGGCGATGCTCGGAACATGCCGATCATCGAAGTCAACGGCCTGCGCAAGGTCTACGGGGGCCGGGCCGTGGTGGACGGGGTCGCCTTCACGGTCGAGGAAGGGGAGATCTTCGGGATCCTCGGCCCGAACGGCGCGGGCAAGACCACGACCGTCGAATGCGTCGAGGGGCTGCGCGTCCCCGACGCCGGGACGGTCCGGGTGGCCGGCCTGGACCCCGTCGCCGACCGCGAACGGATCACCCGGATCCTCGGCGCCCAGCTCCAGAAGAGCGAGCTCCAGGCCAACCTGACCGTACGGGAGGCGCTGGAGCTCTACAGCGCCTTCTACCCCGAACCAGGCGGCACCGGGGGACCGGAGGGGCCTCGGAATAAGCCCGACTGGCGCGACCTGGCCGAACGTCTCGGGCTCACCCCCAAGCTCACCACCCGCTTCGCCGCCCTGTCGGGCGGGCAGAAGCAGCGCCTGTTCATCGCGCTCGCCCTCATCGGCGGCCCCCGGGTGGTGGTGCTGGACGAGCTGACCACCGGGCTGGACCCGCGCGCCCGCCGCGACACCTGGAGCCTGATCGAGGACGTCCGGGACTCGGGCGTGACCGTCCTGCTGGTCACCCACTTCATGGAGGAGGCGCAGCGCCTCTGCGACCGGATCGCGGTCATCAGCGACGGCCGCGTCGCCGCCCTCGACACCCCCGCAGGGCTGATCCGCCGGACCGCGGGCAACACCGTCATCTCGTTCACCCCCTCCCGTCCCCTGGACGAGCGGGAACTGGCCGACCTCCCCGAGGCCGAATCCGTCGCCCACCAGGACGACCGGGTGACCATCCACGGGTCCGACACCACCGTCAACGCGGTCATCTCGCTGCTCGCCCGCGCCCAGATCACCGCGCACCAGCTCCGCGTCGCCGACGCCACGCTCGACGACGCGTTCCTCGACCTCACCGAGAAGCAGGAGGCCTGACGTGTCCGCGTCCGCCGCCGTACTGAAGGCCGAGTCGCGGCTCTTCGTCCGCGAACCGGTCAGCCTGTTCTGGATCGTGGCGTTCCCCACGATCCTGCTGACGATCCTCGGCCTCATCCCCGCGTTCCGGGAGAACTCCCCCGACCTCGGCGGGCGCCGGGTCGTCGACCTGTACGTCCCGGTCACCGTGCTGCTCGCCCTGATCATGTCCGGGCTCCAGGCGCTGCCGCCCGTCCTGGCCGGGTACCGGGAGCGCGGCATCCTCCGCCGCATGTCGACCACCCCGGTCCGGCCCGCCTCGCTGCTGGGGGCGCAGATCGTCCTGCACGGCGCGGGCGCGCTGGGCGCGGCCCTGCTGGCCATCCTGGTGGGGCGGCTGGCCTTCGGCGTCGCGCTCCCCGGCCACCTCCTCGGGTACGCGGTGGCGCTCGTGCTGGCGACCCTGAGCGCGCTGGCGATGGGGGCGGCGATCGCCTCCCTGGCGCGCACCACCAAGGGCACCGCGGTGGTCGGCTCGATCTTCTTCTTCCCGATGATGTTCGCCGCCGGCGTGTACGTCCCGGTCCAGGTCATGCCGGACGCCCTCCAGCGCGTCCTGGAGTTCTCGCCGTTCGGCGCCGCCTCCCAGGCCCTGGACGAGGCGAGCCGCGGCGACTGGCCCGAGACGGCGCATCTGGGCGTCACCGCGCTGTGGACCGCACTGCTGGTCTGGGTCGCGATCCGACGGTTCCGGTGGGAATGACGCACACTGGCCTGGTGATAACGGTCGAGAAGCACTGGGAGCGGTTCTTCCGCTGGGGGCCGTACGGCCTCCTGGCCCTCGGCGCCGTGCTGACGTTCTCCACCCGCGACGAACTGATGACGCCCGCCGAGCAGCGGACCGCCGTGCCGATCGCCGTCACCGCGCTGGTGCTGCAACTCCTGTGGAGCACCCACCGGATACCGGGCCACACCTATTACCTGCTTCGCACCGTTGCGGGCTTCATCCTGAGCTGGCTGAACCCCTTCTTCGCGATCTACGCCGTCATCGGCTACTTCGACGCACGATGGCTCCTGCCACACCGCTGGGCCGTGGCAGGAGCGGTCGTCACCGCGGTGACCATGGCGGGATCGCAGGCGGGGGGACTGCCGCCGAAGGGGCTGCTCGGCTGGGCCGTCTACGGCGGGCTCTTCCTCCTGAACGGCCTGCTCGTGCTGGTCATCGGCGACCTCTCCGACCGCGACGCCCGGCAGTCGGAGGTCCAGAAGGCCACCATCGACGAGCTCGAACGGACCAACGCCCGCCTGGAACAGGCCATGCGGGAGAACGCCGGACTCCAGGCCCAGCTGCTCGTCCAGGCCCGGGAGGCCGGGGTGAGCGACGAACGCAGGCGGCTCGCCGCCGAGATCCACGACACCATCGCGCAGGGCCTGGCCGGGATCATCACCCAGCTCCAGGCGGCGGCCGACACCACCGACCCCGCGACCTCCCGCGGGCACGTCGAACGCGCCGCCGCCCTGGCCCGCGAGAGCCTCAACGAGGCCCGCCGCTCCGTGCACGACCTCGCTCCCAGCCCGCTGGAGCACGCCACCCTCCCCGAGGCCCTCAAAAAGATCGTCAACGCCCATCCGGCGGCCCGCCTCACCGTCACCGGCACCGTCGAACCCCTGCACGACGAGATCGAGGCCACCCTCCTGCGCATCGCCCAGGAGGCCCTCGCCAACGCCGTACGCCACGCCGCCGCCGGCCGCATCGGCGTCACCCTCTCCTACATGGACGACGAGGTGACCCTGGACGTCCGCGACGACGGCCGCGGCTTCTCCCGGCCCACCCGCGGCTTCGGCCTGAACGGCATGCGCGAGCGGGCCGAGCGGGTGCTGGGCACCCTGGAGATCGAGTCCGAGCCGGGGCAGGGCACCGCCGTCTCCGCCCGCGTACCCTTGATCAGCCATGGCTGACCGCACCATCACCCTGCTGATCGTCGACGACCACCCGGTGGTCCGCGACGGTCTGCGCGGCATGTTCGCCAGCGCCCCCGGCTTCGAGGTCCTCGCCGAGGCCGCCGACGGCCGGGAGGCCGTCGCGCTCGCCACCCGGCTGCGCCCGGACGTCGTCCTCATGGACCTGCGCATGCCCGGCGGCGGGGGGGTCGAGGCGATCACCGAGCTGGGCCGTCTCGGCCTGCCGTCCAAGGTCCTGGTCCTCACCACCTACGACACCGACTCCGACACCATCCCGGCGATCGAGGCGGGCGCCACCGGCTACCTGCTCAAGGACGCGCCGCGCGACGAGCTGTTCACCGCCGTCCGCGCCGCCGCCGAGGGCCGGACCGTCCTCTCGCCCGCCATCGCCTCCCGCCTGGTCTCCCGCGTACGGTCACCGCACGGCGGATCGCTCAGCGCCCGCGAACGCGAGGTCATCCGGCTGGTCGCCAGGGGCACCGGCAACCGCGAGATCGCCGCCGAGCTGTTCATCAGCGAGGCCACCGTCAAGACGCACCTCACCCACATCTACGCCAAGCTCGGCGTCAAGGACCGCGCCGCCGCCGTAGCCGCCGCCTACGACCGCGGCATCCTCGGCTGAGCCGCCGGAGGCGGGCAGAACGGCGGCGTAGCGGCCGTCCCCCAGGGAACGGGCCGCGGCCTTGGTCCACGTGGCACCGTCGTCGGCAGAGGTCCACAGCGTGAACGACGTCACCCTGGACGCCCCGGCGTACCGGCTGACCGTGAAGACCGACTCCTTACCCGGCACCGGCCGGTTGCGCAGGTCCAGCGCCAGGTCGTAGTCCACAAGCAGCAGCGGCAGCGGCTCGGAGGAGTGGCCGGACGGGGCCCGCGAGGTGAACGTCCAGGCCGTCGCCGTCCGGACCGACACGGGCAGGACCTTCGAGGCGTCCATGTCGCACTCAAGCCGGTAGCGCGCCTTACCCTCCGGCACGGAGAACTCACCCGCCGGCCCGCTGTGCTCGGCGACCTCGCGTCCGTCCGCATACAGCGCCAGCCGGTGCGTCAACGGATCGAAATGACGAGGAGGAGCGCGGAAGCGGCCCCAAGCGGCGAAGCGGCGAAGCCCGAGCACACCGGCGGCAAGGCAACCGTCCCTTGACAGGAACCTGCGGTAGCGCGGAAGCGGCCCCAGGCCGCGAACCGCCAGGCGAGGGCGAAGCCCGAGCACACCAGGGGGCCAGGTGGCCTTCCCTTGACAGGAACCTGCGGTAGCGCGGAAGCGGCCCCAGGCCGCGAACCGCCAGGCGAGGGCGAAGCCCGAGCACACCGGGGGTTCCAGGGGGTCGTCCCCCTGGGCAAAATGACGAGGAGGAGCACGGAAGCGGCCTCAAGCCGCGACCACACTCCCCCAACTCCGAGTGGGCGAGGAGGGATTTGAACCCTCACGTCCTTGCGGACACACGGACCTGAACCGTGCGCGTCTGCCGTTCCGCCACCCGCCCGGGTGACCTCCCCGTTCCCGGGGGTGCTCGAAAAGGCTAGCACGGTCAGAGGAGTGGTTAGGTAGCCAGATACTTCGAGCGAACCTTCGCACCGATACGATCGTCTACCAGTGGGGAAGGGAGGTGCCCGTGGGCGTCATTCAGCGCTTCGAGCGACGGCTCGAGGGCATGGTCGAAGGAGCCTTCGCCCGGGCCTTCAAGTCGGAGCTGCAGCCGGTCGAGGTGGCCAGCGCCGTACAGCGCGAGATGGATGACCGGGCCGCGATCGTCGCACAGGGGCGGACCCTGGTGCCGAACGACTTCGTCGTCGAGATCTCCGAGCAGGACGGGCAGCGGCTGCAGGTCTACGCCGACAGCCTCAGCCAAGAGCTGGCGAACCTGGCGCGAGAATACGCGAAGGAGCAGGGGTACTCCTTCGTGGGGCCGGTGCGGGTCCGTTTCGAGAACGCCGGCGACCTGGCCACGGGCATGTTCCGGATCCGGTCCGGCGTGATCCGGGGCTCGACGGTCGAGGGCGGCGAGATCCGCAAGCCGGTGAGCGATGTCCCGCAGGGGCGGGGCGGAGTTTTCGGCGGTCATCCGCGGCTGCTGGTCACCACGGCGGTGGAGGGGGGCGACGCCACCCAGCGCACCTATGAGATCAATACCCCGGTCACACTGCTCGGCCGCGGCACGGACTGCGATCTGCGCCTTGTCGACCCGGGCGTCTCGCGGCATCATGCCGAGATCCGCGTAGAAGGTCCCGAAATCGCTCTCGTCGATCTAGGGTCGACCAACGGCTCCTTCGTGAACGGTCAGCCGATCAGGCGGGTCACGCTCGTCGACGGTTCACGGGTCACGATGGGCCGGACGACACTCGTGTTCCGCCGCGATAGGGAGTAACCCCGACTCCGATGTCCCCATTCACCCTCACGCTGATCAAGCTGGCGTTCCTCGCGGTGCTCTGGCTCTTCGTCATCGCGGCCGTCGGCGTGATCCGGGCCGACCTCTTCGGCTCGAAGGCCGCCGGGCGGGCGTCCCAGCCGCGCCCCGCCAAGGCGGCGAAACCGCCCAAGGCGCAGCGGGCGCCGCAGCGCAGCGCCCCGAACAAGCTGGTGGTCGTCCAGGGCGAGCGGGCGGGCACCGTCATCGACCTCACGGGGGCTCCCATCACCGTCGGCCGGGCCAATGACTCCACGCTCGTGGTGACCGACGACTACGCTTCGAGCCGGCATGCCCGGCTCTATCCGCAGGACGGTCAGTGGATCGTGGAAGATCTCGGCTCGACCAACGGGACCTATCTGGGACGCACCAAGGTGTCCCGCCCCATGCCGGTGCCTCCGGGCGTGCCGGTCCGTATCGGTAAGACCGTGATCGAGCTGCGCAAATGACTCTGGGAATCCGCTACGCCGCGCGCTCCGACGTCGGCATGCTGCGCGAGGGCAACGAGGACTCGGCGTACGCGGGCGCGCACCTGCTCGCGGTGGCCGACGGGATGGGCGGCCATGTCGGCGGCGAGATCGCCAGCGCCGCCGCCATATCCGAGCTGCGCAAGCTGGACAAGGACCTCCCGGCGCCCGAGCTGCTGGCCGCGCTGGAGCACACGGTCAAGGCGGCCAACGACAACCTGCACCGGATCGTCGAGTCGGATCCGGCGCTGCAGGGCATGGGCACGACCCTGACCGCGATGCTGTGGGCGGGCAACCAGGTCGCGCTGGTGCACATCGGGGACTCCCGCGCGTACCTGCTGCGCGACGGCAGCCTGTTCCAGATCACCCATGACCACACGCTGGTGCAGTCGCTGGTCGACGAGGGGCGGATCAGCCCGGACGAGGCCGCCTCGCACCCGCAGCGATCGCTGCTGCTGCGCGCGCTGGACGGGCGGGGCGAGGTCGATCCGGACCTGTCGCTGCGCGAGGCCCGGGTCGGCGACCGCTACCTGCTGTGCTCCGACGGCCTGTCGGGCGTGGTCACCGCCGAGACGATCTTCCAGGTGCTGACCGACGTCGACGACCCCGAGAACGCGGTCCGGCAGCTGATCGACCTGGCCAACCGCGGCGGGGGACCCGACAACATCACCTGCGTGGTCGCCGACGTGGTGGAGCTGGGGAACCAGCCGCCGCCGAGCGGCCCCGGGCATGCGGTGGGCGCGGCGGCCACCGCCCGTCCGCCGGAGGTCCCGGGCAATCCGGGCGGCGGCCAGGGGGCCCCGGCCGACACGCCCGCCGGACGTGCCGCGCAGCTACGCGACACGATGCCGCAGCCGCCGGTCGCCGTGGACGAACGGCCGCCGCCGCTGCCGATGAACGAGCCGATGGGCACGCCGCCGCCGGGCGCCATGGCGCGGCCGAGGGCCACGCGCGGCGCCCGCAAGTGGGCCTGGCTGATCGGGGCGGCCGGGGTCGTGGTGGTCGGTGTGGCCGCCGTCGGGGTCGTGGCGCTGCAGAACATCAAGAGCGGCTACTACATCGGCCAGGAGAGCGGGCAGGTCGTCCTCTTCCGCGGTACCACCCAGAAGCTTCCCGGGCTCGACCTGTCCCGCAAGGCCGACGCCAAGGACCAGCCCAACCCGCCGATCATGGTGGCGGACCTGCCGCTGGACAAGCAGCAGGCGGTGAAGGACACCTACACGGTGGACGGGCCCGGCGGGATCGACGCGCTCCGCAAGGTGGTGTGCAAGTACGTCCTCACCGTGGAGCGCGGGAAGGTCGTCGTCTTCAAGGGCAAGGGCCAGGAGGCCTGCCAGCAGGTCAAGGTCAAGGACAGCGGCATCGCGCTCAGCGATCTGCCGGAGAGCGACATGAAGGCCGTCCAGGGCGGCCAGCGGGCGTTCATCGGGCTGGCCGCCGCCGAGGCCGAGCTGAACCGGCTGAACGGGCGCGTGAACGCCTGCAAGGGCAACAACCGTTCGACGATCCCCGACTGCCCGTCCAGTGGAGGGGGATCGTAAGTGAGCTCCATCGGGGACCAGATCCGGGCTCAGCTGCCGTACCAGCGCCGCAACGCCGCCTCACTGGCGCTGCTGATCTTCGCGATGGTGCTGACGCTGTCGGCGTTCGCGGAGGTCGGGCTGGCGCGTGACGGCAGCATCCCGGCGGGGCTGTTCGGCTACGGCGGCGGCCTGGCGGTGCTGGCGTTCGCCGCGTACTTCGTGCAGGCGAAGTTCGCCCCGTACGCCGACCCGCTGTTGCTGCCGCTGGCGGTCGCGCTGAACGGCGTCGGGCTGGCCATGATCTACCGGCTCGACCTGGACACCAGCGCGGACAAGCGGGCCGCGCTGCTGGAGGGGACCGCGGTCAAGGACGCCGCCGACGCCCCGTCCCAGCTGATGTGGACCTTCGTCGGCATCGGGCTGTTCGTGGCCGCGGTGCTGATCATGCGGGACACCGACAAGACCGACGCCCCGCTGTCGTTCACCCCGAAGACGGCGCAGCGCTACACCTACCTGATCGGCCTCAGCGCGATCATCCTGCTGCTGCTGCCGATCGTGCCGGGCATCGGCCGGCAGATCAACGGCGCCCGGGTGTGGATCTCGATCGGCGGTTTCTCGGTGCAGCCCGGCGAGTTCGCCAAGCTGCTGCTGGTCGTCTTCTTCGCCGGTTACCTGGTGAACAAGCGGCAGGCGATGTCGCTGATCGGCAAGAAGATCGGGCCGTTCAGCCTGCCGCGGGCCCGGGACCTGGGCCCGATCATGGTCATCTGGATCTTCTGCCTCGGCGTGCTGTTCGTCCAGAAGGACCTGGGCACCGCCCTCCTGTACTTCGGCCTGTTCGTGTCGATGCTCTACATCGCCACGCAGCGGGTCTCCTGGGTGCTGATCGGCGTCGGGCTGCTGGCGGTCGGCATCTTCATCGCCACGCTGCTGCCGTTCATGGGTCACGTGAACCAGCGGATCGACATCTGGCAGAACCCCAAGCCCTACTTCGACGGCGGCTGCCTGCTGGAGAGCGGCAAGGTCGTCCCGGTCAACCCCGACACCGACATCTACAAGCAGGAGGCCGCCGCGGGCAGCGGGTTCCCCGGCTTCAGCGCCTGCGCCAAGCTGGGCGGCGAGTACTCCGACAGCGCGCAGCTGATGAAGGGCCTGTTCGCGCTCGGCCAGGGCGGGGTGCTGGGCACCGGCCTCGGCCAGGGCCAGCCCTGGCAGACCCCGCTGTCGTTCAGCGACTTCATCTTCGACTCGCTCGGCGAGGAACTCGGCCTGACCGGGTTGATGGCGTTGCTACTGATATACGCGCTGATCGTGCAGCGCGGCATGAAGACCGCCATCGCGGCGCGGGACCCGTTCCTGAAGCTGTTCGCCGGTGGTGTGTCGTTCGTCCTGGCGCTCCAGGTGTTCGTCATCGTCGGAGGTGTCACCAAGCTGATCCCCCTCACCGGTCTGACGACACCCTTCCTCTCCCAGGGCGGTTCCTCCCTGATGGCCAACTGGATCCTCATCGCGATCCTGGCGCGGATGAGCCACGACGCGCGCAAGCCCGCGCCGCAGGCCATCCAGGACGAGGGCATGACCCAGATCGTGAGTATGAGGTGAGCTCTCCCCGATGAACATGGACAAGCCGCTGCGCAGGGTCGCGATCTTCGCGATGCTGCTGTTCTTCGGGCTGATGGCCCAGGTGAACTACATGCAGGGCAGCCAGGCGGAGGCGCTGCGCACCGACAGCAAGAACTCCCGGCAGTACGCCGACGTGTTCAACGCGCCGCGCGGGCAGATCATCGCGGGCGGCCAGGTCCTGGTCTCCTCGAAGGAGACCGGCAAGGACAACCCCAAGTACGGCCGCACGTACAAGGACGGCATGATCTACTCGCCCGTCACCGGGTACTTCAACGGTGGCGCGTCCAAGGTCGAGATGGCCTACAACTCGCTGCTGGGCGGCAAGGACAAGCGGATCACCCAGCAGCGCTGGTTCGACACCTTCATCGGCAAGAAGGCCGAGGGCGCCAACGTGGAGCTGGCGCTCGACCCCCGGGCGCAGCAGGTCGCGTACGCGCAGCTGAAGAAGACGTCGCGGCGGTCGGGCGCGGCGGTGATCGACGTCAAGACCGGCGCGATCGTGGTGCTCGCGTCGTTCCCCTCGTTCGACCCGAACGAGGTCGCCCCGCAGACCGGGCTCAAGGGCGGCAAGCGGCTGGAGCAGCTCGACAAGCAGGCCGGCGTCATCAAGCCGCTGATCGACAACGCGATGAGCCAGACCTTCCCGCCCGGCTCGACGTTCAAGACCGTGACGGCTGCCATCGCGATGGAGCAGAACGGTCTCAGCTCCTCCAGCACCGTCAACACCGGAACGCTGATCCTGCCCGGGTCCAACAAGGCGTTGCCCAACTCGCACGACACCGGCAACTGCGGCAGCCGTGCCCCGCTGCGCGGCGCGTTCGCCGAGTCCTGCAACACCACCTTCGCCGAGATGGCGATGAAGATGGGCATCGAGAAGCTCAACCAGGGCTCCAGCAAGTTCGGGTTCAACCGGCCGGTGCAGATCGAGCCCAACCTGCGCGCCGCCGAGAGCGACGTCCCGGTCGAGGTCCGCAACCCGGAGACCGGCAAGATGGAGCCCACCGGCCAGGACGGCACCGCCCGCTCCGGCATCGGGCAGGAGAACGTGCGCGCCACTCCCCTGCAGATGGCCATGGTCGCCGCGGCGGTCGCCAACAACGGCAAGATCATGAAGCCGTACCTGGTGGAGAAGGTCCGGGCCAAGGACCAGAGCGAGCTGTACAACGCCGAGCCCAAGCAGTTCTCGCAGGCGATGAAGGGCGACACCGCCGACCAGCTGGCGGACATGATGCGGGCCGTGGTCACCGAGGGCACCGCGCGCAACCTCGCGCAGTTCGGCATCGCCGGCAAGACCGGCACCGCCGAGCAGGGGCTGGGCAACCCCAACGCCCGCTGGTTCTCCGGGTTCGCTCCGGTGCAGAACCCCCGGTACGCGTTCGCCGTCGTGACCGAGGGCACCGGCAGCGGTGGCGAGAACGCCGGCCCGATCGCGGGCGCGATCATGCGGGCGGTGGTCAGCAAATGAGCGGCGACCTCGTCCTGAACGGCCGGTACCGGCTGCGGGAGCGGCTGGCCATCGGGGGGATGGGCGAGGTCTGGCGGGCCTCGGACGCGGTTAACGGCCGCGAGGTCGCGGTCAAGCTGCTGCGGCCGGAGCTGATGTCCGACCCCGCCGCCTGCTCCCGGTTCCAGGGCGAGGCCGAGTTCACCGCGGCGCTGCGTCACGACGGGATCGCCCGGGTGTACGGCACCGGCACCCATGACGGCCGGACGTACCTGGTCATGGAGCTGATCGACGGCGAGCCGCTGGCCGAGATCATCGCCCGTGCCGGGGCCCTGCCCGTGGCGACGGTGCTCGACCTGGTCGCGCAGTCGGCGCGGGCGCTGGCCGCCGCCCACGCGGCCGGGATCGTGCACCGCGACGTCAAGCCGGGCAACCTGATGGTGACGCGGGACGGCATCGTCAAGATCACCGATTTCGGCATCGCGCGCCGGCCGGCGGCGGCCTCGCAGACCCAGACCGGGGTGGTGATGGGCACGGCGTCCTACATCGCGCCCGAACGGGCCTCCGGCCAGAGCGCCAGCCCTGCCGCCGACCTCTACTCGCTGGGGGTCGTGGCCTACGAATGCCTGAGCGGGCACGTGCCGTTCAAGGGTGCGACCCCGGCCGAGGTGGCCCTCCAGCACGTACGTTCCGCGCCGCCCGCGCTGCCGGAGTCGGTGCCCGCGCCGGTCCGGGCCCTGGTCGCCGATCTGCTGGCCAAGCGCCCCGCCGACCGTCCCGCCGGTGCGTACGAGGTCGCCGACCGGGCGGTGCTCGTCCGCGACTCCCTGGCGCCGGCCGCCGCCGGCCGGGCCGCCCCCCTGCGATTTGACGACGAGCGGAGTCCGGATACCCTCACCCCGGGGGCCGGTGCCGCACGACGGCGCGCGGCACAGGACTATGCCTCGATGGCGACCGGGACCCTCTTGCTCGGTGTCGTCGCGGTGGGCACAATGTGGCGGGGCCTCGGCTCGGCCGCCCAGGACGCCACCCGCTCCCTCCGTTCGTCAACGCCCCGGTACTCCCGCGCGTCCCTTTCACAGAAGCCAACCAGGAAACCGCCCAGGGCGACGTCCACCGCCCCAGATCCAACACCGAGTCCGACGGACGGCACCATGACTCCGTCAACTCCGAGCCCACGTCCCGCACCCACCGAGAGCGGGCGGCTAGGTTCAGAGGACAAGGTGTAGAGGTACGAGGGAAAGTACACATATGAGCCAACCTCGGCTGCTCGGCGGTCGCTACGAGCTCGATATCGTGATCGGGCGCGGCGGCATGGCCGAGGTCTACCGTGCCAGAGACCAGCGCCTCGATCGCGTGGTCGCGGTCAAGACCCTGCGCTCGGACCTGGCGCGCGATCCCACGTTCCAGGAACGGTTCCGGCGGGAGGCGCAGTCCGCGGCCTCGCTCAACCACCCCTCGGTCATCGCCGTGTACGACACCGGCGAGGACATGATCGGTGACACCTCCATCCCCTACATCGTGATGGAGTACGTCGACGGGAGCACGCTGCGCGACCTGCTCCGGGAGAACCGCGCGCTGCTCCCCGAGAAGGCACTGGAGATCACCGACGGGATCCTGCGGGCGCTGGACTACAGCCACCGCGGCGGCATCGTCCACCGGGACATCAAGCCGGCGAACGTGATGATGACCCGTAACCACGAGGTCAAGGTCATGGACTTCGGCATCGCCCGGGCGATGGCCGACTCCGCCGCCACCATGACGCAGACCGCGCAGGTCATCGGCACCGCCCAGTACCTGTCGCCCGAGCAGGCGCGCGGTGAGCGGGTGGACGCCCGCAGCGACATCTACTCGACCGGCTGCGTGCTGTACGAGCTGCTCACCGGCAGGCCCCCGTTCACCGGGGACTCGCCGGTGGCGATCGCCTACCAGCACGTCCGGGAGGAGCCGGTCCCGCCGTCCCAGATCGACCCGGAGATCCCCCAGTGGGCCGACGCCATGGTGCTGAAGGCGATGGCCAAGGACGCCGGTCACCGCTACCAGAACGCCAACGAGTTCCGGCAGGAGATCCAGCGCGTCCTGCAGGGCCATCCGGTGTCGTCCACGGCGGCGTCGACGATGATGATGGGGGCGCAACCGCAGGGCACCCAGGTGATGGGCGCCATGCCGGGCGGGCCCGCGCGCACCCAGGTGCGGCGGCCGGGCGGTCCCGGTTACGACCTGCCGCCGGTCCACTACGACGACCGGGGTCCCGAGCGTGACGGCGCGGGCCGCAAGGTCGCGCTGTGGCTGGCCCTGGCCGTGGTGTTCATCGGCGGTGCCGGGCTGATCGGCTGGGCGGTGACCCGTGACGGCGGGCCCGACCAGGTCGCCGTGCCCGCCGCGCTGGTGAACGCCTCACAGAGCAACGCCCGGGCCGAGCTGCAGAAGGTGGGCCTGGAGGTCGGCCAGGTCACCGAGGAATACAGCGACGAGGTCGACGATGATCACGTCATCAGCACCGACCCGGCGCCGGGCGCCGCCGTCGACGAGGGCACCTCGGTCAACCTCGTCGTCTCCAAGGGCAAGAAGCCGCCGGAGCTGGTGGAGGTCCCGGAGGTGGCCGGCAAGGCCTACGTCGTGGCCAAGCAGCTGCTGGAGGGCAAGGGCTTCGACGTCTCACGGGACGTCCAGACGCATGACTCGGTGCCGCGCGGCAACGTGATCCGTTCGGATCCGGGCGCCGGCCAGAAGCTGCCGAAGAAGACCAAGGTCACGCTGTACGTCTCGGCGGGTCCCAGCAACATCAAGGTGCCCAACCTGTTCAACACCAGCCAGCGGTCGGCCTGCGGCCAGCTCGCGCAGCTGGGGCTCAAGTGCAAGACCGTGACGGGCGAGGCGCCGCCCGACAAGCAGGTGGCGCCGGGGCAGGTCTTCGCCCACGAGCCCGGCCCGGACGCGACCGTCGCCCCCGGCGACACCATCACCATCCATGTGGCGCAGCGGCCGTCGCCGACGCCCACGCCGCCCACTCCGGGGCTGCCCGGTCCGGGCGGCCCGCCTGGGGAGAACGACTGACGCATCGCCGTCAACGCCCCGGGCCCCGGTTCTCTGAGAGAGCCGGGGCCCGGGGCGTTCGTCATGGCGTGCACGTCATGGCGGGCGTTCGCCATGGGAATTGAATGAGGGCTTCCGCCACTCGGGGGCAATGGCGGAAGCCCTCAACTGGAACTTCGGCTATGAAGGCCCCAGCGTTACGCGTTTCAGGAAATTTCTTCGACGGCGGACTCGGCGGCTACCGGCGCACGGCTCGCGGCGGCCCCTCCCGTACGACAGAGGCGCAGGTCAGCAACCAGTTCCGGAGCAGCCGGTGGCCGTGCTCGGACAGCACGGACTCGGGATGGAACTGGACGCCCTCCAGCGGCCGGTGCCGGTGCCTCAGCCCCATCACCACGCCGTCCGGGGTACGGGCGGTGATCTCCAGGATCTCCGGCACCGTCTCGGGCACGACGGCGAGCGAGTGGTAGCGGGTCGCCGTGAACGGGTCGGGCAGCCCGGCGAACACCCCGCGGCCGTCGTGGTGGATCGGGCTGGTGGAGCCGTGCACGATCCGCGGGGCCCGTCCGACGGTCGCGCCGTACACGTGGCCCAGCACCTGGTGGCCGAGGCAGACGCCGAGCAGGGGCAGCCCGCGCCGTTCGGCGTCCCGGACGAGGTCGAGGCAGACTCCCGCGCCGGCGGGGTGCCCGGGGCCCGGGCTCAGCAGCACCCCGTCCACGCCGGCGGCGTCCGCGACGGCGACGTCCGAACGGTCCTCGACCAGGCAGTCGGCGCCCAGTTCCCGCAGGTACTGGACGATGTTGAAGACGAAGCTGTCGTGGTTGTCCACGACCAGAACACGCACGCCGCCATTCTCCGCCGCCGCACGTCCTCCGGTGCGGGCGGGGTGGCCCGGGCCGTACGGCGGGCGGCGGGAGGCGGGCGGCGGGAGGCGGGCGGCGGCGCTCAGCGGCGGTCGGGCGCCGGGGAGGACGGGGAGGCGGGCGTGGTGTGCATGACGCCCTGGTCGATCTGGAGCCTGGACTCCACCCGGGGGAAGACCACGTACCAGAGGACCAGGCAGACCGCCAGGACGAGGCCGGCCGCCGTGGCGGCCTTGGCCTGCCGGCCGCCCGGCAGCCGCCGCCAGATCCAGGCGTACATCGCGCTCCTTTCCGGGCGTGTCTCAGCTCCAGGCGTGTCTCAGCCTACGGGGGCCGCGGCGCGGGCCCGGGGGATCTCCGACGTCAGCCGCCCGAAGATGATCATCCGTTCGGCGTCGGAGTACTTGGGATGGCAGGTGGTGAGCGTGATGAGCCGGTCGGTGGGCCGGTCGTCGGGCCGGAACGGGACGGGCGCGGTGACCTCCACCGCGGTCGGCTTGACGATCTTGCGGCCGGTGACCTGGTAGACGAACTGCTTCTCGCGGGTGTCGATGAGGATCCGGTCGCCGGTGCGCAGCTCCCCGACCCGGTTGAACGGGGCCGAGTACGTGGTGCGGTGGCCGGAGACCACGAAGTTGCCGACGCCGCCGGGCATCGCGGTGCCGGGGTAGTGGCCGGGCCCCTTGCGCAGGTCGGACTGCTCGACGCCCTCCACGATGACGTAGCGGTAGTCCGCCCCGAAGCGGGGGATCCGGATCGTGGCCAGGCCCTTGCCCAGCTTCACCTTCTCCAGGGTGACCTTGGCGGGCTCGGGCGACGACCGCTTCCAGGAGCGGGCCAGCTCCTCGCCGAGGCGGTCCTGCTGGTCCTGGGTGTAGCGGCCGGTCCCCCACAGCTGGTAGGTGACGAACAGGAGCAGGATCAGCCCCGCGGTGATGCACAGCTCGCCCAGACCACGGATGATCGCCCGCACGGCGCGTCCCCTCCCCGACCGCTAGGAACCGCCGTCCCTCTCGGGGTCGGCCGGCACCCGCGCGTGGTTCATCGTCACGTTCCCGGTGTACGCGGGCAGCGTCACCCGGCCCACGGAGCGCACCGCGTAGCCGAGACCGTACTCGCGCACATACCTTTTATAGATCGTGATCTCGGGGGAGCGGTCGAGCGCCGCGCGCAGGCGGGCCGGATCGCCCACCGCGGTGATCCGGAACGGCGGCGAGTAGACGACCCCCTGCAGGATGAGGGTGTTGCCGACGCAGCGCACGGCGCTGGTCGCGATCACGCGCTGGTCCATGATCTGCATGCCGAGGGCGCCGCCCGCCCACAGGGCGTTCACGACGGCCTGGACGTCGGTCTCGTGCACCACCAGGTCGTCGGGGCCGGCGTCGCGCGGCTGCTCTCCGTTCTGCGGCGCGTCGTCCAGGGTGACCCGTACGCCGGTGCCCGTGAGCGGGGTGATCCCGGCGTCCCTGGCGAGCCGGTCGGCGCGGGCCTGGGCGTCGGTGACCCGCGCGTCGTCCTGGCCGGCCCTGCGGGAGATAGCGTCGACCTCGTCCCGGAGCCGCTGGTAGTCGGCCCGCGCGTGGCGGGTGCGGCGCTGCTCGGCGCCGATCAGCTCGGTGAGCCGGGTGCGCCCGTCCTCGCGCAGGCCGGTGCCGCGGGCCGTGCTCGCGCTCGCCGCGAACAGGGTTCCCGCGAGAAGCGTGAGGGCTGGGATGATGCTTCCCCACGCCGGACGCCGTACGCTGCTCACCAGCGACTACGCTAACCGACAACCACCCATGTGCGGACCGGCGCTCCGGCCGCCGCCGCCCGAGGAGATCGAACCCACCGTGGCCAAGTCCAAAGTGCGCAAGAAGGCGGTCTACACGCCGCCGCAGAAGTCCCAGGCACCGCAGGTCAGCCCGCGCTGGCTGGTCCCCACGATGGTCGGCCTGTGGCTGGTCGGCCTGGCCTGGATCGCCACGTTCTACGTGACGGCCAGCACCGGCACGAACGTGCCGTTCATGACCGACCTGGGGAACTGGAACCTGGGGATCGGCTTCACCGCCATCATCCTGGGCGTGATCCTGTCCACTCGCTGGCGTTGAGCGGCCGGTTACCCACTTTCCCGGCCGTCTAATCCACCAGAGTTATCCACAGGCTGGGGATGAAGGTCCGTCCTGTCCCCAGGTTTTCCACAGGCGGCCGTCGTAGCGGTCCTCGCCGTCCGCCTCAGCGCGGAGCCGGCAGCCCGCCTGTCCGGGCACGTGACGGCGTCGTACGGCGTCGTATCCGCCCGGTGGCACGTGGCGTGGGTCGCGCATGCCCGCGTACGGCCGTCCCGGCGCACAGCCGTCCCCGGCGGAGGGGCCGCCCCCGGCGAACGGACAGGGGCGTGCCACCGCGCCTGCGCGCGACGACACGCCCCGGATCCCGTCCCGAACCCCGCCACGGCCGAATGTGGCCACATCAGGCCAGGCCGGCCCTCTCGGCGTTCCCCGCCACCCCGGTCAGGCGATGCCGGACGTCAGATCGGCCGTCTTGATCAGCACCAGCGCCACGAGCAGCAGCAGCACGGCCACGGAGGCGCCGATGTGCACCACCTGCCGGTGCGCCTTCGGCGCGTGCGCGTAGGCCACGGCCAGCAGCGCCCCGGTGGCCAGGCCGCCGATGTGCCCCTCCCAGGAGATGCTCGGCACCGCGAACGTGAGCACGAGGTTGATCACCAGCAGGAAGACGATCGGCTTCACATCGCCGCCCAGCTTCTTGCCGATGACGAAGAAGGCCCCGAACAGGCCGAAGATCGCTCCTGAGGCGCCGACCGCCCCGTCGAACGGCTCGACCAGGTAGAGCAGCACCGAGCCGCCCAGCCCGGACAGCAGGTACAGCGCCAGGAAGCGCCAGCGCCCCAGCACCTGCTCCAGGGACGGGCCGATCGCCCACAGCGCCCACATGTTGAACAGGATGTGGGTGATGCCGAACGATCCGCCCTGCGGCGGCTGGTGCAGGAACATCGAGGTGAACAGCCGGTACCACTGGCCCTCGGCCACCCCGACCGGCAGGCCGCCGGACGCGCCCAGGCCGACCATCATGAAGTCACGGACGACCTGGGTGGAGGCGATCTCGGCCAGGTAGGCCAGAACGCAGATGCCGATGAGCGTGTAGCTCACCACGGGCGTGGCCGTGGTGGCGGCGCGGGCACCGAGGGCGGTGCGCGTCTCCCGCACGCTCTTGTTGCCGTCGGCCACGCACTCCACGCACTGGTGCCCCACCGCCGCGTCCCGCATGCAGTCCGGGCAGATGTAGCGATCGCATCGGGTGCACCGGACATAGGTCTCCCGGCCCGGGTGCCGGTAGCACGTCGGCACCGGGGCGTCGGGTCCGGGGGCGGGGCTGGGATCTGCGCTCATACGGGGCTCCGTCGGCCTTGCGGGTCTCTCTCTGTATTACGACTGGCGACGCTCGATCGTCACCGATTCGATGACGACATCGTTGACCGGACGCTCGCGGCTGGTCGGGACCGCCGAGATGGCGTCCACCACGTTGGTGCCCTCGATCACCTTGCCGAAGATCGTGTGCCTGCCGGTCAGGTGCCGGGTGTGGGCGACGTTGGTGGTGATGAAGAACTGGGAGCCGTTGGTGCCGGGCCCGGCGTTGGCCATGGCCAGCAGGTACGGCCGGTCGAACTTCAGGTCGGGGTGGAACTCGTCCTGGAACTCGTATCCCGGGCCGCCGATGCCCTTGCCGAGCGGGTCGCCGCCCTGGATCATGAAGTCCTTGATGATCCGGTGGAAGATCGTGCCGTTGTAGAGCGGCTCCTGCTTCTTCTCTCCGGTGGCGGGGTGGGTCCAGACCCGGGTGCCCTCCGCCAGGGAGACGAAGTTCTCCACCGTCAGCGGAGCCTTGTCCGGGTAGAGCTGGATGACGATCTTCCCGTGGTTGGTGTTGAGGGTCGCGAAGAGTTCTTCAGCCACGCGGGCCGCCTCCTGTGCGTCGTAGGTGTTCGTCGTGCGTTCTCGTCGTGCAGACACGCCGCCCCGCGTCACCACGAGTGACCATTTGGTTACGCGTGGCGTGTTTACCTTCCGCTCGCGGGGAAGGCTGCAGTGCAGGACCTCGCAAACAGGGAGGTTAGCGTGTCCCTAATGATGAGTACCCGCCGGAAGCCGCGGGTTGAAGCCCTTACGCGGCTGAACCGTGCTCAGGAGACGCTCCGCCAGGGCGCGTCGGGCGCGGCCGTGCGGATCGGACCCGCGGCACGGCAGACGCGTGAGATCGCCGCCGACCGCCTCCTCATCGCGCGCGGCTGGAGTGCGCCGCGATTGCGGCGGGCCGGTACGTACGTGGAAGTCGATCTGGGCCCGCGGGTGGGTTCGATGCTGTCGAACGCGGCCGAACGCATCGAGCCGCCACAGCACGCCCGCCGGCGGCGCAAGGCGGCGCTGACGATGCTCGCCGCGGCCTCGGCCGCGGGTATCGCGGGCACCGTGCTGACGCGGCGCGGCAACGCCCAGGTGCAGCCCGGTGAGTCGTCCAAGGAGGGCAGCTCGGCGGAAGCCGGGACCGGTGGCCAGGTGCGCACGTAGGCGGCCTGCATCGGACCACATGGGTCAACGGCGGATCACATGGATTAACGGCGAGTAGGTGCCGGGCGGGTCGCGACCACCCGGCACCGAGTGCGAGACGAGGGCCCGGCCGAGGATGGCCGGGCCCTCGCTCTGCCCCCTTTGCTACCAACCGGTACGGTTGCGCCATGGCGCCCAAGACCATCTCGATCCGGCAGCGTCTGGCCGCCCGGACCCGCCGGGGCCTGCACTCGGCCGTGCATCTCGGGTGGGACTGGGTCCGGCGGCAGGGCGAGATCACCCCGAACACGCCCGGCCGGCGGAAGTTCGCCCACCTGGGTGAGGGCGCTTGCATCGGGTTCCCGGTGGGGGCCATCTACGGCGAGCCGTGGATCTCCATCGGCGACCACACGCTGGTCGGCACCCACTGCACGATCTCGGCCGGGTTCGTCCCCGGGCTGGACCTCGGCCCCGACGTCATCGTCCGGATCGGGCGCAGCTGCTCGCTCGGCCGCGGCACGCACATCGTGGGCCACCAGTCGATCGAGATCGGCGACGACGTCTTCACCGGCCCCAACGTCTACATCACCGACCAGAACCACAGCTACGGCGATCCGGACATGCCGATCGGACGGCAGTGGCCGGAGAACAACCCGGTGCGGATCGGCGACGGCTGCTGGATCGGCACCGGTGCGATCATCCTGCCGGGCACCCGGCTGGGCCGGAACGTGGCGGTGGCGGGCGGCGCCGTGGTCCGCGGCGAGTTCCCCGACCACGCGGTGATCGGCGGCGTTCCCGCCCGGGTGCTGCGCAGCTTCGACGCCGAGTCGGGATGGCGGCCGCCGCTGCGCGGCAGCGACCCGGCGATCCTGGAGGAGCTGGCCACGATGTCGGTGGACGGCCTGGAGGGCCTGCAGATCCTCCAGGACAGGTTGCGCGAGGAGACCAAGCTCCGTGAGGAGGAGCGCCTCCGTGAGGAGGAGCGCCTCCGTGAGGAGGAGCGCCTCCGTGAGGAGGACAGGGGCCGTGAACCCCTGTGACCGCCGCACGGTCGCGTGCGGCGGTCACAGGGAGAGTCCGGCGCACCTGTGGAACTGTGCGCCGGTGAAGGGTCAGTTGGAGCGGGCCGCGCGGTTGCCGTCCCGGCGCTTGCCGCCCCCACCGCTGTAGGAGCCACCCCCGCCGCTGTAGGAGCCGCCGCGCCGGTTGCCGTGCGGAGCGCCGCCGCGGCGGTCGCCGTACGAGCCGCGCCGCTCCCCGCCGTGGCCGCCCTCCCGGGTACCGGAGTAGGGAGCCTCGCGGCGGCCGGAGTACGAGCCCTCCCTGCGGTCGGAGTAGGACGGCTCGCTGCCGGCGCCCTCGCTGCGCGGGGCGCGGCCGCCGCCGTCCCCGCGGTCGTACGAGCGGGACCCGCGTCCGCCGAAGCCGCGTCCGCCGCCGCGCCGGCCGCCCGGGCGCCCGCCGCGGCCGTTCTCGCGGCGCGGGCGCTCGGGGATGATCGGCTCCTCGATCGGAATCCCGGACGGCATGCGCGCGCCGGTCAGCCGGACCAGCTCGCCGTCACCGGAGGCGACCCGGACGCGCGGCGCCTCGATGCCGGCCCGCCGGGTCATGGCGGAGGTGGAGCGCACCTGGTGGGGGAGCACCAGCGTCACCACCGTGCCGCGCTCCCCCGCGCGCGCCGTACGGCCCGCGCGGTGCATGTAGTCCTTGTGGTCGGCGGGCGGGTCGACGTGCATCACCAGGCTCACGTCGTCGACGTGGATGCCGCGGGCGGCGACGTCGGTGGCGACCAGCACGCTGATCGAGCCCTCACGGAACTCCGCCAGCGTCCGGGTGCGCAGCCCCTGGCTCTTGCCGCCGTGCAGGCCCGCGGCCCGCACGCCGACCTGGGTGAGCTGCTTGGCCAGCCGGTCCACGCCGTGCTTGGTACGGGCGAACAGGATGGTCCGGCCCTCGCGGTTGGCGATCTCGGCGGTGATGGCGCCCTTCTCCTTGGGCGCCACCAGCAGCAGGTGGTGGTCCATGGTGTCCACCGACTCGTCGACCGGGCCGATCGCGTGCGTCACCGGGTCGTTGAGGTAGCGCTTGACCAGGACGTCCACGTCCTTGTCCAGGGTGGCGGAGAACAGCAGCCGCTGCCCGCCGGGCCGGGCCTGGTCGAGGATGTCGGTGACGTCGGGCAGGAAGCCCATGTCGGCCATGTGGTCGGCCTCGTCCAGCACGGCGATCTCGACGTCGCTCAGATCGCAGGCGCCCTGCCGCATCAGGTCCTTGAGCCGGCCGGGGGTGGCGACCAGGACCTCGACGCCGCGGCGCAGCGCGTCGATCTGCTTGAACATCGAGGTCTGCCCGATGACGGTCTTGAAGTGCAGGCCGAGGGTGCGGCCCAGCGGCTCCAGGTTCTGCTGGACCTGCTGGGCCAGCTCGCGGGTCGGGACCAGGATCAGCGCCAGCGGGCGCTTGGGCGCGGCGCGGCGGCCGGCCAGCCTGGCCAGCAGGGGGAGGCCGAAGGCCAGGGTCTTGCCGGATCCGGTCTTGCCGCGGCCGAGGACGTCGCGTCCGGCCATGACGTCCGGGATCGCGGCGGTCTGGATCGGGAACGGGCTGTCGATGCCCTGGCGCGCGAGGGCGGTGACGAGGGCCTCGGGGAGGCCGAGTTCGGCGAAGGAAGGGGCGGGAGCGACCGGCTCCGCGGCGGGGGTGGTCGCGGGCAGGGCACTACCAACAGGCACAGATGACACGCATTACCTTCCGAGAGGGGGGCACGTCTCGGGAGGCACCACGGTCAGATCGTGGGCTGCAAGGACGAGCCAGACGCATGGGGCGTCATGAAGGGTGATCAGTTAAGTCTAACGTCGTCGACGCACTCGCTTATGCCCGAACCCCGACCGTCAAACCTCGGGACCCCTTTCCCCACCCCTCTCCGGGGGCTCTCGCATGACGCGTGTCACACCATCAGCAGGCGCAGGCGGTCCCGGAGACGGGCGCGGTCAGCGGGTCGGGGGAGCGCCGGGTGACGGTCGCCGGCGTCCCAGGGGCGCCGGTGGCGGACTCCACGGGGAACCCTTCGCGGGCCCAGTACTCGAAGCCGCCGATCATCTCCTTGACCGGGTGGCCGAGCCGCGCGAACGCCAGGGCCGCCTTCGTCGCCCCGTTGCAACCCGGCCCCCAGCAGTAGACCACCACGGCGGCGCCGGGCGGCACCACCTCGGCGGCCCGCCGCGGGATCTCCGCCGTGGGCAGGTGGACGGCGCCCGCCACGTGGCCCTGGTCCCAGCTCTCGGCGCTCCGGGAGTCCACCACCACGATGCCGGGCACGCCGTCCGCGAGGTCCGCGGCCACGTCCGACACGTCGGTCTCGAAGGACAGCCGGGCGGAGAAGTGGGCGATGGCCTCGGAGGAGGAGGCGGGAGGAATGTTCGTCGTCGCTGCCATGCCTCCGAGTCTTCCCGGCGTCCTCACCCGGGCAGAAGTGGCGTGAACGCCCTTCATCGTTAAGATCGTGCCATGTCGATCGACTCTCCGGCCCGGCGGCGCCCGGCACGGCTGGAGGCGGCACGGCTGGAGCGGCACGGCTGGACACGGTGAAACTGGACGCGGTGAAACTGGACGCGGTGCGGCCGGACGCGGTGCGGCACACGGTCTCGGTCCTCGCCTTCGACGGCATGGCTCCGTTCGAGCTGGGCGCGGTCGTGGAGGTGTTCGGGCTGCCCCGGCCCGAACTCGGCGTCCCCTGGTACGACCTGCGGGTCTGCTCGCTCGAACGCGGGCCGATGCGGGCGGCCGGCGGGTTCACCATGACGGCCGGGCACGACCTGGGCGACTTCGCCGCCGCCGACACCGTGATGGTGGTGGCGGTCCCGGACGTGCGCGGCGACGTCCCCGCCCCCGTCCTGGACGCCCTGCGGGAGGCCCGGGAACGCGGCGCGCGGATCGTGTCGATCTGCTCCGGGGCGTTCGCGCTCGCCGCCGCCGGGCTGCTGGACGGCCGCGAGGCGACCACCCACTGGCGGTACGCCGATCTCCTGCGGAGCCGGTACCCGCGGGTCCGGGTCACCCCCGACGTCCTGTACGTGGACGGGGACGACGTGCTGACCGGCGCCGGAAGCGCCGCCGGGCTGGACCTGTGCCTGCACCTCGTCCGCAAGGACCACGGCGCTCGGATCGCCAATTCGGTCGCACGGCGGCTGGTCGTGCCGCCGCACCGGGAGGGCGGCCAGGCCCAGTTCGTGGAGGCCGCGGTGCCCGAGCCGGCCACCGGCGACCCGGTGGCCGAGGCGATGGCCTGGGCGCTGGACCATCTCACCGAGCCGATCACGGTCGCCGGGCTGGCCCGGCACGCGCGGCTGGCCCCCCGCACGTTCATCCGGCACTTCCAGCGCAAGACCGGGACCAGCCCGCTGCGCTGGGTGATCCATCAGCGGGTCATGGCCAGCCTGCCGCTGCTGGAGGAGGGCGCGCTGCCCATCGAGAAGATCGGCGCGGCGGTGGGGTTCGAGTCGCCGGCGACCTTCCGGCACCACTTCACCCGCGCGATGAAGACCTCACCCTCGGCCTACCGCCACGCCTTCCGCGGTCGAGCCGGATCCTGATGGCGATCAGGCCGGCCGGTGACCAGTGCGAGGGCGGGCCAGGAGACGCGCTGGGGGCGGGTCAGGGCCGGTCATCGTCGTCGGGCTCGGCCAGTTTCGCGGCGATCGCGTAGTCGATCCGGACGTCGCGGTAGGTGACGTTCGTCTCCACCTCGTCCGGCAGGTTGGTGCGGACGCTGCCAGAGGTCGAGGACCCGTCCGCGTCGCCGCTGAACTCCACCGAGCTCTCCGGGACCTCATGGAAACGCAGTTCGTCCGCCTTCACCGTGGCGGTGAAGAGGATCTCCGCCGACGCCCTCAGCTCGGGTCCTGGATGTTCACCTGCCACGCTCACTCATCCCCTCGGTGTGTCGCGCGGGGCGGGCGGGCGACGATCCGCCTGAGCGCCCGGCCCAGGTCACGAACCGACTCCTCGGTCTCGCGCAGCGCGCTGTGCAGCGACGTGAACTGCTCGGCCCCTTCGGCGGCCTCGCCCGCGGCGCCTCCGGCCTCCTCCGCCGCCTTGCCCGCCTCCTCGGCGGCACCTTCGACGCTTTCGGCCGCCTTGCCCGCTTGTTCGGCGGCACCTTCGACGCCTTCGAGGGCCTCCTTACCGCCCCCTTCCGCGGCGCCCCCCACGCCTTCAGCCGCCTTGCCCGCTACGCCTCCGACCCCCTCGGCGGCCTTGCCCGCACCTTCGGCGGCCGTGCCCGCACCCTTGCCTACGTCCTGGACGGCGCCACCTGTGCCCTCACCGACGTCCTCGACGGCGCCGCCCGTGCCCTTGCCCACTTCCTCGGCGGCCTTGCCCGTGCCCTTCCCGACGTCCTGGACGGCACCACCGGCCCCCTTGCCCACGTCCTCAACGGCACCACCGGCCCCCTTGCCCACTTCCTCGGCGGCCTTGCCCGTGCCCTTGCCCACGTCCTGGACGGCACCGCCGGCACCCTTCCCGACGTCCTCAACGGCACCACCGGCACCCTTGCCCACGTCCTCAACGGCGCGGCCCGTGCCCTTGCCTACGTCCTGGACGGCACCACCGGCGCCCTTGCCGACGTCCTCTACGGCGCCCCGGGCGCCCTTGCCGATTTCGCCGACCGCCTCGCCCGCACCCGCTCCGATGCCGCGGGCGGCGGACTCCACGCCGCGGCCGATGTGCTGGAGGATCTCGGGGTTGCGGTCGAGCGTGGTCAGCACGCGGTCGACGACGACGGCCACGTTGTCGAGGCGGACCTCCAGGAGCGCCTGGGCCTCCACGCCCTTGATCTCCAGCTTGACCCTGCCGAGGAAGACGTCCGCGCCGACGTTGAGCTTGAGCAGGTCGAGCACCTCGGCGACGAGAGAGACGTGCGCTTCGAGGTTCTCGACCTCCAAGGAGATCTCGTCCACCTTGAGCAGCGGGACGTTGAGGTAGACGTCCGGTCCCTCACCGGGCTTCGGCTTCGCCGGCGTGACCGCGCGGCGCGGTTCGCCCTCGATGGGCTCGCCTCCGGACTCGGCCCGTTCCAGGTCGCGTCCCGTACTCTCGTCCTCGTTGTCCACCATGGTTCCCCCCGGCCGCTGGACACCGCGCTGTTAGCGCTCTTCGGGCTCCTCGGGCTCCTCGTCGCTTTCCGGCTCTTCCTCCTCCTCTTCTTCTTCCTCGCGCTCGGGCTCCTCCTCTTCCTCTTCTTCCGGCTCCTTCTCCGCTTCGGCCTTGCGAGGTTCCTCTTCCTCTTCCTCGCGGCCCTCGGGCTCCTCGCCCTCGCGCTTCTTCTCGGCCTCCTGCTCCTCCTTGAGCGCGTCCTCGTGGGTCTTGACGACCTCGCCGTCGCGGATCTCGCCGCGCCAGCCCTCGAACTCCTCCTGCTCCAGGATCGTGCGGGTCATCATGTGCCGCTTGATGTGCTTGAAGTCCGAACGGAGGCGGCGCCCCTGCGCGCGCCAGAGGTTCGCGGTCTTCTCGAAGAATCCGCTCGGGTGGTACTCGGCCACCAGCAGGACGCGGGTCATGGTGGGGGCCAGTTCGTGGAACGTCACGGCGCCGTCGACATAGCCCTTGGCCCCCTTGGACTTCCAGACGATCCGGTCGTCCGGGACCTGCTCGATGATCGTTGATTCCCAGCTGCGGTGGGACAGGAAGATCTGCGCCCGCCAGTCGAGCTTCTCGTCGGATTCCTGGCCGACGCTCTCCACCTTGCGGGTGAAACTCGGGTAGTCGGCGAACTGCGTCCACTGGTCGTAGGCGACCCGCAACGGCAGCCCGACGTCGAACTCCTCGATGATGTTGACGACCTTGGCACTGCTCTGGCGTTTGCCGCCCCCGCCGCCTTTCTCACCGCCACCGCCGCCCAGGGCGCCCTTGACGGTCTCTTTCGCACCGGTCAGCCCGGCGCTGAGCCCCGCTTTGAGAGGCGATTCGCCCTCGGCCAGTTTCTTGGCCCCGGTGGCCGCCATCTTCATCCCGGTGCCGCCGGCACCGCCCGCGGCCGCATCGGTCAGCCGCCCCGTCAGGTTCTCGACCTTTCCGCTGGCCATGTGGAGGGCCTTGACCATCAGCGCCTGGACAAGTTCCTGCCCGGCCTGTTTGAGCTGGTCGACGGGAAGGTCTTCGGTCAGGTCGCGAACCGTGCTCGTGCCTGCCTTGCCAGCGTCTGTGTCCGCCATCGTCACCACTTCGTTCCGAACGCGGCGCCACGCCCGCTCCGTACGAGAAAGCATGGCTTTGGTCTCGTGGCTCAACCCCGGTGTCACCCCGAACGGATGTCCGGGACCACGCGTTTCTGTTGGCATCGCCGCAATACCCGCTACGAAACGTACAAATTGCCCCAACCGGCTGAAATAAGGATTTACCTTTAACCCGGCCGGCGTTCAGGGGCCCCAGCCGACGCGCACCGCCGGGGGCTGCCGCCGCCCGTCGTCCCCGGGCGGCGAGGCGCCGAACGGCGCCGGCACCTGGAAGGCGTCGCGCAGCATGCTGCCCGCCAGGCCGATCGCGAGTCCGATCAGCAGGCCCAGGGCGATGTTCACCAGGGGCCGCGGGCTCACCGGCTCGGCCGGTTCCTGGGCGTCGTCCACCACCGACACCTTGATCGGCGCGCGGTTCGCGCCGGGCGCCCGTTCCAGTTCGTCGATGAACAGGGCGAACCGGGCCCCCAGGGCGTCGGCGACGCTGCGGGCCCAGGCCGGGGACGGGTCGGTCACCGTGGCCTTGAGCAGGACCGAGCCCGGGAAGGTCTCCACCGAGATCTTCGCCTGCAACTCCGCGGGGCTCGCGCCACCGCCCAGCGTCCGGGAGAGGTCCCGGGCGAGCCGCCCGCTCTTGAGGAGGCCCGCGTAGGACTTCACCCGTTCCTGCGACAGCAGGCTGGCCTGGTACGCGGAGGTCGAGTCGGTACCGTTACCGGTCCCCGACACGAACATCGTCACGGACGCCTGGTACTGCGGGGTCTGCCGTGCCGTGAAGCCCACGGCGGCGATCCCGGAGAGCACGACGGAGATCGTGATGAGCAGCCAGTGCCGCCGCACCACGCCCAGGTACCTGCCGACTTCCATATCCCCGCCCCTGTACGATGCGTGAGCACACATCCACGTTCCGTCACGTTACGTCACCGATCGGCTGCTCGGCGGTTAACGGCGCGCCGTGCACCGGCGGGACGGCGCCCGTGCCGATCAGCGGCCGCTCCCCGGCGGCCAGCGCGGCTCCGGCGGGCCCGGTGACCCCGGCGGGCGCCGGCGCGGCCCCGTACACCGGAACCTTGAGGAACCACCAGACCAGCGCGACCGCGACCGCGGCGGCCCCGGCGAGCATGGCCTCGCCCGGAAGCCGCTGGTGGGCGACCAGGACGCCGCCCAGGCAGGCCGCCATGCTGGCGGCGCAGAGCGTGAGCGCCACCTGGGGGACGCTCAGCCCCAGCCGCCGCAGCCGGTGGGTGACATGGTCGGTGCCGCCCGTGAACAGGCCCCGGCCGGCCCGCCGCCGGGAGATGAGCACCAGGCAGGTGTCCACCGTGGCGACGAAGGTGACCAGCAGTACCTCGGCGAGCCGGGCCGGCGCCCCTTCCGGAGCCTCCACCAGGACGGTGGAACCGGCGATCACGAACCCGATGAAGAGGGAACCCGCGTCCCCCATGAACATGCGCGCGGGCGGCCAGTTGTGCACCAGGAAGCCCGCGCAGGCCGCCGCGAGGGCGAGCAGGAGCAGGGCGCAGCCCGTCCGCCCGAACAGGTACGCGGCCACGGCCAGGGAACCCGCCGTCACCGACGCGACCGTGGCGGCGGCGCCGTCCATGTTGTCGAGCAGGTTGAACGAGTTGGTGATGACGACGATCCACAGCACCGTCACCACCGGGTCCAGCCGCTCGTCGAGCACGCCCAGGCCGCCGCCGGCCGCGACGACGCCGCTCGCCGCGAGGCACTCGACCGCCAGCCGGGTCAGCGGGGACAGCGGGCGGAGGTCGTCGACCAGCCCGAGCACCGCGACGGCCGTGCCGGCGAGGACGAGCACGCCGAGCCGGCCGTCCCAGTGGCCGCTCACCAGCAGGAGCGGAACCAGCGTGCCCCCGACGATCGCCACGCCGCCGAGGTAGGGCGTCGGCCTCTCATGGGCCTTCCGTCCCTCCACGGGACGGTCGGTGAGGCACTTGCGCAGGGCGAGCCGGCGCAGCGCCGAGCTCAGCACGTCCGTCAGGAGCAGCGCCAGGAGCGCCAGGAGCACGATCGAGACGACCATGGTCAGACCGTGACCGGGGCGGCGGCGTGCCCGGCGGGCGCGTCGAGCCCGGCGAGCCCGGCCGGCTCGGCGAGTTCGTCCCGCGCCTCCTCGATGGCGGCGGCCAGCACGTCGTCGAGGCAGTAGCGCGGCGCCCACCCGGTGAGCGCCCGCAGCCTGCTGGTCTCGGGGACGCGGCGCAGCATGTCCTCGAAGCCGGCCCCGTAGGCCTGCTCGTACGGGACCAGCTGGATCGGCGAGCGGCTGCCGCAGCGTGCGATGATCGTCTCCGCCAGCTCGCGGATGCTGATCTCCTGGGACGACCCGATGTTGAACGTCTGCCCGATCGCGGCGTCCTCGTCGAGCAGCCGCAGGATGGCGTCGACGACGTCGGCGACGTGGGCGAAGCAGCGGGTCTGGCAGCCGTCGCCGAAGACCGTCAGCGGCTCGCCGCGCAGCGCCTGCCGCACCAGCCGGGGGATGACCATGCCGTACGCGGGGCTCTGCCGCGGGCCGACGGTGTTGAACAGGCGCACCACGATGGTCTCCAGGCCGCGTTCCCGGTGGTAGCAGTTGGCCAGGATCTCGTCGACGGCCTTGGCCGTGCTGTAGCTCCAGCGGACGATGGCGGGACTGCCGATGATCCGGTCCGCGGACTCGCGGAGCGGCCCGGCGGAGTTCTTGCCGTAGATCTCCGAGGTGCTGGTGAGCAGGATCTTGCGGCGGTACCGGTGCGCCGCCTCGATCACGATCTCCGAGCCGCGGATGTTGGTGGTGAGCGACCGCAGCGGCTGCTCCACCACCAGCTTGACGCCGACGGCCGCCGCCATGTGGACGACCACGTCGCACTGGTGCACCAGCTCGTCGACCATGAGCTCGTCGAGCACCGAGCCGTGCACGAAGCGGAGGCCCGGATACGCCCGGGCCCCTTCCAGCCGCGCCGGATCGCCCGTCGAGAGGTTGTCCAGGACGGTGACCGTATCGCCGCGGGCCAGCATGGCGTCGGCGAGGTGCGAGCCGATGAATCCGGCTCCTCCCGTGACCAGATAACTCGTCCTGGTACCGCTGCTCATGACACGCTCCCAGATCCCTCGATGATCACTTCCGGATGACTACTATTTGTAATCGACCTGCGACAAGCCGCCAATGATCATTGATCAAAGACCTGGTCATTTGGGGACACGATCGACGGAAATCGAGACAGAAGTGATTACACAGCGTGAGCAAGGGCATGTCGGCGGACGACCGGTGACGCGCCGATGACCGCCGCGGGCCGCCGGTCCCGCACGGTCCTGGCCGTCCTGGCCGGGCTCGTCGTCGCGGTCGCCGCGCCGGCCGGTGCCTATGCGGTGGTGCGATATCCGGCGATCATCATTCCGCTGCTGATCATCACGCCTTTCGCCACGCTCCTCCTGTGGCGGCGGGAAGCGGCCGTTCTTCTGATCATTCCGATCGTTCTCCTCGGCGCGGGGATCGGCGCCGGGTCGTCCCCCGCCCTCGCGGCCGTCGCCATGGTGGCGGCGGTCGCGGGAGTCCAGATCGCCGTCAGGGCCCTCCCCCTCCGCGCGGCCCACCTGTGGATCGGGCTGCTGGCCGCCCTGCTGGCCGTCAGCTACGCCGCGCCCGCGCTCCCCCTGACGCCCCTCACCGACCGCCGGCCCGACCTCGTCGGGCTTCTCGCCGGGCTGGCGCTGCTCGCGGCCTGCGCGGCGGCGCCGCCCCGCCCGGACCGGCTGGTCCGCGTGATCGCGCTGGCCGGGGCGGCCGGCGCCGCGTGGACGCTGGCCGCCGGCGACCACGCGGGGGACCGGCTCCAGGGGCTCGGCCTCAACCCGAACTACGCCGGCGGGGTCCTCGCGCTCGCGCTCGTCGCCGCGGTCGGCCTCGCCCGCCACACGCACCGGCTGGTGTGGCTCGTCCCGGCCGCGGTGTGCTTCGCCGCCGTCGCCGAGACCCGGTCCCGCGGGGCCTTCCTCGCCGCCGCCGGAGGCGTCGTCCTCGTCCTCGTCCAGGGCCGCTCCGCCCGGTTCCGGGTGCTGATCGCGGTCGCCGCCGCGGTGGTCGCCATCACCCTGCCCGGCACCCTGGACACCGCCGAGCAGATCGCGACCAGCGGCCGGTCGTCGGACGAGCTGAGCTTCAACAGCACGGTCCGGCGGAACGCGGCCGAGTTCGCGGCGGACGTGGCGGCCGCGCACCCGTTCCGCGGCATCGGCTACGGGATGTTCCCGCCGTACGCGGCGAACTCCCCGCGGCTCGGCGTCTACATCGCCACCCACAACGACTACCTGCGGCTGGCCGCCGAGGCGGGGATCCTGGCGCTGCTCGCCTTCCTCGTCCTGGTGTGGCTCGGGGTCAAGGACCCGCGCGCCGGCGACCTCGCGGTGCTCCGCGCCGTCGCGCTCGCCTACTGCGTGGGCCTCCTCTTCGCCAACCCCCTGGCGAACCTGATCGCCAGCGCGCCGTTCTGGCTCGCGCTCGGCTGCCTGCTGGCCGCCCGGCCGCCCGGCCCGCCCGCCGTCCCGGCCACCCCTCCGCCCGTCCCGTCCGGCACCTCGTCCGTCCCGTCCGCCGCCCCGGCCGGCGGACCACCTCCCCGCACCGGTCCACCCAGCCGTACATCGAACGGCCACATCGCACCGTCACAGGGAGGCAGAACCGATGATTGACAGCAGGGCGATGATTGACAGCAGGGCAGAGATCCGCGCCGGAGACCGGTTCGCGTTCGGCAGCAACTGGCGCGCCTTCATCGACCTGGTCGACGAGTCCCGGATCGAGGCCGCGGTCGGATCGCTGGTGAAGGCGCTGGGCACGCGGGACCTGGCGGGACGCTCGTTCCTGGACGCGGGGTGCGGGAGCGGGCTGTTCTCCCTGGCCGCCTCCCGGCTCGGAGCCCGCGTCCGCTCGTTCGACTTCGACCCGGACTCGGTCGCGGCCACGCTGGAACTGCGCGACCGTTTCGCCCCGGACGCCGACTGGAGCGTGGAGACCGGCTCCATCCTCGACGAGCCGTTCGTCAAGGGGCTGGGCCTGTTCGACATCGTCTACTCGTGGGGCGTGCTGCACCACACCGGCGACCTGTGGAGGGCGGTGGACGCCGCCGCCGGCCTGGTCGCTCCCGGGGGGCTCCTGTACATCTCCATCTACAACGATCAGGGGCTGGAAAGCCGCGTGTGGCGGCGGGTCAAACACCGGTACAACAAGTCCGGCCCCGTGGCACGGGGCGTCCTGGTGGCGGCGAGCGCCGCGTACATCGGCCGCCGCCGCCCCGCGCGGAAGGCGCTGGAGATCCTGCGCAAGGACGGGTTGCCGGCGCGCCCGCCCCGGGTCCGCGGCATGTCGGCCAAGCACGATCTCGTCGACTGGGTGGGGGGCTACCCGTTCGAGGTGGCCCGGCCCGAGGAGGTGTTCACGTTCCTGCGCGACCGCGGGTTCACGCTGTGCCACCTCACCACCTGCGGTGGCGGGCTCGGCTGCAACGAATACGTCTTCCAGCGCGCGGAGGGATAGTCCCGGCGAACGGTTTCGAGGTGGCAGGGAATCCGTTCCCCGCCACCTCGTACCAGTCCCAGGTCAGTCCGAGCACCCCAGGACGGTTCCCGAAGGACCGCAGTTGTCCGGGGTGTTCTCCCCGACATAGCCGTCCTGGATCCGCGTGGTGCGCTGCCCGGCGTCGTTGCGGACGCCCCCGCCCGGCGCACCGGCGCTGTTGCCCTCGACGCGGCTGAGCGTGAGGGTCGTCTGGCCGCCCCGGCCGTTGTACAAGCCGCCGCCGCCACCCTGGACGGCCCTGTTGCGACTGATGTAGGTGTTGTAGAAGGTGCTCGCGCCGCCGAGCTCGGTGTAGACGCCGCCGCCACGGGTCACGGCCGTGTTGGACTCGACGCCGCCCCCCGTCACGGTGAGGACGCCGTCGTTGTAGACGCCGCCGCCACCGCCGCCGCTGGTCGAGTTGCTCTGGACGAACGTTCCGGTCAGGCGCAGCTGGCCGCGGTCGTTGCTGATCCCGGCACCGTTGTCGGCGGTGTTGCCCCTGACGTAGGACGAGATCAGCTCGACCGAGCCGCGGGCGTTGAGGATGCCGCCGCCGGTGTCGTCACCGCTGTCCCCGCCCGTGAAACCGATCCCGGACGCCTGGAACTTGACTCCCTGGGAGACCTCCAGGATCCGGAACCGCGCGACGCCGGTCCGCCGGATCGCGGTGGCCTGGCCCGTCAGGCTGAGGTCCGCGGTGATGATCGGCAGTCCGTTCGGCCCCCGGGTGCCGGACGAGGCCGCGCTGGTGAGCCCGTAGCTACAGGATCGGGCGAGATTGAGCCGGGTGCTTCCTCCGGCGGCGTTGGCGTTGTTGATCGCGTCGATCAGGGCGGAGGCGCTGCACGGCACGTAGGTGAAGGACTCGGCACGCGCCGCCCCCGGTGCCGTCACCAGCCCCGCCGCCACCAGTGCGGCCACGGCCACGCCGCCGGTCCCGAGCGAAACAGATTTCATGGACAGATTCCCCCGAATGGTTATGGATGGACGTGGTGTCGGCGATGCACGCCGCACGGCGAGATCGCCGAGGAAAGCGACTGGAAATCCCTTCGACGGTATCACAAGTTGATCAACCTACTAGCCCGCAAGCCATTTACGTCTTGATCAACGTCCAAACCCAGACATGCTGGGCGGATGCCGCTCTGTCTGACTTAGTCGGGCTGCATTGTTCGGCCTTGGCACGGCTTTTATCGAGCCACACCCGAGAGCATTCGATAAAGGCGCGAATTCGCGGGTAGGTGCCCGCCATGATCGACGACCGAGTGGATTTCCCGGCGGACGGCGAGCGCCTCAGGGTGATGCGGGTCATCGCGCGCATGAACGTCGGCGGACCGGCGATGCAGGTCGCCGCCCTGGCGCGCGGCCTGGACGCCGCGCGCTTCGACCACCGGATCCACTGCGGGTTCGTCGGCCCGGACGAGGCCGACTACGTCGACCTGTGCGCGCCGGAGATCGAGGTGCGCCGCGTGCCGGGGCTCGGCCGCTCGGTACGGCCCTCCGACGACGGCCGCGCCCTGCTGCGCCTGGTCTCGGCCATGCGCGCGTTCCGTCCGCACATCGTGCACACCCACACCGCCAAGGCGGGTGCGCTGGGGCGGACGGCCGCCGTGCTGGCCAGGGTGCCGGTGCGCGTCCACACCTTCCACGGGCACCTGCTCCACGGCTACTTCCCGCCGGCCAAGACCCGCATGGTCGTCCAGGCCGAACGGGCCCTCGCCCGGGTCACCGACCACATCGTGGCCGTGGGCGGCCGGGTCCGCGACGATCTGCTGGCGGCGGGCATCGGAACCCCGGGCAAGTACTCCGTGGTTCCGCCGGGCACCGACCTGCCGCCGCTTCCCGAACGGGAGGCGGCCAGGCGTTCGCTCGGGCTGCCCGCGGACGGGCCCGTCGTCGCGTACGTGGGACGGGTCACGCGGATCAAGCGGCCGGACCGGTTCGTGGAGGTCGTGCGCGCCGTCGCCCGCGAGGAGCCGGCGGCGCGGTTCGTGCTCTGCGGCGACGGCGACCTCGTTCCCGAGGTGCGGTCCGCGGCCCGGGAGCTGGGCGGCGCGCTGCGCCTGCTCGGCTGGCGGGCCGATGTGGAGACCGTCTACGCGGCGGCGGACGCCGTCCTGCTCACCTCGGACAACGAGGGCATGCCCGTCTCGCTGATCGAGGCCGGGCTCGCCGGGCTGCCGGCGGTCGCCACGAAGGTGGGCGGCGTGCCGGAGGTCGTCCGGGACGGCGAGACCGGGCTGCTGGCCGCGACCCGCGCGGGCGAACTGGCCGCCGCCACCCTGCGGCTCCTCCGGGACGAGCCGCTGCGCCTGCGGCTGGGCCACGCCGCCCGGATCCGGACCACGGAACGGTTCGGTGCCGCCCGGCTGGTCTCGGACATCCGTCACCTCTATGCGTCGATCGCCGTGGAACGGGGCTGGTGGCGCCCGTCCGCGGTCGGCGACCTCGTAGCGAAGGACTGACCGTTGAAGATCATCGTTACCGGCGGGGCCGGATTCATCGGCGCCAACCTCTGCCGCGAGCTGGCCGCGCGCCCGCGAGTCCGGCAGGTGGTGGCGATCGACGACCTCAGCACCGGGTCGGCCGCCAACCTCGGCGGTCTGGACGTGCGGCTGGCCGAGGGCAGCATCCTCGATCACGACCTCGTCGAGGAGACCGTCGCGGGCGCCGACGCCATGGTGCACCTCGCGGCGCGGCCGTCGGTGCCCCGGTCGCTCGCCGACCCGGTCGCCAGCCACGAGGCCAACGCCAGTGGCACGGTCCATCTCCTGGAGGCGTGCCGCCGGCACCGGGTCCACATGATCGTCGCGTCGTCGTCCTCGGTGTACGGCTCGGTGCGGGAGCTGCCCAAGCACGAGGACCTCGCCACCCGCCCGCTCAGCCCGTACGGGGCCAGCAAGCTGGCCGCGGAGTCCTACGCGCTCGCCTACGGGGCCAGCTTCGGCCTTCCCACTCTCGCCCTGCGCTTCTTCAACGTCTACGGGCCGCTGCAGCCGGCGGCCCACGCCTACGCCGCCGTGATCCCCGCGTTCATCGACGCCGCGCTGCGCGGCGAGCCGGTGCGGGTCCACGGCGACGGGCACCAGACGCGCGACTTCACCTACGTCGGGACGGTCACGCGCGTGCTGGCCGACGCGGCGCTGCGCACGGTCACCTGCCCGGACCCGGTCAACCTCGCGTTCGGCACCCGGATCTCGATCCTGGAGCTGATCCGGCGGCTGGAGGACGTCCTCGGAATGCCGATCGCGGTCCGGCACACGTCCCCGCGGGCCGGGGACGTGCGCGACTCCCAGGCGGCGGCCGACCGCCTCCGCGAACTCTTCCCCGAAGTCGCGCCGGTCCCCCTCGACGTCGGGCTCGCCCGGACCGTGGAGTGGTTCCGCGGCCTTCCACACCGGCCCGGTGAGCCGGCGCCGGGCGAGCCCGTCGCCGGGTGACGGCCGGGTCCAGGGAAACGTCGCCGGCCGGTGACAGGAGAGGTGCGTCACTCCATGCTGTCGAATGAACACTCTGTGTATGGTGCGAGCGTGGCTCGTCACGAGAACCCGCGGGTGGACGAGCGCCGCGCGAAGGCGCCGCCGCTCGCCAAGGTGTGCCTGCTCATCGGCCAGCTCGGGCTGGGCGGCACCGAGAAGCAGGTCGTGCTGCTCGCCGAGGGCCTGCACCGGCGCGGCGTGGACACGACCGTGCTGGTCATGTTCGGCGGAGGCCCGCGCGAGCGGATGCTGCACGATGCCGGAGTGGAGGTGATCCGGCTGGGCTTCCACACCCGGAGGGACGGGCGGGGCAGGCTGCCGCTCAACGCCGCCGCGTTCGCCCGGCTGGTGGGCGAGCTGCGCCGCCTGCGGCCGGACGTGCTGCACGCGTTCCTCTACCACAGCTACGTGACCGCGGCCCCGGCCGCGCGCCTGGCCGGTGTGCCGGTGCTGGTGGCCGGACGCCGCAGCCTCGGCGACTTCAAACGCGGGCGGCGGCTGGTCCTGGCGGCCGAGCGCGTCGCGACGCGGATGACCGACCTCCTCGTGGCCAACGCCGAGTCCGTGGCCGAGGACACCCGGCGCGGCGAAGGGGTGCCGCCCGGCAAACTCACCGTCGTCTACAACGGGCTTCCCGACACGGCGTTCGAGCCAGCGGCACCGGCCGAGATCGTCACCGGCGCGCCGGTACTGCTGTGCGTCGCCAACCTCAAGCGCGGGAAGGGCCACCGCCACCTGCTCGACGCCGTGGCCCGGCTCGGTGAACGGGGCCGGCCGTGCACGCTGGTGCTGGCCGGCGACGGCCCGGCCCGGCCCGCGCTGGAGCACCAGGCCGCGCGGCTCGGGGTCGACGTGCGGTTCCTCGGCGGCCGGACCGACGTGGAGGCGCTGCTCGCGCGGGCCGACGTGGTCGTGCTCCCCTCCCTGCACGAGGGCATGAGCAACTCGATCATGGAGGCGATGGCGGCCGGCCGGCCGGTCGTCGCGACCGATGTCGGCGGCAGCGGCGAGCTCCTGCAGGGGCGCGGGGTGCTGGTGCCGCCGGGCGACTCGCGCGCGCTGGCTGACGGGCTGGAACGGGTCCTGGACGACCCGGGGCTCGCCGAGCGCCTCGGGGCCCGCGCCCTCGACTGGAGCCGCGCCCACCTGCGCGCCGACACGATGGTCGAGCGGCACATCGACCTCTACACGCGCCTCCTGGCCCGCTGATGTGCGGGATAGCGGGCACCGCGTCGACGGGCCGCGCCGACCCGCGGCTCATCCGCCGGATGTGCGACGCGATGGTCCACCGCGGCCCGGACGGCAGCGGCTTCCACGACGGCGAGCACGCCGCCCTCGGCATGCGGCGGCTGGCGATCATCGATGTGGCCGGCGGGGACCAGCCCGTCTACAACGAGGACGGGACCGTCGCCGCCGTCTTCAACGGCGAGATCTACAACTTCGGCGCGCTCCGCGGGGACCTGGTCCGGCGCGGCCACCGCTTCACCACGTCCGGCGACAGCGAATGCCTCGTGCACCTCTACGAGGAGTACGGCGACGACCTGGTGCACCGGCTCCGCGGGATGTTCGCGTTCGCCATCTGGGACGGCAGGCGCGGGCGGCTGCTGCTGGCCCGCGACCGGGTGGGCAAGAAACCGCTCTACTACAGGGCGAACGGCACGTCGCTGTCGTTCGGCTCGGAGCTGAAGACGCTGATGCAGGACCCGGGCATCCCCCGCGAGGTGGACCCGGTGGCCCTGCACCACTACCTGACCTACCAGTACGTCCCCGCCCCCTGGTCCATCTACGGCGAGGTGCGCAAACTCCCGCCGGGCCACCTGCTGGTCTGGCAGGACGGCGAGTTCGACGTCCGCCGCTACTGGCGCCTGGACTTCACGCCGCGCCAGGTGTCCGGCGAGGAGGAGGCCGCCGAGCGGCTGCGCGAGCTGCTCCTGGAGGCCACCCGGATCCGGATGACCAGCGAACGGCCCCTCGGGGCCTTCCTGTCCGGCGGGATCGACTCCTCGGCCGTGGTCGCGGCGATGGCCATGGAGTCGTCCGCGCCGGTGAAGACCTTCAGCATCGGATTCGACGAGCGCCGGTTCGACGAGCGGCAGTACGCGCGGATGGTCGCCGAACGCTACGGCACCGACCACCACGAACTGGTCGTCAGCCCGTCCGTGCTGGACGTGCTTCCCACGCTGGCCTGGCACTACGACGAGCCGTTCGCCGACTCCTCGGCGATCCCCAGCTTCTACGTGGCGCGGATGGGCCGCGAGCACGTGACGGTCGTCCTCAACGGGGACGGCGGCGACGAGTGCTTCGGCGGCTACCGGCGCTACGTGGCCATGATGAGGACGGGCCGAGTGGCGGTGCCCGCGGCCCTGCGGCCCTCCCTCGGCCGGTTCGGGACGCTGCTGACCTCCCGCAGCTCCTCGCGCACCCACCTGCGCCGGGCCGGCCGGGTCCTGGAACTGCTCGGCCAGCCGGCGCCGCGCCGCTACGCGCGCCTGATGTCGTACTTCACGCCCGAGCAGAAGTTCGAGCTCTACACCGACGCGCTGCGCGAGCGGCTGGCCGGGATCGACAGCTACCGGCTCATGGACGACGCGTTCGCCGCCTCCCGCGCCGGCTCCGACATCGGACGCATCATGGACGTCGACGTCAACACCTACCTGCCCGGCGACCTCCTGGTGAAGATGGACATCGCGACGATGGCCAACTCCCTGGAGGCGCGCTCCCCGTTCCTGGACCACCATCTGATGGAGTGGGCCGCCGGGCTCCCCGCCGGAATGAAGATCCGCTCGGGCACGACCAAGTACCTGCTGAAGAAGGCCGTGGCGGAGTGGCTTCCGCCCGAGCTCATCGCCCGCCCGAAGATGGGCTTCGGGGTGCCCCTGGCGGCCTGGCTGCGCACCGAGCTGTACGAGCTGTCGTGGGACGTGCTGACCGACCGGACGGCGGCGGCGCGGGGCCTGTTCCGTCCCGAGGTGGTCCGGGGCCTGCTCCGCCAGCACCGGGCGGGCAGCGACCACAGCGCCCGGATCTGGGCGCTCATCCAGTTCGAGCTGTGGCACCGGACGTTCGCCGACGGCGGTCCCCTCCGGGCGCCCGACGCGGTGCCGGTCGGCGGCCCGGAGTGTCAGCCCACGTGAGGCCCGCCGGGGGACGGCCGCTGCGGATCGTGCTGTCCGTCGGTTCCCTCAACGTCGGGGGCACCGAGACGCAGCTGGTGAAGCTGGCCCGCGGCCTGCGGGAACGGGGGCACGACGTGCACGTGGTCGCGCTGTGCCGGGGCGGCCCCCTCGAAGCCGATCTCCGGGCGCTGGGCGTCCCCACCCGCGTCTTCTCGTTCGGAGGGTTCCGCCGGGACGGCTGGGACCGGCCCTCCCCTCGGCCCCCCGCGCGGCCCCCCGCGCGGCCGTCCGCGCGGCCGTCCGCTCGGCCGTCCGGCGCCGTCCGCCGAAGGGTCCAGGCCACGCGCCGCCTCCTCCACGCGACGGGGAGGCTGCTCGCGCTGTGGTGGCACCTGCGTACTCTCAAACCGGACGTGTGCCACGCCTTCCTGTTCACGTGCTGCACCCGCGTCCTGCCCCTGGCCTGGGCGGCGGGCGTGCCGGTGAGGGTGAACGGCCGCCGCGGCGCGTCCCCGCCCACCCCCACCGGGCTCGTCCGCCGGGTCCTGGACACCGCGAGCCGCCGTTCCTCGTCGCAGTACGTCACCAACTGCCACGGCATCGCCCGGGAGCTGCTCGGCCCGGACGGGGTGCCGGCCGACCGCGTCGAGGTGATCCCGAACGGGGTGGAGCTGCCCGCGGAGCCGGCGGACGCGGCCCGCTGCCCGCCGACCGGGATCGTCGTCGCCAACCTCATCGCCTACAAGGGCCACGCCGACATCGTGGAGGCGCTCGCGCTGCTGCCCGATCCGCCGCGCGTGCGGTTCGTGGGGGACGGGCCGGAACGGGAACGGCTCGGCGCCCTGGTCGAGGCCCGGGGGCTGCGCCACGTCGTGGAGCTGGCCGGCGCGGTGCCCGACTCCCGGACGCTGCTGCCCGGCCACCAGTTCGCCGTGCTCGCCTCACACGCCGAGGGCCTGCCGAACGCGGTCCTGGAGGCGATGGCGGCGGGCCTGCCGGTGATCGTCACCGCGGTCGGCGACCTGCCCGAGATCGTCACGGACGGCCGCGACGGGCTGCTGGTCCCGCCCCGCGACGCCGCCGCGCTGGCCGCCGCGATCGGCCGGGTCGCCGCCGACCCGGAACTGCGGGCGGCGCTGGGGGCCGCGGCCCGCCGGACCGCGCGGCGCTACGGCGTCCGCGAGTGCGTGGCGCGGCACGAGGCGGTCTACCGGGCGCGCCTGCGGTGAGCACCTCGGCGCGCCGGGTCGCGCACACGGTGACGACACGCGTCGTGTCGCTCCTGCTCAGCGGCGTCAGCGGCATCGTCATCACCCGCGCGCTCCAGCCGGAGGGGCGGGGCGCCTACTACGTCGTGGTGACCATCGCCCTCATCGCCCTGTCCATCGGGCACCTGTCGGTGGCGCAGTCGCACGTCTGGATGTGGACGGAGGCCGGGCACCGTCCCGCCATCACCGCCAACAGCGCCGGCCTCGGCCTGGGCGTGGGCGCGCTGGCCGCACTGACCACGGCCGGCGTCGTCCTGGCCCTCGGCCCCGGGACCGTCCCCGCGCCCGGCCACGGCGACCTGGCATGGGCGCTGGCCGCGATCCCCTTCGCCATGGCCGTGCTGTACCTCAACACCGTTCTCGTCCTGAAATCCAGGGTCGATGTCGTGAACCGGGGCGCCGTTCTCGGCGCCTCGGTGCAGTGCGGGCTGCTGGTCCTCCTGGCGGTGCGCGGGATCTCGCCCGGCCAGGCCGTCATGGTGTGGGCGCTGTCGATGATCGTCCCGCTGGCCGTGCTCGTCCCGGCGGCCCGGCCCCGGCTCCGGCACGGCGACCTGGGGCTGGCCCGCCTGGCCATCGGGAAGGGCCTGCGCTACCACACCGGGCTCGCCGCGCTCTTCCTGCTCTTCCGGACCGACGTCCTGATGCTCGACCGGATGACGACGGCGGCCGCGGTCGGGCTGTACTCGCTGGCGGTCACCGTGGCCGAGCAGGCGAGGCTGACCACCGACGCGATCGCGCAGGTGGTGCTGCCCAGGCAGATCGACACCGGGCACGACGAGGCCGCGGCGGTGACCGCCCGCGCCACCCGCTTCACCGCGCTCTTCGCCCTGGGGTCGGTGGTGGCGATCTGCGCCGCCGCGCCGGTCGCGATCCCGCTGGTGTACGGCTCGGCGTTCGCCGGTGCCGTCCCCGCGCTGCTGGGGCTGGCCCCCGGGCTGCTGTTCCTGGGGGCGACCAGGCCGATCGGCGCGTTCCTGCTGCGGCTCGACCGCCCGCTGCTCGGCTCGGCGATCTCCGTCGCCGCGCTGGTCCTCAACATCGTCCTGAACCTGTGGCTCATTCCCGCCCACGGCATCGTGGGGGCGGCGGCGGCGTCGAGCGTCGCCTACGCCATGGTGGCCCTGCTCCAGAGCGTCTGGTTCCTGCGGGCCACGGGCGCGCCGCTGCGGAGCCTGCTCCCGGGGCCGGGGGATCTGGCGTACGTGTGGGCGAAGCTGGCCGGGGCCAGGCTGATGCGGCGCGCCGCATCACGCCGGGCCTCGTGAACGGAGGCGGCGGAACATCCGGCCGCCATCGAAGCCCACCTCGCGGGCCACGGCCCCCGTCCGGGGCAGCGGGTACGGCCATGGAAAAGCCCCTGACCGGCGCGATCGCTGGTGCAGGGGCCTGACGGTCCTGTGGAGCCATGGGGAGTCGAACCCCAGACCTCCGCCTTGCAAGGGCGGCGCTCTACCAACTGAGCTATGACCCCGGGAGTGCTGCCTAGAGGGAATGCTGCCTAGAGGCTATCGCACGGAGGGCAGCGCAGGAACGAGCGCGGCGACCGTCCGGTCATTCCGGTCCGGTCCCGGCCGCGCCCTCCGGGAGACGGGCGGCGCCGGCGGGACGGGCCCGGGCCGGGGACGTCGCGCTCGTGGCGATCGTCACAGTGATGTGCGCCGCCGTTCCGGGGACGACTCCGACGGCCGCGACCGCCCCGGCGAAGGCCGTCTCCACGGCGTCACCGGCGGCGAGCGCGCTCCCGGCGGGATCGTGGCGGGCGCCGGCGACCGGCACCGCGCCGTTCACGCCGGGCCTTCCCTCGAAGCCGTTCCCCCGGTCGCGGCGGGGACTCTCCGGCGTCTCAGCTGTCGGTGGACGTCGCCTCGGTCCACAGGTCAAGCTCGGCGCGGTCCTGCTGGAGCCGCCGCCAGACGACGAAGCCACCAAGGGCGACAACGGCGAGAACGATCAGCTTCTTCACGGTGGGGACCCCTTCACCTCGACTTATGAAGCCAAGCCCGGGGACGAGCGATGCAGATGGTGCTCCCCCAGGCTCTCCGCAGCCTAGCAACCGACGCCCGGCGACCCGCACCGTGTCGGCGTTATCGGACTCATCGTCCAAACAGATGCCCGGAACCCGCCCGGGACCGACCGGGCGGCGCCCCTCGTCCAGGGCGTACCAGATGCCGGTACGCACCATTCTAGGGCGCTCGCGGCGTCCGCGGTGGGGGTTTCCGTGGCGGTACCGGCCTCGTGGCGCCTTTCCTGTCACCGCCGCGCCACCTGGCCCCCCGCGCCGATCGGCCGGATAATCCGGAGTATGAGGGCAGAGGATGACTTCGGCCTCTGGGAACGCGAGCTGGAGAAAGGCCCGCCCCTCGGCGGCGGACGGGGCGGAGCCCGGGGCATGCTGCTGGTCGCCGCGCTGACCGCGGCCGGCTGCGGCGCGCTGATCACGATGGGTCAGGTGGGGCTCGGCGCCGCCGGGCTGATCCTCTCTTCGCTCGTCCTGCTGCTCTGGCGTGTCGGAATGTGACCGACAGGTCATAGGCGGGACCGGAAGGGTCATGGGAGGGACCGGAAGGGCCGGTTCCGGCCACCCGAAGCCGGAGGCCGGACTCCCGGACCAGCGCCGGATCAACGCCCCACCCCTGGGGCGGCAGCGTCCGGCGTGCGATCATCGGGCCCATGGAACTGCGCGGTGCGAGGGTCCTGGTGACGGGCGCCACCGGCGGCATCGGCCAGGCGCTGGCGCTGGCCTTCGCCGCACGCGGCGCCGAGACGGTGCTCACCGGGCGGCGGACCGAGGTGCTCGACCCTCTCGCGGACCGGATCGCGGACCGGACGGGCACGCGTCCCGCCACGTTGGCCGCCGACCTCGCCGACCGCGACGCGCCCGCCGCCCTGCTGGACCGCGCGGGCGAGGTCGACGTGCTGGTGGCGAACGCGGCGCTGCCCGCGTCGGGCCTGCTCAGCGGCTACTCCATCGGCGAGATCGACCGCGCGCTGGAGGTCAACCTGCGCGCGCCCATCGTGATGGCCAAGCTCGCCGGGGAACGGATGGCCGCCCGCCGCCGGGGCCACCTGGTCTTCGTCTCCTCCCTCGCGGGCAAGACGGCGTCCGGCCGGGCGTCCCTCTACAACGCCACCAAGTTCGGCATGCGCGGCTTCGCGCTGGCGCTGCGCGAGGACATGCGCGAGCACGGCGTCGGAGTCTCGACCGTCTTCCCCGGCTTCATCCGGGACGCGGGCATGTTCGCCGAGGCCGACGTGAGCCTGCCGCGCGGTGTCGGCACCCGCTCGCCGGGGGACGTGGCGCGGGCAACCGTACGGGCGGTCGAGCGGAACATCGCCGAGATCGACGTGGCACCGCTCGGCCTGCGCCTGGGCGCCCTCCTCGGCGGCGCCGCACCCGCCCTCGCCGCCGCGGTGCAGCGCCGCGCGGGCGGCGACGCGATCACCCGGGGCCTCGCCGAGGGCCAGCGCGGCAAGCGCTGACGGCACGCCCCCGCGTTCCCGCGCGCACCACCGGCGGTGATGCAATGGAGGAAGACCGTCTGGTGACGAGAAGACCGAAAACGTCGTTGGGAGCGATCCATGACTGACTCGACCGAGCGTCCGGTGGCGGCGAGCGGGACGTACCGCATCGGCGGCGACCTGCCGGTCCACCGGCTCGGGTACGGGGCCATGCAGATCACCGGCCCGGGGATCTGGGGCGAGCCCGCCGACCGCGGCGAGTCCCTCCGGGTGCTGCGCCGCGCGGTGGAGCTGGGCGTCACGCTGATCGACACCGCCGACTCCTACGGGCCGTTCGTCAGCGAGGAGCTGATCGCCGAGGCGCTGCACCCGTACCCGGACGACCTGGTGATCGCCACGAAGGGCGGGCTGACCCGGTCCGGTCCCGGCCAGTGGCACCCGGTGGGACGTCCGGAGTACCTGCGGCAGTGCGTGGAGATGAGCCTGCGGCGGCTGCGGCTGGAGCGCATCGACCTGTACCAGCTGCACCGCATCGACCCCAAGGTGCCGCTGGACGAGCAGATCGGCGTGCTGCGGGAGCTGCGGGACGAGGGCAAGATCCGGCACATCGGCCTCTCCGAGGTGTCGGTGGACGAGCTGGAGGCCGCCCGCAAGCACGCCCCGATCGTCTCGGTGCAGAACCTCTACAACCTGACCTCGCGGAACTCGCAGGACGTCCTGGAACGGTGCGAGGCGGAGGACATCGCGTTCATCCCCTGGTTCCCGCTGGCGACGGGCAAGCTGGCCGAGCCGGGCGGGACGCTGGCCGAGGCCGCGGCCCGCCACGACGCCAGCCCGGCCCAGCTCGCGCTCGCCTGGCTGCTGCACCGCTCGCCGGTGATGCTGCCGATCCCCGGCACCTCGAAGGTCGCCCACCTGGAGGACAACCTCGCGGCGGCGGCGATCTCCCTGACCGGGGACGAGGTCGCCCGGCTCGACGCCCTCGCCTGACCGCTCCACACACGTTGGCTTGCGGCGAGTTGCTGTGTTGGGGCCACCCAAAGGCAGCAACTCGCCGCAACTCAACGGAGGGTCAGGACGGCGCGGGGACGGCGACAAAAAGGCGATCTTGCGGCGATAATCCGGCTCAGCCCGCTCGACCAGCGGGCCGAGCCGGCGTGCGCCGATCCCGGACCGACCCCCTGTCCAGCGCGCGCCCTCACCTGAGGAGGTCCCGCGCATGGGGCAAGTCACGACCGGGAGAACCAGGACCGCCGCCGCCGTCACGGCCGCCGCCGCGCTGCCGCTGGCGATGCTGACGGCGACCGGCGCCGCGGCGGACGGCGTCATCGCCGCCCCGGACGCCGCGAAGGTCGTCCCGGTCCAGGTCACGGGCGACCCGGCCAAGCGCTTCAACCTGGTGATCCTGGGAGACGGCTACACCGAGGCGGAGCTGCCGGAGTTCCGCGCCCACATCGACAAGCACCTCAACGACCTGTGGACGATCGAGCCGTTCAAGTCGTACCGGTCCTACGTCAACGTCTACGCCGTCGAGATCGCCTCGGCGGAGAGCGGGGTCGGGTGCGACCCCGGCCTGTCGTCCCCGCGCCCGCGGACCCCGCTGGGCATGGCCTTCTGGGGCGGCTGCCGGGAGGCGGGCCCGCAGCGCCTGCTGACCATGAACGCGTCCGCCGCCCGGACCTACGCCGACCTGGTGACCGGGACGACGTCCGGCAACCGGCAGATCCTCGCGCTGGCCAACAGCGATACCTACGGCGGCGCGGGCGGCACGTACGCCACGGCGTCCGGCGGCAACGCACTGTCGGCCCTCATCACCCCGCACGAGCTGGGCCACTCGCTCGGCGGCCTGGACGACGAGTACGACTACTACCAGCGCGGCGTTCCCGGCGGCACCTACACCGGCCCCGAGCCCGACTCCGTCCACCACACACTGCTCACCGAGCCGCAGATGAAGGAGCAGAAGGCGAAGTGGTGGCGCTGGCTGGGGGAGCGCAGCGAGTCCGGCGGCGTCATCGGGCGGTACGAGGGCGGGCTCTACATGACCAGGGGCGTCTGGCGGCCGAGCCGGCACTCGATGATGAAGACGCTCGGGTACTACTTCGACCAGCCCGCGCGGGAGCGCATGACCCAGCGCGTCTCCGCCAAGGTGAACCTCATCCAGGACGCCACGCCGAACGAGGCGCCGGTGGGCGCCGACCGCGTCCTGTGGCTGGAGACGATGCATCCCACCGGCCATGAGCTGTCGGTGCGCTGGACGGTCGACGGCCGGGAGCTGCGGCGGGCGCGCGGCGCCCGCAACCTCGACCTGGCGCGGCTGCGCCTGGCGCCCGGCGCGCACACGGTCGAGGCCACGGTCACCGACCCGACCGCGTTCGTCCGGGACCCGGCGATCCGCGGGTCGGCCGCGCTGACGCGGACCCGCGCGTGGCAGGTCGACACCCGGGTCACGACGCCGCCGGCGGACGTCCCGGCGGGCTTCGGCGGCACGACCCCGACCGACCGCCCGGTGGGAGCCGGGGACGTCGTCCACGCGGAGACGACGCACCCGGTCCGGGAGATCCCGGAGATCCGGTGGGAGATCGACGGCCGGCCGGTGCGCGGCGGCGAGCGCTCCATCGACCTGGAGCGGCTCCGCCTCTCCCCCGGCACGCACCGGCTCACCGCCCGCGTGGGCGCGCAGACCCGGGCCTGGACGGTCGACGCGCGCCCGCCGACGGCGTCCGTCGAGCTGTCCCGCCCGGCCGAGACGGTGCGGCGTCCGGGCCGGCCGCCCGAGTACGTCTTCGACGGCCCGTTCACCATGCGCATGACCACGGCCGACGACCGTCCGGGCACCGTGGTCGGCGAGTTCCGGGTGAACGGGGACGGCTGGTACAACTACTTCGGCTGGCCCACCGACTCCTCGGCGCCGTTCCTGTTCACGGAGAACGGGACGGTGATCGACCACCTCTCCTACGGCGGCATCGGCAAGGGCCGGCACACCATCGAGTACCGCGCGATCGACCCGGCGGGCAACATCGGCGAGCCGAAGCGGTTCGTGGCGACGCTCCGCTGACCCGCCCGGCGTGCCGCCCTCCGGTCGCGTCCGGGGCGGCACGCCGGAGATCAGCGCAGGGCGCCGTCGGGATCCTGCGCCGCGCCCGTGCCCGTGCCCGCATCCGTGCCCGCATCCGTGCCCGCGTCCGCGTCCGGCGCCCTCGCGCCGGCCTCGGCGGCCTCGGCGGCCTCGGCGGCGGGGGACGAGCGGTGCAGGGTGGCGAGGACCGAGCCGCAGAGGATGAGCGCGAACGCCCCGATGATCGTCCCGGTGAGGGGCTCGTCCAGGAACAGGACCCCGGCGGTGACCGCCACGGCCGGGTTGACGTAGGTGAAGACCATGGCCCGGGAGGTCCCGGCCTCCCGGATGAGCTCGAAGAAGACCAGGAACGCCAGCGCCGTGCACACCACACCGAGGCCGGCCAGGGCCGCGAGGACCGTGCCGTCCGGCAGCGAGCGCGGCCAGGTGGCCGCCGCCGGGGCGGTGTAGACGAGCGCCGCGACGGTCAGGCAGGCGGCGGTCATCGGCAGGCTCGGCACGTCGCCCAGGCGGCGCGCCGCGATCATGGGGGCGATCGAGTAGCCGAGCACGACCAGCATGATCTCGCCGATCGCCCAGGCGCTGCCGCCGCCCAGATGCGGGGCCGCCAGGACCCCGACCCCGGCCAGCCCCAGCAGCAGCCCGCACCAGCGCGCCGGCCCGAGCCGTTCGGCGTCGCCGGTCAGCCGGGCCAGCAGCACCCCGACGATCGGCACGGCGGCGATCAGCAGCCCGGTCATCGAGCTGGTCAGGTGCCGCTCGGCGTCCGACAGCAGGGCCCAGGGACCGATGATCTCCAGGACGGCGAACGCCAGGAGGGGCTTCCAGTGGCGGCGCAGCGTGCGGAGATGGCCGCGGCCTCCGCCCCACAGGGCCAGCGGCAGCAGCACGGCGGCGCCCAGCGCGGTGCGCGCGAACACCAGCACGGGCACCGACACGTCCTCCACCGCCACCTTGATCAACAGGTAGGGGATCCCCCACAGCACGCTCATCAGCGCGAACAGCACCCAGCCCCGACGGCTCACCGCATCCTCCGCTCCCGACACGCCCCGGGCGTTCCCGGCGGCTCTCCGCCACTCCGCGCCCATCTCACCGCCGGGCGCGCCGGATCAGTCTCGGGGAACGGGCCGCGGGCCGTCTTGAACGCTGTTGCGGTACGCGCCCGGCGTCACGCCCAGCACCCGCCGGAACCAGCGCGTGAGGTGCGCCTGGTCGGCGAACCCGACGAGCGTCGCCACCTCGGCCGGGCGGGCGCCCCCGTCCAGCAGCGCGCGGGCACGCCAGACCCGGTGCTGGGCCAGCCACGCGTACGGCGGCATCCCCATCACCTCGCGGAACGCGCGCAGCAGCCGGTAGCGCGACACCCCCAGGTCGGCGGCCATCTCACCGAGGCCCGGGGGACCGGTGAGCTCGTCGGCGAGGCGCGCCGAGACGGCACGGGCGATCCAGGCGGCCACGGGGTCGGCCCGCGGCTCCGCCACGGCCGTCCCCCGGGCATGCCGCCGGACGAGGACGCCCAGCAGGGACAGCAGCGCCGACTCGCCCTCCAGGGCCTCCACGCCCGGCCGGCTGAGCATGCGGTGCACCGCACGGACCCGTGCCGCGAGCACGTCGTCCTCGATGACCGGGTCGACGAAGTGCGGCGCCCGGGCACCGGCGTACGGTGCCACGCCCCTCAGCAGCTCGCCGGCCGGATAGAACGCGAGGTAGGAGAACCCGTGCGCGTCAGCAGGGCCGCCGGTGTGCGGCTCGCCCGGCTCCAGGACGACCACGCCGCCCGGCCCCGAGCGGTGCCGTTCGCCCCGGTAGCGGATGGACTCCACGCCCTCCGTGCACACGCCGATCGCGTACTCGTCGTGGGCGTGCGGCGCGTAGTGGCGGCGGCCGATCCGGGCCGTCAGCAGATCGAGCGGAAACCCCTGGACGCCGGCGACCCGGGTCCACACGGCACGATCCGGCACCGCGCGGTCCGGCTCGGGCCCCGCGCGCCGGCCCTCCGGTACGGCGGGCGGGTCAGGCGGAGAAGAGATGCCTGATCCGCCAGCGGTCGGCGTCACGGCTGAGCTCCGCGATCGCGACCCCGTCGTCGCCGTTGATCCGGACCCGGTAGACCAGTGCCTCCGGGGAGGATCCGTAGGTCTTCAGGACCGCGTCCACGGCGTAACGCGACCCCCGCCATTCGTACCCGGTGAGCCGTCCGGCCGGGTCGTGCTCGGCGCGGATCGGCTCGTTGAGAAGGTGCCCCATGAGTCCGCGAGCCTAGCATCGATTCGAACTGATGTTCGCAGGTGGGGGCGGCTTCGCGGCGGTCGCGGACGCTTCCGGAGGGGCCTCCGCGGGCCGTACGGGGCCACGCTCTCACGCTAGGCCCGGCGGGCGGACCGCGTCCGGCATTTGACCGCCCGGGCGTGGCGCCCCGGCGCGTCCGGCGCGTCGGGCGGGTGCGGCGCTCCGGGCGGGTGCGGCGCTCCGGCCGGCGACCGCGGCCTGGAAGTGGGCGCACCGGGTGGCGTCCTCGTGGCCGCACTCCATCGCGCACTCGATGAGGTCGAGCGAGGCGCGCGCCTCGCCGATCAGCCGCAGCAGGTCGGCGCGGCGGCGGGCCAGGACCTCGCGGCGCCCGGCCGGATCCGCGGCCCCGGTCATCGCGCGGATGTCGTCCAGCCCGAACCCCGCCTCCCTGGCCCGGAGGATCATCCCGATGCGGGTCAGGTCGGAGGGGCCGTACCGCCGGTGCCCCCCGGCCGCGCGCGCGGGCGCGAGCAGCCCCGCCGACTCCCAGTGCCGCAGGACGTGCGCGGCCAGGCCGAACCGGGCCGCCGCCTCGCCGATGCCCAGCTCAGCACTTGACTTCATGTCGACATTAAGTCGCAGCATTCCCCACATGTCCACATCCGCTGACGCCCTGATCCGCCGCCTCGACTCGGTGGAGAACCGGCCCGACGCCGTCGAGCTGCGGGCCCTCTCGTACGACCTGCTGCACCCCCGCCCGGGCCCGGCGAGCGGCCCGGTCGTGGACGTCGGCTGCGGCACCGGCCGCGCCGTCGCGGAACTGGCCGGACGCGGCGTCCGGGCGGTGGGCGTCGACCTCGACGAGCGGATGATCGCCGCGGCCCGGCGGCGGTGGCCCGGCGCGGACCTGCGCGTCGCCGACGCTCTCGCCCTCCCGTTCGAGGACGGCGAGCTGGCCGGCTACCGGGCCGACAAGGTGCTGCACGACCTGGCCGAGCCGGAGCGCGCGCTCGCCGAGGCGCGGCGCGCGCTGGCCCCGGGCGGGCGTGCGGTCCTGGTCGGCCAGGACTGGGACGGCCTGCTGATCGACTCCGGCCTGCCCGCCCTCACCCGGACCATCGTGCACGCCCGCGCCGACCTCGTCCGGCACCCGCGCGCGGGACGGGCCCAGCGCGGGCTGCTCCTCGACGGCGGTTTCGAGGACGTGACCGTGGAGGTCCGCACCCAGGTCCTCACCGGCGCGGCGGTGCTGCCGATCGTCCTGGACGCGGTGGAGGCGTGCCGTACGGCGGGGGCCGTCACCGGCGCGGAGGCCGGGGCCTGGGCGGACGACCAGCGTGAACGGGCCCGGACCGGCCGGCTGTGCGTCGCCGTGCCCTTCTTCGTGACCGCCGCCACCCGTCCCTGACCCCTTCATCCACAGGCTGGGGGAAACGTCATGCACACCCGGAAACGCTGTGAGCACGCAGATGCGGAGCGTTATTCCACATGGTTATCCCCAGAAATCGGCGACTCCGCGCCCCATCTCCCCGTTCGACCGCCCGCGCGCCGTCGCCCTCCACTGTCCACACCCTGTGGATAACTAGTGTGCACAAGGTGTGGGTTGTCGCTCGCACCGGCTGTCCACCGGCCCGTCCTCTCCCCCCGGGACCTTTGTCCACCCCGTGGAGAACCCGCTGACCAGCGGAGACGAGGGGTCTGGCGGGTCGGTGCCCACACCCCGTTCACAGGCTGTGGGCGAATCCGGTCCACAGGCCGCCGAATCGGTGGATCGTGCTTGCCCACCGGTCTTCCCCAGCCGTGTCAACAGCGGGCGGGCCTGTGGGAAAACACCTTCCTGGGCCGGCCGGCGGTACGCCAGCCGACACACCGCGCGCCTCAGCCCAGCCGCGACCACGCCCCGTCCATCTGGGTGGGAGGGCCTTCGTTAAACAAATGCTTTAAACGCTTGTTTGAATTCGGGTAGGGTCGGCGCCCATGGGACAACGTGAGCGGTTGATGGCCGCGGCCAAGCGATGCCTGGAGGAGAAGGGGTACGCCCGGACGACGTCGCGCGATCTCGCGTCCGCCGCGGACGCCAACGTGGCCTCGATCAACTACCACTACGGCTCGAAGGAGGAACTGCTCACCGCGGCCCTCCTGGAGACCGTCGACGGCTGGGCCGAGAAGGTCGTCGGAGCCCCGGCGCCCTCGCCCTCCGATCCGGCCGATCCGCCGGCGGCCGGGGAACGGCTGCCGCGGGTGTGGAGCGAGATGATCGAGTCGTTCGCCACGGACCGGGCGATGATCGTCGCCACCGTCGAGGCGCTCGCGCAGGCGGAACGGCTCCCCCAGGTCGGCGCCCAGATCGCCGCGGCCTACGAACGGGCCCGCGCGTCGCTGGCCGGCGACCTCCACGGCGCCGAGCCCTGGGACGAGCGGACCGCCCGCGCCCTGGCGTCCGTGCACATGGCCCTGATCGCCGGCCTCTCGCTCCAGTGGCTGGTCGACACGGAGAACGCGCCGTCCGCCGACGACGTGCTGCTCGGCCTGCGAGCGCTGCTGGCCGACCTCGGCCCGGCCCGGTAGGCGCCGTCCCGCACACCGAGCACCCCGAACCGCCCGCCCGGAGGTACGCACCGTTGGCGTCGCAGGAATTCGCGCATCTGCATGTACATACCGAGTACTCCATGCTGGACGGCGCCGCCCGCCTCAAGGACCTGTTCCAGGCGGTGGGCGACCTCGGCATGACGGCGCTCGCCATGACCGACCACGGCAACCTGCACGGCCTGTACGACTTCCACGACCAGGCCGTCGCGGCAGGCATCACCCCCGTCCTGGGGATCGAGGCGTACCTCGCGCCGGAGCACCGCCGCACGCAGCAGCCCGTACGGTGGGGCACCCCCGCGCAGAAGGGGGACGACGTCTCCGGCGCGGGCGCGTACACCCACATGACCATCTGGGCCTACAACGCCACCGGCCTCCACAACCTCTTCCGCCTCCAGTCGCGGGCGGCGCTGGAGGGCCACTTCCGCAAGCCGCGCATGGACCGCGAACTGCTCGCCCAGTACGCGGACGGGCTCATGGCCACCACCGGCTGCCCGTCGGGGGAGGTGGCGACGCGCATCCGCCTCGGCCAGACGGACGAGGCGCTGCGGGCCGCCGGGGAGTTCCAGGACATCTTCGGCAAGGACGACTTCTTCGTCGAGCTGATGGACCACGGCATCGACATCGACACCCGGGCCCGCGCGGGCCTGGAGGAGATCGCCGCCCGGCTGGACGCGCCGTTCGTCGTCACCAACGACTCCCACTACACCTACGAGCACGAGTCGGCCGCCCACTCGGCGCTGCTGTGCGTGCAGACCGGGTCCAGGCTGGACGACCCGGCGTTCAGGTTCGAGGGGTCGGGCTACTTCCTCAAGCCGCCGGAGCGGATGTACGCCATCGACCCCTCCGACGCCTGGCAGTCCGGGTGCCGCAACACCGCGCTCATCGCCGGGCGGGTCGACACCTCGGGCATGTTCGCCCGGAAGGACCTGATGCCGCGCTTTCCCGTACCGGAGGGCGAGACGGAGGAGAGCTGGTTCCGCCGGGAGGTGCGGCGCGGCCTGGAACGGCGGTTCCCCGGCGGCCACGGCGAGGAGTACCGGGACCGCGCCGAGTTCGAGATGCGCGTCATCGTCGAGATGGGGTTCCCGTCGTACTTCCTGGTCGTCGCCGACTTCATCATGTGGGCGAAGGAGAACGGCATCGCCGTCGGCCCCGGCCGCGGTTCGGCGGCCGGCTCCCTGGTGGCGTACGCGCTGGGCATCACCGACCTCGACCCGCTGCCGCACGGCCTGATCTTCGAGCGCTTCCTCAACCCCGAACGCGTCTCGATGCCCGACATCGACGTGGACTTCGACGAACGGCGGCGCGGCGAGGTCATCCGGTACGTCACCGAGAAATGGGGCGCCGACAAGGTCGCGCAGATCGTGACGTTCGGCGTCATCAAGGCCAAGGCCGCCGTCAAGGACGCCTGCCGCGTCCTCGGCCACCCGTACGCGCTCGGCGACCGCATCACCAAGGCGATGCCCGCGGACGTGGGCGGCAAGGGCATCCCCCTGTCGGGCATCAGCGACCCCGCACATCCGCGCCACGCGGAGGCGACGGAGGTCAGGGCCCTGTACGAGGGGGACTCCGACGTGCGCCAGGTCATCGACACCGCCCGCGGGCTGGAGGGGCTGATCCGTCAGACGGGCGTCCACGCGGCCGGGGTCATCATGTCCGCGGAGTCCCTCACCGACCACGTCCCGGTGTTCATGCGCCCGCAGGACGGGGTCGTCATCACCCAGTTCGACTACCCCACGTGCGAGTCGCTGGGGCTGCTGAAGATGGACTTCCTCGGCCTGCGCAACCTCACGATCATGGACGACGCGGTCAAGGCGCTCCGCCGCCACCGCGGCGTCGAGCTGAACCTGCTGGACCTGCCGCTGGACGACCGGCCGACCTACGAGCTGTTCGCCCGCGGTGACACGCTCGGCGTCTTCCAGTTCGACGGCGCGGCGATGCGGTCGCTGCTGCGGATGATGCGGCCCGACGCGTTCGCCGACATCACCGCCGTGACCGCGCTGTACCGGCCCGGCCCGATGGGGATGAACTCCCACGTCAACTACGCGCTGCGCAAGAACGGCCGGCAGGAGGTCACGCCGATCCACCCCGAGCTGGAGGAGCCGCTGCGCGACGTCCTGGGCGAGACCTACGGACTGGTGGTGTACCAGGAGCAGGTCCAGCGCGCCGCGCAGAGGCTCGCCGGGTACACGCTCGGCCAGGCCGACCTCCTGCGGCGGGCCATGGGCAAGAAGAAGAAGGAGATCCTCGACCAGGAGTTCATCCCGTTCCGGGAGGGTTGCCGGAAGAACGGCTACTCCGACGAGGCCGTCCAGGCGGTGTGGGACGTGATGGTGCCGTTCGCCGGTTACGCCTACAACAAGGCGCACGCCGCCGCGTACGCGCTCGTCTCCTACTGGACCGCCTACCTCAAGGCGAACCATCCGGCCGAGTACATGGCCGCGCTCCTCACCAGCGTCCAGGACGACAAGGAGAAGATGGCCGTCTACCTCGGCGAGTGCCGCCGGATGGGGATCCGGGTCCTGCCGCCCGACGTGAACGAGTCCGACGCCTGGTTCACCCCGCTGGACGGTGGCGAGATCCGGTTCGGCCTCACCGCCGTGCGCAACGTCGGCGCCAACGTCGTCGACTCGATCCTGGCCACGCGGGCGGAGAAGGGCAGGTTCGCCTCGTTCCCCGACTTCCTGGACAAGAGCGAAGCGGTGGTCTGCAACAAGCGGACCATCGACTCCCTCATCAAGGCGGGCGCGTACGACTCCCTGGGTCACACCCGCAAAGGGCTGTCGGACCTGCACGAGCAGGCCGTGGACGCCGTCATCGGCGTCAAGCGCAACCGCGCGTACGGCCAGGACGACCTGTTCGGTCTCGGCGGCACCGGCGATGGGGAACCGGCGTTCAGCCTGGGCGTGGAGTTCGGCACGGACGAATGGGACAAGCCTTACCGTCTCGCCCAGGAACGGGAGATGCTCGGCCTCTACGTCTCCGACCACCCGCTGCTCGGCGTGGAGAACGCGCTGCGCGCCCGGACCGACCACTCCATCGCCGCCCTGGTCGCCGACGAACGGCCGGCGGACGGCGCGGTCGTCACGATCGGCGGGATCGTCTCCGGGCTCCAGCGGAAGATGACCAAGCAGGGCAAGCCCTGGGCGATCGCCACCGTCGAGGACCTCGGCGGAACGATCGACTGCCTGTTCTTCCCGGCCGCGTACCTGCTGGCCGGCCCCCAGCTGGCCGAGGACCGCATCGTCCTGGTCAGGGGGCGGCTGGACAGGCGCGAGGACGTCCCCCGGCTCGTCGCCATGGAGATGCAGGTCCCCGATCCGGCGTCCCTGGCCGACACCGCCCCGCTGACCCTCACGTTCCCGGAGGCCCGGGTGACCCGGCCGGTGGTCGCCCGCCTGAAGGAGATCCTGCTGGCCCATCCCGGCCCGACCGAGGTGCGCATCCGGCTGACCAGGCCGCAGGGCGACGTCCTGATGCGGATCGACGCCCGCTACCACGTCACCCAGGGCACCGCCCTGAAGAGCGAGCTCAAGGCGGCGTTCGGAGCGGACGTCATCGCCGGTTAGGGCCGGGCCCTCACAGGGCGGAGATGTCGACGGCGGCGGCGATCGCGTGGGAGCCCGCGTCGTTGGGGTGCACGCCGTCCATGAAGACGTACCCGGGACGGGGCATCGCCGGGTCGGAGGCGCCCGCCATGGCCAGGTCGGCGTCCGCGACCGAGTCGTACTCGCCACCGGTCCGGATCCAGTCGTTGACCTCCTGCCGGACCTTCTCCCCCTCCGGGCTCCAGAACGGGAACAGCGCCCCCTTCATCGGCCCGACCGTCATCCCGATCACCTTGACGCCCCGACCGTGCGCCGCGCGGATGAGGGCGCGGTGCCCGTCGATGAGCTGCCGCGCCGTCACCCGCGGGCTCGGTCGGACGCAGGGGTCACCGGTCTGCGGGGCGCCGATGTCGTTGGCGCCCAGGTGCACGATGACCGACCGCACCCCCGGCCGGGCGAGCACGTCCCGGCGGAACCGGGTGAGCCCCTTCTCCCCTCCGCACTCGGAGTCGTGGAGCAGCTTGCCCGAACCGATCCCGGCGTTGACGACGGCGAGGGGCCGGTGCTCGGCCGCCAGCCGTTCGGCGAGGTGGTCGGGGACGCGGGCGTCCGCACCGGGCGTCGAGCCGACCCCGTCCATCAGGGAGTCGCCGAAGGCGACAACGGTGTTGCGCTCGCGGGACACGGGCGTGCCCGACACCTCGACCCCGCTCAGGTAGTACCAGGAACTCGTGGACTGCGTGTACGCGTCGGCGCCCTGGTCGGACAGGTGGTCGCCCTGGGCGCGGTAGGAGGAGGTCATGGCGAAGCGGTGGAACGTGGCCTGACCGGTCCGTTCGGTGAACCGCAGTGAGACCGCCAGCCGCTCCAGGGGGGAGGTGGGCAGTGCCAGCGAATCGCTGACCGCCTCACGTCCGGCGGGGATGACGACCGACTTCTCGCGGCCGAACGTCAGCGTCCGCATCGTCGAGGGCCACACCATCGCCCCGCCCGCCGACCTGCCCAGTGTCGCCCCGGACACCCGCAACGGCCTGGTGCCGTAGAGGTTGGACAGCCGGATCCGCGCGCGCGTCCCTCCCGCGGTGACCCGGACCACCTGCCGTACGGTCTGGTCGGCGAACCCCTCCCGCGACCAGTTCGGGCCGGTGTCCTCGTTCCCCTCGACCGGGGGCTGCATGGCCGCGCCCCAAGCCCCGGCCCACCCCTCCGTGGACAGGGTGGACGCGTCCCGCCAGGCGGCCGACACCGTGGACCGGGCGGGAGAGGTGCGCACCATCCCGGCGACCAGGACCGCGGCCACCACGGTGCCCACCGAGATCTGGACGAAACGAGCGGGGGGCGTGGAGAGGTTCATGGAACCGATTCCACCGTGTCGCGGGCGTCAGGGCAGCGGGGGAAACTCCAGAGTCCAGGTGGGGTTAGCCCCACTCAATCCCACCAGAACGACCAGCGGTCGGCGCCGACGAGTCCCTTGGCGTACTCCTCGGCGGACCCTTCCCCCTGCCAGATGTTGTCGGGGCAGAAGGCGTGGTGCTCGGCGGCCACCCGCAGCGCGTGGTCGTACGTGACGGGCGGCGCGGCCACGGACACCTGGAGCGTGGCGAACCCGACGGACACCACCCGTACTCCGAAACGGTCCTCCCAGGACCGGAGCACCGCGGAGATCTCCTGGGTGTGGTTGGTGTGGTTGCAGGGGCCGTCCCATCCGGCCAGGGTGAGCGCGTCGGCGCCTCGGGCGGCGGGCACCAGGCCCAGCAGCCAGCCCTTGACCGACGCGAGGACCTCCACCAGCTCCAGCGCGGCGCCGTCGGGGTCCCGCGTTCCCTCGCCCGGGTCGGCCAACCCCGCCCACCGCCCGTCCGGGAGCCCGGGAAAGGGGTCCTCCTCGTCCTCGTCGTCCGGGGCGATGGCGTCCCAGAAGCGGCGCAGCACACCGCCTGCGGTCAGGACGTCGATGGTGCCCACGGGGGCGGGGCCCAGCTCGCCGACGTGCCACGGACGATCGGGCTCGCCGTCGAGCCCCTCCAGCAGCAGCGGGTAGAGGCCGGTCTCGGCGCGGCTCGCGTAGAGCCGCCGCCACAGCCGCGCGACGTCGGGGACCTGCTCGTCCGACACCCAGATCGCATCGTGGCCCGACCAGGTCGGGTCGTCGGCGTAGTCCTCGTCGGGCTCGATCAGGCGCCCCGGGGGCAGCCCGCCGGGAAGCTTGGCGAAAGGGGATCCACTCGGCATGACGCGCAATCTAGCGGCCTCCTCCGACACTCGTCCCCCCGAAGCGCCGCACCCGCCCGGCTACCGTGCCCGCCGAGCGACCTCCCGCACGGCGAATGTCGGCTGGCCGCCGTCGTCCACCAGCAGGGCCGGGCCGTCGAGGTTTCTCATGAAACCTCGACGCCGGACGGCCTGTGGATGACGCCCGTCCCCAGGCCGCTCCATCCACAACCGGCCGTCATCCACCGTCCACTTCTCCGCAGCTCAACCCCGTCCACGGGGGTGACCTGCCCAAAGTCCACACCATCCACATCCTGTGGATAACTTCTCTCCACAGATGACCGTTGAGCGGTGAGAGACCTTCCACGCGATGTCCTCAGCGCAGTCCCCAGGGACGGGGAAATCCACAGGCCCGTTCCCACGCCCATGGCCGCTCAGAGCCGGACCGTACTCCCGCCCGTCTCGCGGACGAGGGCGGCGACGGCGTCCGCGAGACCGGGCGCGGCGGCGATGGTGGCGGACGAGCCGGCCGTGTGCGGGGTGCCGTCCCGGTCGGTGACCACGGCACCGGCCTCGCGGGCGATGACCGCACCCGCCGAGGTGTCCCAGGGCTTGTTGGACAGCATGATGGCCGCGTCCACCTTCCCGTCCGCGACCCAGGCGAGGTCGATCGCGGACGAGCCGAGCATACGGACGCGCTGGGCGCCGGCCGCCACGCGTTCGGTGAGGGCGAGCCGGACGCGGTTCGCGGCCGCGGCGTCCTCTTCCACCGCGAAGTCCCCCAAGGCGACGACGGCGTCACGGAGATCGGTGGTCGGGCTCGCGCGCAGCCGGCGGTCGCCCTCGTACGCGCCGAGGCCCTGGGCCGCGTGGTAGCGCGTGTTCAGGAACGGCAGGTCGATGACGCCCACCACCTGGAGCCCGCGGTGGATGAGGCCCAGCGAGAAGCCGCACAGGGCGATGCCGCGGACGAAGTTGGCGGTCCCGTCCACCGGATCGATCGCCCAGAGGAGATCGCCCCCGGCGTCGCCGCTGACGCCCTCCTCCTCGCCGAGCACGGCGATGTCGGGAGTGCGTTCGCGCAGGTAGTCCCGTACGGCGCGTTCCACCGCGTAGTCCACCTCGGAGGCCATGTCCCGGTCGCCCTTGGCGGTGAGGAGGCCGGGACCGCTGGTACGCACGAGATCGCCCGCGATGGTGGCCGCGCTCAGCGCGACAGGCAGCAGCGACGCGGACAGGTCGGTCATACGGCCGGCTCCGTTTCTCCTGGTGGCGAGGGAACCCGTCGAAGATCCCACACGGCCCCGGGGTTTGCCGAAACGGCAACGGTGGTCGCGGCGCGGAGGGTGCCTGGGCATGCTCGGAAACGGGCGCTCTACCGGTTCTCGCAGGTACGGGCGCCATCTCCGCCAACAGATGATCATTCAGGAGGCGACCATGTCGTACCCGTCTTCCGTCCCGGCACCGGACGCCGAGCACCACCTGGTGGACGTCCCCGGTGGCCGCGTCCACCTGGTGGCGCAGGGCAGCGGACCCCTCGTCCTCTTGGTCCACGGCTTCCCCGAGTCCTGGTATTCGTGGCGCCACCAACTCCCGGCGATCGCGGCGGCGGGGTTCCGCGCGGTCGCCATCGACGTGCGCGGCTACGGACGCTCATCCAAGCCCCGCGAGGTGGACGCGTACCGGATGCTGAACCACGTCGCCGACAACGTCGGGGTCGTACGGGCCCTCGGCGAGCGGACCGCCGTGATCGTCGGGCATGACTGGGGCGCGTCGATCGCCGCGAACTCGGCACTGCTCCGGCCCGGCGTCTTCACCGCCGTGGCCCTGCTGAGCGTTCCGTACACGCCCCGGAACGGCTTCCGTCCCAGCGACGCCTTCGCCCGGATCGGCGGGGGCGAGGAGTTCTACGTCCGCTACTTCCAGGAGCCCGGCCGTGCCGAGGCGGAGATCGAGACCGATGTCCGCGCCTGGCTGGCGGGCTTCTACGCCGCGCTCTCCGCCGGCACCATGCCGCCGCCCGGCGCGGCCGACCCGCACTTCGTCCCGGCGGGCGGGAAGCTGTCCGACCGCTTCCCCTCCGGCCGGCTCCCGTCCTGGCTGACCCCGGACGACCTGGACTTCTACGCGAACGAGTTCGAACGCACCGGGCTGACCGGCGCGCTCAACCGCTACCGCAACGTCGACCGGGACTGGGAGGACCTCGCCGCATGGGACGGCGCCCCGATCACCCAGCCCTCGCTCTTCGCCGGCGGAGCACTCGACGCCTCCACCACCTGGCTGGCCGACGCCATCAAGGCCTACCCCGACACCCTCCCGGGCCTGGTCTCCTCGCACATCCTCGACGGCTGCGGCCACTGGATCCAGCAGGAACGCGCCGACGAGGTCAACCGCCTCCTCATCGACTGGCTGCGCGAAGTCTCCTGAGAGCGCGCACCCTGCGGCCCAGGCCTGTTCAGGTGTTGTCGCCGCCTCCACCACCGAAGTCCCCGCCGTGGTCGGCGCTGTGGCCGCCGCCATGGTCATGCCCGGACTGCTCGCTCTGCCGTTCGAGTACGCGTTCGAGCTGCCTGGCAGCACGCTTCATGCGCCGCCCATCAGGTGCCGGATTCTCGATCGTGGAGCGCAGGCGAATCTTCGGGCGCGCCCACTCCGCCAGTCGCGGATCGGGCGTCTCGAAGATCTTCCTGAGCTTCCTGTCCTCGATGCCGGGCGTGCCCAGCACCGCGACCCGCCGCAGTCCGTCCCCGGGATCGGCCACCAGTCGCCTGCGCAGCCGACGGCTCCGGCGCAGGCCCTTGGCACGCAACGAGGACACGATCCGCGCCGTGGCGGGGTGGGCGGCGATCCGGGTCAGAACCCGCCAGAGCGGGAGCCCGGTCGAGGGGACGACCTCCAAGGCGACCGCTTCGATCGGGTGCCGGGACTCAGGGCGCGCCACGGTGACGCGCTGCCGGGCGGGTGCGATCTTGATCCGGCCGTCCTGCCACAGGGCCACCAGGACGACCTGAGCCACCCGCTCCGCACCGCCGCACAGGTACGCGATCTCGTAGAGGTCCATCTCAATGGAAACGGCGTCCCTTCCCATCGGACCCCTTTCGTAGGCGGCGATCCGAGTGTGGCCGTAAGCCCCTGCCGGATCCAGGCCGTATTCCACAGTCCCGGTCCCACGGCGCTCCCGCGAAAGCCCCACCAGGCCCTCGGCGTCGCCTCGTCGTCGACATTTCGGTGCGCATCGAGATGTCCGATACCTACGTTGACCTCAACAGTGCTCCGGTGTCGCCAGGAGGTCCGGGATGTCAGACGACACGCCGATCACCGATGGCCGTGATCCCGCGTTGATCGTGACCGAGATGATCGATCACGTGCTCGGGCTCGCGGTGACCTGGACGGCGTGGGACGGGCGCCCGCTGCAGGTCGGCGAACGGTCGTACACCCCGCACAAGGCGATCCGGCGGGTCACCGACCACCTCATCGACCACCTCGCGGAACTGGAGGCGCGGCTGGCCGGAGAGCGGACGATCCCTGATCGCTGGCATGCCTCGGCGAGCACCACCCCCGGCGATCTGGCGCCCTTCACCGGCCACGACCTGGACGAGGCCGAGAGCCGGCTCACCCGGCTCAGTCGCATCTGGGCCGCCCGGCTGGACGCGCTGACGCCCGGCCGGCTCGACCGTTCGCCCGGGGAAGGCTGGACGTTCCGGCAGATCGCGTTCCATCTGGCCGAGTCGGCCTACTACGCCGACGCCGTAGGGGATCTGCGATCACCGAAAAGCCCCCACCGGGTACCCGGTGGGGGCTTCTGAGGTGGTGGGCCTAGGAGGACTTGAACCTCCGGCCTCATCCTTATCAGGGATGCGCTCTAACCGACTGAGCTATAGGCCCGTGTGACCGCCGCCCTAGCGGCGCAACGAGAGATTACCCCATCTGGCGGGACAACCGGAAATCGATTCGCGGCGGGCGGCGGCGGGTGGTGCTACTCGGCCTCCTTGAGGGTGACCTCGACGCCTCCGACCAGGTCGGCGGCCAGGTTGTAGATGACCGATCCGACGGTGGACAGGGCCGTGATGAGCAGGACGTTGAGGGCTCCGACCAGCACCGTGTAACCGAAGACGCGGGCGAAGGAGAACCAGCTGCCGGCGTCCAGGCCCCCGGAGGTCTCCCCCTGGCGGCGGGTGAGTTCGGAGACGGTGTCGGTGATCGCCGAGAAGACGCCCAGGCCGGACAGGATCGCGTAGAGGACGATCACGGCGACCAGCAGCACCACGAAGCAGACCAGCGACATCACGAAGCTGAACTTCATGACCGACCACGGCTCCAGCCGGGCCAGCTGGAGCTGGGCCTTGCGCGCGGACTTGGCGCTCCCCGCGGCCTGGGCCGAGGACGCCTTGCCCGGACGGTTCTTGAGGACGCTGCCGGCGAAGGCCGCGCCGAACCGGGACCCCGGGCCGGACGCGGCGCGGGGCGCGGAGCCGGGGGCCTGGGAGCCGGCGGGCGGGGCGGTCGGCGCCGCCGGGCCGGAGGTCCCCCCGGAGGGGGGCTCGGCGGCGCTGAACGTGGGCCCGGAGCTCTCCGCGCGGGTGCCGGAGACCGAGGTGGCGGGCTCGGCGGGCTTGGTCCAGTCGGAGGCGTCGCCGGTGTCCTTCACCGGCGCGATCTCCGGCCGCTCCGCCTCGGGCTCCACCCGGGGAAGGTCGACCTTGGTCTCCTCCGCGGGGGTGATCTCCACGGTGGCCTCGTCCCGGCCGGGCTTGGACGCCGAGGCCGCCACGGTCTTCTTCCTGGGCTTGCCGCCCGCAGGGGAGTCGCCCTCGCCGGATCCCTTTCCGGCGCCGCCCTTGTCCTTGCCGGGCTGGGTGCTCACGTGTCCTCCTGGCCTAGCGGCTCGGGGACGGATCCGGGAGCGTCATTCACCGTCGCTCCCCGCGTCCGCCTCGGTGTCTGAGTCCTCCATGGACTCTACGTTCCTCGCGATGGCGACGACGCTGTCCCCTTCGGCGAGGTTCATCAGACGGACCCCCATGGTCTGCCGGCCGGACTGCTTGATCTCCGCCGCCGTGGTGCGGATGACGCCACCATTGGAGGTCATCGCGAACACCTCGTCGTCGGGACCGACCATCAGCGCCCCCACCAGCCTGCCGCGAGTCTGCACGATCTTAGCGGTGAGAACGCCCTTACCCCCACGTCCTTGGACGGGGTACTGCTCGATCGGGGTGCGCTTGGCGTAGCCGCCCTCGGTGGCCACCAGGACGTCGTGCGCGTCCTGCTGCGCGACCAGCATGTTGAGCACGTCGTGGTCGTCGTCGAAGCGCATGCCGATCACTCCGCTGGTGGCCCGGCCCATCGGGCGCAGCGACTCGTCGTCGGCGCGGAACCGGATCGCCTGGGCGCCGGTGGAGACCATCAGCAGGTCGTCATCCGGCGACACCAGCCGGGCCGCGATCACCTCGTCGTCGTCGACCAGGTTGATGGCGATGATCCCGCCGGTACGGGGCGAGTCGAAGTCGCGCAGCGCGGTCTTCTTGACCCGGCCCTTGCGGGTGGCCAGGACGAGGTAGGGCGCGACGTCGTAGTCGCGCAGGTCCATCACCTGGGCGATGTGCTCGTCCGGCTGGAACGCCAGCAGGTTGGCCACGTGCTGGCCGCGCGAGTCGCGGGCGGCGTCGGGCAGCTCGTACGCCTTGGCGCGGTAGACCCGGCCCTTGTTGGTGAAGAACAGGATCCAGTGGTGCGTCGAGGTGACGAAGAACTGGTCGACGATGTCGTCCTGCTTGAGCTGCGCGCCGCGCACGCCCTTGCCGCCGCGCCGCTGCGCGCGGTAGAGGTCGGTCTTGGTGCGCTTGGCGTAGCCGCCGCGGGTGATGGTGACGACGACGTCCTCTTCGGCGATGAGGTCCTCGTACGACACGTCCCCGTCGAACGGGATGATCTCGGTGCGCCGCTCGTCGCCGTACTTCTCGACGATCGGGGCGAGCTCGTCGCCGACGATCCGGCGCTGCCGCTCGGGCGAGCTCAGGATGTCGCTGTAGTCGGCGATCTCCGCCATCAGCTTGTCGTACTCGTCGGTGATCTGCTGGCGCTCCAGGGCGGCCAGCTTGCGCAGCTGCATGTCCAGGATGGCCTGCGCCTGGATCTCGTCGATCTCCAGCAGGCCCATCAGGCCCCGCTGCGCCGCCTGCGCGGAGGGGGACCGGCGGATGAGGGCGATGACCTCATCGATCCGGTCCAGCGCCTTGAGCAGGGCGCGCAGGATGTGGGCGCGCTCCTCGGCCTTGCGGAGCAGGAACCGGGTGCGGCGGACGATGACGTCGATCTGGTGCGTCACCCAGTGGCGGACGAACTGGTCGATGCGGAGGGTGCGCGGCACCCCGTCCACCAGCGCCAGCATGTTGGCGCCGAACGTCTCCTGCAGCTGGGTGTGCTTGTAGAGGTTGTTGAGGACGACCTTGGCGACGGCGTCCCGCTTGAGCACGATCACCAGGCGCTGGCCGGTACGGCCGGAGGTCTCGTCCCGGACGTCGGCGACGCCGTCGAGCTTGCCGTCCTTGACCAGCTCGGCGATCTTCAGCGCGAGGTTGTCGGGGTTGACCTGGTAGGGCAGCTCGGTGACGACCAGGCAGGTACGGCCCTGGATCTCCTCGGCCTCGACGACCGCCCGCATGGTGATGGAGCCGCGGCCGGTCCGGTAGGCCTCCTCGATGCCCTTGCGGCCGACGATCAGGCCGGAGGTCGGGAAGTCGGGGCCCTTGACCCGCTCGATCAGCGCCTCGAGCAGCTCCTCGTCGGTGGCGCCGTAGTTCTCCAGGAACCACTGGACGCCGTCGGCCACCTCGCGCAGGTTGTGCGGGGGGATGTTGGTGGCCATGCCGACCGCGATGCCGGCCGAGCCGTTCACCAGCAGGTTGGGGTAACGCGACGGGAGGACGTCGGGTTCCTGGGAGCGGCCGTCGTAGTTGGGGGAGAAGTCGACGGTCTCCTTGTCGATGTCGCGCAGCAGCTCCATCGCCAGGGGGGCCATGCGGCACTCGGTGTACCGCATGGCCGCGGCCGGGTCGTTGCCGCGCGAGCCGAAGTTTCCGTTGCCGTCGACCAGGGGGTAGCGCATCGACCACGGCTGGGCCAGGCGGACCAGGGCGTCGTAGATGGCCGAGTCACCGTGCGGGTGGTAGTTCCCCATGACGTCGCCGACGACGCGGGCGCACTTGAAGTAGCCCCGGTCGGGCCGGTAACCGCCGTCGTACATGGCGTACAGCACCCGGCGGTGCACCGGCTTGAGCCCGTCGCGGACCTCGGGCAGGGCGCGCGCGACGATGACCGACATCGCGTAGTCGAGATAGCTGCGCTGCATCTCGACCTGGATGTCGACCGGTTCGATCCGCTCGCCCGGGCCCCCGCCCTCTATGGTCACGTCCGTCACTCTGAAAGACCTCTTCTACTTGGTGGAAGGAAGATCGGCTGCGCCGGCGCGCGGGCCCCCGGCGGGGAGCGACGCCTTCGGTGGCCGGGAGGTGTGCACCTCAGATGTCCAGGAAGCGCACGTCCTTGGCGTTGCGCTGGATGAACTCGCGGCGCGGTTCGACCTCTTCGCCCATGAGCACGCTGAACAGCTCGTCGGCCTGCGCCGCGTCGTCCAGCGTGACCTGCAGCAGGACCCGGTTGTCGGGGTCCATCGTGGTGTCCCACAGCTCGTTGGCGTTCATCTCGCCCAGGCCCTTGAAGCGCTGCACCAGGTCGCGGGGCCGCGGGTCGCGCTTGCCGGCGGCCACGCCCGCTTCGATGATCGCGTCGCGTTCGCGGTCGGAGTAGGCGTAGTCGACGTCCTGGCCGCGGCCGTCCCACTTGATCTTGTAGAGCGGCGGCTGGCTCAGGTAGACGTGACCGGCCTCGATCAGCGGCTTCATGAACCGGAACAGCAGGGTCAGCAGCAGCGTGTTGATGTGGTGGCCGTCGACGTCGGCGTCCGACATCAGGATGATCTTGTGGTACCGGAGCTTGGAGATGTCGAACTCGTCGTGCACCCCGGTGCCCAGCGCGGTGATGATCGCCTGCACCTCGTTGTTCTTGAGGATGCGGTCGATCCGCGCCTTCTCCACGTTGAGGATCTTGCCCCGGATCGGCAGGATCGCCTGGTAGTGCGGGTCGCGCCCGCCCTTGGCCGAGCCGCCCGCCGAGTCGCCCTCGACGATGTACAGCTCGGTGCGGGACGGGTCGGTGCTCTGGCAGTCCGACAGCTTGCCGGGCAGCGAGGTCGACTCCAGCAGGCTCTTGCGGCGGGTCAGGTCGCGCGCCTGCCGCGCCGCGATCCGGGCCCGCGCCGCCTGCGTGGCCTTGTTGATGATCTCCTTGGCCTCGCCGGGGTTGCGCTCGAACCAGTCGCGCAGGTGCTCGTGGCACGCCTTCTGCACGAACGACTTGGCCTCGGTGTTGCCCAGCTTGGTCTTGGTCTGGCCCTCGAACTGCGGGTCGGCCAGCTTGATCGAGATGATCGCGGTCAGGCCCTCGCGGACGTCCTCACCGGTGAGGTTGTCGTCCTTGCCTTCCTTGAGGAGCTTCTGCTCCTTGGCGTACCGGTTGACGATGCTGGTCAGCGCCGCCCGGAAGCCCTCCTCGTGGGTGCCGCCCTCGGCCGTGTTGATCGTGTTGGCGAAGGTGTGGACGGACTCGGCGTACGAGGAGTTCCACTGCATGGCGATCTCCACCGACATGCCCTCGGTGTCGTCGCCGAAGTAGACGACCGAGTCGTGGACCGCCTCCCTCTTGCTGTTGATGTAGCGGACGAAGTCCTCGATGCCGCCCTCGTAGTGGTAGCGGACCGAGCGCGCCTCGCCGTCCTCGGCGTCGGCGTGGTCGGGCCGCTCGTCCACCAGCGAGATCGCCAGGCCGCGGTTGAGGAACGCCATCTCCTGCATGCGGCGGGAGAGGGTCTCGAAGTTCCACTCGGTGGTCTCGAAGATGTTCTCGTCCGGCCAGAAGGTGATCGTGGTGCCGGTCTCGTCGGTCGGCTCGCCCTTGGACAGCGGCACCTCGGGGCCCTGCCAGGTGTACGACTGCCGCCACACATGGCCGTCGCGCTTGACCTCGGCCTCCAGCCGGGTGGACAGGGCGTTCACCACTGCCGAGCCGACACCGTGCAGGCCGCCGGAGACCGCGTACGACTTGCCGTCGAACTTGCCGCCCGCGTGCAGCGTGGTCAGCACCAGCTCGATGGCGGGGCGCTTCTCCACCGGATGCTCGCCGACGGGGATGCCGCGGCCGTTGTCGTCCACCCGGACGCCACCGTCGGCGAGCAGCGTCACCACGATGGTGTCGGCGTAGCCGGCCAGGGCCTCGTCGACGGAGTTGTCGACGATCTCGTAGACGAGGTGGTGCAGGCCCCTTTCCCCGGTCGAGCCGATGTACATGCCCGGGCGCTTGCGCACCGCCTCGAGACCTTCAAGGACAGTGATCGAACTAGCGTCGTACGCCAAAGGAGATCCTCCTGCCGGGGATGATCGCCGCCCGCGTCGCGGAGAACGCGGTGTGCCCCGTAACACACGTAAGGGCGCCCCTCGTCCTCTCCCGCCGGACGGCTGGAGATCCGGGCGACCCGTTGGCGGCGCAGCATCCTGAACCCGCCTTCATTCTACCGGCTCGTAGCGCGAAAAGTGGCACTGACGGGCGCTGTATGCGCGTGTGGCGGGCCAGAGGGCGAGGAGATGCATCCCCCCATAGACCCAGGGGGCTTCTGGGGCCTACGGCGCGCTCGTAGCGGAATTCATCTGGCGCCGCACCGAACAGATGTTCCACCCGGGTGGATGCCGTCCGCGTCCGTGCGATCACGTTGTGCACGCGGTCCATGTCTTCTCTTGTAGTGGTCTGCCTTACGGAGGAGACGTTGTCACACGGCACTGACACTTCGTGTCCGCCCGCGGCGGGTCCGTTCACGCACGGTGTCGATGGGACGGAGGGGGGCGGAGAGGCGTTGCGCGGGCCTCAGGCGGCGCTCAGCGGACGCGCCAGCCACCCGGACGACGCGGGCCCGAGGAGGGGCCGACGACCTTGACGCGCCGCACCGTCCCGTGGCCCAGTTCCTCGTTCAGGCGCCGGACCAGGGTGGAGGCCAGCAGCCGTAGCTGGGTGGCCCAGGTGGTGGAGTCGGCGACCACCGTCAGCTCGCCGTCCTCGAACCGTTCCGGACGGGTGTGCTCGGCCAGCTCGGGGCCCACGATGCCGGGCCAGTTGCCGAAGACACCGCCGACCGCCGCGCGCTGTTCCCATCCGCGCGAGGCCAGCAGTTCCCTGATGGCGGAGCCGAACGCCTTGGGATCGCCTCCGCGGCCCGGGTCGCGCACTCCGACGGGCCGGCTGTTCTTACGCTTGCCGCCCTGCCCCGGTACGGAGCCGCGCTTGCGGGCGTCGGCCTTCGCTTGGGCCAGCGCCTCCCGAGCCAGCTCGATCCCGGACTTGGCAGGGGGTCCCGAAGGCTCGGGCGTACGGGAGGCGCCCTCCGAGGGGCGGGACGCACCCGCACCCGCACCCGGCCCCGCACCTGGCCCCGCGTCCGAAGCGTTCGCGTCATTCACCGATTCGGGGGAGTTATCCACACCCTGGGGATAATCGTTCATCCGAGGCTCCCTCCTCCACGGCCGGACGCCCCGCCGGCGGTCCCTGTCTCACTCATGAGCTGGGCACGGGCGGATCCGGGGGCCGCTCCGGGCCCGTCCCCAAGTTCGCCTCCGGGGCCTGGCCCGGGCCCGTGTACGTGTCCGTGTACGTCTCCGGGGTCACCAGCCCGTCCGAGACGGAGTACGAGCGGCCGGTCAGCTCGTCCGGGACGTCGGCGGGGACGGCCGCGGTGATGAGGACCTGCTCGGCCGAGCCCACCATCTCGGCCAGCCGCCTGCGCCGGCCCGTGTCCAGCTCGGCGAACACGTCGTCGAGGATCAGCACGGGGTCGTCCCCGTCCGCGCGGAGCAGCTCGAAGGCGGCCAGCCGGAGACCGAGCGCGAACGACCACGACTCGCCGTGGCTGGCGTAACCGCGGGCGGGCAGGGTCCCCAGGCGCAGGACGAGCTCGTCACGGTGCGGCCCGACCAGGCTGATCCCGCGTTCCAGCTCCTGGCGCCGCGCCCCGGCCATCCCGGCGAGCAGCTGCTCGGCCAGCCGTCCACGGTCTGTGGACAACTCCGCGTCCCCGAGCGAGCTCTTGTAGGCGAGGTCGGCGGGATCGCTGCCCGGGGCGAGCGCCGCGTACGCGCGGGCGACCAGGGGGCGGAGCGCCGTGACCAGCTCCAGCCTGGCCGCCAGAAGCTCCGCGCCCGTACGGGCCAGGTGGGAGTCCCACACGTCGAGGGTGGCCAGCACCTCCTGGCCGGGCGCGCGCCTGTGCGCGGCGGCCGACTTGAGGAGGGCGTTGCGCTGCTTGAGGACCCGGTCGTAGTCGGAGCGCACCCCCGCGAACCTCGGCGCGCGCGCCGTCAGCAGCTCGTCCATGAACCGGCGGCGCTCCCCGGGGTCGCCCTTCACCAGGGACAGGTCCTCGGGCGCGAACAGCACGGTGCGCAGCATCCCCAGGATCTCGCGCGGCCTGGGGACGGGCCCGCGGTTGAGCCGGGCCCGGTTGGCCTTCCCCGGGTTGATCTCCAGCTCGATCAGGGCCTTGCGGTCGTCCTTCACCACTCCGGCCCGCACGATCGCCCGCGGCGCCCCCTGGCGCACCAGCGGCGCGTCCGTGGCGGCACGGTGGCTGCCGTGCGACGCCACGTACCCGATGGCCTCCACCAGGTTGGTCTTGCCCTGGCCGTTGGGGCCCACGAACGCGGTGACCCCCGGCTCTAGCGCGACCTCGGCGGTGGCGTACGAGCGGAAGTCCTGGAGCGACAGGTGGGCGACGTGCACGAGCACGAGCGTAGAGCCTCACGGCGGCCTCGTGAGCCACTGCCCGGCGCTTCCGCGGACTCCCTCGAACACCACCGGACTCCCCGGACACCGCCGGACACCGCCGGCTCCGTCCCCGGAGTCGCCCGGGATCGCCGCGGAGTCGCCGGGCCTTCTCGCCGCGCGGCCGTCAGACCTCGGGTGCCTCGGCGTCGGCGCCGGGGGAGTCCGCGCCCTTGCTGCTCTCCACCGTGTGCCCGCCGAACTGGCCGCGGAGGGCCGCCACGACCTTCATCGCCGGGGAGTCCTCCTGGCGCGAGGCGAACCGGGCGTACAGCGAGGCCGTGATGGCGGGCAGGGGAACCGCGTGGTCGATGGCGGCCTGGACGGTCCAGCGGCCCTCGCCCGAGTCGTTGGCGTATCCACGGACGCCGTCGAGGTGTGGATCGTCGGCCAGCGCCCGGTTCATGAGGTCCAGCAGCCAGGACCTGATCACCGACCCCTGCTCCCAGCTGCGGAACGTCTCGGGCACGTTGGTCACCACGTCGCTGGCCTCGATCAGCTCCCAGCCCTCGGCGAACGCCTGCATCATCGCGTACTCGATGCCGTTGTGGACCATCTTGACGAAGTGGCCGGCGCCGACCTTGCCGGAGTGCACGAAGCCGTACTCGCCCTCGGGCTTGAGCGTCTCAAAGACCGGCATCAGCCGCTTCACGTGCTCGTCGTCGCCGCCCACCATGAGGGCATAGCCGTTCTCCAGCCCCCACACCCCGCCGCTGACGCCGCAGTCGACGAACCCGATGCCCTTGGCGGCCAGTTCCTCACCGTGCTTCTGGTCGTCCACATAGTGGGAGTTGCCGCCGTCGACGACGATGTCCCCAGGTTCCAGGATTTCCCCAAGCCTGTGGATGGTGTCCCGCGTCGGAGCGCCCGCGGGCACCATCACCCACACCGCGCGGGGCGGGGACAGCCGTTCGGCCAGCCCCTCCACCGAGGCGACGTCGCTGACCTCGGGGTTGCGGTCGTACCCCACGATCGTGTGGCCGCCGCGGCGCAGGCGCTCGGCCATGTTGGCGCCCATCTTCCCCAGGCCGATGATCCCCAGCTCCATGCTCACTCCCGTGCGTAGCGATTTACCGTGCCGTCCACATCCGCCTAGATGCGCTCAGGTACGCCTAGGTACGTCATACACGCGCATTAGCCGTACCCGCACACAGGCTCCTACGCGTGCCGTCTCCGGCACGCTCGGCGGGCGCCGCGCGGGTCCCAGGGCTCCGCAGCGGCTTCGTGGTGGCCTCCCAGCGGCTTCGTAGTGGTGACGGGCCCCCACGGGCCCCACGGGGCTCTCAGCCGGACAGCCGGACCGGCATGATCAGGTACCGGTAGTTGGGGTTCTCGCCGTCCTGCGGGGGCTTGCCGGTGAGCACCGCCGGCTTGGTGGGCGTGGTGAACGACAGCCGCGCCACGTCCGAGCCGATCGCCGCCAGCCCGTCGAGCAGGAAGCCGGGGTTGAAGGCGATGTCGATGTCCTCGCCCTCCAGCGTCGCCTCCAGCGCCTCGACGGCCTGGGCCTCGTCACCGGTGCCCGCCTCAAGAACGACCTCTCCCTGGCTGAACGAGAGCCGTACAGGGGTGTTCCGCTCGGCCACCAGGGACACGCGCTTGACGGCCTCGATGAACGGGCCGGTCTGCACCTCGGCCAGCCCCGCGTACTCGCTCGGCAGCAGGGAGCGGTACTTGACGAAGTCGCCGTCCAGGAGCCGCGAGGTCGTGCGGCGCCCGCCGCCCTCGAAACCGATCATGCCCTCGCCCGCGCCGCCCTGGCCGCCGAGGGCGATCGAGACCTCCGCGCCCGAGGTCAGCGACTTGGCGGTGTCGGCGAGGGTCTTGGCGGGCACCAGGGCCACGGCGGCGAAGTCCGGGCGGTCCGGCTTCCAGTGCATCTCCCGCACCGCCAGGCGGTAGCGGTCGGTGGCGGCCAGGGTGACGGTCTCACCCTCGATCTCCACACGCACGCCCGTGAGCATGGGGATGGTGTCGTCCTTGCCTGCGGCGACCGCGACCTGGTTGACCGCGGCGGCGAACTCGTCGCTGCCGACCGACCCCGCGGCCGGCGGCATCTCCGGCAGCGTCGGGTAGTCCTCCACAGGCATGGTGAGGAGTGTGAACTTCGCGCTGCCACAGCGGAGCATCACCTTCGCCCCGTCCGTGGTCACCTCCACAGGATGTGGAGGCAGGCTGCGCGAGATCTCGGCGAGCAGCCGCCCCGAGACCAGGGCGCTCCCCGGCTCCTCCACGTCGATGTCCGTGGACACCTGGGCGGAGACCTCGTAGTCGAACGCCGAGAGCTTCAGCCGGTCGGTCACCTCGAGATGCATTCCGGCGAGCACGGCCACCGGAGGCCGTACCGGAAGCGTCCGGGCGGTCCAGGCCACGGCGTCGGCGAGGGCGTCTCTGTCGATGCGGAACTTCACGGGGACCCGCCTCCTGCAGGTTTCGATGGACGGATGTGGTGGAACTGATCATTTGGGGCGCTCGGGACACGGAATCCCCAGGGCCTGACTTGAGGTGGATCTTTTCTTGGATAGAGATAGAGAGAAGTACTCGTCATAGGGGCCGTGGATAGTGTGGACATCCGGTGTCCTCCCAGGTCGGCGCCCTGTTTTTGTCCACCGGCGCTGTGCATGGGCCGTGGACGCGCAACGGCCGCCTGAGGATGACGAAGTTCTCCCCACACGTAATCCTCACCTCATCCCCCGGTTGTCCACGGGTTCTCCGCAGGTTTTCCCGGCCCCGTGACGCGGGCCGCCTCGCGACCGCCCTCCGAGCCTGTCCGGACGCGTCCGGGCGGGGCGGCCGGACGCGTCGTCCCCAGCCCGTCCCCAAGGATTCCCCAGCCTGTCCACCAAGTCGTCCCCATGATGCCGGTAGGCGTCCCCAGCCCGTCCCCAAACCATCCACGTACCGTCCCCAGGTTCTCCGCAGGTTGTCCCCTGACTTATCCACTGAGATCCCCAGTGTTTTCCCCAGGCTGTGAGTCCCTGGACGCGGCCCCCGACCCGGGCGGACGCCCGCAGGCCCCATCTGGTGGGACTTACGGGCCCGTTCACCATGATCGACGCCATCGGCGGCGGCGCGGCGGCGCGTTCGCGCCCGCCTGTGGATGAACGGGTCCTGGGGATAACGGGGGTGTGGACGGTCGGCCGGGCGCGCCGGCCGGGCGTGGCGCGGCCTCGCGTCGTCCCCAGGGAGCCGTTCACGGCGTCGCCTCGCGTCGTCTGTCTCGTGTGTGTCGCGTCTGTCGCGTTCGTGTCGCGTCTGTGTCGCGTCGCCGTGCCCTCCGCGGGCGAGCGGGCCGTGGACGGGGCGCGGACGGGTCGCGGGCGCGCGGTCAGCGCTTGCGCGCCTGGTGCTTGATCCGCCCGGTCAGCTCGGTCACCTGGTTGTAGATCGCGCGGCGTTCGGCCATCAGGGAGCGGATCTTGCGTTCGGCGTGCATCACCGTGGTGTGGTCGCGCCCGCCGAACTGCTGGCCGATCTTGGGCAGCGACAGCTCGGTCAGCTCCCGGCACAGGTACATGGCGATCTGCCGGGCGGTCACCAGCATCCGGGAGCGCGAGGGCCCGCACAGGTCCTCGATCGTGGTCCCGAAGTACTCCACCGTCTGCGCCATGATCATCGCGGCGGTGATCTCCGGGCCGGTGTCGTTCGGGATCAGGTCCTTCAGGACGATCTCGGCCAGCTTCATGTCCACCGACTGCCGGTTGAGGCTGGCGAACGCGGTCACCCGGATCAGCGCCCCCTCCAGCTCGCGGATGTTGGTGGCGATCTGGGAGGCGATGAACTCCAGCACGTCCGGCGGCGCCGCGAGGCCCTCCTGCCGCGCCTTCTTCTGCAGGATCGCGATCCGGGTCTCCAGCTCGGGCGGCTGGACGTCGGTGGTCAGCCCCCACTCGAACCGGTTGCGCAGCCGGTCCTCCAGCGTCACCAGCTCTTTGGGCGGCCGATCGCTGGAGATCACGATCTGCTTGCTCGCGTTGTGCAGGGTGTTGAAGGTGTGGAAGAACTCCTCCTGCGTCTGTTCCTTGCCTTCCAGGAACTGGATGTCGTCGACGAGGAGGATGTCCACGTCCCGGTACCGGCGCCGGAAACCGTCGGCCTTGCCGTCGCGGATCGAATTGATGAAGTCGTTGGTGAATTCCTCGGAACTCACGTAACGCACCCGCGCCCCGTTGAAGAGGCTCTGCGCGTAATGCCCGATGGCGTGCAGGAGGTGGGTCTTGCCCAGCCCCGAGTCGCCATAGATGAACAAGGGGTTGTACGCCTTGGCCGGCTGCTCGGCCACCGCCACCGCCGCGGCGTGCGCGAACCTGTTCGACGACCCGATGACGAAGGTCTCGAACGTGTACTTGGGGTTGAGCCGCGCGTGCTCCGCGCCGGGGGCCGGAGCACCCGCCCCGCCACCGCCACCGCCTGGACCTGCCGGAGTGTGGACGCCGCGAGGCTCGGGCGGGCCCTGCCCCTCGTCGTCGCGGAACGCGCCCTCTCCTCTATATGGAGGCTCCTCCCCCCGAAAAGGCTCCTCGCCGCGGTAGGACTCGGCCTTCTGGTACGGCTCGCCCTGCGGACCCGGCGCGTACGGCTCCTCGGTACGGCCCCGGGACGGTTCCTTCTGCCTCTCGTCGCCCCATGCCTGGGGAGGCTCGCCGCCACGGCCCGGGCGCGGCGCGCCGAGGGTGCGGTCGTTCAGGTGAGAAGGAGCGTGTCCTTGCGAGGGGCCCGGCTGCTGCCCCTGCCGTCCGCGTGCCTCTCCACCCGGTCCCCCAGGTCCAGGGCCCCCAGGACCTCCGGGTCCGCCAGGACCTCCGGGGCCACCGCCCGCGCCAGGGCGGCCGAGGCCCGGGTAGCCGCCTTGGGGCGTGCCTCCCTGAGGGCCGCCCGGCTGGGGCGGGCCGCCGCCCTGCGGACCCCGCCCCTCGAACGGCGACGACGCCCTGTGCCCGCCAGGCCCCACGCCGTACGCCGGAGGGCGGGGCGCGGACGGGTAGCCGCCCCCGTGCTCGCCCTCACGAGGGGGCCAGCCGCGTTCCTCGTCCGAAGCGGGATATCCACCGGGCGCGCCGGGGCTGTGGACAGAGGAGTAGGCGCGATCCCCGTAGGGCTGCTCTCGATATGGCTTCTCGCCATAAGGACGCTCTTCGTACGGCCTGTCCTCGTAGGGGCGGTCCTCGAACGGACGCTCTTCGAAAGGGCGGTCTTCGTAGGACTCCCCGTACGACTCGCCATAGGACTGGTCGCCGTAGGGCCGCTCGGTGTAGGTGTCGGGCGGGCGTTCGTGGTGACCCTGCCCGTCCGGCTCCGCGGCGGGCGCGCCCGGGGGCTCCGGCTGGACGGTCACCGCGACGCGGATCTCCCGTCCCAGCTCGTGCGACAACGCCTGCGTGATCAGGCCGCGCAGCCGTGTCTCCAGTGCGTCCTTGGCGAATTCGTTGGGGGCGGCGAGCAGTGCGGTGCCTTCCACAAGGGCCAGGGGCCGCACCAGGGGCAGCCATGCTCGGTAGCTGGGGGGCAGCTCCCCTTCGGACAGCGCCGAGAGGGTGCGGGTCCAGACCGACGCGAGATCCTGACCGTCCATGCGCAAGGTCCCCTCCCCAACACTCCGCGACCGGAGCACCTGACTGCCCAGCTTCCCCACGTGCGCGGGCCCGTCTCGTAGCTCCCCGGCGCCGCGGAAGACTTACTCTCTCACGAGTTGTCCACAGAGTTGTCCACACGCTGTGTATGAGCGGCAGAGTCCTGTGCAAAAGCCGCTGGACGTGTCAGACGACGTGTGACACGGGGGCGGACCGCACGGACTTCGGGGTGACGTTCAGCGGGTGAAGGCCCGCTACCACGACAGGATTCTGGGGAGATGTTCTTGGGGGGATGAGGTGCCGGCTCGCACGTTCGGACGTCGGCCGGCTCGCCCGGGAGACATTAGCGCCAGCCGCTCGGCACTCGCAACACGAACACCGGATGTCCCCCTGGTGCCGCGAGCGTGCCCTGAGGGTGCAGCGAGCGTGCCGCGCCGGGGCCCGTGCCGGGGGCCCGTGCCGGCGCCTGTGAGCCTGTGAACGGGGCGCCACAGTGTTCACAGGGTGCGTGCGGCGCGCTCCCCGCGCCCCTCCGTTTGACCGCACGGCCTGATAGCCCGTAACGTTCTGAGGTCGAGTCGCATCGACGTGGATGACGCGTGCCCGCCGTCTTGCCCCGCTCTCCAACGCGAGTCAGGGGGGCGAGCTCGGGTGGGCCCCCGCTGCGGGGGACCGGACGCGGCCCTCGATGCGAGTTATCGCGCCTGAAGATCAAGCCGACCGCAGCACTGGAGCCTCACGTGAGCAAGCGTACTTTCCAGCCGAACAACCGTCGTCGCCACAAGAAGCACGGCTTCCGGCTGCGCATGCGCACCCGCGCCGGGCGCGCCATCGTCTCCTCGCGGCGCGGCAAGGGCCGCGCCCGCATCGCGGTCTGATCTCTCCTCCGCATGCTGCCGTCCGGTCACCGGATGCGGCGGCGGGACGAGTTCACCCTGGCCGTCCGGCGCGGTCGCCGCGCGGGACGGCCTACCGTCGTCGTGCACCTGCTTCGCCGGGACGAGGTCCCCGAGGACGAGGCGTCCCCGCTGGTCGGCTTCATCGTGGCCCGCACGGTCGGTAACGCCGTCGTACGCAATCGCGTCCGGCGCCGCCTGAGGCACCTGGCCCTGCGATACCTCGACCGGCTGCCGGCAGGTAGCCTGCTCGTAGTGCGCGCCAATCCCGCCGCGGGAACGGCACGCCACGACGAACTGGCCGCGGACCTGGAGTCGGCACTGGACCGGCTGCTGCGGCCCACGTCCAAGGGACGGAGATGACGAGCCAGCGGGAAGGGCGCGGCCCTTCAGAGAACACGGCCGGGGGCGCCAGCCCTGCGGCGCGTTCGCTGATGCTCCTCGTCCGTGCCTACCGCCGCTTCTTGAGCCCCCTGCTCGGACAGCAGTGCCGCTTCTACCCCAGTTGCAGCGCCTATGGCCTGGAGGCCCTCGAGGTTCACGGCGCGCTGCGCGGCAGCTGGCTGACCGTCCGCCGGATCGGCCGGTGCCAACCCTTCAACCGCGGCGGCTACGACCCCGTACCGCCCGCGAAGGGCACTGCCTCCTCCACGACCGCCGGCCGCGCGGAGAGCGGCCTCGCCCCAGCAGAGCCCAAGGAGCTGCCCGGTGCTTGACTGGCTGTATCAGATCGTCGCTCAGCTGATCGTCTGGATTCACAGCGGTCTGAGCCTTGTCGTCCCCCAGAACAGCGGATGGGCCTGGGGCGGCGCGATCATTTTGCTGACGGTGCTGCTGCGCCTGCTCATGGTGCCGCTGTTCGTCAAGCAGATCCACGCCTCCCGGAAGATGCAGGAGCTGAACCCCAAGGTTCAGGCGCTGCGCAAGAAGTACAAGAACGACAAGCAGCGCCTCAACCAGGAGGTCATGAAGCTCTACCAGGAGAACGGCGCCAACCCGCTGTCGGGCTGCCTGCCGATCCTGGTGCAGATGCCGGTGTTCATCGGCCTCTTCCAGGTGCTCCGCCAGATCTCGGACGCGGCGCCCGGCAAGGGCGTCTTCGCGATGACCCCCGAACTGGTCCGCAGCGCCCAGCAGGCCAACATCCTCGGCGCCCACATCCCGGACACCTTCCTGAACGCCTGGGGCAGCGACCCCAAGAACTGGAGCGCGATCGCGGTCACCGCGATCGCGGTGGTCATCAGCTCCTGCACGACGTTCTTCACGGTCCGGGCGAGCATGCAGCGCCAGCCCGTCACCGACGACAACAACCCGATGATGCAGGCGCAGAAGATGATGGTCTTCCTGGCGCCGCTGTTCGGACTGTTCGGACTGGGCTTCCCCCTGGGCGTCCTGATGTACTGGGTGACGTCCAACAGCTGGACCCTGGTGCAGCAGCACTACATCTACTCCAAGTACCCGCCGCCCGGTGCCGCCGGTGAGAACGGGGCCTCGGGGCAGCAGGGCGGCAAGGGCGCTGCCAAGGGCGGCAAGCAGGTGGCCGCCGGCAAGGGCGGCGCCAAGACCGCGGCCGGCGCGAACGGCATCAAGGCCAAGCTCAAGAAGGAGCCCGAGCCCGTCGCCGAGCCGGAGCCCAAGCCGAAGGTCGTGCGCAACCAGCCGACGCGCAAGTCGCGGAGCAAGCGCAGCGGCAGCCCGAAGCGCTAGTTTTGACCTCTGACCTTGCCGAAGAAGGAGACCCCGTTGAGCCAGACCGACACCACTGAGGTCGACGTCCAGGCGCTCGAACAGGAAGGCGAGATCGCCGCCGACTACATCGAGGGCCTGCTGGACATCGGTGACTATGACGGCGACATCGACATGGACGTCGAGGGCGAGCGTGCGGTCGTCGCCGTCGTCGGCGCGTCCCTGGACGAGCTCGTCGGCAAGCGCGGCGAGGTGCTGGAGGCCCTGCAGGAGCTCACCCGGCTGGCCGTGCACCGCCAGACCGGCAACCGGACCCGCCTGATGCTCGACATCGGCGGCTACCGGGAGCGCCGCCGGGCCGAGCTGACCAAGCTGGGGCAGGACGTGTCGGCCGAGGTCAAGCAGGGCGGCGAGCCCAAGCCGCTGGCCCCGATGACGCCGTTCGAGCGGAAGATCGTCCACGACGCGGTGGCCGCGGCGGGGCTGCGCAGCGAGTCCGAGGGCGAGGAGCCCGACCGCTACGTGGTGGTCTATCCCGCCTGACGCCCGCCGGGTCCCGAACGATCCGCAGACGGAAGCCCCGCACCCGATCATCGGGTGCGGGGCTTCCGCATTGGCCCGGTGCGCGTTGTTGCCGCCGCCCGGCGCACCGGGCCGGTCTGGACGGGTGTGGGGACGAACTTCGTGGGGGTGGCGGCGTCGGGTAGCCGTCGTTCGGCGCTCGTACGTTCAGCGCTCGTACGGAGTGCGGCGGCGACCCGGTGACACGTGGGGCGCGTTCTCCTGCGCCGGGTCCTGCGCGACCGCGGGATCCTGGGCGTACGCGGGGTCCTGCGCGGCGTTCCCGATCGGCTGGGAGTGGCCGCTCTGGGCGGGCGGCGGCACCGGGCGCTCGACGACGCGCTCGACGCGTTCGGCCGGGCGGTCCACCGGCCGCTCGATGATCCTCTCCTCGTGCACCACCCGTTCGGGGGCGGGCTCCTCGGCCTCGACGTAACCGGGGTCGGTACCGGACATGAGGCTCGCGCGCCGGCGCGGCCGGGTGTACTTGACGGTGAACCCCATGCTGATGAGGCCCACCAGGATCAGGATCCAGCCGACCAGCTGGATGTTGATCCCGCTGAGGTCGACCTGGAGCGCGAACGCGAGGATCGCGCCGATGGCGATGAAGGCGAGACTGACTCCGATCCCCATGGTCCGGAGCCTCCTTCCGGTTGTGGACGGGCGGTCGGCACGTCGGTCCCTGTACCCGGAGAGCCCGGAGTAATCATGAGGGCCCGCGGCATGGCCCTTCCGTAAGGCTCCTGTGTCCTCCTGAGGAGTGTGTGCTGTGCGCCCGTGCGGGCTTATGTGGAACGATTCGTACGGTGGGGATTGAGAGTGAGGTTTTCGGTGACGCGCTGCCGGTCGCGGAACGTTATGCGAAGTTCCTGGCCGAGGCCGGAGTGGAGCGCGGCCTGATCGGACCGCGCGAGGTCGATCGGCTCTGGGAACGTCACCTGATCAACTGCGCGGTGGTCGCGGAGGTCATTCCGGAACGGGCCCGGGTGGTCGACATCGGCTCGGGCGCCGGCCTGCCGGGCATCGTGCTCGCGATCGTACGGCCGGACCTGTCGATCACGCTGCTGGAACCGCTGCTGCGCCGCACCACCTTCCTGAACGAGTGCGTCGAGATGCTCGGGCTGACCAACGTGGTGGTGCGCCGGGCCCGTGCCGAGGAGGTCGCGTCCGAGTTCTCCATGGACGTGGCGACCGCGCGTGCCGTCGCCCCGCTGGAACGCCTGGCGCGGTGGGCGCTGCCCCTGCTGCGGCCGGGCGGCGAGCTGCTGGCGCTCAAGGGCGAGCGCGCCGCGGTCGAGTTGGAGGAGGCGCAGCCGGTTCTCAAGCGCTTCGGTGTGCGTACGACCGAACTGCTGCAAGTTGGGCGCGGTAAGGTCGACCCGCCGACAACGCTTGTCCGTGTGGTCGCCGAACATGCGCCACGACGCGCCAAAGGGTCGAGGAAAAAGAGGTCGTCATGAGCACGGGACCAGATGTGGGCGGGCCTGACCGCTCCACCGAACCCCCCGATGAGGCTTCGCCGGGTCGTGACGGTGAACCCCCAACGGAAGGGGAGGCGCCCCGCTCCGGACACGCGATGTGGGGCAGCACGACGTCCGGGACCGCGGAGACCGTCGGCTACGTGCCGACGAACGGCGGCTCCCAGGGGCCGCCCGGGTCGCGGGGCGGACCATCTCAGGGGGAGTCGGAACTGGTGCGTGAGGCGCTCAAGGACGCGAAGGTTTCACGTGAAACGGCCGTGCGGGTCAAGCCCGAGCGGCGGGAGAAGGAATGGCCCCGGCCGGCCGAGTGCCGGGTGGTGACCATCGCCAACCAGAAGGGCGGCGTCGGGAAGACCACCACGTCGGTCAACCTCGCCGCCTCCCTGGCGATGCACGGGGCCCAGGTGCTCGTGGTGGACCTCGACCCGCAGGGCAACGCCTCGACGGCGCTCGGCATCGACCACCACGCCGACGTCCCCTCCATCTACGAGGTCCTCATCGAGGACCTGCCGATGAAGGACATCGTCGTCCCGGCGCCCGAGATCCCGAACCTGCACTGCGCCCCCGCCAACCTCAACCTGGCGGGCGCGGAGATCGAGCTGGTGTCGAAGGTCGCGCGCGAGTCCCGGCTGCGCCGCGCGCTGGACTCCTACGACACCGGCATGTTCGACTACGTCCTCATCGACTGCCCGCCCTCCCTCGGGCTGCTGACCGTCAACGCCCTCGTCGGCGGCGACGAGCTGCTGATCCCGATCCAGTGCGAGTACTACGCGCTGGAGGGTCTGGGGCAGCTGATCCGTACCGTGGACCTGGTCAAGTCCCACCTCAACCCGGGGCTGAACGTGTCCACGATCCTGCTCACGATGTACGACGCGCGTACCCGCCTCGCCGCGCAGGTCGCCGAGGACGTGCGCAACCACTTCGGTGACGTCGTCCTCAACACCGTGATCCCGCGCAGCGTCCGGGTGTCCGAGGCGCCCAGCTACGGGCAGTCGGTCATGACCTATGATCCGGGCTCCAGCGGCGCGCTCGCCTACAGCGAGGCCGCCTCGGAGATGGCACACCGGGGAGCGTCGGAGTGAGCCAGCAGCGACGCGGGCTGGGCAAGGGCCTCGGTGCGCTCATCCCGACGGCCCCGCCCGCCCCCGCCACCCCGGCCCCGGCCGCCGACGCGCCCGGCCCGTCCAACGGGACCGGCGGTACGTTCGGTGCCCCGTCCGGACCTGAGATCCAGCCGGTCGCGGGCGCCCACTTCGCCGAGGTGCCGCGGGACTCGATCCGTCCCAACCCGCGGCAGCCCCGCGACCACTTCGACGAGGTCGCCCTGGAGGAGCTGGCCGAGTCCATCTCGATCGTCGGCCTGCTCCAGCCGATCGTGGTCCGCAAGATCAGCGATCCGGAGCACGACTACGAGCTGGTGATGGGCGAGCGCCGCTGGCGCGCCGCCGGGGTCGCCGGTCTCGACGTCATCCCCGCGATCGTCCGGGACACCGGCGACGACGACATGCTCCGTGACGCGCTCATGGAGAACCTGCACCGCCAGCAGCTCAACCCGCTGGAGGAGGCGGCCGCCTACCAGCAGCTGCTGGAGGACTTCGGCGCCACCCACGAGCAGCTCGCCACCCGGATCGGCCGGTCCCGCCCGCACATCACCAACACGCTGCGCCTGATGAACCTGCCGCCGGCGGTCCAGCGCCGCGTGGCCGCGGGCGTCCTGTCGGCCGGGCACGCCCGCGCGCTCCTCTCCCTCGACAGCGTCGAGGCCCAGGAGAACCTGGCGCAGCGGATCGTCCAGGAGGGCCTCTCGGTCCGCGCGGTGGAGGAGATCATCGCGCTGCGCGAGGCCGAGGAAGGCCCGAAGGCTCCGCGGCAGGGCCGCCGCAAGCAGCCCGCGGCGCCGGTCCTCCAGGAGCTGGCCGCCCGCCTCTCGGACCGGTACGACACCCGGGTCCGGGTCGATCTCGGGCGGAACAAGGGCAAGATCGTCGTCGAGTTCGCCACCATGGAGGACCTCGACCGCATCATCAAGGCGATGGCCCCCGACGAGGAGACCACCGACCCGGACGACGGTTTCTGACCGCCCTCCACTCACCGCACGCTCAACGCCCCGGCGCCTCCAGGAAGGCGGCCGGGGCGTACGCGTTCTTGGCCTGCACCGTGTGGTCGAGAATCACCCGGGCCGCTGCCCGTCCAGAGCGGTGAACTCGCCCCTCCCCCGGCCGGCCGATCGTCCAACGCTGACGATCGTCCAACGCTGAACGCCGCGACGTCCGGCCAAGAGGTTTCTCGTGAAACAACGGCGCGTACGCGCGACGGCGGAGTCGGACCGAGCGGCCACTGACACGGTCGCCGGCGATGACGGCGACGTACGCGCGAGGGCGGATGCACCTCCCCCAGGTCGCCGGCTTCGCGGCCGAGAAGGCCGTCTCGTGCCGCACCGCGCGCGCCGGACGTAGGGCGGGTGCCCGCTGCCGGTCTTCGTTCGGTCAAGCGTGGGGAGTCGCCGCGGTCGCCCTGGGGTGATGTTTCACGGGAAACGTGTCAGGAGGAGGTCGCGGCAGACGGTGCCGAGGTCGAGATCGGCGGCGGAGACGGCGAGCGGGAAGAGGCTGGTCTCGGTCATTCCGGGCGCGACGTTCACCTCGAGGAAGTGGACCTCGCCCGCGGGGTCGACGATCAGGTCGGTACGGGAGAGGTCGCGGAGGCCGAGGGCGCGGTGGGCCGTCACGGCGGCCAGGGCGGCACGCTCGGTGGCTTCCGGGGTGAGGCGGGCCGGGACGACGAACTCGGTGTCGCCGGCGTCGTAGCGCGCCGTGTAGTCGTACCGGCCGCCCGCCGCGACGATCTCCACGGCGGGGAGGGCGTGCGGCTCCCCGTTCCGTTCGATGACGCTGACGGCGACCTCGGTGCCCTCGATGTACTGCTCGACGAGGGCGGCGTCGCCGTAGGCGAAGCAGCCGACCATGGCGGCCGGGAGATCGGCGGCCACCCGGACGAGGGAGGCGCCGAGCGCCGAGCCGCCCCGGGTCGGCTTGACGAAGAGGGGAAGTCCGAGCCGGTTGACGATGTGGTCGAGGACGGAGGACGCCCCGAGATCGTGGAAGATCTCCTTGGGAAGCGCGACCGAGGGGGGCGTGGACAGCCCGGCCCGGCGCACGACCGCCTTGGCGGTGGGCTTGTCCCAGGCGACCCGGCAGGCATCGGGGCGGGCGCCCACGTACGGCACGCCGAGCAGTTCCAGAACGTCGCGGATCGCACCGTCCTCGCCCGCGGCGCCGTGCAGTACGGGGAAGACGGCGTCCGGTGGATCGTGGGAGAGCGAGTCCAGGAGCGTGGCGTCGGCGTCGCGGAGTTCCACGGGCACGTCCACCGAGCGCAGCGCGTCCGCGATCCGGCGGCCCGAGCGCAGCGAGACCTCCCGCTCGTAGGACAGCCCTCCGGCCAGGACGATCACGTGCCCGAGTTCCAATCGATGCCCCTCGCGTAACGGCGTCTCCAAGGAGACGGAAACGGCCGGTCACAGGAATCTCCGATTCCCGTACACGGTTCTCGTAGAAACGCGCCGGCTCCAGGATGGGGGAGCCGGCGCGCCTTCAGGGTAGGACAGAACGGTCCGTGTCAGATCACTCCGGGACCGGGAGTGTCCACGCCGCCGGGCGCGCTCGCCCGCACTCCCCCGAACGTGTCCCGGAGCCGGATCTCCTGCTCGACCACGGCGGCGAGGCGGCGGACGCCCTCGCGGATCCGGTGCGGCTCGGGGTAGCAGTACGAGAGCCTCATGTGCCGGTGCCCGGAGCCGTCGGAGTAGAAGCCGGTCCCCGGAACGTACGCGACGCGCTCGGCGATGGCCCGCGGCGCCATCGCCTTGGCGTCGAGCCCCTCGGGCAGGGTCAGCCATACGAAGAAGCCGCCGGCGGGGCGGGTCCAGGTGCAGCCCTCCGGCATCATCGCCTCGAGTGCTTCGAGCATCGCGTCGCGCCGTTCGCGGTAAAGCTCCCGGAAGTCCTTGATCTGCTCGCGCCACGGGTGGGTGCTGAGGTACTCCCGGACGGCGAACTGGGAGAAGCTCGGATGGCACAGGATCGCCGACTCCGCCGCCAGGACGAGCTTGGCCCGTACGGCGTGCGGCGCCAGCGCCCAGCCCACCCGCAGCCCGGACGCGATCGTCTTGGAGAACGAGCCGAGGTAGATGACCCGCTCGGCGTCATCGGCGCGGAGCGCGCGCATGGGCTCGCCGTCGAACCCCAGCAGGCCGTACGGGTTGTCCTCGATCACGAGCACGTCGTACCGGGCGCAGATCTCCAGGACCTGGGCGCGGCGGGCGGGGGTGAGGGTGACGCCCGCGGGGTTCTGGAAGGTCGGCACGGTGTAGAGGAACTTCACCCGGCGCCCCTCGCGGCGCAGGCGTTCGAGGGTCTCGCGGAGCGCGGACGGGATGAGCCCGCCCTCGTCGAGCGGGACGTGGACGACCTCCGCCTGGTAGGAGGCGAAGGTGCCCAGCGCCCCCACGTACGAGGGGGCCTCGGCCAGGACCACGTCACCGGGATCGACGAAGATCCGGGTGATGAGGTCGAGCGCCTGCTGCGCCCCGACGGTCACGACGACGTCGTCCGCGGACGCCTGGACGCCCTCCAGGGCCATGACCTCGCAGATGCGTTCACGCAGCGCCGGGTCGCCCTGGGCCGAGGCGTACTGGAGGACCTCGGAGCCGTTGCGCGCCACCAGTTCGCCGACCATCTCGCCGACGGCGTCCAGCGGCAGGGCCGACACGTACGGCATGCCCCCCGCCAGGGAGACCACCTCGGGGCGCGAAGCCACCGCGAACAGAGCCCGGATCTCGGAGGCCACCATGCCGGCGGCACGGGCGGCGTAGCGATCGGTATAGGCGTCCGTCCGCGAGTGCTGTTCCACGAGGCACCTCCAGGGGCCGTTCGGATGTTCCTGCAAACTACGACATCGTGCGGGGCGGGGTGGGAGGCGCCCCCGCTTCCACGATGATCGCGGGAAGGAGACCTCCCGTCCGATACGATGCCCGAGTGTCCCGGACGGTCGCCGGGAATTCTCCTACACCAGACGAGCTCGCCGCCGGTCCCCGCTCACGTGCCACGGGGAACGGGACCGCTGGACGGGGCCTCAGGGGGTGCAGTTCCGGTGTCGCGTCGCCTCGTCAACATCACGCTGGACAACCTGGACGATCTGCCGCGCCGTTGCCGCCGCTGCGTCTTCTGGGAGCTGGACCCGGTGAGCCGGGACCGCGCCGTCGAGACGGGCGACCCGGCGCTGGAGAAGGAGGCGTGGATCTCCTCCACCCTCCTGGAGTGGGGCGGCTGCGGCAAGATCGCGTACGTGGACGACGTGCCGGCCGGGTTCGTGCTGTTCGCCCCGCCGCTGTACGTGCCGCGCTCGGTGGCCTTCCCGACGAGCCCGGTCAGCGCGGACGCCGTGCTGCTGATGACGGCCCACATCCTGCCCGAGTTCGCCGGCGGCGGCCTGGGCCGGATGCTCATCCAGGGCGTCGCCAAGGACCTCACCCGGCGTACGGTCAAGGCCATCGAGGCGTTCGGGGACCTGAAGGGCGAGGAGGGCGGCTGCGTCGTGCCCGCCGACTACCTGCTCTCGGTGGGGTTCAAGACCGTCCGGCCCCATCACCGGTACCCCCGGCTCCGCCTGGAGCTCAAGTCGGCCCTCTCGTGGCGTGAGGACGTCGAGGTGGCCCTGGAGCGCCTTCTCGGCTCCATGACCCCGGAAGGCGCGCTCCGCCCCGTCTGAGACGCTCTCAGCCTCTCTCCGGACCCCGGTTCTCGTCGTGCGGCGTGCTCTCCCGGCTCTCAGAACCCTGCAGCCACACGCGTACGGCCCGTGCCCCTGAAGCGGGGTACGGGCCGTAAGGTGCGCTCGCCGCGGGAGGACGAGGCGTTCGTCAGATGAACTCGCCGAGCTCGCGCAGCAGCGCGGCCTTGGGCTTGACACCCTGGATCTGCTTGACGACCTCACCGTTCTTGTAGACGTTCAGCGTGGGGATGCCGAGGATCTGGTACTTGGCCGGGACCTTCGGGTTCTCGTCGATGTTGAGCTTGACGATCTCCAGCTTGTCGCCGTGCTCCTGGGCGATCTCCTCCAGGATCGGGGCGACCATGCGGCACGGTCCGCACCACTCGGCCCAGAAGTCGACCAGTACGGGCTTGTCGCTCTTCAGTACCTCGGCCTCGAAGTCGGCGTCGGTCACGACCTTCATCGTGCTCTCCTTCGGTGTTCCCGGCGGCGGGGTCCTCCCGCCGCCGTTGCCTGGCCTGTCACCATCTTGAGGGGACGGCCCCTCGACTCCTGGAGCGTCGTCCCGGGCACCGGACGGCGCCCGGAACGGGCTCAGCCCTGGTGGGACAGCTCCTTCGGCGGCTGCGGGACGGTCTCGGCGGTGCCCTGGTCCTGCAGCCACCGCTCGGCGTCGATGGCGGCCGCGCAACCGCTTCCGGCCGCCGTGACGGCCTGACGGTAGATGTGGTCGACCACGTCACCGGAGGCGAACACGCCGGGGATCTTGGTCTTGGTGGTCGGAGCCTCGACGATCAGGTAACCGTCGGCGTCGGTGTCGAGCTGACCGGTGAACAGCTCGCTGCGCGGGTCGTGGCCGATCGCGATGAACAGGCCGGTGACCGCCAGCGTGCTCTCCTCACCGGTGACGGTGTCGCGCAGCTGCACGCCGCTGAGCCGGTCGTCGCCGTTCACCTCCACGACCTCGCTGTTCCAGCGGAACTTGATCTTCTCGTTGGCGAACGCGCGGTCCTGCATGATCTTGCTGGCGCGCAGCTCGTCACGGCGGTGGATCACGGTGACCGAACGGGCGAACTTGGTGAGGAAGATCGCCTCCTCCATCGCGGTGTCACCGCCGCCGACGACGGCGATGTCCTGCTCGCGGAAGAAGAAGCCGTCACAGGTGGCGCACCAGGAGACGCCGCGGCCCGACAGCCGCTTCTCGTTCTCCAGGCCCAGCTCGCGGTAGCCGGAGCCGGTGGCGATGATGACCGCCCGCGCCCGGTGGACGTCCTCACCGACCTTCACGATCTTGGGATCGGCGGTGAGGTCGACCTCGGTGACATCGTCGGCGATGAGTTCGGCCCCGAAGCGCTCGGCCTGCTTGCGCAGGTTGTCCATCAGGTCGGGGCCCATGATCCCGTCGGGGAACCCGGGGAAGTTCTCCACGTCGGTGGTGTTCATCAGGGCGCCGCCGGCGGTGACCGACCCCTCGAACACCAGCGGCTTGAGGTCGCCGCGGGCCGCGTACACGGCGGCGGTGTACCCGGCGGGGCCCGAGCCGATGATGATGACGTTGCGCACGTCGCTCACTGTTCTTGCCTCTCCTCTGCTCGCCTTCGGTGCCAGACGGCTCCGCGTGACCAACCACGCCGTCTCCGCGCCTCCGGCACGACCCGGCCTGCCAGTCGCGTCAACCGATCCTAGGCCCCGGTGATTCCCGACCCGCCGCGACCAGGGCCGGCCACCCCTTCCCCGGTTCTAGGCTGGGGCCATGGCGCTGATCCTTCTCCTGCATTCGATGTACGGACTGCGGCCCGCCGTGCACGCCGCGGCCGACCGGATGCGGGCCGCGGGCCACGACGTGCACGTCCCGGACCTGTACGACGGGCGCGTCGTGGACGACGCCGAGGCCGGCATCGAGATCAAGGACGAGATCGGCCGGGACGAGCTGCTGCGGCGAGCGGTGGCCGCCGCCGCTCCGCACACCGACCAGGGCCTGGTGTACGCCGGGTTCTCGCTGGGCGGCGCCCTCGCCCAGACCCTCGCGCTCGCCGACGGGAAGGCCCGCGGGCTCCTGCTCATGCACGGCACGTCCGACCTGGCCGAGGACGCCAGTACGGAGATCCCGGTGCAACTGCACGTGGCCGACCCCGACACCTGGGAACCCGACGACTGGCTCAACGCCTGGTACCTGCGGATGCGCCGGGCCGGCGCGGACGTGGAGGTATTCCGCTACCGAGGCGCCGGGCACCTGTTCACCGACCCCGACCTGCCCGATCACGACGCCGAATCCGCCGAACGGGCCTGGTCGATCGCCATGGACTTCCTGGCCGACCTCTAACGGACCGATCTTCGAGGAGCCGGGCCGGCCTATGGAAAGACCGGCCCGGCTCCGGTCGCCGCTCAGCTCACCCTGCGGGGGACGACCCCCTGCACCCCCGGAAGAACGAACTGAGCGACAACCTCCGCTAGCGCTCCGGTTACCGCTCAGCTCACCCTGCGGGGGACGACCCCCTGCACCCCCGGAAGAACGAACTGAGCGACAACCTCCGCTAGCGCTCCGGTTACCGCTCAGCTCACCCTGCGGGGGACGACCCCCTGCACCCCCGGAAGAACGAACTGAGCGACAACCTCCGCTAGCGCTCCGGTCGCCACTCAGTTCCCCTTCGTCGTCCTCACATGCTTGAGGACCTTGGTGTCCTTGGCCGAGCAGCCGGGGCCGACGACCCAGACGTCCAGGTCGCCCCGCTCGGCGGCCGGGGCGGCGATCACCGTGGCGGGGGCGCCTTCGTAGCGCGCCGAGTCCACCAGGGTGGGCGTCCTCCCCCGGGCGACCTCGGCGACGCACTCGGCGAGGCGCGGGTCGGGGGCGGCGCCGGCGGCCCGGGGGCCGTTCAGTACGTCGTTGATCTGGCGGTCGAGTGTGGTGGCACGGTAGTCGGTTCGGCTCCGGGTGACCTGGTAGGCCGCGCTGCCCGTCTCGCCGGGGGCGACCAGGGTGGACGGCGACCCGGCGCCGCGGTCGCTCCGGTCGAGGGCGGGGGCCGTCGCGTTCTCGTGCGAGTCCGAGCCGTCCAGGGCGACCGTCGCCGCCATCGCTCCGCCACCGAGCACGATCACCGTCGCGGCGGCGGCCGACAGGATCCGCCAGTGCCGCCTGCCGCGTCTGCGTTCCAGGCTCACCACGGTGGCGTTGTCCAGCGACTCGGCCGCTATCGCCGAGTCGATGCGGGACGCCAGCTCTGCGGGCATGGACGGGACGGGGGCCTCCGCCAGGATCCGGGAGACGTCCGCAAGGTCGGCGGATCGTTCCCTGCATTCGGCGCAGGTGTCGAGGTGCGCGTTGACGGAGGCGGCCTCGTCGTCTTCGAGCAATCCCTCGGCCAGGTCGGCCAGGGCGTCGTAGTCATAGTGTGCGGGGTTCATCAAGGCATGCCACCTCCTTCCACACCTCCGACGTTCTTGCGGTCGCGTCGGTTCCTGTGGTGGGTCAGAAGCGGGGCCAGCCGGGCGCGTCCGCGCGCGCAACGGCTCTTGATCGTGCCGGGCGGCACCTCCAGGACCTGGGCCGCGTCGTCGACCGAGTACCCCATCATGTCGACCAGGACCAGCGCCGCCCGCTGCTCGAACGGCAGCCGGGCGAGGGCGGCGTGGACGTCCAGGGACACGCCGTGCGCGTCGGTCGGGTCGGGCATCTTCGGGGCGACCGCGTCGAAGGTGGCGTCGTCGCCCATGGGCGTGGCGGGACGCACGGACTTGCGGCGGATCCGGTCCAGGCAGGCGTTCACCACGATGCGGTGCAGCCAGGTGGTGACGGCGGCGTCGCCGCGGAAGCGGCCGGCCGCGCGGAACGCGGACAGGCAGGCGTCCTGGAGGGCGTCCGCGGCCTCCTCCTGGTCGCCGAGCGTGCGCAGGGCCACCGCCCACATCCGGTCGCGGTGCCGCTGCACCAGCGTGGCGAACGCGTGCGGATCCCCCTGCGAATGCCGGGCGAGCAGTTCCTTGTCGGGCACCTCGTCCACGTGCCGCATGCTCACCGACGTCATGGGCGTCCGCCCTCACGCGTGCGTGCGCCGATCCGCGCCGGGTACGTGCGATCGATCTTGCCTGGTCGCGTCGACACCGCTGAAATCCTGGGGGGAGGGGACATTGTGCTCTCAGGCACGATACCGACAAGCGCCGACGGACGGGACGGCTCGTCCGACACCGTACGGGCCTCCGGGGCGCTGGGACGACCGTTCGAGATCGTTCCCCGCCGCCGATTCCACTGCCGATGCGGTGTCGAAAAAGTGAACTGCAAGGTCACTGGACGATGTTTTCGGCGCTTGACCAGGGGGACGAGGCAACAATCGAGGGTGCGATCACTGCGTGCGCGATCTCGCGTACCCATCGTGAGAACGGGCCCGTACCGTTTCCGGGCAGCCTTCGGGAGGGCGGAAACGGTACGGGAACGAGGCCGAAGTTCGTCGCGGGAGGTGCTCAGCCGGCGGCGGAGCCCTGCACGGTGATCTCGCTGATCTTGCCCTTGTTATTGGGCGGCAGCTTGGTGAACCAGACCAGGACGTAACGGCCGGTGGGCCGGGAAGCGGCGTTGATCGTGTTCTCCCCCGGAGCGGTGACCACGCGGTCGACGGCGCGGAGCATGCCGGGGCTCGGGGAGTCGCCGACCTTCACCTGGAGCACGCCGCCGCCGTCGGGGACCGCGACCTTGACGCTGCTGACCCGCACGGGCTTGCCCATGTCGAGAACGACGCCCAGGCCCTTGGCCAGGTTGCCGAAGTTGGCGCTCCTGTAGGTCTGGGTCTCCCACATGGGGCCGTCGGTACGGCCGTCGATGACCGTCTCTAGCCGCTTAGGGATGGTGGTGTCGGGACCGCCGGCGGGGGTCAGCTCCTCGGCGGCGGTGACCCTCTGCACGTCCAGCTTCGTCACCTGGGGCTTGGCCGGCTGGGACGCCTGGCTCTTGTCGGTGGCGCCGGGGGTGCCGCTCGGCTCGTCGTCATCGCTGAGCGCCCAGGCGCCGAGACCGACGATCACCGTCAGCGCGGCGGCGGCGACGCCGAGGAGGGCGCGGTTGTTGCCCTTGGCGGCACGTGGCGGGTGCCCGGCGTGGGCGGCGGGCGCGGTCCGCTGCGAGGACGGCGCGGCCGGCGGCATCCCGTGCTGCTGCCGCGTCTGCTGCTGCTGCGTCCTGCCGTGGGAGGGGTGCTCGTGCCGGCGCGGCGGCGGTGCCGCGGGGGCGCGGTGCGCGCGGGTGCTGTTCGGAGGGCTGGACGGCGCGGGGTGGGCGTTGGCGAGACCGGCGAACAGCGGCAGCGGGGTCCGCGGGACGCCGCGCAGCGCCTGGGCCAGCGCGGCCGGGTCGGCCAGCGGCTCCTGCCCGGGGACCTCGATGCCCAGGCAGCGGCAGACGATCGCGTCGACCGCGAACGGGACGCCGGCCTGGACCTGTCGGGGCGCCCTGGGCGCCTCGCCGGCCATCGGGGCGGCGGGCAGGGACGAGCGGTCCGGGGGGCCCGGCCAGTGCGCGGTGAGCGCCGCGTAGAGGATGCCGCCCAGCCCCCGGACGTCCTGGGCCGCGGGATCGTCGGCGTAGCGGTCGGCGAGCACCGCGTCGGTGGCGATGCCCAGGAGCTTGACGGTGCCGCCGGTGGTCCACACCAGGTCGCGCGGGGACAGGCACAGGTGGGCCAGCCCGGCCTCGTGGGCGGCGGCGATGGCCTCGGCCGCCTCGTACAGCAGCGTCGCGGCCCGGCCCGGCTCCAGCGGGGCCTTGCCGAGCATCTTCTCCAGGGTCTCGCCGGCGACCCACTCGCTGACCACGTAGGCGCTCTCGCCGCTGTCGTCGGCGTCGAACACCTGGGTGAGGCGGGGGTCGGTCAGCCTGCTGGCGGCGCGGGCGGAGGTGACCACCTCGGCGATGCGGGGGAACTCGGGGTCGAAGGTCCGGACGGCCACGGCGCGCGCCAGGATCTCGTCGATGGCCTTCCAGAGCGTGGAGCCGCCCGAATCGGTGATGCGCTCTTCGAGGCGGTAGCGACCGGCGAGACGCGTGCCGGGCTCGATGACGGAGGTGCTCACAGCGTCCTGCACAGGTGGTCAGATCCCATGTTCGTGGCGTGGCAGCTTACGCCTCCGACCCTCCTTTTGCGTTCTTCAGGGTGTCGCCCCGCAGACCGTAGTCTCCAACATGGTAGTGCTTAGTCAGATCGGCGGCTGCGTTATCCGGGCGCGTCCTGTTACTTTGCCATGCGGTACCTTCCCGGCCGCGCGCAGGTCATTCGGTGAGATCAACACGCGCGCCCGTCTCAGCCGCGACCGGGCAGCCTGCGGGTCACCATGGAGAGCATGGAACCGATCTCCTCGACCCGCATCATCCGCGCGAACACCAGGTAGAGCAGCCCCCCGCCGGCGCTGCCGACGGCGAGCGCGAGCAGGCCGGAGGCGAGCCCGGCGCCGAGCGCGGCATCGGCGATCGCGTGCGTGGCGTAGGCGAAGCCGATCAGCGGCCACAGCGCGACGGCCAGCTTGAGGTAGGAGACGAAGACCCGGCGGCCGTCCATCCCGTTCAGGCGGCGCCGCAGGATCGCCCAGCCGAGGATCGCGCCGGCCGTCTGCGCCACCGCGAAACCGCCCGCGATCCCGACGATGATCTTGTCGGTGGGCAGCAGGTTGTACGAGAGCAGGGCCATCGCGATGTTGGTGAGGACCACGCCGACGCCGATGAACGTGGGCGTACGGGTGTCCTGCAGCGAGTAGAAGACCCGCAGCATCAGCTGGTAGGCGGCGAACGGCACCAGCGCCACCGCGAACATCCGCAGCACGTCGGCGATCACCTGGGCGTTGGCCACCGTGGTCTGCCCGTGCGCGAACAGCACCACGGTGATCTCCGAGGCCAGGACGCCCATCAGCCCGGCGGCGGGCAGGATGACCGTCGAGCACAGCCGCAGCCCGCTGGAGAAGTCCTCGCGGACCTCCCCCATCCGGCCCGCGGCGGCGTGCTCGCTCATCCGCGGCAGCAGCGCGGTGATCACCGAGACGCCGATGATCGCGTACGGCAGCTGGAAGAGCTGGTAGGCGTTGAAGTACGGGGTGTACCCGACGTCGCCGAGGCCCTCCTCGCGGCCGAGCACGCCCGCCGCGTTGGCCAGCCGGGTGGTGACCGCGAACCCGACCTGGGTGATCAGCACGTACGACAGGGTCCAGACCGCCATCCGGCCGATCTGCCCCAGCTCGCCCTTGCGGAAGTCCAGCCGGGGCCGCCAGCGGAACCCGGAGCCGCGCAGCGAAGGCCACAGCGCCAGGGTCTGCAGCGCCATGCCGCCGATGGTGCCGCCGGCCAGCAGCGCCACCTGCCCGTCGCTGATCGACGCGGGGTCGACCTTGCCGGTCGCCAGCAGCAGGAACGCGGCGGCGGTACAGCAGATGACGATGTTGTTGAGGACCGGCGCCCACATCGGGGCGGCGAACCGCTTGCGGGTGTTGAGGATCGCGCCGGAGAACGCGCTGACGCCCAGGAAGAAGATCTGCACGGCGAACAGGCGGGCGAACAGCACCGCCAGGTCGCGCTGCGCCCCTTCCATCCCGCCGCCGTAGATGGTGATGAAGAGCGGGCCGAGCATGACGGCCGCGGTGGTCATCACGGCCAGGCCGAGGACGGCGAGGGTGAACAGGCGCTGCTCGTAGCGGGCGCCGTAGGTCTCGTCCCGTTCCCGCGCCCGCACGATCAGCGGGACCACGACGGCGGTGAGGATCCCGCCGAGGAGCAGGTCGTAGACGATGAACGGGACGGTGTTGGCGGTGTTGTAGGCGTCCGCCAGCGCGCCGGTGCCGAGCGCGGCGACCAGCAGCGCGGTCCGCAGGAAACCGGTGAGGCGCGACGCCAGCGTGCCGATCGCCATGATCGCCCCGGAGCGCAGCAGCCCGGAGGCGCCGCCGCTCTTCGGCGGCTCGGAGGGCGGCGCCTCCGCGGTGCCGGCGCCGGCCCCCATGTCGGTGGTCACGTCGGGCGTCCCGGCTCCGGGCGGGGCCCCGGGCCCGGCCGGGCCGGGCCGTCCCCTGCCGGGGTCGCCGCCCGGCAGGGGGAGGTCAACCCTGGTCGCCGCCCCGCTGCCGCCCTCCGGCGGGGCGCCCGCCGGCCGCCGGTTCGGTCCGGGGGCCGGAGCCGGCATCGGTGCCTGGCCCGGCATCGGCGGCTGTCCCGGCGTCATCCCCGGGTTCTGGCCCGAGCCCGGACGCGGGGCCGGCGGCTGGGCCGGTGGCCGTGCCGTCCCCGGCCGGTTCCGCGGATCCCTGGGATCGGACGGATTCTGGGGCCATGGCGGGTTCTGCGAACTCCGCGGCGCCTGCCCCGGCGGATGGGGGTGCGGGGGCGGTGCTCCCGGTCGCCGCTGGTCCCACTCCGGTCGATCCCTCACCGGCTGCCTCCGCTTTCCGGCGGCGCCTCGCTCTCGTGGCCCGCACTCCGACGCCCACGAAGAGTACGGCAAGTCCGCCACCGGTGATGAGCAACGCCAGGCGGCCGTAACCGGTGGTACGGACGGTGATGGTCACCTTCTCCCCGAATGCCCGATCGTCGGCCGATTTCAGCCGGACGTTCACCCGCGCGTTGCCGTTCCCGGCCGCCCGGACCGGGATCCAGCGGGGCAGCTTCTGGCCGGGACCGAGCCTGATGACCTCGTCCTGGTCCTCGGTCTGGCCGATCTGGAGCCGGGCGGTGTTCTCCGGGACGACCTCCAGCCGGACCTCGATCGTCTGGTCGGGCAGGTCGTTGACCACCGTGATGGGGATCCGGCCGGAACTGCCCGCCAGCGAGACCCGCTGGTTCTCCGTGGTGATGATGCGGACCTGGCCCATGTCGTCCTGGAGCCGTTCGCGCAGCTCCTGACGTGCCAGCACGGCACGTTTGTAGCGGGTGCGCCCGCGCCAGGCGGTCGACTCCATGCGCAGCACCGCGCGCCGGTAGGTCATCGTGACCGGCTCGACCATCACCGAGGTGAACCGCGCCGCCGTACGGGAGATGTCGGCCACCTGGTCGAGGTAGAGCGAGTCCAGCTCGTACGCCTCCATCGCGTCCGGGTAGCCGCGGTAGACCCGGTCCTGGGGGGTGGCGCCGGTGATCTTGTCGAGCGGGGTCTTCCGCATCCAGGACGCGCCGGAGGTGTAGGCCAGCAGGTTCTTGGCGAACGCCGGCGCGGGGTTCCACCGCCGGTCGGGCGCGATGACCAGGGACCGCGCCAGATCCGGCGCCTCCGCGGTGATCATCGCGGTCTCGGCGAGGAAGCGCTGCTCGGCCAGCACCGCCGTGCCCGGCGAGCGCGTGTCGGCGCTGACGATCTTGTTGAGCGTCTCGTCGTACACGACCGTCCGCTTGGGGCCCTCCTCGGTGGCCAGGCGGGTGGCGGCGCTCGGCGTGTAGCCCTGCGCCGGGTCGGTGAACGCGGCGCTGCTCATCAGGAACGCGCCGTTGCCCAGCCGGCCGAGCTTGGCCAGCTCGTTGAGGGTGCTCTGCCCCGCCATGCCGGACGGCGGCCAGGCCATCTGGACGGTCGGCTGGCGGCCGATCACCTGGCTCGCCACGCTGCTGTTGGCGTAGGCGATCGCGAGGTGGTTGGACATCTTGTTGCGGACCAGGGCGACGGCGTCGGGGTCGGCGTAGGGGACGGTGAAGTACGGGTCGTTCTTGGAGGCCGACCGCAGCGAGTTCAGCCAGGTGGCGGCGGCGGCGCTCTTGGGCTTGCGGGTGCCCTTCGCCGCCCGCGGCGCCTTCACGGTGTACGGGCCGGAGGCCATGGTGTGGACGTCGTCCATCAGGGCCGGGTCGATCGACCAGGTGACCGGCGTGTTGGTCGTGGCGGCGGCGTCGACCAGGCCGCTCAGCCGGCCGCCGGGCGCCATGTCGGCGGCGAGCTGGTCGTCGATGAAGGTGTCGTCGGCCGCGCGGTGCTGGCGGTCGATCAGCGGCCAGACCCAGGCGACCGACAGGGGCTTGAAGCTCCGCTGATTCGGAACGAAGGTGATGAAGGTGTTGACCCCGGCCAGGACCTGGCCGTACTGGTTCACCACCTCCACGCCGATGGGGTAGACGCCGAACGTCCGGAGGCCGATGGCCGCGGTGGTGGTGCTGAGGGAGAACGTCGCCCGGCCGCCCGTGCCGTTCGCCGCGGGAAGCTGGGCCTGGGCCGGGAGCCCGGTCAGCGAGGAGGGCTGGCCGGAGGCGTACTGGGCGAGCTGGCTGCGGCTGGACATCCGCTGCGCGGAGGTCCGCAGCCGCACCGTGACGCCCTGCAGCTGGTGCCCGGAGCGGTTCTCGACCGTCCCCTGGACGGTGATCTTGGAGTTCCGGCCCGACGACGTCGCCGTCTTGGGCGACACCCTGCCGAGCGCCAGCGCGATCTGCGCCCTGGCGCGGGACTGGCCGCCGCGGTCGGGTTCCGGCTCGGCCGGGAGCGCCGGGACGGCCGGAGCCATGCCCACCATGACGCAGGAAAGAAGTGCGGTCACCCCGACCGCGCGTATGACCGTTCTCACGCCATGTCCGCCCGAGGGCCGCCCGCCACCGAAAGGGCCACCCGAGGACAGCGGGCGTCGCTTTCCCGCATCACGCGCTCGATGGTAGCCCCGACGCCGGTGCCGTCAGGCCGTACCGGCCACCTCGCGCCAAGGAACACGGCGGGGATCGCGCCGCCGTACGGCCGATCCGTCCCGTCCATCGGACACCCCCCACATCATCGGTGCTCGGCATCGAGGCCGTCACGCCTTGTCGTCCGCCTTGCCCACAACTGTGTCGCGAAGGACCTCACGTTTCCGTAAAGAGTTCTTCTTGGCGAACGTGCGCCCGGCGTGGCGGCACCGTTCCCTGGGGTAGGCGGGGCCGGGCCTCAGGTACCGGACGGGGTGGTGCCGCGCGCGCCGCCGCGGTGCCGGTGCGCCCGCGCCGCGGCGGCGCCGTGCGCGGCCGGGCCGGGCGCGGGGGAGGCGCCCGGGGATGCCGGGAAGTGGGCGGCGGCGGGCGGCGTCCGGTGCTCGGCCCGCCGGAAGAACCGGACGGGCTCGGCACGGCTGAGCGCGTAGAGGTCACGGGCCCGGATGCCGAGCGCCGTCGAAGCCTCACCGGTCGCGGTGTAGACGACGCCGTCGGCGGGGAACGCGTCCACGACCCCCCGGTCGATCAGCAGGGGCATGCTCGCGGGCAGCAGCAGCGGGCAGACCAGGTCCGCGGCGTACTCGGTGACGGCGTTGACCAGGTCGGCGCGGGCCGGGCGGATCGCGCGGGCGCCGACGACGGACCGGACGCGTTCGGGCGGCGGCCCGTCGCCGGCGGCCATGATGACACCGGTGAGGAACCGCCGGTCCCGGCAGGCGTCGTCGCAGGCGAACACGCGGGTCACCAGGCACCGGCGCGGCGGGGTCCCGAGCGCCCAGGGCAGGTCGTCGGCCCGGGCGATGGAGCGGGGCAGACGGACGATCTCGTGCGGCGTCTCGCGTTCGAGGAGCGCGCGGTGGATGGTGAGGGCGTCCTTCATCGTCAGCTCCGTCCCGCGGGGGTCCGGCCGGCCCTCGGGCCGGGGAACCCCCACATACCCTCAGAGTCCGGCCTCATCCCTGTGGGACGCACCCCGGCGATGCCCGCTACCGTTGACTGTCCTACGGGAGGCCGCACCGGCGGGCCGCGCGGGGGCGACGTCGGGGTGTCCAGAACGTAACCCCCGGGAGCGCGTCTGTGAAGGGCTCTCGCATCCCCCTCTCCGGCGGGCGGACGGCGGCCCCCGGAGGTCGCCCGAAGCCTTTTGTCAGCCGCTTCTCAAGGAAATACGCTGGATGGCCGTGCCCAATCACAAAGTGACCCCAGAGCAGTCGCAGCCGACGCCGGCGCAGCGCGTCGCCATCACCGAGCTGCTGCGCCGGATCGCGCCCGTCGCGGACGACCTCGGTGCCCGGTTCGCGGCGGCGGGGCACGAGCTGGCACTGGTGGGCGGCCCGGTCCGGGACGCGCTGCTGCGCCGGCCCGGCAAGGACGTCGACCTCACCACCGACGCCCCGCCGGACCGGGTCCTGGAGCTCATCGACGGCTGGGCCGACGCGGTCTGGACGATCGGGATCGAGTTCGGCACGGTCGGCCTGCGCAAGGACGGCCACGAGCTGGAGATCACCACCTACCGCAGCGAGTCGTACGACCCCAGGTCGCGTAAGCCGCAGGTGGCGTACGGCACGTCCCTGCACGAGGACCTGCGGCGCCGCGACTTCGCCGTGAACGCGATGGCGGCCCGGCTGCCCGGCCACGAGTTCGTCGACCCGTTCGGCGGCCTGTCCGACCTGCGCGACAGGGTGCTGCGCACGCCCGGCCGTCCGGAGGACTCGTTCGGCGACGACCCGCTGCGGATGCTGCGGGCGGCGCGCTTCGCCTCCCAGCTCGGGTTCACCGTCGCGCCGGACGTCGTCGCCGCGATGACGGACATGGCCGGCCGGATCGAGATCGTCTCGGCCGAGCGGATCCGCGACGAGCTGTCCAAGCTCCTCTGCGGCGCCCACCCCCGGGAGGGCCTGGCGCTGCTGGTCGACACCGGGCTGGCCGGGTACGTGCTGCCGGAGCTGCCGAAACTGCGGCTGGAGATCGACGAGCACCACCGGCACAAGGACGTCTACGAGCACTCGCTGATCGTGCTGGAGCAGGCGATCGCGCAGGAGGAGGACGGGCCCGACCTGATCCTGCGCCTGGCGGCGCTGCTGCACGACATCGGCAAGCCCAGGACCCGCCGGTTCGAGCCGGGCGGGCGGGTGTCGTTCCACCACCACGAGGTGGTCGGGGCCAAGATGACCCGCAAGCGGCTCACCGAGCTGCGCTACCCCAAGGACGTCGTCGCCGCGGTGTCCCGCCTGGTGGAGCTGCACCTGCGCTTCCACGGGTACGGCACCGGCGAGTGGACGGACTCGGCGGTGCGCCGGTACGTCCGGGACGCGGGGCCGCTGCTGTCGCGGCTGCACAAGCTCACCCGGGCCGACTGCACCACGCGCAACAGGCGCAAGGCGGACCGGCTCCGCCGCACCTACGACGACCTGGAGACGCGCATCGAGCGGCTGGCCGAGGAGGAGGAGCTCGCCGCGATGCGCCCCGAGATCGACGGGAACGAGATCCAGGAGATCCTCGGCATCACGCCCGGACCGCTGGTGGGCCGGGCCTACAAGTTCCTGCTGGACCTGCGGCTGGACCGCGGGATCATCGGCCGGGACGCCGCGGCGGCCGAGCTGCGCCGCTGGGGCGTCGAGCAGGGCATCCTCGACGAGGCCGCCGGGGCGGGCACCGCCGCTGACGCGACCGGCGCGGGCACGGACGGCGCGGGCACGGACGGCGCGGGCACGGACGGCGCGGGCACGGACGGCGCGGGCACGGACGGCGCGGGCACGGACGGCGCGGAGGCGGACACGGAGGGCGCGGACGGCGCCGGCGGCGCGGGGCCCGGCAGCGGCGACGGCGGCGTGCGCGGTGAGGCGTCGTGATCGAGCTGCGGCTGGGCCGGATGAGCCCGAGCGAGACCGAGCGGCTGCTGGCCTTCGACCGCGACCACATCTGGCACCCGTACGCGCCGATGCCCGCGACGGCGCCCGTGCACCCGGTGGTGTCGGCGGCGGGTGTCCGGCTGACCCTGGCCGACGGCACCGAACTGATCGACGGCATGTCCTCGTGGTGGGCCGCCGTCCACGGCTACGACCACCCCGCGCTGAACGCGGCGGTGACCGGCCAGCTCGGGAAGATGGCGCACGTCATGTTCGGCGGGCTCACCCATCCGCCCGCGGTGCGGCTGGCCGAGCACCTGGTCGAGCTGTCCCCCGAGCCTCTGACCAAGGTGTTCTTCGCCGACTCCGGGTCGGTGGCGGTCGAGGTCGCGATCAAGATGGCGCTGCAGTACTGGCGCTCCCAGGGCCGTCCCGAACGCCACCGCCTCCTCACCGTCCGCGGCGGCTACCACGGCGACACCTTCGGCGACATGGCCGTGTGCGACCCGGTGAACGGCATGCACCACCTGTTCTCGGACGTGCTGGCGCGGCACGTGTTCGCCCCGCCGCCCCCGCTGGGCTACGCCGCCGAGCCCGACGAGGCGTACCTGGCCGAGCTGGCGAAGCTGGCCGCCGCGCACGCGCACGAGCTGGCCGGGATCATCGTGGAGCCGATCGTCCAGGGTGCGGGCGGGATGCGCTTCTACGCCCCCGAATACCTGCGCGCCCTGCGCGAGCTGGCCGACGAGCACGGGCTGCTGCTGATCCTGGACGAGATCGCCACCGGCTTCGGCCGGACCGGCGAGCTGTGGGGCTGCGACCACGCCGAGATCGCGCCGGACATCATGTGTCTCGGCAAGGCCCTCACCGGCGGCTACATGACGATGGCCGCGACGCTGTGCACCGACCGGGTGGCGCACGGGATCTCCTCCGGCGAGGCCGGGGCGCTCATGCACGGCCCCACGTACATGGCCAACCCCCTGGCGTGCGCGGTCGCGAGCGCGTCGATCGAGCTGCTGCTGTCGCGCGACTGGCGGGAGGAGGTCGACACCATCGAGGCGATCCTCACCGCGGGCCTCGACGGCGCCCGCGACCTCCCGGGGGTGGCCGACGTCCGGGTGCTCGGCGCGATCGGCGTGATCGAGGCGCGCGAACCGGTCGACGTCACCACCGTCCAGGAGGTCGCCATGGACCACGGTGTGTGGCTGCGCCCCTTCGGGAAGCTCATCTACGCGATGCCGCCGTACGTCTGCACCGAGGACGAGACCGAGCACATCGCCGACGCGATGTACGCCGCCGCCGAGTCCCTCTGAGCATCCGTCCGGGACGGGAGGGGCGGCCGGGTCAGGCGGGTCAGCCGACCGGGGCCGTCCGGAACGGGCGTGAGGCCGAGCTCCAGTAGAGCACCGCGCCGATCCCGTACGCGCCGACCACGGCGACCAGGGTGGCGTAGGAGACGCCGTCGAGGGGGAGCCAGGCGGCGGCCACGGCCGCCGCGGCGGCGAACGTGGCGTTGAAGAGCATGTCGTAGACGGCGAACACCCGGCCCCGGTAGGCGTCCTCGATCGACTCCTGGAGGATCGTGTCGACGCACAGCTTCACGCCCTGGGACACCACCCCCAGGGCGAACGCCCCGGCCGCCCACGCCGTCTGGGCGAACGGCGTCCCGAGGAGCAGCAGCGACACCGCGGCGGCGCCCAGCAGCACCGTGATCCACGCCTGCTTGGTGATCCGCCGGACGACCACGGGGGTGATCAGCGCGGCGGCGAAGTAGCCCGCGCCGGAGACGCCCAGCATCAGCGCGAAGATGGTCAGGCCCCGGTCGGCTTCGGTGGTGAAGTGGTTGCGGCACAGCAGCAGCGTCATGATGAGGACGACGCCGTACAGGAACCGGTGGAACGCCATCGCGGCCAGCCCCAAGGCGGCCTGGCGGTTGTGGACGATGTGGCGGGCGCCGTCGGCCAGGCCGTACAGGACCGTGCCCAGGGCCTCGCGCGTACGCGGCGTCCCCTCCCTGCCGTCGCCGCCGGCGTCTCCGTCCCCGCCGTCCACTCCGCCGCCCTTACCGGCGTCCTTGCCGGGGGGCTGAGACGTGGCGTGGCGCGTCCGGAGGGCGCCGTCCTCATCGGGGGCCCGCTCCAGCGGGGAGAACGGGGCCTCGTCCAGATGGGGGCCCAGGACGCGGCGCGGCAGCCGTGTCGCGGTCAGCCCGGCGAGCGTGAACAGCCCGACCGTGACGAGCAGGATCAGCGCCGTCCCGCCCTGCCCCGCGCCGAACAGCCGCCGCAGCAGGTATCCCACGCCGGCGCCGCCGAACGCGATGATCGTGCCCGAGGTGACGGCGAACGCGTTGGCCGTCACCAGGTGCTCCCGGCGCACCACGTGCGGCAGCCCGGCCGACAGCGCCGCCAGGAAGAACCGGTTCGCGCCGAGCACCACCAGCACGACGGTGAAGAACACCGCGCCGTCCTGACCGGCCGCGACGAGGGCGGCGACCAGGACGATCAGCGCGGCGCGCAGGATCGGCGTCCACACCAGGATCTGCCGCCGCCGCCACCGGTCGATGAAGACACCGGCGAACGGGCCCAGCGCCGAATAGGGCAGCAGCGTGATCGCGAACGCCGCCGCGGCCTTGCCCGCCGAGGTCTGCCGTTCCGGCGAGAAGAAGACGTATCCCGCGAGCGCCACCTGGAAGACACCGTCGGTGAGCTGCGAGGTCAGCCGGGTCGCGTACAGGCGGCGGAAGTCCCGGCCGCGCAGGATCTCCCGCAGTTCGCTCGCCCTCACCCGATCAGCCTATTCGTCCAGGGAACCGGCACCGTTCCGCGAATCTCCCATACGTCGCATACATCGGGCGGGGGGAGGCGCATCCTCGGGCTCAGCCGCCGGCCGGCCGGGCTCAGCCGCCGGCCAGCCAGATCCGGGTGTAGTCATAGCCGGCGGTGGTGGGGAGGAAGAGGGCGCCGCCCACCCGGGAGGAATGGAAGATCGGATGGCTGCGGTTCAGCAGCGGGACGATCGCCGCGTCCTCCATGATCTTCTTGTCCGCCATCTGCCAGTAACCCGCGGCACGGGACGGGTCGGGCGCGGTGAGGGCGGCGTCGATCAGCCCGTTGACCTGGAAGTCGTCATAGCCGCCGTAGTTGGTGGAGCCGGGCCCGTAGGTGCGGCCGTCGAAGAGCGGCTGGATGATCGAGCGGCCGTTGTTGCCGTACCAGTCGGGCGTCCAGCCCGGGGCGGCGATGTCCCAGGCGCCCTGGGCGGCCTTGTCCGGAGACGAGATCGTCTTGCCGTAGAAGGTGCCGCCCGCGTCGGGGGTCAGCCGGGTGCTGACGCCGCAGTCCTTCAGGTTGGCGGCGAGGGACTCGGCGATGAGCTTGTGGACGCTGTTGGTGCGGTACGGGAAGTTCAGCTCCAGGCCGTCCGGGTGGCCGGCCTCGGCGAGCAGCCGGCGGCAGCGGGCCGGGTCGCCGGCCTCGCCCGCGGTCGGGTAGGGGTTGGCCGGGGCGTAACCGGAGTTGCCCGGCGGGATGACGGTGTGCAGCGGCTCGGCCACCTCGGGACCGCCGACGATCTTGATGAGGGCGGTGCGGTCGACGGCGTACTGGAGGGCCCGCCGCACCCGCACCTCGCCCAGCGCGCCCCCGTTACTCGGGCTGCGCGTGTTGAAGACCACGTACGGGCTGTTGCTGGGCGTGTCCCGGATCGCGAAGCGCGGGTCGCGGGCGCGGCGCAGCCGCGGGATCGCCGACGTCGGCACCGGGTGGTCCCAGGCCAGGTCCGCCGTGCCCGCCTCCAGCTGCTGCTGGACGACCTGGGGCGAGTCCTGGCCGAGGGTGATCTGGATCCGGTCGACGTACCGGCCGCGCAGCGGGTCGGTGTCGCGCCGCCAGACGGGGTTGCGGCTCAGCACGTAGGAGCCGCTGGGCCGGTACTCGGTGATCTGGTACGGCCCGTCGGAGACGGTGTTGCGCCGGAACTCGGCGCTGTCGGGCACGTACCGGTCGTACTCCTGGGGCGCGGCGGCCGTGAACTGCAGGGCGAGCAGGTTGAGGAAGTCGCTGGCCGGGCGGTCCAGCCGGAAGACCAGGGTGTGGTCGTCCTCGGCCGTGAGCCCCTCGATGTCGTGCTCGTTCTGGTAGGCGGCGATGGCCTCGGCGCTCTTGGCGTCGACCTCGCCGAACCCGTCGCAGTAGTCGTCCATCCCCTTGATCGTGGAGATGTAGTAGCCCTTGCCGCTGGAGGGGGCGGCGGGGTTGCACAGCCGCTTGAACCCGCGGATGAAGTCGCCGGCGGTGACCGGGCGGGGCGGCCGGGTGTTCCACCGGACGCCCTCGCGCAGCCGCACCGTGTACGTGCGGCCGTCCTTGCTGACACCGCCGTTCTCTCGGGTGGGGATCTCCGCCGCCATGTCCGGCTGGAGGGGGACGGTCTCGTCGAAGTCGTTGGACGCCTTGGTCCCGAAGAGGGGGCGGGCGAAGGTCCGGGTGAGCCCGTAGGCGCCGACGCTGTTGCCGCTGGCGGTGTCGAGGTGCTCGACGTCGGACGACCCGATGATCCGGAGCGTGCCGCCCTCCCGGGGCGGTCCGGTGGGGATCCCGGCCGGCTGCTTCCCGCCGCCGCACGCGGTGAGGCCGAGCGCGAGCCCGGCGAGCCCGGCCGTCACCCTGAACGTCTCGCCTGCCATGCATCCTCCACTCGGACTCCGCACCTCACGCACCATTACCCGCGGTGCCAGAGTAGAGCCAGAGAGTGACAACCACGTCTACATCGGCATTTTCCCTAGAGATGTAAAGACGCCCCGGCGGTGGTGTCCACCGCCGGGGCGCCCTCACGGCCCGATGTGATCAGCGTCTCAGCGCTCGACCTCGCCGCGGATGAACCTCTCCACGGCCTCCCGGGCCTCGTCGTCGTTGTACTGCTCGGGCGGCGACTTCATGAAGTAGGAGCTGGCCGACAGGATCGGCCCGCCGATGCCGCGGTCCTTGGCGATCTTCGCCGCCCGGACCGCGTCGATGATGACGCCGGCGGAGTTGGGCGAGTCCCAGACCTCCAGCTTGTACTCCAGGTTGAGCGGGGTGTCGCCGAAGGACTTGCCCTCCAGGCGGACGTAGGCCCACTTGCGGTCGTCCAGCCACGGCACGTGGTCGGACGGGCCGATGTGCACGTCGGCCTTGGCCATCTCGTGCGGGATCTGGGAGGTGACCGACTGCGTCTTGGAGATCTTCTTGGACTGGAGGCGCTTGCGCTCCAGCATGTTCATGAAGTCCATGTTGCCGCCGAAGTTGAGCTGGTAGGTGCGCAGCAGCTCGACCCCGCGGTCCTCGAACAGCTTGGCCATGACCCGGTGGGTGATGGTCGCGCCGACCTGGGACTTGATGTCGTCACCGACGATCGGCACGCCGGCCTCGGTGAACTTCCGGGCCCACTCGGGGTCGGAGGCGATGAACACCGGCAGCGCGTTGACGAAGGCCACGCCCGCGTCCAGGGCGCACTGGGCGTAGAACCGGTCGGCCTCCTCCGAGCCCACGGGGAGGTAGGACACCAGCACGTCCACCTGGGCGTCCTTGAGCGCGCGCACCACGTCCACCGGCTCGGCGCCCGACTCCTCGACCATCTGGCGGTAGAACTCGCCCAGGCCGTCGAAGGTGTGGCCGCGCTGGACGGTCACGCCGGTCGGCGGGACGTCGCAGATCTTGATGGTGTTGTTCTCGCTGGCGACGATGGCCTCGGACAGGTCCATGCCGACCTTCTTCGCGTCCACGTCGAACGCCGCGACGAACTCCACGTCACCGACGTGGTAGTCGCCGAACTGGACGTGCATCAGCCCGGGGACGCGCGTCTCCGGGTCGGCGTCCTTGTAGTACTCGACGCCCTGGACGAGCGAAGCGGCGCAGTTGCCCACACCGACGATGGCGACGCGCACCGAACCCATCCGGCTGCTCCTTCTTGTGTGTTGCGGAACGTGTGGTGTTCTTCACCGCCCTCGGCGGCGGCCCTGGTCAGCGGCCGTCGTCCCGAGGTGTGTCCCGAGTCTGTTCAGCGGTCATATCGGCCGTGCCGGTCGTGCCGGCCCCGGCCTCTTCCTGCTCCGGTCCGGCGTGCTCGGACCGCCCGGTGCGGCCGGTGTGCCCGGCCCGCTCCCGTCCGGCCCGTTCCTGCCCGGCCCGTTCCCGTTCCTGCTCGGCCCGCTCCCGCCCGATCAGCTCGTTGAGCCACCGGACCTCGCGTTCCACGGACTCCAGCCCGTGGTTCTGCAGTTCCAGGGTGTAGCTGTCGACCCGTTCGCGGGTGCGCGCCAGCGCCGCCCGCACGCTCTCCAGCCGTTCCTCCAGCCGGCTGCGCCGGCCTTCGAGGATCCGCAGCCGCACGTCGGCGCGGGTGTGCGAGAAGAAGGCGAAGTGGACGCCGAACCCCTCGTCCTCCCACGCCGCCGGTCCGGCCTCGGTGAGCAGCTGCTGGAGCCGCTCCTTCCCGTCGGCGGTGAGCTTGTAGACGATCTTTGAGCGGCGGCTCTGCAGGGCCAGCGCCACGTTCGGCTCCTCGGGCCGGTCCTCGACGATGAGCCCCTTGGCGAGGAGCTGCTTGAGGCACGGGTAGAGGGAGCCGTAGGAGAAGGCGCGGAACATGCCGAGCAGGGCGTTGAGCCGCTTGCGCAGCTCGTACCCGTGCATCGGGGACTCGTGGAGCAGGCCGAGGACGGCGAGTTCGAGCACTCCCGCACCCTTCCTGCCTCCCATGCCGCCCCACTTCCGCGGGGCCGGGGGCCCCGCGATCCGCCGGACCGGTATCCGGCCCGTTCGTGTTTCCGATGTGTCGCGGCGATGTGTCGCCGCGATGTATCGAGTCAATGTATCGGCTCGATACATCGCAAAGATACGTATCGCCGCGGATCCTGGCAAGCCCCTCGGGCCGTCCCTCGGACCGGACGTGGGGGAACGGTCACCTTCCGTATGCCTGCGCGATCTTTTCTCGCGAGGTTCCCGGGCCTACCCTGCGAACATGGGGCCGAGGCTGGTCGTCGACTACTGCTTGGCGAAACGGGCGGTCCTGGCCGGGCTGCGGTCGGGCCATCTGTCCCGCGACGACGCCTGCGACGCCCACCCCTACCTGCTGCGCGCCGCCAAATACCACGGTGAGCCGACCCAGCGGCGATGCCCGGTCTGCGGTAAGCACCGGCTGACGCATGTGACCTATGTCTATGGCGATGAGCTGGGGCGTTACGCCGGACGTGTCAAGGTCACCGCTGAACTTGCGGATATGGCGCGTGAATACGGAGAATTCAGGGTCTTTGTGGTCGAAGTGTGCCAAGGTTGCGCTTGGAACCACCTGACGGTGTCGTACGTTCTCGGCCACGGTGACGAGCCCCGCAGCCAGCGCGGGTAACGTCGAGGCGGCCTCGCAGCCCGCGGGGTCCCATTGGCCCGAGGAAAGGTTTCGGCCTTGCATGGCGGTCTCCCGCTCACCGCCTGCACAGTACTCTTCGGACGACGCATCAGCCGTACCCCCGTTGAAGAGGCAGCGTGAGTAATCCAAGCCAGCCCCGACCACAACCGAGGTCGCCGCGGCCGGGCGGGCAGAACATCCCCCGCCCCGGCCGGCCCGGTGCCCAGAGCCAGCCGGGTGCCCCCACCGGCTCGGCCATGCCAGGCCGCCCCCCGTCCCACCGTGGAAGAGGGGCGGGCGTGCCGAACGGCCCCGGCCGTCCCGGCGGTCCGCGAGGCGGAGCCCCGGGCGGCCCCCGCGGAGGTGTTCCAGGCGGCCCGCGCGGTGGTGCCCCCGGTGGGGGCGGAGGCCGGCGCGGCCCCGGCGGCCCCGGAGGCCCAGGCGGTCCTCGCGGCGGTGGCCGCGGACCGGGAGGCCCGGGTGGACCGGGCGGTCCGGGCGGCCCCGGAGGCCCCCAGGGCTTCTGGGACGGCGCGGGCGACGACGAGCGCAGGGGCGGCGGCCGGCGTCGCCGGGCCGGTTCGGGTTCCGGCTCGGGCTCGGGTTCCGGCAAGCGCACCGGATGGCGCCGCTACGTCCCGAACTGGAAGATCGTCACCGGCGTGGCCGCCCTGGGCTTCCTGGGCTTCCTCGCCCTCATCGGTGTCGCGTACGCGCAGACGCCGGTGCCGGCGAAGCCAGGCAACTCCGACGTCACCAAGACGGCCGCCATCTTCTATTACGCGGACGGCAAGAGAGAGATCGGCCGGCTGGGCAAGAACCGCGAGATGGTCACCCTCGACAAGGTGCCCAAGCACGTCCAGGAAGCCGTGATCGCGGCCGAGAACCGCAGTTTCTGGACCGACAGCGGCTTCTCCCCCAAGGGCCTGTCCCGCGCGGTGTGGGTGAACGTCAGCGGCGGCTCCACCCAGGGCGGCTCGACCATCACCCAGCAGCTCGCCAAGAACTACTACCTGAGCGACGAGCAGACGATGAGCCGCAAGTTCAAGGAGCTCTTCATCTCGCTCAAGCTCGAGGACAAGCTGGGCAGCAAGCAGAAGATCCTCGAGCAGTACCTCAACACCATCTACTTCGGCCGCAACGCCTATGGCATCCAGGCCGCGTCGAAGGCGTTCTTCGGCAAGGACGTCAGCAAGCTGAACGTGAGCGAGGGCGCGCTGCTGGGCGCGATCATCCAGCAGCCGGGCAAGTTCGACCCCGCCAGCGACGACCCCGATCTGGTCAAGCAGACCCAGGCGCGCTACCAGTACGTGCTCAACGGGATGCGCAAGACCGGCAACATCAGCGAGGCGGACCACGCCAAGTACTTCAACACCCTCCCCAAGACCGCGAACGGGGGGGTCGAGACCTACGGCGGCCAGCGCGGCTACATGATCAAGCGCGCCATCCTGGAGCTGAGCCGCGACCAGGGCATCTCCGAGGAGCAGCTGCTCAACCAGGGGCTCCGCGTCACGACCACGTTCGACTACGACAAGATGATCGCCGCCAAGAAGGCGGTGCACAGCGTCGTCCCGGGCGACCCGGCCAAGCTGCTCAAGCAGAACATCCGCCTGGGACTGGCCTCGGTCAACACGACCAACGGCGAGGTCGACGCCATCTACGGCGGGCCCGACTTCCTGAAGCAGTCCTTCGACAACGTGTGGAAGGGCTCGGCCCAGGCCGGGTCGGCGATGAAGCCGTACGTCCTGGCCACCGCGCTGCAGAAGGGCTACAGCCTCAAGAGCACGGTCGAGGGACGTTCGGGAGTCTCCCTCGACGGCACCGGGAAGGTCGTGCCCAACGGCACGCCGGGAGCGCTGAAGCCCATCCGCAACAGCCACAACGCCCCGGGCGCCATCGACCTGGTGAAGGCCACCAAGGAGTCGTCCAACACCGGCTACGTGCAGCTCGCGCTCAAGGTCGGCGTCTCGAACGTCGTCGAGAACGCCGAGAAGATGGGCGTGTCCCCCGATCTGGTGGGCCCGTACAAGGAGCAGGCCGGTCTGGCGCTGGGCATCAACGACATCCGGCCGATCGAGCAGGCCGCGGGCTACTCGGTCTTCGCCAACGGCGGCACCTACTACCAGCCGCACGTGGTGAAGAAGGTCCGGGCCAAGGACAGCGAGCAGGACTACAAGAAGCTGGAGTGGAAGAAGGCGGAGAACGTCTTCCCCACCACGGTGACCCGTGACGTCAACTACGCCCTGCAGCAGGTCGTCGAGCCGGGCGGCACGGCGGAGGCGGCCAAGCTGCCCGACCGCCAGGTCGCGGGCAAGACCGGTACCACCGAGAAGAACGTCGCCACCTGGTTCGTCGGCTACGTCCCGAAGATCGCCACCTCGGTGACGCTGTTCAACGACAAGAAGAAGACGCTGTCCCTGGACGGGCAGGCGGAGGTCTACGGTGGTGGCATCACCGCCAGGATCTGGAAGGCCTACATGACCGAGGCCACCAAGGGCACCTCTCCCGATCAGTTCGAGGGCCCGGCCTGGGGCGGGAACACGCAGCAGTGGGCGCAGGCGCCCAAGCCCAAGAAGACCGAGCGGCCCGAGGACGAAGAGCCTCAGTGCGACAACGGGAACGGCAACGGCAACGGGCACGGGAACGGGCGTCCCCGGGACCCGCGCTGCGAGGACCAGCCCTCGTCGCCTCCGCCCAGCACCGAGCTGCCTCCCTGCCAGACGCCGATGACCAATCCCACCTGCGATCCCAACAAGCCGCCGGAGGAGAACCCGCCGGACGACGGCTGGTGGTGCCAGAGGCACAAGCAGGAGGAGATCTGCCGCAACGACGAGGAGGAGCCGGGTGGCCCGGGTGGCCCTGATGATCCGCCCTTCCCGCAGCAGCAGTCGATCGTCAGGCTGAAGGACTAGACCGGGCGCGGCACCGGCGGCGAGCACGCCGGTGACCGTTCCGGGGGTACGGCGTGAGAACGGCGGCCGGCCTCACCCGCAGGGGTGGGGCCGGCCGCCGTTTTCGATGACGAACAGGTCCCAGGAAACCCCTAGGAACCGGCACTGATCACCCCTGAGATCCCTTCCAGAACGGACCCGGTGGCACACCTGGCCCCGACCTGCGGGTTACCCTCGGACGACGCACAGCCGGAACTCCAGGGGGTGAGGGTGCGCGTGAGTAACCCAGGCAGGTACGGGTGGGGCTACGAGGACGGCCCAGGCGAGAGCGGTGCCGGCACCGGTGGCGGCACCGGCGGTTCCGGTATGCGTGCGAGGCGTGAGAGCCGCACGCAGAGCGGAGCGTGGGCGGGCCCGAGCAGCCCGCCCGCAGGGGCACCGGGCGGCCCGTCCGGCGATCGGCGCAACCCCGGCGACGCCTTCCCGGGCAACGCCTCCCCCGGGCAGGCACCTCCCCCGCTGTACCCGCCTCCCCCTACGCCGCATCCTCCCCAGCACTCCCCTTCCTTCGGCGCGCCTCCTGGTGCCCCGCCGCCCCCTCCGCCCGGTCGCGGACCGGGGGGCTCCGGTGGCGGACGGGGAGGCTCGGGAGGGGGCGGCCGGCGGCGCGCGCCCAAGACCGGCCGAAGACGCCTCCTGCCGTCGTGGAAGACCGTGACGGCGATCCTGGCCCTGCTGACCCTCGGCGGCGGCACCCTCGTCGCCGTCGCGTACGCCAACACCCCCATCCCGAGCGAGGCGCAGGCGGCGGCCATCGCCCAGGAATCGGTCATCTACTACCGGGACGGCAAGACCCCGATCGCCCGGATCGGGATGCACCGCGAGAGCGTCCCGATCAAGCGGATCCCGATGGCGGTCCGGCACGCCGTGCTGGCCGCCGAGGACCGTAACTTCGAGAACGGGCACGGGGTCTCGCCGACCGGTGTCGCCCGCGCGCTGTTCAAGACCGCCACCGGCGGCGACGTGCAGGGCGGCTCGACGATCACCCAGCAGCTGGCCCGGAACTACTACCAGGGCCTCAGCCAGGAACGCACGGTCAGCCGCAAGCTCAAGGAGATCCTGATCTCGGTCCGGCTCGACCGCGAGCGCAAGAAGGACGAGATCCTCGGGCTCTACCTCAACACGGTGAGCTTCGGCCGCCAGGCGTACGGCATCCAGGCCGCGTCCCGGGCCTACTTCCACAAGGACGTCGGGAAGCTCACCGTGAGCGAGGCGGCGATGCTGGCCGCGCTCATCCAGCGTCCCGGCTACTTCGTCACCACCGGCCCGGACACCCAGCCCGCCAAGAGGGCCCTCATCAGCCGCTGGAACTACGTCCTGGACGGCATGGTCAAGGAGGGCTGGCTGTCCCAGGGCGACCGCGCCGCGCAGAAGTTCCCCAAGACCAAGCGGACGTGGAGCGACGTCCCCGACTCCTCCCAGGCCGGCTACCTGAAGGAGCGGGTGCTCAAGGAGCTGACCCGCCTCGGCGTCACCCCGTCGATGCTGGAGCAGGGCGGCCTGCGCATCGTCACCACGTTCGACAAGGAACTCCAGGACTACACCGCCAAGGCGATCAAGCAGATCAAGCGGGAGAAGGACCTGGGCAGCGACGTCCACTTCGGCCTTGCGGCGGTGGACCCGAAGACCGGCGGGGTCGTGGCGGCCTACGGCGGCCCCGGCTACAGCAAGCAGCAGTTCGACGACTCCTTCGACGGCAAGGTGCAGCCGGGCTCGTCGTTCAAGCCGATCGTGCTCGCCACCGCCCTGGACCAGGGCATCAGCCTGCAGACCCTGATGGACGGCTCCTACAGCAGGACCATCAACGGCGACACGTTCACCAACGACGCGCGCAGCGAGGACGGCGTCTACAGCCTGACCCAGATGACCGAGATGTCGATCAACACCGCCTACGTGGAGCTCGGCCAGAAGGTCGGGCTGGAGAACGTGGCGGAGATGGCCAAGAAGATGGGGATCCCGGCCGCGACTCCGGATCTGGACTCCGGTTTCACCAGCCTCCCGCTCGGCATCATCTCCACCACTCCGGTCGACATGGCCTCGGTCTACTCCACGTTCGCCGCCGAGGGCGAGCACATCCCCGTGCACGTGATCAGCCAGATCAGCGACCGGCACGACGGTCCCGTCCGGACGCGGCAGGGCAAGAGCGTCAAGAAGGTGCCGTACGAGGCCGAGGAGGTGTTCTCCCCGGAGGTCGCCCGCGACGCGACGGTGGCCATGCGGGCGGTCGTCCGCTCGGGCACCGGTACCGGCGCGAGCCTCGGTGTCCGCCCGGTCGCCGGCAAGACCGGCACCACGGACAAGAACCGGTCCGCCTGGTTCGTCGGATACACGCCGCAGCTCGCCACGTCGGTCGCGATGTGGCGGCAGGACAAGGACGGCGGCCTCAAGTCCCTGCAGGGCATCGGCGGCTACAACCAGATCTACGGTGGCACGGTGCCCGCGACGCTCTTCCAGCGGTTCATGACCAAGGCCCTGGACGGCAAGGAGATCGCGCAGTTCGGCCCGCCCGGCAACGTCGGCTCCACCGCGCCCTGGTCGGTGCCGAAGCCGGAGCCGACTCCGACGCCGACACCGACGCCCACCCCCACGCCCACGTGCGAGCCGGGCATGCCGCGTCCCGGCGAGCGGCCCTGCATCCCCGGGCTGCCGACCAGGCCGAGCCTGCCGACGGTGCCGCCGGGGACCACACCGTGCAACCGCTTCGGCATGCCGATCGGCTGCGACCCGAGCCTCCCGCCGAGCGACCCGCCGCCGGCGTGGTGGTGCGATCGCAATCCGGGCGCCACCCAGTGCGTTCCGGGCGGCCGGCCCGACCAGCCTCGGTGAGGCGTTCACCGGCGAGTTTGCGCGCGACCAATAGTCTGCTGCCATGTCGCCGTCCCCCGATGCCGATGGGCCACCGATGTCCGGAGTACAGACCGATTCCCGCGACGACGCCGAGACCGGCGCCGAAGGGGACCACGGGCGCCTGGCGCGGATGGTGCCCGTGCTCTCGGGACTCACCGCCCTGACGGCCGTCCTCGCCTGGCTGCAGAAGCAACCGTGCGCCTCGGCCTCGTTCGACTTCGTCAAGACGACGACCCGGGCCTGCTACACCGACATCTACCCGCTCTTCTTCGTGCGGGGACTGAACGACGGCAAGGTCCCCTACTTCGACTCGTTCTCCGGCACCGACATCCGGTACGTGGAGTACCCGGTGCTGAGCGGCGCCCTGATGCACGTGGTGAACGTGCTGGTGCGGCCGTTCGGGGAGGACGCCCGGGGCATGGCGTTCTTCAACATCACCGCGCTGGTGCTGGGGCTCCTCGCGGTCGTGACGGTCCTGGCCACCGCGTACGTGGCCGGCGGGCGTTCGCTGCGGGCGGGCCTGATGGTCGCCCTGTCCCCGGCGCTGATCCTCACCGCGTACATCAACTGGGACCTGCTCGCGGTGGGGCTCTCCGCCCTCGCGGTCGCCGCCTGGGCCTCGCGCCGTCCCGGGTGGGCCGGGGTACTGCTGGGCCTGGCGATCGCGGCCAAGTTCTACCCGCTGCTCTTCCTCGGCCCGCTGGTGCTGCTGTGCGTACGGGCGGGGCAGTGGCGGGCCATGGGACGGCTCCTGGCCGGTACGGCGGGTGCGTGGCTCGCGGTGAACCTCCCCGTCATGCTCTTCGCCTGGGACGGCTGGATCGAGTTCTACCGGTTCAGCCAGGAACGGGGCATCGACTGGGGTTCGGTCTTCTTCTTCCTCCAGGACCACGGCGTGGCCGGCCTGGACGACACCGAGAAGCTCAACCTCTTCGGCACGGGCACGTTCCTCGTCCTCGCCCTGGGCATCGCCGTGCTCGCCCTGGCCGCGCCGCGCCGTCCCCGGCTGCCGCAGCTGCTGTTCCTGGTGCTGGTCGCGTTCATGCTGCCCAACAAGGTGTGGTCACCGCAGTACGTGCTGTGGCTGCTCCCCCTGGTCGTCCTGGCCAGGCCCAAGCTGCCGGCGTTCGTCCTGTGGCAGCTCGGGGAGATCGCCTACTTCTTCGGGATCTGGTGGTTCCTGCTGTCGGTGACGGTCGGCCCGGAGGGCAGGGAGGGCGCCGACCTGCCGGGTCTGGTCTCGGCCCTGACGAGCTTCGAGCTTCCGGAGAACGGCATCGAGCAGGGCGTCTACTTCATGGCCCTGCTGGCCCGGTTCCTGACGGTCGCGCTGCTGGCGTTCCTCGTCGTCTGGGACATCCTGCGCCCCTCCGGTGACGTCGTCCGGACCGGCGGGGTGGACGACCCGGCCGGGGGCTGCCTCGACGGGGCCGCGGACGTGGTCTCGCTGGGAGTCCTGCGCCGCGGGAGACGCGACCGGGCGGTCGCCGCGGCGACCGCCCCGCCGCGCCTGTCCGAGACGCGTGCCCAGGCGCCTGTCTAGGAGTGCGCGCGCAGCGCCGCGATGAACCACTCGAAGTAGGGCGTCAGCGTGGGGGGCTTGGTGTCCCACCCGTTGATCGTCGCGAGCAGCTGCCAGTAGCGCTCCGCGCGGCGGTCGTTGCCGATCTCCATCCGCTCCAGCAGGACGGTCCGGAAGTCCGCGTCGTCGGTCTCGCCGTACGCGGCGGCGAAGGCCGCGGCCAGCGCGTCGACGACCGGCCGGGCCTCCGGGTCCTCGGGGGCGATCCCCTCGGCCTGCGCGGCCCGCACCCGCGTACTGGTGACCTCGACCAGGTCGATCATGGCGTTGCTCGGCTTGACCGGGTGGGTCGCCTGGTATTCGAGCATCTGCCGGATCCGGGCCTTGAACCCGGCGTCCTGGACCAGCTCGGCCAGCTCCACCCAGGCGTCGACCTGCTCGGGCGAGGGGTCGTCGGGCAGCTCCGGCATGCCCGAGCGCAGCTTGGCGGCGAACTCCGGGTCGGCGTCGACCCCCTCGTAGACCTCGTCGAGGAAGTCGGTGATGATCTGTTTGCGCTCCTCGTCGGAGAGCTTGGCGAGTTTGTGCATGAGCTCCATCTCCTCGGGACTGGAACCACGCTTGGCCACCGCGCGCATGACCGCCCGGCGCAGCCGCAGAGTCTGGATCTGCCGGTCCAGCGCCTCGGCGTGCGTCGCGGCGACCTCGGCGACCGTGAGCTCGCGTTCGAGCACGCGCTGGACGGTCGTCAGGTCGACCCCCAGCTCGCGCAGCGTCCGGACGAGTTCGAGGCGCGCCATCGCGGTCAGGTCGTACAGCCGGTAGCCGGCGTCGGTGCGGTCGGTCGGCGGCACCACCCCCGCGTCGGAGTAGAACCGGATCGTCCGGACCGACAGGCCGGTGCGCCTGGCCAGGTCCCCGATCGTGTAGAGGATGTCGCCGTCCATGCCGCCCACCTTCCGGTCTCCAGCCGCTGGAGACTCAAGTCGGATTCTCCAGCCGGTCGAGCGGATCTCGCGAGGACCGCTCACCGGACACCGGCGGCACGCCGGGGAGCGGGACGGGAAGCGGGACGGGAAGCCCGCCGGGGAGGCGGCCGGATGAGTGGGACGCGCCGGGGATGGGCAGAGTGGTTCCCGAATGTTCGTCCGCGCGGCGGGCACATGACCCCGCCGACGGGGAACGACCCGTACCGGAGGAGAAGATCCCGGGGGATGACGTGGACGAGAACCGAGCGCTGACCGAGTTGATCGAGGGCCGGCTGAAACCGGCCGTCTACCAGTGGCGTGCCCCGGCGATGCCCAGCGCGGGACTCGCGGCGGCCTCCTGGCCGGAACGGGCGCGGGAGGCCGGCTGGAAGGTCTTCTACCTGAACGGTCGCCGGGCCCGGGACAAGCGGTCCTTCCTGGGGCTGTGCCGCGAGGCGTTCGATCTACCCGAGTGGGCGGGCCGCAACTGGGACGCGCTGGCGGACTGCCTGAGGGATCTCTCGTGGGCCCCCGCGGACGGCGGCCACCTGGTCCTGTACGAGGCGTGGGACGAGCTCGCCGAGGCGGACCAGCGCGCATTCCGTACGGCGCTCGACATCTTCGCCGACGCGGTGGAGTACTGGCGGGACACCGGCACCCCAATGACCGTGCTGCTGTCGAGCATCGGCGTGGAGGTGGCCGGTGTCCCTAAACTCGGATGACCTCAGTAAGTGGTGCCGCTCTGGCTGGCGCCCCAGAGGGCGACCCCGTAGATACCGAAGATGACCACCCAGTAGAGCAGCCATCCGACCGTGAGTATGTAGCCCATCACCAGGCCGGCGGTGGCCATGCCGGCTCCGCCTTCACCGGTGCGCTTGATCTGGCTGTGCGCGACATGACCGAAGATGATCGCCAGGATGGAGGTGAGGCCGCAGGCGAAGATGCCGATGATCCCCAGGACCAGCGAAGCGGTGGCCATTCCGTTGTTGGGCCGGGTGGGAGCGCCGTAGTAGTGGTGCTGAACCGGGGCGGCGGCGGGCTGCTGGTACGACTGCTGCGCGTACGGGTCGGAATGCCCGTAACCGCCGTACGGGTCGTAAGGGGGTTGTGCCATTGACTTCCCGATCGTTCGGCGCGCCCGTCGTCGCTTGGGTCTCGCGCGCGTGCGCTGGGGCTGAGGTCGTGTTCCGGATTATGCCAGTGTGGTGTGACTTCGCGCTTTGTCGTGTCGCGAGTGTTTAGATGCCGGGTCGGGCGTGGAGGTTCCGGCTTGACATCGGGAAAAGTCCGGACGCCGTTTCCGCTCAGCCCAGCCGGGACCGCAGCCAGGCGATGTCGGCGGCCTGGCCGTCCCCCGGCGTCTCCACCACCACGGGGGCGCCGGCCGCCCGGACGACGGCCAGGATCAGGTCGGTGTCGATGGTGCCCGAGCCCAGGTTGGCGTGCCGGTCGGCGCCCGACCCGAACGCGTCCCGGCTGTCGTTGCAGTGCACGAGGTCGATCCGGCCGGTGATCGACTTGATCCGGTCGACGGCGTCGATCAGCTCCTCGCCCGCCGCGTGCGCGTGGCAGGTGTCCAGGCAGAACCCGAGCTTGGACTCCAGCCCGTCCACGCCCGACAGGACCTCCCACAGCCGGGCGATCCGGTCGAACTTCCGCGCCATCGCGTTGCCGCCGCCCGCGGTGTTCTCGATGTAGACCGGAACAGGACAGTCCAGGCGTTCGAAGACCTTGCGCCAGTTCTCGTAGCCCGTCTCCGGGTCGTCGTCCTTCAGGACGTGCCCGCCGTGCACGATCAGCGCCTTCGCGCCGATCGAGGCCGCCGCCTCCAGCTGCTGCTGGAGGATCTTGCGGCTGGGGATCCGGATCCGGTTGTTGGAGGTCGCCACGTTGACGACGTACGGGGCGTGCACGTACACGTCCACGTCGACGTCCGGGGCCTGGAACGCCTCCACGCCCTCGGGGAGCACGGGCTTCTTCCACCCCTGCGGGTCCCCGAGGAAGAACTGCACGACGTCGGCCTCGCGAGCGCGGGCGTGATCGAGCGCGTTGGTCTGGTCGACGTGGGCTCCGATGCGCATGTCTCCGAGGGTAGCCGCGCCATGTGACACCGCGTCACGCCGGACACGGGAGGGTCCTCGGTGCTCAGATCGAGAAGCCGCCGTGGCTGACGGCGAAGGCGGCGCCGACGAACGAGGCCACCATGCCCACCACGTTCAGCCAGCGCTCGCCCGTCGTGGCGGACACCAGCTGCGAGTAGAGGGCGAGCGGAAGCCCGATCACGCCGGCCAGCATCCCGAAGAAGTGGGCCGGGGGGATGAACCCCAGCACGAGGGCGCACAGGCCGATCGAGACCGCCGCCACCGCGAGGGAGTTCTCCACCGGATGGCGCTCGCCGTCGGTGTTGAGAGTGAACGCCGGCCGCTTCTTCCCCGCTGCCTGTGACATCGGGACACCCCCTCCGGGCGTGCTGTGCTCGTCGTCACGTAAAGGGATTCCCTGGGGAGCGATGATCATTCGGGCCGGGCGGCGCGGAAACTGTCGGCGGCACCGGGTACGGTCGAACATGGATTCGAGGACAGCGGTCCCGGTCCGCCCCGAGGGGAAGCGGGGAGACCCAGGAGGTACCGAACGTGAGGCAGAGTGAACTCGCGGTCATCGGTGACGCGGAGCTCGTCGAGGAGCTGTCGTTGCTGACGACCCAGACCGCCCGCATGCGCGCCCGCATGGCCGACATCATGGCCGAGCTGGAGCGGCGGCGCTGCGCGACGAGAACGTCCGCCACGGGGGCCCGGCGCTGGTGACGGACGCATCGGTCCGCCCCCGCGCCGGGCGGGTCCGCCGCGCGCGGATCGGCATCGGACGTACCGGGCGGACCGGTGCGAACCGGATCATCACCGCTCGGGCACACCGCGGCGGTGTGCCCGGCCGCACCCGGAACCGGCCTTCTTACTGCCGACTCTTGGTAGCCTGTATCGGTCTCGCGGCCGGTGCACGGCCACCCGGCCGGTGCCGCGCGGCCGCGACGGACGCAAGAGCCCTCCTGTCACGGAGAGACCGTGACCGCATCAGTCCAGAGGAGGTAGGGACACAGCATGCGTCGTTACGAACTCATGGCCATCCTCGACCCCGCCATCGACGAGCGCACCGCTTCCGCTTCGCTCGACCCGTTCCTGAAGGTCGTCAAGGACGGCGGCGGCAGCGTCGAGAAGGTGGAGGTCTGGGGTCGCAGGCGTCTGGCCTACGACATCCAGAAGAAGTCCGAAGGCATCTACGCGGTGGTCGACCTCTCGGCCGAGCCTGCCACGGTCAAGGAGCTCGACCGGCAGCTCAACCTGAGCGAGTCGATCCTCCGTACGAAGGTCATCCGCCCCGAGGTCCACTGAGCCAGGCTCAGGCCCTCACACCAGCCGGAGCGAGCCCATGGCAGGCGACACCGTAATCACGATCGTCGGGAACCTCGTGGAGGACCCGAACCTACGTTTCACCACGAGCGGCCAGGCGGTCGCCTCGTTCCGCATCGCCTCGACGCCGCGGTTCTTCGACCGCCAGTCGGGCGAGTGGAAGGACGGCGAGGCGCTCTTCCTGACCTGCAACGTCTGGCGGCAGGCGGCCGAGAACGTGGCCGAGACCCTGCAGCGCGGCATGCGGGTGATCGTGCAGGGGCGTCTCAAGCAGCGCTCGTACGAGACCCAGCAGGGTGAGAAGCGCACCGTCTTCGAGGTCGAGGTCGACGAGGTCGGCCCGTCCCTCCGCAGCGCCACCGCCAAGGTCAACAAGACCCAGCGGCAGGGCGGTGGCGGCGGCGGGTTCGGCGGCGGCGGCGGTGGCGGCTTCGGCGGCGGCCCCGGCGGTGACGGCGGCGGCTACGGCGGCGGTGGTGGCGGCGGCTTCGGCGGCGGCCAGCAGGGCGGCCAGCAGGGCGGCCCCGGCGGCGCCCCGCCCAACGACCCCTGGGCCACCGGCGGCTCCGGCGGTGGCGGCGGGGGCGGCGGCTTCTCCGACGACCCGCCGTTCTAACTCACGCGATCACCAACCACAGTCCATTCCCGCGCGAGCGGGGCTCTCATAAAGGAGCACCACGATGGCGAAGCCACCTCCCCGCAAGCCTAAGAAGAAGGTTTGCGTTTTCTGCCAGGAGAAGATCTCCTACGTCGACTACAAGGACACCGGTCTGCTGCGGAAGTTCATCTCCGACCGCGGCAAGATCCGTGCCCGCCGGGTGACCGGCAACTGCACCCAGCACCAGCGCGACGTCGCCACGGCGATCAAGAACGCTCGTGAGATGGCGCTGCTGCCGTACACCAGCACCGCGCGCTGAGAGAGGAGGACCGACGAACATGAAGCTCATCCTCACTCAGCAGGTCTCCGGACTCGGTGAGCCCGGCGACGTCATCGAGGTCAAGGACGGCTACGGCCGCAACTACCTCGTCCCCCGAGGGTTCGCGATCAAGTGGACCCGGGGCGCGGAGCGTCAGATCGAGTCGATCAAGAAGGCGCGTTCGGCCCGCGAGATCGCGACCGTCGAGCACGCCAAGGAGGTCGCCGGGCGGCTGAAGTCGCTGAAGGTGACCCTGCGCACCCGTACCGGGAGCAACGGCCGCCTGTTCGGCGCGGTGACGCCCGCCGACATCGCCGAGGCGGTCAAGGCCGCCGACGGGCCGGACCTGGACCGCCGCCGGATCGAGATCGGTAACCCGATCAAGACCGTCGGCACCCACCGGGTCAGCATCCGGCTGCACTCCGATGTCAACGCCACCATCGACGTGGACGTCGTCGAGGCGTGATCTGAGCAGGCCGAACGGCCGGGGCCCCGTCATGGGGTCCCGGCCGTTTCCCGTGGTACGCCCCTGAATCGCCCTGTCCCTCGGTGTACGAGGAATCACCGCCCCCGTCGGCGATGATCACCACGGGGAAGGGGGGACGGCATGTCCATGCATCCGAACGGTGGTCTCACCCGTCGCGGCCTGGCGGCACTGCTCGGCCTGGGGCTGGTCGAGGTGATCACGCCCGGCGCGGCGAGCGCCGACGGCAGGAGGATTCCGCGGGAGGGTGGGCCGCCGCTGCTGGTCCACACCCGGCGGGACTGGCAGGCGCTGCCCGCGCGCAGGCCCGCCACGGTGTTCCGTACGCCCCCGAACCGCATCGTCGTGCATCACACCGCGACGCCGAACTCCGAGGACTACTCCCTCGCGCACGCCTACCGGCTGTCCCGCCGCATCCAGCGTTTCCACATGCGCGCCCGCGGCTGGGACGACACCGGGCAGCAGCTCACGATCAGCCGGGGCGGCCACATCATGGAGGGCCGCAACCGCAGCCTCGCGGCGATCCGGAACGGCCGGCACGTGCTCGGCGCGCAGGCCCTGAACCACAACGGTCACACCATCGGCATCGAGAACGAGGGCGACTACAGCGATTCGCCCGTCCCCGGCACGCTGTGGGATTCGCTGGTCGAGACGTGCGCGTGGCTGTGCGCCGAGTACGACCTCGATCCCTTCCGCGCCATCGTCGGGCACCGCGACCTGGTCGCCACCGACTGCCCGGGGGACGTCCTCTACGGGAGGCTGACCGAACTCCGCGAGGACGTGGCCGACCGGCTGGACGCCCAGGAGGAACAGGAGGAGCAAGAGGAGCAGCCCTCCGAGGACGTCCCGCCCTCCGGAGAGGCCCCGTCACCCGGTGAGGTCCCGCCGTCCGATGGGGGCGCGCCTTCCGGGCAGGTCACGGCACCTGGAGAGGTCCCGCCGATCGAGCCGGTGTCGCCACCGTTGCACGATCCCGTCCATGTCTCCCCGGACCCCGGCGTGCCGGCGAGCCCGGCGCCGAACGCGCCCCGCCTGGACGGGTGAGGGCGCCTCAGGACTCCAGGGTGGTGTAGCGCGTACGGCGGCGGGCGATCTCCGGGTCGATGCCCTCGACCAGGGACCAGATGCCCGCGACCCGTTCGACCAGGGTCTCCGGTGGCAACCCGGCCAGACCCTCGGCGGCCAGGTCGTCGATCGCCTGAGTCAGGCGGGCCATCCGCTCGCCGTGCGTGGAACACATGTTCGAATACTAGCGAGTGTGGCGGCTGGGGCGGGTGGGCTTCGCCGATTTCGCGGCCGGAGCGCCCGCCGCCCGCCGTCCGGCGCCGGCGCCGTGCCCGCCCGCCGTCCGGCGCCGGGTCAGCCGCGGGTCGCGCCCGTGACCAGCCACGCCTCACCGCGGGCCCGCAGTCCCAGCGTGACCAGGCGGGTGACCATCCACAGCCCGATGGCCAGCCACAGCCCGACGAGGCCGGTGCCGGCCCCGTAGGCCAGCAGCGCCGCCGGCAGGAACGCCAGGGTGGCGATGACCGAGGTCACCGCCAGGTAGGGGCCGTCGCCCGCGCCGATCAGGATCCCGTCCAGGACGAAGACCACGCCCGCGATCGGCTGCATGAGGGCCACCAGGACCAGCGACCCCAGCAGCAGGTTCCGGACCTGGTCGTCGCCGGTGAACAGGGCCGGCAGCCAGGGGCGTACGATCAGGATCCCGATGCCGAAGACGATGCCGCACACCACGCCCCACTGGATCATGCGCCGGGTGGCCGCCCGGGTCGCGGGGACGTCGGAGGCGCCGAGATGGCGGCCGGTGATGGCCTGACCGGCGATCGCGATCGCGTCCAGCGCGAAGGCCAGCAGGGTCCACACCTGGAAGCCCACCTGGTAAGCGGCGATCTCCGGGTCGCCCATCCGGGCGGCGATCGAGGTGCCGACGATCAGCACCACCCGCATGGCGGCCGTGCGCAGCAGCAGGTGCACCCCGGCGGAGGCGGCGCCGCGCACGCCCTGGAGATCGGGCCGGATCGGGGCCCCGTGGCGGCGGGCCGCGCGCACCACCATCACCACGTACACCGCCGCGCTGCCCGTCTGGGCGATCACGGTCCCCCAGGCGGAGCCGGCGATGCCCCACCCCAGCCCGAGCACGAACACCACGTTCAGGACCAGGTTCGCGCCGAAGCCGCCGATCGAGACGTACAGGGGCGTGCGGGTGTCCTGGAGCCCGCGCAGCACCCCCGTGCCGGCGAGTATGAGCAGCATTCCCGGGATGCCGAGCAGGCTCACCGTGAGGTAGGTGTGCGCGTACGGGGCGACCGACGGGGACGCGCCGAACATGTCCACCAGCCAGGGGGCCAGGGGCCAGCCCACCGCGATCAGCACGGCGCCGATCGCCAGCGCCAGCCACAGTCCGTCGACGCCCTGGCGGATCGCCCCCTTCATGTCGCCCGCGCCGACGCGCCGTGCCACGCCGGCGGTCGTCCCGTAGGCGAGGAAGACGCACAGGTACACGAGCGTGGCCAGCGCCTGGCCGGCCACACCGAGCCCGCCCAGCTGCGCGGTGCCGAGATGGCCGATGATCGCCGAGTCGGTGAGCAGGAACAGGGGCTCGGCCACCAGCGCGGCGAACGCGGGGACCGCGAGGCGGAGGATCTCGCGGTCGTGCGGGTTCGCACGCCACCGCAGGGGGGAGCCGACCATAACAGCCGTTACGCTATCAGATGTAATGGATCTGAGGGATTTGTCAGTTACGCCCGTGTGGACCCATGCTGGGGCGACTTTCTTTCCCACACAGCCGGTGGACAGTGTTCATGCAGGTCAGAGCGGCGTTGTGGAGAACTCTTCCTAGTTATCCCCAGGCTTTTCCCCAGGTCGTGCACAACCCACCCGGCGTGTCTGCACAGCGGCTCCACAGGTCCGTCCACAGATCCTTTTGCTCACCGGCGGGCGGCCGCGCAGAATGTCAGACGCTCCAGATAGACGTGGGATGAACGTTCCGCGACGTGGTGGACGGGGCCGACGCGGCGGAAGAGGCAAGGGGGGTGCGCCACGATGAGCGTCACCGAGATCGGCCCGCCCGATCAGGGGTTCGAGCGCACCCCACCGCACGACATCTCCGCCGAGCAGGGCGTGCTGGGCGGCATGCTGCTCTCCCAGGACGCGATCGCCGAGGTCGTCGAGATCCTGCGCACCCAGGACTTCTACCGACCGGCCCATCAGATCATCTACGACGTGGTCCTGGACCTCTATGGCCGCGGCGACCCCGCCGACGCCGTCACCATCGCGGGCGAGCTGACCAAGCGCGGCGAGATCGGCCGGATCGGCGGCGCCCCGTACCTGCACACCCTGATCTCCTCGGTGCCCACGGCGGCCAACGCCGGCTACTACGCGAAGATCGTCCGAGAGCGGTCGGTGCTGCGCAAGCTGGTCGAGACCGGCACCCGCATCGTGCAGATGGGCTACGCCGCCGACGGCGCCGACGCCGACGACGTCCTCGACCGGGCGCAGGCCGAGGTCTTCGCCATCGCCGAGAAGCGCAGCGGCGAGGACTACGTCTCGCTCAGCGAGATCATGCCGGGCGCCCTGGACGAGATCGAGGCGATCGGCAGCCGGGGCGGCCAGATGGTCGGCGTCCCGACCGGCTTCGCCGACCTCGACGCGCTCACCAACGGCCTCCACTCCGGCCAGATGATCGTCGTCGCCGCCCGTCCCGCCATGGGCAAGTCCACGCTCGCCCTGGACTTCGCCCGCGCCGCCTCGATCAAGCACGGGCTGACCTCGGCGTTCTTCAGCCTGGAGATGGGCCGGAACGAGATCACGATGCGGCTGCTGTCCGCCGAGGCCCGGGTGGCCCTGCACGCGATGCGTTCGGGCACCATGCAGGACGAGGACTGGACGCGGCTGGCCCGGCGGATGAGCGAGGTGGCCGAGGCGCCGCTGTTCATCGACGATTCGCCCAACATGTCGATGATGGAGATCCGGGCCAAGTGCCGCCGCCTCAAGCAGCAGCACGATCTGAGGCTGGTCATCATCGACTATCTCCAGCTGATGTCGTCCGGCAAGCGGGTGGAGAGCCGCCAGGTCGAGGTCTCGGAGTTCTCCCGTTCGCTCAAGCTCCTGGCCAAGGAGCTCGGCGTGCCCGTCATCGCGCTGTCCCAGCTCAACCGAGGTCCCGAGCAGCGGACCGACAAGAAGCCCATGGTGTCGGACCTGCGCGAGTCGGGCAGCATCGAGCAGGACGCGGACATGGTCATCCTCCTGCACCGTGAGGACGCCTACGAGAAGGAGTCACCCCGGGCCGGCGAGGCCGACCTGATCGTGGCCAAGCACCGTAACGGCCCGACGGCGACCGTCACCGTCGCGTTCCAGGGCCACTACAGCCGTTTCGTCGACATGGCGCAGTAGCCTGCCGTGGCACCGGCGGCCCTCCAGGGCGACCGCCGGCAGTGGAAGGATCGCATCATGGCTGATCCGAAATCGCTTCCAGAGGTCCGTGCCGGGATCGACGCCATCGACGCCGACCTGGTTCGGCTCTTGGCCGAGCGGCAGGCTCTGGTCAGGGCGGCCGCGAGGTTCAAGGCCGATGAGCAGGCGGTGCGCGCACCTGCCAGGGTGGAGCAGGTGGTCGCGTCGGCGCGTGAACGTGCCGTGGCCGCGGGTTTGTCACCGGTGGTCGCCGAGGCCGTGTGGCGCGCAATGATCAGCGCCTTCATCGACCTGGAACTCGCGGAGCAGGCAGGCAGGGCGACGGAACGCGCGGTGAACGGCGCCCCGCGCCAGGCACGCTGATGAGCCGCCGATCACGACCTGGCATCGTCCGCTCGCACCTGCCGTACCGGAGATGAGCGACGACCACTGACCGGCGCTCCACGACCCCATCGGCGATCCAGGCCCGGTCGGGTGCGAGCCGCCAGGCGAGCGCCGTCGGCCGGGTCTTGGAACGCAGGGCTCAGCGGAGCAGCTGTTCGGAGCGGTCCCAGAACCGGCGGGCCAGATCGGCGTCGAGAGCCTGCGGGTTGTTGCGCTTCGCCGGCTTGCGCTTCTCGTAGTAGGTGCCGGAGACCCAGTCGATGCCGGGCCGGCCCTGTGCGAGCCAGACGAGCTGCTCGGCACCCTTCTCCGGGGTGGCCAGGAAGGCGCGTCCGAGGCGGGTGCCGGTGAGGTGCCTGAGGTAGCTCTCCGACTCGATGGCGAAGTTCGACGCGACGCTGCCCGGATGGAACGCGGCCGTGGAGATGCCCGCGGAGTGGTGGCGGCGGTGCAGCTCCTTGGTGAAGAGGATGTTCTGGAGCTTGGTGGTGCAGTAGGCCCGCTCGGGGCTGAACTTCCTGTCGTGCTCGAGGTCGTCGATGTCGAGCCTGCCGAAGGTGCGTGCGCCGGCGCTCGCGGTCTGGATCACCGTTGCCGCACTGGCGATGAGCGTGTCCATCAGCAGCCGGGTGAGCAGGAACGGCGCCAGGTGGTTGACCTGGAAGGTCTTCTCGAAGCCGTCGGCGGTCCTGGTGCGGTCGCCGAAGATGCCGCCGGCGTTGTTGGCGAGCACGTCGATGCGGGGGTACGCGGCGTTCAGCTCGGCCGCGAGCTTGCGGACGTCATCGAGGCTCGTGAAGTCGGCGATGTGGTGCTCCGCGCCGATCTCGCCGGCGACCGCCTGCGTCTTCCGCGGGGAGCGGCCGACGATGACGACGCGGGCGCCGTCCCGGTGGAGCCGGCGGGCCGCCGCGGCGCCGATGCCGTCGCTGGCGCCGGTGATGACGATTGTCCTGGCCTTGGTCATGTCGTTCCTCTTGTGCTGAGGTGGGGTGCCCCCACCGCAGGTGACAGCATAGGGTCAATGTGTCATTGACTGTCACTTTTGACCGTGCTTGCTGTGACCTGGTGAGGATCGGCGTGACCGGCCTCGGCTCGACGGAGGTTCAGCCGAGCTCGGCGGCGAGTCCGAGATCCTCGCCGGGGTCCTTGTCCTGGTGACGCTTGTCGCGGGCGTAGACGACCCCCGGCTTGCCGCTGCCCGGGCTGCGGCGTTCCAGCTCGAACAGCGTGGTCGCCTCCATCAGATCGCTGAGCTTGGCGTAGCCGTAGCTGCGGGAATCGAAGTCCGGGCGCTGTTTGGTGATGATGTGCCCGACATAGGCGAGACCGGCCCAGCCGTCGTCGTCCGATGCCGCCTCCACGGCGTTGCGGAGCTGGCCGATCAGCGCGGTGTCCCCCGCGAGATGAGCGGCGGAGGCGCGTTGCGCCGCCTTGGGCGCCGGGGTGGCGATGCTCGGGGAGTACGTGAGGTTCTCGATGTAGATGAACTTGTCGCACGCCGCGACGAACGGTTTCGGCGTCTTCCGTTCGCCGAACCCGTACACGGTGAGGCCGGACTCGCGGATGCGCGCGGCCAGGCGGGTGAAGTCGCTGTCGCTGGAGACGATGCAGAACCCGTCGAAGCGCCCCGAGTACAGCAGGTCCATCGCGTCGATGACCATCGCCGCGTCGGTCGCGTTCTTGCCGGTGGTGTAGGCGAACTGCTGGATGGGCTGGATCGACTGGGCGAGCAGATGCTCCTTCCAGCCCTTGAGGCTGGTCCCGGTCCAGTCGCCGTACGCCCGTTTGACGTGGGCGGTCCCGTACTTGGCGACCTCCGCCAGCAGGCCCTCGGTGATCGAAGGCTGCGCGTTGTCCGCGTCGATGAGCACCGCGAGCCTGGCGGCGTTGTCGCTGACCATGTCGCTCCTACTCGTCCGGCGTCCGGCGGTCCCCGCACGGCCGTGGACCTTTTCTACGACAGCGTCCCCCTATCGCACCAGGCGCGGCCTTCACGGCGCCATGCCGGGCATGGGCGGCTCAGGGATCGGCGCCGCCCCGACCGCGGCCCGCAACTCGATGGGGAACTCGGGATCGGCCTGCCCGACCGTGAGCGCGACCCAACGGCCCGCCCCCGGCCGCCGCCAGAGGAGCATCTCGCCGCTGAGCTGGGCCAGCGTGTTCATCGGTTCGGGGGCCGGGGCCTCGCTCCACAGGTAGGGGTCCAGGTCGATCGTCTCGGGCCCGCCCCAGCGCGCGGTGAACGAGGTGACCAGTGCCTGGCACGCGGTGTCGATCTCTTCCTCGGCCGCCGCGACGATCTCCTCACTGCGGTCCTCCCAGAAGTCCTGGCTTGCCTGGAGAACGCGGACGTGGCAGTCCGGCCCGTCCGGCGGGAACGGAAGGACGAGCAGTTCGTCGACGACGGCTTGGAGATCATGTGTCGGCACGCCCGAGAGACTAGGGCCTGTCTCGAAGTGCCCTCAGCCGCCGTCGCGAGCACGTCGGCTGCGCCCGGTGGGGCGACGCCGGAGCCGGGGACGGGACTCACTCGCGGGCGGCGGGCTGCCTGGCCGCAGATCATCGGACGCCCGACCGTCCCACCCGCTCGGATGGTGGCCCGCCGCGTTCTCGCCGTGCCGGCCTGCCTGCGCGAGAACTGACTCCACCGAACACGCCTGAGATCGTCTACCCGGTGACGTCGAGTTCGGTGTGCATGCCCGCGGCGTAGTGGCCTGGCAGGTTGCAGATCAGCTCGTAGCGGCCGGGGACGAGGTGCAGGGTGGTCCATCCGGCCCTGCCGGGGGCGATGCCCATCGGGTGCCCGGCCCCGGCGCCACAGGTGCGCGACGCCTCCCCGAGGCTTCCGCGCTCGGCGACGGCGCCGTCGGTACCGATGGGACGCCGCCCAGGCTGCTGACCGGGCGGCAGGGGCATCACCATCACCTCATGGGGCCATGCGCCGGTGTTGTACGCCCGTAGCGACACGGTGCCCTGCCGGACGTGGGATGGGGTGGCGGACAGGCGCATCATGCCGGGCATCGGCCAGAACCGCCCGTCTTGAGACGGACCCGTCATCGGGCCTGGGCCGTGCCGGGCGCCCATCATGGCGCCCATGTCGGTCAGGTCCACTTTCACCACCGCACCAGGCAGTGGGGGTACCTGGCATCCCTGGCCGGAGGCCGCGCCCGGGCGCACCGAGCCCGGCGGCCCGCCGCCCTGACCGCCCATGGTGCCGGCGAGGGCGGCCATCGAGGCCGTTCCCACCACGAGCGCGGCGGCCGCCCCGGCCGCCAGCCACATCCAGTGGCCGCCGGTCGCCTTCACTGGCGCAGCGCACCAGAGCGACGACCCCGGCGATGATCAGCCCCAGCAGCGCGGTCGTGATCACGACCATGCCCAGCCAGTAACCGGGACTGAGGGCCCACCCCATCACCGGCCCCCCTTGGCGAATGTTCGTCCAGGTGCTCCCAGCGTGTGCCGGTGACGGCCGGGCGAGCAGGGCCGTTCGACTCTGCGACCAGGGACGATGGTCGATTCTTTCCGGGCGTCGGCCGAGCCGCTCCAGGAGGTGGCGATCTGGATGGGCCGCTACCGGGAATTCCTCGGCGAGAGCTTCGACCGCCTCGACGCGTACCTGAAGGACCTGCAGAGACCATCCGGAGGAGAAGAGACATGACGAGACAGGACCTGAGCAGCGAGTCCACGACCCTGTACGCCGAGGGCGACGAGCTGGTCGCCGAGCGGGTGTTCGACGCCCCGCGCGAGCTGGTCTGGGCGGTGATGACCTCGCCGGAGCACGTCTCCGCGTGGTGGGGGCCGCACGGGACCACCACCGACGTGGTCGAGATGGACGTCCGGCCCGGGGGCGGGTGGCGCTGGGTCAACGAGTTCGACGGGGGCGAGGCGCCGTTCAGGGGCGAGTACCTGGAGGTCGAGGCGCCCGAGCGGTACGTGCGGACGTCGATCTACGACGTCGCGCCGGCCAACGAGGGGCCGCCCGCGATCGAGGAGCTCGTCCTCACCGACCTCGGCGGACGGACCAAGGTCGTCCACCGCAGCCGCTTCCCCTCGCCCGAGGTGCTCGCCATGGCACTGGGCACCGGGATGTCCAAGGGGGCGCTCGAAACGTACGACCGCCTCGCCCTCGTTCTGGCCGAAGCTGGCTGAGGACGGTGCGCGGCGGCCGGGAGTTGTCAGGTGCGCCCTGACGGCCTACCGTGTCAGGGAAACCCTGACGACGGAGGTGAGTTCATTGGCCGAGGCCGACGACGGAACCGTCCGGTGCTTCTCCTGCGACCGGCCCGCCGCCGAGGTCGGCCGCCTGGTCTCGGGCGCCGGCCTGCGGATCTGCGGCGCGTGCGTCGCCGCCGCCGAGGCGATCGTGGAGGAGTACCGCGACGATCCGTTCCAGGTCCGGCTGCCCCGGTGGACGTCGATGACGGACGAGCAGATGCTCGACAAGGTCCCGCGCGTGGCGGCCCTCGCCGACCAGGTCGAGGCCGAGCTCCGGGGCTGGGTGCGGGAGCTGCGGCGGCGCGGGGTCACCTGGGCGAGGATCGGGCAGGCGCTCGGCATCACGCGGCAGTCCGCCTGGGAGCGGTTCTCCGGCGAGGAGTGAGTCCCCTCAGGGGCGCACGTGGTGCTCGACCAGGCGGACGAGCATGCCGGTCAGCCGGTCGCGTTCCTCGGAGGTCAGGGGCGCGAGCAGCTCGTCCTGGATCTCGGCCAGCACCTCGTCCAGCTCGTCGAGGCCGCGCCTGCCCGCCGGGGTGATCGAGATGATGTTGCGCCTGCGGTCGGCGGGGTCGGGCGCGCGTTCGATCAGGTGCTTGCCGGCGAGCTCGTTCAGCGCGGCGACCACGTCACTGCGGTCGATGCCGGTGCTGCGGCCCAGGGTGGCCTGGCTGGCGGGACCGAACTCGGCGAGGGCGGCGAGCAGCCTGTAGTGGTAGCTGCGGAAGCCGGCCGCGGCGAACCGCTCGTTGCGGACCCGGTGGGAGTACGCGTAGAGCTGAGCGATCAGCCAGCTCGGCGCGTTCCTGAGCCGCGCGGGCTGCGCCCCCTCGCCGGTCATCATGGCTCGGGAGTCTAGCAAATTGTTGGCACGACCCACGATCGTGTGCATATAGTTGGTCTCACCAATGTTGGCATCACCAATGATCGAGGAGGCCGCCATGACCGATGTCGTTCCCTTCCGTGTGAACGTCCCGCAGGCCGATCTGGACGACCTCGCCGGACGCCTGGACCGCGTCCGCTGGCCGGACGAGCTGCCCGGCGCCGGCTGGGACTACGGCATCCCGCTCGGCCGCGTGCGGGAGCTGGCCGAGTACTGGCGCACGGGTTACGACTGGCGCGCGCAGGAGGCCGCGCTGAACGCGTTCCCGCAGTTCACCACCACCATCGACGGCGCGAACGTGCACTTCTTCCACGTGCGGTCGCCCGAGCCGGACGCGCTGCCGCTGATCCTGACGCACGGCTGGCCGAGCACGTCCGCCGACTTCCTCGACATGATCGGCCCGCTCACCGACCCCCGCGCGCACGGCGGGGACCCGGCCGACGCGTTCCACGTGGTGATCCCGTCCATCCCGGGCTTCGGGCTCTCGGGACCGACGCGCGAGCGGGGCTGGAACGTCGGACGCGTCGCGCGGGCGTGGAAGGAGCTGATGGACCTGCTGGGGTACGAGCGGTACGGCGTCCAGGGCGGCGACTGGGGCTGGCCGGTGTCCGCCGCCCTCGCCGGCATCGCCCCCGAACGGCTCGCCGGGCTGCACACCAACTACCTGGCGATGCCGGCGGACGAGACCGTGACCGACCTGACCGACGAGGAGACGTCCCGGGTCGAACGGCAGCGGCGCTATCTGGCCGCGCCGGCCGGTTACTGGCAGATGCAGTCCACGCGCCCGCAGACCCTGGCGTACGCGCTGGCCGACTCACCGGTGGCGCAGCTGGCCTGGATCGCCGACAAGGTCACCGAGTGGACCGACCCGGCGACCGGCGTCGGCGACGACCGGCTGCTCACCACGGTGAGCCTCTTCTGGCTCACCGGCACCGGGGGTTCGTCCTCCCGCCTCCACCGGGAGAACACGGGGCCCCGGGGCCGCAAGGCGGTGTCCAACCCGGTGCCGATGGGGGTGGCGGTCTTCCCGCACGACCTCATCCTGCCGGTGCGCCGCTTCGCCGAGAAGGTCTACGACATCGTGCACTGGACGGAGTTCGACCGTGGGGGGCACCTTCCGGCGCTGGAGGTCCCCGACCTCCTCACCGGCGACGTCCGCGCGTTCTTCCGCGGCCTCCGCTGACCCCGTTCCCGCGCGGGCGAGCCGGGCGTGGCGCTGATCCTGGCGGAGCTGGGGTTCATCGCCGAACTGCGCGGGGACGCCGAGGCCGCCCTCGCGTCGCACCTGGAGGGGTACGAGGCGGCCCGCGCCATGGGGGACCCGCGGGCGGTGGCGCTCGCCTTCGAGGGGCTGGCCGGGGCCAGGGCCCTCGCGGGCGACGGCGAGCACGCGGCCGAACTCCTCGGTGCCGCCGCGGCCCTCCGCGCGTCGGCGGGCGCGCCCCTGCCCGCCGCGGAACGCGGGGACGTGGACCGCATCACCGCCGCCGCCCGCGCGCTCCTGGCGGACGCGCCCGCTTCACCCGGCGACCCGGATGGCGACGGCGGCCTGGGCGGCGACGCGTTCGCCGCCGCCTTCGCCCGGGGCCGGGCCGCCCCTCCGCCCCACCCGCTTCACCGGGCGGGACGGCCCGTTCACGCGGACCCGGACGCCGACGCGGGCCCGGACGCCGACGCCGACGCGGACCCGGACCCGGACCCGGACCCGGACCCGGACCCGGACCCGGACCCGGATTCGGACGCGGACGCCGACGCGGACGCGGACGCCGCGAGGAAGCCGCGGTAGTACTCGGGGAAGTCGGGCCGCGTCCCGTCGACGTCGGTGAAGCCGTACTCCCTGGCCAGCCGCCCGGTGTCGTACGCGCCGCCCGTCTTGGCCATGATGTCCGGGTCGGCGGCGAGCGCCACCACGGCCCGGCCGGTGTAGGCGGGGGTCTCGGACCGGAGGAAGTGCTGGTCCTTGGCCCCGGCGTCCCGCCAGTTCTCCTCGGTGACGCCGAAGTGGTCGAGCATGGCCTCCGACCGCAGGAAGCCCGGGGTGAGCGCGAGCGCGGCGACCCCGTACGGCTTCAGCTCGGCCGCCTGGCTGGACGCGAGCCGGGCGACGCTGTGCTTGGCCAGGTCGTAGAAGAACGTGCCGCGGTAGCCGCCGAGGATCTCATCGACCCACTCCTCGGTGCCGTCGGTGATCTCGACGACCAGCCCGCGTCCCCGTTCGATGAGCAGCGGCAGCATGAAATGGCTGGTGATGATGTGGGTGTCGACCGCGCGGTGGAGCAGTTTCAGGCCGTTCTCCAGGTCGTGCTCCCAGAGCCGCTTGTCCCACTGGGTGAGCGCGTCGCCGCCCCAGACGTCGTTGACCAGCAGGTCCAGCCGTCCGTGCGCGGAGCGGACGCGCTCGGCCAGCGCCCGCACCTGCCCGGGGTCGGAGTGGTCGCACCGGACGGCGATCCCGGTGCCGCCGCGCGCGGTGACCAGCTCGGCGGTCTCCTCGATGGTCTCCGGACGGTCGAGGTCGGAGCGGCCGTCCCGGGTCGTGCGGCCGGTGACGTACACGGTCGCCCCGGCCGCGCCCAGCTCGGTGGCGATGCCCCGGCCCGCCCCGCGGGTGCCTCCGGCGACCAGGGCGATGGTGTCGGTGAGCCGTGTCATGCGCGTCCCCCTCATTAGTAAATGCATGTTCGTTTACTATAGGGGATCCGCGGCACCCGCCGGGGACGGCGCCTACCCGGCGGGTCTCAGCAGGTCAGGGCGGTGCGGCGGTGAGCCGCCAGAGGGAGGTCACCTCGGCCGACCGCGCCGCGTGCAGCGGGTCGCCGGGATCGGACGCGCGCGGGTGGGCGGGCCTGGCGTCCAGCCGTCCGGCGACCGTCAGGCCCCCGGCGCCGATGGCGTCCAGCAACTCGGCGCGCGTCCGCAGCCCGAGGTGCTCGGCGAGGTCGGACAGGATCAGCCACCCCTCCCCGCCCGGCGCCAGGTGGCCGGCCAGCCCGGCGAGGAAGGCGTGGAGCATCCGGCCGTCCGGGTCGTACACCGCGTGTTCGAGGGGAGAGCTGGGGCGGGCCGGGATCCACGGCGGGTTGCACACCACCAGGTCCGCCCGGCCGGGCGGCCACAGGTCGGCCTCCACGACCTCCACCCGTTCCGCCAGCCCCAGCCGCGCCACGTTCTCGCGGGCGCAGGCGAGCGCGCGCGGATCCTGGTCGGTGGCCACGACCCGTTCCATGCCGCGCCTGGCCAGGACCGCCGCGAGCACGCCGGTCCCGGTGCCGACGTCGTACGCCAGGGCCCGCGAACGGGGCAGCGGGGCGTCGGCGACCAGCGAGACGTACTCGCCCCGAACGGGGGAGAACACCCCATAGTGCGGATGGACGCGGTCGCCGCCCAGGGCGGGGATCTCCACGCCCTTGGCCCGCCACTCGTGGGCGCCGATCACCCCCAGCAGCTCGCGCAGGGACATCACGTACGGCTCGTCCGCCGGGCCGTACGCCTCCGTGCACGCCTGGGCGACGTCGGGCGCGCGCCGCAGCGGGACGCTGTGGCCGGGCTCCACGGGGATCAGCAGCATGCCCAGCGTGCGGGCGCGCTGCCCCTGCGCCTGGCGATGCAGGTGGAACGCCTGGAGCGGCGACGGCCGCCGCGCCTCCTGCCGCTTTCGCCGCGCGGGCTTGGGCGGACGGTCGGCGCGCCGTGTCATGGCCTGGAGCAGTTGCCGCGCGTTCTGGAAGTCGCCTCGCCACAGCAGCGCCGTGCCTTCGCAGGCGAGCCGGTACGCGACGTCCGCCTTCATGCGGTCGTCGGCCACCTCCACCCGGTGGGGCGGGGCCGCGCCGCTCTCCGAGCGCCAGCGGGCCGAACGGTCCTGGCCGTCCTCCCGCCAGCCGATCCTGGGCTGGACGTCCGCGGCGTTCATGGCCGGCTCCGGTCCTCGTCGTTGGCCGCCGGCCGGTCGCCGGGGCCGCACCGTTCGATGATCGCAGGGGTCATGGGTCCGCGGTGGCCGCGATGGTCGCGGCGAGTTCGGCGCTGGAGAGGTGGCGGGACGAGGCGGCGAGCCGGTTCAGCGCGGCCTCGTACGGAGACCCGGGCTCGGCCGCGTACAGCATCAGGCGGCTGAGATCCGGATCGCCGGGCAGGCGCAGGGTCTCGAACGACAGCACCAGCGGCCCCGCCTCCGGATGGCGGATCCGGGCCTCACCATGTGTCAGGTCGCTCACCTGATGGGCCGACCACAGTTCCCGGAAGTCCGGGCTCCGTTCCAGCATCGTGCCGATCAGCGCCTTCAGGCGGCGGTCGTCCGGATCCTCGCCCGAGCGGTAGCGCAGGTGGGCCACGTTCCGCCGGGCGACCGCCGGCCAGTTGTCGCCGAGGCGTTCGCGGTAGTCGTCGTTGAGGTGGATCTGGTGCGTCCAGGTGCGTTCCTCCGGCGGGACGGCGGCCAGGTCGACGAAGACCGCCGCGGTGAGCCGGTTCCACGCCACCACGTCGGTGTGATGCCCCACCACGTACGCCGGGGCATGGGTGATGGAGTCGAGCAGGTGCTGCAGGGGCGCGCGCAGGCGCGGCGCGGCCCGCACGGCGTCCCGGCGGGGAGGATGCGCGAGGCGGTGCAGGTGCGCGCGTTCGTCCGGGTCGAGCCGGAGGGCGCGGGCGACCGCGTCCAGGACCTCGGCGGACACGTTGTCGGCGTGCCCCTGTTCGAGGCGGATGTAGTAGGCCACGCTCACTCCGGCGAGCTGCGCCAGCTCCTCGCGGCGCAGCCCGGGGACGCGGCGGCGGCCCCCGTACGAGCGCAGCCCCGCCTCCTCCGGTCGCAGTCGTCCGCGCCGGGACTTGAGGAAATCGCCCAGCTCGACGCTTCGGCTCATGCCCGTGAGGTTAGGCGCTCGCGGCCGTGAAGGTGCCACTGGCGGTGGTACGAAAGGCGGAGGGCTGGGCCGGGCGGCCCGCGCCGGTGATCGTGATCGCCATGACGACAGTGACCGATGCCGCGGGGACGCCCTGCGAGGCGCCCCACCGTCCGGCCGCGACCGCGTCCCGCCGGGACGCCGGCCGTGCGCGGATGACCTCGCGGCAGAAGCTGATCCTGATCCTGCTGCTCGGCGCGCAGTTCATGCTCGCCATCGACTTCTCCATCCTCAACGTGGCGCTGCCGGTCGTCGGCGGCGGCCTCGGGTTCGGCCTGGACGACCTCCAGTGGATCGCGACCGCGTTCGCGCTGCCCGCCGCCGGGTTCACGCTGCTGTTCGGCCGGATCGCCGACCTGGCCGGACGGCGCCGGATGCTCCTGACCGGCATGATGCTGCTGGCGGCCGGGTCCCTGCTGGGCGGGCTGGCCACGACGCCCGCGCTGCTGCTCACCGGACGCGTGCTGCAGGGGCTGGCCACGGCGATCGCCACCCCCGCCGCGCTGTCGCTGCTGACGACTTCGTTCACCGAGGGGCCGTTGCGGGCCCGCGCGCTCGGGCTCAGCGGTGCCCTGATGTCGGCCGGGTTCACGGTCGGCGCGGTGCTCGGGGGCGTGCTCACCGACCTGCTGAGCTGGCGCTGGGCGTTCCTGATCAACGTGCCGGTGGCGGTGCTCATCCTGGTCCTGACGCCGATGCTGATCAGGGAGAGCCGGACCGAGGACCGCGCCCGGCTGGACGTGCCCGGCGCGGTGACCGTGACCGGCGGCCTGCTCGCCCTCGTCTACGGCATCACCGGCGCGGGCGAGAACGGCTGGGGCGACGTGACCGCGCTGGCCGCGCTCGCGCTCGCCGCCGTGCTGCTGGTGTCGTTCTGGCTGGTGGAACGCCGGTCGGCCGCCCCGCTGGCGCCCCCGCGCGTCCTGACCAAGCCCACCGTCACCTGGGGGAACGTCGGCGGCTTCGTCGCGTTCGCGACCGAGACCTCGCTGGTCTTCCTGATGACCCTCTACCTGCAGCGGGTGCTGGGCTTCTCTCCGCTGGCCACGGGGCTCGCGCTGGGCGTGCTGGGCGCGGGCACCTTCGCCGGAGGGCTCGCCGCCCCGCACGTCCTGTCCCGGATCGGCGGCCGGCGGACCCTGGTGTCCGGGCTGGTCCTGCAGGCCGCCGCCACGGCCGCGCTGCTCGCGCTGGGCGGTACCCGGGACGCCCTGGCGCTGCTCCTGGTCGCCACGTTCATCGGGGGCTTCGGCAACCTGGTCGCCATCGTCGCGTTCATGGGCATCGCGACGTCCGGCCTCCCGGACGGGGAGCAGGGGCTGGCCACCGGCCTGGCCACCATGACCCAGCAGGTCGCGATCACCCTCGGCATCCCGATCATGAGCGCGGTCGCCACCGCCCGTACCCACGCGCTCGGCGCCTCCGGGACGGACGCGATCCTCGGCGGCATCCATGCCGCCACCCTCGTCAACGTCGCCCTCACCGTGGCCGGCGCAGCCGTGGTGGGCCTCTTCCTGCGCGGACGAGCCTGATCGATACGCCGGCCGCACCTGCCCGGGTCAGCCGTCCAGGAGCCGCCATGCGGTGAGGGCGAGCCGGGCCCGGGTCAGCCCGGCGGGAACGGTGAGTTCGATGCCGAGGGCCTCGGCGATCTGTTCGAGGCGGCGGGAGACGCTGCTGTGATGCAGGTGGAGGAGGTCGGCGGCGCCGCGAAGGGAGCCGGTGGCGCAGTAGGCGTCCAGAGTGTCCAGGTCCTCGGGGCTGCCGGCCAGGCGGGCGATCGCGGCCACGTCGGCGTTGCCGCGCGCGATGTCGGGGGGAACCTCGGCCAGCAGCGCCAGCGCGCCCAGGTCGTCGTGGTGGACGACCGGCTGCCGCGGCGTGGTGAAGCGCAGGGCGGTGCGGGCCTGCTGCCAGGACCGGTCGGGGCTCGGGGCGGCGCCGATGCCCGCGCGGACGCCCTGCGGGAACCGTTCCTGATCGACGGTGGCGGCCAGGAGCACCCCGACGTCGGCGAGCGACGCCGCCTTCACCGGACGGGACGGGCAGATCCGCGCCCCGATGCGGTCGAGCGGCAGCGACGACCGCACGGCGACGACGCGGACGGGCAGGTCGGCGGCGAACCCCAGAAGCCGCAGCGCCCGGGCGCGGGCCGCCTCGTTGCCGCCGGGGCTGACGACCAGTTCGACCAGCGCGGGATCGGCCATGGTGGTGCGGGCCGGCCCGTACCGTTCGACGACCCCGGCGGCGGCGAGGGCGAGCCGCTCCAGCAGCGCCGCGTCGAGCGGGCCGGGCGGGCTGGGGCGTTCCAGCCACACCGCGCCGATCTCCTCCTCGTCGAGGGTGATCGGCGCCGTGCCGGACGCGGGCGCGGGCGGGCCGGACGCCTCCCGGCCGTCGGGCGCCATGCGGATCTCCCGCCCGGTGCCGTGCAGCCGGATCCCGGCCACGCACTCGGCCAGGCCCGCCGAGGCCCGGGCGAGCGCGGGCAGGTCGACTCGCCGGCGCATCAGCGTGTCGTAGAACAGCACGACGCGGATTACGCCGTCGACGTGCGGATCCATTCCCGACAGTTGCTCGGCCAAGGCCTCCATGGCGGCAGAATATGCGCCGATCGGTGCGCGGCCGGCGCGGAACGCGCGACGGGTGGCGGATGATCTGAAGGGGGTTTCCCGTGAGGCTGGACGGCATGGATCCCGAACTGGAAGCCTTCATCCCCCTGCTCCCGCAGCTCGACCTGACCGATCCGGCCGCCACCCGCGCCAAGCTCGCCGCGACCCTGGGTCTGCGACCGGCGCCCGACACCGCGGGTCTGGAGATCGAGGATCGCACGGTGCCCGCCGCCCCGGATGTGCCGGTGCGGATCTACCGGCCGGACCGGGCGCAGGGCGCCGTCGTCTGGCTGCACGGCGGCGGCGGCGTCTTCGGCGACCTGGACAGCGAACACCTGCAGGCGGTCCGGATCGCCGACGGCTCCGGGGCGGTGGTGATCTCCGTCGACTACCGGCTGGCCCCGGAGAATCCGTTTCCAGCCGCCCACCAGGACGCCTACGCCGTGCTCGTCTGGGCGGCCGAGCACGCGGCCGAGCTCGGTATCGACCCGGAACGGATCGCGGTCGGCGGCCACAGCATGGGCGCGGGCCTGGCGGCCGGGGTGGCGTTGCGGGTACGCGAAGAGCAGGGCCCGGCGATCTGCTTCCAGCTGCTCAACCAGCCGATGCTCGATGACCGGCAGGAGACCTGGTCGCAGCGCACCTTCACCGACACCCCCTGGATGACCCGCGACAGGATCGCCGCCGCGTGGCGCCATTACCTGGGTTCCCAGCCCGCCACCACCGACGCCGCGCCGGGGCGGGCCGCCGACCTTTCCGGTCTTCCTCCGGCCTACGTCGCCACCGCCGAGTTCGACCCGCTGCGGGACGAGGCCATCGAGTACGCGCTGCGGATGCTGCGGGCGGGCGTGCCGGTCGAACTGCACCAGTGGCCCGGCACGTTCCACGGATCGCAGGCCCTGCCCGCCGAGGTGTCGCAACGGCAGTTCGCCGAACTCGCCGCCGCCCTGCGCCGCGGACTGGCCGGATGAGCCGCCGGCACCCGTTCGATCGGCAGAGGGCGGCCGTGTCGAAGACGCGACCGCCGGCCCTCTGCCAACGGGCGATGTGCGGCGACGGAACCGCCCGATGAGCAGCGAAGAGGCGGAACCTTCGAAGGCCATGGGCCTTGGGGAGTTGCTGCGACCCGTGCGTGTGCGGCTGGGTACGGCGATCGGCTTGCAGGCCGTCGCGGCGGCGGTGGCCGTGGTGCCGTTCGCCGCGGTGGCCGAGCTGGCCCGGGTCCTGCTGGCCGCCGGCCCGCCCGACCGGGACCGGGCGTGGACGGTGACCGCGATCGCGGCCGTCGCGCTGGTGGTGTGGCTGCTGCTGACCGCCGCGGCGGGAGCGCTCGCCCATCGCGCGGATGTGGACTTTCAGCTGTCGGTGCGGCGGCGCCTGGTGGACCGGCTGGGACGCGTCCCGCTGGGGTGGTTCACCGACCGGGGCGCGGCCGGAATCGGGAAGGCGGTCCAGCACGACGTGGACGCGATGCACCACCTGGTGGCGCATTCGCTGCTGAACCTCGTCGCCGTCGTGGTCACCTCGCTGGTGACGCTGGTCTACCTGTTCTGGGTGGACTGGCGGATGACGCTGATCCTGCTGGTCCCGATCGTGATCGGGGCCGCGCTGTTCGCCCGGCGGATCGTGAGCATGACCGCGGAGATGGCGGCCTTCGACAGGGCCGTGCAGGCCATCGTCGGCAGCGTCGTCGAGTTCGTCGAGGGCATCGCGGTGGTGAAGATGTTCGGGCAGGCCGACCGCGCGCATCGGCAGTACGCGCGGGCCGCCGACGACTTCGCGGAGTTCCTCCTCGCCTGGCTTTCGCGCAGCACCCGTTCGGCCGCGGGCTCGGCGCTGATGCTGAGCCCGATCACCATCCTGCTCACGGCGCTGGCCGGCGGTACGGCGCTGGTCACCGCCGGGCACCTGGACGCGCTCGACCTGCCCCCGTTCCTGATCCTCGGTCTGGGGCTGGCCGCGCCCCTGCAGGCGATGGACTTCCATGGCGAGGACATCGAGACGGCGAGTTCAGCGGCCAAGCGGGTGGGCGCCCTGCTGGCGGCGCCGGAACTGGCGGTGCCCGCCGAACCACGTCTGCCGGAGAGGGACAAAGGTTTCCGGGTGGAGCTGTCCGGGGTGGAGTTCGCCTACGACGCGGACCGGCCGGTGCTCGGCGGCATCGATCTGGCACTTGAGCCGGGCACCGTGACCGCTCTGGTCGGGTCGTCGGGTTCGGGCAAGACGACCCTCGCGAAACTGCTGCCGCGATTCTTCGACCCGACCGCGGGCACCGTCACGATCGGCGGCGTCGACCTGCGCGACATCGCGCCGGACCGGCTGTACCGGCTGGTGACGTTCGTCCTCCAGGACGTTCACCTGCTGAACGCCGGCGTGCGCGACAACATCCGCCTGGCCCATCCCGAAGCGGACGAGGAAACGGTTCACCGTGCGGCGCGGGCGGCCGCCATCGATGAGCGCATCCGCGCTCTGCCTCGCGGCTACGACTCGATGGTCGGCCGGGACGTCCGCTTCTCCGGCGGGGAGGCGCAACGGATCTCCATCGCCCGCGCGATCCTCGCGGACACCCCGATCGTGGTGCTCGACGAGGCGACCGCGCACGCCGATCCGGAGGCGGAGGCGCTGATCCAGGACGCGCTGTCGGAACTGGCGGCCGGACGGACCGTCCTCGTCGTCGCGCACCGGCTCGCCTCGGTGGTCGGCGCCGACCGGATCGTGGTGCTCGAACAGGGCCGGATCGCCGAGCAGGGCACGCACGACGAACTGCTCGCCGCCGGCGGCCGGTACGCGCGGATGTGGCGGGTGCAGGAGCGGGCCGGACTAGGAGAGGCCGACGATCACGACGCCTGCGCCGGGACCCGCGCGGCGAAGGGGGAATGGCGATGATCCGCCGGCTGTTCGCCGCGCTCGGCGCGGAGCACACCGGCGCGCTGCGCCGGTTGCTGGGCCTGCTCGCCGTCGCGGCGCTGCTCCAGGGGGCGGCGTTCGTCCTGCTGGTCCCGATCCTGCGCGAGGTGCTCGGCGACGAACCGGAACGGGCCTGGCCGTGGGTGATCGCACTCGCGGCGCTGTGGATCGGGTACGCGGCGGTGAACTATCCGGGGACGCTGGCCGGTCATCGGACCGGTACGACCCTGAGCCGCGATCTGCACCACCGGATCGGCGACAAGGTCGCGCGGCTGCCGCTGGCCTGGTTCACCGCCGAGCGCGTCGGCGGGCTCGGGCATCTGGCCGCGCGGCGCGTGGTCGACATCATGAGCGTGCCCGCGCACCTGCTGCGGCCGCTGGTCGACACCGTCGTCATCCCGCTGGTCGTGGTGCTGGCCATGCTCCTGTTCGACTGGCGGCTGGCCGTCGCGATGGCCGTCGCCGCGGTGGCGGTCGCGGTGACGTACCGCGTGGCGAGCCGTGGCATGCAGGCCGCCGACCGCCACGCGGACGCCGTCCACGCCGACGCCGCCGGCCGGATCGTGGAGTTCGCCCGCGCCCAGCCGGTGCTGCGGGCCTTCGGCCGCACGGTGGAAGGACGCACCGCGCTCGACGGCGCGCTCGCCGCTGAGCACACGGCCGGGCGCCGGATGCTGCGCGCGGGCATACCCGGCATCGTCGGGCTCGGCTTCGTCGCGCAGGCGTCGGTCATCGCGCTGCTGGCCCTGGGCACCTACCTGGCGCTCGACGGCTCGCTGGGGACGGCCGAACTGATCGCGCTCCTGGTGCTGGCGGTCCGGTTCGTGGAGCCGGTCATGTTCCTCGCCGAGATCGGCGGCGCCATCCGGGTCGCCGACAACGCGCTGACCGAGATCAACGCGCTGCTCGCCACCCCGACGCTGCCCGAGCCCGAGACGGCCCGGCAGGCGGACGGAGCCGGGATCGAGTTCGACGAGGTGCGCTTCGGCTACGACGGCACCGCGGTGCTGGAAGGGCTGTCGATGCGGATTCCGCAGGGCCGGATGACCGCCCTGGTCGGTCCGTCCGGTGCGGGCAAGACGACCGTGATCAAGCTGATCGCCCGGTTCTTCGACCCCGACGCCGGCGCGGTACGGGTGGGCGGCGTGGACGTGCGGGAGATGCGCACCGAGGATCTGACGTCGCTCATCTCGGTGGTCTTCCAGGACGTCTACCTGTTCGACGGAACCGTTCTCGACAACGTGCGCATCGGCAGGCCCGACGCCACCGACGAGGAGGTCTACGCCGCCGCCCGCACGGCCCGGGTTCAGGACATCGCCGAACGCCTGCCAGGCGGCTGGGAGGCGCCGGTCGGAGAGGGCGGCAGCCGGCTGTCCGGCGGTGAGCGGCAACGCATCTCGATCGCTCGCGCCCTGCTGAAGAACACCCCGATCGTGCTGTTCGACGAGGCGACCGCCGCGCTGGACGCCGAGAACGAGCACGCCGTGCAGCAGGCGATGGCGGCCCTGGCGCGGGACCGCACCGTCCTGGTGATCGCCCACCGGCTGCACACGTTGCGCCAGGCCGACCACATCGTCGTCCTCGACCAGGGACGTGTTGTGGAAGAGGGCGTCCACGACGACCTGCTCACCAGAGACGGTCGGTACGCCCACTACTGGCGGGAACGCAACCGCGCACACGGCTGGCGCCTCACCACGCCCGCCCCCTGACCAACGAACCGCCACAAGAGAGGCAGGTGACATGGAGGGGGAGGCGGGCGACGTCCGCGTCCGTGGCATGGGCTCCGGGACCCGTGGTGATCACGCCGGGCGGAACCGGTCCGGGAGCCTCCGCCAGGCTCGGGCGAACCCGGGCGGGTACGCGGTGACCGGCAGCGTCCCCTGAAGCTCGCCGCGGTAGTCACCGAGCAGGGGCAGTGAACCGCCGGCTCGGCAGGCCGCGGCCAGGGACCGGGCCTGGCGGCGCAGGTGGGTTCTGGCGAAGCGTTCGATGCCCTCTTCCCGGTCCCAGTGCGGGGCCCACCCCCGGTCGCACGCCTCGCCCGCCCCGGCCGCGAGCCGGTCGAGCCAGTGCAGCCAGGCCGCCGCCTCGGCCGGCCGATCCGCGCCGCCCTGGTCGGCCGGGCCGGCGAGGAACCGGTACCACGCCACCGGGAACCACCATGGGCCGCGGGCGATCCGCTGTGGTCTGTTCGGCCCGGCCGGCATCGCCGGGCCGGAGCCGTCCCAGAACGGCCGGGCCACCGCGCCGATCATGATGTCGGGCCCGTCCACAGGAGTGTTCGGGCCGTCCAACGCGGCCCGTAGCCGGTCCCACAGCGGTTCCGGGTCGGCGGGATATCCACGTTGCTTCGCGCTGGGCAGCCGCAGCAGCACCGATCTGCCGTACGGCCGGCCGTTGCCGGAGTGTCCATCGCCGTGACAGATCCGCTCGACCCAGCGGACGCGGTCGCCGCCGTGCGTGTGCAGCTGCTGGACAACGGTGTCCGGATCGCTGGGAGCGGGGACAGGGAGCGGCACACCCGGCACGGCCCCGGGCAGCTCCAGCGAATACATCAGCAGCTCGGTGTCATCGATGGAGGACGACAGGTAGCAGAGCACCGGATCGATCCACGCCTCACCGTGATCCGCCACGACGGCCGGGCCGCCCAGCGCCACCCGGTCCACACGCACTCCGTACAGGCCGGGCGCGCGCAGAGTCAGCCGGCACAGCTGCGTGTGACCCTTGTCGACCACGGCCAGCACGGCGTCGCCGAGGAAATCCAGGTACGGCACCTCGTGGACCTGGTCGGCATGGTCGTCGACCAAGCTGACCGAGATGTGCTGTCCCGGCTCGTCGAAGTACACCCACCCCTGCACCTCCGGCACGTCCGCCAGCCCGTCACCGGCCGCCCGGAGCCAGACTGCGACCCATGACTCGCCCCCGTCCCTGTCCGGCGGGAACACGTGCCGCTGTACCCAGGCCACCCGGTTCAGGTGCGGATCGACCACGCTGTGCAACACCCTGACATCAGGGCGGCCCGGTCGCCGCGACCGCCCTTCCGGCAGCGGACGGTCCAGCTCCAGCGCCCGGCCGATCTTCGCCAGCCGGTCCTCGTGCCCGAGCCGGTCCCAGTCGATCCGTTCGCCCTCGCTCCCCCGGTCGGCGGAAAGACCCGCGAGGTACTCGGCGTCGACCCGCACCAGCGGACCGTCCTGCACGGCGTACACCTCGTCGAAGGCGGAGACGAGCCCGGCCAGGAAGTCGCCGAACGTTTCCGGCGTGGGCACCCCCCAGCGATCGAGCAGCTGCAACAGGGGCTCCGGTCGGCCCGCCCACGGCAGGTCGTACATGCCGCCGGTGATATGTCGGCGGTCCCTCAGGTGGATCTCCACGCGGCGTTCTTCGGACAGGAAGGTGACCTCGACGAGGCTCGCGTCGTCCTCCCAGCGCAGCGTGACGGCCCTGAACTCCTCGACCACGTCCTCCGGACCGGCGCACCAGCCGACGTGCCGCCGCGCCCACGTCCGCAGCGCCTCGGCCACATCCTCATGCTTCAACACCCGGCAATTCCAGCACCACGACGCGCCCCATGACGCCCCACGGTTGCCACCACTGTCTCGATTGCTATCGGGCCCCTTCTGGCCGGGTGCCGTCCTGGCCTCAGACGGCCGAATAAGGACGGGCTCTTCGCCTCGGTTTGATCACTTGGTCGGTTTGCCTGGTCACGGCTTCTACGTGCCGGGCATGCCAGTGGATTTCTTGTCTGATGGGCAGGTGGCCTGGTACGGGCGGTTCGCGGTGCAGCCTCGGTGAGACTTTTCAACCGGGCTCTCTCCGTCGGCAACGACACGTCAACCGCGCCATTATGTGGAAGTTGACCTGTCAAGCCGGGCGGTGCTTGATCAGCTGGGTTGGCCAGTCGCGTTGCTCGGTGGTGTCGGGGACAGGGATGCCTCGTGCTGTTTGGAGTTGAGCCCAGGCGGTTTCGGGGTCGGTGCCGTTGAGGATGAGGAGGGAGACGGCCAACAGGGAGGATCGGCCGATGCCGAAGCGGCAGTGGATGACGATGTTCGTGCTGTCCTGGAGTTGCTGGGTGAGGTGATGGAGGGTCGGCAGGACCGCCTTCAGATCGGGGACGGTGCGGTCGGGGATGGGGACGTGGGTGAAGCTGAGACCGGCTTGCTGGGCGGCGTGGGGTTCGTTTTCGAGGTCGGCCTCGCGGAGTTCGGCGGGGGTGAGGGCGCAGACCAGGACGTCGACGTCGGCGGCCTTCAGAGCGGTCATCTCATCGGGCAGCCAGTCTCCGCCGCGGGGCTTGGCCATGGTGCTGACCCGTCCAGACCCGGGGAGATCGACGGTGTAGAGGGTGGGGCGCATATCAGCACTACTTTCGATCGGATCGGCCGGTGGCGGGCTCGACGATCAGCGGTAGTGGCATGCCGGGCTGGGTGCGGAGTTCGCGTGGGGTTGGTCCGGCGGGGTGGCGATGTCTGCGAGGCATTGCAGGACCTGGTCGAGGGCGGCTTGGCCCTCGTCTACGGCGGCGCGTTCGTCGTCGGTGAGCGGGATGCTCACCGACATGCGCTGCAGGTTGTCCTTGGCCTCAAACAGTTGGGCCTTCGTCGAGTCCTTGGGAGTATAGAAGTCGCATTTGGTGCAGACCATCCGGTGGGGACATTCCTCGAAGAAGGTGTAGGAGCACAGGCCGTGGCCGAGGTCGTAGTGCTGGAACGGCTGGCCGGTGGCGGCGGTACTGGAGGGTGGCGGCGTCGCGGTCGAGGAGCACCTCGATGGCGCGAACGTTGCGAGCGAAGTAGCCGGCGTCGTCGTAGGCTTTGGTCAGCGTGTTTGGGGTGATCTTGGCGTGGAACCGGGTGGACTGCGGGGAACGTTGTCCGAGCCATGCCTGCAGCTCGAACAGGGTCATGGGTTCTTTGGCGTTGGGAGCTGTGAGGCGATCGTGGACCGGGCCCGGTGGCTGGTGATGTTGCCGCGGACGTGTGCGGTCGGAACGCCCGCCTCCGTGTGAACGCGCGAGCACCGTTCACCGGGGTCACGGAACAGGGACGGTGCGGCGCGCTCACGCGGGCCCGCGCGGCCCTGGGCGGCTCCCGCAGCGCCCAAGGCCGTGGCGTTCATTCATCTGGCGAGGCGGCGTACGTTGACTTGCGGCGAGTTGTTGTGTGACCGGGTGGTCAAGGGGGCAACTCGCCGCAAGTCAACGTTCCTGGATCAGCCACCCGAGGGCTCGCCGCCACCAGCCGCGACGTTCGCGCCGGCCGTGGACCGGGCGGACGGGCATGGCTTCCGAGGGCCGCCTGGCCTGCGAGGTTGGGGGACCCGGTCGGGGGCGTGGGCGGGAAGCGGGCCAAGGACCTGGGTGGGGAGCCGGACGGGCACTTGGGTGAGCGTTCGAGCGGGGAGCCGGATGGGCACTTGGGTGAGCGTTCGGGCGGGGAGCCGGGCGAGCGTCCGAGCGGGGCGTGGGGGGTGAAAGCGCAGGCCGTGCCGCGGCATGCTGCCAGGCTGGGCCGCTCTGCCGGGGTGGTGTAAGTGGGGCCTGCCGAACGGTTTCCAGGAGGCGACTGAGTTGGGCGGGGTCGTCGGCCTCCACCAGCTGGTCGCGGCCCGTGTGGTCGGGGGTGAGCGCCCACCAGTGTCCGGTGAACTCTCCTTTCCATGCGCTGACGCGGGGGAAGCGGCGGCGGAGTTCGGCGACGATCAGGTCCGGGTCGAGTTCGGCCGCCGTCCACGGCGCGAGCGTCGTCATTGCGCCGCCTCCCCGGAGTGGTGGTCGCGGTCGGCGAGGCGGCTCATGATGTCCACGCCCGCGTCGATGACCCGGCCGGCCTCGGCGACCGGATCACCGGACGTGGTGAAGAACCACCGGCGCCCACCATCCTCCGGACGTGCGCGACACGTGATCGTGACCGTGGTGTTGGGAGTGACCTGGGTGTTGATTACGCGGAGGCCCTGTTCGATCAGATCGACCTCGTAGCCGCGGGCGCTCAGATGAGCACCTAGAGCGGCGAGCCGATTGGTCTGGGTTGTACGATCTTTCATAGGTCGGAGTGCCTTCCGGCCGAGGCCCCGGCCGGTGGTGAGGTCACCGCGTTCGGGGCCGCCTGTGTTTATGGGATTACGTTGTTCGCTGTACGCGCCGCGTGGGGCGTCGTTTCAATTGATGCGTACAGCGACCCGTAAGCCAAGGCTGTGATGTGGCCAGATGGATTGGCCACAACGGCCACAACACGGAGAGCCGGTCATGCCCCGATCAGCGCTACCCGTCGACCCTCACGCCTCGCTCTGGCATCTGCTGGGTGCCGCATTACGGCACTGGCGTGCCGATGTACGCGCCATGGACCTGCGAGAACTCGCTGAACTGGCGATCGTCGACCACTCCCACCTGGCCAAGTGGGAAAGAGGGGACAGGCCCGCGCCCAAGGACGCGGTCGCGCGGATCGACAAGGCCCTGACCGCCAGAGGCCAGTTGATCGCCTTGCGCGAGGTGATCGGTGAACTGGAACGCTTGCGTACGGTCGTGGCACAGGGGGATAAACAAGGGGATACCGTCGTCAGCGAGGACGCAATGGATAAGACACGCCGCATCTTGTTGCAGGGGCTCAGTGTGCTGGGCATAGCCACGGCCTCCCAGTCGCAGGCGCTCGAAACGATCAGGAAGGGGCTGGAAGGCGCACTGCCGATTGACGCCTATCGCGACAGGAGCGCCGAGGAATGGCACGAAATTTCGGTCGAATATGACCTTTCCTACTTGTCCATTCCTCCGTGGACGTTGCTGCCGGATCTGGCCGCCGACATGGTGGCGTTGCAGCAGATCATCCAGACCGAGCGGGACGCCTCTACCCGGCGCGCCCTGTACGGAGCAGGGGCGCGGCTGGCCGCCACCATGGCCGGTGTCACCAACAGCCTGGGCAGGGCCCGCGAGTCGCGGCACTGGTGGCGTACGGCCCGGCATGCCGCCGACTCCTTCGGCGATCGCGACCTGCGCGTCCTGGTGCGCGGCTCCGAGGCGATCAGCGGCCTGTATCAGGGACGTCCGTTGCAGCTGCTCCTGGACCGCAGCGAGGAGGCGATCTCGCTCGCGGGCGGTACCCCGTCGTCAGGGCTGGCCGCGGCGCGCGCCGGCCGCGCCCAGGTCCTCGCCCGGCTCGGGCGCGTCGACGATGCCGAGGACGAACTGCGCACGCTGAATGACACGTTCAGCCGGCTGCCCGCAGACGCCACGCGTGAGAGTCCTTCGCTGTTCACCTGGCCCGTCCATAAGCTCCATCACACCGAGAGCTACGTGCTGACCTGCACCGGACGGCTGGGCGGGGCCGAGGACGCCCAGGACCGGGCTATGGCGGCCTATCCCGTCTCCATGGTGCGCTCGCGCGCCCAGGTCGATCTGCATCGGGCCGAGTGCCTGGTCCAGGCGGGTGATGTCGCCGATGGCGTGGAGCACGCACGGCGGGTCGTCGACGTCCTGCCGCACGAACATCGGACCCGGCTGGTGCTCGCCATGGCCGAGTCGGTCGCGCAGGCCGTTCCCCTCTCCGAGGCGAAACGCCCGGCGGTCGTGGAGTACCGCGAGCTGCTCGCGCTGCCGGCCCCGTCCAAAGGCGACCGGTGAGGGCGGACGTGGGTGCGTGAAGGTGCTCGACAGCGGCCAGGTCACCGGCCTGCCAGGTCACCGGCCTGCCGGGCCACCGCGCTACGCGTCGGGTGCTTGCGTCTCCGCGTCCATCCACTCCAGGTACGACGCCAACCCCGAGTTGATCGGCACCGAGATGATCTCGGCGACGCTGTAGCTGTGCATCCGGTGTACGTGCGCCTCAAGCTCGGCATACTTGGCGGCCGGGGTCTTGATCAGCAGCAGGTACTCCTCATCGACCTGAACCTCCCCTTTCCACCGGTAGGTGCTGATGATGGGGCCGACGACCTGAGCGCAGGCCGCCAGGTGCGCGTCGATCAGGGACCGGGCGATCTCCAGCCCCTTCTCGCGCGACGGAATCGACGTCTGAACCTGTACGTACTCGCCCATGGTGGGGAACGTACCGCGTGCGCATCCGGGGCGCATGAGCCCGGGAACGCTTCAGAATCAACGCCGCCGGGACGGGCTACGGGCTGGACGGGCCTGCGGGCCGGTCAGCGGAACGGCCTGCGGTCAGACGGTCTCACCCAACTGTTCGGCCATCTGCTCCAGTCCACCCTTGATGAGCTGCCCATACTCGTCGTCGCCAAGTGCGTCGATCCCGGCCCGCGCCTGCTGGAGGTGCTCGCGGGCGCGGTCGAGATCGCCCAGTTTGCGATAGCACTCACTCAAGTTCAGGTGCAATGACGGATACAGGCCGGCCACCGAAAGCGGCACCCCGGCCTGGGCCACCCGCTCATCAGTGATCAGGCTGACGGCGGCAAGCGCTCGCAGATCCCACATCAGCTCCTGCCGCACATCGTCCTGCACATCGGCCATCGAGTGGGCAAGGACGCAAACATGCAGCGCATCGCCTTGCTCGCCGCCGATGTCGTCCCAGATCCGCGCGAACAACTCGCGAGCGGCTTCACGCCGGCCTTGGTGGTGATGCAACTCCACCCCCTGGCCGATCCGGGTCATCGTCGGGTCGGCGGTCATGACCGGCTCCTTCACGTCGCGGAGAACGCGGTCACCCTACTGTGGGCAGACCAGCCGGAAAGGGGCAACGGCCAAGCCGGGGCGGTGGCCGGGACACGCCTGGAACCCTGCGGCAGCGTTCACGGGCCGGGGCGTCGACCGGACAGAACGATCGCTCTGTCCGGTCCCCGAGACCGCATCGCCACAGTTCACCGCCCTGACGCTGGTAACCCACCACCGCGGTCCCCGGCAGCGACATCACCTATCGAGTCAGCGGTTTCGTACACCGCTCAGGCGGCGGGGACCTTGTCCAGGAAGCCGTGGACGGTGGCGATCCGGCCGTCGCCGCTCAGCACCGCCACGTCGAACCCGACCACCAGGGCCTCGCCGCCCTCCGGGCCCAGCTCCCAGGTGAAGCGGGCCACATCGTGGTGGGCGTCCACCTCGCCCGCCAGGCGGAACACCAGGCCGGGGAACTGCTCCTGCACCGCGCCGATGGTGGCGTCGATCGCCGCGCGGCCCTCGGCGTCCGCCAGCGGGTCGACGTAGCGGGCGTCCTCGGCCCACACCTCGTCGATGGCGGCGCGCCGGGCGTCCGCGTCCCGCTCGTTCCAGGTGGCCAGGTAACGCTCGACCAGGTTCCGCACGTCGCTCATCTCGCACTCCTCGTGTTCGCTTGCCCGTTCGTCGCCGGGGCGGTCTCCCCCGGCGACCCCTACGTTTCCAAGCGGCGCGCGGAAGATCGATTACCTGGCAGGTCATGGGCCCGCCCCCGGGTGTCCGGGAGGCCGAGGATGATGTCGGATTTCCGCTAGTGTGGTGCGCTGACCATGGGCGATGCTGGGAGCATGCATGAGGACGTGGAACGGTGCGTTCGCGCGGTGCGGTCGAAGGACGCCCGGTTCGACGGGTGGTTCTACACCGCCGTCGTCACCACCGGCATCTATTGTCGCCCCAGCTGCCCGGCCGTGCCGCCGAAACCGCGCAACATGCGGTTCTTCCCGAGCGCCGCCGCCGCCCAGCAGGCCGGGTTCCGGGCCTGCAAGCGCTGCCGCCCGGACGCCAGCCCCGGCTCCCCCGAATGGAACCACCGCGCCGACGTCGTGGCCCGCGCGATGCGGCTGGTCGCCGACGGCGTGGTCGACCGGGAGGGCGTCCCGGGCCTGGCCGCGCGGCTGGGCTACAGCACCCGCCAGATCGAACGGCAGCTCCGCGCCGAGCTGGGCGCCGGTCCCCTCGCCCTCGCCCGCGCCCAGCGCGCCCAGACCGCCCGGCTGCTGATCGAGACCAGCGCCCTGCCGATGAGCGACATCGCGTTCGCCGCCGGGTTCGCCAGCATCCGGGCGTTCAACGAGACCGTCCGCGAGATCTTCGCGCTCACCCCCACCCAGCTCAGGGACCGCGTGGCGCGCGGGCACCCGGCGGCGGGCTCCGGGACCCTGTCGCTGCGGCTGCCGTTCCGCGCCCCGCTGTGCCCGGACAACCTCTTCGGGCACCTGGCCGCCACCGCCGTCCCCGGCGTGGAGGAGTGGCGGGACGGCGCGTACCGGCGGACGCTGCGCCTCCCGCACGGCCACGCGGTCGTCGCGCTGCGCCCCCGTCCCGACCATGTCGCGTGCTCGCTCGCCCTCACCGACCTGCGCGACCTGACCATCGCGATCAGCCGGTGCCGCCGGATGCTGGACCTGGACGCCGACCCGGTCGCGGTCGACGACCTGCTGCGCGCGGACCCGGTCATGGCGCCGCTGGTCGACAAGGCCCCCGGACGGCGGGTGCCGCGGACCGCCGACCCCGAGGAGTTCGCCGTACGGGCGGTGCTCGGCCAGCAGGTGTCCACCGCGGCGGCCCGTACGCACGCCGCGCGCCTGGTCGCCGCGCACGGCGAGCAGATCACCGACCCGTTCGCGCCCGCGGGCGGCTTCCCGTCGGGCGGGCTCACCCACCTCTTCCCGAGCCCGGAGGCGCTGGCCGAACTCGACCCCACCGCCCTGGCCTTCCCCCAGGCCCGGCGGACGACCATCACCACGCTCGTCGCGGCGCTGGCCGCGGGGGAGATCGATCTGGGCGCCGGCAGCGACTGGGACGAGGCCCGCGCCCGGCTCTCGGCCCTGCCCGGCATCGGCCCGTGGACCGTCGAGACGATCGCCATGCGCGCCCTGGGCGACCCCGACGCGTTCACCCCCACCGACCTGGGGATCCGCGGAGCCGCCCGCGACCTGGACCTGCCGCACACCCCCGCCGCCCTGACCGGCCGCGCCGCCGCCTGGCGCCCCTGGCGGGCGTACGCGGTGCAGTACCTGTGGGCCACCCTCGCCCACGCCATCAACCGGCTGCCCGCAGCCTAGGAAGGAGACGACCATGCGTTCGCACGCCGTCCTGGACACGCCCATCGGCCCGTTGACCGCCGTGGCCGACGACGGGGCCCTGAGCGGGCTCTACATGGACGGGCAACGGCACCGTCCCGAGCAGGAGACCTTCGGCCCGCCCGGCGACGGTGGCGCGACCCCGTTCGGCGCGGTCGCCGAACAGCTCGCCGCCTACTTCGCGGGGGAGCTGACCGAGTTCGACCTTCCGCTGGCCATGCGCGGCACCCCGTTCCAGCAGCGGGTGTGGGCGGCGCTCCGGGAGATCCCGTACGGGGAGACCGTCTCGTACGGGCGGCTCGCCGAGGAGATCGGCAGTCCCGGCGCGTCCCGGGCGGTGGGGCTGGCCAACGGGCGCAACCCGATCAGCGTCATCGTCCCCTGCCACCGGGTCGTCGGAGCCTCCGGCGGCCTCACCGGGTACGGCGGCGGGCTGGAGCGCAAGCGCCACCTGCTCGACTTCGAACGCCGCGTCCGGGGCACCTCGGCGTCTCCGGCCGCGGCGCTCTTCTGAACGCGGTCGGCCCCGGCCTGGCGGGTGTCACGTCCGTTTCCTGGTGGCGGGCGGTTCTGTCGCCCCTGGCGGCTACTGTTCCTGGTGCACGCTTCTCACCGGTACGAAAGGGCAGGACGCGATGGAGTTCACGGTCGAACGGCAGGCGCTCGCCGACGCGGTCGGGTGGGCGGCGCGCACCCTGCCGTCGCGCCCGGCGCTCCCCGTCCTGGCGGGCATCCTCCTGGACGCCTCCGCCGACGGCCTGGCACTGGCGGCCTTCGACTACGAGGTGTCCGCCCAGGCCGGGATCGGCGTCGAGGAAGGCGTCGCGGTGGCCGAGCCGGGCCGGGTCCTGGTTCCGGGACGGCTGCTGGCCGAGATCGTCCGGAACCTCCCGCCCCACCCCGTCGAGGTCGCGCTGAAGGGCACCGAGGTCGTGGTGCGCTGCGGCAGCGCCGAGTTCGGCCTGCTGCCCCTGCCCGTGGAGGACTACCCGTCCCTGCCCGAGCCGCCCAAGCGCGCCGGGACGGTGCCGGGCGACGTCTTCGCCGCGGCCGTGGCCCAGGTGACCCCCGCCGCCGGCCGCGACGACACCCTGCCCATGCTGACCGGCGTCCGCATCGACATCGAGGGCGCCACGATGCGGCTGGCCTGCACCGACCGCTACCGGATCGCCGCCCGCGAGCTGACCTGGACGCCGTCCGACCCCGGATTCGCCGCGGGCGTGGTGGTGCCCGCCCGCACCCTGGCCGACACCGCCAAGGCGATCAAGCCGGGCGCCGAGGTCGCCCTGGACCTCACCGGCACCGCCGACACCCTGATCGGTGTCTCCGGCGGGGGCCGGAGCATGACCACCCGGCTGCTGGACGACCAGTTCATCGACTACCGTTCCCGGCTGACCGGCGCCTGGACCACCACCGCCCGGGTCCGCACCGCCCCGTTCGTCGAGGCGATCAAGCGGGTGGCCCTGGTCACCGAGCGCAACACCCCGGTCCGGCTGGCCTTCAGCCCCGGCGAGGTCCGCGTCCGCGCCGCGTCCGGCGACTCGGCCCGCGCCAACGAGAGCCTGCCCGCCCTGCTGGACGGCGACGAGATCGACATCGCGTTCAGCCCCCAGTACCTGCTCGACGGGCTGGCCGGGATCGACACCGAGTACGCCCGCCTCCAGTGCACCGGCCCCACCAAGGCCGCCCTGCTCAGCGCCGTACCGGACAAGGACCGCGGAACGGACGAAGGCGCCGAGCCGGCCGAGCCCGCCGACCCCGGGGGAGACACCGGCTTCCGCTACCTGGCGATGCCCGTCCGCCTCACGTCCTGACCCCGCCGGGCCGGCATCGAGGCGCCAGCCCGGCCGGGTCAACCAACAGCCGGGCCGACCGGTGGGCCGGCCGGGTCAGGTGGCTCAGAGGTCGAGGACGGCCAGGATGAAGCGCAGGTCCGTGCTGCCCGCGTTGCCGTAGGCGTGCGGGCGGTCACCGACGAAGACCGCCGCCGTACCGGCCTCGACCAGGTCGCTGCGGCCGTCCACGCTCAGGGTGAGGGTCCCCTCCTCCACGTACACGATCTCCTTGGTGCCGGGGACGTGCGGGTCGCTCTCCCTGGTCTCGCCCGGCCGCAGGTCCCAGCGCCACAGTTCGAGGGACGGCCGGGGGTCGCTGCCGCCCAGGAGGGTGCCGGTGCCGCCGGCCGTCCCCTCCCACAGCACCACGTGCCGGTCGGGCGGGAAAACCTTGATGGGCGGCTGCTCCTCCACCTGGACGAGCCGGGTCAGGGGGACGCCCAGCGCGTCCGAGACACGGATGAGGGTGCCCAGGTTGGGATTGGCACGGCCCTGCTCAAGCCCGACCAGGACGCCCTTGCTGACCCCGGCACGGCCGGCCAGCTCGTCGAGGCTCCATCCGTGCCCGGCCCGCAGCGCGCGTACGGTCCGGGCCACGGCCTCGCCGATGGCAGCCTGATCGCTCACGGTTCCTCCCCTCCGTCACCTTAGGTGCTGCCGCCGCCCGCTCGGTGCGCGTCGAGCCGTTCGCGCTGGTCGGTATGCTGACCTCAATAGTTCACTTTAATGACCGCGTTGGAGGAGGCCCGATGTTGGAGCGGATCGTCATCGACAAGGCCGTAGAGGAACTGCGTCCCGACGTCGTGGTGCTCGCCATGACCGCGCACGGCCTGGTCAACGGGCCCAGCGACGCGGTCACGACGGACTGGCTGGCCATGGCCGCCAAGGGGGCGGCCCAGGGCGCGCAGGACCCGCACCTGGACGCGTGGCGGGACGCCTACCGCGCCTTCGGAGCCAAGCCGCAGCGTACCCGGCCCTCCGTCGACGCCCTCCTGCGCAGGGCGGACGCCCTCCCCGCCATCAACAAGGTCGTCGACGCCTACAACGCCGTCAGCGTCGAGTACGTCCTCCCGGTAGGCGGCGAGGACCTCGACGCCTACCGGGGACCGGCCCGGCTCGTCCGGGCCACAGGCGAGGAGCCGTTCGACACGATGGCGGGCGGCGCGGCGGCGGTCGAGCATCCGGACGCGGGCGAGGTGGTGTGGCGCGACGACGCCGGGGTCACCTGCCGCCGCTGGAACTGGCGCCAGTGCACGCGCACCCGCATCACCGAGACCACCGGAAACGCGCTCTTCCTGCTCGAACGCCTCGCGCCCTACCCCCTGGACCGGCTCGAAGAGGCGGCCGGCGACCTCGCCGAACGCCTCCGCGCCATCACCCCGGACGTCCGGATCGAGAGCCGGCTCATCGGCGGCGCGTGATGGTGACCCTGCTGGCGCTGGGGGCCGCCCTGGCCTACGGCGTCGCGGACTTCCTCGGCGGCGCCGTCGCCCGCCGTACGAGCGCCCTCCAGGCGCTGGCCTGGTGCGTCCCGGTGGGGCTCGCCGTGGTGCTGGTGGTCGCGCTGGTCGACGGCGGCGGGTTCACCTGGACCTCCCTGGCCTGGGGCTTCACCGCGGGCCTGGCCGGCGGAGTCGGGCTGATCACCTTCTACCGGGCGCTCGCCCGTGGACCGATGAGCGTGGTCGCCCCGGTCTCCGCGCTCGCCGCCGCCGTCCTGCCGGTGGCCGTGGGCACCCTGCGCGGCGAACGCCTGGACGCCACCGTCCTCGCCGGAGTGCTGCTGTGCCTGGTCGCCATCGGCCTGGTGAGCATGGAGAACGGCCCCGGCGGCACGGACCCGACCAGCGGCACGGACACGCCCCGTGCAACAGGCGACGGCACGGGCACGACGAGCGGCCGGGCGCGACTCCTGGACAACGGTCCCCTGATGGCCGGGATCTCCGGCGCCTGCTTCGGGGCCTTCTTCGTCCTGCTGAAGGCGGCCGGAGGCGGCGGGCTCTGGCCCCTGGTGGCGGCCCGCGCGGGCAACCTCGTCGTGATCGCCGCGGCCCTGATCATCCTGCTGCGCCTGCGGGGCCGCCGGACCGGCCCCCGGGTCTCCGGGCGGACGCTGGTCGGTCTCGCGTTCCTTTCGGGCACGCTGGACGCGGCAGCGAACGCCCTGTACTTCGTCGCCGCCCACGAGGGCCTGTTGAGCCTGGCGGCCGTCCTCACGTCCCTGTACCCGGCGATCACCGTCCTGCTGGCCCGGATCGCCTACAGCGAGCGGCTGCGCGCCGTACAGCGCCTCGGGCTGGCCGTGGCCGCGGCGGGCGTCGCGCTGGTGACCATCGGCTGAGCACCCGGGGAACGACGAAGGGCCGCCACCCGCGATCACGGGTGACGGCCCTCCGGACCGGCGGTGGTGGTGGGATTCGAACCCACGGAAGCTTGCACTTCACACGCTTTCGAGGCGTGCGCCCTCGTCCACTAGGCGACACCACCGCGGGGAAGCCTACCTGACTCTGCGGCCCGCGAAGAACTCGGTGAGGAGGGAGCCGCACTCACCGGCCAGGACTTCGGCGATCACCTCGGGGCGATGATTGAGGCGGCGGTCCCGGACGACGTCCCAGAGCGACCCCACGGCGCCCGCCTTGAGATCGACCGCCCCGTACACGACGCGGTCCACACGGGCCTGTACGGCGGCGCCCGCGCACATCGTGCACGGCTCCAGCGTGACCACCAGCGTGCACCCGTCCAGCCGCCAGGAGCCCAGGGCGGTGGCGGCGGCGCGCATCGCGACGATCTCCGCGTGCCCGGTCGGGTCGGCGGTCCGCTCGCGGTCGTTGTGGCCGGTGCCGATCACCGAGCCCGAGGCGTCCAGGACGACGGCGCCGACGGGCACGTCCCCGGCCTCCCCCGCTCGCCGCGCCTCGGCCAGCGCCAGGCGCATCGGGGCCTCGAACTCCGCCCCGGCCGCGTCCTCGCGCGGCGGCCCGTGCGGGTCTGGCGGCCCGTGCACCGGGTCGCCGGGGCCGGGGACGGTCTCAGTCACGGAGACGGTCGAACTCCTCGCCGAAACCGGCGGCCTCGGCGATCTCCAGGAGGGCGTCCCCGGGCAGGCTCCGCTCGCCCAGGCCGGCGAGGCGCTTGCCGTCGACGCCCAGATCCTCCAGGACCTCGGTGTCGCCGGCGGGGTCGCCCTCGGGGACCTCGCCCACCAGCTCGGCGAACAGGCCGCCCAGGCCCTCCTCGCGTACGGCGGACACGTAGGCGCGGGGCTCGCCCCCGGCGTCCAGGCGGGCGGCGGCGAACCAGTCGTCGTCCTGCTCGACGAGCAGGAGTACGGGGTCACCGTAGGACTCCACGGCCGCTTCGCGCATCAGGTCGGCGACGTCGTCGACGTTCTCGGCCTCGGCGAGCATGGCCTCGGTCCCCACCCATCCCTGCGGCGTGCGGGCGAAGACGGCGGCGAAATAGGACACCCGCTTATTGTGACCCAGGTGATTGCGCCGGTCACACCCCTTGTTCCGGATCGATTTCGGATCGATGCGGGAGCGCCCGGAACGGGGCGCGGGAGGCGCGGAGGTGTGGACCGGCGGCAGGGTCAGGTGATGGCGTCCAGGGCGCGTTCGAAGGCGGGGGCGAAGCCGACCCGTCCGGCGATGCTCAGCAGCATCTCGTCCGGGTACAGCTCCAGGTCGCCGGAGATCGCGCCCAGCTCCATCTCGTCCAGCCCCAGGTCGGAGAAGATCGACATGTCGCCCACCGGAAGGACCTGGTCCAGTTCCTCGTCCTCGGGGATCGGGATGTCCAGGTGCTCCAGCACCTGACCGGCCAGCGGCCAGTCCACCGACGCCGTCACGTCGGAGAGGAAGACCATCGCCTCGTCGCCGAGCAGGCGGATCGCCACGAAGAAGTCGTCGCCCACGGAGACCAGCCCGATCGTTCCGCCCAGGCTGGGCTGCTGGCGCAGGGCGTGGATCAACCCCGTCAGGTCCCGGGTCAGCGCGACGGGGAGGACCTCCGCCTCCCAGCGCTCGTCTTCCCGGTACACCACAACGGCGAAGTCCGTCGCGTCCACATCCGTCATTTCCACCCCACCGGCGCCGTTCCTGCCAGGGCATGGTCCCAGATGCGGCGCGCCCTCGTGTCCCCCACCGCCAAACTGACCGTTCCGGCCCGCTCCAAGGTGCGAAGAGGCACCGACCACCGGCGCCGTCGACCAAACTACTCGATCGGTGTCAGTTGATCCGGAACGTACGGCGGCGCAGGGCCGCGTGGATCCGGGCGCGGCGGGAACGGTGCGGGGTCACGCGGCGGCGCAGCTCGCGCGCCTCCGCCAGTTCGCGCAGGAAGATGGCACGGCGGCGGAGCCGCTCGCGCACCTCCTCGGGAGAGACGTCGGAGACGGCCCCGGCGGCGTCCTCCGGCGCCTCGGCGGCCTCCCCGGCCGACAGGGACCCCGAGCCGGCGCGTTCCCGGTCCGGAGTATCGGAGGCCGCCCTGTCAGGGGCCGTACCGGAGGCCGAGCCGGACCTGGGCGGCGTCTCCTGCGTCCGGGCCGCCCTGGCCCTGGCCTGCGCGCCGGTGACCTCCAGGAATGCGTCATCGGCCGACGCGGCGCGGCGCGGCCGTTTGTCGCGGTCTCGGGTCATACCCGCATACTGCCCTTCTGGATGGACTCCTATCCTCTCCTGCGCGTCGTGTCGTTCACACGGGCTTCACAGGGTAGGTGAGGGCCGCCCGCCCGGGCGCCGCCCGCGAGGCCGATGGCGCGGCGGGCCCTTCGATCGAGCGCGGGTACGGTGTGCGCATGCAGACCCTCGCCGTCGATCACCCGCTCGTCGCGCACAAGCTCACCACGCTGCGGGACGTGAACACCGACTCCCCCACGTTCCGCCGGCTGGCCGACGAGCTCGTCACGCTGCTGGCCTACGAGGCCACCCGTGACGTGCGGGTCAGCGACGCCACCGTAAACACCCCGCTGGTCCCCGCCCGCGGGGTCCAGCTGGCGAGCCCCAAGCCGCTCGTCGTCCCGATCCTGCGGGCCGGCCTCGGGATGCTGGACGGGATGACCCGCCTGCTTCCCACCGCCGAGGTCGGGTTCCTCGGGATGGTCCGCGACGAGGGGACGCTCCAGGCGGAGACCTACGCGTCCCGGCTGCCCGAGGACCTCTCCGGCCGCCAGTGCTACGTGCTGGACCCGATGCTCGCGACCGGCGGCACCCTGGCCGCGGCGATCAAGCTCCTCTTCGAGCGCGGCGCCGACGACGTCACGGCGATCTGCCTGCTGGCGGCCCCGGAGGGTCTCAAGGCCCTGGAGGAGGCGTTCGAGGGCACCTCCGCCCCGATCCGGGTGGTCACCGCGGCGGTCGACTCGCACCTGAACGATCAGGGCTTCATCATGCCCGGCCTCGGCGACGCCGGGGACAGGCTCTACGGCGTCGTCTGACCTCGCCACGTCCCCGCCCGGGTTCCGGGCGTGCTGACCGCCCCGAGGTGACGTGACCGTAAACGCAGACAGGGCGATGTTCGCGGATAGGTCACCGTGGGTAATAAGACGCCACGGAACGTTGAAGATCGTTCCTCTCCGCCGCTCCGGCGCACAGGGGGCTTGGACCGGGCGGCGCGAGCGAGCTTCGAGGACGCGTCATGGCTCACCACGGGGACAACGCGATGACGGGCTACGAGGACGTCGGCGACCGCCTGAGCGCGGAGTTCGCCGGCGTCCACGGGCCCGAGACGGTGGCGCGCTGCGTCGCCGCCGCGCGGTACGGGGCGGAGGAGGTCACCGGGGGCGCCGCCCCAGACCTGGTGGAACGGATCGCCCGCAAGCACCTGCAGGTGCTGGCGGTCGTGGCCGCGGAGAAACGGCGCCAGGGGAGCGGCGCGTCCCTGGACAACGCGCCATAGTCCTTACTTTGCGGTGCATCGGGGCTGTGCGAAACTGACCTGGGGTCTGTGGACATCGCGCTCCGGGAGGCAGCCTTGCCCGCCAAGAAGTACATCACGTGGGCTGCCGTGGCCTTCGTGGCGTTCTACATGATCAAGCATCCCAACGGCGCGGCCTGGTCGGTGCAGCACGCCGCCAACGGTATCTCCTCCGCCGCCGGGTCCCTGGCGACCTTCGTCACCGAAATCGGCTGAGGGGGACGCGATGAGGCTGGTGACTCCCGGCGACTCCGCGCCGGCGTCGGTGAACAAGTACCTGCTCCCCCACGAGAGCCAGGTCATCACGGTGCGGCGGCATCCCGCCGTGCTGATGCTCCCGGTCGGCATGGTGCTCGCCGGGCTGATCATCGCCGGGATCCTGAGCAACACCGTCACCGCCGCCACCGGCTGGATCTGGTGGGGCTGGCTGATCCTGCTCGCGTGGTTCGTCTGGCGGGTCGCCGAGTGGTCGGTGGACTACTTCGTCATCACCAACCAGCGGATGCTGCTGACCACGGGGCTCATCACCCGCAAGGTCGCGATGATGCCGCTGGCCAAGGTCACCGACATGAGCTTCCGCCGGACCATCACCGGCCGGATGCTCGGGTACGGCGAGTTCGTGATGGAGTCGGCCGGTCAGGACCAGGCGCTCGACACGGTCGACTACCTGCCGTACCCGGAGCAGCTCTACCTCGAGGTCTGCGAGATGATCTTCCCGAACAAGAACCCGTCGGACGACTGAGCCCGCGCGTACGCCCGCCCTGCGCCAAGGCGGGCCGCGCCAGGCCGGGCAGGACCAGGCCGGGCCAGGCCGCGCCAGGCCGGGCCGATTCCGGTCGCTGGGCACGGGATTTTCGGCCCCGATGGCGGCCGATTGCGGGCATCGCCGTCGGGGCGCCGCGCGAACGGCTACGGTAAAGGAAGATCCCCTGAGTGCGCGGGTGATCCCGGGGCCGGGACGGCATGCCGTGCCGGCCGTGGCGCGCTGGTGAAGGGCTGGGGCCGGAGCCGACCAGGTGATCTGACGTTGCGCGGCTTCGTTGCTCTCGATGTGGCTTGATCCGCAATGTGCAATCATGTCGGCACCCCAGCCGCCTGATTACTTCCGCTAAGTGAGTCCACATGCCGGGTCCAGGCAACGTCGGCGAACGTGTCCGCAACCTGCGCCTGACCAGACGCTTGTCGCAGGCGCAACTCGCCGGTCACGACCTCTCCGACAGCTATATCTCTCTGATCGAGTCCGGAAAGCGGACGCCGACCCCCACCGTTCTGCGCATGCTGGCCGAACGGCTCGGCTGCACGCCGGAATACCTCGCCGAGGGCGTCGAGCCGGAGCAGCGCGCCCATCTCGAGGTCCGCGAACGGCACGCGCACCTGGCCCTGCTCGGCGGTGACCCGAGCACCGCCGAGCGCGACTTCGACGAGGTCATCGCCCGCAGCGACGACCCCGACCTGACCTCCCGGGCCCGCTGGGGCCGCGCCCGCGCGCTGGAGGAACTGGGCCGTACCGGCGAGGCCATCGCGCTCTTCGAGGAACTGCGCGAGCAGGCCGAACGCGATCCCGGCCGGGCCAGCTGGCTGCCGCCGGTGATCGCGCTGGCCCGCTGCTACCACGCGGTCGGCGATCTGGGCCAGGCGGTCGCCCTGGGAGAACGGGCCCTGACCCGGCTGCGCCACCTCGGGCTCGGGGTGGGCCACGAGTACACCGAGGTCGGGCGGATCCTGCTCCTGGCGTACCTGGATCGGTCCGATCCCGTCCGCGCCCATGCCCTGGGCCGTCGCATGCTGGCGTCGCCGGACGGCGCCGGGGTCGAGCCGGACGAGTCCGGCGACCCGGTCGACGGCTACCGGAAGGCCAGCTCGCGGGCGCTGGGCGAGGGCGCGGTCGGCGACGCCCTGTACCTCGCCGACCAGGCCGTCGCCGTCCACGGCGGGGTGACGTCCACGCTGGCGCGCGCCCGGCTCAACCTGGCGGGCGCCAAGGCGCTGCTGCGGGGCGTCGCGGCCTTCTCGGCCGAGCTGGACCCGTCCGGCCTGCCGCCCGCCCTGCTCGGCGACGGCACCGCGGAGGGCGCCGTGACCGTCGTCAGCACCCCGGGCAACGGCGAGGGCGGCCGTACCATCGGCCTGCTCCCCGGCAGGAGCGCGGGCGCCGGCTGGCAGCGGAGCGAGGCCGCCCGGGTCGCGGCGGCCGAGGAGGCCCTCGAACTGCTGCGGGGCACCGCCGCCCTGGAGGGCTCGGAGAGCACCGACGGCACCATCGAGCGGGCCCGCGCGCTGGTCCTCACCGGCCGGCCCGAGCAGGCGATCGCGATGCTGGAGGAGTTCCTCGACACCGGCATGGCCCTGGCCGCGCCCGCGTCCGACGACCCCGGCCAGGTGACGGGCATGCCGGACGGCGACGCCGCCCGCGTCCGCAAGACCGCCCAGGCCCGCATCGTGCTCGCGCGCGCCCGGCTGGCCCAGCAGGACCCCGCCGCCGCGCTGGTCGTCCTGCGCGCCGCGGTCGGGCACCTCGACCTGCTGCCCTCGGGACGCCTCGTCGCGCAGTTGCTCCGGGAGCTGGGCGAGCTGTTCGAGATCGCCGGTGACACCAAGGGCGCGACCGCCGCCTACCGGCAGGCGCTGGAGGCCGCGGGCCTGCGGCGTCCCACGCCCTCCCAGACCGCCGACTGCGACCTCGGCCGGGTCTGAGACCGGGTCCGAGACCGGGTCCGAGCGCCCGGACGGCACGGAACGCCCGGACGGCACGCGGTTTCCGCCGCGCGCCGTCCGGGCGGTACGGCACCGGTCAGGCGGCGTCCATGTCGTAGACGCGGGCGTGCAGCACGAGGCGCTGGTGCAGCGCGGCGCGGAGCGCGCGGTGCAGGCCGTCCTCCAGGTAGAGGTCGCCCCGCCAGTGGACGACGTGCGGGAACAGGTCGCCGTAGAACGTGGAGTCCTTGGCCAGCAGTGACTGGAGGTCCAGCTCCCGCTTGGTGCTGATGAGCTGGTCCAGCCTGACCTGGCGAGGCGGGATCCTGGCCCAGTCACTGGAGGTCAGGCCATGGTCGGGGTACGGTCGCCCGTCACCCACCGCCTTGAAGATCACCCTCCGAGTCTACGGCGTCGGCCGGAACCGGAGAAGGCTGCGGTACCTCACCGGTGACCGCCCGCCGGACGCCCGGCCGCCCCCGCCCTGCCGGCCGCCCTGCCCGGCGGCCCCTGGAGGGCGCCACGTTCCGGCGCCCTGTCGCGCCGGGCCTGCGTGCTCGCCGCCCGCGCGATGTTGCGCGCCATGCCGCCGAACACCGCCGTGTGGAACGGCGAGATGACCCACCAGTAGGCGTGCCCGGCCAGCCCGTGCGGATGGAACAGCGCCCGTTGCAGATACACCGTCCGCCCGTGCCGGTCATGGCCGACCATCAGCTCCAGCCAGGCCAGCCCCGGCAGCCGCATCTCCGCCCGCAGCCGCAGCAGCCGGCCCGGTTCGATCTCCTCGACCCGCCAGAAGTCGAGCGAGTCCCCGGCCCGCAGGTGCGCCGCGTCCCGCCGCCCGCGGCGCAGGCCCACCCCGCCCACCATCCGGTCGAGCCAGCCCCGTACCGCCCAGGCCAGGGGGAACGAGTACCAGCCGTTCTCGCCGCCGATGCCCTCGACGACCCGCCACAGGTCCTCGGGGCTCGCGTCCACCCGCCGCGCCCGGCGGTCGGTGTAGAGCGTGCCGCCGGACCAGTCGGGGTCGGTCGGCAGCGGATCGCTGGGGGCTCCGGGCACCGACGCCGACGACCAGCGCGTGGTGACGTCGGCCTCGCCGACCCGCTTCAGCGCCAGCGCCACCGCCCGTTCGAAGCTGACCTTGCCGCCCGGCGGGTCGGGGATGTGGTCGGCGATGTCGTTCTCCCGGCAGACCACCTCGTGCCGCAGCGACTCGGTCAGCGGCCGGGCGATCGACGGCGGGACCGGCGTCACCAGCCCCACCCACAGGCTGGACAGGTTGGGCGTGAGCACGGGCACCGGCACGATCAGCCGCCGGGGCAGCCCGGCGACCCAGGCGTAGCGCTGCATCATGTCCCGGTACGACAGCACGTCCGGGCCGCCGATGTCGAAGGCCCGGCTCACGTCCTCCGGCAGCGACGCGCAGCCGACCAGGTAGCGCAGCACGTCCCGGACCGCGATCGGCTGGACGCGGGTGCGCACCCAGCGCGGGGTCACCATCACCGGCAGCCGTTCGGTCAGGTAGCGCAGCATCTCGAACGACGCCGAGCCCGAGCCGATGATGATCGCCGCCCGCAGCACCGCGGTCGGCACCCCGGAGGCGCCCAGGATCCGGCCGACCTCCGCGCGCGAGCGCAGATGGGGGGACAGGTCCCGCTCGTCCACCCCGGCGGGCAGGGGGCCGCCCAGGTAGACGATCCGCCGCACGCCCGCCTCCTTCGCCCGGGCGGCGAAGATCGTGGCCGCGCGCCGGTCGGTCTCCTCGAAGTCCGCCCCGGTGCCCAGCGCGTGCACGAGGTAGTAGGCGACCGCCACGCCCTTCAGCGCCGCCGCGACCGAGTCGGCGTCGGTCAGATCGCCCTGGACGATCTCGACCCGGTCGGCCCAGGGGTGGTCGCGCAGCTTCTCCGGCGTACGGACGAGGCAGCGCACCGCGTACCCGGCGTCCAGCAGCTCGGGCACCAGCCGCCCGCCGATGTAGCCTGAAGCCCCCGTCACCAGGCAGAGCTCGCCGTTCCCCCCGCCTCGCGGTCCGGCCCCCCGGCCGCCGCCGTCTCCGCCGTCCATCAGGCTCCCCCCGAGCTGCACTCCCAGCCCGGCCGCTCCCCGGCCAGGTGGTTACGACGCCCACTATTCCCCTTCAGCGGGTCTTAGACCCGTCCAGCCCCCCGGTGGAAGTTCGCCCGCCCTTGACCTCGCCTTCAGATCATCGTTTTCGGCCACGCTGCCGGAGGGCCCAAGATCAGTGCCGGAACATGGAGCCGGAGCCGTTCGACCGTGGCTCCGGTCACCTGGGCGGTGCCGCGAGCGCCGCCCGACGAAGGAGTGACTCATGCCCAGCAGGTCCCTGCCCGCACTGATCACCGGCGCCGCCCTGACGGCCACGGCGCTCGCCGGGAACGCCACCCCGGCGGCCGCCACGACCACCACGACCACGACCACCGCGACCACGACCTGCGCGGACGCACCGGAGGCGCCGGTCGTCACGGGCGCGGTCTTCGCCGAGCCGGTCGGGGGAGACCCGGCGGCGCTGTACGGGCGGATCTGCGCCCTCGTCCGGCAGACACCCGCGGGCGAACGGATCCGGGTCGCCCAGTTCGTCATGTCCGGCGCGTCGGGCAGGGACTTCGCCGACGAGCTCATCAAGGCCCACCGGCGCGGCGTCCACGTTCAGGTGCTCCTCGACGGCGACACCCGCGGCGCTGCCGTGGCCACCCGGCTGGCCGCTGGCCTGGGAACGGACACCTCGGCCGGCTCCTGGCTCCGGGTGTGCTCCGGCCCGCCCTCCGGCGGCACCGCGGCCTGCATCGGGAACAAGGGCCAGCACAACAAGTTCTACCTGTTCTCCCGCTCCGGCGGCGCTTCCGACGTGGTCGTCCAGTCGTCCGCCAACGTCACCGACCTCAACTCCACCACCTACTGGAACAACGCGGTCACCCTCACCGGCAACCGCCGCCTCTATCAGGCGTACAACGACTACTTCGACGACCTGGAGGCCGAGCGCAAGAACCTCGACTACTACCGCGTCGTCACCACCGGGTCGGCGGGCGGCTCGGTGCGCGCCCACTTCTTCCCCCGCGCCGGCGGCGACCCGATCGTGGAGTACCTCGACAAGGTCTCCTGCCGGGACGGAGCGGCCATCCGGGTGGGCATGTCCGAATGGGACGCCTACCGCGTCGCCATCGCCGGGCGCCTGCGTGACATGGCCGCCCAGGGCTGCTCGGTCAGCGTCGTCCACGGCATCGTCGGGGACGAGGTGAGGCAGGTGCTGCTGTCGTCCCCCGGCATCGAGGTCCGCAAGCTGGACGACGGCGGCGCCCTGCCGGGCCGGATCCACTCCAAGTACCTGCTCATCGAGGGTTCGTACGACGGTGACCCCCACGCCCGGCGGGTCGTCACGGGCAGCCACAACTACAACGAGACCTCACTGCGCCGCAACGACGAGACGCTGCTCGCCCTCAACAACAAGGCCATCTACGCCCAGTACCGCGCGAACTTCGAGACCATGCGCGCCGCCGCCCCCCTGACCACGGCCCCCTAACCCCGTACCGGCAGGCCCCGCAACGGCAGGCCCCGGACCGGCTGAGGCTCAACGCACTGAGGGCGGCACCCTTGCGGGTGCCGCCCTCGACGTGTGTTGCCTGGTCAGGCAAGCGGAGGATAGGAGATTCGAACTCCTGAGGGGTTGCCCCCAACACGCTTTCCAAGTCTGATGATCTCCGTACGGCCAAGATCGCCGACATCCGCCGCCCCAGGTGAGAGGCAGTGGTGGCCGCTGTCGGCAGGCCCCATGAACACGCCTGAACTCGCGTGAACGAACCTCGGAGCGCGAGCAACTGAGACTAGAAGTGAGACTAGAGCCGAGGCCGCATAGGCCATGGTTCTAGCTGTTCAGCGTGTCACCCGCGACGGCGGACGAAGGTGCCCCGGCCACGTAGAACCGTCACCAGGCCACGTTCAACCAAGATCTCAACAGCGCGCTTGATCGTCATCCGGGCGACGCCGTACTCCTCCGCAAGGGCAGGTACCGCCGGAAGGGCGGCGCCCTCCGTCAGGACCCCGTCCTGAATCTGCTTCTCGATGTGATTCGCAATCTGCACATAGCGGTACTCGGTGGGGTCCCAATCGATCGGGTACGCAAGCTCGTCTGCCACATAGATCAACGTAGACATGCGCTGACCTGCATAAACACCTGGGGCTTACTATAGATGTCTACAGCGACCTATAGTGTTCTCATGGAGGCGACACGGGTACCTGCGGTCACCGGATGGTCGATCACCAGCGACGGTAAGAACTACACGGCGACCAAAGATCGTGAACTGTCCGACTATCAACGGCGGTGGGGCGCGCTGGCCGAGGTCCAGGCCCGGACCGTTGGCGAGTTGTGGGTCCTGTGCGACGCACAGACCCGTCTGGCCGAGCGCCTTGCCCTAGCCGAGGCTCAGCGCGCCGTGAGGCCGTCATGAAGGCGCGAGTGGAGCAGGGAGGGCGCGACTGGCGCCCCGCCTACATCCGAGCCGCTGAGGACCTCCGTGACCGGATCCTCGGCGGGGAGTTCCCCGCTGGATCGACGATCCAGAGCGAGCCCGTGTTGGCGGACCGTTACGGCATATCAAGGAAGAGCATCCGGAAGGCCCTCCAGCAACTCCGCGACTGGGGACTCGTCGAGACTCAGCAGGGCTCAGGCACCTACGTCCTTCCTCAGGCCGAGCCTGGCGCGCCCATGAGCGCCGGCACGCCTCGCACGTCTCCGAGCATCGGCGACTATCTCAGTGGGTTGGACTCCCAAGACTCGATGTCGCCATCGAGACAAATTGCGAATCAAGTGAGATCAGCGATTCGCTCAGGGCGGCTACCGCCAGGAACCAAGCTGCCCTCTCAGAAGCAACTTACCGAGAGATATGGGGTTGCGAGGGAGACCGTAAAAGCCGCGTTGCGGCAACTCGCGGCGGAAGGTCTCATCGTCAGTCGCCAAGGAAGCGGCTCCTTCATATGTCCACGCGATCGCGCTGAGAACGGTTCACATCCGATCACCGTCGACCAGGGGGCGGCAAGGGCGTTCAAAGCAGCGATGGACAGTCTCGACCAGGTTCATGGACAGGCGGTCTCCGCAATCTGGACGATGCGAGAGCGTCAGCAGGCTTCCGAATGTTCAGCAGAACTGATCGCCAAGCTTCGTGAGCTGGCGGAAGTGGCGGCCAATCTTCAAAACGAGGCAGTCACGAGAATCGTGGAGCGCGAAGAAACGCCACATGCGAAGGGGGATGACTTCTAGTGCTCGAAGGAAAGGCCGTACATGCGCAAGTCTGGTCAACGTTCACCAGGTAGGGCGATCCCATGTGGGTCTGGTACGAAATCCCCGTGATGGATCTTCGGTCTATCAGGGAGCAGGCGCAGCCCAATGCCGCCACGTGGGGCGATGAGACCGAGATTCGAGAGGGTGAAATGAAGCGACGCGAAGTGCTTTCGGGGGTCGCACTGGTTGGGCTGATGCCCGCCATCAACAAGGGAGGCAACTTGGAGCACAGGCCAAACATCGCCATGACGCGGGACGGACTCGAAATCTCCGACTATGGAGCGCGCCTCTTCCAGAACTGGGCGGTCGCTGCTACGCATGGTCAGTCCACGCGTGCTCTGCTCGGAGACGTACACGCTGACTTTCTCGTCACTCGGTCCCTCACCCTCCGCGCCAACGGCCGGTCCCGGCAGCAGGAGGGATATCGCGTCATGGCGTGGCAAGGGGTCCTCCTGACGACGCTCTACACGAGACTCGGCGATATCAGGCAGGCCCGTCAGTCGGCGAACGTCGCACGAGAGTTCGGCTACCAGTGCGGCGACCGCGCAGCAGTGGCAAGCGCCTACGATCGCGAATCAATCGCCGAGATATGGTACGGCGCGCCAGAACTCGGCGTGCAGGCGGCAACGCGCGGCATCAGGGCCATACAGAACGAGACGGCCACGCATTACAGGCCAATCCTCGCCGGACTGAACTCTCAAGCCATGGTGCATTACGCGAGATCTCCCGAGTATCTGGAACTGTCGCAGCAGTACGAACGACGGGTACTTGACTGGCAACAGCGAATGCCGGAGACGCGGAGACCGAATGCGTTCGACCTCACGCCATCCCAGATGTACAACTCACTCGCAATAGCGCACGCCTTCCGACAGCAGACGGACGCAAGTGAACTCTTCGCGACCGGCTTCCGGGCAACCGGTTATGCAGCCCAAGAGCGGGTGGTGTTCCGGAAGCTTCTGCGGCTCAACCAGGCATGGGCGGAGGCGCCCCGCAATCCACGGGGGGCGATCGAAATCGCCTCTGACGTGATGCGCTCGTTCGGCAGGAACGAGGCGCCACCTGATCCCATCTATAGGGATCGAGCTACGCGAACCATCCATGCGGTCCCGGATTCTGTACCACCAGAGTGGACGGCTGAACTTCGAATTCTCGTTGGTCGGCCGTAGCCATAGAGAGCGACGCCGATTCTGTCGGTGCAGCAATAACTAGACCTCGCCCCATCGGGGTGAGGTCTAGTTGTACTACTAAACGCGGGCTGCGTCCGCGACAGCTAGCCACGACTGGGCCCGCTCGGCGTCGACTCCCACAAGGCGTGCCAGAGTCGCCGCACGGGCTGAGGGCCGTTCATCACCAGCGGTCTTCCAGGCAGCAACCGCGACGTCATAGCAGACGTCGCCGCTGACGCCCCGAGGATCGATCAGGAAGAGCTGATCAGAGGGTCCGAGGAGGATGTTCTTTGAGGATGCGTCACCGTGGCAGAGCATATTGGGTGCGTCGGCCTCCAGGCCCTCAAGGATTGCGGCGCCCTGTCTGCGTTCACTTGACGACGCTTGGCTACGCCCTGGAGCAAGGTCGCTCAGGTTCTCGTCATGTAGACGGGAACGCAACCAGTCGCCGAGAGTCGGCAACTGGTCATTCGCTGCCTTTTGATCACGCATCTTTTGGAAGACGGGTGCCAAGCGTTCAAGGGAGATCGCTTTACCGTCTAGTTGGTCGCCGGGGAAGATGCGCCCTGCTACAGTCCACACGCTCACTGATGTACGAATGACTTCGTATATGTGTGGGCCTATACCCAGATGGGATAGCGAGCGTGAGACCTCTGCCTGCATCATTCCAAGGGGGTCAGGCGTGGATCTCATCACCAACTCTGCATGATCTGTGGCTACTTCGACCACAAAGCCATAGCGAGCGTCGAAGGCTCGCACAGGACGCGCCTTGTAGCGGTGACAGATTGTCTCCAGTTCGTCAGGCGCGTTCTCTTGCCATGCTTGAGCCAGATCGGGCCAACGTCTCGATACCGCTTCCCTGACTCCGGCAGGAATCTCGATCCTTCTCGTCGCCATCTTCGCTACACCCTCAGGTCAGCGACGACGGTCGCCAGAGGTTCCATGCTTTGAACGACCAAGTCGGCGCCGGCGTCAGAGAGTTCCGTGATCCTGGTCGTGCGTTTGGCGTAGCCGATACAAGCCACACCCGCCTTCTTGGCCGCCTGCATGTCTGTCGGAGAGTCCCCAACGAGCAGGCATGTGGTTGCTGCTCGCCCCGCCATCTCGGCTCCTTTGAGCACGAGATACGCGTCCGGCTTCATCAGGTCGGGCCGACCTTCCACGCGAGCCGAGATCCCCGTAATGGAGGTACCGAGAGCGTGGCGGGCAAGGTAGATCCGCACCGCTTCTGCGGAGTTGTTGGTCACGATGACCACTGGAAGGTCTAGCGCCGCTGCTGATCGAACAGTCTCCACAGCCCCCGCAGTCGGCTCCGCCAGACGTGCCGCCGCTATCTCAGACTCCCTTTGTATCTGTTCGACTGCCTGTAGCAGATGTGGGGCCGCGGCACCGGTCCAGCTGAGGAACGCCAAAGGATCGCTTTCCGACATCATCGTTTCCGGTAGCGACACTTCCTGGCTGAGCAGGAAGCCGCGAATCCTCTGGGCGATCTCGTGTGCCGGGAGACCGGAGAACAGCCGACAGACGGGCCCATCAAAGTCGAGCAGGATAGCTTGCGTTGTCTGTACGAGCGTCCTGAGCGCCGTCACGGCTTGTACTCACGCGCGATCGTCCCCCACAGCGCGTCGAACCAAGCCTGTGACTCCCTTACGAACTGGGGTGCGCTCGATGTCTCGCTGTCATCGCTGACTGAGAAGTGGAAGAGGGTGGCATCTTTACCCAGGAGATCGAAGATGTCGACCTGATCGCCGTTCAAGCGGATGGTGTGTTGCTTCACTGGGTAGAGGCCATAAAAGATCTCTTCCGAGTTGAGGATGTACAACTTGAACGAGGGGGTCAGTTCGTGAACGCGAACCTCAGCGCTGGCCGACTTGATGAGTCCTAGGTCTACGAGTTCATGAACGGCGTCCACGATCCCGTCAACAGCGCGACTCGTGATGCGCTCTGCCCGTTGCTTGATTGCCTCTTCTGCGGTGTCCGTCCCGACTCGGCGCGGCAATGCCATGGCGGCAGACGTGTCGCACATCAGGATGCGGATCTTTAGTGATTCCGGCGTAAGACGTCCCGCGCGAATCTTGTCGAGCACCTCTATGAGGGTGTTGTGCAGGGTCTCGCCTGAGAAGCCCGCGAAGTCGATGGAGACATGAGGGCGCTCGAAGGCCGCTTCAATGTGGGGCCGTAGGCCGATGGGGCGCTCCGTCTGAGCGCGCACGTACGACCCGCTCCCCTGCCTGCTGACGATCAGACGCTCGGCTTGCAACGTCCTCAGCGCGGCCTTGATGGTCTCGCGGGCGACCCCGTACCGGCTCGCCAGCTCGGGCTGAGAGGGGAGCTTCTCTCCCGGCTTGAGCTTGCGGGTGAGGATCGCCGCTCGAAGCTTGGTCGCGATCTGCTGCGAGGGCGTCCGTGGGTCGTCCGGGTCCAGGTCACCGAGGTACTCGCTGGCCACATTCATGCCCTCCAGCGTACGGGCTGGCTAGCCAAGCTAGAAGAATCTTGGCCGAACCCGTTGACATGACTAGCCAAGCTGGTCATGATCGTGCCTCAAGAGACCTGACTAGCCAAGTTGGTCAGGCCACCTCCAGGAGGTCACGCATGTTCCCGCAGCCCAAGAAGTACGGCCGGTACGTCGCCCTCGCGATCTTCCTGCTCTTCGCCTACAAGAACCCGACCGCCGCCGCCCACATGGTCGAGCAGGCCGGGGGCGTCCTGGTGAACATGGCCGACGCCGCCGGGAAGTTCGCCGCCGCCCTCCAGGCGTAGCCCTCTCCCTCGCTCCGGCTCACAGCCACCAGCACGAAGCCGGACCTCTCCCCGACCGATCACGGGACCCCGAAGGAGCCCCCATGACGATCCACCCGAGCAAGCTCTCGTTCGTAGCGCGCAAGCGATACGGACTGGCGACTGCCGAATGCGCCTTTGACCCCGAACTGCACACGGGCCCGACCGACAAGAACGAGGGCCAGGAGGAGAAGGCCGCACGACTCGCCGTCGCTGCTGAGGTGTGCTTGGCCTGCCCCGTGATGACCCAGTGCCTTGATCGCGCCATCACCGGCCGCCCGGAGCCGGGCGTGTGGGGTGCCTTCGAAGCCGAGGCCCTGGGCGCCCTGTTCGTTGGCGCCCTGGACGTCCCCGCCCGTACCGGTCGCGTGACCGTCCCGAGCAGCGGCTACAGGGCTACGACCATGGCGCACCGTGCGCGCAGCGGTGGTGCCTGATGGCCGAGCCGTTCGCCGGACGACGGCGTGATCAGATGTCCCCGCCGCCCTCGTTCGGTCGCGCTGACAGCGGTGGCATGAGCCCCCGGCCGCTGTCGAGCCAGGAGTTCACCGCCGTCGCCGTGGTGGCCGCCCTGGTCGTGGTGCTGGCCGTGATCGGCTTCGTGAACAGCTTCACCGCTGTCGCCGAGGCTGCACGTCCCTCGTTCGGGGTGTTCGCGTGGACGTTGCCCATCGGCATCGACCTCGGCATCGCGATCTTCGCTGCCCTGGACATCGTCCTCGCGCGGCTCAACATGCGCATCTGGTGGTTGAGGCTGTTCCCCTGGGCCCTCACCGCTGCGACCGTCTACCTGAATGTCGCGGGGGAGACCTCCGCGTTCGGTGCGGTCGCGCACGCCATCCTCCCCTGCCTGTGGGTCGTGGCCGTTGAGGTCGGAGCTCACGTGATCCGGATCCGGGCGGGTATCGAGTCCGGGACGCGCATGGACCGGATCCGGGCCTCGCGCTGGCTCCTGGCTCCGTTCCGGACGGTCGTCCTGTGGCGCCGGATGGTCCTGTGGGAGATGCGTTCCTACCGGGACGCTCTCGACCGGGAGCGCGCCCGGCTCCTCATTCTGACCGAGCTACAAGACACCTACGGTGCCCTCGCGTGGCGGTGGAAGGCACCGCGACGGACGCGCGCCCTGTACCGGCTCGGTGAACTCGCTCCGGCCGAGCCGGACCAGGGGGGCGACGAGGATGAGGCGCCCACCATCACGGTTCGTCCGGACGACGGGCCGGAGCCCGACGACCGTCCGGCCATCGCCCCTGGACCGTCCGGACCGTCCGGAGCGCCTGGACTGCCGTCCGCGTCCTCGTCCGATGCCCAAGAGACACCTCGTCCAGCGGACGGACGGACGTCCAAGCGCGGACGGGCCACGACCCGAGGCCGCAACGGCAAGCGGACGGCGCCGGACGTCGATGACCTGATGCCGCTGGGGTGGCGCATCACCACCGAGCTTGAGTCTCGCGGTCTGCCGCTCAACCGGGACACGCTCGCCGCCGCTCTTCGCGAGGCCGACCAGAGCGTCAGCAACGAGCGCGCCGGCGTGCTCCTGGCGCGCCTCAAGGCCGAGGCCCCTGCCGATCCGACCAGGAAAGACACCGCTTCCGTACCCCGTTCCTCCGAGGGAGACGACGCGCGATGACCTACTCCAAGCCCATGGCCGACGTGATTAAACTCCCCACCCGCCTCGGCGATGAGCCTGCCCCTGACTCGCCCGCCCCTTCCGGCGAGGCGACGAACGGTCCGGCCTCGTTCGTGCCGTCCGCAGCGGACGGACGGCACGAGGCGGACGGGCCGGACCGTCCGGACGAGGGCGACGCTCTTGAGGGAACGGTCCTCGTCGATCAGCCCGACCGCCGTCCGTCCAGCGTGCGGACGAGGATCGTCGCGGGGACGGCTGCGCAGCGCCGTCCGATCATCCCGCCGTGGCTCCGCGACCGCCAGGAGGCGAAGGCCCTCGTCCGCTGGTCGGTGAACTATGCCGGACACGTCACCGGCTATCACGCGGTCCGCATTCCGGCCTACGCCCTGACGCTCGCCGGACGTTCACCGCGTGGCCTGTGGCGCCTGGTCTCGGGCACCTGGCGATGGGTGAACGACACCGAAGCGCTTCCCCTGCGGCTTCACGCGGTGGACGGCAAGGACGCCGATACCTACCTCCGGCTTCTGCGGGAACGGGACGACCGCGTTCGTTGGCGTCGCCTGGTCGCCCTCGGTGGCCTCTGCGGCGGAAGCGTGGCCGCTGGCGCGGTGGCCGCCGCCGGGGGAGTCACTCAGACGACCGTCGCCGTCGCCTTGGTCGCCGTTCTGGGATGGCTTGGAACGCCCAAGGACAAGCCCCTCATCGGCCCGGCCGTCGTCTCGACCAAGGCGCCCAAGCTCACGAGCGAGATCATCATCCGGGCGCTTGGAGCCCTCGGTATCGCCGAGATCAACAAGGCCCTCGGCAAGGGCGGGGACGGCATCACCTTCCCCTCGCCGATCACCCGTGACGGTCCTGGGTGGCGTGCCGACGTCGATCTCCCATACGGCGTCACGGTCACCGACATCATGGAACGTCGCGAGCGTCTCGCCTCCGGCCTCCGGCGCCCGGTGGGGTGCGTATGGCCTGAGCCTGCCCACGACCATCACGCCGGGCGCCTCGTCCTGTGGGTGGGCGACCAGGACATGAGCCGGGTCAAGCCTGCGGCTTGGCCGCTGGCGAAGTCGGGACGTGCCGACGTGTTCAAGCCCATCCCGTTCGGTACCGACCAGCGTGGACGGCTTGTCACGGGCACCCTGATGTTCGCCAACTGGCTTATCGGTGCGATGCCCCGGATGGGCAAGACCTTCTCCATCAAGCCGCTGCTGTTGGCCGCTGGCCTGGACGTGACGGCCGAGAACCTGGTCTACGAACTCAAGGGCACCGGTGACCTGTCGTTCGCCGAGAAGTACGCCCATCGGTACGGCTCCGGGCCCGACGACGCGACCATCGCGGCGTGCCTGGACGGCCTCCGGTACGTCCATAAGGACCTTGAGCGGCGCGCGAAGGTGCTCTCGTCCCTGCCCAAGGACATCTGCCCCGAGAACAAGGTCACGCCGGAGATCGCCGCACGTCGCTCCCTCGGGCTTCACCCGCTGGGCCTGTTCATCGACGAGTGCCAGGAACTGTTCGCCCACGCCGAGCATGGCAAGGAGGCCGCGGAACTGGCTACCGCGATCATCAAGCGTGGTCCAGCGATGGGCGTCTTCCTCGTCCTCGCGACCCAGCGTCCGGACAAGGACTCGCTTCCGACCGGAGTCTCGGCGAACGTCGGTATCCGGTACTGCCTGCGGGTCATGGGCCAGGTCGAGAACGACATGGTCCTCGGTACCTCGGCCTACCGGAACGGGATCCGGGCGACCACCTTCACCCGCCGGGACCTGGGCATCGGGTACCTGGTCGGTGAGGCCGACGATCCGCAGATCACCCGCTCGTTCTACATCGACGGTCCGACCAGCGACCGCATCGCCGATCGCGCCCGAGCCCTCCGCAAGGCCGCCGGAGCCCTCGCCGGTCACGCGGCCGGTGAGGAGGTCACCCCCTCTGAGTCCGAAATCTCGGTCCTTGAGGACGTCGTCGCCGTGATCGGTGCCGACGAAGACAAGATCTGGTCGGAGACGATCCTCCGGCGCCTCGCCGAGCTGCGCCCGAGCCTCTACGGACCCTGGACGCCTGCCCAGCTTGCCGATGCGCTCAAGCCCTACGGGATCACGACACAGCAGGTATGGGGACAGCACGAAACCGGCAAGGGTGCGAACCGGCGCGGCATCGTTCGCGAGCACGTCGTGAACGCCCTTGACGTGACCCGCGCCCGCTCTCGGTAGCCGCCCCGATCGCCGCTAGGTCTAGCGGCGCCACCCGCTAGACCTAGCGGCCCTGCTAGCGGCCTATTCGACCTCTGACCAGCACTCAAGCGCCTAGCGCCCGACCTGCCGCAACCCCTCGAAGCGCTCCAGGAGGCACGCATGTCCCTTTTCCTCGCCACTGCTAACGACTCCGGGCCCAGCTTCGGCGCGTGGCTCCTGCTCGCCGTGGTGTTCGGCGGTAGCTACCTCGTCCACTGCCTCATCTGGCCGTTTCGGGCCTGCTCGAAATGCGGCGGCGGCGGGCGCTTCCGCTCCTCCTCCGGCCGTGCGTGGCGGTACTGCGACAAGTGCGGCGGACGCGCCGCCGAGGTCCGACCCGGCCGCCGCCTGGTGACCTACCTGACCAAGACCCGCCATCGCGGCGACCGCTGACCGACAGCCAAAGCGGCCTCGGTGCCACAGCCACCAAGCACGAGCACCGAGGCCGCACCCCCGACCGATCACTTAACCGATGGAGGTCCTCCCATCATGACGCCCCCGCTCCACCTGGTCGAGAACGACGAGCCCGCCGCGACCGGCCTCGCCGAGTTCGTCCGGCCGCTCCCCCACAACATCGATGCCGAGCAACACGTCCTCGGCGCCGTCATGCTCGCCCCGCCCGCCCTCGGTGAGGCTCGCTCGCTCCTGGACGGCTCCGAGTTCTACCGCCCGGCCCACAGCCTGATCTGGGAGACGATCGTCGGCCTCGCCGACCGGGGCGCACCGTACGAACCGGTCGCCGTCGGGGCGGCGATCAACCCGCGCGACCTCGCCAAGATCGGCGGTGCCCCCTACCTTCACACGCTCATCAGCGGCGTGCCCACGGCCGCGAACGTCACCTACTACGCCCACCTCGTACGCGAACTCGCCTACGCACGCCACGTCATCACCGCCGGAACCCGCCTCATGCAACTCGGCTACGGCGCCACCGGAGACGACACCGCGAGCCTTCGGACCGCCGTCGCCGCCGAGATGGCCACCATCGCCGCCGAAGCCGCCAAAGGATGGCCCGACCCCGCTCCGCTGACGGCCGCCCCTGAACTGCCCCCGTTCCCGCTGAGCGCGTTCCCGGACTGGCTCGGCGCCTATGCCGCCGGTCTGGCCGAGGTCACCCAGACTCCGCCCGACCTCGCCGGAAGCCTCGCCCTCGCCGTCCTGGGCGTCGCCGCCGGCGGCAAGGTCTGGGCCGAGGCAACGACCTGGACCGAGCCGACCAACCTCTTCACCCTGGTCGTTCTGCCGCCCGGCAACCGCAAGTCCGAGGTCTACAAGCACATGACGGCCCCGATCCGCGAGGCCGAGAGGATCCTCGTCGAGCAGGCCCGGCCGCTCATCGCCGAGGCCGCCATCGCCCGTCGAGTCGCCGAGGCACGTGCTGAGAAGACGGAGAAGGCCGCCGCCGCAGCAACGGACGCCACCCAGCAAGGCGCCGCTCTGGACGAGGCCGCCGTCGCACGCTTGGCCCTGGACGAGATCACCGTCCCCGCCGAACCGTGCCTGTTCTCCGATGACGCGACCGTGGAACGGCTGACGACCCACCTCGCCGAACAGGACGGCCGTTTCGCGATCCTGTCGCCCGAGGGAGAGATCTTCTCTATCGCCGCCGGGCGCTACTCCGGCGCCCCGAACTTCGCCGTCCTCAAGGCCGGTCACGCGGGCGAGGAAATGCGCATCGACCGGATGGGGCGCCCGTCCGAACGCATCGATGCCGCGACCGTCACCCTCGGAATCTGCACTCAGCCGGGCGTCCTTGCCCGCCTCGGCGAGACGCCCCAGTTCCACGAACAGGGCCTACTTGGACGCCTCCTCTACTCCGTCCCCAAGTCCCTCCTCGGCTTCCGCAAGTCCGACCCCGCCCCGATCCCCGAGGCCGTCCGTACCGCCTACACCTCCAACGTCACCGCTCTCATCCTTACGCTGGACGCGCTCCCCGAGCCGATCACCCTCGGCTTCGAGCCGGACGCCGAGACCGCCATCCGCGCCCTTCTGGACGACACCGAAACCCGCTTCCGCCCCGACACTGGCGACCTTGCCCACATGACCGACTGGGGCGGCAAGTACGTCGGCGCCGTCGTCCGCATCGCCGCCCTGCTCCACCTCGCCGAGCACTTCCGTACCGGCTGGAACCGCCCTATCAGCCTCGGCACGCTCCTCGACGCCCACGAGGTCGGTGAGTACTTTACCGTCCACGCCCAAGCCGCCTATGACGCCATCGGCGCAGACCCCGCCGTCGCCGACGCACGCGCCCTCCTGGACTGGATCGAGCGCACCGGCACCACACAGTTCGGCGCCCGTGACGTCCTGTCCTCGCTCCGCCGCTTCAAGAAGGTCACCGACCTAGACCCCGCTCTTCGCGTCCTGGAGTCGCACGGCTGGATCCGCCGCCTCCCCGCCGCGCCCAAGACCGGCCGAGGCCGCAAAGCGGGGCCCGTCTACGAGACCCACCCCAACGCAACCGAGGGCACCCGATGACCGCGCCCGTCAGCGGCGCAGCACGTCAGCAGAAACCAGCACAAAGGAATCTGCTGAATTCCGCTGACGTGCTTCACCGCTTCCGCGCTCCGCCAGACGCTCCCTTGCCACACGCGGATTGATCGGCGCACAGCCCCCGCACGGCGCCGACCTGGACCCACCGTCACGAATCACATCAGGAGAGCCTGTGACCACGAGGACCAGCGCAGAACCGGACCTGCTCCTGACCGTTGAGGAGGCCGCCCGTCGCCTCAAGATCGGCCGGACGCTGATGTACAGCCTCATCGCCTCTGGCGAGGTCGAGACCGTGACCATCGGCCGACTCCGTCGCGTCCCTACCGAATGCCTCACTGCATACGTGTCCCATCTGCTCGCCCGCAGCCAGCCCGAGTCCATCCCCGCTTGAGAGGAGTCCGCCATGGGACGCAACGTCAACGGACGATCCACGATCTACCTCGGCAAGGACGGCTACTGGCACGGCCGCGTCACTGTCGGCGTGAAGGATGACGGTAAGCCGGACCGTCGTCACGTCATGGCCAAGACCAAGGCCCTCGTCACGGAGAAGGTGCGGAACCTCGAAGCTCTACGGGATGCGAGGCGCGTACCCAAGGCCGGTCAGCGTTGGACGGTCGAGAAGTGGTTGACGCACTGGATCGACAACATCGCCGTCCCGCCGCGCGTCTCCGAGAACACGCACGCCGGTTATCGCGTTGACGTGGAGAAACACCTCATTCCAGGGCTCGGCGCTCACCGCCTGGACAACCTCGCCCCCGAACACGCCGAGAAGCTGTACGCGAAGATGCAGGCGAAGGGCCTTGCCGCCGGTACCGCTCACCACGTACATCGGACCCTCCGGAACGCGCTCAACGAGGCCGAACGGCGAGGCATGATCTCTCGCAACCCCGTGCTCTTGGCCAAGGCCCCGAAGCTGACCGAGGAGGAGCCCGAGCCCTACGACCTGGAGGAGATCAAGCGACTCCTGAAGGTCGCGGGGGAGCAGCCGCGAAACGGCGCACGCTGGGTCGTCGCGCTCGCCCTTGGTCTCCGCCAGGGCGAGGCCCTCGGCCTCAAGTGGGAAGACGTCAACTTCGAGACGGGCATGATTCGTGTCCGACGTGGCCGCCTCCGCCCGAAGTACGCCCACGGCTGTGGAGAGCCGCCATGTGGGCGCAAAGCTGGCTATTGCCCGAAGAAGCGGGAGACCCGCCCCGAGACCGGCGACACCAAGTCGAAGGCCGGACGACGCATGATCGGCCTTCCACTCCCGCTTGTGGAGTTGCTCAAGCAGCACAAGCGCCAACAGGACGCGGAACGTGAGGAGGCTCGCCAACTCTGGCACGAGGGCGGGTACGTCTTCACCAAGCCGGACGGTCGTCCGCTCAACCCGAACACGGACTACAGGGAATGGAAGGCCCTCCTAGAGACGGCGGGCCTCCGAGAGTCACGCCTGCATGACGCCCGGCACACCGCTGCCACCGTCCTTCTGATTCTCGGTGTGCCTACGGCCACGGCGATGGCGATCATGGGTTGGTCGAGTGCCTCGATGGCGAAGCGCTACCAACACATGGTCGATGCCATCCGGAGTGACGTAGCGGGCAAAGTCGCCGGTCTCCTCTGGGAGACGGCCGAGCCGGTGACGGACGACGAGGAGAGTGAGGCGCGGCCCTAGAGGCCAACTGAGACTAGGACTGAGACTAAGCACTGAGGGCGGCACCCTGGGGGTGCCGCCCTCGACGTGTGTTGCCTGGTCAGGCAAGCGGAGGATAGGAGATTCGAACTCCTGAGGGGTTGCCCCCAACACGCTTTCCAAGCGTGCGCCCTAGGCCACTAGGCGAATCCTCCGCAGGAGAGCCTACCGGTTTCCGGGCACTGAACGGACATCAATAACCGCGGAGATCGGAATCGGGCCGTAGACATGGGGGAAGACCTCGTCGCCGGCGGGCTCGTAGCGGACCGGGGCGTCCAGGCGGGCGGCGTCGATGACCAGCAGGACCAGGCCGGCGCGGTCGACGCCCGCGTAGAAGCGGGACAGGACGCCCTCCACCTGGGCGAGGTCGGAGGAGCAGTGGACGAAACCCTCGTCGTCGAGGGTCCGGCCGAGGGTGGACATGGTGTACGACACACCCGTGTCGCGGGCCGATTCCCAGTGATGGCGTTCGGCGATGTGGAGGAGCTTCTCCTGCGGAGTCGGCGCGTGGGGGGCGGGCATGGGGCCGGAGCCTACGCGAACGGTCTGGGCGAGCGTGCATATCCGCCGCCCCGTATGCCATAGACTCTGGGGAGACCCCTCGCATGGCGTCACCCTGTGAACCTCCCCAGGGCCGGAAGGCAGCAAGGATAAGCAGGCTCTGGCGGGTGTGCGGGGGGTCCTTTGATTTCTGACGCTCTGCTTCTCGAGGAGGGCGGGCCCCCAATGAGTCTGGCTCTGTACCGAAAGTACCGGCCAGCGACGTTCGCCGAGCTCAAGGGGCAGGAGCACGTCGCCGAGCCTTTGCAGCAGGCGCTGCGCAACGGCCGGATCAACCACGCGTACCTCTTCAGCGGTCCGCGCGGCTGCGGCAAGACCTCCAGTGCCCGGATCCTGGCCCGTTCGCTCAACTGCGAGAAGGGGCCGACGCCCGATCCGTGCGGCACCTGCGACTCCTGCGTCGCGCTGGGGCCCACCGGCACCGGCCACATCGACGTCATCGAGATCGACGCGGCTTCGCACGGTGGCGTGGACGACGCCCGTGACCTGCGCGAACGCGCGTTCTTCGCGCCCGTCTCCGCGCGCTTCAAGGTGTACATCATCGACGAGGCGCACATGGTCACCCGGGAGGGCTTCAACGCCCTGCTGAAGCTGGTGGAGGAGCCTCCGCCGCACCTGAAGTTCGTGTTCGCGACCACCGAGCCGGAGAAGGTCATCGGGACGATCCGGTCCCGGACGCACCACTACCCGTTCCGGCTGATCCCGCCGGGCGTGCTGCAGGACCTGGTCGAGGAGATCCTGCGGGCCGAGGACGTGCCGTACGAGGAGTCGGCGCTGCCGCTGGCGGTACGGGCGGGAGCCGGGTCGGCCCGGGACACGCTGTCGATCCTCGACCAGCTGCTCGCGGGCTCGGACGAGAAGGGCATCACCTACGCGCGGGCGGTGTCGCTGCTCGGCTACACCGACGCGGCGCTGCTGGACGAGGTGATCGGCGCGTTCGCCGCGCGGGACGGCGGCGCGGTGTTCGCCGCGATCGACCGGGTGGTCGAGAGCGGGCAGGACCCCCGCCGGTTCACGGCCGACCTGCTCGAACGGGTGCGCGACCTGGTGATCCTGTCGAACGTGCCGGAGGCCGGCGGCAGCGGGCTGCTGAACGTCCCGCCGGACGAGCTGGAGCAGATGCGGCGGCAGGCCGGCTCGCTCGGCCCCGGGGAGCTGGCCCGTGCCGCCGACCTGCTGCACACCGGGCTGACGGAGATGCGCGGGGCGACCTCCCCCCGCCTGCTGCTGGAGCTGATCTGCGCGCGGATCCTGCTGCCCGCCGCGTACGAGGACGAGGCGTCGCTGTTCGCCCGGCTCGACCGGCTGGAGCGGCAGGCCGCGCAGGGCTTCCCCGCGGCGCCCGCGCCCGGCGCGTCCGGCGCGTCCGGCGGCCCGGCGCCCGCCTTCCAGGCCGCGCCCCAGCCGTCCGCGCCGCAGCCGCCTTCGCCCCAGCCGCCGCAGCCGTCCCCGGCCCCGGTGCCCGCCGTCCAGGACGAACGGCGTGACCAGCGGCCCCCGCAGGCCGCCGAGCCGGAGGAACGGCCCCGGCACCAAGCCCCTCCCGAGCCGCAGAACCGTCCCCAGGCCCAGAACCGTCCCCAGACCCAGGCTCAGGCCCCCGCTCGGCCCGCGCCCTCCGCGCCGCCGCAGGCGGCCCAGGCGCCGGTCCAGGCAGCGGCGGGTGGTGCGGACGTCTCCGCCGTGCAGCGGGTCTGGCCGGACATCGTCGAGGCGGTCAAGCACAAGAGCAAGGTCGCCTGGGTCATGATCCAGGGCGTCCATCCGGTCTCGCTGGACCACAACCTGCTCACCCTCGCCTTCGAGGCCGAGGGCGCCCGGACCAGATTCGCCAGCAGCGGCCGTGACGTGGTCCTGCGCCAGGTGCTCAAGGAGCGCATGGGCGTGGACTGGCGGATCGACACCGTACTCGGCACCGGCGCCCCCGCCCCCGGCGGGCGCGGGGGGAGGCCGGGAGGCAGGCCGGGCCCGGGGGGCGGCGGGTACGGCGGCGCCGGTTCTGGAACGGGCCCCTCGGCCGGGTTCGCCGGGGCGTCCACGCCCGCGGCGCCCCGTCCGGGCGGCGGCCCGCAGCCCGGTGGCCGGCCGGACCAGCCGGGCACCCCCTCCGGCCCGTCCGGGCGTACGGGCGCCGGGCAGGACACCGCGCGGACAGGGGCGGCATGGCAGGACGACGACCCCGGCCCCCCGCCCCCGGACGAGCCGCCCCCGCCGCCCGAGCCCGAGCCGATGGACGAGAGCGACGAGGTCGACCCGGAGGGGGACGCCGACGCGGACGGCACCGAGGCCGAGGCCGGCGGCATGGCGCTCATCCAGCGGGAGCTGGGCGGGCAGATCATCCGGGAGTTCGACAACTCGTGAGCCGGTCGGCGCACCGGAGGGTGGTACGTACCGGATCGCGTGCGAAACCCGTAGTCTCGGGAAGACAGACGTCCGATGGTCGGCGGGTCGCCGAGGAGAGGCCCGCCAGGGCCGGAAGGAAACGGAGCACGCCGTGGAACCCGGTGGTCAGTTGAACTTTCAGGAGCTGCTGGAGCAGGCGCAGAAGCTCTTCAGCGCGCAGCAGGAGCTCGCGGAGGCCGAGGTGACGGGCACCTCGGGCGGGGGGCTCGTCACCGCGACGGTCAACGGCCAGGGCGAGGTGACGGGCGTGTCGATCGACCCCGAGGCCATCGACCCCGACGATCCGGCCGAGACCGCCGAGACGCTGGCCGACCTGGTGCTCGCGGCGATCCGCGACGCCGGCCGGGAGGTCCAGGAGATGCAGCAGTCCGCGATGGGGCCGCTCGCCGCCGGGTTCGGCGGGGGGCTGCCCGACTTCGGCGCCGGCGGCGGTGGTATGCCTGGTCTTCCGGTTTTCCCCGGCTTGCCGGGCATGTCGGAGCTTCCGGGTTTCCCCGGCGCGGGCGGCCCCGCCGCGCCCGGCCAGGACAGGCCCGGCCAGGACGAGGAGGGCCCGGACGAGGAAGGCCCGAACGGCCCCGGCGGCCCCGGCGGGGCCGGTGGCTCGGGGGGCTCCGGGAAGGCCGGCGACTGACCGCCGGACGGCCGTGACCGGGACGGGCACCACCCGGCACCCGCCGCCCGCGGCCGTCCGACCCCGTTGACCGAGCCGGTGTGACCAGCGTGAAAGGAAGGGACCGTTGTACGAAGGGGTCGTTCAGAACCTCATCGACGAACTGGGCAGGCTGCCCGGCGTCGGCCCCAAGAGCGCGCAGCGGATCGCCTTCCACCTCCTCGCCTCCGACCCCGCCGACGTCGAACGGCTGGGCAAGGCGCTCAAGGAGGTCAAGGACAAGGTCCGCTTCTGCAAGACGTGCGGGAACGTGGCCGAGGAAGAGGAGTGCCGGATCTGCCGGGACGCCCGCCGCGACCCCCACGTCATCTGCGTGGTGGAGGAGTCCAAGGACGTCGTCGCGATCGAGAAGACCCGCGAGTTCCGCGGGCGCTACCACGTGCTGGGCGGGGCGATCAGCCCCATCGAGGGCGTGGGCCCCGACGATCTGCGCATCCGCGAGCTGATGCAGCGGCTGGCCGACGGCACCGTGACCGAACTGATCCTCGCCACCGACCCCAACCTGGAGGGTGAGGCCACCGCGACCTACCTCGCCCGCCTCGTGAAGCCCATGGGGCTGACCGTCACCCGACTGGCCAGCGGCCTGCCGGTGGGCGGCGATCTGGAGTACGCCGACGAGGTGACCCTCGGCCGCGCATTCGAAGGACGGAGGCTGCTCGATGTCTGACGCCAACAGCCCGCAGGACTGGAACACCCTCGCCGAGCGGGTGGCCCGCCATGTCGAGAACTACCTGAACGGGCTGGAGGCCGTCGCGCGAGGCGAGGGCGGCCCGCACGCCCTGCCACTGCTGCTCCTGGAGGTTTCGCAGGTCATCCTGGCCGGCGCGCAGCTGGGCGCCAGCGCCGACGTGATCCTCCCCGACAACTGGGAGCCCGAGGTCGGCGAGGACCCCGACCTGGACACCGTCCGGCAGGGCCTGGCCGAACGGCTGGTCGCGGTGGACGAGTACGTGGAGGTCTTCGACCCGTACAAGGACACCGAGGCGACCGCCTACCGGCTCTCCGACGACCTGGCCGACGTCGCCAGCGACCTCGTCCACGGCCTGCGCCACTACCAGCACGACCGTCCGCTGGAGGCGCTCTGGTGGTGGCAGTACTCCTACTTCAACCACTGGGGCAACCACGCCGGCGCCGCCCTCCGGGCCCTGCACGCGGTGATCGCCGGCGCCCGGCTGGACGTGGCCGAGGAGGCCGCCGCCGTCACCTGAGCCGCCGGGCCGTCCACGGGCGGGGTGTTACCTTGTCGTAACGCATTCGGGCCGCCTCGGTAGACTCGACGCCGGTACGCCTGACCCCTATCCGAGGAGCGCCCACCCGTGGCTCTTGTCGTGCAGAAGTACGGTGGCTCCTCCGTCGCCGATGCCGAGCGCATCAAGGCGGTCGCCCAGCGCATCGTCGCGAACAAGAAGGCGGGCCACGACGTCGTCGTCGTGGTCTCCGCCATGGGCGACACGACGGACGACCTGATCGATAAGGCCGAGCAGGTCAGCCCCCTCCCCCCGGCCCGTGAGCTGGACATGCTGCTCACCGCCGGGGAGCGGATCTCGATGGCGCTGCTGGCCATGGCCATCGCCAACCTGGGCCACGAGGCCCGCTCGTTCACCGGTTCCCAGGCCGGCGTGATCACCGATGGCGCGCACGGCAAAGCCAAGATCATCGATGTGACGCCGGGCCGGATCCGCACCGCCCTGGACGAGGGCTCGATCTGCATCGTGGCGGGGTTCCAGGGGGTCTCGCAGGGCACCAAGGACATCACCACGCTCGGGCGCGGCGGCTCCGACACCACCGCGGTCGCGCTGGCCGCCGCGCTGGACGCCGACGTGTGCGAGATCTACACCGACGTCGACGGCGTGTTCACCGCCGACCCGCGCATCGTGCCGGCCGCGCGCCAGATCCCGCGGATCTCCTACGAGGAGATGCTGGAGATGGCGGCCAGCGGCGCCAAGATCCTGCACCTGCGCTGCGTGGAGTACGCGCGCCGCTACAACATCCCGATCCACGTGCGGTCCTCCTTCAGCCAGAAGGAGGGCACATGGGTGGTCGACAGCAGCGACATCGAAGGCAAGAAGGACGGGGACATGGAACAGGCGATCATCTCCGGCGTCGCGCACGACCGCAGCGAGGCCAAGATCACCGTGGTGGGCGTCCCGGACAAGGTCGGTGAGGCCGCCTCGATCTTCACCGTCCTCTCCGACGCCGAGATCAACATCGACATGATCGTGCAGAACGTGTCGGCCGCCTCCACCGGCCGTACCGACATCTCCTTCACCCTGCCGGCCAGCGACGGCCAGTCCGCGCTGACCGCGCTCAACAAGGTCAAGGAGCGGATCGGGTTCGAGTCGCTGCGCTACGACGACCGGGTCGGGAAGGTGTCGCTGATCGGCGCGGGGATGCGCTCGCACCCCGGCGTCACCGCCAACTTCTTCTCCGCGATCGCCGACGCCGGGGTCAACATCGAGATGATCTCCACCTCGGAGATCCGGATCTCGGTGGTGGTGGCCCAGGACGACATCGACACCGCGGTCGCCGCCGCGCACCACGCGTTCGACCTCGACGCCGAGCAGGTCGAGGCCGTGGTCTACGGCGGCACCGGCCGCTGACCGGCGCACCCGGCTCCGGCCCGCCGGCCCGCCCGTACGCGGCGGGCCGGCGGCGCCTTCCGGTCGTCCCCGGGTGTTCGCGGTGCTCATCCGGTACGGGGCCGGGCGGGCCCGCGTCCGGAGTCCCGTCCGCGGACCCGAACAACTCGCCCCGGCGCGCTTTAGGGTGGCCTACGTGACCGAGACCAAGGCGGTGAAGTCGGAGCAGACGCGGGCCCTGATCGTCGAGACGGCGCTGCGCCTGTTCCGCGAGCGCGGGTACGAGGCGACCACGATGCGGGTGATCGCCAAGGAGGCCGGGGTCTCGGTCGGCAACGCCTACTACTACTTCGGCTCCAAGGAAGAACTGCTCCAGGCGTACTACGACCAGCTGCAGGAGGAGCACGTCAAGGCGTGCCGGGAGGTGCTGGCCGCCGAACGCGACTTCGCGCCCCGCCTGCTGGGCGTCCTGAAGGCCCGGGTCGACACGATGGTGCCGTACCACGAGTTCGCGGGGAAGTTCTTCAAGTTCGCCGCCGAGCCCACCAGCCCGCTCAACCCGTTCAGCGCCGACTCCGGCCCGGCCCGCGCGGCGGCGGTGGCCATCTACCGGGAGGTCGTGGACGGCTCCTCCCTCAAGATCGACGCCGAGTTCCGGCAGGAGCTGCCCGAGCTGCTGTGGCTCTACTCCATGGGCATCGTCCTGTACTGGGTGCACGACGGCTCGCCCGGCTGCCGCAAGACCTACCTCCTGGTCGAACGGACGGTACCCCTGGTCGACCGCATGGTGTCCATGTCGCGGCTGCCGGGCTTCAAGTCGGTCACCCGCGAGCTGGTCGGGATCATCCGCGACGTCCGCGCCTGAACGCGCCCGGCCTGAACGCGCCCGGCCTGAACGCGCCCGGCCTGAACGCGCCCGGCCTGAACGGACGGCCCGGCGCGGCCCCCGGGCACGGGGTGCCGAGGGGCCGGGCCGCCGCCGTCAGGCCCGTCCGGTCAAGCCGGGCAGACCGGTCAGGCCCGTCCGGTCAGGCCGCGCTCAGCACAGCCCCAGATGCTTGCGCGCGAAGGTCATCTCCGCCTCCATCTGGGTGATCCGCTCCTCCACGACCAGCGAGCCGTGCCCGGCGTCGTACCGGTAGACCTCGTGCGGCTTCCCCAGCTCGGACAGCCGCGCCAGGTAGTTGTCGATCTGCCGGATCGGGCAGCGCGGGTCGTTCTCCCCGGCCAGGATCAGGACGGGCGCCTTCACCCGTTCGACGTAGGTCAGCGGGGACGACTCGCGGTAGCGGTCCGGAACCTCTTCGGGCGAGCCGCCGAACAGCGAGCGGTCGAACGCCTGGAGGCCCTCCATCTCGTCCTCGTACGCGGCGAAGTAGTCGGCGACCGGGACGGCGGCCACCCCCACGGTCCAGTCGTCGGGCTGGGTGCCGATGCCCAGCAGCGTGAGGAAACCGCCCCAGGAGCCGCCGGTGAGGACCAGCCGCGCCGGGTCGGCCAGGCCGGAGCCGACCGCCCAGTCGCGGACCGCCTTGATGTCCTCCAGCTCGGTCAGCCCCACCCGGCCCTCGATGGCGTCGCGCCACTGCGAGCCGTAGCCGGTCGAGCCGCGGTAGTTGACCCGGACGACCGCGAACCCGTGGTCGATCCAGGCCGCCGCGGACGGGACGAAGGAGTCCTCGTCCTGCGCGGTCGGCCCGCCGTGGACGTCGAACACGGCCGGGAACGGGCCGGTGCCCTCGGCGGGCTTGGAGATCAGGGCGTGCACCCGGCCGCCCGGGCCGTCCACCCACACGTCCTCGACCGGTACCGACGGCGGCGCCGGCGGGCCGGGCGGGGTGAGCACGACCGCGCCCGAGGTGGACCGCACCACGGGCGGCTCGGCGGCCGACGACCAGGAGAACTCGACCGTCCCGTCCGGCCGTGCGGTGGCGCCGCCGATCACCCCGCGGGGCGTCTCGATCCGGGTCAGCTCGCCGGAGCCCAGGTCGTAGCGGTACAGCTCGTCGCGGGCCTCGTGGGAGTGGGAGACCAGCAGCGCGGAGCCGTCCGGGTACCAGTCGGCGCCGATCTCGCCGGGCAGGTCCAGGACGATCTCCTGCTCGGTGCCCGCGACGGGGTCCCAGATCAGCAGTTCCTCCCGGCCGCGGCGCTCGTGGTTGACCAGCAGCCGGGAGTCGCCGGGCACCGGGGCGAACCCGGCGCCGTACACGCCCTTGCCCGGCCCGTCCCACAGGTCGGCGACGGCCGTCCCGTCGGGGCGCAGCACGCGCAGCGCCATGTGGCGGCTGTCGCCGTGCTCGCTGTGGCCGATCGCGACCAGCGTCTCGTCCCGGGAGAGCGCCGCCACGTGCGCGTCCTCGGCGTGGTGGTACAGCACCTCGGGCTCGGCGCCCGGCCGGCAGAGGTGGACGCTGTTGCCGTCCTCGGTGGTACGGCCGACGAGTGCGAGGCCGCTGGAGCCCAGGGCCAGGCCGGACGGGTAGGAGGGCTCCAGGCCCGGCACGGCGGGCTCGCTGCCGTCCGTACCCGTGGCCTCCGCGCCGGCGTCCTGGGAGGCGGGGCCGTCGAACGGGGTGCGCCGCCAGATCCCGAACTCGTCGCCGTCGGTGTCGGCGAACCACCAGATCCAGACGCCGGTCGGGTCGACGCCGCCCATCCACGTGCCGTTGGGGCGGTCGGTCACCTGCCGCCGGGCGCCGGTCGTCCGGTCCCAGGCGTAGATCTCCCAGGTCCCGGTGACGTTCGACCGGTAGGTGCTGCGGTGCGGGGCGTCCAGGGCCCAGCCGGGCAGGCTCACCCGGGCCGCACGGAATCGGGCCTTCCAGCGCTCTTCGTCGACCATCTCCCCAGTATGGCGGTGCCGGCGGTGCGTTCTGTGCGAGTCCGCCGAGTCCGCCGAGCCAGGGCCCGTCCAGGGCAGAGCCAGGGCCGGGCCAGGGCGAGGCCCACCGCCGTTCTAGGCCGCGGAACCGGGCCCGGAGTCGGAGACAGGGCCGGAACCGGGCGCGGACGCGGGCACGGAGCCGGGCGCGGACGCGGGCACGGAGGCGGGCGCGGACGCGGCCAGGTGCCCGAGCATCCGGTCGAGCTCCGCCCGTACCTGGCGGTCCATGGCCCGGGTGAACGCGGCCTCCACCGCCACCTGGGCTCCGGGCCGCAGCCGGTCCAGGACGTCGGTGAGCTCGCCGAGGTCGCGCCCCGCCGGCCCGCCCAGCACGTGGGTGCTGATCAGCCGGACGAACATCGAGGCGACCTCGTCCATGCCCCGCTGGAGCGCCTGGCCGGCCGCCAGCACCTCCTCCAGCGGCACGCCCGCCCGGACGAGGGCCACGGTGGCCTCCAGCTGGCGGCGGCTCCAGTGGGTGACGCGGTCGCCGTCCACCTCGATGAGGCCCAGGCGTACGGCCCGCTCGACCACGTCGGGGCCGATCTCGCCGGGGAACAGGGCCGCCATCTCGTCCCGCGTCATGGTCACCGTCGTCTCGGTGGACCAGGGTGTGGTGACCACCTTCTCCACCCCGAGGACGGCCTCGATGTCCTGGCCCCGTTCCCAAGCGGACAGCAGCTCGCGGATGCCTTCGAGCGTGTGCCCCCGGTCGAGGAGGTCGCCGATCACGCGGAGCCGCGCGAGATGGTCGTCGGAGTACAGCCCGATCCGGCCGACGCGGCGGGGCGGCGGGAGCAGCTTGCGCTCCTGGTAGTAGCGGAGCGTCCGTACGGGGAGGCCGGCGGCCTGGGCCAGCTCCCCGATGCGGTACTCCCGGCCGGCGGACGACGTGGGGTCGCCGTGAGCCGCCGGAACGTCCGCTGGGGGATGGTCCCCGTCGCCCTCCACCGGCTTGTCGTTCACGGCGCAAGCATAGTTCGGCCAGGGAGCTCCCCGCGGTGTCCCGATCCTCCGGGAAAACCGGCGGGGGCGGGGCTTTTGGACGGGTCGTCGTTCGGCTAATCTCGCCCGGTCACTTCGCTCCTCCGCGTTGACGGGCCGAGAAAGGTCGATCGCAAATGCCCAAGACCCGCTCCCTCTTGATCGCCATGACCGTACTGGTCGCGGGGCTCGGCCTGAGCGCCTGCTCCAGCAAGCGCTGGTGCGAGCACGACGCCACCGACACCAGGGTCAGCAAGAGCTACTGCGAGAAGAACACCCCCGGGTACGAGTGGGAGTCGGACAGCAAGAAGAAGACCAAGAAGAAGACCAAGAAGCACTAGCCCAGGGCGGCGCGGAGCCAGGGAGCCGGGCACGCTCCCCACATCGGGCCGGCCGGTTCCGCCAAGCGACGATGGGAACCATTTCCTGCGTGGGATCCGGCATCGTGGACCGCCTCCCGGTCTCCTGGTACGCCAGGCCGTTCGCCCGCGCCTGGCGCTGCCCGCCGGCGCCGGGCGAGGCGGTCCGCTTCCATCGCGCCCTGCCCGGGTACGCGCCGACCCCGCTGGCCGAGGCGCCGGAGCTGGCCGCCGAGCTGGGGGTGGAACGCGTCTTCGTCAAGGACGAGTCGGCGCGTCTCGGCCTGCCCACGTTCAAGATCCTGGGCGCCTCGTGGGGGATCCACCGGGCGCTGGCCCGGCACTACGGCGTCCGGCCCGATCCGGCGGCGGACGCCGACCCGGTGGCCGCCCTGAAGGCCGTCGCGGCGGCGCACCCGCCCGTACGGCTGGTCGCGGCGGCCGGCGGCGACCATGGCCGCGCCGTGGCGAGGACGGCCCGGTTGCTGGGGCTGCCGGCCCACGTGTTCGTCCCGGCGGCGGACCTCGCGCCCGCCGCCTCCGCGGCCATCCGCGCCGAGGGAGCGGAGCTGACCGAGGTCACCGGGCCGTACAGCGAGGCCCTGCGGCAGGCCGTCTCGGAGTACGAGGCGTGCGAGGCGCCCGCCGCGCCCGCGTCCGGGCGTGCGGGGACGGTGCCGCGCCCGCTGCTCGTCCCGGACACGGCGTGGCCCGGTCATGAGGACGTACCGCAGTGGATCGTCGAGGGGTACTCCACCCTCTTCGCCGAGATCGACGACCAGCTGCGGGACGCGGGGGCCGCTCCCGCGGGCCTGGTGGCCGTTCCCGTGGGGGCGGGCTCGCTGGCCCAGGCCGCGGTCGTCCACCACCGCGGCGGGACGGGGACGGCGCCCGCGCCCACCCTCCTGGCGGTCGAGCCCGAGGCGGCGCCGTGCGTGCTGGCGAGCCTGGTACGGGGGCACGCGGTGAGCGTGGCGCCCGGGAAGACGATCATGGCCGCACTCGACCGCCCCGCGCCGTCCAGCCTCGCCTGGCCGTACCTGGAGGGCGGGCTGGACGCCGCGGTGGCCGTCGCCGACGAGGCCGCCGCCCGCGCCGCCGGTGACCTGACCGCCCTCGGCGTCCCGGCCGGGCCCTGCGGCGGCGCCGCCCTGGCCGGGGTGCGGGCGGCCCTGTCCGGCGGCCACCGCGCCTCGCTGGCGCCGGGGCACGAGGGCACCGTGGTCCTGCTGAGCACGGACGGCGTGACCGCCTGACCGGGGCGCCGCCCGCGTCCTGACAGGCGGCCCGACCGTGGCGTGACCGCCCATTCCCGAAGGCCTTCCTCGCGGGGATCATGTGATCACCAGCGTGTGAGAGGCGGCCCCCGATGCCCGATCTGATCCAGCTCTCCGACCGCTCGGACGTCACCCCCGGTCTGCGCCGCGACCTCGTCGACTGTTGGGTCCAGGTGACCCGCGGCGGCGGCGCGGCGGGCTTCCCGTTCCCTCCCGTCGCCGAGAACGATCTCGCCCCCGTCCTGGACGCCCTCATCGCCCGGCTGCGCCCGGACCGGGAGCGGCTCCTCGTCGCCCTCCACGGGACGGTCCCCGTCGGCTGGGCCCACCTCTCGCGGGACCCCAACCCCCTGATCCCGCACTGGGGTGCCGTGAACCACCTCCAGACCCTCCCCACGCACCGCAAACGCGGCGTCGGGACGGCCCTGATGAACCACGCGCGTGACGTGGCCCGCGACGAGATGGGGCTGCGACGGCTCCACCTCTCGGCCCGGAGCGGGATGGGCCTGGAGACCTTCTACGAACGGCTCGGCTGGCGGGAGGCCGGCCGCTGGGCCAAGGCGCTCCCGCCGGCCCCGGACGGCACCCTGGACGGCACCGTGCACGGCGGCACCCTGGACGGCGGCACCCTGGACGGCGGCACCCTGGACGGCCGCACCCTGGACGGCCGCACCCTGGACGGCGCCCCGGGCGAGGTCCTCATGGTCCTCACGCCGCTCTGAACGCCGCTCCGAGGACCTTTCTCACCACCCATCAGATCCATTGAACGGCCGTCCCGGACCGGAACGGCTTCTTGAGGTAGATCGCTGTTCCGTGGTTTCTCAAGGCCCGATTGTCCGTTTCCAAGGCGGGAAGAAAGAGGGGCGTCCTGGAAAAGCGGCAATGAATGGGTTTCATGGTTCCTGCCCTGGAGTCGCGGACGCGAGTGAACGCCGGGATGGGGTGCCCCATCCCGGGAGGGCGCGCTGTGACCCGTTCCGCGGGGAGCCGGTGATGGCACCGCGCCCCGTCCAGCACCCCGGCCCGGCGGCCGGGGCTCCCGGCATCGGCGCTGGTCCTGGAGCCGGTGTCACGCCGTACGGCACCGTCCCGCCGCTGCCCGGCTGGGTCATCGCGCGGCCCCGGTTGCTGGAACGCGTACGGAAGGGCGCGCGCGGGCGCCTCACCGTCGTCACCGGACCGCCTGGTTCGGGAAAGACCGTCGCCGTCCACTCCTGGGCGGCCACGGAGGAACGTTCGGCCATTCCCATCGTCTGGATGAGCGGCGACCGGATGCCGGGCACCCCCCAGGGATTCCACGCCGTTCTGGCGGAATGCCTGGCGCGTTCAGGAACCGTCCCGGGTCCGCACGTCCAGGGCCCGCAGGCCGGCACCGCCGGACTCCTCGCCGCGCTGGAGACCCCTGTGGTCCTGGTGCTGGACGACTTCCGCCCGGAACGCGGCTCGGCGCTCATCGGCCTCGTCTCCGGCCTGCTGGAGCACGCCGGTCCCGGGCTGCGCGTCGTCGTCACCACCCGCAGCGACCCGCCGTTCCCGCTGCGCCGGTACGCGCTGGCCGGGCGGCTCACCGAGATCCGCGCGGACGACCTGGCCTTCGGCGAACGGGAGATCGCCGCCGTCCTGGCCCAGCACGGGGTGCGGCTCGGCCCGGCGCCGCTGCGGGCGCTGGCCGAACGGACCGAGGGGTGGGCGGCGGGGGTGCGCCTGGCGGCGATGTCGATGGAGCTCCAGCCCGACCCCGAGTCGTTCGTCGAGCGGTTCGCGGGCGACGACCACGCCGTCGTCGGCTACCTCGTGGAGGAGGTGCTCGACGCCCAGCCCGCGGGCGTCCGGCGTCTGCTGCTGGCCACCAGCGTCACCGACCGGGTCAACGCCGAGCTGGCCACCGAGCTGACCGGCGACGAGATCGGCCGCGGCTTCGCCGAACTGGTCCGCCGGAACGCCTTCGTCATGCCGCTCGGGCACGGCTGGTACCGCCAGCAGACGATGATCCGGGAGGCGCTGCGGCTGGTCCTCGACCACGAGGCGCCCGGCGAGGCCGACGCGCTGTGCCTGCGGGCGGCGCGCTGGTTCGAGCGGGCCGGTCACCTGCCCGAGGCGGTCCGGCAGGCCGCCCGCGCGGGCGACTGGGAGTACGCGGCCCGGATGGTCGTCGACCGGCTCGCCATCGGAGGCGTGCTCGGCCTGCGCCCGGCCGACCCGCTCGCCGAGCTGTTCGGCGCGATGCCGGCCGGGCTGGCGTTCGCCGCGGCCGAGCCGGAGCCGGCCATCGTCGCCGCCGCGGTGGGGGTCGCCCGGGGCGACGACCGGGCGTGCGCCACGGCCCTCCAGCACGCCGGGCGGCTCCTGGAACGCGCTCCCGGCAGGGTGCAGGCACGGCTGTGCGCCGCGTTCGTCCGCCTGGCCCGGCACCGCCCCACCGGACCCGCGGGGACCGGCGCCCCGCACGGCGAGGTGCCGGTGCTGCTGCCCAGGTTCCCGGAACGGCTGCTGGACGACCGGCCGGAACTGCGCGCGCTCGTCCTGTCCGCGCGGGCCGCCGCGGCGCTGCGGGCGGGACGGTCCCAGGAGGCGGCCCGGCTCTTCGGCACGGCCGCCGCCGCGGCCACGCAGGCCGGCGGCGACTTCCAGCGCCGGCACTGCCTGGGCCACCTGGCGCTCATCGAGGCGCTGCACGGCAGGTTCGCCCACGCCGCCGAACTCGCCGCCCGCGCCGAGCAGCTGCCCGAGGTGTCGGTCTCCCCCGCCGGCAGGCGCGTCCCGGCCGCCCACCTGGCGTCGGCCTGGGTACGGCTGGAACGGTACGAGGCCAAGGCGGCGGCCGACGAGCTGGACAGGGCCGGGCGCGCGCTCGACGCCTGCCCCGACCCGCTGATGGCGGCGGTGCGCCGCCTGATCGGCGCCCGGCTGGAGATCGCCCGGGAGCGCCCGGACCAAGCCCTCCGGACGCTCGGCACGATCGGTGGCTCCGCGCCACGCGCCCCCTGGATCGAGCGGAGGCTGAGGCTGGTGGCCGCGGAGGCGCACGCCGCCCGGGGCGCCGCGGGACCGGCCCGTGTCGCGGCGGAGCAGGCCGGAGGGGCGGCGACACCGCGTTCGGCCGTGGCCCTGGCCCGCGCGGAGGTGTGCGGGGGAGACCCCGCCGCCGCGGCCGGCGCCCTGCGCCACGCCCTGACGGAATCGGCGAACGTCCCCGCCGACGTCCGGATCGAGGCATGGCTGCTGCACGCCCGCCTCGCCTACTCGGCCGAGGACGCCTCAGGCGGCCGCCGCTTCCTGGACCGGGCGCTCCGCCTCGCCGAACGCGAGCGGATCCGGCTCCCGTTCGCCCTGTGCGGTGAGTGGCTGCCCCAGGTGCTGCGCCACGATCCGGACCTCGCGCGGCCGTACCGGAGCCTGCTCGGCCCGCTGCGGCCGGGCGACCGCGCGGAGCCGTCCCGGCCGGACGGCGCGGTGCCGGTCGAACGGCTGAGCCCGCGCGAGTCCGACGTGCTCCAGAGGCTCGCCGGGATGATGAGCACCGAGGAGATCGCCGCGGACCTGTGCCTGTCGGTCAACACCATCAAGACCCACCTGAAGAACATCTACCGCAAGCTGGGCGTCACTCGCAGGACCGAGGCCGTACGGCGGGCCCGGTCCCTCTCCCTCCTCCGGGACCGCTGAGCCGGGACGGCCGAGCCGCGCGCCGCACCCGCCGCGCGCCGCTCCCGCTGCACCGCGCCCGCCTCGCACGCCGCACACGCCGCACCGTACCCGCCTCGCGCGCCGTGCCCGCCGCGCGCCGTACCGGGCCCGCCCGGGCCGTTCAGCCGGCCCGGGGCGGGAACCGGCGCACCTCGACCAGTTCCAGGCCGAGGTCCTGGATCCGTTCGAGCACGCCGTACAGGGCGGCCTGGTCGAGATCGGCGCCGCAGACGACCGTCTCGACCGGGTTCACCGTGACCGTGAGATCGGCGAAGGCCTTCCGGATCGTCTCGCTGATCCGGCCCCGGATCCTGATCTCGTAGAAGGTCATCGGCTCGCACCCATCAGCCGTCCGTGGGTGTCGGCATGGTGCACCCACAGGGTGAGGCCCAGGGTCAGCAGGCCCCAGGTGATGAGCCAGATGCCGAAGAACCAGGTCAGCACGGTCAGCGTGAGGCCCGGCCAGGCCAGCATGATCAGGCCCGCGATCACCGACAGCGCGCCCAGCGCGGCGATCCAGCCGCGTCCCGCCATGCCCCGGTCGGTCATCGCGGTGACCAGCTCCATCACCCCGCTGATCAGCCAGAACAGGCCGAACAGCAGGCCCAGGGCCACGATGGTCTGCAGCGGGTGCCGCAGGACGAGCACGCCGACGATGAACGACAGCACGCCCAGCAGGGTGAACAGCACGCGGGTGCCGCTGCTCGCCTCGGCCGAGACGATCGCCTGCACGATCCGGAACACGCCGTTGATCAGCAGCTGCACGCCGAACAGGACGGCCACCACGACCACGGTGGCGGCCGGCCACACCACGATGGCCACGCCCAGCGCTGCCGCGATGACGCCGACGGCCACGCCGACGCCCCAGGCCCCGCCCGTGAACCGCGTCATCATCCTTCCGCTGGCCGGCCCGCTCATCGGACCGGCCGGTGTCGCCGAAGTCATGTCCCCTCCCAGGCTCGCCGTCCGGCGTCGGGGGCACTCCGAGTCGACCGCGGCGACCGCCCGTACCGCATCATCCGTGGCGGGTGAACGGGCGCCGCCGGCCCGCGATCTCATCCGCCGCGGGTGATATGGACGGCGCTCCCCCTGGCCGACGATGGCGGTGTCCGATCCGATCAATCGGGGAGACGAGATGGCCGAGCAGATGAGCCACGGGCCGACGACGTACCGCGAGCCGGCGAACCGCTGGGCGACCGGATTCGCGTACTTCGCCGGATGCGTCATGGTCGTGGCGGGGATCTTCGGCGTGTTCGCCGGGATCGCCGCCATCCTCAAGAACGACGTGTTCGTGTTCCGCGGCGACTACGTGTTCAAGTGGGACGTGACGGGTTGGGGCTGGGTCCACCTCGGCATCGGGGTCCTGCTGGTGGTGGCCGGGCTGGCGGTGTTCACCGGGCAGCTCTGGGCGCGCGTGGTCGGCATCGTCGCGGCGGTGATCAGTGCCGTCGCGAACTTCGTGTTCCTGCCCTTCTTCCCCCTCTGGGCGATCGTGATCATCGCGCTGGACATCGTGGTGATCTGGGCCCTGGCGACGTACTCACCGGAGCGCGCCGCGTATTGAGGCGGTGCCCCGCGGGCGGGCGTCACACGATCAGCGCGATGAAGATCAGGCACGTGACCACGTTGATCACCCAGGCGTGCGAGTTCATCCACTCCCGCACCCGGGGCATCGCGTGGGCCGCGTGCCGGTGGAACAGCACCAGGGCCAGCAGGGGGGTCGCCGCGACCAGCACGGTGAGCCCGACGAACGGCAGCGCCGAGCCGAGTCCGGCGTCCACCTGCTCCAGGTGCGCCCCGACCGTGAGCATGACCATGATGTCCGAGGGCATCAGCAGGATCACCAGCAGCCCGGTGAGGAGCGCCTTCCGCGGGGTCGCCTCCATCAGCCTGGCGAGCCACGTGGGCGGCTCGATCGTCTCCCGCCGGACGAAGTTCTTCACCGCGAGGGCGATCAGCGCCGCGACCAGGGCGTACTGGACGATCAGCCCGACCGAGCCCTTGTTGCCGGAATGGTCGAAGCTGACCGCGCTGCCCACCAGGGCGAAGATCCCGCGGGTGATCGCGACTCCCACCAGCGTGGCGACGAAGACGCCGGCCAGGAAGGCCAGGGAGACGCGCACCGGCTGCCTGGTCGTCACCAGGATGATGGCGGACATGATCTGCGGCCCGGCCATCATGGTGATGGCCAGCGGCAGGATTTCAAGGTGCACGCTTCCTCCTCAAACCTCGCGGTTCGGGGACCCCGTGCGGCGAGCGTAGGCACGCCCCTCCCGCGCGCGGCTCGCCCGCGGCGGGTGATCCGCTCCGGGCGGGCTCGTGTCCGAGGTGTGTCCTGTCTCACATCCCTGTCATGTCACGTTCTGGGGGCGGCCCCCGTCGCCAAGGGCGACAGCAGCCCTCGAACCGGGAGTGACAGATGCCGACCGACCACCAGATCATCGTCCTGGGGGCCGGATACACCGGGACGATGTGCGCGATCCGCCTGGCCCGCCGTACCCGCCGGCTCGGCACCGCGATCACGCTGGTCAACCCCACGCCCTGCTTCGTCGAACGGCTCCGCGTCCACCAGATCGCCGCCGGCCGGGAACTGACCGAGCACTCCCTCCCCGACCTCCTGGAAGGCACCGGGATCACCTTCGTGCGCGGCACGGTCACCGCCATCGACCCCGAGACCCGCCAGGTCACGATCGACGGCGCGGACACCCGGTCCTACGACACCCTGGTGTACGCGCCGGGCAGCGGCACCGACACGACCCGCGTCCCCGGCACGGGCGATCACGCCTTCACCCTCGACGACCCCCGCCCGTTCTCCGCCCGCCTGGACGAGCTGGACGCCGCCGGCGGCGGCACCGTCACCGTCTGCGGCGCCGGACTCACCGGGGTCGAGGCCGCCGCCGAGATCGCCGAGAACCGCCCCGGCCTCCGGGTGGCCCTGGTCAGCCGCGACGAGCCCGGCGCCCTGATGGGCGAGAGGGCACGGGGCTACCTGCACCGTTCACTGGACCGCCTCGGCGTCACCCGCATGACCGGCGTGACGGTGACCAAGGTCCTGCCCGAGGCGATCGAACTGGACGGCGGCGAACTCCTCCCCACCGGCGCCTGCCTGTGGACCGCCGGCGTACGGGTCCCCGCGCTGGCCGCCGAGGCCGGGCTCGCCACCGACGAGAACGGCCTGGTCGAGGTGGACGCCACGCTCCGTTCCACGTCCCACCCGGACGTCTACGCCATCGGCGACGCCGCGGCGCTCCGGCAGGCCTGGGGCCGGGTCCACGGGACCTGCCAGAGCGGCCTGCCCGCCGCCGCGTACGCCGCCGACACCATCGCCCGCAGGCTGCGAGGTAAGAACGTCAAGCCGTTCCGGTTCGGCTTCGTTCACCAGCCGGTCAGCATCGGCCGCCGCGACGCGGTCATCCAGTTCACCCGCGCCGACGACACCCCGCGCCGCTGGTACCTCACCGGGAGAGGCGCGGTCGCCTACAAGGAGACCATCAGCAACGGCCCGCTCACCATGTACCGCCTGAGCAAGCGGTTCAACGTCACCGCCACACTCTCCAAGGGAGGCCGTGCCACCCGCGAAGCCTGACCGCGCGGACTACTGCTCGGCCGCCATCTCGGCCGCCACCGCCACGCCGAAGCACCGCAGCACCTTGCCGGCGGCCGACGCCACCCGCGCGCTGCCGACGACCGGCGAGATGGCGACCAGCATCCCCTGCGCCTCCTCCAGCGTGACCCCCGCGTCGGCGGCCATCCCCAGGTTGATCACGTACGACGCCGGAGCGGCGTCCATCGCCACGAGCGCCGCCAGGCGGACGAGAAAGTAGGTCTTGGGGTCGAGTCCCGAACTCTCCAGCGAGTCCAGGTTCATCTCGACGAGTTGCTCCAGCACCGGAGCGTCGCCCTGCGCCACACTGCTCAAGGTCGCTTGCGGAGTGGTCATGTTCTCTCCCAACGCCGTTCGAGGGGGCTCATGCCACGCTGCTGCCAACCCGCCACGTCCCGTATCACCCGGCAAGGGTGAACGAGCAGCCGGACGCCCCGTATTCGGGAACAGGGGGGAGCATCACCAGCCCATCGGCACCGTCTCGGACAACCGCCAACGGTTGCGCGGCCTGCCCGTCCTCCCGGCCACCCGCTCGACGCCGGTTGCGCGCGGCCTGCCCGCCCTCCCGGCCACCCGGGAATCCGGGTCAGAACGCCCGGGCCCGGTCGAGCAGTTCGCGTACGTCCCCCTCGAACCGCAAGCGCCGCACCACCCTGCGCGGAAAAGTGACCGGAAGGTAGAACTCGAAAAGGCCGCCCGAGCGGTGCTTCAAGGCGATCACCACCGCCGTGTCCAGCCGGGGCGGCCCGCCCAGCAGGAGCGGAAGGACCCAGCCCCACGTCCGGGAGTCGATCGCGTTCCCGTACACGAGGGCGGCGCAACGGCTCGTTCCCAGCTTGGCGTGCACGACGGGGTAGAGGGAACGCATGGACCGGGGGCCGTCCCAGTCGACGTATTCTCCAAGGTCGCCGACGCTGAGCGTCTCCGTCCGCACCTCCACTCCCCGCTCCCCGTCGTGGAGCGTGACGCAGAGATTCCGCACGCCTCGCCGCCGCGTCCATTGCCGCGGGGCGACTCGCACGGCCACCTCAAGGACGCGCACATAATCCTCGCGGACGTCCGCTGGAAGGTGTTCGAGCTTGTCCAGCACGACATCGACCCAAGAACTCATTTCGCCCCACCGATATCCAATTGGAACGCCAGAGCACGTTATCCAACCCGCCGGCCTCGAACCACGTCCACGAGGGTCAACCAGCCACCCAGCAGGCCAAACGAGACCGTCCGGCCGCCGCGGCCGTCCCACACGAGATGATCGACGCCGCTGGACGCACCGACACCGTTCGACATCGGACGAACGTCACGCCGGGCCGCCCACATACGGGTAGCCGATGATGTCGAGCGTCCCTGCCAGCGCGCCGAGGTCGGTGGACGGGTTGACACGCCGGACGAGTTCCTCGTCCAGGGGCCGATGCTCGAAGACGGCAGTGACGTCCGCGACGGCCAGTTGCACCTCGAAGTAGTCCTTGACGTAGTCGCAGTACGCCTCCGGAGAGCCCTCGACGAGCAGGTCGAACATCCACCCGGCCCCATCGTCATCGAACTCGATGTCCCCGGTCCGCCATACCGGATCCTCGTTCAGGCGCCACAGGCAGACCGTGGCCGCCAGGAACGGCTCCGTCATCCCCACATGGCAGAAGGCCGGTTCGGTCAGCACGCCGGCGAACTCGTCCGGAACCGATTCGACCAGCCCGGGCCAGAGCGTGTAGTCCTCGTTCGCGTAGGGGCTCATCGGGGACTCGTGATCGAACCCGCGGATGAAGGCGCCCGCGGCCGTGAAGACGATCGAGTACTCGTCCCCGCTGCCGTTGTCCATCGACGCGAGTTCCACCCCGTCGGCCCACCCACTGTGGAACGTGTACTTGGCGTAGCCGTCCGGGCTCAAGATCGCGTCCAGGACGGCGAAGGACCGGCTCAGAGCCCGGACGGTGGCGATGGACGGAAGACGTTCGGCGAGTTCTGCGGCGTTCATCGCGCCATTCAACCGGCCATGACCGACAACAAGCGGTCAGGGGCGCCCCGCGCACCTACGCGGCGCTACCTGCGAAGCCGCAGCCTGCTCCTCGGCGCAGTGGCGGACGGCAGGACGCATCCATTGCCGTCGCCCTCGAGAAAAGACCGCAAGGACGGAAGGTGCGGTAGACCTCCCGACCACGGGACGCGTCCGCACTCACGGGCAGCGCCACGCTACCGACCGTTCGCCGGTTCAGGAACCTAGAACAGCCGCCCGCGATACGGATGGCGCCGCTTCCAGAATCTCTCCCAGAGAAGGACCTCCGCCTCTGGAAGTGGTAGCTCCGGCCAGTATTCACGATAACTATCAGGCTGCTCAGGAATGGTGCACAGGAAGCGCCAGTAGTCCTCCACGACACTATGCAGCTCATCGAGCGTGTACGCACCACGCTCTTGCTCCGAGTAGAGATTCTGGAACCGGATCCCGGACGCACTGATCGTGGTGTCGAAGCTCTCGCTGCTCCAGGGTTCGACCGGGCGTCCGGCCACGGCGTCGTCGACGCTCGCGAGGGCGTCCAGGCAGACACCCAGGTGTGTGCCCATTTCCCCGATCACCCAGGCCCCCAGGGCGCGATACTTCTTATTACCCTCCGGGATCGTCCGGAAGCGCGGCCGCCCGTTCTCACTCAGCAAAAAATAGACGAGAGCCATGACAGGAAATGATTCCATACTTCATCGACCACCAGCGAGGACAACAACCGCATGGTTTGGTGAGCGACAGTCAGAACAGCCGGCGGCCTGTGGCCCTTCAGACCCGCTACTGAAAGGTAGACGATCGGCCATGGGATGATCAGGATGCCACCATATCTGCTCATCTGCCGAACCGGTCGCGGGTAACATATCGCGAAACTAGGGCGACCCTCACGAGGCAGAGGTGCGGATGGATCCGAAAGTCCTGCTTGATCTGGCGGACCTGCCCCACCTCAAGCACGAGAGGCTGGCGCTGCGCCTTCTGCCGGTCGCAGATCTGGAACCGATACTGCTCCCACTGGTCAACAGCGACGCCGGACTGGCCTACCGATCGGTGCACGGCCCGGTGGTCACGGCGAAGGAGCCGGTCGTCCGGCTCCTGGACACCGTTCTCGAGAAGGCGATGCCAGAGGCCTTCGACCCGCTACCCGCCCGCGACCATTGGGATACGGAGGAGGCATTGCCGGCCGGCCCCGGCCCGTTCGGTTCCGGTCTCCTGGCCCTCGGATCCGTGGACGAGCCCGCGGTGTTGCGCGTCACCGACTGGCAGCCGCCAGGGCCTGACGCCCTCTTCGGAGACAGCTTGCCGGAGCCGGAGACCACGACCTGGTCCATCGAGTACGACGAGGAAGCGGAGAACCGCTCCCCGGCCGCCTGGCTGGAGTTGACCGGACCGCTGGAAGCGCTGCGCGGCTACCTGTACCGGCGATTCCACCGGGATGTCAATGACCTCGCCCTGAGCTGGGACAAGGACCTCGAACGCACCCAGCGAATCGAGTACGCAGCTGAGGCACGACGTTTCCTCGACGGCGTGCTGACCGTGTTCCCGCCAGAGAAGTCCCGCTACTTCCTGGGTCACAACGCCGGCTGGGATCGCCATGACGAGGACTACCTGGCGCACGACACGGTGATCGGTGTCGTCGGCGACGAGTACCTCCTGCTCATGTACCTCTACTACAGCCGCTGGTACGGCTGAGTCTTCGCGAGCCGAGACCCGGCCCTGCCGGTCACCTCCAGCCCCCTGACCGACGCGATCCTGACAGCCCTCGTCTCGCCGCCCTCGCCCGTAGGACCACGCGCCGGGATCGGGGAAGACGTCCAGAAACCCGCGTCACCACATCCTCCCGGTAACCACCGCCGAAGGCGGTTGTCATACCAAAGTGGTCCGTATCATCGGTCACATGACTGCGGCAATCCCGGACCCCGCTCGCCAACCAGACCTGCGTGTCTCACATGCCGAACGCGACGCGGTGGTGGAGCAACTGCGGGAGGCCGCGGCGGAGGGCCGCCTCGAAATCGGCGAACTGGAGACACGGCTGGAGCAGGCCCTCACCGCCAAGACCTACGGGGACCTGGTCCCGCTCACCGCGGATCTCCCACCTGTCGCCACGCCGAACGACGGCAAGCCTCTCGTCCTCAAGGGCGGCGTTCACGGCGCGACGCGGAACGGGCGCTGGCAGGTACCCGCCCGAATAACCGCGCACGGCGGCGTCGGAGGCGTCAAGCTCGACTTCACCCGGACCCAGTGCGGCTTGCGAGAGGTGGAGATCGAGGCTCACGGCGAAATGGCCGGCGTGACGATCGTCATCCCCGACGACTGGGCCGCCGACACCGGGGGCCTGGAACCTGGCCTGGGCGGTCTTAAGGACAAGACCACGGATGACAGGCGGCCGGGCACTCCCCTGATCCGCCTCTCCGGCAACGGCGGCCCCGCCGGTGTGGTCATCCGCCACCCCAACAAGTGGGAACGCCGCAAGCTCAAGCGCAACCCGCCCCAGTGAGCCCGGCACCCAGCGACGCGTTCCGGGACGCCGCGACCTCGATGGAGATCCAGCGATCTCCGGATGACAGGTGGCTGCCCGGCAGATCGAGGTAGAGCGCTGTGAGGTTGGCGAGCCTGCCCAGGCTCTCCGGCAGGCGGTCCAGCCGGTTGTTCGCCAGATGAAGCCGGGCTGGACGACGACCCCATCCTGGTCGCCGTGGAAAATCGTAGGCTCGGTGGAGCCATCGGCCCGTTGTCCACGATGGTCGATGCAGTCGGTGCGCGACAGCAGCCACCACAATATTTCGCAGTCCACCCTTGCTACCCTCACCGCGGCCCTGGGCGTGCTCTCTGGCTGGCCGCCAGGGCCTGGGACCCCCCGCAACGGCGCCGACTACAAGCTTCTTCAAGCAACTGCCGGCAGTGCCGCCGAGAACCTCTGCATGGCCGAAGGCATGGACACCCTCGGGTACGGGTGCACGAAGGAACTCATGTCCCGAAGCCAGCTTCGGCCTGGTGAGTCCGTAGGGGCCATCGAGGGTGCTGGAATGGCGGCCTAACGATCAAGAGGCCGGTCTCCCTGGCGGAGAGCCGGCCTCTGACCTGGCATTACCTGTCGGGGTGGCGGCATTCGAACCCACGACCTCTTCGTCCCGAGCTATCGGCAATCCCAGGCTTTCCCGCTCCGCCGCACCTAGACCCGTCGTGGTCGTGCGCTGAGCTGAGCGACTTGAAGACGTCGTTGCTGCACTTCCTGCACTACAGCAGTCAGCCTTACCTGAGGCGACGCCCGTGTCGGAGGACAGGCTGTCCCGCAGCCGGATCGGCCGCGGTCCGTACCGTCGTGGAACGGGCGGCCTGTTCCCGATTTTGATCTCTGACCCGAGCCCAGGCGTCTGGACGGATGACCGCATCCTTTTCAAGTCTGATCCTGGTCTGTTCGTTGGCGGTATGTTCCGATCGTGGGTTGGGATAGCGAGGGTGTGCTGGCGGGCCGGTACCGGAGGCTGGGGCTGATCGGGCAGGGCGGGATGGGCGCGGTGTGGCGCGCCTATGACACCGACCTGGAACGCGAGGTGGCCGTCAAGGAACTGCGGGTGCCCGAGCAGGTCACCGAGCAGGAACGGCGCGTGTGGTACGCGCGGATGCAGCGGGAGGCCCGGGCCGCCGCGCGGCTGAGGCACCCGGGGATCGTCACCGTCTACGACCGGGTGATGGGCGAGGACGGCCGGCCGTGGATCGTAATGGAGCTGATCCACGGGCAGTCCCTGGAGCACCTGTTGACCGAGCGGCAAGCCCTGCCCGAGCGGCAGATCGCTGCGATCGGGCTGGCGATGCTGGAGGCGCTGTCGGCTGCACACGCGCACCGTGTCGTGCACCGCGATGTCAAACCGGCCAACGTGCTGCTGGAGGGCGATCGCGTCGTCCTCACCGACTTCGGCATCGCCGCGGTGGAGGGCGATGCCACTCTCACCCGTACGGGCACGGTGCTGGGCACGCCCGCCTTCATGTCCCCCGAGCAGATAACCGGCCGGGCCGTCACTGCCGCTTCGGATCTGTGGTCACTGGCCGCGACCTTGTACGCGGCGGTGGAAGGCCGCCTGCCGTTCAACGCCCCCACACACGGGGCACTGTTCATCGCCATCGCCACCCAGGACCCCGCGCCACCCGGATGCGGCGGGCCGCTCGCGCAGGTCCTGAACGGCCTGCTGCGCAAAGATCCCGCCGACCGGCTATCGGTCGCGCAGGTCCGCGCCCTGCTCACCACCGTGACCGGTCCCGGGCCCGACGTCCAGGCTCGACCCGCTGACCGTCCACCCGTGGCCCGCACCCTCAGCTACACCGACGAGCTGACCTCCGTACGCGGCCCTATGCCCTTCCCGGATGACAAGGGGAGGCCCCAGCCGGCCCGTGCTGCCAAGGAGCTGCCCGAGCAGGAGGCGGTCGCCAAGTACCGGGAGCTGGCCAAGGCCGCCCCTGACCGCTACCGCCCCGACCTCGCCAAATCGCTGCGCAATCTCGGCAGCACGCTGAAGAGGCTGGGCCGCCATACTGAGGCGGCGCCTGTGAGGCAGGAGGCGGTCGCCATCTACCGGGGGCTGGCCGAGGCCGATCCTGGCCGCTACCGCCCCGACCTCGCCCTTGCGCTGCACAACCTCGGCTTCACGTTGGGGGAGCTAGCCCGCCATGCTGAGGCGGCGCCCGTGAAGCAAGAGGCGGTCGCCATCTACCGGGGGCTGGCCGAGGCCGATCCTGGCCGCTACCGCCCCGACCTCGCCCTTTCGCTGCGCAATCTCGGCAACACGTTGTGGAAGCTGGATCGTTTCGCCGAGGAACTGCCCGTGGAGCAGGAGGCGGTCGCCATCTACCGGCCGTTGGCCGACGCCGCCCCTGACCGCTACCGCCCCGACCTCGCCCTTGCGCTACGCAACCTCGGCTTCACGCTGTTGAAGCTGGGCCGCCATGGTGAGGCGGCGCCTGTGAGGCAGGAGGCGGTCGCCATCTATCGGCGGCTGGCCAAGGCGGATCCTGGCCGCTATCGCCCTAACCTCGCTCTATCGCTGCGCAATCTCGGCAACACGTTGTGGAAGCTGGATCGTTTCGCCGAGGAACTGCCCGTGGAGCAGGAGGCGGTCGCCATCTACCGGCCGTTGGCCGACGCCGATCCTGGCCGTTACCGGCCCGACCTTGCCCAGTCTCTGAGCAATCTCGGCAGCACGCTGTTGAGGTTGGATCGCCATGGTGAGGCGGCGCCCGTGAGGCAGGAGGCGGTCGCCATCTACCGACGGTTGGCCGACGCCGATCCTGGCCGCTACCGCCCCAACCTCGCCCAGTCTCTGAGCAATCTCGGCAGCACGCTGAAGAGGTTGGATCGCCATGCTGAGGCGGCGCCCGTGAGGCAGGAGGCGGTCGCCATCTACCGGCGGCTGGCCGAGGCCGATGCTGACCGTTACCGTCCCGACCTCGCCCTTGCGCTGCACAACCTCGGCTTCACGTTGGGGGAGCTGGGCCGCAATGCCGAGGCGGCACCCGTGAAGCAGGAGGCGGTCACCACCTACCGGCCGTTGGCCGACGCCGATCCCGGCCGTTATCGCCCTGACCTCGCCCAGTCTCTGAGTAACCTCGGCAACACGCTGTGGAAGCTGGACCGTTTCGCCGAGGAGCTGTCCGTGGAGCAGGAGGCGGTCGCCATCTACCGGCCGTTGGCCGACGCCGATCCTGACCGCTACCGCCCTAACCTCGCCCAATCGCTGCGCAACCTCGGGTTCACTCTGGGGAAGCTGGATCGCCATGCTGAGGCGGCGCCCGTGAGGCAGGAGGCGGTCGCCATCTACCGGGAGCTGGCCGAGACCGATCCTGATCGTTATCGCCCCAACCTCGCCCTTTCGCTGCGCAACCTCGGGTTCACGCTGTGGAAGCTGGATCGTTTCGCCGAGGAGCTGTCCGTGGAGCAGGAGGCGGTCCCTCTCTACCGGCGGCTGGTCGAGGCCGATCCTGACCGCTACCGCCCTGATCTCGCCCAGTCGCTGAGCAATCTCGGTAACACGCTGTGGAGGCTGGATCGCCATGCCGAGGCGGCGCCCGTGAGGCAGGAGGCGGTCGCCATCTATCGGCGGCTGGCCGAAGCCGAACCTGATCGTTACCGCCCTAACCTCGCCCAATCGCTCCACAACCTTGGCCTCACGCTGTGGAAGTTGGACCGTTTCGCCGAGGAGCTGTCTGTGGAGCAGGAGGCGGTCGCCATCCGCCGGGGGCTGGCCGAGGCCGACCCTGACCGCTACCGCCCCGACCTCGCCCAGTCGCTGAGCAACCTCGGCAACACGCTGAAGAGGCTGGACCGTCATACCGAGGCGACATCCGTGAGACAGGAGGCGGACACCATCCGCCAGCAACTGGGCCAAAGCTAACCCCGACCGCTACCGCCCGGTGACAAGTCCACCCCCGGCCGCCCGCCCGCCTTCGACTTACGAGCGCTGGAAACCGCTGCGGAGTGCTGCTGGCCGGCCTCTGTTTTGTCCGGTGGCGGGAGGCGGCGCGAGTAGTGTCGCAGTAATCGGTCTGGGGAAGTCGTTGGCCGCCGCTGCGAAGCTGGCATCGTCCCCGTGTGCTTTCACCTCGACGGCCGGAGGCGCTTCGCTTCTGCGGGTGGCGCGGCAGTGGACGGCGTGGATGGCCGATTGGGCATCGCTGAGAGCCGCGCAGAGAGCTCGGGCATGCTGCCTGGCTTCGGCTAGAGCTTGGCCGTGGCGGCTCAGGCCGTCCGCGAGACCCCAGCTGTCCGTGCTACCGGGGGAAGCTCACACCAAGCTGATGAAGTCCTGGCGTGGAGATCACACACGGCTCGTCCTGCTCGTCGCCGAACATCTCAGGGCGCGCCGTGATCAAGTCGCGGCGAAGGCCGCGGCCGCCTTGGAATCCTGCCATGCGGCCGCCGAGCCGACTGGCCCGAAGGTCGTCCGTCACCCTCCATGGCGGTCGGCATCTCCATGTCGCAGCCTGGGCGCCCCGAGGATAGGAGCACATCTATGGTGCCCTCAGCGGGTGCAGGCTGTCTTCCGCCAGTGCTGGTGGGCAAGCGGCTCACACTTGCAGCACGGAGTTGGCAAGACAGGGCCTTACCGCCCCTCAGTAGTTGCTGAGGCGCTCAAGCTCGTCTTCAAGCCCCTCGACCCATGTTGGTTGCGGTAGGGCGTCAAAGGCTTCTCGGTGTTCCAGGACCGACTGGCCCAGAGCGTGGATAGCGGTCACTGACTTCGCGTACACATACCATCGGCCCCATTGTTGGCCGATTCCACAGCCTGTGCGCTTTGCGAGCCTGGCCATCAGAGCCGCACGCTCCGCATCGGGGATTACCCCCACCATCGGGTACTCGGCATGGTGCTGATTGTCCAGCCCGCTTGAGCAAGAGTAGAAAGTAGCGGTCCGAGCTGCACTAAGGGCAAGGCTCAAGCCTGCTACACCTACGTCGTTCCAGTAAAAGCTGGCCATGAACTCGGAGTACTCCAGATCACCCTCTTCTTGAACCGCAACGAGGATCTCCTCGATGCCGTCTGGCTCGCTCGAACGAGCCGCCCGCTCTAGAACCTCGGCTTCTCTCGCGAGGCAATTCGTGGCTTCCTCCCAACTGGGCAGCCCCAGGCACTCATATTCGTGGTGCTCGGTGAAGCCGCTAGCCACCGCCGCAGCCGTCAAGTTGGTCCGTAGATCGGCTACTTCGAAGTCGTAGCCGATCTCTACGTCAAACTCGGGAACCATGCCCCCATCATGCCCGGTAGGCAGCCAGCACAGAAGGTCGTTCGGCCTCTTAATTCACCAAGCTTCGCACTGTTCCCAGGCTGCAAACAGGACGGCGTGGTGCCAGCCTTGAAGGGAGTGCCTACTTGACCAAACCAGGCCAAAGTATGAGCTTGTCCCCTGTTGGCCCTCTCCTTGGACCGATGAGGGCCGGATACCTCGGCGACCACCAGAGCTTCAGTGCGAATATAGGGACCGGCCGGTATCAACTTGTAGATGCAACACCTTTGAGCAGGAGCCCTTGCCACGGGATGGTGGGTCGACGGGATTACGTCGTCTCGTGATCGAGCACAGCGGAAGCGGGGTGGAATCCCTCCCGCAGCGCCTCCTCGTAGACCTCAATTGCCTGCCTGGCCTGGACTCCGACCACCCGTCGCCCTTGCGACAGACGCTGAGCGACACGCTCGGCGAGCTGCCTATCCACAGGACGCAGGACCCTGCCTTCGCGGGCCCAGTCAGCGAGAGCCCGCCACTCTTCGCTGGGGATGTCCTCGACAGCAGCTTCGGCCTCGTCAGACTCGGTGCTCTCGGGAGAGGCGATTTCGAAGGGCTCGGCTGTGAGTTCGCTTACCAGCGCATCGGGGACTGTCCACGGGATGCGGGACACCTCGTCCCAGCAGTCGGGCTTCTTCGCCCACTCCGACACGTGCCGGCCGCCAGAGATCACCGTCTCCATGATGAGAGGGCAAAGCTCATCGAGAGCTTCTCTCAGAGCGTTCGTGGTGCCCTGCTCGTTCCAGATCCTGTCGAGGTCGATCCGCTTTTCGGTGGCAAGTGAGAGCCGGGCGACCGTGTAGGTCGTGATCAGCCGTTTGTGGCTGCCGGCCGAATGTGTACGGGCGATCCGGTCGGCTGCCTGGAAGAGGAGGGCGGTCGCGATGGCACGCTTGCAGTACTGCACGTCCACAACGGGATCGGACTTCTCGATTCGCTCCATGAAGTGGGCGAAGTTCTTTTGGGCGCCGCGGCTCACCCAGTACGGGAGCTGTTCCCAGGAGTGCACGAAGGTGGCCAGGTCGGACTTGCTGAATCTCTGCCGCGTCGGTGTGATCAACTTGAACTTGCGCTGGGCGGCGCGGGTCTCGTGCTCGGCGGACTTGTCGGTGTACTGGCCTCGTGCCCGCTCGTAGAACCACCGCGTCTCCTGTCCGCTGCCGTTGGCGGCAGGAGCCCACAGGCTGCGGGAGACACGCTCGAAGGCGACGTGGAACTCGTGGTTCGAGCTGAAGTCGACCAGCGTCACCTTGTTCTGGGTGTTGGAGTACTGGGAGATTCTTGGAACGATCTCGGACAGGTGTGCGGGATCGACGATCGTGAGCTTCATCTGCACGTAGACCCCGGCCAAGTCCCGCTTGTCACGGGTCAGAACGTGGTGCAGCGAGGCGGTGGTCTGGCCGCCGTTGACGATCTGGAGGCCGGTCATGCTCCTGATGGCGACGGGAATGCCGGCCTCATCGTTCTCGAAGTCCACGTCTGAGGCGGTGGCGGTCACGCCGTTGTTGTAGGCGAGGAACCGGCTCGGGGCGTTCAGCAGAGTCTCGCGGATGCCCTTGTTCACGGCACCACGGGTCTGAAGAAAGGATCGGACGTTGAGCTCGAGCAGCCGGGTCCGGTGCTCCTTGTACAGCTCGGCCAGCTGTCGACCAGGAATCACTGTCAGAACGACCGAGTAGTTCGGCTCGTCGCTGTGAGCCGCAAGACAGGGAAGAGGGCGCTCGAAGGTCACCTTGATGGGCTCGCCGATGCTTCCTGAGGTCTCGTGCCTGTGGAGCCGCGCGAGGTCCCAGAGTTCGTAAGTGACAGGGATGCCCTCGAACTCTCCGGGCTCGGGGGCGCTCGTCGTGCTGACGCGGTTGCTGAGAAGGAAGAGGCGGATTTTCAGGACGTTCGACAGCGCCTTCTCCACACCGGTGCACATATCGTACACATCGGTGTTGTCCTCCTGGTTGGGGCGGATGGCAGTGTGCTTGCCCAGAAACGCGAACAACCTGCGGAAGAGCCTGTCGGACTCGACCTTGGTCAGTTTGCTGCTCAACGGGGTCAGGCTGAAGTCCGTGGTGTAGAGATCAAGGCTGGATCCGTCCTCGGGCAGGCCGTAGCCGTAGATCTCCAGTCCCCGGGAGTAGTGGTAGGCGAGCGCGGCGTCGGTGACCACCCCGGCCTCTTCGAGGATCTCGTGTACACGCTGGGTGAACGTGTTGGGGATCGAGCCGCCCTCGGCGTCCGCCAGCGCCTGGACGTCGGTGACCAGCGCGCGCGAGTACTCGTGGAGGTCGTGATCAGCCATGGGTTCCTCGGAACAGGTCGACCAGGGTTTCGGCGGTCACACTGTGGGATGACAGAGCCGACACGTCGATGGTGTAGGCGCAGTTACCGACCCCAGGTGGCAGTTCGGCCTCGACAATCCGGGGAAAACCTTCCCCTACCGCCCAGAACTCACTGCGACGCAGGGTGTAGCGATCCTGGTCGTAGATGTCCCGCTGGCTCGGCAGATAGCCCGCTTGGATCAGCAGACTCTCGAAGCGCTGGGAGGCGGACGGCGCTGTCAGGTGGGCTCGTATCTCGTCCACCAGGGCGTTCAGACTCATGCCGAGACCCCGCTGCCGGTCATCGAGGACGAAGTGGGCCAGTGCGAGGGGCGTCGAGCCGGCCGTGTCCAGCTGTCGCTCGCTCGCGATCTGGATTGTCCGGGGAGACCGGGCCGTGGTCGCCTTCACCTCGACCGCGGCACCGGGCAATTGGAAGTCCTGGTTCGTTTGGCGCGGGCCGGTCCAAGAGCTGATAGCTGTGTGCTGGCCGACAGCCGTCAGCACGTGCTCGAGGAGGAAGTGAAGTTCGCCGAAGAGGCCACACCGGGCCTGACGGGACAGGCCCTCGCGCGCCACCGAACGCAACAGCTGCTGCCACCGGACGTAACGGCGAACCGCGGCCTCCGCCGCCGTTTCGGCGGTCGGCGCGTCCCGCACCACCTCTACGATGTCGGAGACGAGCGGGGTGAACACCTCCGTGAGTTCGTCGTCGGTGAGCACGACCTGGAGTTCGTAGCGGTGGCCGGACATCGACGACAGGTTCAGCTGCAGACCACGAGTGGACGGCAGCTCGTAGATCTCCTTACGTATGGTGTCGGTGGTCATGGCATCGACGCCGAGCAGCAGCATCCGCCGGAGGGCCGGGTGCGTCACCGCTACATGGATGTCGTGCGGGGAGTCGGGGTAAAGCCGTCGGGTGGACCTGCCCGGGGTCTGTTGGCGAGTCTCCAGCTCCTGCCACATGTTCTCGTCGATCACTCTTCGTCCTCGAAGTCGTCGAACTCCATGTCCTGCTTGAACCAAATGTCGTTCACCACGTACTCGGTTTTCGCCTGGTTGCTGGAGAACGGGAAGCTGATGGCGAATCCGACCAGCGGGGCGGCTGGCGGGGGGTTCCCCGATGACTTGACCACCTCGGCAGGGTTGAGGGGGTACAGCAGAAGCAGCGGCTGGTCAGGGCGGCGCTGGTGACGCAGGGGCCGACCACGGGGGGTGTCGGGATCGAACGGTTCGCCCTTCTTGTTGAGCTTTCCCTTCGCGGCCTCCTTCGTGGCCTTCAGCGCACGCTCCTTCTGTTCGTCGGTCAGGTCGCAGAGCTCATCGGGCGGGTTGAGCACACGCTTGATGGTGTAGCGACCGGGAACGACCGGCGAGGACTTGGAGTGACTGCGCGTGATGAGGCCGATGGGATGGCCCGCAATCTCCTCCACCGCATCCTTGGATGGGCGGCTGACCAGGCGAACTGTCCAGTTGCCCAGCTCACCCTGCTTGGCACACTGCCGTACGTACTCTGCGATGAAAGCCGGCCGAACCCTCTGGGCCTGCCGGTCGGTGAGGTAGGAGTCGAGGAACCCTTCGGTGATGTCCGAGGCTGCGACGCCACTCCAGGTGATGTGCCCGCTCCTGCCGTCCACCTCCCCTGTGGAGAGTGCGTCGAGGCGTGCGACGAACGACTCGAGAAGCTCGAAGTTGTTGCGGACCACCTTCTCGGAGAGGTCGAAAATGGTTGTCTCAGGAAGCTCGCCGGAGTAGCTGAGAAGGACACGCGTGCCCTGCCTCATTTTGTTGGAGGCCGTGATGCCGAGGCCGAGCGAGGAGGTCCTGACCTTGAGACCGTACTCGCGGGGGGTGAGCCCCACCGCGGCCATCTCCTCGACGTCGCGCCGGAGTTCGTCGGTGGCTGCGGTGATCTCCGCGTACTGGCGCTGCAGCGTACGTGTCGTGTACAGCCGGCACAGGTCCTCGTAACGAGGGCGGTAGCCGAACCAGCGGCCCATCTGCAGCAAGGTGTCGTACGTCTTGGAGGCGCGCAGGTAGTAGCTGACCGACAGCCCTTCGAGCGTCAGACCACGGGAGAGCTTCTCACCGCCGACGGCGATGACCGACAGGCCGGTCTCCTGGCGCTCGTAGTACTGGAGGGCGTCCTTCGCCGCACCGTTGACGGCCATTACGGTGATCTTCGCAAGGGCGGCGTGGAGGTGAGGTTCGACGTCCTCCCACTCGAGCCTCTCCCCGCCCATGTCCTCGGTGCAGGGGACGAAGTCCTCGTCCCACAGCTGTCGCAGCTCTTCCCCGAGTTTTACGCGGGCGCTGCTGAACCGGTCCTGGAAAACGTCGAAGAGCAGGCGCACGTAGGCGTCGATCTGGTCGCGGACCTGCTGCTGCACGGCGGTGAAGCGGGTGACGTGCACCAGCATGGAGTTGTGCACGGCGACCTGTCCCCGTGCTCGACGCGCCGCACAGGTCAGGACGAAGGACCGGATGGCGCGCTGCAGGGACCCGGGGAGGAAGTCGGGGACCTGGAGGTGGGACTTGTGCTTGTCCGGCATCCAGAGGTCCGTGTCGTTGATGTGCCTTATGAGCGGCAGCGGCTCGATGTCCTCCTCGTCGCTGTCGGTCTGTAGTCCGAAGAGACGCTCGGGACCGAGGTAGTTGGATGGGGCGCGCAGGGTGCGGATGAAGCTCTCCGGGAAGAGGTCCGGACCCAGCTTGTCGTGGTTGGCGTCGGGATCGATGTAGATGTTCGCGAAGGGAGTTGCGGTGTATCCGACGTACGATGCCTTCGTGAAGCTGTTGACCAAGCGCCTGATGGCCCTGTTGATCGCCGACGGGTTGGTGTCGGGGTCTTTGGAGGTGTTCACCCCGGCGTTGTCGGCCTCGTCATCGATCACGAACAAGGGGAGGTCGGGAACGACCATCCGGCCGGTCTCCGGGTCCTTCACTCCGTGGTTGTCGATCACCCAGTCCCGCAGGTTGTCGATGATCCGTCGGTGCTTCTTGACCACGAGGACCACCGGGACGCTGCCCACCGGCACGTTCGCAGAGACCGCCGTCTTTCGGGCGAAGTCCCCCTTCTCGTGGCTGGTGGTGAGCGATGCGGCCTTCAGGCGCTTGCCGTGCGACATCGCCCCAACACCGATGTGACGATGCGCGTCGTCGTCCGAGCGGAACTGGTACTGGGTGTCGAACCCGAGGAGCCCCTCGTCGATACGGAGCTGGGTCTGGCTGCGCAGGTCGTTGTGGATCCCGGCGAACACCACGATGAGCCGGTAGCCGGCATCGGCCGCCTTCGCGGCGAGCCCAATGAACTGCCCCGTCTTGCCGGACTGGACCTGTCCGATTACGAGTCCGGTCCGACGCCAGGCCCCCTCTCTCTGAGGGTCTTCCAGCTCACCGAGAACGTCGTCGGTGCTCTGGTCGAGTCGACGTACGACCTGTGGCGGGAGCTTGGAGACGCTCAGGAGGTAGCGCCGGTAGCGGTCCCAGAAGTCCCAGTCCCGGTCGGCCTTCGCGTCGGCGAGCCAAGGCACGTGACCCTCGTCGTTCTTCAGCGCTGAGGAGTCGACCTGAAACACCGAAGCCCGAGCCTCGAGAACCTTCCGCACCTTGTCCCGCTCCACGGTGATCCCCTGGGCAGCGAGAATGCTGACCGCGGTGTTCACGGCGAAGTCGACCTCGGCCGGCGTTGCCTGCCGGTCGCCGGGCAGGAGTAGCACCGCGGTCTGCTCGGCCTTCTCGAGACTGTCTTCGGGGGCGGTGCTCACAAGGACCTCCAGCGGCCGGGTCGGTTCGGGGTGGGGGACTACCGGTGGTCAGGAGTTCCAGAAACCTTTTTGCTCGTCGAAGGGGGACATGGAGCTGAGCACTCCCCGGGCGTCCTTGGGGGTGTGGCCGTAGCTAAGGAGCACTTCGTACACCCGGCGGGCGATGTCGACGGTCTCCGGAGCAGCTGGCCCTGGACCGCCGAAGGGTTCGGGATCGTCGACAGTGTCGGTCTCATGGAGCATGCGGAGCGCCGTGACCGGGACCGTCTCCTCAAGGAGACGGATCATTGAGCGGACATCGCCCGCTTTGCTGCCCTGGCCGTCTATTGCGGCCTTCACCAAGGGGTGTTTTCTGTTGATACGCAGAACGATCCGGCCGTCGTGACGCTTCACGTTCCAGGCGAACCTCAGGGGGTCGCCGTGTGCCCGCGACACCACCTGTCCACGCTGCCGAGCGGAGCGGGAGGCTGCGTCGCGGGTGTACCTGGCGATCCTCGCCAGGTGGCCACGCAAGGAGACGGGGGGTACCACGCTCGCCTTGCGTACGTCCACGCTCCAGTCGGCGTCGGCCTCTGCAGGGATGTCCACGGCGATCCGCGCCAGGTTGTACTTCTCCTCGTGCCGCAGGCCGCGGATCCCCAGCCAGCCACCGGGCAGGATCAGGCGGTCGCGACGATAGACGTAGAACCCTTGCTGCCCCAGCCACCCCTTCGGGCCAGCAGCCGACTCGTACTCGGCCTCCGAGAGACGCTGTGGCGTCGGAAGGACGAAGGGCTCCACACGCACCGACACCGATCCCAGCGGCAAGGGCTCCCAAGGGATCCGTTGTACCGACGGGTGTGTGGACAGGAACGGATCCCACGGCGTGAGACCAGAGCCGCGCACCCTGATCCGGCATCGGGCCGGACGCTGAAGGAAACGGGCGAAGACCATCGAGAGGTGGGCTTCGGTACGCTCAGCCTCCGCATAAAACTGGGCTTGTGTCCTTTCGTCGCTGCTGGTCACGTCGGTGTTGTGGTAGCCAGAAAGCTGCTCCCACAGAACAACGGTTCCGTGCTGCATGTTTCCTGCGATCTGATGCAGGAGGGCCGTGGTCGTATCGCCGGGATCACGGAGGAGTCTCCACTCCTTGTAGTGCTCCACGACACCGAGGTCCCATGCCCGGACATGCCAGACCCCGTCCCTGGCCGTGGCTACGGTGAGCTTGCGGCACTGGGAGAAGGAAGCGGTCTTCAGCCCCACACCGAAACGGCCGAGATCCGTGGCACTCCGTTCAGCAGAGGGGCCGCGGGCCGCCACCGTCATAGCGGTCACCAGCTCGGGCTGGGTCATTCCACGGCCGTCGTCAGTCACGGCGATCCAGGAGTTCTGCCCGCCCCACGTGAAGTCGACGTCGATGTTCCTGGCCTCTGCCGAGATGCTGTTGTCCACAAGGTCGGCGACGGCGGCGGGGAGCGAGTAGCCGAGCGAACTGAGCGATGCCACCATGCCGGCAGGGTCGGGGGCGGCAACGTCGAAGTCCATCTTCACGCTCCGTACCCGGTCAGTCCTGTGTGGTCGACTCGTCTGTGGGCCCCGTGGAGCGGCATGTGGCAGGACTCCTCGGGCATCGTGGGGTGAGCGAGTTGCAACTCACCTCACGCCAGCCGAAACCTCTCGTCCGGAGCATGGTACTAAAAGGGCTTGGCTGGCGTAGATGATCTGTGTGGGGCTGCTCCACCTTCGCGTGGCACAACGCGTACGCCGCTGAGTTGTCTGGACGGCTTCGAGTTGATCTTCGGAGCCCTCGGGCTTTCAACAGCGCGGTGGCCAAGGCGATTGCTGCTGGCTCTTGTCGGATGGTGCGGGTCGGGTACGGGTCTTCCATGCACGCTCCATGCGGCGATTGAGCTTCCTTAGAATCAAACAGGTGGACGGAGGTCAGACTGTGGGAGAACTTCGGACGGTTACCGGTCTCCAGTCGGGAGGAGACGTGACACTCTCCTGGCCGGCGGCCGTGGTGGGCCTGAGGCCGGAACCGTGACGCAAGGAGGAAGGGGTGCTGACCGGAAGTGGGTCAGCACCTCGCAAGGGGAGCACCTCCGCGGCCGGCGTGTGAGGGACACCAAGCCAGAGATCGCTCTGAGAAGTGCCGTTCACCGTCTGGGGCTGAGGTTCCGTCTCCAAAAGCAGGTACTGCCCCGATGTACGGCCGACTTTGTGCTGCCCCGATACCGTGTAGCCGTTTTCGTTGACGGTTGTTTCTGGCACGGATGCCCGGAGCATGGACCGAAGAACTTCAAGGGGCCCAACGCGCAGCGCTGGAAGGACAAGATCGATACGAACAGGGAGCGAGACAGGCGGAACACGGAAGCCGTGAAGGCCGCGGGCTGGACGGTCGTCCGGATCTGGGAGTGCGAGATCCGTTCTGACGTCACACAGGCGGCGCTCAAAGTGGGAAAGGAATGCACAGCTCCCGCGCAGACAGCAGTGGAGGGACCGACTATCCGGCGCTTTCCGGGTTCAGAGCCGCGCTGAAAAGGTCATCCGGAGCGGCCCGCTTGCGCCACTTGCAGAACTGAGCGAGGGGACACTCGTGGCAGATCGGCTGTCTGGCCCGGCACAGGGAGTTCCCGATCAACCGCAACGCTGCCATGCGTAGAGGTGCTTTCTCACCTGCACCCACCAGTCTCACGAGATCGACACGTCCATCACTCAACCGGTTAGTAAGATCCGAGGAACTGTCGTTCAGTCGAGCCGCGACGCGCAAGGCACTCTGGCCTACCCAGAGGAGGTCATCGTCGATCAGTAGAAGGTAGAGCCTCGACTCGGATTTCTTCATCTTCAGGTGCTCAGGAATCTCCCTGCGCCGTTCCTGGGACCAAGCGTCGGAGTCGTCCAGCAGCACAGCCAGTCGTTGGATGTGTTTCCGGGTGGCTTCCGTAGGTACCTCGGCGAGGAGTGAATCGAGAGCACTCTGTGTCAGAGTGGATTCGTTCTGAACAGTAGCGACGATCTTACGTAGCTGATCGAGGCGTATCCGGGCGCTGGAGAGGACAGCTACAACGGATGCATGCAGTGGGTACAGCTTGGGAAGCTGGTGCCATTCGCCATTGTCGCGCTGACGCTCTGCCCAGATAGTCAGCTCATGGCGAACCGTGCGCCAGTACGGCTGTAGGCTGACCCTGCTATTGCTCTTTTCTGAGGGAAGCAGGGTCCTGGCTGCCGCCTCCCCCAAGAAAGGGGGTACCGCGTTGCCGATTTGCCGGAAGGCATCGCTGCGAGTTCCTGCAAAGCGGAACCGGTCGGGGAAGGTCTGGATTCTGGCTGCTTCGCGGACGGTCAGCGTTCGGTTCTGATCCGGATGGATGTACCAGTATCCATCCTTGGCGATGTGAGCCGTGATCGACCTGCTGAGATCCTCCCAGTCCAACTTCTTGTACTTGTCGGTGAAATCGTCAGCATTGTACCGCTGGAGCTCCGGGTCGATCTCTGAGTACAGGGTCTTGGAGTTCATCTTCTTGAAGATGATCCAGTCGTCCTCCCGCACCCGGCGGGACATGTGATCCCAGACGACCTCTTGCGGCGCTCTCTTGCGCATCTCTGCCGCGAATGAGGACTGTAGCTCGCGCGGGGTGAAGTAGCGCAGCCTGCGCTCACCGACCCGTTCCAACGGCACTGCATGAAGGGGCGGGAGGTCACCGATGGCTTCGCGAAGAGTGGTGCGTTCGTCCTCAGCGCACGCCGACTGCCACTCGAACTTCTCGATGTCGTTCCTGGCCAGAAGGATCAACCGTTTCCGGTGCTGGGGAACTCCGTACCGCCATGCGTCTACCAGACGCACCTCGGTCGCGTACCCGAGCTCCTCCAGCTGTTGTTCGATCACTCGGACCACGAAGAAGTCGTCACCGAGCCCCATGTCCGGAACGTTCTCCATGAGAACGGCGCGAGGCTTGATCCTCTTAACCACGTCCAGGTAGGCGCTCCACAGCTCCTTGCGGAGGTCGTGCGGGTCGCGGCCGTGATGCTCGACGAGGTGACGAATCTTGCTGCGACCGGCCCTGCTGAACGGCTGACAGGGGGGGCCGCCGGCCACAAGATCGATCTTTCCCACCGCAGGTTCCAGGACTTCCTCGAGCCTGTCGCGTTCGGCAGGATCACCCAAGTCCATGTGCAAGCTCATGCCCGGGAAGTTCGCGGCATGGGTTTCCAGGGCTCGCTCGTCGTAGTCGACTGCAGCTGCGAGCGTCCACCCTGCGCGCTGGAGCCCCAGGCTCAGGCCACCAGCCCCGGAGAAGAGGTCCAAGGCCAGACGCCGCCCCGCGCCGTGCTTCTCTAGCCACGCGGAGAACCGTTCGGGGGTGCAGCTGTTCCGGTGACGCTTGAGCTCCAGATAGTCGCTGCGCTCAAGAGGTACGCCGTAGTGCGGTTCCTGCACGACGCAGACCTCTCCTTCGCGCTGGCAACAACAACGAGCACCAGGAGACCACAGACGCCCTCAGCAGGGCAAGGCCCTCCTCTGTTGTCAAGTGCCACAGGGGTGTTCATGCCGCTCTGTCAGGTTTCAGGGCAGTCCGTAAGCTCCCGAATCTTGGCCTCGAACCACAATTTCGGCACGCGACCGGAGGTCATTCTAGAGGAGTCTGGAGCCTGAGAAGCCAGATGAGACGTCAGCTTGCCTGAGTTGTTCGCGGTGACGCCTGCCCGTGGAGGGCGGTACGGAACCGACCATGACCGACATGCAGCTAGAGGAGCCGCACGAACCGCTGGAGGAGGCGGAGCCGCTGATCCCGCGGCAGTTAGAGGACCCAGGATCAGGAAGATGCCGGGCCCCGTCAGCTCCTCCTGTCCGTTGTAGACCTTCGCGTTGCCGGTACCGTCGAGTTCCAGGTAGTCGACAGGTCGCCTCGGCGGTGTAGCAGGTCTTCGATCCCCTGCGGAGCGGACCAGGTTGGCGGATGGGTCGCGTGTTCTCCCTGGGGGAAGAGGAGCATGGGCGCATAGGCGACCCCATGGCCGCTGACCGACTTTTGCCAAGTCATCCACGGCGGCGCAGCACGCCTGTGGCGACGCTCGGCGTCCCGCCCGGATCGGGTCTTGAGGGAGGACGGACGGTGTCAGCTCAGGACGCGGAGTTCGGGACAGTAGTGAGCCAGGAGATCCCGGATGGGCTGCTCGCCGAGGGCGTCAGGTGCCGGAATTGTTCGGCTAGAGCCTGTCCCGTAACGCCGGGGCAACATCAAGCTGTCCGTGCTACCGGGGGAACCTCAGAGGCCGCCCGGTCAGCCACGACGCCGACCTCTACAAAGACCGCAACACCGTTGAACGCTGCATCAACAAGCTCAAGGAATGGAGAGGGCTGGCCACCCGCTACGACAAGACCCCCGACAGCTACCTCGCCGGACTCCACCTGCGCGGATGCATCATCTGGCTACGTAGCCTGCCGGCCCTCCCGTGATCCGAACTACGAACAGGCCCTAGTACATCCTGTGGGGCGCACGCCGGCCCGGACACCTGGCCCGGGTCGGTCAGGTTAGACGGCCCATGCCTCGGTGGCGATCTTGTGGTGTTCGTCGAGGTAGGTGCTGTCCGGCCGCTTTGACGTGGGGAGCTTCAGAGGCTGGCCGTGGAGCGGGGCGAAGTCTGCATACTTGGGGCTGCGGAGGCGTGGCGCGAGCTGGACCGTCCAGGTGGTGGTGTCGATGGTGAGCAGACCGCGGTCCAGAAGGGCATGCAGGTCGCGGCGCAGGAGTAGCCCTCCGTTGAGGTCGTGGTGGGGTGTGGTGGCGTACCGATAGAGGTGGGCTGCCTCCAGCACCTCCTCCGGCTGGTCGCCGGTAATGGCACAACGCGACCCGTACCGTTCGAGCATCCGCTGGCGGAACTGCTGCTGGCCTACGCGTGCCTTGTGCAGGATGAGGGTGTGACCGCCCGGAATGGGCGGGCGGAGCCCGCCGTCCTCCTTCCACCACAGCGGCCCGGCCCCGGCCGAGCCGGTGAGAGCGGTACGGACCCCTTCCAGGTCCATCGGGCGGATGGACTGCTGTCCCGACCTGTTGAGGAACAACCCCTGGATCTGCTCCACTCGCCTGAGGGGATCTAGCGGACGCCAGGTCCGCGCGTAGTCAGCCTCGAAGACCGTCACGTCCAGGACATTGGTGACCGGGTTGTCGAACTCGGCACCGCACCCCGAACACTTGAAGCTCGGGGTCTTGGTGGTCCGGCGTTTGATCGATGTAGCGGTGCACTGCGGACAGCGCCGCAGCACCTTCTTGCCCGGCCCTTGGGCGATGTCGTCCACCCAGGCCAGCCCTAGGACCCAGGTCTTGTCGCGCAGCACCACCAAGTCGCCGGGCTGCACCGCCCGGTAGTTGGGCACGGTGTTGTTCCACAGGTACCGCTCACCGAGGACGTCCTCGTAGCCGAGATTCCCGCCGAACTGCTGGTCTGCCTCTGCGACGGTGAGGAAACTCCAAGCCGCAACCATACGGCCGATACTGGCATGTCGACACTTGCCGGGCAAAACCCGAAATGTCGGCGAGGTAGGTCAGGCTACTCGTGTGACCACTTCCGCATCCACACCCGTGTTCGAACTGACCATCGCCACTAACACCAACCTGCCAACTTCTGACTTCGAAGCACAGACTGCCCAGTTGCGGCGCGTCGCCCACTACAACGACCGCGACCGCACCTGGACCGCCCGGGTAACAGCCGAACACCTCGCCTGGGGCGCTCAGGTCCTCACCGAGCTATTCGACGCCGCCCACGCCTTCGGCACAAGCGTCACCGTGCAGCACATCGAGACCGCCCAGGAAACCGCGGGGGAGAGGGGATGAGCGACCACACCGCATGGCTGGCTCTGGCGGTGTCGGGTAAACGCCACCACGGCAGCAACGACGGCTACGACGACCTTCCCAGCGCTCACTACAGCTGGGACGACACCGTCCCCAACTCTCGCGCCGTCGCGGTCGGAGACATCATCGCGGTCTGGGACAGGACCGTCCTGCTGGGCGTGTCGGTCATCGAGGAGATCACCACAAGCAGCGCGACCAAACGGCTGCACCGCTGCCCTACCTGCCAAAAATCCAAGATCGGCGAACGGGACAGCCTGACCCCGCGCTACAAATGCTACGACTGCAAAGCCACCTTCGACACACCAGCCTCCCGCACCATCCAGGTCACCACCTACCGATCCCGGCACGACGCCGCATGGATCGACCTGGCCGGAGCACTGTCCGGAGACCAGCTCCGCGCGCTGTGCCTGAGCCCCAAGTCGCAACTCAGTCTCCGGCCTCTGAACTGGACGGCCTTCACCCACGTCCTGGCCCACGACACTGCGGCTGTGTTGCCCGAACGGCTCCTGAACGCCACCCAGGATCGCCTAGCCGGCGGCCACACCCACGCCACCGTCAGGGTCCGCATCGGCCAAGCCAACTTCCGCCGTGCACTTCTCCAAAGCCACGGCCCGGTCTGCACCTTCACAGGCCCCGCCCCCGAAGCTGTCCTGGAAGCTGCCCACCTGTACAGCTACGCCGAACATGCCACCCACGACGCCGACGGCGGCATGCTGCTACGCCGCGACATTCACCGCCTCTTCGACCTCGGGCAACTTGCCATTAACCCCGATACCCACACCATCGATGTCGGCCCACCCGCTTCCTGCTACGACGAGTACGAACGCCTCCAAAGCCAACCGCTCCACCACCCCCCCACTCCCGGCCAGGCAGGATGGCTGACCGAGCACTGGCACACCCACCGCGCTGCACCCTCTGAGAGCCACTCGGAGCACAAACGGCACGTAGAGGAAGAAGCGTGATTGAACTCGAAGCATCTTTGACGGTGCCTCACCAAGCGTCGCACCGTCTACGCCACACGTTGCCGCTCATGCTTGGACGAGGGCGCGAGGGAGTGATCGATCCTCGCTAACAACTCGGCTTGCCGCTGCGCTGTCCAGTAGTTGATGATCAAACGTGGGGGAGTTTGCAGTCAGCGTCTCAGATCGGGATTGACGGGGGCCGGGACGTGCCTGGGAGTGATGACGTGTGACCCTGGAGACCAGAGGGTCACGGCTAGGCTCGGGGTCAGATGGGGGTCGAAAGATCTTGAGGCCGGTCTCCGTGATGGAGAACCGGCCTCTGACCTGCACCTTTGTGTCGGGGTGGCGGGATTTGAACCCACGACCTCTTCGTCCCGAACGAAGCGCGCTGCCAAGCTGCGCTACACCCCGGTGGTGGCTGCCCGGGAGTCGTACGACTTCCCGGCGCCTCGTCCACTGTAGCGGATGCCGGAGGGTGGTGCGTCCCCTATTGGCGGGGGACGAGGGTGAGGAGGGACGCTTCGGGCGGGCAGCAGAAGCGGACGGGGGCCGTGGGGGACGTGCCGAGGCCGGCGGAGACGTGGAGCCAGGAGCCGCGGTGCTTGTGGAGGCCCTTGACACGGGGACGGTCGATGCCGCAGTTGGTGGCGAGGGCGCCGAAGAAGGGGACGCAGACCTGGCCGCCGTGGGTGTGGCCGGCCAGGAGGAGGTCGTAGCCGTCGGCGGCGAAGCGGTCCATGTTGCGGGGTTCGGGGGAATGCATGACGCCCAGGTGGACGTCGGCCTGCGGGTCGACCGGGCCGGCGATCTTGTCGTAGCGGTCGCGGTTGATGTGGGAGTCGTCGATGCCGCCGAACTCGATGTCGAGTTCGCCGACCTTGAGGCGGCCGATGCGGTTGTTGAGGTCGAGCCAGCCCGCGGCCTGGAGGGAGGAGCCCAGTTCGCGGTACGGGAGGTCGGGTTCGCGGCGGCGCTTCTTGTAGTCGGACTTGCTGGTGCGCCAGAGGTAGCGGGCGGGGTTCTTGAAGACCGGCGAGTAGAGGTCGTTCGAGCCGTAGACGAAAACGCCCGGCCGGTCGAGGAGGGGGCCGAGGGCGTCCAGGAACGGGCCGATGGCGTCGCGGTGGGAGAGCGTGTCTCCGGTGTTGACGACCAGGTCGGGTTCGAGTTCCTCCAGGGAACGGACCCACCTGATCAGGCGCTTGCGGCCCGGGGTGAGGTGCGCGTCGGAGATGTGCAGGATCTTGACGGGGGGACGGCCGGGGGGCAGGACGGGGACGTCGAAGCGGCGCAGATGGAACCAGTTGCGTTCCACGACGGACGCGTATCCGAACGTGGCCGCGCCGGTCGCCGCCAGCCCGAGGGGTATGGCGTAGAGCTTTCGCACGGTTCTCCTCCCAGGACCCGGACCCGTTGCCTCATATCGTCCCAGAGTCGGGCAGTGGCGCGTACGGCGGTTAATCCTGGTGAGACACCGGTGGCCGGGCGGGCATGATTGTGGTCATGAGTGCCCTGAAGGAGAAGCTGGAAACCGATCTCTCGACGGCGATGAAGGCCCGCGACGACGTGCGTACCCGCACGCTGCGGATGGCCCTCACCGCGGTCAAGACCGAGGAGGTGGCCGGCAAGAAGTCCCGCGAGCTGTCGGACGAGGACGTCGTCAAGGTCCTCACCCGGGAGGCCAAGAAGCGCCGCGAGGCCGCGACGGCGTTCAGCGACGCCGGGCGGGACGAGCAGGCGCGGGCCGAGCGGGACGAGGGCGCGGTGCTGGAGGAGTACCTGCCCGCCCAGCTGGGGGAGGACGAGCTCGCCGCGCTGGTGACCGCCGCGATCACCGAGACCGGCGCCGCGGGGCCGCGGGCGATGGGGCAGGTCATGAAGGTCGTGAACCCGAAGGTGGCGGGACGGGCCGAGGGCGGCCGGGTGGCCGCCGAGGTCAAGCGTCAGCTGTCCGCCGGATGAGAACGGCGCCCGGCCGAGAAGGCCGGGCGCCGGTTCCGGGTCAGTTCTCCCAGGGCCACTGGAAGCCGCCGCCCGGGCCACGGTCCCGTGGCCCCTGGTCGCCGCGGTCGCCGCGGCGGCCGTTGCTGAGGTAGAGGATCACGGTGGTGCCGGGGTCGACCTCGGCCTGGGCGCCCGGTGACGTCGAGGCCACGGTGCCCCTGCGGGCGTCCGACTCGATGGGACGGGGCGAGACCCGTACCTGGAGGTCGGCGGCTTCGAGGCGGGCCCTGGCGGCGTCCACCGACATGCCCTTCACGTCCGGGACCCGGATGGCGTCGCCGAAGTCCTGGGTGGGACGGGCGAACCCGGGGGCGGGCTTGCCGGCGAGGGCGCCGCGCATGCTCTGCTGCCAGATCGCCCCGGGCGTGTCGGCGCCGTAGACGCCGTACACCTTGTACTTCCAGGGGCCCCGGTAGTCCCAGAAGGCGGCTGCGGCGGCCATGTTCGGGGTGTGGCCGGCGAACACCGCGCAGCTGTGCTCTTCACAGGTGCCGGTCTTGGCGGCGGAGGGACGGCCGATGCCGCGCCCCTTGGCGGTGCCCTTGGTCAGCACGCCCTGCAGGATCTCGTTGACCTTGTCGGCGACGGCCTCGTCGAGGACCTGGCGGCAGTCGCGCTTGGGCACCTTGACCTGCTTGCCCTCGGAGTCGACGATCTCGGTGATCGCGATCGGCGCGCAGTACTTGCCGCGGGCGGCGAAGCCGGCGTACGCGGCGGCCAGGTGGACCATGTCGATGTCGTTCACGCCCAGGACCTGGGACGGGAGGGGCGCGATCGGGTTGCCGTCGGCCCGCTTCATGCCGAACTTCTCGGCCATCCTGACCGCGTTGCAGACCCCGACCCGCTTCTCGAGCTGGGCGTAGAAGGTGTTGACCGAGTGCCAGGTGCCGTTCTTGAGGTTGAACGTGCCCGCCTCGCTGTCGCCCGCGTTGGACACCGAGGGCCAGGAGCCGCCGCCCAGCAGTTCGTTGTCGTACTTCTTGCCGGCGAACTCCCCGGTGTAGCGGCAGGGCTGGAAGCCGGAGATGCTCATGGTCTCGGGCGAGTTGATCGAGGTGTTGACCGGGATGCCCTGGTCGAGCGCGGCGGCCAGGGTGAAGGTCTTGAACGTCGAGCCCGCGGAGACGCCGAAGCCGCCGCCGTGCGCGGTGTCGGCGGCCAGGTTGAGGGTGGTGCGGCCCTTGCCCGCGCCGAACCGCTTGCTCACCCCGATGGCCCTGACGTAGCCGGTGCCGGGCTCGACCATCGCCTCGGCGCCGACGCGGTTGCTGGTCGGGGACACCTGGCTGCGCAGCGCCCGGTCGACGGCGTTCTGGGCCTTCATGTCCAGCGTGGTGCGGATCGTGTAGCCGCCGCGGTTGAGCTTGTTGACGATGTCCTGGCGCTGCTTCGGCTTGAGCGAGGAGTACTTGCCGCCGGACAGGATCCGCAACGCGTCGTACTTGACGTACTCGCAGAAGAACGGGGCCTTGCTGGTCTCGCAGCCGCCGACCGGAGCGGTCTCGTTCAGCTCGATCGGCTTGGCGGCGGCGGCGTCGGCCTGCGCCTTGGTGATGTGGTTGAGCTGCACCATCCGGTAAAGGACGACGTCACGCCGTTTACGGGCGGAGTCGGGGTTGCGGATGGGGTCGTGTGCCGTGGGGTTCTGCGTGATGCCGGCCAGCAGCGCCGCCTCTTCCAGCTTCAGCTTGCTGGCGGGCTTGCTGAAGTAGCGCTTGGACGCGGCCTGCACCCCGTACGCCCCGGCGCCGAAGTAGGCGATGTTGAGGTAGCCCTCGAGGATCTGGTCCTTGGTCAGCCGCTGCTCGACGTCGAGCGCGTAGCGCAGCTCGCGCAGCTTGCGGCCGACCGTGGGGGCGGTGGCGTCGAGGTACTCCTCCTCGGTCTTCGCGCTGTCGACCAGGAGGTTCTTGACGTACTGCTGGGTGAGGGTGGAGCCGCCCTGCGTCTGCTCCGAGTTGGCGTTGGAGGCCATCGCGCGGATGGTGCCCTTGAGGTCGAGCGCGCCGTGCTCGTAGAAGCGCGAGTCCTCGATGTCGATGATCGCCTGTCTCATGATCTGGTCGACCTGGTCGAGACGGACCGACTCGCGGTACTTGTCGAAGAACCGGGCGACCTCCTTGCCGTTGACGTCGTACATCACCGTCTTCTCCGACGGTGGCGACGTCTTCAGCTCGCCGTCCATGTTCTCGAAGTTGTTGGCGGCGTCGCGCGCGGTCAGCCCCGCGCTCCCGACGCCCGGCAGCGCGATGAAGGCGACGAGGACGCCCGCGACGACACCCGCTCCGATGAGCCGGAACAGCGTGGCGACGGCCTGCCGCCTATCCCTATTAGCACCGTGCACATGCCTAGGGTACGCGGGGACGAGCGGTGCATACGGGACACCTGGCGTGATGGTCGCGTGGAGATGGGCGGGGTGCCCAGGGTGCGCGGGTGGCCGACCCGGGAGGGGGAGGCCGGGACCGGTATGTCCGAACGCCCTTCGGTTTCGTGTCAACCGTTGGGGACGCTCAAGCGTCAAGGAGAGGTAACTAGTCCGTTCCGGCGGTATAGCCCTGGAGGGCTATATCGAGAATGGGCCCATCGGGGACTGTTGAATCCCCCCTCGCTTCCGTAAGTTCTTCCCCACGGCTTTCGTTTGGCGGCCTGACGTCCGCGCCCGTCCGGCCAAGGAGCGCAAATCGACACAGACCCTAGGGGAGTGGGGCCAAGATGTGGATCACGGATTGGACCGCCCGCGCCGCCTGCCGTAACGCGGATCCAGACGCCCTGTTCGTGCAGGGAGCGGCGCAGAATCGAGCCAAGCTCATCTGCCGTGGCTGCCCGGTGCGTACAGAGTGTCTCGCCGACGCTCTCGACAACCGGATCGAGTTCGGTGTGTGGGGCGGCATGACGGAGCGGGAACGCCGGGCTCTGCTGCGGCGGCGTCCGGATGTGCGCTCGTGGCGCGACCTGCTGGAAACCGCCAAGGAGGCGTACGAGCGGTCGGTGGAACCCGACGAGAGCGAACTCGTCGCCAGCTGACCGGCACCGTCGGCGGCTCGGGGGGACCCCTCGGACCGGCCCGGCAGGCATGGAGTGTGCACCTCCCTCGAATGATCCTCACGATGTCATGTGCTGGGGGCACCATCCCCGGGACGGCCATCGGTGGATCGTTCCTTTGAGCGGGCGGCACCAGCGAGGTACAAGGTCTTGATCAATGGGCATGGGCCCGCACCGGGATGTGGTGCGGGCCCACGTTCATGTCCGGGCCCTCTCCCAGCCCTTTCTGCTGGGGTATCGGGTGGCCATATGTGCCGGTAGTCGAGGCCGTAACTCGCTGTGGCCACATGCGGCCAGGGGGAGGCGTTTAGTCCGAGGTTGCCCCATCTGGGGGTGATTTGTCCCTGGGGTCCGCGTACCGCGCGAGGTTTGCGCGGCAGGCGCGCAGGCGCCAGGCGCCCAGGCGACAAGTGGCGGCCTCGGGGCGCGGCGCTTGCCGGGCGGCGGTGGTCAGGCGGCGGTGGTGCGGGCGGAGAGGTCCGCCCCGACGCGGCGCAGGCCCTCCAGATCGTGGACGTCCTCGGCCTGGGCCGGGACGGCGGTGATCGGCACCGTGGGGTGGGTGGACGCGAAGTGCTCGCGCAGCCGTTCCTCGCGGGCGGCGACCTGCATCCGGTCGGTGTGCAGGCGGAGCAGCGCCGCGGTCAGCGGGTGGTCGCCGCGTTCCTCCAGGTTCTCGGCCGCGGCCTGGCTGCGCGCGGCCGAGAGAACGTCACCGGCGGTCTCGTGCACCCGGTTGACGACCAGCCCCGCGAGCGGCATCCGCTCCTCGGCCAGGCGCTCCACGAAGTACGACGCCTCGCGCAGCGCGTCCGGCTCGGGGGCGGCGACCACGAGGAAGGCGGTGCCGGGCGTCTGGAGGAGCCTGAACGTCTTCTCGGCGCGCTCGCGGAAGCCGCCGAACATCGTGTCGAAGGCCGCCACGAAGGTCTGCACGTCGCGCAGCAGCTGGACGCCGAGCACCTTGTTGATCGCGCCGGTGAACATGCCGAAGCCGGCGCTGATGACCTTGACGCCGAACCGGCCGCCGGTCTTGGCCGGGGCCGCCAGGAGCTTCATGAAGCGGCCGTCCAGGAAGCGGCCCATGCGCTCGGGCGCGTCCAGGAAGTCCAGCGCGTTCCGGGACGGCGGGGTGTCCACGATGATCAGGTCCCAGGCGCCGGAGCGGTGCAGCTGCCCCAGCTTCTCCATCGCCATGTACTCCTGCGTGCCCGAGAGGCTGGAGGACAGCGACTGGTAGAAGGGGTTGGCCAGGATCTGCTTGGCCCGGTCCGGGTCGGCGTGCGCCTCGACGATCTCGTCGAAGGTGCGCTTCATGTCGAGCATCATGGCGTGCAGCTCGCCGTCGCCGTCGATCTCGATCCGGCGCGGGTTGTTGTCCAGCTCGGACAGCCCCATCGACTGGGCCAGCCGCCGGGCCGGGTCGACGGTGAGGACGACGACGTCCCGGCCGCGCTCGGCGGCCCGCACTCCCAGGGCGGCCGCGGTGGTGGTCTTGCCGACGCCGCCGGAGCCGCAGCACACGACGATCTTCGTGCGCGGGTCGTCGATCAGCGCGTCCACGTCCAGGACCGGCGGGGTCTTCGCGGACGGGCCCCTGCCGGAGGCGCCCCTGACCGACGGGTTCTTGCCGGACGGGGTCTTCCCGGAGGGTGTCTTGGCGGTCGGGCTCATCACGGGCAGCGTCTTCCGTTCACGGCGGGGCCGCCGCTGGTCCGGCCGCCCCGGCTCCTGTGGTTCCATCCGCTCCGGCTCCCGCCGGCGCGTCCCGGGCCGGGCCGCCGGCCGGGCGCGGGGCTCATGCGGCTCCCTGGTCGCGGAGGGCCTCGGCCAGGTCGTACAGGCCGGCGAGGTCCATGCCGTCCGACAGCAGGGGCAGCGTGTAGCGCGGCCGGTCGATCGACTCCAGCCGTTCCTTCTCCCGCCGCTGCATCGCGGTGCGGCGGGCGTGGTCGACGCCCTCGGCGGCCAGCGCGGCGGCGATCGACTCGGCGTCGCTCTCCAGTCCGGCCGCCTTCACGCCGCGGACGATCTCGTCCAGGTCGAGTCCGTCCGCGGTGGCCCTGGCCAGGTCGCCGTCGGACAGCATCGGCGGGTGCTCCATGTTGACCATGACCCCGCCGACGGGCAGTCCCGCCTCGGTGAGGTCGTGGACGCCGTCCATCGTCTCCTGGACGGGCATCTCCTCCAGGAGGGTGACGAAGTGGACCGCGGTCTCGGGGCTCCGCACCACCTTCATCACCGTGTCGGCGTGGTTGCGCACGGGGCCGACCTTCGCCAGCCCGGACACCTCGTCGTTGACGTTGAGGAACTTGGTGATCCGGCCGGTGGGCGGGGCGTCCATGACCACCGCGTCGTAGACGAACGAGCCGTCCTTCTCGCGGCGGCGGACGGCCTCGCTGGTCTTGCCGGTGAGGATCACGTCCCGCAGCCCGGGGGCGATGGTGGTGACGAAGTCGACGACACCGAGCTTGGTCATGGCCTTGCCCGCCCGCTTGAGGCTGTAGAACATCTCCAGGTATTCGAGCAGCGCCTCTTCGGTGTCGATCGCGAGCGCGTAGACGTCACCGCCGTCCGGGGCGACCGCCACCCTGCGCTCCTCGTACGGCAGGGGCGGGCAGTCGAACAGCTGGGCGATGCCCTGCCGCCCCTCCACCTCGACCAGCAGGACCTTCCGGCCGCCGGCGGCCAGCGCAAGGGCGAGGGCGGCGGCGACGGTGGTCTTCCCGGTGCCGCCCTTGCCCGTGACCACATGGAGGCGTACGCCGTCCCAGTCGGTGTCTCTCGCGCTCACCCGATCGACCATATCGTTCGCTCGGCAAGGACTTCAGAGGGTGTCCGGACTCATGCAAGTGATTCCTGACACGGTGCCGTGAACGCCACGGAGAGTGATGTTCCGGACCGTTGTTTCGGCCGTTCCCACGAGGTTAGCTAGGAAACGTGCGACCGGTCACCGGGCCGGGTCTCCCCAGCCTGGAGACCGGCCGGCCTGGGCCCTGGAAGGGCTCAGCCGCATCGCGTGGAAGGTGCCCGTGATGGAAGCGGTAGTCATCGTCATCATCGTCGTCGCGATCCTCGCGTTCCTCGGCGCCGCGGCGTCGGTACGGGTCGTGCAGCAGTTCGAGAACGGCATCGTGTTCCGGTTCGGCCAGGTGCAGCGGGAGGGGCGGCTCAGGCCCGGCGCGGTCCGCCGTCCCGGGCTGACGTTCATCGTGCCGATCATGGAACGGATGCAGAAGGTCAGCCAGCAGACGGTCACGATGAACGTGCCCGCCCAGGAGGGGATCACCCAGGACAACGTGAGCGTCCGGGTCGACGCGGTCGTCTACATCCGGGTGATCGACCCGGTGAAGGCGATCGTCAACGTGCAGAACTACGGGTACGCGGTCTCCCAGATCGGCCAGACGTCGCTGCGTTCCGTCATCGGGCAGACCGACATGCAGGAGCTGCTCGGTGAGCGGGAGAAGATCAACGCGCGGCTGCGCCGGATCATGGACGAGATCACCGACGCGCCGTGGGGCATCCGGATCGAGCGGGTCGAGATCAAGGACGTCTCGCTGCCGGAGGGCATGAAGCGTTCCATGGCCCGCCAGGCCGAGGCCGAGCGGGAGCGGCGCGCCCGCATCATCACCGCGGACGGCGAGTTCCAGGCGTCCAAGCGGCTGGCCGCGGCGGCCGAGATCATGTCGCAGGACCCGGCCGCGCTGCAGCTGCGCATGCTGCAGACCGTCGTCGAGGTGTCGGCCGAGAAGAACAGCACCCTGGTCATGCCGCTGCCGGTGGAGATCCTCAGGTTCTTCGACAAGATGAGCGGCGGGACCGCGGAGGCCGGCCGGCCGGCCGAGCGGACCGATCTGCGCGAACGGCTCGCCAAGGCCGAGGAGGATCTGGCCCTGGCGGCGGAGCAGCCGTCCACGCTCGAATCGCCGCAGGACGTTCCCCCGGTGATCGGGCTGGACGCGCCCGGATCCAAGAGCACGCCGAAGAGCGAGTCCAGGGGCGCGTCCGAGGGCGAGCCGGAGGGCGCGTCCAAGGGCGGGAAGCGCGGCTCCGAGGAGGCGCGCGAGGTGTCCGGGCCCGCCGGGGCAGGCGAGACACCGCCCGGCCTGGAAGCGGGCGAACGGCCTCCGGCCCACCCGCTGGACGGACCCGCCCAGCGGCAGCCCGGGCAGCCCGCGGAGCCGCCGGCGGACCGCGAATCCTGACCCCGGCCCACCGACTCGACGTGCGGCCCGGGCCGCGGGCCGGCGGCGCCGGAGCCGAGCGGGTGCCCGGCGCACCAGGGGTTGGAGATCATGAGCGCCGAAGGGGCCTCGATGATCCTGATCGAGCTGCGCGCGCCGCCGCCACGACGGCGACCCTGCCGAGAGGTGGCCGAACGGCCCGCTGGGGACGGCCGTTCCGTCGGCCGTTCCGTCGGCCGGGACGCGACGCGCGCGGAGAGATCGGATCGCTAGGCTGAGCGCCATGAAGAAGTGGGAGTACGCGACCGTTCCCCTGCTGGTCCATGCGACCAAGCAGATCCTTGACAACTGGGGCCAGGACGGGTGGGAGCTCGTCACCGTGCTGCCGGGGCCGAACCCGGAGAACCTCGTGGCCTACTTCAAGCGCGAACTGGAGCAGTGATGGCGAGCACCCCCGAGGAGCGCGTCCGCGAGCTCGGACTGGAGCTGCCCGAGGTCGTGGCGCCGCTGGCGTCGTACGTGCCCACGATGCGCACCGGGTCGCTGGTGTACACCTCGGGACAGGTTCCGTTCGTCAAGGGCGAGCTGCACGTGTTCGGCAAGGTCGGCGCCGAGGTGGACCTCGACCAGGCGGTCGAGCAGGCCCGCGTCTGCGCGCTCAACTGCGTCGCGGCCCTCAAGGCCGAGGTCGGCGAGCTGTCGCGGGTCGCGCGGATCGTGAAGGTCGTCGGCTTCGTGGCCAGCGCGCCCGACTTCTACGGCCAGCCGCAGGTGATCAACGGGGCCAGCGACCTGCTGGGTGAGATCTTCGGGTCCGCCGGTACGCACGCGCGCAGCGCCGTGGGCGTGGCCGTGCTGCCGCGCAACGTGCCGGTCGAGGTGGAGCTGATCGCCGAGGTCTCCTGAGACCCCGGCCCCGAGCGCGGACGACGCGCCGTCCGCCGGTGCCCGCCGTGGGATCGCGTTGGGTCGTACGCCTTCCCACGGCGGGCCGTGCACGCCGCCTGCCCGGGCACCGCCCGCCCGTGGCTGCCCGCCCGTGGCCGTCGGGTGGCCGTCCGGTGACTGTCCGGGCTTGACGGAATGCCATTCGGTATGTCCGAATTGGCCGCCATGAGGATCACACGTGAGGGTGGGCGATGGTGAACGGGCTCAGGCTCCCCCCGGAGCTTCGGGAACGGGTCGAGGAGATCCGGGCCGGGCGGCTCAGCCCGGTGGCCCCGCGTGACGCGGCCACGGTCGTCGTGCTGCGCGACCACGACCGGCACGGCCTCCAGGCGTTCCTGCTCAGGCGGGTCGCCTCCATGGCCTTCGCCCCCGGCGCCTACGTCTTCCCCGGCGGGTCGGTGGACCCGCGCGACGGCGAGGCCGCGCTCGCCTGGTCCGGGCCGCCCCCCGAGGAATGGGGCCGGGCGTTCAAGGCCGGGGAGACGCTCGCGCGTGAGCTGGTCTGCGCGGCGGTGCGCGAGACCTTCGAGGAGACGCTGGTCCTGCTCGCCGGTCCCACCGGTTCGACCGTGGTGGACGACACCCGGGGCGACGAGTGGGAGGCCGACCGGCAGGCCCTGCTGGACCGTTCGCTGTCGTTCGCGCGGTTCCTGGACCGGCGCGGCCTGGTGCTCCGCGCGGACCTGCTCCGCCCGTGGGCGCACTGGATCACGCCGGCGATCGAGCCCAAACGGTACGACACCCGGTTCTTCGTCGCCGGGATGCCGGACGGGCAGCGCGCCCGGGACGTCAGCACCGAGGCCGACCAGGTGGCGTGGGTCCGGCCCGCCGAGGCGGTCGAACGGGCCCGGGCGGGCGAGTGGTTCCTCATGCCGCCCACCCTGGCCACGCTGGACGAGCTGAGCGCGTACGAGACGGTCGCCGACGTGCTGGCCGCGCCGCGCGAGATCGTGGTGCACGAGCCGCAGGCCGAGATCATCGACGGCGACGCCTACCTCGTCCTCCCCGAGGGCACCGAGCGGCACTACCCGCAGGGGTGATCCGAATGTCTCCCCGCCGCCACCGGAGCATGCCGCTGTCCCGCGTCCTGCTGTGGCGGCTGGCGGGGACCTCGGTGCCGCGGCGCCTGGAACGGCTGGGGTGGAACCCGGGCCGTCACCCCGATCGACCGTCGGGCAGGATGGGGCAAATGAGCGATATCGACGGAATGGGTACGGAACGGGCGACCTGCTGGCTGGCGCCCAATCCGTCCGCGATGACGCTGGACGGCACCAACACCTGGGTGATCGGGGAGCCGGGCGCCGAGGAGGTCGTGGTCATCGATCCCGGCCCCAAGGACGGCGTTCACCTCAGGCGCGTGGTGGACGCGATCACGGCGCAGGGGCGCCGGGTAGGCCAGGTTCTCCTCACCCACGGGCATCCGGACCATTCCGCCGGGGCCAAGAAGTTCGCCGAGCTCGCAGCAGCAGCGGCCTCCGGCGGCGCGGGCGGTGCAGGTGGTGCTGGCGGCAGGGGCGGCTCGGGCGTCCCGGTGCGGGCGCTGGATCCCCGGCACCGCCTCGGCGACGAGGGCCTGGCCGAGGGGGACGTCATCATCACCGGGGGCCTGGAACTGCGCGTCATGGAGACCCCCGGCCATTCCAACGACTCGCTGACGTTCTGGCTCCCGGCCGACCGCGCCGTCCTGACCGGGGACACCGTGCTGGGGTACGGGACGACGGTCCTCGAAGGCAGGCTCGGCGACTACCTGAGCTCCCTGGACCGGCTGCGGCGGTTCTCCGAGGACGTCGAGGCGGCCACGATCCTGCCCGGGCACGGGCCCAAGCTCGACGACCCCATCGGCGCGCTCGACCACTACATCACCCACCGCCGGGAACGGCTCGCCCAGGTCGAGGCGGCGGTCGAGGCGGGCGCCCGCACCGCCAAGGAGGTGGTCGCCCGGGTGTACGCGGACGTCGACAAGTCGCTCTGGCCGGCCGCCGAGTGGTCCGTGCAGTCCCAGCTCGACTACCTGAACGAGCGCTCCTGACCGCCGGTCGCGTGCCCGCCCACCAGGCCGCCCGTCGCCCTGCCGTCGTTCACCTGGCTGTGGTTTGCCTGGCCGTAGGTCGCGTGATCGGTCGGGTGGCCGCCCGTCGTCTGGCCGCAGGGCGCGTTCTGTCCGCCGGGCGGGGGCCGGCGGTCTGACCGTCCGCCGCGTCCGCTGCGCCGCGTCCGCCGCGTCCGCTGCGTCGCTGCGTCCGCGGTCACTTGGAGCGCTTGCGGAGCCGTTCGATGTCGAGGATGACCACGGCCCGCGCCTCGATCCGCAGCCAGTTGCGCTGCGCGAAGTCGGCGAGTGCCTTGTTGACGGTCTCCCGGGAGGCGCCGACGAGCTGGGCCAGCTCCTCCTGGGTGAGGTCGTGGTGGACGTGCAGCCCGGCCTCCGACGGCTGGCCGAAACGCTCGGCCAGGTCGAGCAGCTGCTTGGCGACACGCCCGGGGACATCGGTGAACACCAGGTCGGCCATCACGTCGTTGGTCCGGCGCAGTCGCTGGGCGAGGGCGCGCAGCAGCTGGACGGCGACCTCGGGGTGGCCGGTGAGCCACGGACGCAGGTCGTCGTGCCCCAGCCCGGCCAGCCGGCACTCGGTCACCGCGATCGCGCTGGCCGTGCGCGGACGGGGGTCGAACAGCGACAGCTCGCCGAACATCTCGCTCGGGCCGAGCACGCTGAGCAGGTTCTCCCGGCCGTCCGGGGCGGCCCTGGTCAGCTTGATCTTGCCGTCCAGCACCACGTACAGCCGGTCGCCGGTCTCACCCTCGTTGAAGAGCGTCTGGCCGCGTGCCAGCCGCAACTCCGTCACGTTGGCGCGCAGCGCCTTGGCGCCCTGCTCGTCGAGTGCCTCGAACAACGGAGCCCTGCTCAGAACGTCCACGTCGCGGTCGGTCACGCTTTCCTCCTCGAACACCTACATACATAGTGTGACGTACGTCCCACCGCGTACGTGAAGGCAGGGCCTGCGACGCGCCGGACGGGGGGCCGAGGACGTACCCTTGCCCACGTGCCTCGCAACGGTAGCCCCGCCTCCGTGACGGCGCCCCGCAAGCCCCGGCCTCGGGCGGAGACGCGCCTCGCTCTGGTCCGCCGTGCCCGGCGGATCAACCGCGAGCTCGCCGCGTTCTACCCCGACGCTCACTGCGAGCTGGACTTCACCAATCCGCTCGAGCTGCTGGTCGCCACGATCCTGTCCGCCCAGTGTACGGACCGTCGGGTGAACGCGGTCACACCGGCTCTCTTCACCCGGTACCGGACGGCGGAGGACTACGCCGCCGCGGACCGTGAAGAGCTCGAGACGTTGGTCCAGCCGACCGGATTCTTCCGGGCCAAGGCCAACAATATTATGAAACTCGGGCATGACCTGTGCGAACGCTTCGACGGGGAGGTCCCGGGCAGCCTCGATGAGCTCGTGAGCCTGCCCGGAGTGGGCCGCAAGACCGCCAACGTGGTGCTCGGCAACGCGTTCGACGTCCCCGGGATCACCGTCGACACCCACTTCGGCCGGCTGGCCCGCCGGTTCGGCTGGACCGACGAGACCGACCCGGTGAAGGTGGAGCGGGTGGTCGCCGAGCTGATCCCGCGCAAGGACTGGACGATGCTGTCGCACCGGCTGATCTGGCACGGCCGCCGGATCTGCCATTCCCGGCGGCCCGCCTGCGGGGCCTGCCCGGTGGCCCGCCTCTGCCCGTCCTTCGGCGAGGGGCCGATCGACGAGGTGACGGCGGGCAAGCTGGTCAAGGAGGGGCCGTTCTCATGATCGTTCAATCGCCGGAACGCCCGCCGCGCCCGGGGCGCCCGCAGCGCTCGCGGGTGAAGGCTCTGGGAAGCAACTGCGGTGCGGCGGGGTTGAGGTAAGGCGTGACCGACCACCCCCCGCCCGTTCCAGCGTGGCTCGACCGTTTCCGTGCGGCGGCTCCGCACCTGACCGTCCCGTCCGTCCTGGAGCCCCCCGATGGGGAGGCGAGGGCGGCGGCGGTGCTGATCCTGTTCGGCGAGGGTCCGGAGGGCCCCGACATCCTGCTCACCGAACGGGCCGCCACGCTGGCTGCGCACGCCGGGCAACCCGCGTTCCCCGGCGGGCGCATCGACCCCGAGGACGACGGGCCGGTCGGCGCCGCGCTCCGGGAGGCGTGGGAGGAGGCCGGGGTGAGGCCCGCGGGCGTGGATGTCATGGCCACGCTGCCGGAGCTGTACCTGCCGCACAGCCGCCACCTGGTCACCCCCGTGGCCGCGTGGTGGCGGGAGCCGTCCGACATCGCGCCGGGCCATCCGGGAGAGGTCGCCATGGTGGCCCGCGTCCCGATCGCCGAGCTGGTCGATCCGGCGAACCGCCTGACCGTACGGCACCCCTCCGGGCTCAGGTTCGGCCCCGCCTTCCGCGTCCGGGGCATGCTGGTGTGGGGCTTCACGGCCGGCCTGCTCACCCAGGTGCTCGACGCGGGCGGCTGGAACCGCCCCTGGAACGCCGATCACGTTGAGGACCTCCCCTCCGAGGTGCTCGATCTCGCTGCGCGGGACTGACCGGCACCCGGAGCGGAGCGCCAGCGGAGTGGAGGGTGCTGGTCAGTCTGTGTTTCTCGGGGGTGTGGGGGTTGTCTCCCACTGTGTTGTTGACCGGCACCTGGAGGGGCGCGTGGGGCGGAATCGTGCCTGGCGGGGACGGGTGGTCGTGCCGCGTGCGCGCTTCGTGATCGTTCCGCATCGCCCCCCGTGGCTACCTGAGTGCGCGGAATCTGGTACACCGAGGGGACGTGCGGAGGGGTCCACGCGCTATACGGTGAAGCGGTGCTGGGCGACCACCTTCTGGACCTGATACTGCTCGTGCTCGTTGTGCTCTTCGCGGTCTCGGGCTACCGGCAGGGCTTCATCGTGAGCCTGTTGAGCTTCGGGGGCTTTGTCGGCGGTGGCGTCGTCGGCGTCCTGATCTCGCCGCCGATAGCCGAGGCTGCCGTGGACGGCGCCGCCCAGCAGGCGCTGCTGGCGATCGTCATCGCGTTCCTGTCGGCCACTCTCGGGCAGCTGATCGCGTCCTCGGTGGGCGCCGTACTGCGCAACAGGGTGACCGGCATCAACGCGCGGGCGGCCGACGCCGCCGGAGGTGCCGTGGTCAGCGCGCTGTCGCTGCTGATCGTCGCCTGGTTCTTCGGCACCCTGGTGGCCAACTCCGAGTTCCGGCCGGTCCGCACGCAGGTCAAGGCGTCCACGATCATCAACGGCATCAACGACATGATGCCGACCCAGGCCCAGAGCTGGTTCGCCTCGTTCCAGGGGTTCGTGAAGAGCAGCGAGTTCCCGCAGGTCTTCAACGGGCTGGGCGGGGAGTCGGTGGTCGAGGTGCCGCCGCCCGACGACGCCATCCTGGACACCCCGGCGCTGCAGGCCGCCAAGCGCAGCATCGTCAAGGTCGTCAGTACCGCCCCCGAGTGCCAGCGCAAGATCGAGGGCACCGGTTTCGTGTACGCCCCCGAGCGCGTGATGACCAACGCGCACGTGGTGGCGGGCGCCCGCGGCCAGTCGGTCATCGCCTCGCTGAGCGGTGACCGTGACCGCGGCCGGGTCGTCCTGTACGACCCCAAGCGCGACATCGCCGTCCTGCACGTCCCGGGCCTGGACGCTCCGCCGCTGAAGTTCGCCGGCCCCGCGCGGGTCCGCGACGACGCGATCATCGCAGGTTTCCCCAAGAACCACCCGTTCACCGCGAGCGCGGCCCGGGTCCGGGCCCGGCAGACCGCCAAGGGGCCGGACATCTACCACGCCGGCCAGGTCAGCCGTGAGATCTACGCCATCCGCGGGACGGTCGAGCCGGGCAACTCCGGTGGCCCGCTGCTCGCCCGCGACGGCAGCGTCTACGGTGTGATCTTCGCGGCCGCTCTGGACGCCCCGGCGACCGGTTACGCGCTCACCGCCCACGAGGTCGCTCCGGACGCGCGCCTGGGCGCCAGCAGCACGGCGCCCGTCTCCACCCAGAAGTGCTCTGACTGACGCTTGGAGGGCTGCTCCGGGACGAGGTCCTAGTGGTGCGGCAGTGGCGGTGTGGTGGTGCATCAGTGGCGGTACGGCGGCGGGCGGTGCGGCGGCGGGCGGGGCGACAGTGGCGGTGCGGCAGCCGTCAGCCGTCAGCCGTCAGGCGTCCGGTGGCGTACGGGTGAGCCGGAACCGCAAGGGGAGGCCTGGCCCGGCACCTTCGGCGGCACGCGCGGCCACGCGGCGGGCCTCGTCGGCGACGCCGTTGACGTCGATGCCGTACGGGGAGTCGGCGGCGTAGGGCTCGACGCGTTCGGCGGCGCGTTCCAGGAGGGCCTGTGCTCCCGGGCCGTTGCCGCGGCGCAGGTGGGTCACCCCTACGGCGATCTGGGCGAGACCGCGCCATAGTTCCCGTTCGGCCGGAGGCGCGTCCTTCCAGGCGGCTTCGAGGACCTCGTGCGCGTGGAACGGTCTATCGGCGTCCAGGAGCCGCTGAGCCTCCTCCAGAGCCTCTCCGGGCGGCAGGGAGAGGTCCTCGGGCATCGTGGGCACCCCGGTGGCCCCTCGCGGCAGTGGACGTCCGTACGCGTCGCGTGGCCGTGCGTTACGTGGCCGCCCTGCTTCGTCCCGATCCCGCATGAGCCCATTCTGGCCCCGCGAACGAGGGGTTCGCTCAGAGAGGTCGCAGGGAACGCAGAGAGGGCGCAGGGAACAGAGGGGGCCCACAGGGAACGCGGGGGCTCTGCAGGGGACGCGGAGGGTCCCGCAGCGAACATCGGGGGAGTCAAAGGGGGAAGTTCAGCGTTCGGGTTCCGGGTCCTCCAGCCACCCGAGAAGTTGCGAGTCGAAGGCGCGCGGGCGTTCCTGATGGGGGAAGTGACCGGCGCCGTCTATGAGCTTCCAGCGGTACGGCGCGGCCACATAACGTCCTGACCCCTGCGCGCTGGCGGGGAGGGTGCAGGGGTCCAGGGAGCCGTGCAGCTGGAGGGTGGGCACCTGGATGGGGGTGCGCATGCGGTGCGCGTACCGGATCCCGTCAGGGCGTGGCTGCGAACGGACGAGCCACCGGTGGTACTCCAGCGCGCAGTGGACGGTGCCAGGGATCTGCATCGCACGCCTGACGAGACGTTCGGTGCGTTCGTCGGGCCAGCCGGGGCCGGACCACGCGTGCAGGAGACGGCCCACGAGCGCGGCGTCGTCCCGTATGAGGCGGCGTTCGGGCCACAGCGGCAGCTGGTAGCCGAAGGTGTGCCGTGCCGCCCAGCCCTGCCCCCGGGGATCGCTGCGGATGGCTTGGCGCAGCCGCAACGGGTGGGGCGCGCTCACGATGGCGAGGCGCTGCACGACCTTGGGGTGGTAGACCGCCATCGTCCAGGCGAGGAGCCCGCCCCAGTCATGGCCGACGACGATGGCGTTCGCCTCGCCGAGGGCCCGGACGAGCCCGGCCGCGTCCCCGGCCAGGGTCACCAGGTCGTACCCGCGGGGAGGCTTGTCGCTCCCCCCGTATCCGCGCAGATCCACGGCCACGGCGCGGAAACCCGCGGCCGGCAGCGACACGAGCTGGTTGTGCCACGACCACCAGAACTCCGGGAAGCCGTGCAGCAGCAGGACGAGGGGCCCCTCACCCGCCTCCACCACATGGAAGCGCGTGCCCCCGGCGCTGACCGCCCGATGGGTCCACGGTCCGTCGACGTCGACGACGGACGAATCACGCGCGCGCATGTCCGTCAGTCCGTCAGGGCGGGGGTGTCCGAGTCGCCGCGATGACGCAGCATGGTCAGGTCGTTCTTCAACGACGCGCGGGTGCGCTTGGCACCGTCGATCTTCTTGATGCGCAGGTACCCGATGCCGAGCAGCACCAGCGCCAGCAGCAGGTAGGCCCCGGCGACGATGAGGAACGCCGCCCAGTGCCAGATCCCCACCGCGACCAGGCCGTACGCCGCGGCGATCGAGAGCAGGATCACGATCAGCCCGGCGATCAGTCCCGCGATGCTGAACATGACGCCGCCCAGCGCGGCCTTCTTGGCGTCCGCCTTGAGTTCCAGCTTGGCCAGATCGATCTCCGCTCTGACCAGGTCGGAGACGTTGCTCGACGCCAGCGCGACCAGCTCACCGAGGGACTTGTCCTCGGTGCGCTCGCCCGGCAGTGCCTCGGACATATCGCTCTCTCCTTCCAGGGTCCCGGCCATCAGGACGGGCCTCACAGCCTGTCAGCCGGGCGATCGGTCGGGCCACCCGGGCTCACCTTCGGTGATCCGGATGTGTCCTTACGCACGTTCCGGCCCGTACATCCGGGGCGGGCGTGAGGCGGCCAGGTGGTGCCAGGCGGTGCCAGGTCCTGACAGGTCGTGCCAGGTCCTGGCAGGCCGGGCAGGTCGTGCCAGGCGGTACGGGCGGCGCCGGGCGGTGTGCCGCCGCCGTTCCCCGTTCCCCGTACCGTCCGGACGCGATCCGCCGGCCGGCCGGGGCCGCCCGCGCGTGCTCGCCGGCGCACCCGTCTCCGGAAGACGATGGTGGCGGCCGCCGAGGCGAGCGGGCTCGCGATCAGGACCGCTGCCGTCACTCTCTCGAATTGTGCGGGGTCGGTATAGGTCAAACCGCCGATCAACAGTGAAACGGTGAAACCGGTACGGCTCTCGCGCGATGAACAGGCGGCCGCCCGTACGCGGCGGACCGGGTACGGGCGGCCGGCAGGAAGGCCGGAAGGGGCGTACGGCGACCTCGCGTACTCGCCGTGCTCGCGTCGCCGTACGCCCCGTAAGCGCCCGGAATGAGTCCCTGGGATCAGTCCCAGGAATCAGTTCTCGGATCAGTCCTCGGACTTGGCGCTGGGCAGCTTCTCGGAGATGAGGTCCATCACCGTGCTGTCGGCCAGCGTGGTGACGTCCCCGATGCTGCGGTTCTCGGCGACATCGCGCAGCAGCCGGCGCATGATCTTGCCGGACCGGGTCTTGGGCAGCTCCGGGACGATCATGATCTGGCGGGGCTTGGCGATCGGGCCGAGCGTCCGCGCGACGTGTTCGCGCAGTTCCTTGAGGAAGTCCTCGCCGTCCACGTCACCGCCGGCGTTGCCGCGCGGGATCACGAACGAAACGATGGCCTGCCCGGTCACCGGGTCGGTCGCGCCGACCACCGCCGCCTCGGCCACCTTGGGGTGCGACACCAGCGCCGACTCCACCTCGGTCGTGGAGATGTTGTGGCCCGACACGAGCATGACGTCGTCCACCCGGCCGAGCAGCCAGAGGTCGCCGTCCTCGTCCTTCTTGGCGCCGTCCCCGGCGAAGTACATCCCCTCGAACCGGGACCAGTAGGTCTTGACGAACCGCTCGTCGTCGCCCCAGATGGTGCGCAGCATCGACGGCCACGGCTCCTTGACCACCAGGAACCCGCCGCCGCCGTTCGGCACCGACTCGCCCTGGTCGTCCACCACGTCCGCGACGATCCCCGGCAGCGACGTCATGGCCGCGCCCGGCTTGCCCGCCGTCACGCCCGGCAGCGGGCTGATCATGATGGCGCCGGTCTCGGTCTGCCACCAGGTGTCCACCACCGGGACGCGCCCGCCGCCGATGTTCTCGCGGTACCAGATGTACGCCTCGGGGTTGATCGGCTCGCCGACGCTGCCGAGCACGCGCAGCGAGGACAGGTCGAACTCCGCGGGGATCTCGTCGCCCCACTTCATGCACGTCCGGATGGCGGTGGGCGCGGTGTAGAAGATCGTGACCTTGTACTTCTGGATCACCTCCCACCAGCGGCCCTTGTGCGGGGTGTCGGGGGTGCCCTCGTAGAGGACGCTGGTGGCGCCGTTGGCGAGCGGCCCGTACACGATGTACGAGTGCCCGGTCACCCAGCCGATGTCGGCCGAGCACCAGTAGACGTCCTCCTCCGGCTTGAGGTCGAACACCGCGTGGTGCGTGTAGGCCACCTGGGTGAGGTAACCGCCCGTGGTGTGCAGGATGCCCTTGGGCTTACCCGTCGTACCGGAGGTGTAGAGGATGTAGAGCGGGTGCTCGGAGTCGTGCGCCTCGGCGGTGTGCTCCTCGCTCTGCCGCTCGACCAGGTCGTCCCACCACACGTCCCGGTCGTGGACGGCGACCTCCTCGCCGGTACGGCGCACCACCAGCACGCGCTCGATCGACGGCGTCCCCTGCACCGCCTCGTCCACGGTCGGCTTGAGCGCCGAGGGCTTGCCGCGCCGGTAGCCGCCGTCGGCCGTGATGACCACCTTGGCCTCGGCGTCGTTGATCCGGGTCCGGAGCGCGTCCGCGGAGAAGCCGCCGAAGACGACCGAGTGGGTCGCGCCGATGCGGGCGCACGCCAGCATCGAGATCGGCAGCTCGGGGATCATCGGCAGGTAGACGGCGACCCGGTCACCCTTCCGCACGCCCAGCTCCAGCAGGGCGTTCGCCGCCTTGTTCACCTCCCGCTGGAGGTCGGCGTAGGTGATCGTGCGGCTGTCGCCCGGCTCACCCTCCCAGTGGAAGGCGACCTTGTCGCCCTTCCCGGCCTCCACGTGCCGGTCCACGCAGTTGTACGCGACGTTCAGCTCGCCGCCCACGAACCACTTGGCGAACGGCGGGTTGCTCCAGTCCAGGACCTGGTCCCAGCCCTTGGCCCAGGTCAGACGCTCCGCCTGCCGGGCCCAGAAGGCCGGCCGGTCGGCGGCGGCCTCCTCGTACGCCTCGGCCTTGACGTTCGCGGACTCGGCCAGTTCGGCGGGAGGAGGGAAGCGCCGCGTCTCCTGCAACAGGTTGGAAAGTGTCTCTTGACTCTGGCTCAACGCGTACTCCTTGCTTGCGAGAGGAAGGCGCCCGGTGAGCCCACTTCACCAGGGAAGGTGCTGCCCCACAAGTCCTCACCACGTGTGCGCACCCCGGGACGCCGGCGCTTCTGGGCAGGAACCAGCCACCCCTACCCTTCGTAGGCATCCGTACACATCCGTACGCTCGGTTACTGGTACACCCCAGATGCGGGGGTGGGATGAGCGAGCGCATAGGGTCGGGCCGTGACCGAAGCCGATGCCCTCGTACACGTAGCGAACCTGCCTGGAGTGGCCGACGCGGTAGCCGACACGCGTACCGCGGTGGACCGGCTGCTGGGCCACCGCATCCTCCGTAGGCGCAGTGCCGAGGTCTCCACCGAGTCAGCGTTGCGCGGTGCCCGCGCCTCCGCGTTCCTGGAAGGGGCCTCGGTCACCCTGGAGGACCTGCGCGGTGAGGAGAGCCCGAAAGACCCGGCCGTACAGGGGGCTCTGCGGGTCTCCGCAGAGCTGGGGTCCCTCGCGGAGACCTGGCGGCAGGCGCCCAGGCAGGTCCTGGCGCGGCTGCACGTTCTCGCCGCCGCGGACGCCGTCGACAGCGCCGACCTTGGCCGGCCGCGCGGGGCGGACCAGCCCGTCAAGGACGTCCTCGGGCTCGGGGAGCCTCCAGCACCGGAGGAGGTCGCGAGCCGCCTGGACATGCTCAGCGGCCTGCTGACCGGGCCGACCAAGGCCCCCGCCCTCGTCGTCGCGGCCGTCGTCCACGGCGAGCTGCTGACCCTGCGTCCGTTCGGCTGGGGGGACGGGATCATCGCCCGCGCGGCGGCACGGCTCACACTGGTGGCCCGGGGCCTCGACCCCAAGTCGCTGACGGCCCCCGAGGTCGGGCACGCCGAACTCGCCGACGGCTATGCCGCCGCCCTGCGCGGGTACGCCGCGGGCACCCCGGAAGGCGTGGCCGGCTGGATCCGCCACTGCGCCGACGCCACCGCCGCGGCCGCCCGCGACTCCCAGGCGATCTGCGAAGCCTTCCTCCGCGGCTGAGAACCCATGCCACCTCCAGCGCACGGACGGGACGCCTAGCGAACGGACGGGACGCCTAGCGAACGGACGAGGCGCCTAGCGCACGCGAGGCGCCTAGCGCACAGGCGGGTGCTCAGAGCGAACGGGTGGGGTGCTCATAGCGAACGGCGCCCTCCCTAAGGGGCGCCGTCGCCAGCCACGTCACACCGGGTTACCAAGCGTGCTCCTCATATTCGTCGGAGCGGGTCAAGCCCGTCACGACGCGCCTCCCGCGGCTGGTCGCGCGTGGGTGCCCGGCTGCCGTGTCCGAACCTTCGGTCCGTAGCTCCTGTCTACGCCTCGCTTGCCCAGCTGACAAGCCCCTATTTGCAAAAAGGGTGGAACCGAGACTCGGCTCCCGTGGCCCTGGACGCATCACGGCGTGCCGCCGACCCCGCGCTGAGAGGTGCATCATTTCGGATGTAAGGGCCCTTCTCCGACACATCGCCGAATCGATCACACAGTGTGATCGATTCTTAATATCGGTGATCTCGTTCCGTGCCGTAGGGATCTTTAGATCTGCTGTACGCTCCCACTCTCGTCCAGGACTTTCTCGCCGGATCCCCGGCGTGGTCGGGAAGGGGCGGTGGTGGCGCCCGACTCCCGGAGTGGGATCATCTCAACCAGATGAGAAAAAACGTGACCCGACGGCGACTTCGCCGCTCGACGGAAGTCGAGGAGATCGGGCAGCATATGTTGTATCTGCCTACACTGGAGACGGCGACTTTGCTTCTCCTATAGATCAAACTGGCACTCGAGCTGAGTGAGATCTCCCCGAGTCTTTCTTGGGAAACGGGCCGGCTCTACCCCCCCGGAGCCGGACCGTTCGGCGGCCCCCGCTCTCCCCCCCCCGGCGGGGGTCGCCCTGTCGTGGAGTGGTCGGGGGGCTGCGGCGCCGACCGGCCAGGACAGCCCCCCGACCTCCGCCCGCCCCGCCCGCGGGAAGCCTGACTACCCCACCCCTGACCTGGCCGGACAGCGTCCCGGCGCCCCTCGCCCGCGGAGTTATCCACAGTTCGGCGAAGGGGTTTCCCCGCCACTCCCCGACGGCGCATGGTGGTGCCTCCGGCACGTCAGGGAGGCACCATGACCAGCGCGGCGATGATCGCCACCGACGACCCTTCGATCACCGATGACCTGCTCCGGCTGGCCGCCGCGGCGGACGCCGAGATCGAGCTCGTACGCGACCCCGACCGCGCGCGGCAGGGCTGGCCCTGGCCGCCGCTCGTCATCGTCGGAGCCGACCTGGCCGAGGCGATCGCGGCGGGGTCCCCGGAGCGGCGTCCCGGCGTCGTCGTGGTCGCCAAGGGCGGGGACACCGCCGACCTCTACCGCAGGGCGGTCGAGGTCGGCGCCCAGGACGTCGTCCGGCTTCCCGACGACGAGACCTGGCTGATCGACGCCATGGCCGCCGCCGCCGAGCCGGTGGAGGGCTGGGCGACCACGGTCTGCGTGCTCGGCGCCGGCGGCGGAGCCGGTGCCAGCGTGCTGTCGGCCGCGCTCGGCCTCACCGCGTCGCGGCGCGGCCTGCGCACACTGCTCGTGGACGGTGACCCGCTCGGCGGCGGCCTCGAACTGGTGCTGGGGCTCGAAGACCACGAGGGGGCACGCTGGCCGCACTTCGCCGAGCGCCGCGGGCGGCTCAGCGCGGGCAACCTGTACGAGTCGTTGCCCCGCCTGGGCGACCTCTCCGTGCTCTCGTGGCGGCACGGCACCGCGGCCACCGTCGTACCGGAGGCGACTCCCTCCCTCCTCGACGCCGCCGCCCGCGCCTTCGACCTGGTGATCGTTGACGTCCCCCGCTACCAGGGCGAGATCGGACGCTCCGCCCTGCGGGCCGCCGACACCACGCTTCTCCTCGTGCCGGCGGAGGTCCGCGCCACGATGGCGGCGGACGGGCTCGTGACCGCCCTGCGCGGCGAGGTCGCGGACATCAGGCTGGTCGTGCGCGGTCCCGCCTCCGGCGGCGTCACCCCCGAGGTGATGGCCGAGGCCCTCGACCTCCCCCTCGGGCTCCTCGACCGCGACCGCAGGCTGCCGGCGGCGATCGACAAGGGCGACCTCACCGAGGCGGTCCGGCGTGGACCCATCGCCGACCTGTGCGGGCGGCTCCTCGCGGCCCTCGAAGTCCGGTCGTACGAGCGTCAGGCCGAAGCCGCGTGAGCCGGGACCGCCATCACCGCCATCACGGCGAGGCCGCGCCGCGAGGACGGCCCGTCCCGGGAGCCTCTCCCGGCCGGGCCCCAGGACAGGCCCGGCAGGCCATCCCGGCCAGTGTGGTGAGCCGGTTCTCCGACGCGGTGCGCGGCCGCCTCGCGGACATCGGCGGTGAGCCGACCACCGGGCGGGTCGCCGCGGCCGTGCGCGCCGAGGACCGGTTACTGGGCGACCGCGAGGTGCTGACCCTGGCCGGCGCGTTACGGGCCGAGTTCGTCGGTGCCGGTCCGCTCGAACCGCTGCTCGGATCGGCTGAGGTCACCGACGTTCTCGTGAACGGCCCCGGCGAGGTGTGGGTGGACGCGGGCGCGGGCCTGAGCCGTACCGCGATCCGTTTCCCGGACGAGGCGACCCTGCGCAGGCTGGCCCAGCGCCTCACCGCCGCCGCGGGACGCCGCCTCGACGACGCGTCCCCCTACGCCGACGCGCGCCTTCCCGGGGGCATCCGCCTCCACGCCGTGCTACCGCCGATCGCGCCGAACGGCACCTGCCTGTCGCTCCGCCTGCCCCGCCGGCGCGCGTTCACTCTGGACGAGCTTGTCGCGGCCGGCACGGTGCCGCCCGCCGGCGCCGATCTCCTGGCGGCGCTGGTCGCGGCCCGCGCCGCGTTCCTGGTGACCGGCGGCACCGGGACCGGCAAGACGACCCTCCTGAGCTGCCTCCTGACACTCGTCCACCCCGGTGAACGGCTCGTCCTGGTGGAGGACTCGGCCGAACTCGGCCCCGATCACCCCCATGTCGTACGGCTGGAGGCCAGGCCGCCCAACGTGGAGGGGGCCGGTGGAGTCACCCTGCACGACCTCGTGCGCCAAGCCCTCCGGATGCGTCCCGATCGGCTCGTCGTGGGCGAGGTGAGGGGTTCGGAGGTCAGCGTTCTCCTGAGCGCTCTCAACACCGGCCATGAAGGAGGCTGCGGCACGCTGCACGCCAACGCGCCCGCCGACGTACCGGCCCGCCTCGAAGCCCTGGCGTGCGCCGCCGGGCTCAGCCGGGAGGCCGTGCACAGCCAGCTCGCCGCCGCTCTCGACATCGTCGTCCACCTCGTTCGCGAGCCCGCCGGAGGCAAGCGGCGCGTGGCGGAGGTCTGCCTGCTGCGCCGTGCCCGCGACGGCCTGGTGGGAGTGGTCCCCGCCATCTCGTTCACTCCCACCGGCGAAGCGATCCCGGCGGAGGGCGCCGGCGCACTGGCCGCACGCCTCGGCCACCGCTGGAGACCGCCGTGACCCGGCCCACCGCCCAAAGGGACATCTCCCTCGAACACAGGTAAATGCGGATCTTGCCCACCGGCACAAGCTCATCGAGCATGCCGCGCACACCGCGCATGGCCCGGCCGGAAGCAAGGCCGTTGAAATAGAGAAGCGGAGCGATGGAACCCATAGGACTCGCGGCATTGTGCGCGGCGGCGCTGGTGTGGATGCAGCTCGGGCCACCACCCGCGAGCCGCCGTCTGGGCCGGTTACTCGGCGCGAAGACCGCTACAGGTCAGGGCCTGGCAGAACGATTGCTGCGATCTGCCAGAACGTACTCGGAGATGTGCCGGGAGCGGCGGCGGAGGCGGCACCGCTGGCGCGCGGCGGTCATCGAATTATGCGACGGGATGGCAGCGGAGCTGGCCGCCGGCAGGACGCCCGAGGACGCGTTCGCGACCACCGCGGCGCTTCTCCAACCGCACATCGCCCAGCAGTTGCTGACCGTTCGCGCCTCCCCCACGGCCGGCCGGCGGGACCAGGCCCGAAAAGTTCCGCCCGCCATGCCGGCGGCTCCGGTGACCGGCCGGCGGCCGACAGCGTCAACGAAGGTCATCGAGCACCTGGAGGAACTGTCCGGGCGCGAGGACGGGGCCGAGGGCCTCCGCCTCCTCGCGGCGTGCTGGCGCATAGGCGCGGAACGCGGCGGCGCCCTCGCCACCGTCCTCGATGGGCTGGCCACCGCACTCCGCGACGAGGAAGCACAGCGCCAGGAGATCGCGACCCAGCTCGCCGGGCCGCGCGCGACGGCGCGGCTTCTCGCCGGGCTTCCGCTCCTCGGCCTCGGCATGGCCGCCGCGTTGGGCGCGAACCCCCTGGCGTTCCTCTTCGGCACCCTTCCCGGGCTCGGGTGCCTGTCCGCGGGCGTCGGCCTCGACCTGGCCGGGCTCTGGTGGACCCGGCGGCTCGCACACGCGGCGGAGGGCCCCGGATGACAGCCGGCGCCGCGTCCACCCGGAGGCGTTCATGCTGATCGCGATGGCCGCACTGTGCAGTGCCCTCTGCACGCTGCTCCTCCCCCAGACCGTGTCTCCCGCGACCCGAAGGCTCCGCCGCCTGACCTCAGGCGATTCGCGGACCACGAGATTTCCGGGCATGCCCTGGCGGCGCCGGGAACACAAGCCCGCACGACCCACCGGCGCACCTGACCCCCTCCCCAAAGCGCCTCCACGGTGGCCCAAGAGGCCAACGGGCCGATCGCCTGAACGTCCGCGAGGACATCCCCCGTCCCGCGGATCCAGCGACCACCACCCGCGGCGAGACCAGTTCCTTCGCCGTCTCACAGCGGGCCTGGTCGGCGTGGTCTGCGCAGTGTTCGTGGGCGGCGCCGTGGGGGTTCTCGTGGGAGCCTTCGTCGGCGCGGCGGTCTTCCATACGTTCGGCCGCCTCGGCCGCGCCGAGCAGCGGAACCGGGCGGCGCGGATGGTCGCCGACCTCCCCGTGGCGGTCGATCTGCTCGCCGCATGCCTCCGTGGCGGCACACCCTGGAGCGAGGCCGTCGAAGCCGTGGCCGGTGCGGTGGGCGGCCCCCTCGGGGACGAGCTTCATACGGTCGCCGTCCAGATCCGGCTGGGCGCCGATCCCGCAGTGGCCTGGGGCGCCCTCACACAACAGGAGACCCTCGCGCCACTCGCCCGTACCGCCACCCGGGCCCTCCAGAGCGGTGCCCCACCCGCGGCCCTCCTCGCCCGCCTGGCCCATGACCAACGACGCGCCGCCCGGACGGCCGCCGCCGCCCGTGCCCGCACAGCGGGAATCCACGCGCTGGCCCCGCTGGGCGCGTGCTTCCTACCGGCCTTCGTCCTGCTTGGAGTGGTGCCCGCCATAGCCGGTATAGCGGCGACACTTCTCCTCCCCTGGTGAGGCGCAGAACCGTGAGACCACCCGAAGGCGCCCGCATCCGCCCCTGTCCGGGCGCCCCCACCTGGATTGCCTGTGACCGAGGGACGCCGCTCGGCCCGCCAGCCACACCACGGGCCCGCCGGTCACGCTGCTACGGCCCGCCGGTCAGGCCGCCATGGTCGGCTGGCCACGCCACGTCCGTGGGTCACGCCGCCGCAGACCGTTGGTCACGCTGCTGCGACACGTCGGTCACGCCGCCCGGAGCGTTGGCGTGGGTGCCGGTGACCGGACGGCATACGCCGGGCCGCGCACGCGCGACTACCTACCTGGTGCGCTGCTCGAACGGTGGTCACCTGAGTCGCAGTACCGCTCTACCGGTTGGAGCGGTCAGAGGCCGTTGGGAGGTTGGGGCGTCTCGTTGGTCCAGCCCACCTTCAGGTAGGTCGTTCCCGTGTTCATGCGCGGCAGTGTGCTTCTCTGGGAGAGCAGGACCGTGGTGGATGGGTCGACCAAATACTGGATGCTTCCCTCCTTGAGGGCGTATCCCGTTCGGCCTTGTCCGTCCTTGCCCTGACCAGCGCTTTCGATGTCCGGCCGTCCGGCCAGCGCGCGGAAGGCCGCTGCGCGGGCCTTCGGCAACGCCGGCGCCTGGGCCAGCAACTGGATGAGCAGAGTAGTGGCGAAGCTTTCGACGGACTGCTTGCTCCAATGAGGGGAAACCGACCGGGCCCTGTCGATCGCCCACTTCTCGATGCCCTTGGCCGTGGTGGGCAATCCCCTGATCTCGGCGAGGGTGAACTGGCGGTCCGCCAGCTCGAAGGGACGTGAATACCTGTGCTTCTCCCTGCGCAGGCTTGCCGGCTTGCCTGCTTCCCCGCGGCCTTCCAGGACCAGTCTTCCGTGCCAGTAGTAGCCGTCCTTGCCGTACCAGCTTTCCTCGATGGACTTGTGTTCCCCCACCTCCCGGACCGTGCGGACACGCCAGTACAGGCCGTCGGTGGCCGGCTGTCGCTCCGCGTTGGTCGCGGCGACCAGCAGCGCCTGCCGCCCTGACATCGCATGGGCGCGGTCGAGGGGCGTGGACGGGATGCCTGCCGCGGGTGGGACGGAGGGCGTGGAGCCGTTGCCGGAGACCACGACGGTGACGGCCGCGGCGGCCGAGACGAGGCCGAGGCCCAGTGCCGTCCACCAGATGGGGGCGCGGGCGGGCGAGCGGCGACGGGCACCGTGCTCCGGTGTGCCGGCGAGAGCGCGTTGCAGGTCGCGGGCGCGGCGCGAGGTGTCGGCGGTGGGGTCGAGCTGCGGGGGCCGGGCCGCGGCCAGTCGGTTCATCACATCGCGGGTCATGAGGCTTCCTCTCTCACCAGGGTGAACGTGGATGTGGCGGGCGGCTGCGGGCCGGAGGCGGGCGGTTCCGCCATGCCAGGGGCGGCCAGCGCGTTCTCGAGCCGCCGCCGTGCACGATGCAGCCGGACGAAGAAGGTGGCCCTCGAGCAGCCGATCACTTTCGCCGCCGCGCCGGAGGACAGCCCATGCCAGGCGACCAGGGTCAGCAGCTCGCGGTCGGCGTCGGAGAGCGCGGCCAACGCCTGCAGTACCTCCGCGCGCTCGACCACCGTCTCGCCGATGTCGGCCGTGGGCGCCTTCCGCTGTGCCACGGAGCGCAGTTCCGCCGCCAGCGCGTCCTGCCTGCTGTTGGCGCGATTCGACTCGCGCAGCAGATTGCGGGCTATGCCCAGCAGCCACGGCACCGGCACGTCCGGCAGGTCACGCATCCGCCGCCAGGCGACGCAGAACGTCTCGCTTGCGATCTCCTCGGCGATCTGCCTGCCTGCCCTGCTCACTGCATAGGCGTAGACGCGTCCGTAGTGCGCGTCATAGAGCGCCGTGAAACGGGCGATGTCATCAGGGTCCGTCACGATCCGAGCCCTTCGTCAGGGGATCTCTCACCCCTGTAGTGATCACGTCCCTCGTTTTCTTACAGGCCCTGATCGGCCCACCTCGGGGCAGAGCAAGCAAGCGCGAAACCGGCATCGCGCCGGGCGCCGACCCGGCCGGTGTAGGACCTGGGGCCGCGGCCCTGGCCGGGCGGCTGGTCCGCATCGCCACCGCCCGGCCTGGGGCGTGGAGCTGAACTCGCACCCCGCGCCCGCGGGTTATCCACAGAACGGTGTTCTGCTGGTGCGGTGGTCCTGGAGGCCGGAAGCTTCTTGATGCGGGTGCGACAGCGCGCTCGAGGGCTACGTGACCGGTGAAAGGAGCCGAGCATGCGGGGACTGGCAACGGCGACACGGCGATGCCGCGGTGCGGCGAGGGACGCCGGAATGTCGACGGCGGAGTACGCGGTCGGCATGGTGGCCGCGGCGGCGTTCGCCGGCCTGCTTTTCAAGATCGTTACAAGCTCGGAGGTGCGGGCGCTGCTCTTATCCATCATCAAGCGCGCCCTCCAGCTGGCCGGGTGAAGCGCCGGCGGGAGGAAGGGATGGTGACCGCGGAGATCGCCGTGGCACTGCCCGCCCTCGTCCTCGTCACCGCGCTGGCGCTGTGGGGAGTGACGGCCGCGTCCGTCCAGCTCGCGTGCACGGACGGTGCCCGGAGCGGCGCGAGGGCCGCCGCCCGGGGCGAGTCGGTGGCCGCCGTTCGCGCATTGGTCACCCGGGCCGTTCCGGCCGGGGCGTCGGTGCGCGTCCACCGTGACGCCCAGAGCTCACGGGTGGAGATCGCCGTACCGGTCAAGGCCCCCGGAGGTGCCCGCCTTCCGCCGCTCGTGATCCGGGCGGACGCGACAGCGATCAACGAACCGGGGGTGGGCGAGGGCGCGAGTGAAGATGCGCGAGTGAGGGGGCGCGGGTGAGGGGGCGCGGCGTCTCGGTGCCACGGGGTGATGAGCGCGCGGCGCGGCGTGCTGGCGGGTGACAGATGAGAGGCGGGTCCGGCCGAAAGTGAAGGCCTTACGTGATTGGGCGCCACGATCACGACTGCTCTGAAGCCGTAGCTCTTGGGCGCAGGACGTTCTGAGGGCAACGCCCAGGGCCGTCAGGTGGGTGCACGGCTTGCGGTTGCTCTTGCTGAGAGAGCTTGAGAGAGGAGGACAGATGACCAAGGGGCGGAGCCATCAGGGACAGGGAGGTCTGGGGCGGGGGGATGACGGGCGGGGAGGTCTAGGACAGGGAGATCAGGGGCGGGGAGGTCTGGAGCGGGGACATCAGGGGCGGGGGGATGAGGGGCGGAGAGGACAGGGGTGGGGAGATCGGGGGTCGGGGGCCGTGTGGGTGGTCGCGTTCATGGCACTGGTCTGGCTGGTGGGGGGGCGTGGCGATGTCGGTCGGGGCGGTACGGGCGGCACGGCACAGGGCCGATGCCGCCGCGGACCTCGCGGCGCTCGGCGCGGCGGCCCGGGTGTCGCAGGGAGCGGAAGCCGCCTGCCGGGTGGCGGCGGAGATCGTCGCGGAGTCCGGCGGACGGCTGGCGGGTTGCCGACTGCGTGGGGAGATCGTCGAGGTCTCGGTGGCACTGGCGTTGGAGGCACCGTTGGAGGCCGGTGAGTTCGAGATCGTTTCCCGGGCCAGGGCTGGTCCTGCCGGATCGGGTCGCGTAATCTGACCTTTCCGTAGTCCGTTGTACTGGGTGTCAATAGATGCTGCGGAACGTGGCCGCCTTGAGCCGCTTCGTCTATGTAGCCAGTCCTGTGACCTTCGACACCAAGTGGTAAGTTACCCTCGTGTAAGCGCACAGGTACCACTCGACACGGCGGCCGCAATGGCCCCACGTCTCCCATCCCGGCCGGTACGCCAGGCCACGAGAGAGGCGTTGCGGGCAGGCCGTTCGATGAAGGGAATGAGGCCGTGACCAGGATTCGCAGGACCGGTGCACTCATGCTGGCCGCACCCCTTGCGATGGGTTTCCCGGTTCTCGGCGCCTCGGCGCCCGCGGAGGCCGCAGGGACGGCCGTGCTCGCCCCCCAGAACGGCGCGGTGATCACGAGTGGTTCCGAGGTGACCGCCCGCGCCCGCTTCGACTTCGCGCTGGAAATGCAGCTGCGCGTCGACATGCCGGGCTCGGGTGACACGTTCCTGACCAAGCGGGGCTTCGCGGGCGAGATGTCGGCGCCCATCCCGTTGCGCCACAACGGCCGCTACAAGGTCTACATGAAGGGCTCGATCACCGGGCACGTCTACGACTCCAACACCTTCACGGTGCGGATCCCGCCGTCGCAGCCGAGCGGTGTGTCTGCGAAGGCGTCGGGCCGCAAGCTCGTCGTCCGGTGGAATCTCGGGCTCGAGGACGACATCTCGGGTTACACGGTGACCGCCGGTTCGGCCGGGTCGAAGAGCGGTTCGGCGGGCGCGCTCTGCTCCGGAACGAGCTGCACCACGACGTTGAGCGTTCCGGCCGGAACCACCGGGTCGGTGCCGGTGAAGGTGCGTGCGAAGCGTCCGGACGGCACCGGTGGTTCGGTGTTCTCCAGCACCGCCGCGACCAGTGCCTCGTTCGGGAGTGCTCCGGCCGCGCCGCCGTCCGGGACGACCTCCCCCTCGATCCCACGTGGGAGCGCACCGAGCGGCTCGGCGCCGTTGACCCCGTTCAACAACCAGTCGCCGGTCACGCTGCCCTCGGTCCAGCCGGACGGTGCCGCCCCCGGGTTCACTTATCCGACGCCGCAGGTGGCCAACCAGGCCACGCCGAAGGCCGACAATGCCGCCGCTCTCGACCGCCTGCAGTGGGGCAAGAGCGTGGCCATCGCCCTGGTGCTCTTGGTCGTCGCGGCTCACCTGGGTACGTGGACCAGGCGCCTGCGCGTGGCTCAGGCCGGAGTGAGCGCCAAGGGTGTCGCGGCGCGGACGGCGCGCAGCGGTTCGGGGCGTAACCGCGTCCGCAAGGCGCGCGAGCAGATCGCGCGGGCGGAGGCGGTCGCGAAGACGAGCGAGCTGGCCTCACCCATCGTCGCCGGAGCGTCCGCCAAGGCTCGGCGCGGTGGTGACACCGCCACCCAGGCCGGACGCCGTCCCGCCGCGCTGGGGCGGAAGCCCGGTGGCGTCAGCGTGAAGATCGCGCGCCCTGGAGACGGGCGTCCCGGTCAGGCCGACGGCCGGGGACGGCACGCCAGCCAGAGCGGTCGCCGCCGTAAGTAGACAGGCCGCTCGCCCACCTGTCCCCTGGTCGCCTCGGCTCATGGCCTCATTCCCGCCTGGCCGCCTCGGCTCCTGGTCGCCTGGTCGCCTTGGCTTCTGGGCGCCTTGGCTTCTGGGCTCTTGGGCTCCTGGTTTTCCTGGGCTCCGCGGGACTGTCTCGAAGTGGCCTCAGCCGCCGCGCGAGCGCGGTGGCTGGGCGGTGGGGCGATGGCGGAGGCGAGCCTCGCCGGGCGGATCGCGAAGGGATGCCGCGCTCGCCAAGGCCCGGCCTGGCGGGAGCCGCCAGGCGAGGGACGTAGGCCGGGACTTTGAGACAGAGGACTTGTGTCTGGCAGCGCCGATACCGTTCAGGTTCCGCCTTGACCTGAGGGCTAGGGGGAGAGCCCGATCCGGTAGAGCGCCAGCGCGGTGAATCCGAGAAGTGATCGATGCCAGGGCATCGGGAACGTGGTCTCGGTGATCTCATCGGCATGGTCGCGTGCCTCGGCGAGTACCTGAAGCCCGGCATCGGGTATCCGATCGCCGAGCCGGAGCGCTAGAGCGACGGCCGCGGTGAGTTGGACACCGAAGGTTCCGGCGGCGAGCAAGTCTGTCAATCGGTTGTCGACGGCCGGGTCGTCCGGGGCCAGATAGCCGAGGCTGAGATTGGCGCTCGCACGCGCCACCTGCCTTCCCTCGGCCGCGGGGATCTCCATCAGACGCGAGACCACGGGTTGGGTGGCGGGGAACCAGACCAGCAGCTCAGCCGTTCCCGCGGCGATCATCGGGTCAGGGTCATTGGTCCAGGCGGCGAACCGGTCGCTGACCGCGGCTGCTGCCAGATAGGCATCGCGGTCCCAGGACACGGCGACCGCGTCGCTCTCCTCGGGCTCGTCACCGTCTCCGTCGTCGTCGTAAAGCCAATCCAGGACCGCCGCCACGTCGGTGCTGGTCACGTTCTCGGCCCGGGCGAATTCCCGGGCGGGCTCGAAGGGCAGATGAGTGTCGTCGCGGTCTCCGAGCGCGATGTCGCGGAGCAGGTCGACCACGGCCGCCCGGTCCGGCGTTGCCGGATCGTCCACCAGTTCGGTCAGGAACGGGACGACATGACGGCTGGCCTGCCAGCGGGTTCCTTGGTGGTAGACGTTCCCGCGCAGCTGCTGATGAGCCTCGTAACGCTCCTCGGCGTCCGCTGACAGTAGTGCTGCGAGCTGGCCGGGGACATCTGTGGCCGGGCCGTATGCATGGTGGAGATCAGCCCAGTCGACCGTCTCCAGGCCTTCCAGCGGGCTTCGTGCCGGGGCGCTCATGATGGCTGCTCAATCTGTTCGTGCTCGTCGGGCGGGCTACCTGCGTCGACGCGGTCGGCAAGGTGGATTATGACCGACCAGTCTGGGGCCGTGGTGCCGACCAGGTCGATCAGGCGGGAGGAGGGCGAGGAGGGGCGGTGGGCGGGGGGTTGTGAGGGAGAGGTCTGGCGTTCTTGATCGGGAAGGGTCTAGGCTCCCTTCCCAGCCAGGATCTTGGCGGTGGAGCGGCGGATGCCGTTCCACCGGGGCGAGACGGGTGCTGCGGGGGGTGCTCTCGGATCGTCGTAATTCGGAGAGGAGACCCTCCGCATGATCTTCTTGGGCCTGCTGCTCGCCGGCGCCGCCATCGCGTTCGCGGCCGCGGTCGTCATGGAGAACTCGGGAGCGGCGCAGCTGAACGCCTTCGGGGAGACGGTCCCCGGAGTCACCCATGAGTGGCAGGTCTTCGCCGCGGGGGCGGTCGTGGCGATCGTCTTCATGACGGGCATCGCCCTCGCCTCGTTCGGCTTCAGGCGGGCGATGGGCCTCCGCCGTGAGCTGCGCGACCTGCGCTACGAGCACGAGGAGTCGATGCAGACCCTGGAGATGGAGAAGCGCCACCTCCAGCGGGAGCTCGCCCAGGCGCGCCGTAACGCGCCGGGAGCCTTGCAGTCCTCGGCCTCCGGCTGAGCGGGCCGGCGTGAGGCCGGGTTCTCATGGGGCCTCGCGCAGGAGTTCGGCCAGCATGGCCAGGGCTCCTTGCTTGTCGAGAGGGTCGTTGCCGTTGCCGCACTTGGGGGACTGGATGCAGGACGGGCATCCGGATTCGCATTCGCAGGCGGTGATGACGTCGCTCGTGGCGCGGAGCCACGCGGCCGCGTCGGCGTAGCCGCGTTCGGCGAAGCCCGCCCCTCCCTCATGGCCGTCGTACACGAACACCGTGAGCAGCCCCGTGTCGGGGTGGAGGGCCGTGGACACGCCGCCGATGTCCCAGCGGTCGCAGGTGGCGAAGAGGGGGAGGATGCCGATCGAGGCGTGCTCGGCCGCGTGGGCGGAACCGGCGAGATCGAGATCGCCGAGACCTTCCGTCTGCTCCCCGGAGAGGGTCCACCAGACGGCGCGGGTGCGCAGCGTACGGGGCGGGAGCTCCAGGGGCTTCTCGCCGAGCATCTCGCCCGTCTGCAGGCGCCGCATCTGGTACGCGACGACCTGCCGGGTCACGTCCACCGTGCCGTAGCAGAGCGTCGCCTCGCCCCAGGCGGTGGAGCGCAGCCGTTCGACGATCCGGATGTCGGTCACGTCGCGGGCGGTGGTCGAGTAGTCGGGTTCGGCGGCCTCGACGAGGGCGACGGAGTCGTCCAGGTCGAGGGTCTGGACGAGGAACGATTCGCCCTGGTGGATGTAGACGGCGCCCTCGTGGACGGTGGTGTGGGCGGACGGCTCGTCGACCGTGCCCAGCAGGCGGCCGGTCATGGCCTCCACCACCTGGACGGGGGTGCCCCCGGCGCCGCGTATGTCGGCGAGGTCGGCGGCCTTGTCGCGGCGCGTCCAGTACCACCCGGCGGGGCGGCGGCGGAGGAACCCGCGGCGCACGAGGTCGGGCAGGAGGTCGACGGTGGACGGGCCGAAGAGGTCCATGTCGGCCTCCGTGAGGGGCAGCTCGGAGGCCGCCGCGCACAGGTGCGGTTCGAGGACGTAGGGGTTGTCGGGGTCGAGGACGGTCGCCTCGACGGGCGTGCCGAAGATGGCCTCCGGGTGGTGGACGAGGAAGGTGTCCAGGGGGTCGTCGCGGGCGACGAGCACCGCCAGGGCCTCCTGGCCCGAACGCCCGGCCCGGCCGGCCTGCTGCCACAGGGAGGCGCGCGTACCGGGCCATCCGCAGATCACGACGGCGTCCAGGCCGGAGACGTCCACGCCGAGCTCGAGGGCGTTGGTGCTCGCCAGGCCGATCAGGGAACGTGAACGGAGGGACGCCTCCAGCGCCCGGCGTTCCTCGGGCAGGTATCCCGCGCGGTAGGCGGCCACCTGGCCGGTCAGCTCGGGCGCGGCCTCGTGCAGCGCGCGCTTGGCGCCGAGGGCGACCGACTCGGCGCCGCGCCGGGAACGGACGAATGTGAGGGTCTGCACCCCTTCGACCACCAGATCGGCCAGCAGGTCGCCCGCTTCGGCCGTCGCCGTACGCCGGACGGGGGCGCCCTGTTCGCCGCGAAGCTCGGTGAGGGGCGGTTCCCAGAGGGCGAACGTCGCCGGGCCTCGGGGGGAGGCGTCGTCGTCGACCGCGACCACGTCCAGGCCCGTCAGGCGGGAGGCGGTCGCGGCGGGCTCGGACGCGGTGGCCGAGGCGAGGATGAACGTGGGCTCGGTGCCGTAGCGGGCGCAGACGCGGCGGAGCCTGCGCAGGACCTGGGCCACATGGGAGCCGAACACGCCCCGGTAGCCGTGCGCCTCGTCGATGATCACGTACCGGAGGCGGCGGAGGAAGGCGGCCCAGCGGGCGTGGCCCGGCAGGAGCGAGTGGTGCAGCATGTCGGGGTTGGTCAGCACGTAGTTGGCGTGCTGCCGTACCCAGGCGCGTTCGTCGCGGGGGGTGTCGCCGTCGTAGGTCGCCGCGCGCAGCCGCGTCAGCCGCAGTGCGCGCAGCGCGCGCAGCTGGTCGGCGGCGAGTGCCTTGGTGGGGGCGAGGTAGAGGACGGTGCCCTCGCGGTGCGCATCCTCGTCGTAGATCGTGGCGATGGAAGGCAGCAGGTAGGCCAGCGATTTCCCGGACGCGGTGCCTGTGGCAATGATCACAGAGCGTCCGGCATGGGCGTGTTCGGCCGCTCCGGCCTGGTGCTCCCAGGGGGCCTCGATGCCAGCGCCGGCCAGCCGTTCAGCCAAGAGCGGAGTCGTCCAGTCCGGCCAGCGGGCACGACGTCCCGGACGTGCGGGAACGCTCTCCACATGGGTGATCCGGTCCCGGCGCGAGGGGTCGGCGAGCAGCCGGTCGAGAGGTGAAGAAGATCTTTGGACGCCCATCAGGTTTTCAGTCTGCCAGCCTGGGCAGAACAACGGGAACGCCCCGGCGCCGGTGGCCGCTTCCCCCTGCCACGACCGGCGGATCAGCAGGTCAGACGGGATGGCGCCCAGTTTCGCCTGAGTAGGCGATTATCTGCGTGAACGACGCCGGAGCGTGGTTGAATCACGAACGGAGTCCCGTCGCCACGGGCAGCGTACGGCGTCCGGCGGCTTCGGGATCAGAGTGAGCTGTACGGCGCTGGAGGATCTGTGGACCTGAAGGTGAACGACTACACCACTGACGATGGCCTCACGGTCATCAACGTGGAGGGTGAGATCGACGTCTACACGGCGCCGAAGCTTCGTGAGAAGCTCATCGATCTGGTCAACAAGGGCAAGTTCCACCTCCTCGTGGACATGGAGAAGGTCGAGTTCCTGGACTCGACCGGCCTGGGCGTCCTGGTCGGCGGGCTCAAGCGCGTGCGGGCGCACGACGGCTCCCTGGAGCTGGTGTGCACCCAGGAGCGCATCCTCAAGATCTTCCGGATCACCGGGCTGACCAAGGTCTTCGGCATCCACGACTCGATCGCCGAGGCCGAGGAGAAGCGCAAGGGCGCCAAGTAGCGGCCCGCGGAAGATGGCGACCGTTGAGCTCTCTTTCAGTGCACTGCCCGTCCACGTCCGGACGGCGCGGCTGATCGTCACTGCCGTGGCACGCCGCAGCGGTGTGGCCGAGGCCCTTCTGGACGAGGTGCGCCTGGCGGTCGGTGAGGCGTGCTCCAGGGCCGTGGAGGCGCATCGCCGGCGTTGCCCGGACGAGCCGGTGCGGCTGGAGCTGAGCGGCACCGGCCGCCGGTTCGAGGTCATCGTCAGCGACGCCGTACCGGCCGATGACGAGACGGGCGGGCTTCCCCAGGTCGAGAAGCCGGACGAGGCGATGGAACAGGTGTGGAGCGACGAGACGGCCGAGCTGGGGCTGGCCGTCATCGCCGGGCTCGCCGACGACGTGGACATCTCTTCCACGCCCAAGGGCGTGCAGATCCGGATGAGCTGGCCCGCCGAGGTCGAGATACCCCAATGAACCGGCTGCCGAGAGCACGCCCCGCCTAGGCGGCGCTCCGGCGGAGCAGGACGGAGACCCCGCGTGTGCGGGGTCTCCGTCCTTTTGTCGTCTACGGAGGCGTCCCCCTAGGGATGTGCCGCCGCCCGGCGGTGGCTTCGCGCGCGGGTGGGTGGGGTGGTTGGGTGAACGGTGGCCGCAGGTGTCCTGGGCGTCAGGGGCGCCCTGTACCGCCCCCCGGCACCGCCCTACCGCCCCCCGGCACCGCCCTACCGTCCCGGCATCGCCGTGCCGCCGTGCCGCCCTACCGCTCCCGGCATCGCCGTGCCGCCGTGGCGCCGTGGCGCCGTGCCGCCGTGCCGCCAGACGCCCGCCGGACCGCCGTACCGCCGTGCGTAGGGCTATGGCGGGTGTCAGGGGGCCGGGTGTCAGGGGGTGCCACGCGTGATGATCGGTCGGCCCGCGGGGGGCCACCCGCCATGCCCGCGTGAGGTATCGGGAACGTGATCATCCAGAGGCTGCCCGGCATTACGGAGATGGCCGATGGTGGCTTTGGGAGATGGGGTAAATGGTGCTGGAGTGGCACTAGTGAACGCCTGTGGTCGCGCGCGGGACGGACTCCCAGAAACGATCATGAAGTGTCGTAGATTTCGGACTGAATAAATTTTGCTTAAACGTGCATCTACAACTCGCCAGACCGTGCCTGGTGGCTCACTCCCCGGCCGGCGATCCGGATCGCGCGCACATCAAGATCGTATAGCACGTGTGCGGGTGTCCCGGCCCACCTGCGCTGATGCATGACAGGGCTCGATTCGGGGCAAATTCCAACGTACCGGAGATCTCTTTTACACGACTCGGCCAATAAGGCAAGGCGAGTCTTCTCATCGGTGACCCGCGTGCGTAGACTCCCCGCACCCGTGTTGCCGTGGGGGCGTCTAAAGCGCCACCCGCGTGGGTACGCGGTAAAGATCGTCTATAGACGATCGAGATCGCAACGCCCCTGTCGAGGAGGACGGATGTCTGGGCTTTCCCTGTCAAGCCCGGCCGGCGCAAACGTGGATCTCGGCGGCGGCGACCTCTCCCTGGTCGTCGTCGTCGCGGTGATCGCGCTGTTGGCACTGGTCGTCGCCGGCGGTCTGGTACGCGAGGTACTGGCCGCCGGTCAGGGCACCGAGAAGATGCAGAACATCGCTCGCGCCGTTCAGGAGGGTGCGAGCGCGTACCTCAAACGCCAGTTCCGTACGGTCGCGATCTTCGTGATCCTGATCCCGCTCCTCCTGCTCCTGCTCCCCGCCGACTCCACCGGTGAGCGGATCGGGCGTTCGGTCTTCTTCGTCATCGGCGCGCTGTTCTCGGCGGTCACCGGGTTCGTCGGCATGTGGCTGGCGGTCCGCGGCAACGTCCGGGTCGCGGCGGCGGCCCGCGAGGAGGGCGGTGAGAAGAGGGCGATGCGCATCGCCTTCCGTACCGGCGGGGTCGCCGGCATGTTCACCGTGGGCCTCGGGCTGTTCGGGGCGGCGGTCGTCGTGCTGGCGTACAAGGGCGAGGCGCCCAAGGTCCTGGAGGGCTTCGGGTTCGGCGCGGCGCTGCTGGCGATGTTCATGCGAGTCGGGGGTGGGATCTTCACCAAGGCGGCGGACGTCGGCGCCGACCTGGTGGGCAAGGTCGAGCAGGGCATCCCCGAGGACGATCCGCGCAACGCCGCCACCATCGCCGACAACGTGGGCGACAACGTCGGGGACTGCGCCGGGATGGCCGCCGACCTGTTCGAGTCGTACGCGGTCATGCTGGTCGCGGCGCTGATCCTGGGCACCGCGGCGTTCGGCACCGAGGGCCTGGTCTTCCCGCTGATCGTGCCGATGATCGGTGTGGTCACCGCGGTCATCGGGATCTTCGCGGTGGCGCCCCGCGACCGCGACCGGTCCGGGATGTCCGCGATCAACCGAGGCTTCTTCATCTCCGCGCTGATCTCCGCTGTGCTGGTGGCGGTGGCGGCGTTCGTCTACCTGCCCTCGTCGTTCGCCGCGCTGTCCGGGGTGAGCGACCCGGCGATCCGCGGGCTGGACGCCGATCCGCGGGTGGTGGCGCTGGGCGCGGTGCTGATCGGCATCGTGCTGGCCAGCGCCATCCAGCTGCTCACCGGCTACTTCACCGAGACCAGCCGCAAGCCGGTCAGGGAGGTCACCGACAGCGCCCGGACCGGGCCGGCCACGGTGATCCTGGCGGGCATCTCGCTCGGGCTGGAGTCGGCGGTCTACACCGCGCTGGTGATCGGCGGCGCGGTGTACGGGGCGTTCCTGCTCGGCTTCGGCAACACCACGGTCGCCCTCTTCGCGGTGGCCATGGCCGGTACCGGACTGCTGACCACCGTGGGCGTGATCGTGTCGATGGACACCTTCGGCCCGGTCTCCGACAACGCCCAGGGCATCGCCGAGATGTCCGGCGACGTCCAGGGCGAGGGCGCGGCCGTGCTGGAGCGCCTGGACGCGGTCGGCAACACCACCAAGGCGATCACCAAGGGGATCGCGATCGCGACCGCGGTGCTGGCCGCGACCGCGCTGTTCGGCTCGTTCCGCACCACCGTGGTGGAGGCGCTGGCGGGCGCGTCGACGGAGGCGCGCGACGCGCTCGGCACGTTCGCGAACTTCAGCCTGTCGATCGACAACCCGAACGTGCTGATCGGGCTGATCATCGGTGCCGCCGTGGTGTTCCTGTTCTCCGGGCTGGCGATCATGGCGGTGGGCCGCGCGGCCGGCCGGGTGGTCGTCGAGGTGCGCGAGCAGTTCCGCACCAAGCCGGGGATCATGGACTACACCGAGACGCCCGACTACGACCGGGTGGTGGACATCTGCACCCGGGACGCGCAGCGGGAGCTGGCCACCCCCGGGCTCCTGGCGATCATGACGCCGATCGCGGTCGGCTTCGCGCTGGGGTACGCGCCGCTGGGCGCGTTCCTCGGCGGGGCGATCGCGGCCGGGGTGCTGATGGCGGTCTTCCTGGCCAACTCCGGCGGTGCCTGGGACAACGCCAAGAAGCTCGTCGAGGAGGGCCATCTCGGCGGCAAGGGCAGCGAGGCGCACGAGGCGACGGTCATCGGTGACACGGTCGGCGACCCGTTCAAGGACACCGCCGGTCCCGCGATCAACCCCCTGATCAAGGTGATGAACCTGGTCGCGCTGCTGATCGCCGACGCCGTCGTCACGTACGCGGGCAACGTCCCGCTGCGGATCGGCGTCACCGTGGGCGCCGTGGGCGTGGTCGTCGCCGCGATCGTGGTGTCGAAGCGGCGGGCCGACCTGATCGGTTCCGGCGGTGCGCCGCAGCCCGCGGTGACCGGTGCCGGTGAGCCGGCGCCCGCCGTTCCGGCCGGCAAGACCGGTGCCGGCGAGCCCTCGGGCGCGCCGAAGATCGCCGGTACGGGGACGGAGGCCGGCGGCGCCGGGACGGCCGTTCCGGAGTCGGAGCGCACCTCCCCTGCAAAGAACTCCTGACAAGTCCTAGGAAGTCCTAGGAAATCCCGGGAAGTCCTGGCAAGTCCGGGCAAGTCCGGGCAAGTCTGGGAAGGGGTCGGCGGCCTGCCGGCCCCTTCCGCGTACCGGCGGCCGGCCGTACGGGTGGGTGCTGTCCGCGCCGCGCGGTACCGGCCGTACGCTTGTCCCAAGGCCCCCCGCGGGCGTACACGATCTCGAAACGGCAGGAGTACGCGGCTGTGAGCGCAGACGGGAAGCCGACGCTTTCCGGGCCCAAGGGCTTCGCCGTCATCCTTGGCGGGATGCTCGGCATCATGGCGATCCTCTGGCTGATCGCCTCCCTGCTGGCGCCCTGACGGCCCCTGGCCACCCCTGACGACTCCCCGCGACCCCCGCGGTCCGCGAGGGGCGGGGGGCGGGAAGGCGGGCTAGGGTGACGGGCATGCCGTCGCTCATCGTGCTCCGCCATGCCAAGGCCGCCGCGGGTCTGGGGCTCGCCGACATCGACCGCCCGCTGACCGACCGGGGACGGCGGGACGCGGCGGAGACCGGGGAGTGGCTGCGCGGCGGCGGGATGACGCCCGACCTCGTGCTGTGCTCGACCGCCGTCCGGACGCGGGAGACCCTGGACCGGCTGGTCCTCACGACGTCCCGGGTGGAGTACGAGTCCCGCATCTACGACAACGACCCGGAGACGCTGCTGTCGCTGGTCCGCGAGGCCGGTGAGAGCGGTGTGACCGGCGGGTCGGGCGGGTCGGGCGGGTCCGGCGGGTCCGGCGGGGAGGTGCGGACGCTGCTGCTGGTCGGGCACAACCCGTCCGTGCACCAGCTCGTCCACGATCTGACCGGGCGGGCCCCGGAGGCGTTCCCCACCTGCGCGCTCGCGGTCATCGACGTCCCGGACGGCTGGTCGGAGCTCCGGCACGGAACGGGCGAGCTGGCCGCGTTCCGCACGCCCAAGGACTGACGCCCAACGACTGAACGGCCCGGTAGCCCGGGCGCCCCACCACCGGCAGCCCTTCTGTCCGGCCGCCGCGCCGCCCGGCCGTCCCGACGCCCGATAGCCCGGCCGCCCGCTAGCCCCGCCGCCCGGCCGTTCGGCTACGGGTTGAGGGCGGCCTGGGAGTTCTCGATCAGCGTCTCGGTGTCGCCGCGCAGCGAGCGTACGGCGAAGTGGGTGCCGGAGACCTGGAGCAGCGCGTGCCGCAGCGGGGTGAACTCCTCGATGTGCACGCCCTTCTCGATCTCCTCGCGGCGGCGCCGCGCCAGGGCCGACAGGTGGGTGTCGAGGTCGGAGAACTCCTCGTCGAGCCGTTCGCTGGGGGACGGGGCGCCGGTGGCGCCGGACCGGGACGCGGGCTCCTCCAGGGCGTCGGCCGCCTCCTCCAGCCGGTCGCCGAGGCGGTCCAGGATCTCGGGCAGCGGCCCGGCGTCGACCTCCTGCTCGCGGGTCATCCGGCCGATCGCGATGAGATGGTCGCGGATGCGGTGGGCGGCGGCGACGGCCGCGTCCAGCCGGGCGATCCGCTCGTCGTCGGACAGCCGCTCGTGGGCGAGCCGTTCCCGGACCTCGGTGACCTTCTCGGCCGCCTCCTCGGCGGCGAGGATCTCCTCGTGCGAGAGCCGTTCGATCCGGCCCTCGACCACGGCCGCCGCGGAACGGGTCAGGTCGGCGTGCAGGCTGAGCATCCGGTCGAGCCGCGGCGGCAGGTTCTCGGCGTGCCCGGTCGGCCACAGCAGCCGGACCCCGGCGAAGGCCAGGGCCGCCCCCGCGAGGGTGAGGACGATGCGTTCGCCCGCCGTGACCCAGTCGGAGGGCACCGAGAAGTCCAGCAGCATCATCGCCAGCGGGGTGAGTAAGACCATCCAGTACGTGAAGTTCACCGTGCGGAGGGCGAACGCGGTCAGGCTGAGGACGGCGACGATGATGGCGACCGACACCTGCCCGGGGGCCAGGGTGAGCAGCACGGCGGCGATGACGGAGCCGACGGCGGTGCCGACCACCCGCTGGACGAGCTGCTCGATGGTCTGGCCGTAGGAGCCGCGCAGGCTGACCATGGCGGTGATCGTCAGCCAGTGCCCGTGCGGCAGCTTGAGCGCCGTGGCCAGCGCCATGGCCAGCAGCGCGACGAGGCCGACCCGGCCGACCTCGCGGAAGGTGGGGGACCGGGTCCGTACGGCCCGTCCCAGCCGTTCCCAGGTGGTGACCGGACCGGCCGCGTCGGGCGGCAGGCGCGGCGGGCCGAAGCCGATCCGGATGCCGCCGGCCACGACGCGGCGGGCGGTGTCGATGCCGCCGGCGATCCGTTCGGCCGAGCGGCGGATCTGCACGACCAGGGCGACGGCGACCAGGTCCTCGTCACCGGCGAGCCCGGCCCGGCGGAGCATCTCGCTCTGCCGGCCCAGCCGCCGGAGCGCCGCGGACTCCGTGGTGCCGAACGGCGCCTCGCCGCCGGACTCGATCGCGCCGGCGAGCAGACGGACCCGGGCGGCCAGCGCCGCGATCGCGACCCGGGCCTCCAGCTCCCACTCGCGTTCCGGCGGGTTCCGCCGTACGGCCTCGATCAGGGAACGCAGCGCGATGGTCTCCTGCAGGACCCGGGACAGTGCGTCGATCAGCCGTTCCGGGCGGGTCGGTTCCCGGCGGTCGCGTCCGGACCGGTAGAAGCCCGAGGTGGCGCGGGCGGCGGTGAGGGCCCGGGACGCGGCCAGGCTCGCCGCGTCCCAGTCGGGTTTGCGGGCGGCGGGGGCCAGGTGGGGGTCAACGTGCTCCAGGGTGTCCAGGGCGTTCAGCGCGTCGGTGTCGCCAGGGCCGTCGGGGCCGCCTGGACCGCCGATGTCCTCGGCGACCGCGTCCAGGGCCTCGGCGACGGCCCCGGCGGCCTCGGCCAGCGTGGTGCGCAGCGGCCGGAGCCGCCGGGCGGGCCAGGGGGCCAGCAGCAGGGCGGCGGCCAGCAGGCCGCCGAGCAGTTCGAGGAACCCGCCGTAGGTGGCGTCGCCGGTGACGGGCCGGATGGCGGTCAGCAGCACGGCGAGGCCGGCGGTGGCGCCGATCCAGGGCACCGCGGTGCCGAGCGCGACGACCAGCGGGACGACGACGACCGCGCCCCAGGGGTGGTCGCTGAGCACGCCGCCGATGGTCGCGCCGAAGGCGACCACCAGGATGGCGCTGGCGAGGTTCCGGGCCCGTGCCCCGTAGGGGCCTTCGGGGGCCCGCAGGACGACGAGGTAGGCGCCGAGCGCGATCATGGAGCCCTGCGCGGCGTGGCCGGTCAGCGCGCCCGCGAGCAGCGGGACGCCCATCGCGATGGCGGCGGCGAGACCGTAGAAGGGTGCCGCCTGCCCTCTGATCCGGGCGTACGCCTCACGCGCACGCAGCACCGCTCGCTCGCCTCCTCGGGCCGGGTACGGTCCGGGCGGGCCGTCGTCCCGGACGATCAGCATGTACCCGCGACGGCGCCCGGCGATAGACCCGAAGATCGACTTTTCCGGCGATTTCGGTCACCCGGAACGGAACGGTCACCCGGAACGGGGCGGCCGGACGGTGGGGAGCGGCCGGCCGGCAGGGAGCGAGCGGAAGGCAGAGGGTGACCGGACGGTCCGGGTGGCAGGGGGCGGCCTGACGGCAGGGGGCGGCTGGGCGGGGCGGCGTGACCGGGCGGTCGGGAGTGGCTGGGCGGGGCGGCGCGACCGGGCGGTCGGGAGTGCCTGGCCGGGGCGGCGCGGCCGGGAGGTAGGGAGTGGCCTGGCGGTACGGGGCGGCCGGGCGGTACGGCCCGCGGGCGTCCGCGGGCCCGCGCCGGGGCGGGGGCCGGTCAGGCCGGGCGGGTGCCCGCGTCCGCGGCGTCCGCGGCCTCGATCTCGTCACGGGAGATGCCGAGAAGGAAGAGGATCGTGTCCAGGTAGGGGACGCTGACCGCGGTGTCGGCGGCCTGCCGGACCACCGGCTTGGCGTTGTAGGCGACGCCGAGCCCGGCGGCCTGGAGCATGTCGAGGTCGTTGGCGCCGTCGCCGATGGCCACCGTCTGGCTGATCGGGATCCCGGCCTCGCGGGCGAACCGCTCCAGCGCGGTGGCCTTCCCGGCCCGGTCGATCACCGGGCCGACGACCCGCCCGGTCAGCTTGCCGTTCTGGATCTCCAGGGTGTTGGCGGCGGAGTAGTCGATCCCGAGATCCTCCACCAGCGCGTCCGTCACCTGGGTGAACCCGCCGCTCACGATCGCGAACTTGTAGTCGAGCCGCTTGAGGGTCCGGACCATCGTGCGCGCGCCCGCGGCCAGCTCGACCTTGTCGCGCACGTCCTCGATGGCGGCGGCGTCCAGCCCGGCGAGCAGCGCGACCCGTTCCCGCAGGGACCCCTCGAAGTCCAGCTCGCCGCGCATCGCCGCCTCGGTCACCTTGGCCACCTCGGCCAGGCAGCCGGCGTGCCGGGCGAGCAGCTCGATGACCTCGCCCTGGATCAGGGTGGAGTCGACGTCCATGACGATCAGCCGCTTGGCGCGCCGGTGCAGCCCGCCCTGCTGGACGGCCACGTCGACCTGCAGCTCGGCCGCCTCCACCGCCAGCGCGGCGCGCAGCGCCTCCGGGTCGGCGCCCGAGACGTCCATCTCGATGCAGGTCACCGGGTAGTGCGCGAGCCGTTCGATCCGGTCGATGTTGGCCCCGCCGGCGGCGACCCGGCCCGCGATCCCGGCCATGGCGGCGGGCAGGAGCGGGGCGCCCAGCACGGTCACGTGCAGCCGGCCACGGCGGCTCGGCATCCGCTTGTCGCGGCCGGTGGACATCTCGATCTCCATGTCGAGACCGGTGGCCAGCCGTTCCGCGGCCGTCCAGACCCGGCCGATGTCGGTGCCCTCGTCGTAGCCGACCAGGACGCCGAGCACGAGCCTGCCGCGGATGACGACCTGCTCCACGTCCACCACCGAAAGGGGAAAACCGGCGAGTGTCGTGAATAGGCGGGACGTCACCCCGGGGCGGTCGCGGCCGGTGAGCGTAATGAGCAGCGTGCGCTGTGCTGACCCGTTCATGCTTTTCACAACGCTACCGGGCCGGGACGGAGTGGCGCGCATCGCGTCCACGATGTGGACCACATGACCTTGGCCGCCGCCGGTCAGGGGAGGACGAGAGCGAAATCTCCCGACTCGTCCCGGAGGTGGTCCTGGAGGCCGTTGGCGAGGCCGTCGCGGAGGCCGTCGCCGAGGTCGTCCCGTAAGCCGTTCCGTGGGTCGTCCCGTAGGCGGCGTTCGGTTGCCATGGCGCCGTCCAGCCTTCCTAGGAGCTCGGTACCCGCGATGGCGGCGAGCATCATCGGGTGCGAGGAGCTCCGCTCGCGCATGCCGGTGAGGAGGCCGTCCACCGCTCGTACGCCTCCTTCAGGGGTGACGATGTGCTCGGTCCAGCCCCTCCCGGCCCGGACGTGTCCGCCGGCGTCCACGGCCGTCTCGAGGGCCCGTACGACGGCGGCGCCCAGCGCGACGACCCGGCCCGGCACGTCCCGGCCGCGTACGTGCTCGACCAGTGCGGCCGTGGAGGGCGGGACCTCGTAGCGCTCTGCGCAGGGCGGCTCTTCCGCCTCCGGAGAGGTGACTCCTGAGTGCAGCGTGACGGGCGCTACCAGGACGCCTTGTGAGATAAGGCGGGTCACCAGTTCCGTCGTGAACGGGCGTGCCGCGCTGGGTGCCTCCGCGCTTCCGGCGTTGTCGGCATCGGCGAACACGGACTGGTATGTCGTTACGCGCCAGTCGTCCTGTCCAACGGGGCCGTACCGGATCGGGGTGCCGTGGCGCTGGAGGTAGGCGGTCACCCCTGTGCTGAGCCGTGCCTGCCACAGGTGTTCGGTATGCCGCCTTAGGAGGGTGAGCGTGGCACCGCCCGGCAACGGGATCCATTCGCAGGGCGACCCTCCGTAATAGGCGATGGTGCCTCTACGCGTACGGCGGCGCAGTTCCACCAGCCACGTCCGGTCGTCCCCGTCCGGAAACGGTGTGGAGAAGTGCACCGCGATCTTGTCCAGGTGGACGGCGGCGGGCAGCGTCGCCGAGACGTTGACGGCGAGGAGGTCTCCGGGGCGCAGCACTTCCGGCAGGTCACGGAAGCGGTGGCGGCTCACCCGGCCGGTCCCCCGGCCCCCGACGAGGAGGCCGGCGTCGTCCCAGGCGTGCCGCCGCCCCGAGGGCCGGGTCTGGCGTTCGTCGTGGGGCTCATGCGCTTTCAGGGCCGCGGGGAGGGGCGGGTACGGGTTGTTCATGCCGAGCCTTCACGAGGACGTACGCCACGTACGGGGAACCAGGGCCGGCCGCCGCGCCGCCGCGGGGTTCCGGCGTCCAGGCGCAGCGCGGCGATCAGGCCGACGGCGGCGATGGCGGCGAGGAGGGACCCGGCGAGCCCCAGCCCCAGGGCGAGCCGGCCGGTACCGAAGGCGGTGACCAGCGCGCCCGCGCCGCCGACCACCAGGGACGAGCCGAGCATGTCGGCGATCTGCAGGGAGGAGGAGTTGGCGCCCTGCTCCTCCTCTGGCGAGAACTCCAGCAGCAGCACGCTCAGGCTGCCGAACGCGAAGCCCATGCCGGCCCCGCCGATGATCCAGGCCGGCGCGGCGGCCCAGCCGGTGACCTGCAAGGCGAGGGCGGTGAGCGCGATGCCGAGGGTCACCAGCGCGGCCCCGAGCCGTACGTAGAAGACCCCCGAGCGGCGGGCCCGCCCCTGGACCTGCGAGGCCGCCGACCAGCCCAGCGAGGCGACGGTGAGGACCACGCCCGCCTGCGTGGGGCTGAACCCGTGCAACGAGATCAGCGCCAGCGGGATGAACACGTCCATGCCGAAGAACGATCCCGACAGCAGCCCCCTGATCAGCACCACGCTCGGCAGGCCGCGCCGCATCCGCAGCGTTCCGGCCGGGAGCAGGCGGGGGAGCCCGGCGGCCAGCCCGGCCAGCCCGGCGGCGGCCAGCGGCACGAGCCCCCAGCCCGGGTGGTCCAGCCCGTACAGCAGGACGGCGGCGCCGATCGCCACGACGATCGCCGCGAGGTGGCGCCGGGCCCCGCGCGACGTACCGGAGCCGGAGCCGGAGCCGGGATCGGAGCCGGGATCGGCGGAATCGGTACCGGAGCCGGTGGCGGGCGAGGGGGCGCGCCGGAGCCCCCGCAATGCGGGGAGCAGCATGAGAACGGGTGGGACGACCAAGGGGATCAGCCCCAGGAACACCCAGCGCCAGCCCAGGTGCTCCGACACCACTCCACCGACGGCGGGCCCGATCAGGGACGGGAGGACCCAGGCGGCCGACAGCGCGGCGAACACCCTCGGGTGCAGCCGTTCCGGGTAGACGCGGGCGATCAGCACGTACGTGGCGACCAGCGCGACGCCGGTGCCGACGCCCTGGACGGCCCGGCCGGCGACGAAGGTCCACATGTCCGGGGCGGCGCCGGCGACCACGAGTCCGGCGACGAACGTCGCCAGCCCCGTCAGCAGCGGCCGGGCCGGGCCGGAGCGGTCCACCCAGCCGCCCGCCAGCACGTTGGCCGGCAGGCCGGCGATGAGCGTCGCGCTGAAGCCCCACGCATACAGCGCCAGCCCGTCCAGGTCCCGGGCGATCACCGGCATGACCGTCCCGATGGCCATGGACTCGAACGCCAGCAGCGTGACGACCAGCACGATGCCGAGGGTGGCGGCGCGGTAAGGGCCACCGAGGACCCCCGCCTGGCCCGCGGCCGGCCGTCCCGCATGATCGGGCGGATCGTCGGAGGGGAGGAGGGAACCGGGCGAGGTGGGCATGGTCTCGACGCTAGAAAGAACCGGCCGGCAGGACATCGGGCGCGCGGGCCCGCATGCCTCGAACCATGGTCCTAGGTCCTGTCGCGAAGTGGCCTCAGCCTCCGCGCGGGCTCGCCAAGTCCCGGTCAGGCGCGAGTTGCCAGGCGAGCGCCGGGGGCCGGGACTTTGAGACAGGGCCTGGGTCCTCCGGCTACGACCACGGGAGGCCCTGATCGCCCGTCACCTCCGCCGTCCGGTTGATTCGGAGCACACCGAGCAGGGAGTACGTTCTTGACAGATGGGTGCGACACGCCCGGCGACCGCCCGGCGACCCGGGCATGACCAGGCACGACCACGTACCACCGGAACGACGGGGACGACGGGAACGAGCTGGGACGACCAGGCACGAATCGGGCGCGAGTCGGTATGACGTGCCGGTGAGCGCGGCGGCGTACCGGCAGGTCACGGAACGGCGAGGACGGAACGACATCGGGATGGACCGGTACGGGCCCGGCGCGGGCATCGAGCACGGCGGCGAGCGGGCCGACGAGCGGGTCGGCGAGCGGGTCGGCGAGCGGGTCGGCGAGGGGGACGACGAGGGGACCGCGGTCCTGCACGCCGTGAGTTCCGCCGTGCTCGCGGTCACCCGCCACCTCTCCGTGCACGAGGTCCTCCAGGTGATCGTCCGGGCGGCGGCACGGCTGCTGGACGTGCGCTACGCGGCCCTGGGCGTCCCCGACGAGGAGGGCTCGTTCGCCGAGTTCGTGGTCGAGGGCGTCTCCGATGAGGACTGGGAGGCCATCGGCCCGCTCCCCCGCCAGCACGGCATGCTCGCCGCGATGCTCCGCGACAACGTCCCCATGCGGCTGGACGACATCCGCCGCGAGCCCGAGTTCGAGGGGTGGCCGGTCGCGCATCCGGTGCTCAAGGACTTCCTCGGGGTGCCGATCCGGGACGGTTCGGACGTGCTCGGCATCCTGTTCCTCGCCAACAAGAACCGTCGCGAGGGGCGCCCGCGGGGGTTCACCGCCGACGACGAGGAACTGCTCACCCTCTTCGCCGCGCACGCCGCCATCGCGATGACCAACGCCCGGCTGTACGAGCGCAACCGGGAGCTGACCGTGGTCGCCGAACGCGCCCGCCTCGCCCGGGAACTGCACGACGCGGTCGCCCAGAAGCTCTTCTCGCTGCGGCTCACCGCCCGCGCGGCCGCCGCGCTGGCCGAGCGCGACCCCGCCCGTACGGCCCGGGAACTGGACCAGGTGGAACGGCTGGCGGCCGAGGCCATCGCCGAACTGCGCGCGGTGATCTTCGAGCTCCGTCCGGCCGACCTGGCCGACGGGCTGGTCGCCTCCCTCCGCAAGCACGTGGAGGTGCTGGACCGCGCCTACGAGACCGAGGTGCGCTTCACCGCCGACCGGCCCGTCGAGCTGACGGAGGAGCAGGAGGCCGTGCTGTTCCGGATCGCCCAGGAGGCGCTGCACAACGCGCTGCGGCACGCCTCGGCCCGTACCGTGGAGGTCCGCCTCCGCGCCCTGGAGCGGACGGCCGTCCTGGAGGTCGCCGACGACGGGTCCGGGTTCGACGTCACGGCCACGGTCCCGGGCGCCGGCGGCGACGGCGGGCTCGGCCTGTCCTCCATGCGGGAGCGGGCGGAGTCGGTCGGAGCGGCGCTGTCGGTCGACGCCTCGCCCGGGGTCGGCACGGTCGTGCGGCTGGAGGTGGCGCTGTGAGGCATGCTGGGGCGGTCGCGGTCGCGGTCCGCGACAGTGGGGAGGTGGGCGTGATCCGGGTGCTGATCGCCGACGACCATCCGGTGGTCCGGCAGGGGCTGCGCACCTTTCTGGGCATCCAGGACGACATCGAGGTGGTCGGCGAGGCGGGTGACGGGCTCGCCGCCGTGTCGCTGGCCGAATCGCTCAAGCCCGATATCGTGCTGATGGACCTCAAGATGCCGGGCGCCGACGGACTGGCCGCGCTGACGGAGCTGCGGGCTCGTGGGGTGGACGCGCGGGTGCTGGTGCTGACGAGCGTCACGGAACGCGGACACGTGCTTCCGGCCGTTCAGGCGGGCGCCGCCGGGTATCTCTACAAGGATGTCGACCCGCGGGCGCTCGTCCAGGCGATCAGGGCCGTCCATGATGGGCATGTCCTCTTCGCGCCGGACGCCGCCGAGGCGATGTTGCGGACGGGGCCGGCCGGCGCCGGCGACGACCGCGGTCCGGCCGCGTTGACCGAACGGGAACGGGAGGTGCTCGTGCAGATAGCGCGGGGCAGGTCCAACCGGGAGATCGCCCGCACCCTGGTGGTCTCCGAGAAGACCGTCAAGACGCATGTCAGTAACCTGCTCATGAAACTGGGAGTGCAGGATCGAACGCAGGCGGCGTTGTACGCCGTCCGCCACGGACTGGCCGGCGAGTGATACAACTCCTCTGACAGGATCGTCATCGAAATCGGTATGAACGTAGCAATCAGATACGCAGCAGGCAGTGACATCGGGTGCAGCCGCGAGAACAACGAGGACTCGGGCTATGCCGGTGCGCGGTTGATCGCGGTCGCCGACGGCATGGGCGGATACGCGGGCGGCGAGGTCGCCAGCTCCACCGTCATCGGCTCGCTGCGCTCGCTGGACGCCGACACCCCGCTCGACGATCTGGTGGACAGTCTGGGCCGCGCGGTCTCGGAGGCCAACGAGAAGCTGCGCATCGTCCGTGAGGAACGGCCCGACCTGAGCCGGATGGGCACCACGCTCACCGCCATGCTCTGGTCCGGCCCGTCGGTCGCGCTCGCCCACATCGGCGACTCCCGCGGCTACCTCCTGCGCGACGGCGAGCTTTTCCAGATCACCCAGGACCACACGATGGACCAGTTGCTCAACGCCGAGGCCGAGCAGTCGGGCGGAGCCCCGGCCGACCCGGCCGAGGCGTCGCGGCTGTCCCACGTCCTCTACCGGGTCCTGGACGGCCGCGACGACCGTGAGCCCGACCTGCGCCTGCGTGAGGGCCGCCTGGGCGACCGCTACCTGCTGTGCTCGGACGGGCTGAGCGGTGTGGTGGACGCGCAGACGATCTACGAGGTGCTGTCCGCCGAGGCCGATCCCGGCCGGGCCGTCCAGCGGCTGATCGAGCTGGCCCGCGAGGGCGGCGGCCCCGACAACATCACCGGGGTCATCGCCGACGTCGTCGAGGCCGAGCACATCGGCGAGCCCGAGCCGCCCATCACCGTCGGCGCCGCCGCCCAGACGCAGACCTGACCGGGGCCTGACCTGACCGGGACCCGACCGGGACCCGACCTGACCGGGACCCGACCGGGCCAGGACCGGACCTGAGCCGGGACCCGGGCCTGAGCGGGACCCGACCTGACCGGGTTCGAGCTGGCCGTGCCCCGACCTGGCCGTGCCCCGACCTGGTCAGTGAACGATCGTGCGCTCGCCGTCGCGGGGCGGCAGGAATTCGGGCCACTCGATCCACTCGATCCACTCGTGCGGCCGGCGCAGCTCGTCCTCGTGCCGGAGCTGGGGGCGACGCGAGCCGAGTCGAGGCAGAGGCCGTGCTCGGGGGAGGGCCTTCTGGCGCGGGTTAGGGTGTGTCTCGAAGTGGCCTCAGCCACCGCGCGAGCGCGTTGGCTGCCAGGTGGGGCGATGCCGGAGGCGAGCCTCGCCGGGCAGATCGCGAAGCGATGTCGCGCTCGCCAAGGCCCGGTGAGGCGCGAGCCGCCGGGCGAGCGCCGTGGGCCGGGACTGTGAAACAGAGGCTAGCGCAGACCGCGACCGCGGACCCAGGATCCGTCGGGCGGCCGGATCGCACCGGGCAGGGGTGGTGTGGCCATGGATGGCGTGGTCATGGTCCATCATGGCGCGGCGGGTACGGCCCTCGCACGGGAGTGATGAAGGGCACTGCGCGAGATCCTCGTGATCGGTAATGTGTTCCAGTTACTCGTATATCAAGGGCTTACCGGTCGGTACGGGGTCGATCACTCGTGCCGGCCGCCGAAAAGACCGCCCCACCTGGTGGTGTTTTGTCCTACCCTTGCCTCTGAGGTGGAATTGCTCACGCTCTAGGTCACGTTCCGGTCGCAGATTGTTGCCTGGACTTGACCCACCTCGGGGTGCACCCGATATACGGGTCACTCGAAACAAGTCATCGAGGCGGAGGATTCGTTGGGGGGAGTGCCCGGGGCGGCGGCCACCGGTGCACCACGGGGTGCGCTGGGTGAGCTTGTCGGCCGGACCCTCACCGCGGCGCGGCACGGCCCTGTGGGAGTGGTGCTGCGTGTCGCCGCGATGGCCACGGCGGCCATCGGCGCGGCATGGATCCATCGTGTCAACGACCCCGGCGTGCTCTGCCCCCTCCGGGCGTTCACCGGGATCCCCTGTCCCCTCTGCGGGGGGACCACCGTGTTCATCGAGCTGGGTTCGGGCCGTCCGGTCCAGGCCGTGCTCGCGAACCCGGTGGCCTTCGCGGGCGCGCTCGCCTTCGCGGTCGCGCCGCTGGGGCCGGGGAACCGGTGGTGGGCACTCCAGCCGGGTACCCGCGCGTGGGTGCTCGGTACCGCCCTCTTGGGGTCGGAGCTGTGGCAGCTTGCCAGGCTCGGTCTCCTGCGGGTCTGAGGCCGCGCGGCGCGTCGGCTGAACACCTGCGGAGCCCTCCGGGTCCGGCGGGCGTCACATAACCACAGGGTCAATCAATAAGGAGCAAGTGTGGGTAACCCCTACGACCCGTACGGTCAGCAGCCGGGCTACGGTCAACAGCCCGGATACGGCCAGCAGCCGGCGCAGCCCGGTTACGGCCAGCAGCCTGGGTACGGGCAGCAGCCTCCGGCGCAGCCCGGGTACGGCCAGCAGCCGGCGCAGCCGGGCTACGGCCAGCAGCCCGGGTACGGGCAGCAGCCGGCGCAGCCCGCCTATGGCCAGCAGCCGGCGCAGCCCGGGTACCAGGAAGTCCACCACCACCACTACGGGTCGACCGGCCAGCTCGCCGAGTGGGGCTCGCGCGCCGGCGGCTACCTCATCGACGCCCTGATCTTCGCCGGGCCGCTGATGCTGCTGTACGTGCTGACGCTGGTGCTCGCCAGCTCGGGCAGCGGCGGCGCCGCGGCGCTGGGCGTCATCCTCATGCTGATCGGCTGGCTGCTGTCCATCGCGGGCGGTCTGTGGCTGTGCTACCAGGAGGGCACCACCGGCCAGACCATCGGCAAGCGCCAGATGGGCATCCGCCTGGTGAGCGCCCAGACCGGGCAGCCGATCGGCTTCGGCATGGCCTTCCTGCGGAAGATCTGCCACGCCGCCGACAGCTTCGCCTGCTACGTCGGCTACTTCTGGCCGCTGTGGGACGAGCGCAAGCAGACCTTCGCCGACAAGATCTGCAACACGATCGTCGTCAAGTCCTGACGCACGGGACACCGACGCGCCGACGTTCATGAGCGGGGCGTCCTCGCACCCGGATACCGGGTGAGGGGGTGCCCCGTTTTCGTATGTCCGGGGCCGTATGCACCGAGGGCGAACGCCCGAGGGCGAACGTCCGGAAGGTGAACGTCCGGAGGGCGAATGTCCGGAGTGCGTCCCCTGGACGGGAGCGCTCCAGAATCAGAACCGGACGGCGGGCGTTCCTACGGGACGGGGTCGAACGCGCTGTTGCAGGCGGCCACGCGGGCCCGCCGTACGGCGCGGTCCAGCAGCCGCAGCGCCTCGGACCGCCGCCGCATCTGGTCGGCGGTGAGGCCCTGGCCCTCCAGCAGCCGGGCCAGGTCGACCACCAGCGCCAGCCGTCCCGCCAGCGCGGCGACCCGGTGCGCACGCTGCGGGTAGCCGGGCGCGAGCGGGTGGTCGCCGCGGTCGGGGTCGCGCAGGTCCGCCAGCGCGTCGGTGATCTCGGGCGGCACGCCGTCCACGTCGTCCACCGTGAGCAGGACCTCGGTGGCGTCCCGCATGGCCAGCATCAGCTGGCGGTCCGCGTCCTGCAGGGGCGGGACGTCGGGGGGAGCGGGGGTGGCGTCGTGGCACTGCCAGCGCACCCCCACGTACGAGGAACCGCGGCGGTCCTCGCCCGGGACGAGCCCCACCGCGCGGTCGGCGAGCACGGCGATCACGGCCGCTCCGGTGTCGACCGCCGCCCGGTTGAAGCCGGGCGGCCCGGTGAGCCCGAGCGGATCGCCCGGGGCCGGCAGCGCCAGCCGCAGCCCCGTCATCCCGTTCACCCGGAGATCGCCCAGGCCACGGCGCAGCGTCACGTCGCCGGGCCCGGCCTCCCCGATCGCGGCGGCTCCGGCCCCGCCGGGGGCGCCACTGAGGATCTGCGGGCCCGCGACCTTCTCGACCGCGTCCACCGCCTCGTCCAGGCCGACGTGTCCGGTCAGCCACGCGTTGCCCCACGCGACCAAAGCCGTCGCCGCGTCGCCCGCGTCGCTGCCCGTTGCGTCCCGTCGAACCCCTGCGCACATGCAGACCACCATAAGTGCTTGGAATCGCATAAGTTCTTACCCGTGGACGGATCGCCTCGCGAGGCGAGATTGGGGACATGGGCGCGCGATGACCGGTGAGGTACTGCAGCTGCGCGGTGTGGGGGTCAGGCGTGAGGGCGCCGATCTCCTGAGCGAGGTCACATGGACCGTGAACGAGAACGAGCGCTGGGTCATCCTCGGCCCCAACGGCGCGGGCAAGACGACGTTGTTGCAGGTCGCCGCCACCTTGCTGCATCCCACCACGGGGTCGGCGCAGATCCTGGGCGAGGAGATGGGCCGGACGGACGTGTTCGAGCTGCGTCCGCGCATCGGCATCGCCAGCGCCGCCGTCGCGGAGAAGGTCCCCGCCGGTGAGACCGTCCTCGACCTGGTGCTGACGGCGTCGTACGCCATCCTGGGCCGCTGGCAGGAGGAGTACGAGTCCACCGACCTGGCGCGCGCGGCGGAGCTGCTGGACGCGCTGGGCTGCGCCGACCTCATCAAGCGGCGCTTCGCCACCCTTTCGGAGGGTGAGCGCAAGCGCGTCCAGATCGCCCGTGCCCTCATGCCCGATCCCGAGCTGCTCCTGCTCGACGAGCCCGCCGCCGGGCTCGATCTGGGCGGCCGTGAGGACCTGGTCGCCCGGCTGGCGCGGCTGGCCGACGACCCGGGGGCCCCCACGATGGCGCTGGTGACCCATCATGTGGAGGAGGTCCCGGACGGCTTCACCCATGCCCTGCTGCTGCGCCGCGGCCAGGTGGTCGCTCAGGGCAAGGTGGACGAGGTCTTCACCCCCGAGCACCTGAGCACCTGCTTCGGCCTGCCTCTCGCCGTCGAGCGGCAGGACGGCCGCTGGTACGCCCGCGCGGCCCGCTGACCCGCCCCCGCCGCCACTCGTGACCTGGGCGGTCTCTACCATCAGGAGTTCGTTGGGAACTCCTTGAACTTGGGTGGGTCGGACTTGAACGTGCTCGACGCGGTCGCGGTGTTCGCCGCCGGGGTCGCCGCCGGAGGCATCAACAGCATCGTGGGTTCCGGCTCGCTGGTCACCTTCCCGACCCTCGTCGCGCTGGGCTATCCCCCGGTCGTGGCGAACATCTCCAACAACCTGGGCCTCGTCCCGGGGAACGTCAGCGCCGCGTTCGGGTACCGCGAGGAGCTCCGGGGGCAGCGCGACCGGCTGATACGGCTCGGCAGCGCGTCCCTGGTCGGGGCGCTGATCGGCGCGGTGCTGCTGCTCAGCCTGCCCGCCCGCGCGTTCGACTTCATCGTCCCCGGCCTCATCATGATCGCTCTGGTGCTGGTGATCGTCCAGCCCCGGCTGCAGGCGTGGATGCAGGCGCGGCGGGAGGAGAACGGGCACCGTCCGCACGGCGGCCCCCTGCTGTGGACCGGTGTCCTGGGGACGGGCGTGTACGGCGGGTACTTCGGGGCCGCCCAGGGGATCGTCCTGATCGGCCTGCTCGGCATCGCGATCGACGACGACCTGCAGCGGCTGAACGGGGTCAAGAACGCCCTGTCGGCGGTCGTCAACGGCACCGCCGCGCTGCTGTTCATCGGGGTATGGGCGTTCGGCGGCACCCGGATCAACTGGTGGGCGGTGCTGCTGATCGCGCTCGGTTCGACCCTCGGCGGCCTGCTGGGCGCCAAGGTCGGGCGCCGGATCCCGCCGCTCATCCTGCGCGGCGTGATCGTCGTCGTGGGCCTGGTGGCGATCGTCAACCTCCTGTCCTGACCAGGGCTTTCGTCCGTTCTTCGACCCTTCTATAAGGGTTGCGCACCTCCCTCCGCGGGTATGAGTCGAATATACGTTCGACTCATCCGGAGGTTCGCGGGGATGAAGGGCGACAGGGTCGAGATCGTGGTCGACGTCGGCGGGTCGGCGACACGGACGTACGAGGTGGTGGCCACCCGCGCCGGCCGCCGGGTCGAGATCGGCAACCGGCGCGGGGTGGTCGAGGTCAGCGAGGTGACCCGGTCGGGGACGACGGTCCGGACCGCCCGTTTCATGGCCAGCCGGGTGCTGGCCCTGGTCGAGTACCCGGTCCTGGACGGTGGCCGCGCGGAGCCCTCCGCCGGCTCCGGCGAACCGGACTGACCGGGCGTGCGGGGCCCGGCGGCGGCCGGGCCCGCGTTGACGTGCCCGGATGCTATATTCACCCATATGGGTGAACATCCTGCCGACCTGCTCGATCGGGTCTTCACTGCCGTCTCCGACCCCACGCGCCGCGCCATCCTGGCCCGCCTCGCCGACTCGGACGCCCGGGTGACCGATGTCGCCGGCGCCTTCCCGATCTCCCTCAACTCGACCTCGAAGCACATCCGGGTCCTGGAGAGGGCGGGACTGGTACGGCGGAACGTGCGCGGGCGCGAGCACATCCTGACCCTGGAGGCGGCACCGCTCGCCGAGGCCGCCGAATGGATCGAGCACTACCGCAGGTTCTGGAGTGATCAGCTCGCCTCGCTCGACGCCTTCGTCACCGGCCGTGACGAGACCGGGGAGGCGCCATGATCCACGGGCACACGGTGACCGTCCGCCGGGAGATCGCCGCCCCCGCCGAAGACCTCTTCGACGCGTGGCTGGACGCGCGGAGCCTCGGGACCTGGCTGAGGCCGTCCGCCATCAGGGAGACCCGCGCCGAGACCGACCCGCGGGTGGGCGGCGCGTTCCGCATCGTCATGGTCGACGACGCGTCCTCCATCGTGCACTCCGGCACCTACCGGGAGATCGACCGGCCCCACCGCCTGGTGTTCACCTGGTCCTCCCCCGCGACCCGCTTCCGGGACTCGCTCGTGACCGTGACCTTCCACGCCTCGCCCGGCTCGACCGTGGTCGAGATCCACCAGGTCGGCCTTCCGGACGAGGAGGCACGGGCCTCGCACCACGCCGGATGGTCGGACATCCTGCGCGAACTCGACCACGCCAACGACGACAAGACAGAGGACTGAATCATGACGATGCTGGAGAAGAAGGTCGCCGTCGTCTACGGCGGCGGAGGCTCTATCGGCGGCGCGATAGCGCGCGTCTTCGCGCGGGAGGGCGCCCACGTGTTCGTCGCCGGACGCACACGTGACCCCCTGGACCGGGTGGTGCGGAACATCACCGAGAACGGCGGCCAGGCGGAGGCGGCCTCGGTCGACGCCACCGACGAGCAGGACGTGCGCCGCCACCTGGACCAGGTGATCGAGCGGGCCGGGCACCTCGACATCCTCGTGAACGCGGTCGGCGTCCCCCACGTTCAGGGACCGCCGCTCGCCGAACTCGGCGTCGACGAGTTCATGGCACCGGTCGATGGGTTCCTGCGCACGCTCTTCGTCACCACCCGTTCGGCGGCTCCCCACCTGGCGGCCCAGCGTGCCGGCGTCGTCCTCACGTTCTCCACCCCCGGCGCGCGCCTGACGGGGAGCGGCTTCCTGGGCAACGGCGTCGCGTCGGCCGCGGTCGAGGCGTTCTCCCGCATCCTGGCGGGCGAGCTGGGCCCCGACGGGGTCCGCGTGGTCTGCATCCGGCCGAACGCGATCCCGGCCTCACTGGGCTCCTCCCACGTCACCGGCGCGTTCGAGGGCATGGCCGTCCGCGCCGGCGCGACCGCGGCCGAATGGCTCGCCGGTCTCGCGGAACAGGGCACCCTGCTCGGACGCCTGCCCACCCCTGAGGACGTGGCCGAGTACGCCGCGTTCGCCGCCTCCGACCGTGCACGGACGATGACCGGAGCCATCGCCAACCTGACCGCCGGAACCGTAGTGGACTAGGGCGTGACTCGAAGTGGCCTCAGCCACCGCGCGAGCGCAGTGGCCGCCCGGCAGGGCGATGCCGAAGGCAAGCTCCGGGTGGGCCGGGGCATTGAAACAGGGACTAGTCGCGCCTGGGGAAGACCGGCCCCCGGTCGGTCCAGGTGACGCCCTTGTTGCGGCACAGGCAGAAGGGGTGGCCGATCGGATCGGTGTAGACCCGCCAGCCGTACCCCTCGGGGCCGATGAAGTCCTGCTCCAGCGTCGCGCCGAGGTCGAGGACGCGGCGCTGCTCGGACTCGATGTCGTCCACTTCGAAGTCGAGGTGGAACTGCTTGGGGTGCTCGCTGTCGGGCCATTGCGGGGCTCGATAGTCGTCCACTCGGATGAAGGCCAGTTCGATCTCACCGAACTGGATCCCGGCCCAGTCCGCGGTGCTGCCTTCCTTGATCGGGCGACCCGTCACCTCGGCGTAGAAGGCCGCCAGCTTCATCGTGTCCGGACAGTCGATGATGAAATCGGTGAGCCGCAACATCCTGCGATCCTGCCACAGCCTCGAAGAAGCGGAGGAATTGGCCAGAGTCTTCGCGCATGTCACGAGTACCGACGGGCGAAGTGGACCTCGGCCGGCCCGTCCCGTTCAGGGGGCGAGGAGAAAGTCGACAATCCGGCGCCGCAGGCTTCGGCGGTCGCGGTCGCGGACGGGCTTGGAAGGACGAGCCGGACGCGAAGCGGGCGCGGGGCATGGTGCGCCCAGTCTGGGAGGACTGGTCGGACGCTGAGTCGGACGCGTGGCCGGGGCGGGGGCGGGGCGGGTGGCCCGTCTGGGACGAGCGTCGGCGCGGAGGATCTGGCGGGGTGGCGTCATCCGTGCGGCGTTGGGAGCCGGTACGGGGGCGGGGGCTCGGCCGACGAGCGCCTCAAGACGACGTCCCAGCTCGGCAGGGGTCGCGGCCTCCACCAGGAGGTCGTGGCCGGAACGATCGCGGGCGAGCGCCCACCAGGAGCCGGTGAATGCGCCGCGCCATGCACTGACGCCGGGAAACGGCGCCGGATCTCCGCGAGCACACGTTCGGGGTCGAGTTCGGCCGCCGCCCACGGCGCCGCGGGGACGGTCACCGTCCCGCCGCCCGTCCTGGCTCATGCCGGTGGCCGAGGCGCTCCATGATGGCGCCGATGGCGTCGGCGATCCGGTCCGCCGGTGCGATCGGCTCGTTCCGCGCCGTCCAGAACCACACCATGCCGAAGTCCTCCGGCCTCCGGCGGCATGTGATCGTGTCCTCGGCGAGCGGCGCGAACGGGCAGCATTCGGGGACCTCGGAATTGATCACGCGGAGCCCGCGTTCGTTCCAGTCCACCGTAAAACCGCGCGCGCTCAATTGCGCACCCAGCACGGCGAGGTGAGGTGGGGGCGTACGATCTGACATAGGTCGGAACCGCCTTCCGGCCAGGCCCCGGGCTTTCCCGATGTTCGCCGCATCGGGCCGGGGCCGCTCTTTTTTCAGGAGGGCACACAAGCGATCTTGAATCGCCGGCGTGTGCGCGATGCGACGCTCAGTGAAGCCGTGGCGGGGTCTCGGATCCAGAGGCAAGATGGGGGAGGAGCGAGGAGGGTCGGGGAGGGTTCGCGACCCTCCCCTGGTCACGGTGAGAGGGGCATTGCGATATGTCCGCCGAAACCGAGGCGATCGGTGCGCGTCTGTGCAAGGTGCGTGAAGACGACCCTTATTAGACACGAGCCGAGATGGCGCGGATGCTGCGCGCGGAGGCGACCCCCGAGGAATTGCCGCGCATCGCTCACGTGTCGAGCCTGAAAGACATGATCAAGCAGTGGGAAGCCGGAAAATGGCTTCCCCGCCCGCGTTACCGCGTCCTGTACAGCCGCCTCACCGGAATACCCGAAACCGAACTGTTCGGTACGGAGTGGGACACGCCGCCGCCCCTGTGGATTCCAACAGAGGTGGATGGAGACTTCACACCCGACGACCGCGAGCGGCTTGACCTTGCGGCTTCCCGGCCAGAGCGAGTCGACCTGGTCGTGGTCGAGTCCCTGGCCACGATCCTTGCTGCGCAACGCCGCACGGAGGATGTCATCGGAGCGGTGCCCCTGATCGAGCCGGTACGCGCCCAGCTTGCCGCGATCGCGAGCATGGTGGCCGAGGCGCGTGGCTCCGTTCGTGCGCCGCTCGTGGACGTGGCGGCCCAGTGGGCCCAGTTTGCCGGGTGGTTGCACGGCAGTGTGGATCGGCACGGCGACGCGCTCGACTACCTGAACACCACACTCGACTGGGCGACCGAGAACGGGGATCAGGCGATGGTCGGCACGGTCATGTCCTGGAAGGGCCATATCGCCGCGCGCGCCGGGCAGCTCGGCAACATGATCGGCTTGTCGCGGGCAGGTCAGCGGTCGCGACGGGGATTGGGGAGGGTGTACGACCTGTACCAGGAAGCGCGCGGACACGCTCTTCTGGGCGACGCGGCAGCCGTGGACCGCCTCACCTCCAGGGCGCAGGAGGAGACCACCCAATGGGGCAACGCGGAGGGGAGGCCGTGGGAGTACTACTATGCCGCGCCTGGCTTCTTCACCCTGGAGCACGGGCTGACCTATCGGATCCTTGGACGGACCGATCCGGACCGCAACGCCACTGCTGTAGAGCTGCTTTCCAAGGGGCTGGAGGATCTACCCAAAGAGATGCGTAGGTCGGACTGGGCCGGCGACTTCTCCTATGAGCTCGGTCGCGCGTACCTCCAGGCAGGCGAACGGAGACAGGCTGCGGAAATCGCCGATGACCTGGAGGAACTGGCGCGACGAAATCGCTCGGATCGCCTCGCCGGGCTCGCTGCGACTCTGCGTTGAGAGACCGACCCGACCATCACCGCCCGTCGTGCGTGCGGGCAAGAAAGGTGGCGGACCGTCCTTGACACTGCTGGACCTCGGTGAGGAGATCGCAGCCCAAGGTTGCTAGTGCCGCATCAGGCGATGTTCGCCCGGCCTTGATCGTGTGCTCGTGGACACCCAGAAGTGCCGGTAGGCGGACAGATGTACGGACAGCGGGTGCCGACACGCGGACAGGGAAGGTGCCGGTCGCGGCTCGAGTTGGGGCGGATGAGTCACGGCGGACGGTTCGGCGTGTCGTGGAGTCATCGCGCGTTCCGGGCCGGGCTTGCGGGATGCCCATCGCAACCACTAGGTTGCCAACATGATAGCAACTCAAGGGTTGCGAAGGGGGAGGTGTGGTTCCGGACAGGATCGAACGCGAGATGGTGCTGCGGCACCCCGCCGAGCGGGTGTGGGCCGCGCTGACCACCGCCGAAGGGCTGTCGCAATGGTTCGGCTCGGTGGCTGAGATCGATCTACGGCCCGGCGGGCGAGCGTATTTCCGCTGGGATGACCTCGACCAAGAATCCGTCGCCACGATCACGATCGTCGATCCACCACACCGTTTGGCGTTCAGGTGGCCAATCGAGGGCTGGCCGGGGGACGACGCGCCCCTGACGCTGGTGACCTTCACCCTGGAGCCCGTAGCGGAGGGGACCCGGCTGCGTCTTGTGGAGAGCGGGTTCACCCAGGTCGCCGACCACGTTGCCCGGTCCGCCCACCAGGCCAACAGCCAGGGATGGGCCGCAGAACTCGGCGAGCTGGAGGCCTACCTCGATGCGGCCGCCTGATTCACAGGAGCAGGCCGTCGCGGTGTTCGCGGCGCTCATCGATCCGACCCGGCGGGCGCTGCTGGACGAGCTCGCCCGCGCCGGACCCGCAACCGTCACCGATCTGGCGCGGCGGCTGCCGATCAGCCGGCAGGCAGTGGCCAAGCACCTCGATCAGCTCGCCGAAGCGGGCCTGATCAGCTCCGGTAAACCGGCCGGCCGCCGCCACCCCTACCGGTTGGAACCAGCGCCCATCCGCGCGGCCCAGATATGGCTGGCCACGCTCGCCAACAGATGGGATGACCGGCTGACCGCGCTGGAACGCGCACTGGACGCCACCGCCACCCCGACACCCGACCAAGGAGCCACCAACAATGAACCAGCCTGAGTTCACCGCCGGCCTGAACATCGCCATGAAGATCCCCAAGGCGCAGTACGAGGCCACCGTGGCCTTCTACCGCGACACCCTGGGCTTCGAGGTCAAAGAGGAGGACGTTTCCTACGCCCCGACCGTCTCAAGAACCCATTCGGTGCGGTTCGGTCCTAACACGCTGTGGCTGGACTGCGTCGACAACTACAGCCAGCCCGACCTGTGGTTGCAGCTCCACACCGATGACCTGGACGCGGCGACGGCCGTACTGGCCGGCACCGGCATCCGCCCGTGTGACGAGGTCGAACCACTGCACGACCTCGAATCCAGAACCCACTGGATCAAGAACCCGGCCGGCATCGTTCACCTGCTCGCAGAATCCGGCTGAGCCGCCCAGCCCTTTGCGTGTCCTTCCGGCCAGCACCCGGGCTTTCCAGCGTCCTGTACAGCCGCCTCACCGGAATACCCGAAACCGAACTGTTCGGTACGGAGCGGACGCGCTTCCGCCCCTGTGGATTCCGGCAGAGGTGGATGGAGACTTCACAACCGAACTCCTGGCGCCTTGCCGTCTCCGAGTGTGTCGTCGTATTCGAGGTGCGGTAGAACATGACTTCTGGGCAGAATCGGCGCATGCCGGCCGAGGGGGAGCTGCAGCGGATCAGGTCCGGTCCGTCTGCTGACGAGCGGATACAGACTCCTCAGCCATTCTTGGTGCGAGTTTTCTTCGGCGCCGAGGATGCCTCGCGGGTTCTGGCGGTCGCGCGAGCGGCGCTCGGTGCCGTGATCGAACGGATCGGCGCGTGGCCCGAGGATGGTTCCTGGCCGGAGTTGCTTCCAGCTGAGTTCGTAGGCCGTTGCGCGATCGAGGACCAGGAGTCGGCCGACGGTGGGCCGGAAGCCGTCGCGGTGTGGGAGGCGTGGTGGAGGTCGCTGTCGCCTCGGGAGAAGGCGGAAGCCTCCGAGGGTCCGTGGAGACTGTCGGACTGGTTGTTCTACTTCGATCCGACGGAGGGCGGTCAGGGCGGCGATCGCTCTTGGTGGTGGTGGGACGCGGGAGTCGACGCTTCTGGCGAGGGCTGGGTAGAGGTCGCGACTACTGGCTGGCCGTTTGGAACGGGTTCCCTCTACTGGCTGATCAAAGCGAGCGGCGGGCAGAATCCCCACTACTGAGAACAGCCCGGCCCCCAGGTACCCGTGCTGTGTTCGCACCTGATGCAATACGACACAGAAACAGGCACCCTGTCGTATCAGGCTGTGTCGTATTGGAGCCGGCAGGCCAGGCCAGGTTTGACGGATCTTCCGGCATGATTTGCCATGACCTGGCGCGGGTCGGATTCCGCAATACCGTTGCGCTGACCCGCCCGGAGAACCGCGTAGCCCACCTGGTGGCGCTGTGCGAACAGATCAGGCAGACCGCTCTTCCCTGGTTCGCGGGCACACGAGACCCTCAGCAACTCGCAGCCCTTGCGCCCGAAGCGCTCTTGGGGCCCTTCGCCTTCGCCCCCGACCTCGTCGAGTTCCTGTCCTGCGTGGAGAGCGCGATCAGGCCCGGTCGTTGATCGAACGCGTGCTGGAGATCGAGCCAAAGCAGCGAGAGGCATTTCAGGAGGGCCGCCGGCTCGCCGGGCAGGGCCTAGCCGGTCGGCCTCGCTGGCACACCCCCCAGGTCCTCGGCTGGACCAGCACCGTCCTTCATCTGAGCTGAGGATCGCCCGCGATCAAGGTCATCGAGCTGTCGCTTTTGCGAGTGGTGGGGTAAATAGGTGCCGCTGGCGGCGGCGGTGCGGGTCCGGGTGGTCGGCAGTCCGAGTGTTGCGTAGTTGCCGCAGGAAGGTGCCCGGGGAGAGCGGTTGTCCGGCGCGGCTGCGGGCAGTTGCAGCCGCGGCGTGTGCCTGCCGGCCATATGAGGTAGGCGTCGAGTCGCTTGGGATCGCGACGTTGGGTGTGCCGGTCACCGGGCTGTCGCGATCATTGCCGCCAGGATCATCTCTGCCTGCTTACGCCAGTTCCTTGCCAGGGGTTGCTTGTATCGCGGGCGTATCCAAAAACGCATACGCCACCGCAACAGTTCTCCGCCTTCCCTGGAGGCATGGACCTCAGTGGTCCGTACCGAGGGCGAGATCTCGGAAGCCCTCGCGGAGTCAGCACCCGACTCGGGCCGCAGACGGGGGCGCAGCTTTCGGCGCCGTGCTGTGACCGTTCGCTGGCCAGAAAGTCGCGGAAAGTGATCAGGGAAAGGGAGAAGGCCGTGGCTGATGACGGAGGATGGGACCGGCGTTCGCTGTTGCGGGGTGCCGCCGTGGTGGCCGGTGCCGCCGCGACCACACCACTGCTGGGCGGGGCGGCCACGGCGCAAGCCCGTAGCGGTGACGCGGACGCGCTGTTCAAGGCCGGGAATTTCGAGCAGGCCGGCCGCGCCTATGAGGAGATCCTGAAAGTGGATCCCACCAACGTGCACGCGGCCCGCCGGCGCGGCTATGTCGGGCTGCTGGCCAACCGGTTCCCCGAGGCGGAGAAGTACCTCACGATGGCCCTCGAACTGGCGCCCAGCGACAAGGAGACCAACCAGCTCCTGGGCGACTGTTACATCCGGCAGGACAAACTCACCCTCTCCGTACCGCGCTGGCAAGCGACCGGCAAGGAGGTCTACGCCAAATGGTTCGCGGCGGTCCGCGGTGAGCCGTATCAGATCCACGGCGACATCGCGCGGCTCCCATGGCAGCAGATGGATCCGTTCCCGCTGGTGGAAGGGTCGGTCAACGGCGGGCCGCCGAAGCGCTTCCTGCCCTATACCGGCGCCCCGTGGCTGGGGATGTCAGCGAAGGTGGCCGAGGAGGCCGGGCTGCGCGCCGTGGCCAGTCAGAAGATCGATTACAAGGACGGCACCGCGTGGCAGTACTTCGGGGTGCTGGAGTCGTTCAGGCTGGACGCCATCGAACTGCGCAACTTCCCCGTGGTGTGGACGGAAACGGATACGCCCGAGGAGGCCCGGGACGGCGTCATCGGAACGTGGATCTTCTACCATTTCCTGACCACCTTCGACTACGCGGGACGGTCGCTGATCCTGCGCCGCAGGACCCCCGAGACGGCCAGGAAGGTACGCGCGGACGCCGCACGGGCGGGCACGAAGCCCTTGCCGTTGTGGCTGGCCCGTGAGCAGATGCTGCACAGCAGGGGCAGCATCGCCGGGTCCGGCACGCGGGTGGTGGGCCTGTCCATCGGCGGAAGCAGCGAGAGCGCCGCGATCATGCCCGAGGAAACGGTCGAGCAATTGCGGATCCGCACCGACTACGACCGCCCGCACGAGACTTTTGGCCACAGCCACCCACAGCTCACCTATCCCTGCTACCCGGAAGAGATCCGCCTCGGCGACGCCTCCGCCCAGGGGATCTATTCCGAAACGAACCCGAAGATGCCGGTCGCCCCTTACGGGTTCGACGTGCCGGCCACCTTCTTCCATCCCTTCTACAAGCCCTACAACATCACCCTCGACTTCACCGACATGAACCTCTACATCGTCCGCGGCAAGGCCACCTGATCGGCGACACCGCACGGGGTCCGGCGTCTCGCACCGGCACCGACCAGTCCGCGGCCCATTGACCTCAAGTGAGGTTGAGGATGTTGGGTGGTCGATGGCGGCGGTCATCGCCGTCCCGGACGCGTTCCGGCACAGGGGAAGGAACGGTTATGGCGAACGAGATCCTCGTGGTGGGAGACATCGCGCCGGAGACACAGGCTGCGGTGACGGGTGTGGTGAAGGCGCTGGAGAAGGCGTTCAACGCCAAGGACCCCGTCGCGTTGAGCGAGCAGTTCGCCCACGAGACGTCCTGGACGAACGCGATGGGTGTGCGCCTGGACGGCCGTGAGGTGATCGCCGAGTCCAGCGCTCCGGCGATGAAGGGGTTCCTGCGCGACTCGTATGCGCGCTACGACGTGGTCAAGCTGCTGGAACTCGCACCCGGGGTGGTCGCGGTGAACGTGGCGCAGGCGCCCACCGACAGCGCGGGCGGCCCCGTCGAGGGGGTGCGCGGGGCGGCGCTGTACGTGATCGCCGAGCGGGAGGACGGCTGGAAGATCGTGGCCGGCCAGAACACCATGGTCCAGACTCCGGCCGCCTGACGTCTCCGGCCGATGCGTTGGGGTGCGGCGAGTTGTCGTCGTGGGGATGTCCGAGACGGCAACTCGCCGCAGGTCAACGCTTCAGGTGGCGGGGAAGTCGGACTTGCGGATCATGCAGTGGACGCCCTTGACGCCGTCGACGACCTGGCTGATCTCGAAGTCGGCGGCGGCGCTCAGGTAGGCGAGGGCGGTGGAGCGGGGCATGCCCTGGGTGAGGGACAGGAAGCCGACCGCGGCGCGTACGGCTTGCTTCATCGCCTCGTTCAGGTCCTCGTGCAGGCCGACGGGGAGCCAGTGGGTGGCGGTCTCGGCGAACGGCTCGCCGAGCAGGCCGAGCAGGGTGGCGGCCTCGGCCTTCGGGATGACGGTCAGCCGGACGGTCGCGCGCAGCGGCGCCTCCAGGGCGGTGAGCGCGACCTCGCCGTCGCCCTGGGCGTAGTGCGGGTCGCCCGCGTAGAACGAGGCGCCGGGGACCTGGACGGGCAGGTAGAGGGACGAGCCGACCTGGAGTTCGTTGATGTCCAGGTTGCCGCCGTGGCTGCCCGGCGGGACCGAGTGGACGGGGTCGGCGGTGTCCCGGGCGACGCCCATCAGCCCGAGGAACGGGGCGAGCGGGAAGCGGGCGGCGAGGCCGTCCCCGTAGGGCAGGGAGCCGAACAGCCGGCCGCCGTCCTCCATGACCTCGGTGAACGCGCAGACGCTGTTGTGGTCGCGCGGGGTGCTGCCGGGGCCGCTGTCGGGGCCGGTCTCGGGGAACTCGCCGGGGAGCGCGCCGAAGCCGTGGCGGTTGCTGATGAAGCCGTACGGGGCGCGCAGCAGCAGGCCGAGGGTCTCGACGCGCAGCACGTCGCCGGGTTCGGCGCCCTCGACCCTGATGGGGCCGGTGACGACGTGCGGGCCGTCGGCGTCGAAGTCGTGCGGGACGGGGGAGGCGGCCAGGTCGCGGGAGTCGGTGAGGACCCGGTCGGCCGGGACGCCGAAGCCGGCGAGGAAGCCGACCGGGTCCCGGCCCTGGTCCTCCAGGATGCCCTCGTGGCTGAGCGTGTCGATGGTGACGGTGTCACCGGACGACACGGTCAGCACGGGTGCGGTGGTGGCGTTGGGGAGCCATCCCCACAGGCTGGTGTCCGGGGTGGTCCGCAGGTAGTGCGCGCCGTCGATACGGCCTTCCTTGGGCTGAAGCATGGGTCAGATGCTCGCCGCGGGAGACGTTCGCGCTGTTCCAGAGGCGTTAACTCCCGGTAACGGTCGCACATTGCGAGATGCCGTCTCGTATGACGCTCAGAGGTCGAGCACCAGGCGAGACGAGGCGCAGCGGCCCACGCAGATCATCATGGTCCGGCCCGCGGCCCGTTCCTCCTCGGTCAGCACCGAGTCGCGGTGCTCCGGCTCGCCGCCGAGCACGCGGGTCTCGCAGGCGCCGCAGTAGCCCTTCTCGCAGTCGTACGAGAGGCCGGGCACGGCCTCCTGGACGACCTCGATCAGGCGGCGGTCGGCGGGGACCCGGAGCGTACGGCCGGTGCGGGCGAGGTGCACCTCGAACTCGGTGTTGAGGGACGGGTCGAACGCCACCTCCAGGGCGTCGGCCCCGGTGAAGCGCTCGACGTGCAGCCGGTCCGCCATCCCGCGGGCCGTGGCGGCGCGTTCGGCGGCGGCGATCATCGGCGCCGGGCCGCAGCAGTACACGGCGGTGCCGGGGCCCGTCCCGGCGAGGACGGCGTCGAGGTCGGGGACGCCGTGCTCGTCCTGCGGGAGCGCCTGGAGGCGGTCGCCGGCCAGGTCGCGGAGCTCGTCCAGGAAGGCCATGGACGCGCGGGTCCGGCCGCCGTAGACGACGCGCAGGTCCGCGCCGCGCCGGGCCGCCTCCCGCACCATCGCCAGGATCGGGGTGACGCCGATGCCGCCCGCCAGGAACAGGTAGTCGCCGGCGGGGACGAGGGGGAAGTGGTTGCGCGGCCCGCGCACCCCGAACGCCACTCCCTCGCGGGCGAGCCCGTGCAGTTCGACGGACCCGCCCCGGCCCTCGGCCTCGTGCAGGACCGCGACGCGGTAGTGGGAACGGTCCCGGGGGTCGCCGCACAGCGAGTACTGGCGGACGCGGCCGGACGGGAGGCGGAACTCCAGGTGCGCGCCGGGCTCCCAATCGGGCACGTCGGCGCCGTCGGCACGGGCGAGGGTCAGCGCGAGGACGCCGTCGGCCGCGGTGTCCGCCCCGGTCACGACCATGTCGTAGGACAGGGTGAGGGGGACGGGACCGGCGGACCCGGTGGCGCGCGGGCCGGGGGTGAAGACGGCCGGGATCGCGTCCCAGCCCTTCTGGTTGCCGCTGGTGGGGTAGCCGATGAGGCCGTCCTCCAGCACCTGGAAGTCGGGCAGCCGGGTCAGCACCTGGCCGATCATCTCGCGGAACATGGCGCGGGCCAGGTGGGCGCCCGCGCAGCGGTGCGAGCCGATCCCGAAGCTGAGGTGGCGGGAGGCGTCCCGGTCGAGCCGGACGCGTTCGGGGTCGGGGAACACCGCCGGGTCGTGGTTGGCGGCGACCCAGGGGATCAGCACCCGTTCGCCCGCGCGGACCGGGCAGCCGCCGACCTCGGTGTCGGCACGCGCGGTCCGGGCCATGGACTGGGACGGCGCGAACGCGCGCAGGAACTCCTCGGTCGCGGTCTCCAGCAGGTCGGGCGACTCGATCAGCCGCCGCCGCTCCTCGGGGTGGCGGCTCAGGTGGACCAGGACGGAGCCGGTGAGCGAGGTGGTGGTGTCCACGCCGCCCGCGATGAGCAGTCCGATCACCGAGACCAGTTCCTCTTCGGAGAACGGCTCGCCGTCCGGGCCGGTCGCGGCGGCCAGCACGCTGACCGCGTCGTCGCCGGGCTCGGCACGGCGCTCGCGGACCAGCTCGCGGATCCGCTCCTCCATGTAGGCGAGGCCCTGGGCGCCGCGCAGCGCGCGTTCGCTGTCGGCGGGGGCGGCGAAGATGTCGTGGATCGGCCCGGCGAGCCTGGCCCAGTCGTCCTCGGGGAAGCCCAGCCAGTCCAGGGTGACCGCGGCGGGCACCGGGTTGGTCAGGTCGCGGACGAAGTCGGCCGAGCCCAGTTCGATGAACGCGTCCACGGCGCGGGCGGCGTGCCGGGCGATCATCGGCCTCAGCCGGTCCACCGCGGCCGGGGTGAGCAGCGGGTTGATCAGGTCGCGGTAGCCCGTGGCGGCGGGCGGGTCCAGCTCGATCGGGTACTGCTCCAGGCCCGGACCGCTGGGGATGACGATCGACACGTGGTCCTGGTCGCCCGTCGCCGCGCGGGAGGAGGAGAAGGCCGCGTCGTCGCGGGCGATCCGTACGACGTCGGCGTACCGCGTGGTGTAGACGAACCCGCCGTGCGCCTCGGTGCGCCCCACCGGGCAGCGCTCGCGGAAGCCGGCGTAGTACGCGACGGGGTCGTCGTTGCATTCGGTGGAGTGGTGGTCGAAAAGCTCAGTCATGGTGCGCTGACTCCAGATGCGCATCGGTGCCGCGCGGTGTTTCCCAGCCGCGCCACTGGGGTCCTGCTCAGTGTTACCAGGTGCCGGACGGTGCCAGGCGGTGCCGGACGGTGTCCGGCGGTGCCGGAGGGTGTCAGTCGAAGGTCAGCACGGCCTTGCCGACCGTGCCCCGGCGGGCCGCCTCGGCGGCCTCGTTGATCCGCTCGAACGGGAACCGCGTGATCAGGCCGTCCACCGGGAACCGCCCGGCCGCGTGCAGCTTCAGCAGTTCGGGCAGGAAGACCTGGGGCATCGCGCCGCCCGCGATGATGCCGGTGATGGTGCGCCCGTTCAGCACGCTGCGCCAGTCGAAGCTCATCTCCTCGCTGGGGCCGACACCGATGACGCCGCAGGTCCCGAGGGGTGCGAGGGTCTCGACGGCGGTACGGAGCACGTCGGCGCGGCCCGTAGTGTCGATGGCGTGGTCGAAGCCGTCGGGGGCGATCGAGCGCAGTTCCTCGGCTCCGGTCGCGCCGCCGGTGACGAGGTGGGTGGCGCCGAGGGTACGGGCGGTGTCGAGGCGTGCCGGGTTGACGTCCACCACCGCGATGGTCGAGCAGCCGCTGAGCACGCCCGCGAGCAGCGCGGCGACGCCGACCGCGCCCGCGCCGAAGATCGCCAGGGACGAGCCGGGCGCGGGGCGCAGCACGTTCAGCACTCCCCCGGCGCCGGTCTGGAACCCGCACCCGAACGGGCCGGCCACGGCGAGGTCGGTCTCCTTGCCGATGGGCACGACCGCGCGCGCGGGCGCGACCACGTGCGAGGCGAACGAGGACTGGCCGAGGAAGTGGGCGTTGATCTCGGTGCCGTCCAGCGAGACGGCCGACGACCCGTCCGGGCGGCGGCCGGTGAAGTTGACCGCGTCGAAGGAGAGGCAGTAGGCGGGCGAACCGCTCAGGCAGGGCCGGCATCCGCCGCACGAGTTGAACGTCATGGCGACGTGGTCGCCGGGGGCGACCGTGGTGACCCGGTCGCCGACCTCCTCGACGACGCCCGCGCCCTCGTGCCCGAGGACGGCCGGCGTACCGAAGAACGTCGCGAACTCCAGGTCGGTGCCGCAGACCCCGACGGCGGTCACGCGCACCAGCACCTCGTCCGGGCGGGGCTTGTGGAGTTCCACGTCGCGGAGGGTGAAGGGCTCACCCGGGGTCTCCAGAACGGCGGCGCTGACGCGCATGAGGCCTCCCGAGCACATTTCACAGAAAGATACGGCATCTTGACATGCGGGATAATGGCGGTCAAGGATTTCCGGTATGTCCGAACTTGAAATACCGGTCGCCCGGCACCTGATCGACGGGGCCTGGGTTCCCGCCGCCGACAAGGGCGAACTCCCCGTCATCGACCCCGCCACGGGGCAGTCCATCCAGCCGGTGGCGCGCGGCGGCCGGGCGGACGTCGACGCCGCCGTCGCCGCGGCGCGCCGCGCGTTCCCGGGCTGGGCCGCGACCTCGCCGTCCGAACGCGGCGCGCTGCTCGGCCGCTGGGCGGCGCTGCTCATCGAGCACGTCGAGGACCTCGCCCGCCACGAGGCCCAGGACGTCGGCAAACCCCTGTCCGGCGGCCGGATGAACGGCTTCATCGCGCACGGCATCATCGAGTACTTCGCGGGCGCCGCCGACAAGCTCACCGGCGTCACGCTGCCCACCCGCACCCCCGACTTCCTCGGCTTCACCACCCCCGAGCCGTACGGGGTGTGCGCGGTCACCATCCCCTGGAACGTGCCGATGGTGCTGACCGCGGCCAACGTCGCCCCCGCGCTCGCCGCCGGGAACACCGTCGTCCTCAAGCCCTCCGAGGTCGCCCCGCTCGCGCCGCTGGCCCTCGCCGAACTGGCTCGCGCCGCCGGGTTCCCGCCCGGGGTGCTCAACGTCGTCACCGGGCTCGGCCCGGACGCCGGGGTCGCGCTCACCGCCCATCCGGACATCGACCACATCAGCTTCGTCGGCTCCACGGCGACCGGCCGCGCGGTGATGCGCGCCGCGTCCGACAACCTCGTCCCGGTGAAGCTGGAGCTGGGCGGCAAGTCGCCGAACGTGGTGTTCGCCGACGCCGACCTGGACGTGGCGATCCCGGCGATCGTCGGCTCCATCACCGAGAACGCCGGCCAGAACTGCTACGCGGGCTCCCGGCTCCTGGTGGAGGAGTCCGTCCGCGCCGAGGTGGTCGAACGGGTCGCCGAGGGGATGCGCGCCGTCCGGCTGGGCAGCTGGGACCAGGACCTCGACATGGGGCCGCTGGTCAACGAGACGCAGTACCGCAGGGTGCTCGGCTTCCTGGAGGAGGCGCCGCGCGAGGGCGCGCGGGTGGTCGCGGGCGGCGGCGCGGCGGACGCGCCCGGCTTCGTCCAGCCCACCGTCTTCGACCGGGTGGACCCGGGGATGCGCGTCGTCCGCGAGGAGGTGTTCGGCCCCGTGCTGGCCGTGCAGGGCTTCAGCGGCACGCGGGAGGCGGTCGAGCTGATGAACGCGACCGACTTCGGGCTGCTGGCGTGCGTGTGGACCGACGACGTGTCGCGGGCGCTGCGGGTCGCCGGGCAGGTGCGCTCCGGGCAGGTCGCGGTGAACCAGTTCCACGACGCCGGGGTCATCGGGTTCCCGTTCAACATGCAGAAGGACAGCGGGTTCAGCCGCGGCGGCGGGTACGCGGCGCTGCGCGAGTACACCCAGGAGAAGGCCGTGGCCGTGCGGCTGCTCGACCGCTGATCCCCGCCACGGGGGCGTGTCCGCTCGGCGGGAGGCTGTTACACCCTGGTTAAGGGTCCGGCGAGTTTCCCGCGAGGTGTTGACACACCACCGGGCGCAGGTTCAGAGTTACCTCACATTGTGATCCAGTGACTCACAATGCGAGATGGCAACGAGGCGTCGAGCGGCCGGGAGGTCAGGGTGAAAGCGCTGGTCCAGACCGGGTTCGGTGGTCCCGAGGTGGTCACGCTGCGGGACGTGCCCGACCCCGAGCCGGGGCCGCTCGACGTGGTCGTCCGGGTCCGGGCGTGCGCCCTCAACCGGCTCGACATCCTCCAGCGGCGCGGCCCGGCGATCCTGCCGGGCTTCGCCCTCCCGCACATCGCCGGGATGGACGTCGCCGGGGAGGTGGCCGCGGCCGGCGACGGTGTCCGGGGCCTGGCCACCGGCGACCGGGTCGTTCTCGACCCCACCCTCGGCTGCGGGACGTGCGCCGACTGCGCGGCGGGCGTCCCCGGCCACTGCGGCGCGCTCCGCGTCGTCGGCGGCAACGTCGCCGGGGGCTTCGCCGAGTACGTCGCGGTGCCGCACCACCTCGCGCACCGCGTCCCCGGGCACGTCGGCCTGGACGACGCCGCCGCCCTCCCCACCGCGTGGAGCACCGCCTGGCACGCCACCCGCACCGTCGGCGAGGTGGGGCGGGACGACGTCGTGCTCCTCCAGGCCGCCGCGAGCGCGGTGAGCATCGCGGCGCTCCAGCTCGCCCGCCACGCCGGCGCCCGCGTCGTCGCCGTCGCCGGGTCCGACGCCAAGATGGCCGTCGCGCACGAGCTGGGCGCCGACCTCGTTCTGCGCAACGACGACGAGGTGGTCGCCGCCGTCCGCCGCTTCACCGGGGGCCGGGGCGCCGACGTCGCGCTCGACCACGTCGGCGCCGCGACCTGGCACACCTCGATGGACGCCCTCCGTACCGGCGGGCGCCTGGTCACCTTCGGCAACACCAGCGGCGACGAGGTCACGATCTCGCTCGCCGGCGTCTACCACCGGGGCCTGCGCCTGCTCGGCTCCGGCGCCTACAGCGAGCGGGACTTCGCCGCGATGCTGGAGACCTACTACGGCGGCGGGATGCGGGTGCTCCGGACGGGCGAGTACGGCCTGGACGAGATGCCCGCCGCGTCCGCGCTCGCCGAGTCCCGCGAGACCGTCGGCAAGATCCTGGTCCGCCCATGACGACCGAGCCCACGACCCCTGAGCCCACGACCCCCGATCTCCCCACCCCCGAGCCCGCAGGCATGGCTGCCGGGCCCGCGGACCTGCTGGTCACGGGCGGGACCGTGGTGACGATGAACGAGCGCCGCGAGGTCCTCACCGGCGCCACGATCGCCGTCGCCGGAGGCCGGATCGCCGCGATCGGCACCGCCGCGGACCTGCGCGCCCGGCACCCCGGCACCCCCGAGCTGGACGCCCGCGGCTGCGTCGTCGTCCCCGGCCTGGTCAACGCCCACCAGCACCTCACCGTGGACCCGCTGATCCGCAGCGTGATCCCGGACGACCTGCCCGCCCAGGAGGCGATCTTCGGCTGGGCGGTGCCGCTGCACGCCCTGGTGAGCGGGGACGACGACGAGCTGTCGGCCGCGCTCACCGCCACCGAGTCGCTGCTGCGCGGCGTGACCACCGTCCTGGAGCCCGGCACCGTGGCCCACCCCGAACGGGTCGCCGCCGGCCTCCTCGCCGCCGGGATCCGGGGCCGCGTCGGCGGCTGGGGCTGGGACGCGCCGGACGTCCCGTTCGGCCTGCCCGCCGCCGAGGCGCTGGCCCGCCAGGAGGAGATCGTCCGGGCCCTGCCCGCGACCGGCCCCGTCACCGGCTGGGTCACCCTGGTCGGCCACGACCTGGTCACCGACGAGCTATTCACCGGCGCCGCCGAGCTGGCCGCACGCCTCGGCACCCACCTGACCTTCCACATGTCCCCGGGACCGGCCGACGCCGAGGCGTACCTGGAGCGGACCGGCGCGCGGCCCCTCGTCCACCTGCACCGGCTCGGCGTGCTCGGGCCCCGGGTGCTGCTCGGCCACGCGGTGTGGCTGGACGACGCCGAGGTCGAGGCCGTGCTCGCGACCCGTACCGCCGTGGCGTCCTGCCCGGGGGCCTACACGCGCCTCGGCCAGGGGTACACCCGGGCCGGGCGGCACGGCGAGCTGGTCCGGCGCGGCGGCCGGGTCGCGCTCGGCTGCGACTCCCACAACGCCGGCGACGCCCCCGACGTGCTGCGCGCCGCCGGGCTGCTGGCCGCGCTGGAGAACGACCGGGGCGCGTGGCCGCTGCGGGCCGCCGAGGCGTTCGAGCTGGCCACCCGCGCGGGCGCGGAGGCGGCCGGCCTGGGCGACCTCACCGGGTCGCTGGAGCCCGGCAAGGCCGCCGACCTCGCCGTCCTCGACACCCGCGACCCCTCCTGGGCGCCGGCCGGAGACCTGGCCACCCACCTGGTGTGGGGAGCGCCCAGCCACACCGTCCGCGACGTCGTGGTGGACGGGAAGGTGGTCGTCCGCGACCGCCGCGTCACCACCGTCGACACCGATGCCCTGCGCGCCGAAGCGGCGCACCGCTCCGCCGCGCTGCTGCGCGCCGCCGGCCTGGAGGTGCCGAGCCGCTGGCCGGTCCTCCCGGCGGAATCCTCAGGCCCGCCTCCCGCCCTTCCCCGCTCCTCCACGTCCCTTCCCTCCTCCCCGACTTCCCTGGCCGACCGAAAGGACCACTGAGGTGAACCACCGTAGAGCGGTGCGGCTCGCCGGCGCGGCGATCGCCTGCGCCACGCTGCTGCCCCTGGCAGGCTGCGCCAGCAACGACGCCACCGCAGGAAACAACACCACCGCGAGCGGCGGCGCCGCGACCGGCGTGCTGCCCGGCGAGCCCGACGTCAACGGCGACGGCAAGGTCGTCATCGGCGTGCTCAGCCCCGGCGACATCAACGACAACGGCTACTACCAGAGCTTCGTGGACGGCGCGGACGCGTTCGCCAAGTCCAAGGGCTGGACCGTGATCAAGCGCGGCAGCGTCCCGGTCAGCGAGGCGCTCAGCGCGGCCCGCGCCCTCTGCCAGCAGAAGGTGGACATGGTGGCGCTCGGCGCGAGCGAGCTCAAGGACGCGATCCCCGCGTCCGAGGAGGCCGTCTGCGCCAAGACCGCCTGGTACGTCCCGACGTCCGGCAACATCCAGCAGACCCCGAAGATCATGCTGTCCACCGACAAGGCGGACCAGAGCATCCTGACCGCCGGGTACGCCGCCGGCGTCATGATGAAGGAGCGCGGCGCCACCAAGGCCGCGTTCGTCACCGGCATGGAGGCCGACTTCACCCTCGCCGCGGCCCGCGCGTTCAAGGCCGGTGTCCGCTCGGTGGTGCCCAACGCCACCGTGACCACCACCTACGCCGGCGACCAGAACGACGCGGCCAAGGCCAAGGAGGCCGTCCAGGCCCAGATGGACCAGGGCGCGCAGGTCGTCTACCCCTACCTCGGCGGTTCCACGGACGCGGCGACCGCGCTCGCCAACACCAAGAACCTGATCACGCTCACCCCGGGCACCGACCGGTGCGCGTCCACCAGCCCCAAGTTCGACATCTCCGTGCTGTTCAGCCCGGGTGACTACTTCACCGAGGCGCTGAAGCAGTTCGCCGACGGCAAGCTCGCCATGGGCGTGGAGAAGGTCTGGACGATCGGCAAGGACCCGTACCCGACCGTCAAGTTCTGCGACGGCAACGCCGAGCGCCAGAAGCAGGTCACGGCGTACATGCAGGACATCGCGAGCGGGAAGATCGACGCCGCGGCCGAGGTGAAGAGGCTCGGAGGCTGACATGGGGGACCTGGACCGGCCGACGCCCGCGCTGCACCTGCGCGGCATCGGCAAGAGCTACGGCCGTGTCGTCGCGTGCGACGGCGTGGACCTCAGCGTGCACCGGGGCGAGATCCACGGGCTGCTGGGCGAGAACGGCGCCGGCAAGTCCACCCTCATGAAGATCCTGCTCGGCCTGGTCCGGCGCGACGCCGGCTCGATCCACCACGACGGCCGCGAGGTCGAGATCGACAGCCCGCAGGAGGCGGTGTCGCTCGGGTTCGGCATGGTGCACCAGCACTTCAGCCTGGTCGAGCCGCTCACCGTGTGGGAGAACGTCATCCTCGGCGACACCGGCAGGATCGACCGGGCGCTGGCCTGCGCACAGGTGGAGGAGGTCGGCCGCCGGTACGGGCTGCCGATCGACCCGCTCGCGCCGGTGGCCCGGCTGTCGGCCGGGGAGCGGCAGCGGGTCGAGCTGATCAAGTGCCTGCGCCGCGACCCGTCGGTGCTCATCCTGGACGAGCCCACCTCCGTGCTCACCCAGGCGGAGTCGGCCGAGCTGTTCGCGGTGCTGCGCGAGGTGGTGGCCGGCGAGGACCGGGCGGTGATCCTGATCAGCCACAAGCTGGCCGAGATCACCGCGGCCACCGACCGGGTGACGGTGCTGCGCCGCGGCCGGGTCGTGTTCCAGAGCGCGACCGCCGACACCGGGGCGCAGGAACTGGCCCGGCAGATGGTCGGGCGGGAGGTGTCGCTGCGCGCCGAGGCCGCCGCCCTCGGCATGCTGCCGGTCGAGCGGCGCCCGGCGAAGCGGACCGCCACCCGGCGGGCCGCGGAGGGCGCCGCGGCGGAACCGGACGGCGCGGCGACCCCGGACGAGGGGGCCGGGGTCGCCGGGGTCGCCGGGGACGAGCCGCCCGCGCTGCGGCTCCGCGACCTGGTGGTCCGTACCGACGGCGTCACCCTCCTGGACGGGCTCGGCCTGGACGTCGCCCCCGGCGAGATCGTCGGCCTGTACGGGGTGGAGGGCAACGGCCAGGCGACGCTCGGCGACCTGCTGTCCGGGCTGGTCGAGCCGGTGTCCGGCACCGTCGAAGTGCGGGGCGCCCCGGTCGATCCGGCCAGGCCCGGCGCCCTGCACCGGGCCGGGCTCGGCATCATCCCCGAGGACCGGCACGCCTCCGGGGTGGTCCTGGACATGAGCGTCGCCGAGAACCTGGTCATGAAGTCGCTCGACTCCGTGACCGGCCGGGGCCTGGTCAACCGGCGGAGGATGCGCGAGACGGCCCGCCGCCTGGCGGAGGAGTTCAACATCGTCACCGCGTCGCTGGACGCGCCCGTCCGCAGCCTGTCGGGCGGGAACCAGCAGCGGGTGGTGCTGGCCCGCGAGATGTCCGCGGACCCGGCCGTCCTGGTCGCCGCCCAGCCCACCCACGGCCTGGACGTGGGCGCGATCGAGGACATGTACCTGCGGCTGCGCAAGGCCGCGTCAGGAGGTGTGGGGGTGCTGCTGATCAGCACCGAGCTGGAGGAGGTCATGGCGCTGGCGTCGCGGATCGCGGTGATCTCCCGCGGCCGGATCGCCGGGGTCCTGGAGACCGGTGAGGCCAGCGCCGAACGGCTCGGGATGCTCGTCGGCGGGGTGGCCGCGTGAGCGGGACGAAGCAGGCCGCGCCGGCCGGATCCGCGCCCAGGCCCCAGCAGGGGGGCGGGGACGGGCCGGGCCGCCGCCTGATCACCTACCTCGAACCCGGCGGCCTGGGCGGCGGGCTGCCCACGGCCGGGACGACCGTGCTCGCCGTCGCCGTCGCCCTCGTCCTGTCGTCCCTGCTGGTGGCCGCCACCGGCGGGTCCCCGTCGGACGCGGTCAGGGCGCTGTTCGAGGGCAGCCTCGGCGGCTCGACGGCGTGGAGTTCCACGCTGCTGTACACGGCGCCGCTGCTCCTGGTGGCGGTCGGCGCGTGCATCAGCACCCGGGCCGGCGTGTTCAACCTCGGCCAGGAGGGGCAGCTGCTGATCGGCGCCCTGGCCGGCGCCTGGGTCGCGCTGCGGCTCGCCGTCCCCGGCCCGGCGCTGCTGCTGATCGCGCTGGTCGCGGCCATGGTCGCGGGCGGGGCGTGGGCCGGGCTGAGCTCGCTCATGCACCGGTGGCGCGGCGTCAACATCGTCGTGAGCACGCTGCTGATGACGTTCCTCGCCCAGCAGCTCGTCGCGTTCGCCGTGACCACGCCCTGGCTGCTCCAGGAGACGCGGCTGGGCAACGCGACGGTCTCCCCGCAGTCCAACAAGCTCCCCGAGGGGGCGCTGCTGGGCTCGCTGGGGCAGTACCCGAACCTCCAGATCAACGGCGGCCTGCTGATCGCGCTGCTCGCGGCGGTGGTGATCGCGGTGCTCATCGCGCGCAGCCGCTGGGGCTTCCGGCTGACCATGCTGGGCCTGAACCCGCGCGCCGCCCGGCACGCGGGGGTGCGGGTCGCCGCGATGGCGGGCGCCGCGCTCGCGCTGTCCGGCGCGTTCGCGGGGCTGGCCGGGGCGATCCTGCTCACCAGCCCGGTCGGCACCAACCGCCTCCAGGCCGGCATCTCCACCAACATCGGCTGGGACGGCCTGCTCGTCGCGCTGGTCGCGCGCAACCGCCCGCTGCTGGCGATCCCGGTGGCGCTGCTGTTCGGCGTGCTGCGCTCGGGCGGCGGGTTCCTGGCCGCGACCGGCGTCCCGGCCTTCCTGGTGGACGTGGTCAAGTCGCTGCTGGTGCTGGCCTTCGTCATCCCGCCGGTGGCCGTCGCCGCGGTCCGGCGCCGCAAGGAGGCCCGCCGGGCGTCCGCGCAGGCCGCCCCGGCCCGCGTTCCCGAGGAGGCAGCCCTGTGAGCGCTCTCGACAACCTCTCCACGATCCTCGCCAGCGGGGCCCGGCTCACGGTGCCGCTCGCGTTCGCCGCCTGCGGCGAGTACCTGGCCGAACGCGCCGGGACGGTCAACATCTCGGTCGAGGCGATGATGCTGGGCGGCGCGTTCAGCTCGGTCGCCGTCGCGTCCGCCACCGGCAGCGCCACGGTGGGCCTGGTCGCGGGCATGGCGATCGGGGTGGTGCTCGGGTTCGTGCACGGCAACCTGTCGCACCGCGCCGCGATCAACACGTTCGTGGTCGGCCTCGTCCTGAACACGCTGGTGCTCGGCCTGACCAGCTACCTCATCACCACCAACGCGTTCGAGGGCCACCAGGTGTGGCAGGTGAACGTGCCGGTGCTGAGCGACATCCCGATCGTGGGCCGGGCGCTGTTCGTCGAACGCTGGCCCGCGTACCTGCTGATCGGGCTGATCCCGCTCACCTGGTGGCTGGTCGAGCGCAGCCGGTGGGGCCTGGAATTGCGCGCGGTCGGCGAGGCCCCGCAGGCCGCCGACGTCACCGGCATCGACGTCAACCGCCGGCGCCGCCAGGCGCTGCTGTGGTGCGGCGCGCTCTCCGGGCTCGGCGGCGCGTACCTGGCGGTCGGCGAGGTCGGCGCGTTCAGCCAGAACATGACCGCCGGCCGCGGCTACATCGTGATCGCCGCGGTGATCTTCGGTGCCTGGCGGCTGGGCCGCACGCTGCTCGGCTGCGCCCTGTTCGGGCTCGCCGACGCGATGCGGCTGGCGCTGCCCGCGCTCGGCGTGACGCTGAACTCGCAGCTGCTGATCGTGGCGCCGTACTTGCTCGCGCTGCTGGCGATGGTGGTCTTCGCCACCAAGGACCGAGAACCGCGCGCGCTCGGCGCCGCGTTCGAACGGGGCACGACATGAGCGGGGCCCCGACCCGTACGTCCGGCGGAGCCACGGGGGCCCGCCGCGCAACCCGCCCGGGGCGACGAGGCCCGCGGGCGCCCCTACCGAGGAGGACAACGTGACCGGAGGACTGACCAGCGCGAGGTGGACGCATGTGGCGCTGCCGACCGGCGATCTGGACAAGGCGATCGACTTCTACACCTCGCTCACCCCGCTGGTGGTGCTCGAACGCTTCAAGGACGCCGACGGGGAGAGCGTCTGGCTGTCCAACGACGGGCAGGTCGAGACGCCGTTCGTGCTCGTCCTGGTGTCGTTCAACAAGGACAAGGGGGGCCAGCTGGGGCTGCTGCACCCGTTCGCCCACATCGGCATCGAGGTGCCCGAGCGCGCCGACGTGGACGCCGTCGCCGAGCGGGCCCGCGAGCTGGGCTCGCTGCACTGGGAGCCGCGCGACATGCCGGACCCGGTCGGGTACATCTGCGCGCTGAAGGACCCCGACGGCAACGTCATCGAGATCTCGCACAACCAGAAGGTCTTCGAGACGGTCCGGGCCAAGTGGGGAGGACGGTCCTGACCACGGACCCGTCCACCGGCCCCGTCGCGGGTCCGGGCGCCGCGGCGCGGGTCGAGGAACGGACCCGCGCGGCGGTGCTGCGCTACCTCGGCGCCCTCAACCGGCACGACGCCGACGCCGTCGCCGGGTGCGTCGCCGAGGACTTCGTCAACGAGCACACCTCGGTGCTGGGCCGCGGCGTCATCGGCCGCGCCGCCTACCGCGAACGGCTCGGGGGGTTCCTGGCGGACTTCGCCGGCCTCCGGTACGAGATCGAGGACCTGGTGGTCCGGGACGTCCGGGCCGTGCTGGCCTACCGGATGTCGTTCCGCCTGGTCTCGGCCGGGAACGTGCCCGTGCGGGTGCGCGGCGTGTTCCGGTTCTGGGTCGGCGCGGACGGGCTGGTCGCGCGCCGCGTGGACTACTGGGACAGCGGCGAGGTCACCCGGCAGATCGAGGCGGCCCGGCCGGCCGGAGAGACGGCCGCGTCCGGCGGCACCTCCTGACCACCCTGGATCCCTGAACACCCCGAACAGCCGCTGAACCGCGGGAACCCACGGCGGACGCCCGCCCCGGCGAGCGGGGCGGCGCCGCCTCCTCGGGCTGCTCCACGGCGCTCATTTTGCATTGTGAGATGCCGTCTCTCATTTCTTGACATCAACCCATCTCGCATCGAAAGATGACGTCGTGCATGTTGTGATGACCCCGGACGGCATCGGCCGGATCGAGGACGGCGCGATCGCCGTCCTGGACTTGCCCCACCCGGACGCGGGCACCGTGATCGAGCAGACCGGCGCGCTGGACGCCCTCGGCGCCGGCCGGGTCGTCCGGCGCATCCCGCTGGACGAGGGCCCGGAGCTGCTGGCGCCCCTCGGCAGGCCGCGCGGCCTGTGGGGCGTCGGGCTGAACTACCGCTGCAAGGCCGCGCTGACCGGCCGTCCCGCGCCCGACGAGCCGATCCTGTACCTGGCCTCGCCCTCGTCGGTGTCCGCGCCCGGCGCGGAGGTGCCGCTGCCGATGGACCGGACCGCGGAGCCCGACTACGAGGCGGAGATCGCCGTGGTGCTCGGCCGCCCCCTCTACCGGGCCTCGGCCGCCGACGCCTGGGCCGCCGTCGCGGCCGTCACCGCCGCCAACGACTTCACCGCCCGCGACGTCATGCGCCGCACCTCCGCACCCACCCTCGCCAAGAGCTTCCCCGGCTTCACCGCCCTCGGCGCCTCGGTGCTGAGCCGCGACGAGATCGCCGATCCGGACGCGATCGGGGTGCGCGCCTTCGTCAACGGCGAGCTCCGCCAGGAGGGCAGCAGCGCGGACATGATCTTCCCGATCCCCGAGCTGCTGGCCCGCATCTCCTGGTACGCCGCCCTGCACCCCGGCGACGTCGTGCTCACCGGCACGCCCGCCGGCACCGGCCAGGACCGCGGCGTCCACCTGGCCGCCGGCGACACGGTGCGCGTCGAGATCGACGGCGTCCTCGCGCTCACCAACCGCGTCGCCGCCGCCCCGTCCGGGCCCGCGGCGCCGTCCGGGCCCGGCGCGACGCAGGCCGCCGCCCCGGCGGCCTCCGCCCTCTCCGTCCCCTCCGGACCGGCCGTCCCGTCCGGATCCGCCGACACCCTCACGATCGGGAGCCCTCCTCGATGACCAGCGCGCAGCAACCCGCCTACGACCACGTCCTCACCGGCGGGACGGTCGTCGACCCCGCCTCCGGCACCGACGCCCGTCTCGACGTCGCGATCAGCGGCACCCGCGTCGCCGCCATCGGCACCGGCCTGGCCGCCGACGCGGCGAAGGTCACCGACGTCACCGGGCAGCGCGTCCTGCCCGGCCTGGTCGAGGGCCACACCCACATCTTCCAGCACGTCTCCAAGGTCGGCGCGCCCCCGGAGGAGGCCCACCTGCGCCGCGGCGTCGTCGCCGCCGCCGACGCCGGCACCGCCGGGGCCTCCACCTTCGCCGCGTTCCGCACGCTGGTCGTCGAGCCGACCGAGATGCGCATCGTGGACTTCCTCAACGTCTCGGTGCTCGGCCTGATCGACTTCCGCTTCGGCGAGCTGCTCAACCCCGACACCCTCGTCGTGGACGACGCGCTCGAGACCGCCGCCGCCAACCCCGACGTCGTCCGCGGCTTCAAGATCCGGCTGTCGGAGGACGTGGTCGGCGAGCAGTGGGAGACGCTGCTGAAGAAGTCGCTGTCGCTGGCCGAGCAGGCCGGGCTGCCGCTGATGGTGCACATCGGCGAGACCTCCGAGCCGCTGCCGGTCGTCCTGGACCACCTGCGCCCCGGCGACATCGTCGCGCACTGCTACACCGGCAAGCCGCACGGCATCCTGGACGGCGACGCGATCCTGCCTGAGGTGCTGGCGGCCCGCGAGCGCGGCGTCCTGTTCGACTCGGCGCACGGCAAGAGCAACCTCAGCTTCGAGGTGGCGCGCCGGGCCATCGCCCAGGGCTTCCTGCCGGACGTCCTCAGCTCCGACACCAGCGCCCGCAACTGGCGCGGCCCCGTGTTCGACCTGCTGACCAGCATGTCCAAGCTGATCGCGCTCGGCGTCCCGTTCACCGAGGCCGTCGGCCGCGCCACCGTCCGCCCGGCCGCCCTGCTCGGCCTGGACGGCGAGGGGTACGGGCGGCTGGAGGCCGGCGGCCCGGCGCACGTCACGGTCGTCGCCGAGACCGAGGAGGTCGTCCTCCCGGACGCGGCGGGCAACTCCCTCACCGCGCCGCGGCTGGAGCCCACCCTCGTCCTGCACCACGGGGCGCCGGTCGACACCGTGCCGTGGCGCGGCCTGCCCGCCGAATGACCTCCCCCGGCCCCGCGTCCACCGGCCCCGCGTCCTCCGGTCCCGCGTCCTCCGGTCCCGCGTCGTCCGGTCCCGCGTCCTCCGTTCACCGGGCGCGGGCCGGGCTGCGCGCGGCGCTGCGCGAGGGCCGCCTCCTGACCGGCACCTTCGTCAAGCTGCCCGCGCCCGACGTGGTGGAGATCTGCGCCCTCGCCGGGTTCGACTTCGTCGTGGTCGACCTCGAACACTCCACGCTGGCCGAGACGGACGCGATCGGGCTGGTCAGGCATGCGGACCGGTGCGGGCTTCCCGCGCTGGTCCGCGTCCCCGAGGTGGACGCGCCGCTGCTGTGCCGCCTCCTGGAGAACGGCGCCGCCGGGTTCCAGCTCTCCATGCTGAGCACCGCCGAGCAGGCGTGGGACCTGGTCCGGGCGACGCGGTTCGCCCCGGCCGGGGACCGGTCGGTCAGCCTCGCCAACCGCGCCGCCGGATTCGGGCTGGCCGTCCCCGGAGCACCGGGCCAGAGCGCCCTGGACGCGCTGCTGAGCGCCGAACGGGACCAGCCGCCGCTGCTGGTCGGGCAGATCGAGACCGCCGTGGACGAGCCGTGGGAGTGCGTGATCGGCGACCTGGACGTCGCGTTCGTCGGCGTCACCGACCTGGCGGTGAGCCTCGGGGCCGAGCCGGGCGGTGAACGGCTGCGGTCGGCCGTCGCGGAGGTCCGGGACGCCGCCGGCCGCTGCGGCGTCGCGTTCGGCGGCTGGGCGCCGTCCCGGGCCGCCGCGCCCGCCCAGGGCCTGGCCGGGGCAGGCTACCTCGTCACCGGCTCGGACCTGCAGATCCTGGCCGCCGGCCTGACCGCGGCGGCCGCCCCCGACGACCCCGCACCCGACGACCCGGCACCCGACGACCCGGCACCCCACGACCCGGCACCCGACGACCGAGGAGGACGACCATGACCCCCCGCAACCCGAAGCTGTACGGGCGCGTGATCGGGTGGGACGACATCCCCGAGACCCGGCTGCGCGCCGGGGTGCGCCGCAAGGTCTACGCCACCGACGAGGTGATGATCGCCCACCACCGGCTCGCGGTCGGGATGGACCTCAACCCGCACAGCCACGAGGACTTCGACCAGCTCGTCCTCATCACCGAGGGCCGCTGCAACTACTACGTCGACGGCGTCGCGAACCCGATGGGCCCGGGGGACATGCTGCTGGTGCCCAGGGGCGCGGAGCACTACATCGAGCCGCTGGAAGAGCCGTGCGTCAACGTCGACATCTTCGTCCCGCCGCGCGCCGACTTCGCCCCGTCCCTCGCCTACGTGGACGACCTGGACGGGCCGGACGAGCCGGACGGGCCGGACGGGCCGGACGAGCCGGGCGAGCACCCCTGACCATGCCGGCCCACCCGACGCCCGCGCGTCCCGTCCCGCCGACCCCGCCGGTCAGGCCCCATCCGGCGGGCCGGGACGGGCCGTCAGGACGCGTCGGCGCCCTGGGGCGCGTGCGTGTTGCCCAGCCGCTGCGACAGCTCGCGGGTGGTCTCCAGCAGGGCCAGCGCCATCGGCGAGTCCGCCTCGCGGGACACGCTCACCGTGGTGCCCACGATCGCCATGGCGGCGATGATGGCGTCCCCCTCGAAGACCGGCGCGGCGATGGTGTGCACGCCGTTCTCGGCGGGGGAGTTGACCGACAGGCCGTGCTCGCGGATCCGGTCGCACTCCTCGCGCAGGTCCGGGGTACGGCGCATCAACCGGGCCAGCCCGGGCACCTGGTCGGCGGGCAGGTACGAGCAGAACACCCGTCCCTGGGCGGACGCGGTCAGGTCGAGCCGGGAGCCGACCCGGACGCTGATCCTGATCAGGTGGTCGGTGTTGTCGGCGGACCGTACGACGGTCGGCGCCTCGCCGTCCCAGATGCTCAGCACGACGGTCTGCCCGACCGCCTTGACGAGGCGGTCCATGTACGGCTCGGCGGCGGCGACGATCGGCAGCGCGGCGCGGGCGGCGGCGGCGAGGGTCAGCACCTGCGGGCCCAGCGAGTACAGGGCGGTGCGCTCGTCGTACCGGAGCAGGTTCGCCGCGCGCAGGGCCTTGGTGTAGCGGTGCGCGGTCGCCTTGCTGGCGCCGAGCCGGGTGGTGATCTCGTTGAGGCTCAGGTGCGGGCGGCTCACCGTGAACGAGTCCAGGATGAGCGCAGCGCGCTGCACGGTCTGGATGGTCGGTGCGGTCTCGGTCCCGTCGCCGTTGTCCCGGGCGGTCCTCGTTGCCATGTGTCCCTCGCTCCAGCCTGGGCCCCCGGGTCGCGACGCGCCCGGACGGCGACCGCGCGGCGCCTCGCGATGTCGTCTCTTAATGCGAGACGCAATCATGGCAACTGGGATAGCGGTCGTCAAATGTCCAGGACATCCCCGTTCGCCTCTTGACAGTATCTCCAGGCTACGCGAACCTTGGTCACAATGCGAGACACCATCTCGGATTGTTAAACGGAAGTTTCTAGAGAGGGGGTGGAGCCGGATGCCCGAGCCACAGGGCGCGTCCCTTCCGGACCGGCTGATCGTGGAGGACTGGGACGGGCTGACCTTCCGCGTCAACCGGTTCGCCTACCGGTCCGAGGAGATCTTCGAGCGGGAGCGCGCGCACATCTGGGCACGGACCTGGCTCTACCTCGGCCACGAGACCGAGGTCGCCGAGCCGAACGCCTTCCGCACCCGCGTGCTGGGCGGCCGTCCACTGATCTTCTGCCGTGACTCCGACGGCACCGTGCGCGCGTTCCTCAACGCCTGCCCGCACCGTGGAACGGTCCTGTGCCGGGAGAACGAAGGTTCCACCAAGCTCTTCCAGTGCTTCTACCACGCCTGGACGTTCCGCAATAACGGCGACGTCGCCGCCATCCCCGGCAAGGACGCCTACGAGGCCGCCGGCGAGGGCTTCCTGGACTCGATGCGGCTGCGCTCCGTCCCCCGCCTGGAGATCCACGAGGGGTTCGTCTTCGTCGCGTTCGACCCGGACGTGCCGCCGCTGCTGGAGTACCTCGGCGACGCCGCCGACTACATGACGATGATCCGCGAGCAGCACGCCGCCGGCATGGAGGTGCTGCCCGGCACCCAGCTCTACAGCGTGCGCGGCAACTGGAAGCTCGCCGTCGAGAACGCCATGGACGGCTACCACTTCTCCCCCACGCACAACACCTTCGTCGGCTACCTGCGCGAGACCGGCTTCGCCGTCACCGACGACGACCAGTACGCCTACAACCTCGGCAACGGCCACTCGCTGCTGGTCCTCACCGGCCACGGCGGCCGGATCAGCATGCTGTGGGAGCCGCGGTTCGGCGAGGACGAGAAGCGCCGCACCGAGGCGCACCGCGCCGAGATGGACGAGCGGCTCGGCCCCGAGCGGGCCCGGTACGTCGCCGACGAGAGCCACATCCTGTTCGTCTTCCCCAACCTCCTGCTGTTCGACCTCGAAGGGCTGTCGATCCGGCAGCTCGAACCCGCCGCCGCCGGCCGCACCGACGTCCGCGCCTGGCAGCTCGCGCCGCGCGGCGAGGACGAGGACACCCGGGCTCTGCGGATGAAGACCATGGTCAGCTTCGTCGGCCCCGGCGGCCTGGCCACCCCCGACGACATCGAGGCGTACGAGGCCGTGCAGCGCGGCATCGAGGCCACCGCCGGCGACCCGCGCCCCGGCATGGACTTCAGCGACATGTCCCGCGGCATGGTGGACGAGGTCAAGGGCGTCCAGGGCCGCTCCATCGACGAGGGCGCGATGCGCGGGTTCTGGCGGCACTGGATCAAGGCGATCGGCGCCGAGGACGCCCTGGCCGCCACCGGCCCGCGCCCCGCCGCCTTCCTCGAAGGGAGGAACGTCCGATGACGCGCTCCACGGGCACCGTCAAGGCGGGCGGACGCGAGGTCACCCGGGCCGAGGTGGAGGACTTCCTCTACGAGGAGGCCGACATCCTCGACGCCTGGCGGTACGACGACTGGCTGGCGCTGTTCGAGCCCGGCGCCCGCTTCGAGGTGCCGGCCACCGACTGGAAGGGCGAGTCGGCGTTCGCGTCCGGCTCGTTCGTCACCGACGACTGGGACCTGCTGCGCGCCCGCGTCAAGCGGCTCAAGTCGCGCAAGGCGCACGCGGAGAACCCGCCCTCGCGCACCCACCGGATGGTCACCAACGTCCGGCTGCACGAGCACGACGACCCGGCGCTGCTGCGGGTGACCGCCGCGTTCCTGATCCACCGGGCGCGGGACGGCGAGTTCGACCCCTACGCCGGCCGCTACGACCACCTGCTGGTCGTGGACGGCGAGGGGCTGCGCTTCCGGCTGCGCCGCGCCGTCCTCGGCCACGAGCTGCTCCGGCCGGGCGGCCGGCTCAGCTTCATCCTCTGAGGCCCGGAGGGAGCCCGCGATGATCAAGCACACCCTGGCCTTCCGGTTCCGGACGGACGTCTCCGCGGAGGACGCCGCGGCCGTCCTGGCGGAGCTGGAGACCTTCCCCGGCCGCTACCCGGCGATGCGCAACTGGTCGCTGGGCCGCAACATCAGCACCCGCGACTCGACGTTCACGCACGCCTTCTCCGTCGAGTTCGCCACCGACGCCGACCTCCGCGCCTACCTGGAGAGCGAGTCGCACGAGAGGTTCGTCCGCGAGCGCTGGCGGCCCGTCGTCGACAAGCAGGCGATCGTGTCCTACGAGACGAGCGACGAGAGCAGGAGCCCAGCCGTGTCCACCAGCCGTCCCCGTGGCCCCTATGGCATGGAGTACGCCCGTGTCGAGGTGCCCGACATGGCCCGCACGATCGAGTTCCTCCAGTACCACGTGGGTCTCCAGCTCGAAGAGCACACCGACGAGTACGCCTACCTGCGCGCCGACATCGAGCACCACTCGATCGAGCTGATCAGCGCGCCGGACCGGGAGACCGGGCACACCTCGGCGGTCGGGTTCAGCGTCGAGAACGAGGAGGTCCTCGAACAGCTCAGGAAGCAGGTCGCCGGCGCCGGGCACGAGATCCTCGAACTCCAGGAACGCCAGCGCGGGTTCTGCGAGGCGGGCTTCGCCGTCCGCGACCCCAACGGCCTGGTCGTCGAGCTGTTCACCGAGTTCCACGAGTACGCCGAGCCGCCGCTGACCGAGCTGCGGCCGGTGGACCTGGTGCACCCGTTCATCGCGACGCCCAAGTACGAGGAGTCGCTGGAGTTCTACACCAAGGTGCTGAACTTCCTGCCCTCCGACCACATCGTCGGCTCCACGACGTTCCTGCGCTGCGAGGACCGCTACCACCACAGCCTCGCCCTGCAGAACAACAAGGAGCACTACGTCGCGCACCTGTGCTTCGCGATGAAGAGCTTCGACCACGTCATGCGGGCCCGTGCCCGCGCCCTCTACAAGGGCGAGCCGATCGCGTCCGACCTGGTCAACCACTCGGCGTCCACGTCGATCGCGTTCTACATGCACGAGCCCGCGCACGGCCCCCGGTACGAGCTGTGCGACCGGCACCGCGTCTTCACCCTGGAGGAGCACGAGACCCACCGGGCCCGGCGGATGCGCCCCGACCCGCGCAACATCGACGTGTGGCGTCCCGCCGCCGACGACTGGGGCCGTTTCTGATCCGGACGATCGTCCAGGTCCTGCGGGTCCTGGACGAGGTCCCGGCTCCGTACGGGCACGAGGCCGCCGCCGCCGAGCACCTCGCCTCCTGGTGCTCGGCGCGGTGGCCCCGGATCGCCTGGACGGTCCGGCGGTACTCGGCCACCGGCGCGAGCCTGCACGCCGCCGTCCCGGGCACCCCGGACAGCGCGCCGCTGATCTACTCCCACCTGGACACCTCCCTCAGCGGCGACGCCGCCGAGGACCGTCCGATCACCGGCCGCGGCGACGCCCCCGGCCCGCTGACCGTGACCGGCGACCGCGCGGAGGGCTTCGGCCTGGGCGTCGCCCGCGCCCCGGCCGCCGCCGCCCTCGCCGGCTTCGTGACCGCCGCCCTCACGGAGGGCTCCCCGCCCGTTCAGCTGCTCCTGGCGGGCTCGGGCACCCACCGCAGCGTGCTGACCGGCGCGTCCCCGGCGGCCCGGACGACCGGCGTCGAGCACTTCCTGGCGGACGGCCCGCGCCCGTCCGCCGCGATCGTCGCCAAAGGCGGCCCGCCCACCCTCCTCTGGGAGGAGCCCGGCGCCCTCTACCTGCGGGTACGCGTCACGGGCGGGTACGGCGCCGTGCTGGCGCGCGAGTCCGCGACCCCGCCCGGCGGCGTCATCGCCCACGCCGCCCCGCTGATCGAGGCCATGGACCGCTGGTGCCGCCGCTACGCCGCGTCCAGCACACCCGCCGCATCGCAGCCCTCCCAAGTAGGCCCCGCCGCCGGAATCGGCTCGCTCGTGGCGGGCCGCCCCGACAAGCCCGACCTGTTCGCGGGCCTGCTGGAGGCTGGGATCTACGTGGTGACCGTCCCCGGAGCGGTCCCGTCCGTCCTCGCGGCGTCTCTGAAGAACGACCTCAGCGCCGCCCTGGCCGGAGGGCCCCTCTCCACCTGCGCGGTCGAGGTCGATCACGACGAGATCCATCCCGCCGCGGCGACCCCGTCCGGCGCCCCGATCGTCCGGGCGGCCCGCGCGGCCTGGCGGGGCGCCTTCGGCGTCGATCCCCCGCCGATCACCGGCTGGACGGGCTCGACGGACGGTGTCGTCCTCCGCGCCCACGGCGTCGACACCGTCCGCCTAGGCCCCCGTACCAGCCCCTCGCACGCCGACCCGCGCCGCGACGTGGCCCAGCTCCCCGACCTGGCCACCTACGCCCACCTCTACGCCCGCCTGACGTTGACGTGCGGCGAGTCGCTCCCCTGACCGCCAGCGGCATCTGTGGTTTCCGGTGACTCCTTCGATGCCATGCGGGTGATCTGCTGACCGTAGGGGACACGAAGCCCGGTGGCCGCCGCCCGCCCGCACCTCTCTCAAGGTGCGGGCGGGCCGCTTCGGCCGGGTGAGGGCGCGGTCAGGCGGCCGGGCTTCCCGAACGCGGGACTTCGCGGGTCACAGGCCCCAGTCGTAGTTGGGGACGACCGCGTCGGCGATGCGGAAACGGCCGCCCGGCTTGGGAGCCTGCTCCTCCGCGCCGCGCGCCTTCACCACGTTCTTGCCGAAGCCCTCGACGAGCGGGCGGCCCACGTCGCGGCGCAGCCACAGGCGCAGGAGGTGCCGGCGCCGCTCGGGCTCGGGGAAGTCCACGTAGCCGGTGCGCGAGTGCAGGGCCGCGTAGTTCAGGAGCCACTGGACGTCGCCGGGCTGGAAGTCCATGTCCAGGGGCAGTCCCGGCTGCTGCGCGATCTCGTCGAACAGGTGCAGCACCTCGATCTGCGCCTCGGTCAGCCGCGGCACCTCGGGGTAGTCCTGGGCGGAGAAGATCATCGAGCTGCCCGCGTAGGTGCTGAAGATGCCGTCCACGTAGCCGCAGATGGGCGAGGTGTAGGTGTTGGACGGGGCGTCGGGGTCCTGCTTCTTCCAGTCCCAGTGCCAGGGCTCGAACAGCAGCGGCGCCAGGTCGGGGCGGCGGCGCAGGATCTCGTTGTAGATGGTGGTGCCGCTGACCAGGCTGCTCGCGCCGCCCGCCCGCGCGCCGCGCAGGCACATGAGGGCGACGACGTCGGAGCTGTCGGAGTGGAACGGCAGCCGGTCGCGGACCCGGGACGGCAGCGCGGTCGGGTCGTCCAGGGTCTTGTCGGACGTGGCGATGACGTGGTCGAGCACGTCCCCGAGCTGGTTCTGCGACATGGGCGTGCCCAGGTGCAGTCCCATCAGGTAGAAGATCGCGCCCGCGAGGGTGTCGCCGTACTCCTCGGTGCGCAGGCCGCGGACGAGGACGAAGCCGCGCCCGGAGTCCATCTGCCGCGCGCACTCCTCGATGAGGCCGGTGCAGGCGTCCAGGGGGTAGTCGTCACCGGTCACGGTGCGCAGGTCCGGGTCGTCGGCGACGAAGCGGCGCCCGAGCGTCTCCAGCTCGGTGCGCTCGGCGTCGCTCACCTCGTAGATCCAGTCGGTCGAGGTGGCCAGCTCGTCGCCGCGCCAGGCGGACGGGCCGGAGATGGGGGACAGGTCGACGGTGGTGGTCATGCTGCCTCGCTTCAAGGGATGCCGGGACAGGGGGTCGCGGGAGGTAGGGCGTGGGATGCGCCGCCGTTCGGGAACGGGCGTGCGCGGAAGGTCACGAAAGGGCTCGTGCCCCGGCCGTAGGGCGTGCGGGGCGCGGAACGGCCAGGGGGCCGGGGGCGCCGGTCAGAACGGGGTCTGCGGGTCGCCTGCGGCGGTGCCGGGGCGCAGGCCGGTACGCGGCGGGCTGACCCGCAGTGGCTCGGCGTAACCGCACGCCGCCAGTCCGCCGCCCTGCGAGGCTGCTCGGATCATGGCGTGCTCCCGGCTGTGAAGGATCTGGTGGTCACGCTAGAACAGCCGGGACGATCTCGTCAAGCGAGATGCCGTCTCGTTTCCTGCGTCCGGGGAGGTCAGGTGCGCGGGCGCACCTGAACGGTGCCGTCCTCCAGCACGCGGGTCTCGAAGGAGGGCTGGCGTCCGGTGGCGGGGCCGTGCACGACCGAGCCGTCCGAGACCCGGAACGTGCTGCCGTGCCAGGGGCAGACCACGCAGGGGTCGGAGTCCTCGTCGGTGATGATCCGGCCCTGGTGGAGCGGACCGGCGAGGTGGCTGCACCGGTCGGTGAGGACGTGGATGTCCTCGCCGTCGCGCAGCACGAACAGGCTGATGTAGCCGAGGCGGCGCTGGACGGGCCAGCCGTCGGGCAGTTCGGAGGCGCTGCACAGGTCGTGCCAGCCGAGCGGCACCAGATGGGCGACCTGGTCGGCGTGGCTGGCGCCGGCGGCCTGCCGGAACGCCAGATGCCCGCCGAGGTAGCCGCCCGCGAGGAGGACGGTCAGGCCCGCGTAGCCCAGCGCGCGTCCCGCGCCGTCGCGGCCCCGGGCGCGGGCGACGAACGAGCCCGCGTACAGGGCGCTCGCGGTGGCGGTGCCCAGCGCGTGCACGAGACCGACCCGCTGCTGCTCGCGGTGCAGGGCCGACCAGTCGGCGATCCCGGTCAGCGCGGTGGGGACGGCGCCCGCGAGGCCCGCGGCGACCAGGGCCTGGGACGCCTTCCGGGTGCCGGGGAGCAGGTCCAGGACGGCGACCGACATCCAGCAGCCCATCGGCACGTCGGTCAGCGGCGGGTGGGCGGGGTGCCCGGCCGGGACGCCGTGCAGGGCGTCCTTCACAGGGCCGGGGTGCAGGGCCTTCTGGACGGCCGCCGAGAGTTTGCGGATGGCCCCGTCCAGGCCCTCGGCGTGCTCCAGGCTCTCCACCAGGTCCACCGGGTGCGGGCGCACCTGCGGCCGGGGACCGCGCCGGAAGATCCTGCTCGCCCTGCGATACATGTCCCTCCTCGGGTGCGCGTCCGGATGTCGGATGGGGACGGCCGTTAACGGGACGCTCGCCTGCGACCCTAGCCCTCGCGTTCCCATGTGACCACCCGGGGGACGGCTCCTGGGGCCCGACGGGACGGTGAGGGCACCCACAGTGGTGGATACCTACCTATGGGTAGTGCGCCCTAAACCCCGGTTAGGGACGGCCGGCGGCCTCCAGGGTGACCGGTACGCCGTTGAGGACGGCGGTGCCCGACAGGGGGTCGATCTCCTGCTCATCGGTGACCGCGTTGGCGCTGACGCCCGCGTGCCGCCCGGCCACCGCCGTGCGGGTGCCCGGCCGGTCGTGGCCCCAGCCGTGGGGGAGGCTGACCACCCCGGCCATGATCGTGTCGGTCGGCTCGGCGACCGCCTCGATCGCGCCCGTCCGCGACACCACGCGGACCGGGTCGCCCGCGCCGACCCCGAGCCGGGCGGCGTCGGCCGGGTTGAGCTGGAGGGTGCAGGTGTTGGAGCCGCGCACCAGTTCCGGCACGTTGTGCAGCCAGCTGTTGTTGGAACGCAGGTGGCGGCGGCCGATCAGCAGCATCTCCCCGGGCGCGCGGCCGTCGCCGCGGTCGAGGGCGGCGCGCAGCCGGTCGGCGTCCGCGGCGAACGCGGGCGGGCACAGCTCGATATGGCCGGACGCCGTGCACAGCACCTCGTCCAGGCGGGGCTTGAGGGCGCCCAGGTCGAGGCCGTGCGGGTGCTCGGCGCGCAGCCGGGCCAGGGTGAGCCCGGCCGGGTCGGCGCCGAAGCCGTCGCCGTACGGGCCCAGGCGCAGCATCATGTCCAGGCGCTGCTCGGTGGTGCCGGTCCGGCCGCCGTTCGCCAGCATCTTGCGCAGCTCGTCCGGCTCCCGGCCCTCCACCGGGGAGCCGGGCATCGCGACGGCCTTCCGCAGCGTGGTCGAGATGATCATCTCGTCCAGCGCGGCCGGGTCGCCGTCCGGCCCGGAGGCCAGCACGGCGAGCCGCGCCAGGATCTCCGACTCGGCGGGACGGCCCTCGGGCAGCGGCACCACGGGGGACGAGTAGCGCACGTAGTCGCGGACGGTGAACGCCAGCAGCGCCAGGTCGTAGTGCGGGGTCTGCGCGGGCCGGGGAGGGGGCAGCACGACGTCGGCGTGCCGGGTGGTCTCGTTCAGGTACGGGTCGACGCTGACCATGAACTCCAGGCCGTCCAGCGCCTCGTCGAGCCGGGGACCGTTCGGCGTGGACAGCACCGGGTTGCCGGCGATCGTGATCAGCGCCTTGATCTGGCCCTCGCCCGGCGTCAGGATCTCCTCGGCCAGCGTCGCGACCGGCAGCTCGCCGTTGACCTCCGGCAGGCCCCGCACGCGGCTGCGCCACCGTCCCGTCGTGAACGGCCGCTTCCTGCGGTAGACCGGCACGTGCGCGGCGCGCGGGAACATCGCGCCGCCCGGCCGGTCGAGGTTGCCGGTGAGGACGTTGAGGACGTCCACCAGCCAGCTGTTGAGCGTCCCGTACGCCTGGGTGCAGGTGCCGAGGCGCCCGTAGACCGCCGCGGTCTCGGCCGCCGCCAGCTCGCGCGCCATCCGGCGGACGCGGTGGGCGGGGATCCCGGTGACCGGCTCGACCCGTTCGGGCGTGAACTCGACGACGAGGGCGCGCAGGTCGTCCAGGCCGTGGACGCGGCCGGCCAGGGGGCCGCCGCCGGTGGCCAGTTCCTCGGCGAACAGCGTGTGGACGAGCGCCGCCAGCAGGTAGGCGTCGGTGCCCGGGCGGATGAAGACGTGCTCGTCGGCGAGGCCCGCCGTGCGGGTACGGCGCGGGTCCACCACGACGACCTTGCCGCCCCGCGCCCGGATCGCCTTGAGCCGGCCGGGGAAGTCGGGGGCCGAGCACAGGCTGCCGTTGGACTCCAGCGGGTTGGCGCCGAGCATGAGCAGGTGGCCGGTGCGGTCGAGGTCGGGCACCGGGACGGCCAGCGGATCGCCGAACATGTAGCCGCTGCTGACGTGCTTGGGCATCTGGTCGGCGGTGCTGGCCGAGTAGACGTTGCGGGTGCCCAGCGCCTTGATGATCGCCCCGGAGTAGAGGGGGCCGGCGATCGAGTGGGCGCCGGGGTTGCCGAGGTAGACCGCGACCGCGTCGGCGCCGTACCGCTCGACGACGCCGCGGAGGCCCGCGCCGGCGGCGGCGAACGCCTCGTCCCAGCCCGCCGTCCCGTGGCCGCCGTCGCCGCGGACGAGCGGGGCGTCCAGCCGGTCGGGATCACTGTCGAGCCGGCCGAGCGTGGCGCCCTTGGGACAGATGAAGCCCTTGCTCAGGGGGTCGTTCCGGTCACCGCGCACGCCGGTCACGGCACCCGCGTCGTCGAGCGTCAGCTCCAGGCCGCAGAGGGCTTCGCAGAGGGGACAGGTGCGGTAGGCCGTGCGGCTGCCCATCGAGACACTCCTTGTGACCGGGTCCGTACTCATGATGTCGCGATCTACCGGGACTTGCCACGGTCTGTTCGGCGCTCTGGGAGATTTCCTAGGAAGCGGGAAAAACGGAGTTACCGTAATAAAGAGGGCGCCTGTCCGTATCGGGGGGAGGAGATGGAGGTCTGGGCAGCCTGGCTGATCCTGGCGGCGTTGCTGGGCATCGCCGAGCTGCTGACCCTGACCTTCGCGCTCGGGCTGCTCGCCGTCGCCGCGCTCGCCGCGGGCGTCGCCGGCGCCGCCGGGCTCCCCCTCGGCGCGCAGGCCGCGGTGTTCGCGCTCGGCGCGGTGGCCGGGGTCGTGCTCGTCCGCCCGATCGCGCGGCGGCACGTCCGGAGGCCCCCTCCCCTGCGCTCGGGGTCGGCCGCCCTGGTCGGCCGCGAGGCGTACACGCTCACCGAGGTCAGCCGCACCGGCGGCCGGGCCAGGATCGGCGGCGAGGAGTGGACCGCCCGGCCCTACGACCCCGATCTGGTGATCCCCGCCGGCAGCGTCGCGGACGTCCTCGCCATCGAAGGGGCGACGGCCCTGCTGTATCCCGTGGGAGGGGCCCCGCCGGAACGAGGGGAGCCGTCATGACCGACATCGCCATCGCCGTCCTCGTCGCGGTGATCGCCGGGGTGATCGTCCTGGGCGTCACGGTGCTGCGGACGGTCTGGATCATCCCGCAGGCACGAGCCCGCAACGTCGAACGGCTCGGCCGCTACCACCGGACCCTGGCACCGGGGATCAGCTTCGTGGTCCCGTTCGTGGACCGGGTCAAGCCCCTGATCGACCTGCGCGAGCAGGTGGTCGCGTTCCGCGGCCAGCCCGTGATCAGCGAGGACAACGTGGTGGTGCACATCGACACCGTGCTGTTCTTCCAGGTCACCGACCCGCGGGCGGCCGACTACGAGATCGTCGACTACATCAAGGCGATCGAGCAGCTCACCGCCACCACGCTGCGCAACGTCCTGGGCACCCTCGACCTGGAGGCCACCCTCACCTCCCGCGACCGGATCAACACCGCGCTGCGGGGCGTGCTCGACGACGCCTCCGGCAAGTGGGGCATCCGGGTCACCCGCGTCGAGATCAAGGCGATCGAGCCGCCGAGCTCCATCAAGGACGCCATGGAGAAGCAGATGCGGGCCGAGCGCGAGAAGCGCGCCGCGATCCTCACCGCCGAGGGCTCCCGCCAGTCCAAGATCCTCACCGCGGAGGGCGAGAAGCAGTCCACGATCCTGCGCGCCGAGGGCTCCCGCCGCGCCGCGATCCTGGAGGCCCAGGGCCAGGCCACGGCGATCGAGCAGGTCTTCTCCGCCGTCCACGCCGCCGACCCCGACCCCAAGCTGCTGGCCTACCAGTACCTGCAGACCCTGCCGAAGATCGCCCAGGGGGAGGGGAACTCCTTCTTCGTGATCCCGAGCGAGCTGACCTCCGCCCTGCGCACGGTCTCGCGGGCCTTCGGCGCCCACGACGGCGTCGAGCCGGCCGAACCCGGCCACGACGAGGCACGCCCGGCGAGCCGTACCGTCCCTCGCGAACCGGCCGCGCTCACCGGCGAGGACGAGGGCAACGGCGACGCGGCCCCGTACGACCTGGCCCCGGGCCAGCAGTGGAGCGCCCGCACAGGCTGACCCGCCCCGGCCCGCCTCCCCCGATCTGGCGGGTCAGCCGCGGAAGGGGGGTGCGGCCTTGAACGCCGGGTGCAGCTCGATGGTCGGCGCCAGGGCCTGGAGCGCCCGGCGGGCGCGCGACAGCGGATGGTCGGGGAAGTGCGGGTCCCAGCCCGGCTCCTCGGACCAGTTGCGCGGCAGGCCGCCCTGGACCTCCGGCGCGTACGGGTGCTGCGCCCAGGACCGCATCATCTCCTCAAGGGGGCGGCCCTGCCCGTGTTCGCTCAGGAAGCGGTTGAGGACGACCGAGTCCCGCATCCCCGTCACGCCCTGCTCCATGCACTGGACCCTCACCACGAGGCTGCGGTCCGCGCGCGGCACGGTGAACGAGCCGAGATAGACCACGCCGGTCGGGCGGTCCGGCAGCGGCAGCTTGACGATCTGCCGGATGGCGGGCAGGCCGTCCAGCGTGATCACGTCCAGCTCGATCAGTCCCCCGCCCGCCGCCACGGTGCTCTCGACGGTGGCGCGCCGCAGCCGGTCGAGGTCCTCCAGCGGGGCCGCCAGGTTCGGCGGGATGTCGAAGCCGGAGAGAACGGTGACGTCGCCGTCACCGTTGCGGAAGACGCCGTCCTGCAGCGTCTCCCAGCCGGTGGTGTCGAAGCGCAGGGACATGCCCGGACTCTAGCTGCAAAACCCCAGGAATTGGCGGAGAACGGGGCCGTTTCGGTTGGGTGATACGGACGGTTTGTGCCGTTATGAACTTCGTCCCGGCCGGGGGCGTCCAAGCGGGCGGACACCAAGCGAGCCCGGGGAGGCCACGGTGGGGGAACGACGGAGGACCGGCCGGTCCGCGGCCATGGCGGTCGGGCTGGCGCTGGTCACCGGCACGGCGCTGCTCGCGGCGGGGGCGGCGGTCACGGTGGCCTCCGGCGGGGGCGGCACCGGAGGCGGGGAGAAGGCCGTCCCCAAGCGGCCCTTCACCGTCGCCTTCGGGGGCGACGTCCACTTCGAGGGCATGCTGCGGTCCCGCCTGGACGCCGCGCCCGACACCGCGCTCGGGCCGGTGGCCGAGCGGCTCGGGCGGGCCGACCTGGCGATGGTCAACCTGGAGACGGCGGTCACCACGGGCGGCGTCCAGGCGCCCAAGCAGTTCGCCTTCCGGGCGCCGCCGGCCGCGTTCCGCGCGCTCCGGTCGGCCGGGGTGGACGTGGCGACGATGGCGAACAACCACGGCATGGACTTCGGGGAGCCCGGCCTGCGCGACTCGCTGGCCGCCGCGCGCCGGGCGGGGATGCCGGTGGTGGGCATCGGGCGGAACGCCGCCGAGGCGTACAAGCCGTACACGGTCACCGTCAAGGGCGCCAAGGTCGCGATCATCGGGGCCACCCAGGTGCTGGACGACCACCTGATCCAGGCGTGGACCGCGACCGACGCCAAGGCCGGGCTGGCCTCCGCCAAGAACGCGCCGCGGCTCGTCCAGGAGGTCCGCGCCGCGCGCAAGGCGGCGGACGTGGTCATCGTCAACCTGCACTGGGGGCAGGAGCTCAACTCCTGCGCCACCCCCGTACAGCGGGGGCTCGCCGCGCAGCTCGCCGACGCGGGCGCGGACGCGGTCGTCGGCAGCCACGCGCACGTCCTCCAGGCGGGCGGCTACCTCAAGGGCGCGTACGTGCACTACGGGCTCGGCAACTTCGTCTTCTACAACTCCGGAGGGCGGACGGCTCAGAGCGGCGTGCTCACCCTCACCTTCGACCCGGGGCGCGCGGGCGGCCGGGTCTCCCGGGCGCACTGGGCGCCGGCGATGATCACCGGCGGTGTTCCGCGGCCCCTCACCGGGGCGGCGGAACAGCAGGCCCGGAGCCGGTGGGAGGCGCTGCGCACCTGCGCGGACGTACGGCCGGATCCGGCCTGAGGTTCACGGCGATGTTTCACGTGGATCCCGTTTCTGTCACCCTCGGTGATCATGCGGCGGGGCCCGCGGGGCCCGGCGGGTACGGCGTGGCATGCTGGCCCGAGCGATGACGAGGGGGACTCGGGATGCGCAGGAGAACGGCCACGGTGACGGCCCTGGGCGGAGCGATCGCGCTGGCGCTGGCGGCGGGGGCGTGCGGGGGCGGCTCCGACACCCCGGAGGCCGAGGGGGCCACCGGGAAGACCACGCCCGCCCAGAGCAGGCCGCCCGCCCCGTCCGCGCCGGCCAAGCAGCCGATCATCCTCGCGTTCGGCGGTGACGTGCACTTCGAGGGCATCCTGCGGCCGAGGCTGAGCAACCCCTCGACCGCGCTCGGCCCGATCGCGCGGACGCTGCGCGCCGCGGACCTGTCCATGGTCAACCTGGAGACCGCCATCACCACCGGCGGCACCCAGGCGCCCGGCAAGCAGTTCGCCTTCCGCGCGCCCGCGTCGGCGTTCACCGCGCTGAAGGCCGGCGGGGTGGACGTGACCTCGATGGCCAACAACCACGGCATGGACTTCATGCAGTCCGGGCTGCGCGACTCGCTGAAGGCGATCAAGACCACCGGGTTCCCCACGGTCGGCATCGGCCGCGACGCCGCCGAGGCGTACCGGGCCCACCGGGTCACCGTGAAGGGCAACCGCCTCGCCATCGTCGGCGCCACGCAGGTGCTGGACGACCACCTGATCCCGGCCTGGACCGCGACCGACAGCCAGGGCGGGCTGGCCTCCGCCAAGAACGTCGAACGGATGGTGCAGGCGGTGCGCGACGCCCGCAAGGGCGCGGACGTGGTCATCGTCCACCTGCACTGGGGCGAGGAGCTGAAGACCTGCCCGGCCGCCCGCCAGCAGGATTTGGCACGGCAGCTCAGCGCGGCGGGCGCGGACGTGATCGTCGGCGGGCACGCGCACGTCCCGCAGGGCGGCGGGTACCTCAAGGACACCTACGTCCACTACGGGCTGGGCAACTTCGTCTTCTACTCGGCCCGTGGGGCCACCGCCAACTCCGGGGTCCTGCTCCTGCGCATCCAGGACGGCAAGGTCACCCACGACAAGTGGAAGCCCGCCCGGATCTCCGGCGGCCTTCCGCGCCTGCTCACCGGGCAGGCCGGCGCCGCGGAGCTGCGGCGGTGGAACTCCCTGCGCTCCTGCACCGGCCTCTCCGCCAAGCCCTCCTGAGCCTGGGCGGACGCGCGCGGGCGGGCAGGGCCTGCGCGCCGTGCCCGCCGGTCACCGCGGTGTGGCTGTGCAGAAGCCGGACGGTCGTACGAGAGGTGACGATCGTGCCGTGAAGCGTGAACGAGAGGCGACAATGGAGGACGTGACCGAGATCCGGACTCCGCTCCGCCGCCGCCCCGCCCAGCGCCGCAGCGCCGAACGCGTGCAGAGGATGCTCGACGCGTGCGCGGACATTCTCGACGAGTCCGGCTACGACGGGCTCACGACCACGCGCATCGCGCAGCGCGCCGAGGTCGCGATCGGGTCGGTCTACCAGTTCTTCCCCGACAAGCGGGCGGTGGCGCAGGCGCTGGCGCTGCGCAACCTGGAGGAGTTCGAGCAACGGGTGTCGCGGCGGGTGGCCGAGGGCGGCTTCACCGACTGGACCGACACCGTCGGCGCGATCATCGAGATCTTCGTGGACATGCACCGGACGGTCCCCGGCTTCCGGGAGCTGCGCTTCGGTGACGTCGCCGACATCAACCTGCTCGACTCCGACAACGACAACAACTCGGTGGTGGCGCGCCGCCTCGGCCAGGTGATGGTCGACCGGTTCGCGGTGCCCGACACGCCCGAGCTCGCGCGGGCGCTGGCCGTCGCGGTGGAGGCCGGGGACGCGGTGCTCAAGCTGGCCTTCCGCCGCAAGCCGGACGGCGACCCGGAGATCCTCGCGGAGGCCGAACGCCTCATTCACGGCTATCTCGCCGCATACTTCCACGACAATTGAGATGCGGCGGGCCGGGATCACCTGGACCGCGCGGCCCGCCCCCGGGCCGTCCCCCAGCGAAGCAGGTGAGATCGGTGGACACCGAACGGCTCCAGCAGCAGACCCGGTTCCTGGTACGGCAGCGGCTGCGCCTGATGGTCAACCAGTACGAGGTGCGCACGGAGGTCCCGGACGGCTCCGAGGGCGAGCTGGTCGCCTTCGCGCAGCAGAAGCGGCTGGCGTTCAAGGAGCAGGTCACGCTGTACGCCGATGACGCCAAGACCCGCCCGATCCTGGGGTTCAAGGCGCGCAAGAGGATCGACCTGGCCGCCACCTACGACGTCACCGACGCCGACGGGCGGCCCCTCGGCCTCTTCCGCAAGGACTTCCGGCGTTCCCTGCTGTCCTCGACCTGGCACCTGGAGCAGCCGGGCGCGGGCGTGGTCACCGGCAGCGAGCGCAACCGGTTCGTGGCGGTGCTGCGGCGGGTGTGGGGCATCGTCCCGTACGTCGACGCCCTGCCGTTCGCGTGGCCGTACCACTTCGACTTCGTCTCCGGCGACCGCCCGGCCTTCTCGGTCGAGAAGAAGTTGGGGCTGCGGGACCGGTACGTCGTGGACATCCAGGACCCGGGCCTGGACCGCAGGCTGGTCATCGCCCAGGCGGTCGCCCTCGACGCCCTCCAGTCCCGCTGAGCCTCGGGCGGGCCTGGTGAGCCGAGGTGAGCCCGAGGTGAGCCTCAGGCGCTCCGGGAGAAAGCGTTCAGGATGATCGTGGTCGCGTTGATCTGGTCGCGGGCCGCGCCGCCGCCCAGGCGGAACGCCCCGGGCCAGATATGGCCGCCGCCCTCGATCGTGTAGAGCTCCACCCGCGTGCCGTTCCGGCAGCCCGGGTGGCTCAGCCGCCCCACGCCGGCGCCGCGCGACCCGCGGACGGCGGTGGCGCATCGGAAGGAGCGCGCCCACTGCCGCGCGACGGCGGGGACCGGCGGCAGGGCGAAGACGCCGTCGGCCGGGCGCATCCACGCCGGGATCTTGGTCCGGTCGCCGCCGTAGGGCTCCCCGCCCCGGTACGGGACGGTCCGGTCGGCGGTGCCGTGGAAGGCGACGATCGTCGTCGGCCGCGCGCCCGGGCACGGGCGGGCCAGGTTGAGGCCGGCCACCGGCGCGACGCCCGCCAGGCGCCCGCCCAGCCCGCAGACCAGGGCCGCGGCGAGCCCCGCCCCGTTGGAGAACCCGGTGGCGTACTCGCGCGCCCGGTCGACGCACAGCTCGCTCTCCAGGTGGTCGAGGAGGCCCCGCACGTACCTGATGTCGGAACGGCCGCCGCGCATGCCGGGCAGCTTCCAGCCGCTCCGCCCGCGGGCGCTCTCGGGCTGCACCACGATGAAGCCGCGCGCCGAGCCCTGGGTGGGCATCCGCGCGTACAGGGCCTGCAGGAACGCGCTGGAACGGAGCCCGTGCAGATCGATGATCAGCGGGGCCGGGATGCGGCCGTCCCCGCGCGGCCGTTTGAGCAGGTAGGACCGGCCGCGGAAGGAGTGCCGGCCGGTGAGCGGGGCACGCCGCGAGCAGCCCGCGCTCGGCACCGCGCGCCGGCCGGTGTGCACGCCCGTCCGCGGCGTCTTCACCTGGCTGTGGCGAATGCCGTCGCGGCGCGGCGACGTGTCGCGCTCGCCCCCGTTCTCCTGGCGCGCGCAACCCGGTGTCACGGCCAGGAGCAGGCCGGTGATTGCGACGATGACCGGACGTCCCATCGTCCGATGTTAAGCGTTGGGCCCCGCTCGCTCTGGTCATTGACAGCTTTACATGTTACGAAGGGATGTAAAGCGGTGGGCGGTACACCACAACCGGCGCGCCCTGGCGCCGGCGCTTTCCCGAGGAGGCTTCCCCGTGAGTTCCTACGAGCTCTACTCAAGCCCGGTCCCCAACGACACCTGGAACGTCCCGATGGCGGGCGATGCCCGTTTCACCTGGGAATACGACGGCGGACGCGACCGGCTGCTGAACCTCTACCAGAAGGGCAAGGACAAGCAGTGGGACGCGCAGAAGCGCATCGACTGGGACCTGGAGGTCGATCCCCACAACGTGACCGGGCTGCCGGAGCAGTTCAACCCGCTCTTCGGGTCGGAGATCTGGGAGCGGATGACGCAGAAGGAACGCGACGAGTACGGGCTGCACCAGAGCTCCTGGCTGTTCAGCCAGTTCCTGCACGGTGAGCAGGGGGCGCTGAACGTCTCGGCCCGGATCGTGCAGTCGGTGCCCGACCTGGACTCCAAGTTCTACGCCGCGACCCAGACCATGGACGAGGCCCGGCACGTCGAGCTCTACACCAGGTTCGTGCACGAGAAGATCGGGATGTACTACCCGATCAACCAGGACCTGGCCAAGCTGCTGGCCGAGTCGCTGGAGGACAGCCGCTGGGACCTGCCCTATCTCGGGATGCAGGTGCTCATCGAGGGGCTGGCCCTGGCCGCCTTCGGGCTCTTCCGCGACATGTCCACCACCCCGCTGGTCAAGCAGCTGCTGGCGTACGTCATGCAGGACGAGGCGCGGCACGTCGCGTTCGGGCGGCTGGCGCTCAAGGACTACTACGCCGAGCTCACCGACAAGGAGCGGGCCGAGCGCGAGGAGTTCGTCGTCGAGGGCTGCTACCTGATGCGCGACCGGTTCAAGGGCCGCGAGGTCTTCGAGCAGCTCGGGATGCCGGTCAAGGAGTGCATGGAGTACGTCGACAACTCCGAGATGCACCAGCTCTACCAGTCCTTGCTCTTCAGCCGGATCGTGCCGTGCGTGCGCGATGTGGGCCTGTGGGGCGACAAGGTGCAGGCGGCTTATGCGGACATGGGCGTTCTGGACAACGCCAAGGGCGATCTCGAGGCCCTGATGCGGCAGGACGAGGAGATCGCCGAGAAGGTCGACGAGGAGCGGTACCAGCAGGAACTGGCCGCGCGGAAGAACGAGGTCGAGGAGGCCATCGCCCTGGGCGGCGCGGCCGGGTAGGTCACCGGCCGGCCGCCCTGGTCAGGCGGTCGGCCGAGCCTCGGAAGAGGGACGTCCGGAATCACCTGGACGTCCCTCTTTTCCTGTCTTCAGTGGGCTTGTTCGCGATACGCGAAAAATGATCACTCCAATCCCCTTTATTGGGTCGAGATGGGAGATCGGCTGAGGGTAAAAACGATCTTCATGGCCGATAACACGGTGCAACCGATCAACTCCGCACTGCAAAATCAGGGGTGACAAAGCCCACAAACAAGCGGCCTTCTGCTTGATCTGCTCGGAATTCGACGTACGGTCTGGGACTTGTGTGCGGCAGCTGATTTCGGTTCCAAGTTCCAAGTGAAGAGACGCGATGCCGCACCAGCCGGACGCCGGAACCGCGATGACGCGGTGGGCGCCCTTATCGGGGGCGTGGCGGCGGGTGCCCCGGGAGAGTCCCCGGCGGCGGGCCCGTACGCGGCGCGAGAGTTCGGGGGACGAGGTGCCGCCCGGACGTGCCGTGAAAGACGGCGGTGATCACACGCCGGGCGTCCGGGGACCTGTTCCCTAACAAAGGACCTCTCTGTGGGCAGCGCTGCGAAGCATCGCTCGAAGACCCGAATCCGTACCATCCTCATCGCCTCCGGCGTCGCCGTGGCCGTGCTCGCGGCCGGGGCCTGGACGCTGGCCGCCGCGAAGACCGGCGGCTCCGCGAAGGCGGCCGGCGCGACCGGCACCGCACCGGACGCGAACGTCCCACCGGCCGACCCCCCTCGGGCCGTTCCCTCCAGGGCCAGCCGGGACGATGTCCGGGCCGCCCCTCCGGACCGCCCGCCGCTCCGCGCCGGGGCCCTGCCGGAGAAGCGGGCGAAGGCGGCCGAGAAGAAGTCCCGGCCGGAGAAGGCGCCGGAGAAGAAGCCCGCCTACCGCGTCACCAGGACCGGCTCCTGCGAGGCCTCCTTCTACTGGGAGGGCCAGATGACGGCCAGCGGCGAGCGGTTCGACCCGGGTGAGCTGACCGCGGCGCACAAGACGCTGCCGATGGGCTCGAAGGTGCGGGTGACCAACAAGCACAACGGCCGTAAGGTCACCGTGCGCATCAACGACCGCGGCCCGTACGCCGGAGGCCGCTGCCTGGACCTCTCCAAGGCGGCGATGGCCGAGGTGCGGGGCACCGGCGCCGGGGTGATCCCGGTCCGCTACGAGGTGCTCAGGCGCTCCTGAGCAGGGGCCTCAGTTGAGGCATCCCATGCCGCCGCTCGCGGCCTCCAGCGCGGAACTCCAGGGGTAGGGCATCGGACCGTACGCGGCCCTGTGCCTACCGCCCTGGGAGGGGCCTTCGGGTGTGGAGGTCGCGGGCGGCTGCGCCTGCGACGGGCCGGCGGTGCCCGTCCCGCCGTGCGGCAGGTCGGCCGCGGGCGGGGCGCCCATCGGGCTGCGGACGGGGCCGGGCAGGCCGTGGTCGACGTCGCCCGCGGGGAAGCCGAGGGCGGCGCCCGGAGCCCGGCCGGCGGCCGGGTCCTCGGCGGACGCCGCGGGCGCGGCCGGGAGGGCCGGTGCCGGCGACGCGGGCGGCGGGCCGGGCGGGAGGGCGCGGATGCCGGAGACGGTGATCTCGGGCTCGTCCACCTCCGCCAGGCGCTCGCGGAACCAGTCGTTCAGGACGCCGTCCACGCGCACCGCCTCGATGGTCGGCGGGTGCGCCTCGGTGCCCGGCGCCGCCGCCAGGGCGTGCTCCATCCGGAACGTGGCGGCCTCCACCGCGCCCGCGCCGTGCGCGCGCAGCGAGTCGCGCAGGTCGGTGATCTCCGTCGGCTCGACCACGCGGTCCTGGGCGCCGGCGATGAGCAGCACCGCCGTCCCCTGGGCGGCGATCTCCCGCGCCCGCGCGCTCAGGTCGAGCCGTTCGGCGAGCCGTTCGGTGGCCGCGTCCCAGTCGCGCGGGCGGCCTGCGACCCGCTCCAGCGACGCGGCGGACCGGTCGGGCGACAGGACCGGGGTGACCAGCGCGGCGGCGCTCACCGGCACCGTGCCGAGGGCCATCGCGAGCAGCGCGACCGACGCCCCGGCCGAGAAACCGGCCAGCCCGACCGGCCCCTCCTCCAGATCGAGGTCGCGCCGGAGGTCGGCGAGCACGGCGGGCAGGTCGTCGACGGCCCGTTCCACGGCCGCCGCGTACGCCGCCACGCCCGGCCCGTCCAGCAGCGCGGCGGAGTCGAGCCCGCCCGCCGGGACGCCCTCCGGCGTGGGCAGGTCGAGGTAGACCCGCCACGTCGGCACACCCGTCAGCGGCACCGCGGTGGCCAGCGCGGTCGCCGTCCGCGGCGGGTCGAAGCCGGGCCAGGCGAGGACGAGGCGCGTGGGCCCGGCCGGCCGGGCGTCGACGGCGGTCGGCGGGAGGGCGAGGTACGCGGTGCCCGCGGCGGTCCCGGAGACGGGCCGGCCGGATTCGGGCAGGGTGGGGCGGTCGCCGCTCATGGTCTGGGTCAGCTCCTGCGGTGCTCGGACAGTAGTGCTGGATCAGTAGTGCTGGATCGCACTGATCATTGCTGGGGGGACGGACACCAGCGATCCCCACCCCCGGAAGAGCGGATCCCGGAAGGATGGACCGATCGGTGTCCTTCGCTCCGCCGCGCCCCGTTCCGGCCCCCGCCGGCCGGAGAGCCGACTCCCTCCCCGCGTCTCTCCCCGTGGATCCAGAGGATCCCGAAGTCCATGTTTTCAGTGGACGCAGGATAATGCGGCCCAAATCCCACACCTCGTGCAGCGGAGTGATGAAGACCTCACCCGGGGTAACCCGAGCAAGGCTCCGGAGGTGGGAGAGGTCGCGCACCGCATAGCGAGCCCGGTGTACCCAGCTTTCGCGTGATCAATCACCCTATTTCGGTCCGACTCGAAGGGAACAAGTCGGGCCTTTGCCGCGTCGTATCTGGCGTGGGCGTTGCGGGGGCACGCCCGTGATCGACGGAACGGTCGTCGGAGAGGAGCGTCGGTGAACAGGAAGCAGAGCGCAGCGGCCGCGGGTCACGCCTGGAGCATCTACAGCGAGACGCTCCAGGCCGACGCACCCGGAATGACGGAACGCGTACGCGCCGTCCCGCGCATGGTGAAGTCCGTCCTGCGCGGCGAGTACAAGGGCATGTCCTACAAGACGCTCGGGATGCTGGCGCTGGGGCTGGTCTACATCGTCTCGCCGCTGGACGTCGTCCCCGAGATCCTGCTGCCCGTCATCGGCCTCGCCGACGACACCGCCGTCGCCCTGTGGCTGGCCACCGTCCTGGTGCGCGGCGCGGGCGACTACGTGCGGTGGGAACGCGGCGGCCGGCCCCGGGTGGTCGTCGGCGACGTCGTCGGCTGACCCGGGAGGCATAGGCGGCGTCATCGGCCGGCGCGGCCCGCGCCCAGCTCCTCGGCGAAGCCCGCGGCGACCTCGCGCATGACCGGCACGACGTCGTCCACGGCCGCGCGCGTCATGCGCGCCGACGGGCCCGACACCGAGAGCGCGGTCAGCGCGGGCGCCCCGGGCAGCGGCACGGCGACGCAGCGCACGCCGATCTCCTGCTCCTCGTCGTCCACCGCGTAGCCGCGCTCCCTGATCCGCTTCAGCTCGGCCAGCAGCGCGTCCTGGTCGGTGAACGTGGTCGGCGTGTGGGCCTCCATGCCCGTACGGCCCAGGATCTCCCGGACGCGCGCGTCGGGAAGCTGGGCCAGCAGCGCCTTCCCCACACCCGTGCAGTGCGGCTGCACCCGCCGTCCCACCTCGGTGAACATCCGCATCGAATGCCGTGAGGGGACCTGCGCGACGTAGACGGCCACGTCGCCCTCCAGCACCGCCATGTTGGCCGTCTCGCCCACCTCGTCCACCAGCCGGGCCAGCGCCGGCCGCGCCCAGGACCCCAGCAGCCGGCTCGCGCCCTCCCCCAGCCTGATCAGCCGGGGCCCCAGCGCGTACCGCTTGGACGGCTGCTGGCGCACGTACCCCTGGTTCACCAGCGTCCGCATCAGCCGGTAGATGGTCGGCATCGGCAGCCCGGAGACCTCCGTCAGCTCCGACAGCGCCATCTCGCCCCCGGCGTCGGCGAGATGCTCCAGCAGCTCGAAGGTGCGCTCCAGCGACCGTACGCCCTCCGCCACCGGCTCTCCTCTCCTCGCGATCCCCCGATCCCCCGATTCTACGGAGAAACGATTTCGCTACGCGAAATGAGCCGGGGATGTTTACTCTCCGTGTTGATCTGGTAGGACTCACTGCGCCACGTCGACTCAGCGGTGCCGTCCCCCGGCAGTCACCGACCGGCCAGAAGGGGGAACGCGTGCCCACGGGGGCCCGAGCCACCACCGGCGTGCGGAGCCGTGCCGGCGCCCGCAGATTCCGCCGCCTCGGCGCCGCCGCGCTGAGCACGTCCCTTGTCGCCCTGCCCGTCCCGCTGGCGTTCGGCGACGACGACAACGCCGACGTCCGGCTGGCGACCTCGTTCACCCTGCTCGAACGCCGCGCGCAGACGGCCACCTACGGCCTGCGGGTACGCCCTGCCGGAGGCACCGCCCGCGATGTCGCCGTACGGCTGGTGGCCGACGGGCCCGTCAGGTGGGACGGCCATCCGGCCGACTGCTCGCCCGGCGAGAGCACGAAACGCCTGCTGTGCAGGCTCGGCGACGTCCGCAAACCGCGCACGCTCCAGGTGGACCTGCGCACCCAGCGCGCCAAGGAAGCGGACAGGGCGGGCGAACGGCGCGCCCTCGCGTCGTTCGTGGCCGTACGGGTGGACTCCGAGAACGCGGCACCGTCGTCACTCAACGTCACCGTTCCGCATCCGCGCCGGTCGCCTGAGGAGGCACGGCCGCCGTCCGTCGCGCCCCCGAGGACGGACGAGGAGGCTCCGGAGAAGGAGGAGTCCATCTTCCCCGAGTACTCGCCCGAGCCCTCGCCCTCGCCGCGCACCTCAGGCCCCTCACCACGTCCATCGGAGCAGCCGAAGGGCTCCTCGGCCGTTCCCCTGGATCCGTCCGTGCCCTTGGGACCGTCCCGTTCGTCCGCCCCCTCCTCCCGTTCGCCGAAGGACCCTGAGCAGCAGCAGACCGTTCCCTCGGACCGCCCGTCCGGGCAGGCTCCGGACCGAGCCTCGTCCCGGCCCTCCCCGCCTTCGTCCGCGCTACCGAACGGACCAGAACCGTCCGGCCTGGCGCCGTCCGGGCCGCAGTCCTCTGGACCATCACCTTCTGGCCCGACGTCTGGGCCGTCGGGGGCGGAACCGTCCGGTCTGGCGCCGTCCGGGCCGCAGCCTTCAGGGCCGTCCCCCTCTGGTCCGACGTCGGGGCCGTCTGGGACGGAGCCTGTCGCGCCGCCCAAGGGGCCGCAGTCTTCTGGCCCGTCTCCTTCCGGTCCGACGTCGGGGCCGTCCGGGACGGAGCCTGTCGCGCCGCCCAAGGGGGCGGTGCCGCCGTCCGGGCCGCAGCCTTCTGGTCCGTCTCCCTCTGGTCCGACGTCGGCGCCGTCCGGGGCGGAGCCGGTCGCGCCCTCTCAGGATCCGGCGGCGGCTCCGAACCCCGCGCCGTCGGGTAAGGAACCCGCGCCGTCCCCGGCGGCGGGGACCCCGCCCTCGTCGGGCGCGTCGCCGATGCCACGAGTCGAGAACGTGCCTCCGCCTGTCGCGCCCCCGCCCTCGGCGCCGGTGAACACGCCGTCGTCCGGTCCGTCGCCCGGCCCGGCGGTGGCGCCGCCGCCCCCGGCGGGTGGGCCGGGGCGGCCGTCGGGCGCGTTGGGGCCGGAGCCTTCGGGAAACGTCCCGCCGGTGGCCCCGCAGCCTGCGCCGTCCGTGCAACCGCCTCCGGTGAGCCTCCCGGCTCCCGCGGTGGCGCCCATGGGCACCGCCCCGAGCGGGACCGACGTCAGGCTGGTCGCCCCGGCCGGGGTGGGGAGCCAGGACCGGGAGTCGGCCGTCGCGGCGGGGATCGCGCTGGTCACCGGGGCCGCCCTGCTCTGGTTCCTGGCCTGCCTGGCGGTGCTGCGGCGGCAGCTGGAGCTCGTCCAGTCCGCCGGTGCGGGCCGGGACGATCCGGACGTCCGGGACGGCGGGTGACCTCGCATTCCACGGGTGGGGGCGGTCGTTTCCTCCGGAGCGGGCACCGAGCGCAAAAGGCGCCTGTTTATCGCTAAAAAGCGTCAAAATGGGCGGTGTCCGGCGAACTGCTCGTGCTCCGCCGGTCACGCACGGTCGATCGCGCATATCCGGGGACAATTGTCCTTGTCACCGCCGTGACAAACCGGGTGGCGCCGAATGTGCCCCTGGACCAATACCTTTGGACTTCTACCATCCGGTAGCTTCGCTGCACGACGTTCGTTGCCGGAGGCGGCCCGGGGCCATCCGGCCCACCCCCCACAGGAGTTGGCATGGCACTGGGCTCATTGCTTCCCGAACTCCAGCCCGGCGGCTCGGGCCGTACCCCGCTGATCGAGCGGGTCGCCCGGTGGGCACAGGAGAAACCGGACGCGCCCGCCTTCACCTTCGTCGACTACTCGCTGGACCCGGCCGGGGTGGAGACCACCCTGACCTGGGCGGAGGCCGAGCGGCGGGCGCGGGCCACGGCGGCGCGGCTGCGGCTGGCGGCCGATCCCGGGGAGCGGGTGGCGCTGCTGCTGCCCCAGACGCTCGAGTACATGGTGACGATGCTGGGCTCGATGTACGCCCACCTGGTCGCGGTGCCGCTGTTCTCCCCGGACCTTCCGGGGCACGCCGACCGGCTGATCGGCGCGTACCGGGACTCGGAGCCGGCCGTCATCGTCACCTCCCGCGACGCGCTGCCGCACGTGGAGAAGTTCCTGGCCGACCATGACGTGCCGCGGCCCCGGGAGATCGTCTTCGCCGACGAGATCGACCTGGGCCTGGCCGGGACCTGGCGGGACGAGCCGATCGGCTTCGACGAGCTGGCCTACCTCCAGTACACCTCGGGTTCGACCCGCAGCCCGGCCGGGGTGCGGATCACCCACGGCAACGTCACGGCGAACGCGGCGCAGCTGTGGGCGGGCTGGGCGCCGGAGCGGCCGGATCCGGAGCTGGTGAGCTGGCTGCCGCTGTTCCACGACATGGGGCTGATCGCCACGATGGCGCTGCCGATGGTGAACGGCGACCACGCGATCTACACCGACCCGGTGTCGTTCATCATGAACCCGATGCGCTGGGTGCGGCTGATCGCGTCGCGGCCCGGCCGGAACGTCTACACGGCGGGTCCGAACTTCGCCTACGAGTACGTCGCGTCCATGGCCACGCCCGAGAGCCTGGCCGGGCTCGACCTCGGCGGCCTGGTCACCTGCCTGAACGGGGCCGAGCCGATCCGCCCGGCGACGCTGGCGGCCTTCGCCGGGGCGTTCGCGGGCGCGGGGCTGCGGCCGGGCGCGCAGGCGCCGGGGTACGGGCTGGCCGAGGCGACGGTCTTCGTGACCGCCGCGGCCGAGGACACCCCGCCCAAGGTCGTCAAGGTGGACCGGGACGCGCTGACCGAGGGCGTGCTGCGGGTGTCCGGGGCGTCCGCCGCCGCCGAACGGGTCAGCGAGCTGGTCTCGTGCGGGCGGCCGGTCGGGCAGCTGGTCGCGATCGTCGATCCGGAGACCCGGACCGAGCGCCCCGACGGCCGGGTCGGCGAGATCTGGGTGCACGGCCCTAACACCGCGCTCGGCTACTGGCGCAACTCCGAGCGCAGCCAGGAGACCTTCGCCGGTGAGCTGGCCGAGCCCGGCGGGCTGCCCGCGGGGCCCTGGATGAAGACCGGCGACTACGGCGCGGTCCACGAGGGCGAGCTGTACGTCACGGGCCGGATCAAGGACCTGATCATCGTCGACGGCCGCAACCACTACCCGCAGGACGTCGAGCTGACCACCCAGGAGGCGCATCCGGCGGTCCGGCCCGACCACGTGGCCGCCTTCGCGGTGCCGGGCGAGGACACCGAGCTGCTGGTGGTGGTCGCCGAGCGCAACCGCCGGGTCCCGCTGGCCCGGCTCGACCTGGAGGAGGTCGAGTCGGCGGTGCGCGCGGCCGTCACCGTCGAGCACGAGATGAGCGTGCACGCGTTCGTGATGGTCGAACCGGGCGCGGTGTCCCGTACCTCCAGCGGCAAGGTCGCCCGCGCCGCGACCCGCCGGAACTACCTGGACGGCGTCCTGCCGACCAGCGCGCGACGGCTCGCCGGGCGAGGCTGAACCCGGCCGCCGCCGGCCGGCGGCGGGCGGCACGCCGACACCACGACATCAGGAGGATCATGCTCGCCGGGCTGGGGCGTCTGATTCATCGACGACGCCGGCCCGTTCTCGTCCTCATCCTGCTGATGACCGTCGGTGCCGGGGCCTGGGGCCTGGGCGTGTTCGCCAAGTTCAGCCAGGGCGGGTTCGAGGATCCCAAGGCGTCGTCCACGCTGGTGGCCAAGCTGGGCGCCGGATACTTCGGCAGCACCAACCCCGACGTCCTGGTGCTCTACAGCAGCGACACCCTGACCGTGGACGACCCGCGCTACATGGGCGCGGTGATCACCACGGTGGCGCGGCTGCCCAAGGACCGGGTCGCCGAGGTGATCTCCTACTGGTCGTTCGACGCCAAGGACGCGGCGCCGTTCGCCAGCCGCGACCGGCACAAGACGTTCGTGTCGCTGAAGCTGGAGGGCAAGGACGACGCCACCAAGCTGGCGAGCTACGAGGCGATCAAGGAGCGTCTGGAGGCGCCGGGGCTGACCGTCCGGCTGGGCGGCAACATCCCGCTGGGGGTGGAGTTCGGCGAGCAGGTCGTGGCCGACATCATCCGCGCCGAGACCATCACCGCGCTGCCGCTGCTGGCCCTGCTGATCATCCTGTTCGGGGCGCTGGTGGCCTCGCTGCTCCCGCAGGTGGTGGCGCTGTTCTCCATCGTCGGCGGCCTGGCGGTGCTGCACGCGGTCACCTATCTCACCGACGTGACCTCGTTCGCCCTCGAGGTCGTGACGATGATGGGCGTCGGCCTGGCGATCGACTACTCGCTGTTCATCGTCAGCCGGTTCCGGGAGGAACTGGCGCGGGGCATGGACGCCGCGGGCCTGCCGCCGGGCAAACCGTGGAAGCGCGTGGAGGACCGCGAACGCCGCGCCGCCGAGAAGAGGGCGTACCGGCAGGCGCTGGACCCGGTGCGGCAGGCCGCGCTGGCCCGCACCATGAGCACCGCCGGGCGGACGATCGTCGTCTCGGGCGTCACGGTGTCGGCCGCGCTCGCCGGCCTGCTGCTCTTCCCGCAGATGTTCCTGCGCACCATCGGCCTGGCCGGGATCGCCACCGTGATGGTCGCGGTCTTCGGCGCGACCGTGCTGCTGCCCACGCTGCTGGCGCTCCTCGGCACCAAGGTCGAGGGCGGCCGGATGCCGTGGCGGCGGCCGGGCGCCAAGCGGGCGCGGCGCGACCCGGACAGCGGCTTCTGGTTCCGCCTCGGTCACAGCGTGATGAAGCACCCGGTGCCGTACTTCGCGGTGGTCCTGGTCATCCTGGGCGTGCTGTTCGGTCCGTTCCTGAACGTGCAGTTCAGCAGCGTGGACGCGCGGGTCCTCCCCAAGGACAGCCCGACCCGGGCCGTGGTGGAGACGGTCAAGCGGGAGTTCCCCAACGGGTCGGCCGAGCCGATCGACGTCGTGATCTCCGGCGACCTCATCCCGCGCGACTGGCGGCCGGCCCGCCAGGGTGACAACATCCCGCCGTACCTGGAGGACTTCCGCGAGAAGCTGGCCGCGGCGCCGGGGGTGACCGACGCCAAGTTCACCGGCTACTCCGGTACGTACGGGGGCGTGCGGATCTCGGTCACGCACGAGTACGAGCCGATGTCGTCGCAGGCGCAGGACCTCGTCCGCGACATCCGCGCGATGACCCTGTCCAAGGACGGCTTCCCGATGCACATCGACGTCGGGGGGAGCACGGCCGGGCAGATGGACCTGATGGCCAGCCTGATGCGGACGCTGCCGCTGATGGCGATCACGGTCGGGATCGCGACGTTCGTCCTGCTGTTCATGTTCTTCGGGTCGGTGGTGCTGCCGATCAAGGCGATCGTGATGAACGTGCTGTCCATCGGGGCCTCGTTCGGCGCGATCGTGTGGGGCTTCCAGTACGGGCACCTGGCCGGGGTGCTGGACTTCACCCCGACCGGCGGGGTCGAGGCGACCAGCATGATCCTCATCCTGGCGGTGGTGTTCGGGCTGTCGATGGACTACGAGGTCTTCCTGCTCAGCCGGATCCGCGAGGAGTGGGACCGCACCCACGACAACCGGGCCGCGGTGGCGATCGGCATGCAGCGCACCGGCAGCATCATCACCAGCGCCGCGCTGCTGTTCCTCGTGGTCATCGGCGCGTTCAGCATGGCCGGGATCACGGTCGTGAAGCTGATCGGCGTGGGCATGTTCGTCGCGGTCGTGGTGGACGCGCTGCTGGTGCGCTCGCTGCTCGTCCCGGCCACGATGCGGTTCATGGGCGCGGCCAACTGGTGGCTGCCCCGCCCGCTCGCCGGCCTGCACGCGCGGATGGACCTGCGGGAACGCGACGACCTTCCCGGGGCGCCGCGACCGGCCGCCGCCCCGCTGGACGCCCCGGCCAGGCCCGCCACCGCACCGCGCACGCAGTCCCACGGCCCGGCCCTGCCCGGGATCGCGCCGGCGGGACCGCCCGTCCCTGCGGGACCGTCCGTACCGGCTGGGCCGCCCGTCCTGGTGGGGGCCGAGGTGCCTCCGGCGCCGTTCGCGATCCGCTGGGAGCAGGCGCCGGACGAGGCGCCCGACGAGGCGTCCGCCCCCCGGCCGCGTTACGCGAACGGCCGAGGCGTCTCGGGTGCGGAACGGCTCGTTACAGGCGCGGAACGGCCGGAAGTGGCCCGGCCCTTCCCTCGGGCCGCCCACGCACCCCAGGACCCGCGCGCGGCCCCGGAACCCGCCCTTCCGGCGCCCCCGCGACCGCCCGGACGTCCGCCGACCTCGGAGGACGCGTCCGGGCCGCCCGCCGGTACCGCTCCCGGGGCTCCCTGGGCGCCCTGGGCGAACGGGCCGCCGCGTCCGCGACCCCGCCGAGACATCCGTATCAAACGTGAGATAGTTCCCACTCCAGACGGTTCCGGGTGGCGCTGGAGGGACAGTGGAGGTTAACCATGTCAGTTGATTCACGCCGCCGCGTCGCCCGGCGGTCCGGAGCGGTGACGGCCGCGGTCGTCATGGGTACGGCGGCGCTGCCGCTGACCGCGATCCCGGCCGCCGCGTCCGCCGGGTTCAAGAAGGCCGACACCGGCGCCCGCATCACCGCCTACAAGTGGCTGAACAAGGGCAAGACCGCGTTCGACTTCACCGTGCAGTCACCCTCCCTGGGGGCGTCCCAGAACGTGCGGGTGCTGCTGCCCAAGGGGTGGAAGTACAACTCCAACCAGAGCTGGCCGGTCGTGTACGTCTACCACGGGGGCAACGACAACTACACGTCGTGGACCCGCGGCAACCGCACCAGCATCGAGGCGCTGTCGCGCAAGTGGGGCGTCATGGTGGTGATGCCCGAGGGCGCCAACGGCTCGTACACCAACTGGTGGAACGGCGGCCGGGGCGGCAAGCCGCGCTGGGAGGACTTCCACCTGCGCGAGGTGCGCCAGCTCGTCGAGCGCAACTACCACGCGGGCGGGTCCCGGGCCGCGATGGGCATCTCCTCCGGAGCCCAGGGCGCCTGCACCTACGCGGGCAGGGCGCCGGGCATGTTCCGGTACGCGGCCTGCTTCAGCGGCATCCTGTCGATGAGCTCCCCGGGCATCCCCTCGCTGCTGATGTACACCAACAGCGGTAACGGCAACGACCCGTACGCCATCTGGGGCCTGCCCTGGATCGACAAGGCGAACTGGGACGCGCACGACCCCATCGCCCTCCTCCCCAGGATGAAGGGGACGCGCCTCTACGTCTCCGCCGGTACGACGGGGCAGCGGGGCCCGCTGGACCCGCCGAACATCGCCCCCTGGGACATCGGCTACCTGAGCGAGCGCGCGATCGGCCCGACCGTCCAGCAGTTCGCCGACCGGGCCAAGAAGCTCGGCGTCCCCATCACCGCGCACGTCTACGGCAACGGCCGGCACTCCTGGCCGTACTGGAACCGCGAGATGAACACCGCCTGGCCGTCGATGATGAAGGCCCTCGGCGCCAAGCGCGTCGCCTGATCCACCTGACGCGGAATGCTCCGTCCCATACTCAAGGGCCGGAGCATTCCGCGTTCCAGGAGTCGTTCTGCGTTTAGGGGGAGTTCCGCGTTTTTAACGGGAGGACCTGCGGCCCCACGGATTTCGCGTCCTCAGGCAATTTTCGCGAGCACTTCGCAAGCGCGCGTGACACCGTCCTCCGCGGAGATGTGGCGTCCTAGCGCGGCGGCGCGTTCGGCCATCTCCGGCGTCCGCACGGCCTGCCGTACGGCGTCCGCGAGCCTGGGGGCGGTCAGCTCCCGGAACGGCAGAGGCACAGGGCCTGCCTTGAGAGCGGCCACCCGTTCCCCCCAATACGGCTGGTCGCCGAAGAACGGGCAGACGACCGTGGGCACGCCCGCGCGCAGCCCTGCCGCGGTCGTTCCCGCGCCGCCGTGATGCACCACCGCCGCCATGCGCGGGAACAACCACGCGTGGGGCACGTCCCGTACGGCGAGCACGTCGTCGTCAGAGGTCTCGGGGTCGCTCTGGACGACGCCCCGCACCCCGGCCTCCCGCAGCGCCGAGCGCACGACCCGGGCGGTCGCCTCCGGGTCCTCCGGGCGCATGCTGCCGAAGCCCACGTACACGGGGGGTGGGCCCGCGTCCAGGAAGGCGGCCAGCGCGGGCGGCGGCTCCCAGTCCGGCTCGTCCAGGAACCAGTAGCCGGTGAGGTGCACGTACGGCGGCCAGTCGCGGGGGGCGGGGACCACCGAGGGGCTGAAGCAGGCCAGGACGGGACGTCCCGTACGGCGGGCGTCGTGCATCGGGCCGCGCAGCGGGAGCGGCGGCAGGCCCAGCACGTCGCGCCGCCAAGGGTTGATGAACGGCCGGGACAGCTGCCAGGCGATCTGGTCCACGGCCAGGAACCCGGCCCGGTTGCCCCACGGCCCCAGCGCCCTGCTCCGCGGGACGAACGGATGCGGGAACGCGCCGGTGGGCTGGCTCGGCTGGAAGTGGACGAGGGCCCAGGGAACGCCGAGGTACTCGCCGAGATGCCGGGGGAGCAGGCCCAGGGTGGGGCCGAGGACGAGGTCGGCGCCCTTGCACGCGTCCAGGCATTCGGCCAGGAGGCGTTCGGCCATGGGCCCGAGGATCCGCCTGAACCCGCCCAGGAACCGGATCGGGTTGCGGCCCCCGGCCAGCAGCTCCTGCCCCGCCTCGGAGTCGAGGATCTCGGTGGGGTCGGCCGTGAGGGGCGCGAGTTCCATGCCGCCGCGTCCCGTCCCGCCGTCCTTCCGTGCCGCCGCCGTGGCCGCCGTCCCGACCATGGGGGCGTACCGGCCGCTGGCGACCAGCCGTACGTCGTCGCCCCGGGCCACGAGGCCCTGGGCGAGCGCGACGCAGGGCTGGATGTCGCCGCGCGAGCCCGCGGCGATGATGACGACTCTGCGGCTCACGGGAGTCCCTTCGGGTCCGGGGTTCGCGAGGTCACGGCAGGGGCACGGCAGGGGGCACGGCACGTGTCTCCGGGCGGCTCACCAGGCGTCGTCGCGGGGCGAGGGCGGCGCGGGTCCGGGCTGCCCCGGCGCCGGTTCGTCCGGTACGTACGGCTGGTACCAGCCCTGGGGCGGCGGCGGGAACCGCCGTGCCGGGCCGCCGTTCCCGTTGGCGCCGTCCCCGCCGCCGGGCTCGGCGACCGGGGCGGGGCCGTTGATCGGCTCGGGCCGGGTGTCCCTCGGGGAGGGCTGCGACGGGTAGCGCGGCGGGCCCGTGTAGACGAGTCCGGTGGTCGTGATGGCCAGGCCGTCCCAGGGGGTGGCGCGGGGGCCGGGCGGTTCCGGATGCGGCGCGGCCAGGAACGGCTCCCCGTCGCCTCCGGTGTCGCCCGCGGCCTCGCCCGCGACGGCCGCCCCCGCCGGTACGGGAACGGCAACCGGCCAAGGCGCGGACGAGCCCGTCCCGGACGCGGACGTCGCTGGCACGGCGGGCACGGCGGGCACGGCGGGCACGGCGGGGGCGGGGACGGTGGGCACGGCGGGGGCGGGGACGGCTGTGGCCGGACGGGGCGTGGCGGCGGGCCGGCGGCGGCCCTGCCGGCCGTGCTTGGGGCCGAACCACCCCCGCCTGCTGGGCAGCGTCATCGCGCTGATCAGGCCGCCCACCAGCACCAGCGAGGCGCCGATGACCAGCCCGGCGGCGGTGCCGGAACGGAACGTCTCCAGGGTCGCCGCGTCCGCGCCCTCCGGCGGCACCTCGTGGATCAGCAGGCCCACGATGGCGATCCCGAACGCCCCGGACACCTCGCGGATCACGTTCAGGATCCCGCTGGCGACCCCGGCCTGGTCCTCGGGCACCGACTTGAGCACGTACATCGCCAGGGGCATGCACATCGCCGCGCCGAGACCGACGATGAGGACGCCCGGCATGAGGTCGGCGAAGCCGTCGTCGCGCCGCAGCATGGAGAACAGCACCATGCCGAACGCCATCGCCGCCATCCCGCCGCCGACGGTCACCCGGGGCCCGGCCCGTGCCGCCACCCAGAACGACAGCGGTGTCGCCAGCATGACCGCGACCGCCGAGGGCAGCATGACCAGGCCCGCCTCGGGCGGCGTGAAGCCGAGGTAGCGCTGGAGGAACGTCGCCGAGTAGAAGACCATCCCGTTGAAGCCGATGCCCCACAGCATCTGCGACAGCAGCCCGCCGACGAACACCCGGTTGCGGAAGAACCGCAGGTTCATCATCGGCTCGGGCGCCCAGCTCTCGACCATCACGAAGCACAGCAGCGCGATCGCCGCGAGCGCGAACACGCTGAGCACCGAGGGGTCCAGCCAGCCGTGGCGGCGCCCGGCCTCCATGCCGTAGGCCAGCGCGAACAGCATGGTGGCGGAGATCAGCACGCCCGGCAGGTCCACCCGGGCCGCGGTGTTCCCGCTCTTGGAGGTGAGCACGACCAGGCCGAGCAGGATCACCAGGATCCCGGCCGGGATGTTGATCAGGAAGATCCAGCCCCAGGGCCAGTGCGAGACGATGATCCCGCCGATCGTCGGGCCGAGCGCGGTGGCTCCGGAGGCGGCGCCCACCCAGACGATCGTGCCGAGCGAGCGCTGCTTGTCGGTACGGCCCACGGTGACCATGACCAGGGTGGCCGGCAGCGCCAGCGCGGCCCCGGCGCCCTGCACGATCCGGCCGAGGATCAGCACCGCCTCGTCGGGCGCCATCCCGCACACCGCGGACGCGCCGGTGAACACGGCCATGCCCGAGGTGAAGGTGACGCGGCAGCCGTAGACGTCGGTCAGCCGCCCGCCCGCGATCATCAGGCAGGAGAACATGAGGATGTAGCCGGTGGCCACCCAGTCCTTGGCCGCGTTCGACATGCCGAGATCGCGGATCATGGTGGGCAGCGCGTTGGCGACCACCGTGTTGTCCATGGTGATCATGAACGCGCTGATGGCCACCACCGCCAGCGCCCATCGGTATCGGCCCCGGGTCACCTCGTCACGCGGCGTCCGGCTCCCGGCCCCCGGTACCGTCCTCCGGTCCCGGCGCCCGGAATTCGCCGCTACCCCCTATTGGCATGAGTGGGCGTTATTACTATTCGCACTTATTTGGCTACGATCCCCGTCATTAGTCGGGGATCCCCAACTATCCCATCAGGCCACATCGGTTACATCCGAGTCTTGTCATCGCCGTGACAACCCCCCGGCGAGAAAAGTGGTCTGGATGCGCATCCTGAGCCGGTCACGGTGGGACAAAGTGGTCCCTCCGCTTTCGCGAACGATCACGGGAGCCACGCATGCAGAGCAACGATCGTTCCGGAGCGGCGCAGGACCGGACGCGGATCAGCGAGGATTCGATACGTCGGCATCTGATCGAGCAGATAGCGCGCCGCTCCCGTACGTCCCCCGCGGCCATCGACCCGGACCGCCCGCTGGAGGAGTTCGGCCTCGGTTCGCGGGACGCGGTGGCCGTCGCCGGCGACCTGGAGCGGATGCTCGGCCGCTCGCTCCCGGCCACCCTCGTCTGGGAGTACCCGACGATCAACAAGCTGTCCGTCGCGCTCGCCGCCGGCGGAACGGCCCGGGCCGGTGGCGCGGGGACGACCTCCGCCCCGGACACCCGGCCGGGGACCGCGCGGGACGTCCCTCCGCCCGCGACGGCACCGGACGAGCCCGTCGCCGTGATCGGCATCGGCTGCCGCTTCCCCGGCGGCGACCGCGACCTCACCGGACCCGGTGACTACTGGCGCTTCCTCACCGGGGCCGGCGACGCCGTCCGGGAGGTCCCGGAGGGCCGCTGGGACGCCTTCGACGACGGCTCCCCCGAGGTCGGCGACCTGCTGGCCCGGACCACCCGGCTCGGCGGGTTCCTCGCCGACGTGGCGGCGTTCGACGCGCGGTTCTTCGGCATCACCCCGCGCGAGGCGGCGGTCATGGACCCGCAGCAGCGTCTCGTCCTGGAGGTCGCCTGGGAGGCGTTCGAGCACGCCGGGCTGGCCCCGGCCGCGCTGCGCGGGAGCCGTACGGGCGTGTTCGTGGGGGTGTCCGCGCCCGAGTACGCCGCGTTCACCGCCTCCGACCCGGCCGCGCTGGAGGCGTTCACCGCGACCGGCGCCGCGCTCAGCATCATCGCCAACCGCCTGTCCTACCTGCTGGACCTGCGCGGCCCGAGCATGATCGTGGACACCGCGTGCTCGTCCTCGCTGGTCTCCACCCACCTGGCCGTGCAGGCGCTGCGCCGCGGCGAGGCGGACGTGGCGCTGGCCGGGGGCGTCAACCTGCTGCTCTCGCCCACGATCACGATGACGTTCGACCAGGCGGGCGGCACCGCCGCGGACGGCCGCTGCAAGGCGTTCGACGCCTCGGCGGACGGGATGGTGCGCGCCGAGGGCTGCGGCGCGGTCGTGCTCAAGCGCCTGCCGGACGCGCTGCGCGACGGCGACCGGGTGCTGGCCGTGATCCGCGGCTCGGGCGTCAACTCCGACGGCCGTTCCAACGGCCTGGTCGCGCCCAACTCCGACGCGCAGAAGGCGCTGCTGCGCGAGGTGTACGCCGCCGCCGGGATCGACACCCGCGAGGTGGACTACGTCGAGGCGCACGGCACCGGCACGTTCCTGGGCGACCCCATCGAGGCCGGGGCGCTCGGCGAGGTGCTGGGCGCGGGCCGGGACGCCGGTGCCCCGCTGCTGCTCGGCTCGGCCAAGTCCAACCTCGGGCACATGGAGTCGGCGGCGGGCGTCGCCGGGCTCATCAAGGCCGTGCTCGCCCTCCACCACCGGACGATCCCGCCGAGCGCCCACTACGAGCAGCCCAACCCGCACATCCCGTTCGAGGACCTGCGGCTGTCGGTCGTGGCGGAGGAGACGCCCTGGCCCGACCGGGGTCACCCGGCCCGCGCCGGGGTGTCCGGGTTCGGGTTCGGCGGGACGAACGCGCACGTCGTCCTGGAGGAGGCGCCGCCGCGTAAGACCGCCGACGACCCGGTCGCGATCCGCGTCTTCCCGCTCTCCGACACCAGCGAGGACCGCGTCCGCGACCACGCCCGCGTCCTGGCCGCCTGGCTCACCGACGCCGGGGCCAAGACCGACGCCGAGACCGAAACCGGCGGCGCGAACGGCGGCGACGGCGGCGTGCGGCTCGCCGACCTCGCCCTCACCCTGCACCGGCGCGGGGGACGCGGCCGGGCCCGCGCCGCCGTGGCCGCCCGCGACCGAGCCGGCCTCGTCGACGGGCTCACCGCGCTGGCCGAGGGCCGCCCCCACCCGGCCGTGGTCACCGGTACCGCGCTCGGCGCGCCCGGCCGCCCGGTCTGGGTGTTCTCCGGGTACGGAGCGCAGCGCCCCGGGATGGCCCGGCGGCTCCTGGAGGAGGAGCCCGCGTTCGCCGAGGCCGTCGACGACCTCGACGCCCTCTTCCAGGAGGAGGGCGGCCCCGCGCTCTGGGACCTCCTCGAACAGGGCGTCGTCCCGGCCGGCCCGGCCGCGACGATGCCGGTGCTGTTCGCCGTCCAGATCGGCCTGGCCCGAACCCTGGCGTCGTACGGGGTCACGCCCGGCGCGGTGATCGGCCACTCCATGGGCGAGGTCCCCGCGGCCGTCGTCGCGGGCGCCCTCACCCTGGAGGACGGCGTCAAGGTCATCTGCCGCCGGTCCCGGCTCCTGACCCGGCTGGTCGGCGGTGGCGCCATGGCCGTGCTGGGCGCGTCCGCCGAGGACGTGGCCCGCCTCGCCGCGGACCTGCCCGAGGTGTACGCGGCGGTGCACTCCTCCCCGAAGCAGACCGTCGTCACCGGCGACGCCGCGCAGATCGCCACGGTCGTCGAACGGGCCGAGGCCGAAGGCCGCCTGGCCCGCATGGTGAAGGCGGAGGGCGCCGGGCACTCGCCGCAGGTCGACCCGCTCCTGCCGCACCTGCGCGAGGCGCTCGCCGAGGTCGGCGCCGAACGCGGCCGGCCCCTCGCCGCCGGGATCCGCCTCTACACCACCGCCCTGGACGACCCGCGCGCCCTGCACGGCGAGGACGCCCGGCTCGACGCCGCGTACTGGGCGGCCAACCTCCGCGAGCCGGTGCGGCTGACCGGTGCGGTCGCGGCGGCGGCCGAGGACGGGTTCCGTACGTTCGTCGAGGTCAACGCGCATCCGATCCTCGCCCACGGGATCGGCGAGACCCTGGAGGGGACCGGCGCGCTGGTCACCCACACGCTCAAGCGCGCCCCCAAGGGCCAGGAGACCGACGACGCCCTCACCTTCCACGCGCGGCTGGGCGCCCTCGCCGTGCACGGGCTGCCCATCGCCGCGCCCGCCGGGGGCGACGTCATCGACGTCCCGCCGGCCCCGTGGCGGCACGAGCGCCACTGGGTCGACCTGTCCGGACGGCGGTCGTCCGGCCGCGACGAGCATCCCCTCCTCGGCGCGCACGTCGAGCTGCCCGGCGAGGACCGGCACGCCTGGCGCGCCGACCTCGGCACCGCCACCGGGCGGTGGCCCGCCGGCGCCCGCGTGCACGGGCTCCCGGCGCTGCCGGCCGCCGCGTTCGCCGAGATGGCCCTGGCCGCGGGCGCGGAGGCGCTCGGCCTGGACGCGCGCTCGGTCCGCGTCCACAGCCTGTGGATGGAACGGCCGCTGGCCCTGGCCGAGCACACCATCGTCACCACCACGTTCGCCGAGGACGAGCAGCGCGTGGAGATCCACGCGCGGACCCCGGCGGGCACCTGGGCACGGCTGGCCCGCGCCGATATCGCCGATACCGGTGACGCCGCCGGGGACGGCGCCCCGCCCGTCCCGTCCCCCTCGGGGGCCGCGACCACGGCTCCGGCCGAGATCGCCGCGGCCGAGCGCGGCAGCCGCCACTACCGGCTGCATCCCGAGGTGTTCGACCGCTGCCTGGCCGCCCTGTCCGCGGAGGCCGAGACGGCTGGCGGCCCCGGCCTCTGGCTGCCCGAGACGATCGGCGAGCTGCGCGTGCACGGGCCGACCCACCGCGGCGGCCGGGCCCGTGCCGAGGTCGTCCGGGACGGGACGGACCTCGTCGGCGCGGTCCGGCTGACCGGGCCCGACGGGACGGTCGTCGCCGAGGCCACCGGCATCGTGCTGCGCCGCGTCGAACGTCCCGACGTCCCCGTCCCCCTCGCGGACAAGCTCGTCGAGGTCGTCTGGGACGAGGCGCCCGCCCCCGGGACGGCGATCGGCGACGGCACCTTCCTGCTGCTCGCCGAGGACGACGACGCGACCGCGGGCGCCGTCGCCGCCGGGCTGGTGGCGCGCGGCCACCGGGTCGTGCGGCACCGGCTGAGCGAGCACCCGCCCGACCGGCACCCTCCGATGACGGCGGAGCCGCCGGACGCCGTGGTCCTCCTCCCGCCACCCGGCCTGGTGGACGAACGGCTCGTCCTGACCGTGGCGGGCGTCAGCCGTTCGCTGCCCGACGGGCCCCGGCTGTGGGTGGCGACCCGGGCCGCGCTGCCCGTCCTCCCGGGCGAGGCCGGCGAGCCGCACCAGGGGTTCGCCCGCGCGCTGACCCGCGTGCTCGCCTTCGAACGGGCCGCGCAGCGGGCCACCCTCGTCGACGCCGACCGCCCGGTCGACCTGGTCACCGAGCTGCTCGGCGACGGCGACGCCCGCGAGGTCGCCTGGCGCGGCGGTACCCGCCACGTCGCCCGGCTGGTCCGGGCGGCCCCCCTGCCCCCCGGCGTGCCGTCCGTCCAGACCGCTGCGAAAGGACGGCACGCCGAGGGCTCCCCGCCCCGGCCGCGGCGGATCGTGCGGCGCGGCGGCGCGTACGTGATCACCGGCGGGTACGGCGGGATCGGCCTGGTCACCGCCCGGCTGCTGGCCGCGCGCGGCGCGGGCCGGATCGTGCTGTCGGGCCGGTCCGGGCCGGACGCCGACGCCGAGAAGGTGATCGCCCGCCTCCGCGAGGACGGGGTGGACGTCGGGGTCGTGCTCGGCGACATCGCCGAACCCGGCGTCGCCGAACGCCTGGTCCGGGTCGCCTGTGAGGGCGGCGCCCGGCTCCGCGGCGTCCTGCACGGCGCGGGCGCCATCGACGACCGGCTGATCGCCGACCTGGGCGCCGCCGACCTGCACCGGGTCTGGCGGGCCAAGGTCGAGGGCGCCCGGCGGCTCAGCGCCGCCACCTGGGACGCCGACCTGGACTGGTTCGTGCTGCACTCCTCGGCCGCGGCGCTGCTCGGGTCCCCCGGCCAGGCCGCCTACGCCGCCGCCAACGCCGCGCTCGACGCGCTGGCCGCGTACCGGCGGGCGCACGGCCGCACCGGCACCACCGTGAACTGGGGCGCCTGGTCCCAGGTCGGCGGCGCCGCCGGACTCGACCTGGCGGTGATCGACCCGATCAGCCCGGACGAGGGCGCCGAGGCGCTGGAGGCGCTGCTGGCGTTCGACCGGCCCGCCGCGGGCGTGCTGCGCTTCGACCCCGCCGCCGCGCTCGGCCTGTTCCCGGAGATCCGCCGGATCCCGTACTTCGCCGCGCTGACCGAGGGCGCCGGGACCGGCGCCGACCCGGGCGACTGGCCGGGCGTGGCGGCGCTGGCGGACCTGGACCCGGCCGCGGCCCGCCGCGCGGTCGCCGCGCGGGTGCGGTTCCGGATCGCGTCCGTGCTGGGCTTCGACCCCGAACGGCTGGACCCGGCCGTCCCGCTCACCGACCTCGGCCTGGACTCCCTCGTCGCGGTACGGATCAAGAGCGGGGTGGAGCACGACCTCGGCCTGACCGTCCCGGCGTCGGTGCTGCTCCAGGGCGCCAGCGTCAACGCGTTCGAGGAGTGGGCGGCCGGTGAGCTGGGCCTGTCCGGAACGCCCGCCCCGCCCCCGTCCCCGTCCGCCGCCTCGAACGCCGAGGCCGGGTACGTCATGCCGCGCGACGACGCCGAACGCCTCGCCGTCCGGTACTTCGAGGACGTCCTCGGCCTCGACCGCGTCGGCGTCACCGCGGACTTCTTCGCCGACCTCGGCGGCGCGGAGCACCAGGCCGACCAGGTCGTCGCGCTGGTCGCCGCGGAACTGCACCGGGAGGTGACCCGCGGCGAGCTGTTCGCGGTGCCCACCGCCGAGCACGTCGCCGGGTGCCTGCGGGCCGCAGACGAGGAGGCCGCGCGGCGGACCGTACGGCCGCTGAAGCCCTCCGGCGGCCGTCCCCCGATCTTCATCGCGCACCCGGCCGGCGGCACCACCGCCTGCTACCGGCAGCTCACCGCCCTGCTCTCCGCCGACCAGCCGGTGTACGGGCTGGAGCGGTTCCAGGACGCGCCGTCCGTCGAGGAACGCGCCGCCCGCTACGCCGAGCGCCTCCAGGAGGCCCGGCCGGACGGGGCGTTCCGGCTCGGCGGCTGGTCGTTCGGCGGCGTCCTGGCGTACGAGACGGCGCGGCGGCTCGCCGCCGCCGGCCGCGAGGTCGAACTGGTCGTGCTGTTCGACGCGGGCCTGCCGCTGCCGGTCGAGAACGAGTCCGACAGCCTCGCCCGCCGGTTCGCCGCCTTTGCCGACTACATCAACGAGACCTACGGGCTCGGCGTCGACCTCACCTACGAGGAACTGGCCGGCCTGGACGAGGAGGCGCAGTTCGCGCTGGTGATGGAACGGGCGGAAGCCCTGGCGGACCACATCCCCCCGGCCGCCCTCACCCACCAGCTCACCTCCCACCAGGACACCCGTTCCCTGGAGGCGTACCGGCCCGGCCCCTACGACGGCCCCGTCCTCCTCTACCGCGCCCCGGAGGAGACCCCGTGGTCGGTGAAGGACGCCCGCTACGTGCTCGACGGGACCAACGGCTTCGGCGGGCTGTGCTCCGCCCTGGAGGTCGTCACGGTGCCCGGAACACACCACCTCAACCTGCTCGACCCGCCCGGTGTCGAGTTCATGGCCGCGCACCTGGACGCCCGGCTCGCCGGGGCCGACCCGCTCACCACCCCGCGTCCCACGGAGGAGATCCATGGCTCAGCCCGCTTCGTCCGGTGACCTGCTCGAAGCCGCCCGTTCGGGCGCCGGCGAGCAGGAACTGCTGGACATCGACCTGCCCACCCGCTTCCGCGCCGCCTTCACGCGCAAGGACGAGGTCGGCCTCTTCGACGGCCAGGCCGACAAGGACGTCCGGCGCTCGCTGCACGTGGGCGAGGTCGACATGCCCGAGCTGGCGCCCGACGAGGTGGTGGTCGCGGTGATGGCCGCGGCGATCAACTTCAACACGGTCTGGTCGGCGATCTTCGAGCCGGTGCCGACGTTCGCGTTCCTGGAGAAGTTCGGCCGCCAGGGCTGGCACGGGGCCCGGCACGACCTGCCGTACCACGTCCTCGGCTCGGACGCCTCGGGCGTCGTCGTCCGCACCGGCTCCGGCGTGAAGAGCTGGAAGCCCGGCGACCGGGTCGTCATCTCCCCCTCCTACGTCGACGAGGAGGACCACGGCTCCTACGACGACGGCATGATGAGCGAGACCCAGCTCGCCTGGGGCTTCGAGACCAACTTCGGCGCCCTGGGCGAGTTCTGCATCGCCAAGGCCAACCAGCTCATCCGCAAGCCCGCGCACCTCACCTGGGAGGAGGCGGGCTCCACCACCCTCTGCGCCGGCACCGCGTACCGGATGCTGGTCGGCCGGCACGGCGCCCGGATGAAGCAGGGCGACGTGGTCCTGATCTGGGGCGCCACCGGCGGCCTCGGCTCGTTCGCGACCCAGCTGGTGAAGAACGGCGGCGGCATCCCCGTCGGCGTCGTCTCCTCAGAGGAGAAGGCCGCGCTGGTCCGCGCGCAGGGCTGCGAGCACGTCATCAACCGCAACGAGCTGGACCTCGGCGAGCAGGGCCTGCGCCACCCCAAGGCGGGCCGGATGCTCGGCGAGGCGATCCGCCGGCTGGTCGGCGAGGACCCCGGCATCGTCTTCGAGTACCTGGGCCGCGAGACGTTCGGCGCCTCCGTCTACGTCGCCAAGCGCGGCGGCACCATCATCACCTGCGGCTCTTCCACCGGCTACAAGCACGAGTACGACAACCGGTTCCTGTGGATGCGGCTGAAGAGCATCATCGGCTCGCACGGCTTCAACTACCACGAGGCCGTCGAGGTCAACCGGCTGATCGGCCTCGGCATGATCCACCCCACCCTGTCGGCCGTCTTCCCCCTGGACGAGGCCGCCGAGGCCACCCGCGCCGTCCAGACCAACCAGCACGTCGGCAAGGTCGCCGTCCTGTGCGCCGCCGGCGGCGAGGGTGAGGGCGTGGACGACCCGGCGCTGCGCGAGCGCGTCGGCGAGGAGCGGCTCAACCTCTTCCGCCGCTGACCGGACCCGCGGCGTGCCGTTCCGTCCAGGACTCATCGGAACGGCACGCCGCGCCCTCCCCAATGCGGGACGCCGCCCGCCCGGGCGTCCGCGCGATACGCGGCCCACCGCGCCAATGCCCGGCGCACGGGCCCAGGAGCACGCTGTTCCCCGAGAGCCGCCCAGGCGATGATGAACGCGTGGAGAGCGTCGGTGCCGGCTTCGCGCCATGCGGGTACCTGAGAGGCCCAGCGTTCGGCGTCGGCCGGGCTGTGTCCCGCCTGGACGAGCCTGACCACGAGGAACGCGGTGTCGAGCCACGGCGCCCCGCGTGTGGGCCAGGCCCAGTCGATCACCTTGGCCTCGTTCCCGATGAGGATGTTCGCCTCGGTGAGGTCGGTATGCACCAGAGTGTCCCCCCGCAGAAGGTCAAGTGCCGGAGCGGGGGCGAACGCGGCCCAACGTCGCTCGATGGGAAGAACAGGCAGATCAGGCCGGATCACCTGCGACAGCCGGTGCAGTAATGCCGCGATCACCGGCAGGTCCGCCGAGCCCGGTGAGAGATCGGCATGCCGGCCGGGCACGTACTCGAAGAGAAGGACCAGCCACCCTGCCGTTTCAAAGCTTCCCATCAGCCGGGGGGCCATGCTCGGCAGGTAGGGCTGGATCTTGTTTTCGATGCGGCCCATACCGGTATTCGGGCCGTCGAGCTCGACGCCCTTCAGGAAGACCCGCCCCGTATGAGTGTGCAGCACGAAGGCCGTTTCCGATCCGGCGCCTTGCTGAACGGGGTCTGCTGAGAAGACCTCCCCGAGGCATTGCGTGACGGCCTCACGGACCGGAGGCGGGAGGTCTTCCCAGCGGAGCCTCGTCATGGCCGGATGCTACGGGCTGTCGTGGCAGCCGGCGTAGCACTGATTGCAGTCGGCGGCATCCGGCTGCCAGAGCTCCTCATCGACGGGCAGCCCGGCTGCCCTCATCGCGGTGACCGTGCGGGTGACGACGGCCTCGTCGTGGTCGCCGTCGTCGTCGATGGGGACGTGATGGATGAAGCGGCCTGCCGCACGCTGGCAGAACTCCGCGTACTCGGCGGTGCAGAGAACGAAGGCGTGCCAGCCAAGGTCCACGGCCTTCGATGGGGAGAGCCCTGCGTTCGGGTGCCTGGCGCAGGTGGCGAGGAACGCCAATGTCTGTTCCATGACACGCGCGGCGTACTGCGGGCTCAACCGCTCGTCCTTGACCACCCTGCCGACGAGCCTCTCGAACAGGCTAGGGGAGATCAGTTCTCTGGGCGTGATGGGGACGGGAGGCACCGTCTCCTCTGACGTGATGGTCACAGGCTCCTCGGATTGAGGGGTCTGACTCGACATCCGTGACATTAATACTTATCGCGATAAGCATCAAGGTTTTCCCAGTGTCCCTCTCAGGGCAGGGCGGCGTGGCGGGAAGGTCAGACAGGCATCCGGTACTGCAACTCGTAAAGATGAGAGCCTTTGACGAGGATGGACACCTCAACGGGCCGATCATCGTCGGAGTAGACCGTCCGGAATTGGCGGATCACCGGAACATTCGGCAGTTCGAGCAGTTCCGCCTCGTCCTTCGTCGGCATGCGCGCTGAGACGGCGTCGGTGAAGTAACGCTGCGGGTATCCGAGTTCGGCGAGCACTCTCGGTGCTCCACCCGGCACTCGTTTCGGCTCCGCCAGGTCGGTCCCGGCGACCAGTTCACGTGGGTAATAAGACCAGTTGATCTCGACCGGGTTCCCGTTGTGACGCAGTAGGCGACGGCGCAGCAGTAGTCGATCATCGGTTTCCGAACCCAGGGCCAACGCGACCTCTGTGGGTGACGGCACCTCGCGGATCTCCAGCAGCTCATAGGAGTAACCGCCAGGCGATGGGACGAGATAACTCCCCACCTCGACCCGGAAAGGTTGGCGAGCCCGCACGAACACGCCCTTGCCTTGCCGGCTGGTCAGGTAGCCCTCGCTCTTCAGAACTGTCATGGCCTTCTGCACGGTCGTGTTCGACACGCCGAACTCTTCGACAAGCCGTGGCGTGGAGGGCAACTGCGTCCCCGGGGTGAGATCGCCCGACATGATCTGTGCCCTCAGACTGGCTGCGACCTGCTCGTAGGGTGGCCGTTCCTCCGCTCGCTGTGCCACCGGTCAACCCGCGATCAGCCGGTACCGGAGGTGACGACCTTCGGCGACCATCACCATGGACGAGGCCTCGAAGGGCACCCCTTCAGCGGTCAAGCATGTCCGAAAGAGCACGATCACTGGCGTACCGGCGGGTTGCCGCAGTTCGCTGGCTTCATCCGCCGTCGCGTTGCGAAAGGTGATGTCCTCGCGTGCCTCGCGCACCGTATAGCCGAGTCCGGCCAGCAGTGTGATCGCTCCACCCTTGATCTTACCCGTCCCGGCAAGCGCCGTCCCTGCGGCGATGTCGGCCGGGTACCAGGAATCGGTCAACTCGACAGGCTGATCATCCAGCAGCATCGTGCGCCGGCGAACGATGGCCGGGGTCCCAGGAGCCAGACCGAGAGAGGCGGCCACATCGGCCGGAGGCACGTCCATGCCTACCTCACGGATCCTCTGGGTGCCGACTCGTCCCGCTTGTGCCGCCTCTTCCGACCAGGCGTCCGGCTGGCTCCCCTGCCGGGGGGAGAGATAAGGCAACGAGCTTACGGTCCACACCATGCCGCTCCTTTCACTGCCGGGCTTCTCGCGAGATCCATTATGGATAGCCGACGCGGGCAGAATGATCCCGGCCCGTTCGCGGCGGACAGACCGGCGGATCGCGTCGGCGAGGAGCGGCTGAACCTGCGAGCTGTCTGGGCCCGGCTTCGACCGGCTGTGGCAGGCGTACGCGCTCAGCGCGGCCGGGTGCGGGTGGCCCCCCGACGCCTTCGCCGCCCGCCCGAAAGCGGGACGCCGCTTCGCCTCCCGTTCCCGGGTGCGAAGCGGCGTTCCCGTCCGCGGTCGGTCCCTTTACCAGCGGTACCAGCGTGAGCGCCTTCCGGACGGTCCCGTGCTGCGCGCCACGAATCCCGCCAGCCACAGGACGAGCAGGACGGCGGCGAGAATCCAGAGCAGTTTCAGCGCGAATCCCGCACCGGCGAGAGCCAGCACCAGCAGCAGAACAACGATCATCAACCAAGGCATTTCGTTTCCTCCTCGGCCCCCCGTGTCCCCGCGGGCGAGGGCCTCATGCGGAGAAAAGGTCACATTTCGGACGCGGTGCGGACCGCGCCCACCCGGAGACGTTCGGTGACCGGCGGCGGATCCGCTGCCACGGTGAACGCGCCGTCGCCACCCTCCTGCAAGATGACCAAGCCGCGCTGTAGCTCCTCCCGGACGACCGCGATGGTGGCATGGCCCCCAGTGATGAGTTGTCGCGCCCGCACCCGTCACACCTACGACGGGACACGACGAGACGGGAAGGATGACGTGATGGGTGCGGACACAAGGGCGGAGGAGCTGGGCGTGAGCGGTCTGGGCGAGGTCGACGAGCCGGCGTTCTCGGGGCTGGCGGAGCGGCACCGGCGGGAGCTGCACGTGCACTGCTACCGGATGCTCGGGTCGTTCGAGGACGCCGAGGACACCGTGCAGGAGACGTTCCTCCGTGCCTGGCGGCGGCGGGAGACCTTCGAGGGGCGGTCGACGTTCAGGGCCTGGCTGTACCGGATCGCCACCAACGCCTGCCTGGACCTGCTCGCCAAGCGCCGCCCGGAGCCCGCGACCGGCGGCGAGGTGCCGTGGCTGCAGCCCTACCCGGACCGGCTGCTCGACGAGCTGCCCGCGGACGACGCGGACGAGCCGGAGGCCGTCGCCGTCGCGCGGGAGACGATCGAGCTGGCGTACCTGGTCGCGGTCCAGCACCTCGCGCCGCGCACGCGGGCAGTGCTGATCCTGCGGGACGTGCTCGGCTGGCCGGCGAAGGACGTCGCGGAGCTCCTCGGGAGCTCCGTCAACTCCGTGAACAGCGCGCTGCAGCGGGCCCGGGCCGGCATGCGGGAGCACCTGCCCGCCGAGCGGCAGGACTGGACCGGCGGCGAGGAGGACGCCGGGACGCGCGAGCTGGTGCGCCGCTTCACCGAAGCCAGCGTGGCCACGGACATCGACGGGCTCGCCGCGCTGCTGCGGGACGACGTCCGCTTCTCGATGCCGCCCACGCCGGGCCTGCGCGTCGGCCGCGACGCGGTGGTGAACGACTGGGTCGAGGACGGCTTCGAGGGCATGAAGGGCCTGCGCGCCGTCCAGACCTCCGTGAACCGGCAGCCCGCCGTCGCCTTCTACCACTGGCGGGAGCAAGAGGGCGCGTACCTGCCGCTGACGATCGACGTCCTGCGCGTCACCGGCGGGGCGATCACCGAGATCGTCACGTTCCACGACGACCGGTTCCCGCGGCTCGGGCTGCCCGAGCGCCTCCCGGCGGACGGCACGGAGTAGTCCCGGTGCGAACGCTCACGCTGCGTGGTGGCGCGCGTGTCGAGGTGGTCGCGGCGGAGTGGTGCGACGCGTTCGGCGTCGTCACCCGCGGGCGGGTGCAGCTGGAGCTGCGCGACGGCGAGCCCGGTCCGGTCCTCGGACGCGACGCCGGGTTCTGGCTCCGCGGCACCGGCGTCCGCGCCCTGCGGAACCCCGGCCGTCGCACGGCGAGGGTGAGCGTCGTCACCCCGAGGACCGGGACCGTCACGCACCCGCTACCGAACGATGGAGGAACGACATGAACGACACCGGGGTCGTCGCAGACCCGGCACCGGGGCAGACCAGCCGCACCCACCGACTCCGCGGGCTCGCCGCCACCGGCTTCAGCGCCACGCTCGCGGCGATGGTGGCCACCACCCTCGCCGCCGCGCTCGCCCAGGCCGTCGGCGTCGACTTCAAGGTCCGCACCCGGACCGGTTGACGGATCGGTGGGCCGGTCACACCCGCAGGCCGTCCGCGCCGATCGTCACGCCGAACCGGTCGCGGGTTGCGGGTCTCATGTGCGGCTGGAGGCCGGTTCCGGCTCGTGCTGGGGCGTGTGGACGTGTCGGGGGAGCAGCAGCGGGGTCGCCAGCAGGAGCACGCCGGCCAGGCCGATGGCCGTACGAGGGCCGAGCATGCTGCCCAGCACGCCCCAGACGGCCGTCAGGAGCGCGGTCGTGGCCCTGGTCGTCACCGCCCAGGCGGACAGCGTGCGGGCGACCCGGTCGGTCGCGGTGCGTTGGAGGCGGTACGTGGCGTGGACGGGGTTGAAGACGCCGCAGCAGAAGATGAGCCCGAGTTCCACGCCGATCACCAGCAGCAGCCCGCCGGTGCCCGGCCCCAGGAAGGCCAGGCCGACGGGCCAGATCGCGCGCAGCGCCCCGGACGCGACCAGGATCCGGTACTGCCCGAACCGGGTGGCGAGCGGCCGGGCCAGCCGCGAACCGAGCAGGCCGCCGATCGCGGGCGCGGCGAAGGCGAGGCCGTACTGCCACGGTGCGAACCCGAGCCGGTCGAGCATCAGGACGGCCAGCAGCGGCTGGGTGCCCATCACCAGGGCGTTGAACAGGGCGGTGTTGAAGAACAGCGGACGCAGCGTCGCGTCGGCGAGGATGTACCGCCAGCCGTCGAGCAGGTCCCCGGGCCGCATGCGCGCGGCCTCCTCGCGCTCGGGCCGCGGCTCGTGCCCGCCCGCCGCGCGGATGCCCAGCGCCGAGAGCAGGTGGCTGACCGCGTCGGCCACCACCGTCGCCACCGGGCCCAGGAGCCCGATCGCCGCGCCGCCCAGCGGCGGTCCGATGATCGTGTTCGTCCAGTTCGTGGACTCGAATCGGGCGTTGGCGACGAGCAGGTCCTCGGCCGGCAGCAGCGTCTTCAGGTACGCGCCGGAGGCGGCGCGGAAGGTGATGTCGGCCGCCGCCACGACGACCGAGACCAGCAGGAGCTGGAGGAAGGTGAGCACGCCGAGCGCGAACGCGGCGGGGATCGTCAGCAGCGCCGCGAACCGCACCAGGTCCATCGCCATCAGTACCGGCCGCTTGCGGCGGAACTCCACCCACGGGCCGAGCGGCACCGCCACGGCCGCGCCCACCGCGGCCCCCACGGAGGAGAGCGCGGCGACCTCGGCCGGTCCGGCGTGCAGCACCTGGATGGCGATCACCGGGAACGCGCCGAAGGCGAGCCACGTTCCGAGTCCGCTGGTCCCGTACGCAGCCCAGAGCCACCCGAACCGCCGCCCCAGCCGATGCCCCATGCCCGCCCTTGCCCACTCGCCCGTACAACCGATCCGCGATCATCAGCATCCAAGCGAGCACCGCACCCGCTGATCAAACAACCGCGGGCCGCCTGCCCACAACCGATGGTTGTGTCCGTAGGGTGCGGGTATGGACCTCGAAACCGTCCGGACGTTCGTCGCCGCCGCCGACGCGGGGCAGTTCCAGGAGGCCGCCGCCGAGCTGGCGGTCACCCAGCAGGCCGTCTCCAAGCGCATCGCCGCGCTGGAACGCGACCTCGGCGTGCGGCTGTTCACCCGGACCGCGCGCGGCGCCGCGCTCACCATCGACGGGCAGGCGTTCCTGACCCACGCGCGCGAGCTGCTGCGCGTCGCCGAACGCGCGGTCGCGTCCGTGAGCCCCGCCCGCCGTCCGCTCCGCGTCGACGTGATCGCCTCGCGCAGCGCGGCGTCGGGCCTGATGCGCGACTTCCACCGCACGCACCCCGAGATCGACCTCGACGTGCTGATGCTGTTCGACATCGAGGCGGCCGTCTCCGCCATCCGGTCCGGTGCGATCGACGCGTCCTTCCGCGCCGTCGCCGCGCCCGGCCGGCCCCTTCCCGACGACGTCGAGTCCGTCCGGGTGCTCGACGAGCCGCTCCAGCTCCTCACCGGCCCCGCCCACGCGCTGGCGGGCGCCCGGTCGGTGCCCCTCGCCCGGCTCGCCGGGCACCGGATCTGGATGCCCGGCATGGCCCCCGGTACCGAGTGGGCCGCCTACTACGAAGATCTCGTCGCCGAATTCGGCCTCACCCTCGAATCGACCGGCCCCAACTTCGGCTCCGACGCGCTCCTCGACACCATCGCCGACACCCCGGCCCTGGCCACGTTCATGGGCGAGCACATGCGCCTCGTCTGGCCCGCCGGCTACGGCCTGCGCCGCATCCCGGTGACCGACCCGACCCCCGTCTACCCGCACTCGCTCCTCTGGCACCGCGACAACCCCCACCCGGCGCTGGACACCCTCCGCGCCCACCTCACCGCTACGGCCGCCGGCCACGACGCGGCCGCGACCTGGGCGCCGGGCTGGGTGATTCCGCGCTGATCCCGGGTGCCCGGCCGCCTCGCCGTCAGTACGCGATCTCGAACCACACGGTCGTACGGCCCGCGTCGTCGATGTTGTCCCCCCAGGTCGTGGCCAGGACCTCGACGATCCCGAGCCCGCGCCCGGACGTGGCCGCCGTGCCGACCGTGGCCCGTGCCGGACGCCGCCCCGCGTCGTTGCCGCCGTCCCGTACCTCGAGACGGATCGCCCGGTGCCGGTCGAGCATCGTGATCGAGATCGGGCCGCCGACCCCGCCATGCCCGGAATGCCGGACCGCGTTGGTGATCACCTCGGACGCGCACAGCACCAGGTCGTCCACCGCGTCCTCCTTGAGCGGGCGGCCGGGCATCGCCGCGACCCGCCGGACGACCCAGCGCCGGGCACCGGCCACCGCGTCCGGAGCGCGGTCGATGACGAGCGTGCCCACGATCGCGCCGCCGGCCGGGGTCACGGCGCCGCCACGAGGAGGCCGAACATCCGGCGCCACCACCCTCGCCGTGGCGGCTCGGGCATCCGTACCTGACGCCGGGGGGCGTGGTGGGTCGGGAAGCGAAGTGTCACCGTTCGGGCCTGCCGGAGAGGCGCGGGCGCGGCGGGCGGCCGTGGCCGGGGCGCCGTCCGCGCGGGGCGCCGAGCCCGGACGGGCGGGGGCGAGGGGCGGGGCGCGGGAGAGCGGGGCGCCGCAGGTGCCTGCGGTACGCGGGCACGGCTCGGCTGCAAGGCCCGCAGGCGTTCGACGAGTTCGGCCGGGGACCCGGCCTCGATCAACCCGCCTCGTCGCGCGTCCCGGGGTAGGGCCCACCAGCGGCCGGTGTACTCGCCGTACCAGACGACGAATCCGGGAAACGCCGCTCGAACTCGGCGAGCACCCTTTCAAGATCGATGTACGCCTGCGCGCGCCGGGCCGTGTCGACTGCATAGTTCATATCCACGGCTCCTGACCTTGGTCAGGCCCCGGAGCCCCCGGTGATGGTCGACCGGGCCGGGGCCGCTCTGTTTATCGAGAACGGAAGACGCACCGACCTTGATCGCTTCTTCTCATCGCACAAGATCGCGGACGATGCGTTTTCCCACCACTGCATCAAAACCGGAGCGCGGCCCCCGGGGAACGGTGACAATGGGGGAACGAGCGGACACGTTTCGTGTCAACCTCCTGCTGACGTCGGCGAACAAGAGTGGCGATGACCGTTCACACCCGGCCGGAATGGGCCGTGCGACTGGAGTGCGAGCGCGAGTCCCGGGGATGGGGCAAGGCCGCCCTGGCCCGCCGCCTGCTCGCCAATGTGGGGATCACTGATCCAGGCCCGGACAAAATCAGAAATATGGCCCGACAGATTCGCGGCTGGGAGAAAGGTGATCACTTCCCGCGCGACTGGGCGCCCACGTACGCCGCCGTGTTCAAAATAGATCAAGGTCAGCTATTCCCGGCGAATGCGGACGAGTCGAAAGGGCACTCGCCGGGTACGGTTGACCAAGGTCCTACTCCAGACGAGGGGGACGATGCCGTGAAGCGTCGCGCCGCTCTTCAACTGCTCGCCGCGTTCAGTGCGGGGACCGCCATCCCGCCGGGCGTCCTTGAGCAGGTCCTGTCCGGGGTGGAAGAGGCCCTGGGTGACCCGCTCGACATCGACGAGTGGGAACGCGTCGTCCACGAGTACGCAGAGCGCCTCATCCTGCGGCCCGCCGGCTCTCTGGTTCCTCAGATGACGGCGGACATCATCGCCGTAGGAGAACTCCTCAAGAAGCAGCCTTCCCCCTCGGTACGTGAAGGGCTCCTGCACGTCAGCGCTGAACTGTCCGGGATCCTCGCCGTCGACCTGGGAGACGCGGGTGACGAACGGGCCGCGCGCATCTCGTGGAGCACTGCCAAGCGAGCCGCCGATGCTTCCGGAGATCGGGATCTGCGGGTCTGGATACGTGCGAGGCAAGCGGACGAGGCGTGCTGGACCGAACGGCCGGATCAGGTCATCACGACGCTGACCCGGGAAGCCATCGAGATCGCGGACGGAACGCCATCGGCAGGGCTGGCCCGCGCTCATACGGCCCGCGCCTATCTAGCCGCCAGGCACGGCCGCGCCTCCGAGGCTCAAGCCTCTTTGGCCGACCTCAAGCGGACGTTCGACAATCTGCCGCCCGGCGCGAACGTCCGGGGGCTCTTCGGGTTTCGAGAGGCCCAACTGCGTTGGGGGGAAACCTACGTCAAGACTCTGCTCGGGGAAGCCACGGCCGAAAGGTCGCTCGAACAAGCTCTTGCCCTGTATATGCCGCAAGCCCACCGCGCCACCAGCAATCTCCAGCTCATGAAGGCCGCGATGCTCGTCCGCTCCCGCGAGGTCGACGCAGGACTGCGGCACGCCATCGCGGCCATCGAAGCCCAGCCGGAGGCCAAGTCGACCGGCCGACGCCTCCTCTCCGACCAGATCCTGCGGACGCTCCCAGAGAAGGCGCGTACGCTCCCGGCCGCTCGGGAACTGCACGTCCTGGTGGCCTGACGCGCGCCACCAGGACGGTTTCGCGTGACCGTAATGGTCCACTGAACGAGGTCCTCTTTGGACCTGTTCTCCAGACCGCCGGGGCGGCAGAGTCCGGTGACGAGAACGTCCATCCGGCATCGGCAGGAGAAGCCACCTTGAGCATCGCGTTCCTGGTGACCACGCTCATCGTGGTCGCCACCCCCGGCACGGGGGCGATCTACACGCTGTCGGCGGGCCTGATGCACGGCGGCCGGGCGAGCGTGATCGCCGCGATCGGGTGCACCCTGGGCATCGTCCCCCACATGGCGGCGGCGATCACCGGCATGGCGGCGTTGCTGCACACGAGCGCGACCGCGTTCCAGGTCGTCAAGTACCTGGGGGTGGCCTACCTGCTCTACATGGCGTGGGCCACGCTCAAGGACACGACCCCGATCGGCGCGGAGGAACGGGCCACGCCGCGCTCGGCGGGACGGGTGATCGCCTCCGCCGTTCTGATCAACGTGCTCAACCCGAAGCTGACGATCTTCTTCTTCGCCTTCCTGCCGCAGTTCGTCGATACGGGCGAGCCGGGCCATGTGCTGCGGATGCTGGAGCTGAGCGCCGTCTTCATGCTGGTCTCGCTCGTGGTCTTCGCCGCGTACGGTGTCTTCGCCGCCTCGGTACGGGACCATGTGACCGCGCGCCCGCGGGTGATGGCCTGGCTCCGCAGGGGTTTCGCCGGATCGTTCGTCGCCCTCGGCGCCAAGCTCGCCCTCACCACCCGATGACCGCCCACCACCCGATGACCGCCCACCCGATGACCGCCCACTCCATGACGGACCGCACCATGTACTTCCAGCACTCGGACGAGATCTGGTCCGAGCACCCCGGCCTCGTCGCCGGCGTGCTCCTCGCCACGGGGATCACCGCCGACGCGGTCGTCGAACCGCGGCTCCACGCGTTCAACACGCGCGCCAAGGCCCGCCTCGCCGCGGGCACGGAGGCCGACCTGCCCGAGATCCAGGCATGGCGGCGCACGTTCTCGCAGATGGGGCTCAAGCCCACGCGGTACCGCTGCGCCTCGGAGTCCCTGCTGCGGCGCTTCCGCAAGGAAGGGGCCCTGCCGCGGATCCACCCGCTGGTGGACCTCTGCAACGCCGTCTCGCTCGCCTTCGCGATCCCGGTGGCCGCGCTGGACGTCGCCGAGATCTCCGGGCATCTCGAAGTCCGGCACGCGTCCGGTGACGAGAGCTACCTGACGATGTCGGGGGAGCCCGAGAGCCCGGAGCCGGGAGAGGTGACCTTCACCGACGCGGCAGGGCACGCGCACGCCCGGCGGTGGACGAACCGGCAGAGCGGCCGTTCGGCCGTTCGCGACACGACCCGTACGGTCCTGATCGTCGCGGAGGGCGTGCACGCCTCGGCGGCCACGGACGTCCCCGATCTCGTCGCCGCCCTGGCGGACGCGGTGGGCGGCGTCTGGCCGGGCACGGTGCGGACCGCGGTGCTGAGCCGTTCCGCGCCGCGGTTCGACGTCGAGGTCTGAGTTCCGGAGCCCGGCTGCGACACTCGGTGCCATGACGACCGTACGCATCGATGGATGGACCGACGGAGATCTCCGGTTGCTCCGGGACCTGAACACCCCGGAGGCCAAGCGTCACTTGGGCGGGCCCGAGCCTGACGAGAAGGTGCTGGACCGCCACCGGCGCTACCTGACGTCCGAGGGCTTCGGAACGGGCCGGATGTACCGGATCCTCCTGGACGGTGTCGATCGGTCCGTCGGGACCGTCGGGTTCTACGAACGGGTCTGGCAGGGCGCCGAGGTGTACGAGATCGGGTGGGGAGTCCTTCCGGCCTACCAGGGCCGAGGGATCGCCGTCGCCGCGACCCGCCTCGCCGTCGAGGCCGCGCGGGAGGCGGGCGCGCGCCGTTACCTGCACGCCTTCCCGTCCGTCGACAACGCGGCGTCCAACGCCGTCGCCCGCAAGGCCGGGTTCGAGCGGGTCGGCGAATGCGACGTCGAGTTCCCGCCCGGACAGTGGATGCGTTCGAACGACTGGCGGCTCGACCTCTTCCGCCACTGGGACGCGTCCCGAAGCGGGCCGAGCGGCGGCGTGTCCAGAGCCGGAAGCTGATTCATCGGCCAGGAAGAACCCGACTCCGGAACGCCGCCGTTGCCAGGCGGCAGGCCGGGTCAGACGGCCGACTTCCGGTGAAGGTCGAGGATGTCGGTGCCGTTGAGCCGCCAGACCTCCATCAGGCCGTGGAGTCCGTCCTTCTCGTCCAGGACGAAACGGAACTCGGGGTCGGTCATCGGCACGACCGTGACGAACCTGAGTACGGCCTCGCCGTCGGCGTTGCGGAAGTGGTCGAACTCCTCCGGCAGATGGGGGTGCGCGGAGTAGGCGAGGCTGGAGATCCGGGTCTCGGGGATCAGCGGATCGGCATTCCGGTAGCCGCCCCCGTACCCGTGCCCCTTGCCGTTCTTCAGGGCACTCGTGGCAGCGAAGTGGACGAGGTGGCCCGCCTCCTGCTCCTGGCCTGGACGGGCGGAGCACACGATCTCTTCGGGAAGCTGGAACTCCAGGTCCTGGAACCGGAGGCCGGTGCTGGCCGCGGACACCATGCGGTGCTCGGGATGCCGGTGGAAACCGATGGCGAAGCCGCGGTTGTACCCGAGGACGTCCGGCGGCTCGGCGTGGGTGACGGGACCGAGATAGCGCTCGGCGTGGCCAAGGAGGCCTTCGTAGAGGGACGCCATCCGGGCACTCTAGTGTGGTGATCAGAGCTCGAAACGAGAGATCTTGAAAGTGAGCGTTCGCCGGGTGGACGCTCCCGCCCGTCCCGGCGGGAGGCCCCCGCGGCCGGGGATCGCACTCCAGAATGGTCGGCATGCGTAGATCGGACCGGTGGGCCTTCATCCTCGGCGGCGTCGGCCTGGTCGTCATCTTGGGCGGCGTTCAGGTGGTGGCCTGGCTGGACGACTCGCCCGCGCTGCCGGCGCCCGAATCCGAATTCTGCCCGGACCGTCCCAACAGTGCGGCTCGCTCCGGAACCGGCTACAGGGAGACGGCCGAGCCCTATCGAGGCGACGGGCCGCACCCGGTGCGTCTCGACCTGCGGCATGCCGAGGTCGGCCAGGTGGACATCCCTGACCGATGGGAAGCGGGTTCGGGCGGCGCTCAGCCCAAGCCGCGCCTGATCGCTTGTGTCTATCGGGACGACACGATCCCGCCACAAGAGATCCGCACCTGCCTGTACTCCTCCTACGTTCACGCCCCGGACCTCCCGGTCGACGCCCGTAAGGCGCGGAAAGTCCAGTTGTTGAAAGCCGGGTACCTCATCGGGCTGTACGAGGCCAAGACTGCCGAGCCGGTCATCCGGATCCAGGTGCCGGGCGACGCCCAGTGCCCGGGGCGGATCAGGGCCGACTCCGGTGACGCCGTCTTCCAGGAACCCGACACCCGGAAGCTGCACGCCGCCCTGCGCCCCTACATCGAACGTTCCGTCGGCGCATAGGGCATCGCACACTGTGACCGTAGGTGTCGTGCCGGGCCCTCTCTCGCCCTGACCACGCGAAGGGAGGGTGGGACGAGGGGAACCGGGTGAGGCTCCGCGCCCGTCGGATTGATCGACTCGACCCGCCGGAGAGGACCCCGCCGTGAGCTACGCGATCATGCCCTACGCCGTGCATCCGAAGGGGATCAGGTCGATGATCGGCTCGCGCGACGAGCGGCTTCTGGCCTACGTCAAGTCCCGCTGGGCCGCCGAGCTGCGGGAATACGACGAGCTTCTCGACTTCGCGGACGGCGACCACCTCTTCCCCGCGCGGGTGGCGCTCAGGCGGATGGTCATGGGCGAGGAGTACGACGAGCGCATCGGCTTCATCTACGCCTACTGCCTCGAGATCCTGGTCGCGGCCCACGAGGACACCGACCGCCTTCCCAACGACGGCTGGCGGGAGATGGGGGGCGAGTGGCTCCGCACCGTGGGGAACGAGCTCCGGCGGGCCGGTGCCGACTTCGAACCCGCCGTCCTCGTCCTGCGGGGCGAGCCGGTGCCGCTGCCGCCGCTCGGTGATCTCAGTGACCCCCCGAACGTGGGTCACCTCCGCAACGCGGAGATGCCCGCCGTCCTCGCGTCGTTCGATGGCCTGGACGCCGCCCGCGTCACCGAACCCGGCGTGTTGGAGGCCGTCCGCCAGATCGAGGAGTGGCTGCGGACGTGCGTCAAGACCGGACGCGACCTCGTGTGCTTTCACTACTGACACAGGTTGCCCGCAACTGACCGACAACATGACGAGATTTGGGTGTGTGAGGGGGCCGGTATCTCCCTTGATGCCTATCGTGGGAGGCGAGTACTGATATATCCGCCGCCCAGCGGCCACGGCCCCCATCCCGTCACCGTCGGTTCCTGGCGCCCGTGGACACCGCTCGAACGGCGTACAGGGAGCGTTTCCCTGGACATCTCACAGACCTGCGATCCGGGTGGACGCTTCCGCGAGAACCTGGAGGCTCACATGATGATGAAGCGGATGGCCGCCGCCGGCGCAGCGGCCGTGGCCCTCGGAGGCGGTGCCCTGGCAGCGGCGCCCGCCATGGCGGCGAGCACCACAGCCGCGCCCACCGGCGCCAACGCCGCGGCCGTGACCGTGGCGGACCACCATCGCGGTCACGATCGCGACGGGTGCTACCACCGGAGCGTCTACAGCAGCACCGACCACGTCAGGTACTCGAGCAGCTACTCCAGCTGCGGGTTCGACCACGGCTACTTCGATCACGGTTACGGCAGCTACGGCCACTACTACCGCTACTAGTTGCCCTGAACGGCATGAGGTCACCCTGCGAGGGTGGCCTTTTGTCATGCCTTCTTGACCGACCTCTACCTCCGGTACAAGCCTGTTCAATGAATGGACAGGTGAAATGCTTCTCAGAAAGTGTCCCGCGCGGGTGGAAGGTTGCCGGATGCTGACCGATCGCATGACCATTTTTGGGTGCCACGGTCTTCTCATGTCTCATATGTCGCATATTGTGGGCGGTGCATTCTCATTTTCGTCACCCCCTTCGGGGCGCGGACGGAATGGGCGCATCCGAGAAGATCTGGAGGCTCACACATGAGGTTGAAGCGAACGGCCGTGATCGGTGCCGCGACGATCGTGCTCGGCGGTGGCCTGCTGGCGCCGCCGCCCGCCATGGCCGAGACCACCAGTGCCACCAACGTCGCAACCGTGGCGGCAGGGGAGCGTGGCAAGCGCCACCACAAGCACAAGCGCTACAACTGCTTCTACAAGCACGTGCGCAGCGCCACCAAGCACACGAGCTACTCCAAGTCGATCCTGGTCTGCCGCGGCCACCACAAGCATCGCCACCACCACGGCCATCATGGCTACCACGGCCACTACGGCCACCACTACAAGCACCACCTGTACGTGGACTAGCGGACCGCGCACCCAACGGAGACCCGTCACCCCTGTGGGACGAGTCCGTACGGTAAAAGGCCGTCCCTGAAGGGCGGTCTTTTACCCTTCGTTCAGGACCGGCGGAAGGCGTGATAATCGACCGCGTGGAATACGAGACCACCGCGCCCGAGCTGCTGGCCGCCGCGCGCGCCGGTGACGGCGGGGCCTTCGACCGGCTGGTCGGGCCGCTGCGGGACGAGCTGCGCGCGCACTGTTACCGGATGCTGGGCTCGGTCCATGACGCGGAGGACGCCGTCCAGGACACGCTCGACCGGGCCTGGCGGGGCCTGGCACGGTTCGAGGACCGCGGGTCGATCCGGCCCTGGCTCTACAAGATCGCGACGAACCGTTCGCTCACGCTGATCGAACGGCGCGGGCGGCGCGAGCTGCCCGCCGACCTGAGCCCGGGGGGCGCGCCGCTGACCGAGGCGGCCTGGCTGGAGCCGTACCCGGACCGGCTGATGGGCTACACGGCGGACCTGGGCCCGGAGGCCCGCGCGGTGGCGAGGGAGAGCGTGGAACTGGCGTTCGTCGCCGCGCTGCAGCACCTGTCCGCGGGGCAGCGCGCCGCCCTGCTGCTGCGCGACGTCCTCGGGTTCCCCGCCCGGGAGGCCGCCGACCTGCTGGACACCACGGCCGCCGCGGTCGACAGCGCCCTCCAGCGCGCCCGGAGGACGCTCGCCGGGCTCGTCCCGGAGACCGGCCAGCGGCGGACGCTGGACGGGCTGGGCGAGGCGGCGCGGGACCTGGCCCGGCGGTACGCGACCGCCTGGGAGGCCGGGGACGTCGAGGCCATCGTGGCGATGCTGACCGAGGACGCGAAGTACTCGATGCCGCCGCTGACCGCCTGGTACGAGGGCCACGACGGCGTCCGCGGCTTCCTGGCCGAGGCGGTGCGGGGGCGACGCTGGCGCTTCCTCCCGGCCGCCGCCAACGGGCAGCTCGCGTTCGGCACCTACATGTGGGACGACGCCGCGTCCGCCTACGTCGCGGCCGGGCTGGACCTGCTCACGCTCCGCGGGACGCGGATCGCCGAGGTGGTGTCGTTCCTGGACGCGGACCTCCCGGCCTTCGGCCTGCCCGCCGAACTCCCCGGAAACCGGCCCGCCGCACGCGACGAATCCGCGGCCCGGCCCGGGTTGTAGTCCCGACGGAAGCATCACACCGGAAGGACACAACGCCGATGGCCACCGACGAAGAGCAGATCCGCGCACTGATCGAGCGCTGGGCGCGGGCCGTCCACGACGGCGACATGGACGGGGTCCTCGCCGACCACGACGAGGACATCGTGATGTTCGACGTGCCGCCTCCGTACGAGGGCGTGCGCGGGCTCGGCGCCTACCGCGAGACCTGGCCGCCGTTCTTCCGCTGGCAGGCGCAGGGGGCGTCGTTCGAGATCGAGTCGCTGGAGGTCACCGCCGGGGACGGCGTCGCGTTCGCCCACGCCCTGCTGCGGTGCGGCACCGAGGAGGACTTCGCCGGTGACCCCGACAACCGGCTGCGGCTGACGCTGGGGCTCCGCAAGGAGGACGGCCGCTGGGTCGTCGCCCACGAGCACCACTCGTTCCCGATCACCGGCGACGGCGGGGCCGAACGGGAGGTGCGCGAGGTGCACCGGCGGTGGTTCGACGCCACCGCCGCGAAGGACCTGGACGGGCTGATGGCCCCGATCGCCGACGACATCGTCTCCTACGAGCACGAGACCCCGCTCCAGTACGAAGGCGTGGACGCCGTCCGGGAACTGTGCGCGCGCAACCTGAACGCCCCGGTCACCGTCAGCCTGGACGTCCCCGACCTGAGGGTCGCCGTCCGGGGCGATCTCGCGGTCGCGTGGGGGCTCAACCGCGTCCAGGCGACCTTCCCCGATGGAACGACCTCCGACCACTGGTCGCGGGGCACCCGGGTGTTCGAGCGGAGGAACGGCGCCTGGATGATGATCCACCAGCATCTCTCCGTCCCGTTCGACCCGGAGACCGGCGCCGCCGGGACCGGCCTGAGCCCCTGACCCCCGAGTCCCTGAGCCCCCGCCCCCTGAGCCACTGAGCCCCTGAGCGCCCCGGTCCCGGTCCCGGCCCCGGCGCTCAGGCGGCGAAGGTGCCGGAGTGACGCTCAGGCCGCGGAGCGTTCAGGACGGTGGTCTCCAGTGCGGGTCGCGGCCGGAGGCGCCCAGCGCGCGCTCGAAGGCCGGGGCGTCCTCGTCCACCGCGACCGGTTCGGCGAAGCCGTCGTACTGCCGGTACATCTCTGCGTGCTCCTCGACGACCCGGAGCAGGAACGCGCCGGCGTCCGCCGAGACGCGGAACTCCTGCCCGGTCGCCCTCGCGACGTCCCAGCCGTGCACCGCCATCTCCTTGATCACCAGGGAGGCGATGTCGGTGGCCGGGGTCGTCGCGAACCCCAGGTCGATGTCGCCCTCCCATACGGCCGGGTCCGCCCAGGCCGCCACGGCCCGGTCGAGCTGGGCGGCGTACTGCTGGGCCCAGGCGGGATCGGCCGTGAAGTCGCGTTCGGTGAGCGCCTCCGGCAGCTGCTCGCGCAGCGCCCGGTGCTCCAGCCCGTGGGAGGTGTAGAGGACCCAGTGGTTCACCAGCGTCCGCAGATCGAACCCCTCGCACGGAGTCGGGTCGCCCAGCCGGTCCGATCGGACGCCGCGGGCGACGCGGGCGGCCTCGGCGGCGCATTCCTTCATGTAGGCGTGGTACTCGTTCACCCGCCTCACGCTAGGAGCGCCCCGAGGTCCGCTTCTTGGAGAAACGCGCCAAGTATCCTGCCGGCGTGGGGGAGATTGCTCCGGGCGTGCTGTACCCGGACGAGCACGCGACCATCGTTGACCTGGACCGTCGTGTCCCCGGTCCCGCCGTGGCGCGGTTCGTGGAGTTCTACTGGCACGTCCGCTGGAACACGGCCGAGCCCTACGAGACCAAGGTGCTCTCCCACCCGAACGTCCACCTCGTCTTCGAGACGCCGTCCCCCCAGGTCTACGGGGTGGACCGCAATCTCTTCGTACGCCGCCTCCACGGACGCGGCCAGGTCCTCGGCGTCAAGTTCCGGGCCGGGTGCTTCCGCCCGTTCACCGGACGGCCGGTCATCGCGCTGGCCGACCGGCGGGTGCCCGCCCGGGAGTTCTTCGGCCCCGCCGTCGACGAGGTCAACCGCGCCGTCCTCGGGACCACCGACCTCGACGCGATGGCCGACCTGGCCGAGGCGTTCCTCCGCCCCCGCCTGCCCGCCCCCGACCCGGCCGCCGAGGAGGTCGCGGCCATGGCCGGGCGGATGACCGCCGACCCGGCCCTGTTCCGTGTCGACGACGCCGCCGAGATGCTGCACGTCTCCGTCCGCACCCTCCAGCGGCTCTTCGCCGAGTACGTCGGGGCGAGCCCGAAATGGGTGCTGCGCCGCGCCCGCCTCCACGAGGCCGCCGCCCGCGCCGACCGGGGCGACGGCGTCGACTGGGCCTCCCTCGCGGCCGACCTCGGCTACTGCGACCAGTCCCACCTGACCCGCGACTTCACCGCGGTGGTCGGCGTCTCCCCCGCCAGGTACGCCCGCTCATAGCCACCCGGCCGGGTGGCCACGAGCGTTCGCGGTGGCCGTCAACGGCGGCGGTGGGCGGGCCACCAGGTGCGCTCGCCCAGGAGAACGACCAGGGCGGGGACCTGGAACGTCCGGACCAGCAGCGTGTCGACCAGGACGCCGGCGGCGACGGCGATGCCGACCTGCGCCACGGTGACGTCGGGGATCTGCGCCAGCGCGGCGAACGTGCCGGCCAGCACCAGCCCCGCGGCGGTGATGACGCCGCCGGTGGCGGTCAGGCCCCGGCGAACGGCCTGGACGGTCGCCCCCGGGCCGGTGGCGTGGCGGCGTTCCTCGCGGATGCGTTCCATCAGGAAGATGTTGTAGTCGACGCCGAGGGCGACCAGGAACACGAAGATGTACACGAACAGGTCGGCCGCGACGCCCTGGAAATCGAGCAGGTGCGTGAAGGCCAGGGCCGAGACGCCCAGGGACGCGGCGAACGACAGCACGACGGTGGCCAGCAGCATCACCGGCGCGATGATCGAGCGCAGCAGCAACCCGAGGATCAGCGTCACGGCGAGCAGGACCAGCGGCACGATGCGCTTGGTGTCGTCCAGGGCGGCCTGCCGGTAGTCCAGCTGCACCGCGGGCATGCCGCCGACCAGGATGCCGTCCCGCACGGTGTCCATGCGGTCGCGCAGATCGGAGATGGCGGCCTCGGCGGCCTTGCCATAGGCCGGGACGGACAACTCCACCGTGAGGGTGGGCCGGTCGCCGAGGGCCGGGCCGGGCTCGGCGGTGGCCACGTTCGGGGTCGCCGACGCGGCCTGGCGGGCGCCGTCCAGTACGGGGCGTTCCGTGCCCGCGGGGAGGACGACGGTCAGGGGCGCCCCGGTGCCCTGGGGGAAGTGGCGGGCCACGACGTGATGGCCGGTGACCGAGTCGCTGTTCGGCGGGACCTTGTCCAGCGGGTCGGCGCTGACGTGCAGGGCTCCCAGGCCCAGCGCGCCGGCCGCCAGGGCCGCGGTGACCAGCAGCGCCGCCAGGCGGGGCCGGGCGGTGACCCGGTCGGCGACGGCGTGCCAGACGCGGTGCTCGGTGGCGCCGCGCGCGTTCCCCGGGGTGGGGACGCGCGGCCACAGCAGCCACCGTCCGGCGCAGGCCAGCAGGGCGGGCAGCAGGGTGAGCATCGCGGCCAGGGCGACCAGCACGCCGGAGGCGGCGACCGGCCCGAGGCCGCGCAGCCCGGCCAGGTCCGCGACCAGCAGGCACAGCATCCCGGCGATGACGGTGGCGGCGCTCGCGGCGATGGCGGGGGTGGTGCGGCGCAGGGCCTCGGCGATCGCCTCGTGCCGGTCGGGGTGCCGGGCGAGTTCCTCGCGGTAGCGGTTGAGGAGCAGCAGCGCGTAGTCGGTCGCGGCCCCGAACACCAGCACGATCAGGATGGCGGAGGCCAGGTCGGTGACCGCCAGCCCGGCGCGGGCCAGCCCGTACGCGGCGCCCCGCGCCACCATCACCGCCATCCCGGCGGCCACCAGCGGCACCGCCCACAGCACCGGGCTGCGGTAGGTCAGCAGCAGCAGGACGGCGACGATGACCATGCTCGTGAGCAGCAGCGGGCCGTCCACGTCGCCGCCGTCGTTGTCGGTGTCCAGGGCGGCCTCGCCGGTGACACTCGCGGCCAGGCCGGCCGGCGCGTCCTCGGTGATCGACCGGCGCAGCCCCTCGACGGCCTCCGCGACGGTGTCGTCGTCGGCGTGCGCGGGCCGGATCTCCACGGCGAACAGGGCGGCGGCGCCGTCCCGGGACGGCTGCACCGGGCCCTCCACCCGCGTTCCGGCGAGGCCGAGCGCGGCGGCGCGGCGCCGGTCGTCCTCGATCGCCGTACGGTCGGCGGCGGTCAGGGAGCCGCCGTCGGCACGGTGGTAGACGACCAGGGCGGTCTCCGCGCCGGGACGGGCGGGGTCGGGCTCGGCCAGCCGGGCGACCTGGCTGGAGTCGAACCCGCCCGGAAGGTAGGCGGCGGCGTCGTTGCGCTGGACCTCCCCCAGGTCGGCGGCGGCCAGGGTCGCCCCCACCGCCAGCGCGATCCAGCCCAGCAGCACCGCCCACTTGGCCCTCTTCAGCAGCCGTCCCAGGCGGGTCGGGGACGGTGGTGGCGGGTCGGTGGACGTGGTCGTCGTAGGAGTCGTGGTCTTCGGCATGGCAGCCATCGCACCCGCCGGGAAGGTACGGGCACATCGCCGAAACCGGCCGTTGCCGTTCCGGGCGACTCCCTCCCTGGGGGCGGGTGCGGCACCAGGGGCGTCGCCGGTTCATTCTTTCGAGCGATGCCGGGGCGGCCTGGCCGTCCCTAAGGTCAGGGGGGTGAGCAGCCGGAACCCGACGACCGGACGGGCCGCGCTCGGCGCCGCCGCCGACCGGGCCGCGGGCCTGGTCGCGATGGTGCCCGCCGTCATCGACCAGGCCACCACCGACACCTCCGCCGCCGCCTGGGCGGCGCTCGCGGGCTACGGGGTCGTCGCGGCGGCCGGGCTGGCGGTCCGGCGGCACCGGCCGCTGGCGGTGTTCGGCGTGATCCTGGCCGTCCTGGCGGTGGTGGAGGTCGCCGGCGCCGCCGCCGAGGTGAAGCTCAGCGGCCTGGCCGTGCTGCCCGTGGGTTTCGCGCTGTACGCGGTCGGCGCGTACAGCCCCCGGCGGCGCTCGATCGCGGCCGGGGTGCTCGGCGGCGTCCTGATCGCCGGGGGCCTGCTGGTCAACCACCTGACGGCCGCCGAGGAATGGCGGGGCGGCTCGGACGTCCTGGCGTACGTCGCCGTCCTGCCGGTCGCGTGGTCCCTGGGCGTCGCCGCGCACAGCCGCCGCGCGCTGCTGGCCGCCGCCGAGGGCCGCGCCGCGGACGCCCGCGCCCACCAGCACCTCCTGGCCGAGCAGGCCGCCGCCGCCGAACGGGTCCGCATCGCCCGGGACATGCACGACGTGGTCGCCCACTCCCTCACGCTGCTGGTGGTGCATGCCGAGACCCTCCGGGCCCGTTCCGACCGGCTGCCGCCGTGGGCCCGGACCGGCGTCGACGACCTGGCCGCCGCCGGGCGGCAGGCCACCGCGGAGATGCGCGACCTGCTGGGGGTGCTCCGCGACGACACCGGCGGCATCGCGCCCCGGAGCCCGGCCCCCACCCTCGCCGGGCTGGACGAGCTCGCCGACACCGCCCGCCGCTCGGGGAACCCGGTCACCCTCGCCGTCACCGGGCCCGCCGGCCGGCTGCCCCGCCCGGTCCAGCTCGCCGGGTACCGCGTCGTCCAGGAGTGCCTGTCCAACGCGCGCCGGCACGCCCCCGGCGCCGACGTGGACATCCGCCTGGACACCGGTGCGCCCGGGATCGACCTCGAGATCACCTCCGGGCCGCCGCGCGGGCCCGTCCCCGGGCCGGACTCCGCGGCGGGCTCGGGACTGGGACTGGCCGGGCTGGCCGAACGGGTGATCGCCCTCGGCGGGCACCTGTCCGCCGGTCCCACCGCCGGCGGCGGCTTCCGGGTCGCCGCGACCATCCCCGCCACCGAGGGGAGCCACGGTGCCCTCCGGTGACGGCCCGATCCGGGTGGTGATCGCCGACGACGAGCGCGTCGTCCGCGACGGCCTGCGCGCCATCCTGGAGACGCAGGAGGACATCATCGTCGCCGGCACCGCCGTGGACGGCCACGACGCCCTGCGGCTGTGCGCCCCGCCGCGTCCCGACGTGCTCCTGCTGGACGTCCGCATGCCCGGCCTCGACGGGCTGCAGGTCCTGGCCGCGCTCGCCGGCTCCGGCGCCGTCGGCCCGGACGGCATCGGCGTCGTCATGCTCACCACGTTCGACATGGACGACTACATCCAGGAGGCCCTCACCCGCGGCGCGGGCGGTTTCCTGCTGAAGACCAGCTCCTACGAGGAACTGCTGATCGCCGTGCGCGCCGCCGCGGCCGGGGAGGCGGCGCTGAGCCCCAGCGTCGCCCGCCGCGTGATCGGCGGCTACGTGGACCACCACCGCGCCCTGCGCGCGGCGTCCGCCGAGCCCGCCGCCGGGGCCCGGCCCGCCGACCCGGCCCTCGCCCGGCTGCACGACCTCACCCCGCGCGAGCACGACGTCCTGGGGCTGCTGGCCGAAGGGCTGAGCAACCAGGACATCGCCACCCGGCTGCGGGTGTCCAAGCACACCGTCAAATCGCACGTCAGCCGGATCCTGACCAAGCTCGGCCTGCGCAGCCGCGGCCAGGCCGCCGCCCTGGCCCGCCGCCACCACCCCTGACCCCGCTGGTGGACCCCCGGCGGCGGCGGGGACCCACTCGGAACGGCCTCAGGGCCTCAGGGGACGAGGACGGTCTTGCCGTTCAGGCGGCCCGCCTCGGCGTCGCGGTGCACGTCGGCGAGGTCGGCGAGCGGGCGGGCCGTGACGTCCACCCGCACCGCCCCGGCGTCGATGAGGGCGACCAGTTCGGCGAGCTGGGCGGCGTCGTTGCGGGCGACGAAGCGCGTCGCGGTCGCCCCCGACCCCGCCGGGAGCTCCACCGGGACGGTGATCGAGACGAGCGCGCCGCCCGGCCGGACCAGCGGCCCGAACGCGGCGGCCTCCGCCGGCGGGATCGCGGCGAGGTTGAGGACCAGGTCCACCGGGCCGTCCACGGCCTCGTGCGGCGCGGTGCGCGTCCGGTCGACCACCCGCTCGACGCCGTACCCGCGGAGCCGGTCCGCGCCGCGCGGCCCGGCGACGGCGATCACCCGCGCCCCCGCGTGCCGGGCGAGCTGCACGGCGAACATGCCCACGCCCCCGCCCGCGCCGTTGATCAGGACGCGGTCGCCCGCCGCGAGGTCGGCGTGCTCGAACAGCGCCTGCCACGCGGTGAGGCCCGCGACCGGCACCGCCGCGGCGTGCGCGAGCGGGATCGAGGCGGGGGCGCGCACCAGGTCGGCGGCGGGGGCGGCGACGTACTCGGCCGCCGCCCCGCCCCGGTCGAGCCGGCCCACCACCCGGTCGCCGGGACCGAGCCCCGGCACGCCGCCGCCCGCCGCGACGACCGTCCCGGCGGCCTCGGAGCCGAGGACGAACGGCGGCTCCATCGGGACCACGTCCCGCATGAGCCCGGCCCGGAAGCCGATGTCGGACGGGTTGAACGCGGCGGCGGCCACCCGGACGAGCACCTCGCCCGGACCGGGCACCGGACGGGGCACCTCCTCGTAGCGGATCACGTCGGGCGCCCCGAAGGCGTGGACGCGCGCCGCCATCATCGTCGTTCCGGCAGGGGATGAGGTCATGGATGTTCCCGTCTCGGCGGAGGTCAATGATCTCGACCGTACGGCTTACGCGCGGGACGACGAATACCGGAGGATCACCGATTCGTGCGTGATCGTCTCACCAGTCGAGGAACAGGCCGTACCCTTCCGCCCGCGCCCGGTCCATCCAGTCCAGGACGTCGGCCAGGTCCGGGGATCCGAGCGCCTCGTCCAGGTACGCGCCGAAGCCGGGCGGCCGGGTGACGTACACCCTCTGGCCGCGCGGGACGCGGTGGTTCCAGGCACGCGCGAGCGCGACGGCCGCCTCGTGGCCAGGGGGATCGGGCGGCGGCGGGGGATCGGGCGGCGGGGGATCGGCTCCCCAGTGCGGGGCGGGTGACACGACCGGGACCGGCACGGCCAGGATCCGTTCGCGGACCTCGACCAGCTCCGGGCGGGTGGCCCACGCGTTGGTACGGTCCCGTGCGGCCAGCGCGCGGGCACGCAGCTCCGACCATTCCAGTGCGAGCCGCCAGGACGTCGCGTACCGGTACCAGGCCCGCAGATACGCGCGATGGGCGCCGCCCCGGACCCGGTCCAGGTGCGAGCGCCAGCCGTCCAGCAGGCCGGGCAGCTCGTCGGGCAGGTGGCTCCGGTAGGCCGCCAGCCGCCACTCGGCGGGGAGCGCCGGGTTCAGCGTCACCAGCATGACGCGCCGCCCGCTGTCGGGCCCACGGTCGATCTCGACCTGGCCGGCCAGTTCCGTGGAGCCGGGTCCGGGCTCGGTGAGCAGGTGGTCGAACTCCCCCTCGTACCAGTGGCCGCTCGCCGCGAAGGCCGCCGCCTGCGCGTCGGCCAGCGCGGCCAGGCGGGCCCTGGACACGCCCGGCCGGGGCCGCATCCGTATCCAGTCCACGCCCACGCCGCCAGCGTAGAGAAGGCGGGGCGGAGGCCGTACCCCTCCGCCGTACCCGTCCGCCCACGCGTTACCGCTCGACGGCCTTGCGCTCCCTCTCGCCGTCCCCCGGGTGTTCGGGCAGGTCGGCCAGGAAGCGGCGGTTGAGGGCGAGGCGGACCCTGCCGAGCCGGGTGCGCGCCCGCGGCGCCTTGACGCCCTCCAGTTCGGGACGGCTGAGGGAGATCGCCGCGGGCGGCCGGGCGTCGGTGATGGACGCCGTGGACTCCTCGTCGAGATGCCGGTCGACCTCGATGTACTCGCCGTTCGGCAGCCGCCGGATGACGCCGGTCTCCAGGCCGTGCTCCACCAGGGCGCGGTCGCGGCGCTGCAGGCCCATGCAGACCCGGTACGCGATGAAGTAGGCGATGACCGGCCCCACCAGGAACGTCACCCGGAAGAACCAGGTCGTCCAGAACAGCGGGATGTCGAACTTGTAGGCGATGAGGTCGTTGGCGCCCGCGAGCCAGAGCACGCCGTAGAAGACCACGCCGCCGGCGCCGATGCCGGTGCGGACGGGGACGTCGCGGGGCCGGTCGAGCAGGTGGTGGATCTGGTGGTCGCCGGTCACCCACCGTTCGAGGAACGGGTAGATCGCCAGCCCGGTGAACAGCAGGCCCGGGACCACCAGGGCGGGGATGAGCACGTTCATCGGCACCGTGTGGCCCCACGCGTCGATCTCCCAGGCGGGCATCAGCCGCAGCGAGCCCTCCAGCCAGCCCATGTACCAGTCCGGCTGGGAGCCCGCGCTGATCGCGCCCGGGTCGTACGGGCCGAACAGCCAGATCGGGTTGATCTGGAAGAAGGCGGCCAGCAGCGCCGTCACCCCGAAGACCCACAGGAAGTACGCGGTGGTCTTGGCGATGAACACCGGGTAGAACGGGTAGCCCCGCACGGTCCGGTTGGTGCTGCCCTTGCCGGGGTACTGCGTGTGCGTCTGCCGCCAGGTCAGCACCACGGCGTGCAGCGGGATCAGGGCCAGCAGGATGCCCGGGATGAGCAGGATGTGGACGACGTACAGCCTCGGGATGATCAGGTCGCCGGGGAACTCGCCGCCGAACACCCACATCGACACGTACGTTCCGATCACCGGGAGCGACAGCAGCACGCCCTCCAGGATCCGCAGCCCGGTGCCCGACAGCAGGTCGTCGGGGAGCGTGTAGCCGAACAGCCCGTTCACCATCACCAGCATGAAGAGCAGGACGCCGATCACCCAGTTCAGCTCGCGCGGTTTGCGGAACGCGCCGGTGAAGAAGTTCCGCAACAGGTGGACGACGATCGCCGCCAGGAAGATGATCGTCGACCAGTGGTGGATCTGCCGCATCAGCAGGCCGCCGCGCACATCGAAGCTGATGTGCAGGGTGGAGGCGTACGCCTCGCTCATCAGCACACCGCGGAGCGGCCCGTAGGAGCCGTCGTAGATGATCTCGGACATGCTCGGCCGGAAGAAGAGGGTGAGGAAGACCCCGGTCACGATGACGACCGCGAAGGAGTACATCGCGATCTCCCCGAGCAGGAAGGTCCAGTGATCGGGGAACGCCTTGCGCATCGCCTTGCGGGCGAACCCGGCCGCCCCGAAGCGCTCGTCCATCGCGCGGCCCGGTCCCGCCAGCGCCTTCGGCGGTCGCGTTTCACCGCCCTGGTGTGTCGCCACGCCGACCTCCCCCACGGACGGCCCGTCCGGGACCGCCCTTCACCTCGGTGGTGCTCTCGAAGTCGCACTACCCGGGGTGACGGGCCGCTGACCGCCGAAGTGACACCCCGGCATTCGGACGGACCGAATCCGGTCGAAACCCGCACGTGGTCTTTGCTTTCGCGGCATCAAGGGGACATGATTTTCACCACATAAGCCGCATAAGTGAGCAATTACCCCGCGTGTTTGATCTGCGACACCGGGGATCGGGAGGCACTGTGGTCGAGGAGGGATCCGGCGCCTTCGGGCGGTCCTGGCATGAATTGCCCCGGGAACTGGCCGATCACATGCGATCGCACCTGGACGAGGTCGCCGACGACATGCTCAACCAGATCCGGTCCCGGATCAGCGAGTACGACCGGCCCGCCGACGGCGCCTATTCCGGAACGGCCCGCCAGGCCGTCGAGAGGGTCCTGCACTACTTCGTGGACCGGGTGGCCGACCCCGGCCACGACTCCGCACCGGTGACCGATTTCTTCCGCGCGATCGGGCGCGGCGAGGCTGCCGAGGGGCGCAGCCTGGACGCGATGCAGAGCGCCATGAGGATCGGGGGCATGGTCGCCTGGCGGCGCCTCACCGAGGGCGCGGCGGTACTGGAGGTGTCGCCGCGCACCCTGGGCACGGTCGGCGAGGTCCTGATGCAGTTCCAGGACGAGCTGGCCGCGGCCGCCGCCGAGGGCTTCTCGCAGGCCAAGGCCGCCGCGGCCGGGGAGATGCAGCGGCGCCGCAAGCGGCTCCTGGACCTGCTGTTCGCCGACCCCCCGGTGGGGCCGGAGGCGATCGCCGACCTCGCCGCCGCGGCGCACTGGCCGGTGCCCCGCACGGTCGCCGCCGTGGCCCTGGGCCGCCCGGCGGGGGAGGCGCGCGCCCCCGCCTTCCCGCCCGACATCCTGGCCGACCTCACCCGCCGCACGCCCAGCCTGATCATCCCCGACCCGGACGGCCCCGGCCGCGCCGGCGTGGTGGACCGCACGCTCAACGGATGCCTGGCGGTGATCGGGCCGACCGTGCCGGTCGCCGAGGCGGCCCGGTCCATCCAGTGGGCCCGCAAGACCCTCGGCCTGGTGGAACGCGGCGTCATCGGCGCGTCCACCGGCGTGATCCGCAGCGTCGAGCACATGTCCACGCTGATCCTCTTCCAGGACGAGGAACTGATCACCTCGCTGGCCGAGCTGCGCCTGGCGCCGCTGGCCCACCTGCGCCCCGGCCAGCAGGACCGGCTGGCCGAGACCCTGCTGGCCTGGCTCCAGTCCGGGCGCAACGCCAACGAGGTCGCGATGCGGCTGCACGTCCACCCGCAGACCGTCCGGTACCGGCTGCGCCAGCTGGAGGAGCTGTTCGGCGACCAGCTGCTCGACCCCGACCTGCGCTTCGACCTGGAGATCGTGCTGCGCGCCCGCGCCCTGCTCACCGAGCACGACGAGGACGGCGCCCGGCCCGCCGCCCGCGCGGCGGCCGGGGGCTCCGGCGGGACCGGCGACGTGGTCGGCCTCGGCCGCTGAGCGTCCGGCCCGCCCGTCACGCGGGCGGGGACGGCGCGGGGATGATCACCCGGATCCGGCAGCCGCGCGGGGTGTCGACGACCTGGATGTCGCCGCCGTGCAGCTCGACCGCCCAGCGGGCGATGGCCAGGCCGAGACCGGTGCCGCCGCCCGGGGTGCCGACCCGGGCGCCGGGCGTGGCCGCGCCCCGGGAGAAGCGCTCGAAGACCCGCGCCCGCTCGCCCGGCGGGATGCCGGGCCCCTCGTCGGCGACCTCCAGGACCAGCCCGGTGGCGCCGGGACGATCGCCCGCGAGGGGCGCGGCGGTCACGGTGACCGGGCCCTCCGGCGGGCCGTGCCGCGCCGCGTTGTCCAGCAGGTTGGCCACCACCTGGTGCAGGCGGTCGCGGTCCGCCCGCGCCCGCAGCCCCGGCGGCACGCTCGTCTCGAACCGGGTCTCCGGACGGCCCGCGGCGGCCTCCGCGGTGACCTCGGCGACGAACGCGGCCACGTCGATCTCGCTCGGCTCCAGCCCGGCCGCCCCCGCGTCCACCCGGGACAGGTCCAGCAGCTGGGTGACCAGGCGGCCGAGCCGCTCGGTCTGGTCGAGCGCCGACTCCAGGACCCGCGGTGTGGCGGGCGTGACGCCGTCGGCGACGTTCTCCAGCACCGCCCGCAGCGCGCTGATCGGGGTGCGCAGCTCGTGCGAGACGTTGGCCACGAACTCCCGGCGCTGCCGCTCCACCTCCGCCAGGTCCGCGGCCATCCGGTTGAACGCCTGGGCCAGCTCGCCCACCTCGTCCCGCGAGGTGGCCCGGACCCGGCGGCTGTAGTCGCCGCGCGCCATCGCCCGCGCGGCGGCGGTCATCTCGCGCAGCGGCGCCGTCATCCCGTGCGCGATGAGCTGCGTCACCCCCAGCGAGATGAGCACCCCGACCGGGAGCGTGTGGCGGGCCCGGAAACCCAGCAGGTACCCCCACAGCACGATGAGAATGGCCGTGCAGGCCGTCACCACCGCCACGACGCCGAACTTCACCTTGATCGAACGCAGCGGGTCCAGGGGGCGGGGCAGCTTCGTCCACAGCCTGTGGACGGCCCGGCGGGACGTGCCGTCCCGGCCGCTCATGCCGGGATCTCCAGGCAGTAGCCGACGCCGTGCACGGTACGGATGAGGTCGGCGCCCAGCTTGCGGCGCAGCGCCTTGACGTGGCTGTCCACCGCGCGGGTGCCCGACGCTCCGGCCCAGTCCCAGACCTGTTCGAGCAGGACGGCGCGGGTGAGCACGGCGCCGCTGTTGCGGGCCAGGCAGGCGAGCAGCTCGAACTCGGTCGGGGTGAGATGCACCTCGCGGCCGTCCCGCCGTACCCGCCGCGCCCTCGGGTCGATCTCCAGCGGTCCCGCGCGCAGCGGCCCGGCCGCTCCGGCCGCCGCCCCGGCCGCGGGCCCGCCCGCCGGCCGCTCGGCCCGGCGCAGCACCGCGCGGATCCTGGCGGCCAGCTCGCGCATGCTGAACGGCTTGGTGATGTAGTCGTCGGCGCCCACGCCCAGGCCCACCAGCAGGTCGGTCTCGTCGTCCCTGGCGGTGAGCATCAGCACCGGGACGGGCCGTTCCGCCTGCACCCGCCGGCACACCTCCAGCCCGTCGAAACCGGGCAGCATGAGGTCCAGGACGATCAGGTCGGGCGTCCAGGTCCGGGCCCGTTCCACGGCGGACGGCCCGTCGGCGGCGATCTCCGCCGCGAAGCCCTCCGCCGCGAGCCGGTCCGCCACCGCCCGCGCGAGGGTCGGCTCGTCTTCGACGACCAGAATGCGCCGTTCGTTCCCAGTCACACGCCGACTTTACGCAGGCCCCGTGGGTGCCTCCGGCGGGAGATGTGGGGGTCCTGTGAAGATCAGGGCCCGATCGGCCAGGTGTGGACGGGCGCGTTGGTGTGCATGTGCCGGACGTAGCTCTGGGTCATCAGCCGCAGCGCCTCGTGCCGCTCGGTGCCGAACGACTCCTCGATCGCCTCGACCGTCGCGATCTGCCAGGACGCGCCGGTCTGCCCGGTGGCGCAGCGCCCCTCGATGATCCCCAGCAGCCGGTCCCGGCGGGACGGGTCGACGCCCCACCGGGTCAGGCCCTCGTGCGCCAGCGGCAGCAGCGTGCGCTGCACCAGCTCGGAGGCGGGCATCTCGCCGACCCCCGGCCAGTAGAGGACGGCGTCGATGCCGTCGCGCGCGGCCCGGTGCAGGTTGTCGGCCGCGGTGGCGAACGACATCCGCGTCCACACCGGGCGCTCCTCCTCGGCCAGCGCCCGCACGAGGCCGTAGTAGAAGGCGCCGTTGGCGACGACGTCCGCGACGGTCGGGCCGGCCGGGAGCACCCGGTTCTCCACGCGCAGGTGGGGCCGCCCGTTGACGACCGCGTAGATCGGGCGGTTCCAGCGGTAGACCGTGCCGTTGTGCAGGCTCAGCTCGGCCAGTTCCGGGATGCCGCCCGCCTCCAGCACCTCCACCGGGTCCTCGTCCTCGCACAGCGGGAGCAGGGAGGGGAAGTAGCGGGTGTTCTCCTCGAACAGGTCGAACACCGACGTGATCCACCGTTCGCCGAACCACACCCGGGGCCGTACGCCCTGGCTCTTCAGCTCGTCCGGCCGGGTGTCGGTGGACTGCTCGAACAGGGTGATGCGGGTCTCGTGCCAGAGCCGGTGCTCGAACAGGAACGGCGAGTTGGCGGCCAGCGCGACCTGCGGCCCGGCGATCGCCTGCGCGGCGTTCCAGTAGTCGCCGAAGTGGTCGGGGCTGACCTGGAGGTGGAACTGGACGCTGGTGCAGGCGGCCTCGGGGGTGATGTTGTCGGCGTGCATCCGCAGCGGCTCGGGCCCGTCCACCGCGATCCGCATCTCCTCGCCCCGCGCGGCGAAGATCTGGTCGTTGAGCATCTTGTAGCGGGCGTTGGACGACAGCGACTCCTCGCCGATGTCCCCGCGGCGCAGCGTGGGCAGGATGCCGACCATCACCAGGTGGGCGCCGACCTCCCGGGCCCGCGCGTCGGCCCGGTTGAGCAGGTCGCGGACCTCGGCCTCCAGCTCGCCGGTGCCGGCCCCGCCCAGCTCCCGCGGGGGGATGTTGATCTCCAGGTTGAACTGGCCGAGCTCGGTGGCCCAGGCCGGATCGGCGATGGCCTTGAGCACGTCGGCGTTGCGCATCAGCGGGTCGCCCATGGCGTCGATCAGGTTGAGCTCGATCTCCAGGCCGATGTGCGGGCGCTCGAAGTCGAACTGCGACTCGCCCAGCATGCGCGCGAGCACGTCGAGGCAGCGCCGGACCTTGTCGCGGTACCGGCGCCGGTCCTCACCACTGATGGTGGTGGGGGTCACATCCCTGCCCATATGTCCCGCCCTGTCGCTTTGATGCTGGTGCTAAGGATCGGATGTCCCGCTGGGCGTCCGCGAAACCCGCGAAGCCGGTTTCGGCCGGACCGATGTGCGGCGAAACGCAGGTCCTGGAACGGTTCGCCCTCCGTTCGCGCGCTCTCGGTACCTTTGTGCGGTGCCAGACGAGGGTCTGACGGGGGACCAAAACGCCGGGCATCGATGAACGGGGGAACCGATGCGGTTGCGACCACGGTCCATCCGCTCGCGCGACACCCTGATCGCCGCCGTGCTCGCGGCGCTGGTGCTCGGCGCGATCGCCGCGGCCACCGACGTGGCGGTGCGCGTCGCCGTCGGCGCCCGCCTGCTGGAGGACACCCAGCGCGCCGGACGCCAGATCAGCGCCGGAGTACGGGACGGAACGCTGACCGGCTCGCGGCTCCCCGACCCCTCGGGCGGCCGGATCCTCGTCCAGGTGGTCGGGCCGGGCGGCCGGATCGTCGCCGCCACCCCCGCCGCCCAGGGCCGCCCGCCGATCAGCCGGCTGTGGCCGACCCGCGACGAGCGCGTCCGCGACCTGATCGAGTGCACCCACCACGGCCCCGGCGGGCGGTGCATGGCGGTGGAGGTCATCCGGCTCACCACCGCGCCCGACTCGCCCGTGGTCTACGCCGCCCGCCCGATGCCCGCCGTCCTGGTGAACGGCCTGCTGGAGATGCTGCTGGCCGGGGCGGTGCTGCTGCTGTCGGCCCTGGTCGCCTGGGTCACCTGGTGGTTCGTCGGCCGTACGCTGCGGCCGGTCGAGCAGATCCGCGCCCAGCTCGCCGAGATCAGCGCCAGCGACCTGAGCCGCCGCGTCCCCGAGCCGGCGGGCGAGGACGAGATCGCCCAGCTCGCCCGTACCGCCAACCAGACCCTCGACCGGCTGGAACGTGCCGTCGAACGCCAGCGGCAGTTCGCCTCCGACGCCTCGCACGAGCTGCGCACCCCGATCGCCGGGCTGCGGGCCAACCTCGAGGACGCCTCGATGCACCCGCACGACACCGACCTGGCGGTGACCGTACGGTCCGCGCTGCGCGACACCGACCGGCTGGAGTCGATCGTCACCGACCTGCTGCTGCTCGCCCGGATCGGCACCGGGGGCACCGCCGCGCACGAGACCATCGACCTGGCCGTCCTGGCGGACACCGAGCTGCGGCGCCGCGACCCCGGGCTCAAGGTGGAGGCGCGGCTCACCCCCGGCGTGGAGGTCAGCGGCGTCCGGATGCAGCTGGTCCGGCTGCTGGGCAACCTGCTCGACAACGCCGAGCGCTACGCGGGCGGCAAGGTGGAGGTCATGGTCTCCGCCACGGGCTCCCGGGCCCGGCTGACGGTCACCGACGACGGCCCCGGGATCCCCGCCGCCGACCGCGAACGCGTCTTCGAACGCTTCACCCGGCTGGACACCGCCCGCAGCCGGGGGGCCGGCGGCGCCGGCCTGGGCCTGGCCATCGCCCGGGAGATCGCCCAGGCCCACCGCGGCTCCCTCTCCATCGAGGACTCCCGCAAGGGCGCCCGCTTCGTCCTCCTGCTCCCCCTCGACCCCTCGCGCGAGGATGCCCCGCGATAAACGTGATGTGGGTCATATCGGGGATCGCCGGTGGAGGTCCGCACGTCGGTATAGGTCATCGACCCGACACACAGCGATGGGATGGGCATGCTCGTCTACCAGAACTGGGACGCGATCGACGAAGCCCTGAAGGGGCGCTACGGGGACGCCGAACGGCTGGAATGGACACCGTCGGTCCCGTACCGCCCCGCCGGCCCGGTGCCGATGGGGCACTTCGTCAGCAACCTCATCGCCGTCTACCCCCGGACCGAGCCCGTTCCGCACTGGCACCTCATCGGGTACGCGATGACCGCCCCGTACGAGGAGCGCGGGTACGAGTTCACCCTCCGGGTGCGCCGCGGCCCCGGGGACGGTGCCGCCGCGCCCAACTGGGCGATGCAGCTCATGGAGTCGCTGGCCTCCTACGTCTCCAAGAGCGGCAACGACTTCGCCGCCGGCCACTACATCGAGTGGCCGGACCCCTTCGACCCGGACCGCCCCGGTTCGCCGATCCGGGCCGGCGGGTTCGTGCTCGACCCCGAGCTGGGCGTGCTGGACACCGCGATCGGCCAGATCGCCTTCCTCCAGTTCGTCGGCATCACCACCGACGAGCTGCACGCCTCCCAGGCATGGAACGTCCGGGGGCTGCTCGGCGCGCTGGAGCCGCACCTCCCGCTGCTGGTCACCGACCTGGACCGGGCCTCGCTGGCCGGCGACCCCGAGGTGGTCCGGGCGGTGGAGGAGGGCTCCCTCCGGGACGGATCCGGCACCGGGTACCTCTTCCTGCACCGGCTCGGCGCCGAGACCGGCGACGGCGTGAGGGTGACGATGGGCGCCGAGCACGTCCCGCAGTTCACCCGGGTGCTGCCCGGCCGCGTCCCGCACGGCAACCCGCTGATCCTGCGCTCCGGCGACCGCCCGCCGGTCGTCTTCCTGCCCGGCCCGGAGTTCTCCCACCGCGAGACCGGCGAGGCGCTGGAGATCTACATCCCCGGGACGGCCGCCGCCGAACTCGCCGGCGCCGTCACCACCGCGCCCGGCGACTACCGCGTCCCCTCGCTCCCCGCCCTGACCATCACCATCGAACCGTGACCCGGCCCCGGCGGCCGGTCGATCGGCCGGTCGATCGGCGGGTGGATCGGCCGGCCGCCGGGTGAGGTCAGGCGGGCCGGGCGCCCTCGGCCACGTCGAGGAGGACGAGTGCGGCCCGGACGTCGACGATCGTCTCCGGGAGCGACAGGTCCAGGCCGGACACCGCCTCGATCCGGCGCAGCCGCTGGCTGACGGTGTTGGGGTGGACGTTGAGCCGCCGGGCCGTCTCGCGCCGGTCCAGCCGGGCGTCCAGGTGGACCCGCAGCGTGCGCAGCAGCTCCGTGCCGCGCGCGCGGTCGTGCCGGCGGACCCCGGCCAGGGTGCGGTCGGCGAACGCGACGAGCTGCGCGCTGTCCTCCAGCTGGAGGAGCAGGCCGCCGATGCCCAGGTCGTCCACGGTCACCGTGGTCCCCGAGCGGCCCGCGTGCCCGGCGACGGTGAGGGCGCCGAGCGCCGTCCGGTAGGACTGGGCGATGCCGTGGTGGGCCGGGGCGGACACCGCGACCAGCGCGTCCGCCACGCCGGGGACGGCCACCAGCGCCTTGCGCACCGTCTCGCCGGCCTCGCGGGCGCCGGCCGCCGACGGCCACAGCGCCACGAGCGCCTGCCGGTGCAGCGCGACCAGCGGCCGGGGGGTGTGGCCGGAGGCCAGGCGGGTGACGGCCAGGAGGGCCCGCTGCGCCACGGCGCCCGGACGGGCCGCCGGGTCCGGGTCGATCCGGCAGACGATCGCGAGGTGCGGACGGGTCAGGTCATGCCCGAGGAGGTCGGCGCGCTCGCGTAGCGGGCCCGAGGCGAGGTCGGAGCCGCCGAGGATGTCGGCCAGCAGCTCGCCGCGCAGGCGCTGCTCGACCTCCGCCGCGGTACGCCGCCGGAACATCTCGAGGGAGAGCACGAGCGACGCGTGCTCCAGGGCGCGGCCGTCCAGCGGGCTGAGGGGCGCCGGGCCGCGCGGCAGCCAGAGCCGGGCCACCACCGAGCCTTCGAGCAGGACGCCGATGACCACGTGGTCCCCGTGTTCCCGGACGAGCCCCGTCCCGGGGTCCGCCGCGTGCCCGTCGACCCCGAGGGCGGCGCGCACCGCGGCGGGCGGCAGGCCGGCGAGCGCGCCGGTGTGCGCGAGGACCTCGCCGCGGGCGTCCTCGACCAGCACCGGCCGGGACAGCAGATCCGACACCGCGGCGGCGATGCCGTCGACGCCGCCCGCGCGCAGCGCCACCCGCAGCAGCCGGTCGTGGATGCGTTCCGAACGGGTGGCCAGCTCGTGCTGGTGGCGCAGGTCGTCGAGCATCCGCGCCGAGGTGAGCGCGATGGCCGCGTGGTCGGCGAGCAGCCGCAGCCGGTCGATCTCCAGTTCGGTGAAGTCGTGGACCGCCGAGAAGTAGCTGTTCAGCGTGCCGACCACCGCCGAGCCCGTGACCAGCGGCACCGACAGCATCGAGCGGTAGCCCTGCTCGCGGGCCACGCCGCCCCAGATGAAGCCGAGCTCCCGGGCGATGTCGGCGACCGCGACCGGCCGCCCGGAACGGAACGCCCGGCTCGACGGCGCGCCGCCGTCCGCGTCCGCCTCCAGGCGCACCGGCCGGTCGGAGTTCACCCGCGCGACGTACTCCTCGGTCAGCCCGCTCCACCCGGCGATGACCAGGTTCCGCTCGGCCGCGTCCGGGACGAGGACGCCGCAGAAGTCGAGGGCGAGCAGGGTGCGCGCGGTCTCGGCGATGAGGTCGAGGACGTCGCGCAGGCCGAGGCCCGAGTTCACGGCCGCGGTGAGGGCGCCGACGGCGTCGAGCCACCGGCGCAGCTCGGTGAGCGACTCGGGGTCCGGTTCCTTCTTCGGAGTCACGGCTCATGATGTCACAGGCGCCATCATCCTTCTCGAACCGTGTCTCTCCGTACACATGTGCGCGCACCCCCGACGCGGAGAGGCCGCCCACCCGTAGGTGAGCGGCCTCTCCGCATCGGTCACGCGTCGCGGGAGCGTCTCCGCCCGCGCGGCGCGGGCCCGGCCGGGTCAGGCGCGGACGGCCTGGACCTCCAGCTGGATGTCGACCTTGTCGCTGAGCAGGGCCTTGTCGCCCGCCAGCGGGATGTTGAACTCGATGCCCCAGTCCTTGCGGTTGATGGTGGTGGAGGCGGAGAATCCGGCGCGGGTGCCGCCCCACGGGTCCTCGCCGATACCGTTGAACTCGACCTCCAGGGTGACCGGACGGGTGACGCCCTTGATGGTCAGGTCGCCGTCCAGGTAGTGGTCGCCGCCCTCGGAGCGGACGCCGGTGGTGGCGAAGGTCATGGTCGGGTGGTTCTCGACGTCCAGCACGTCGGAGGTGCGGACGTGCGCGTCCCGGTCGGCGTGGCGGGTGTCGATGGAGGCCATCGAGATCTCGGCGGTGGCGGTGGAGGCGGCCAGGTCCTCGGCGATCTGGACGGTGCCGGAGAACTCGGTGAAGCTGCCCCGCACCTTGCTCATCAGGTGCCGGATCACGAAGGTGACCTCGGAGTGCGCCGGGTCGATGTTCCAGGTGCCGGCGGTCAGGCCCGGGGCGGTGGCGATGCTCATGATGGACTCCCGCTAAATGCTTGAAGTTTCAACGACTTGCTGATGCAGACGTTAGTTGAGTCTTCAAGGATTGTCAAAGGGGGGCCGGAACCGGGGGGCCGAGGCGTGTCAGGCGGCCTTGTCCCCGGCGCCGCGCAGGGGGTGGTCGCTGCCTTCGAGGAGCACCCGCGCCACCAGCTCGGGATCGTCCCCCATCGGGACGTGCCCGCAGCCCCGGAGCCACACGAAACGGGCCCCGGGCAGCGCCTGCTGGGCCCGGACGGCCTGGCTCGCCCGGAGCAGGCGGTCCTTGGTGCCCCACGCGATCGTCACCGGGACGTCCGCGCAGGAGCCGCGGAAGCGGACCCTGCGCCCGGCGCGCAGCGTGGGCTCGAACCCGGCGGCGCCGCGCAGGGCGCGGGCGTCGCCCGCGAGGGCCTCGTAGTCCAGCAGGTCGGGACGGGCGTAGATCATGCCGAACATGGTCATCCGGCGGCGGGGAGAGCGCGCGAGCCGTTCCATGAGCGGGGCGGGCAGGCCGGCGGCCAGCCGCGAGGCGCGCAGGATCGAGGCCGCCATGGCCAGCTCCCGGGCGGTGAAGAAGCCCGCCGGGGACAGCACCGTGGCCGAGCTGACCAGGCCCCGGTCGGCGGCCTCCAGGGAGAACAGCCCGCCGAGCGAGTTGCCGGCGATGTGCGGGCGCTCCACCCCGAGCCGCTCGAACAGGTCCGTCAGGACGCCGATCGTCGCGTCCACGGTGTAGGGGGTGCCGGCGGGCAGCGGCGGGGACGCCCCGAAGCCGGGCAGGTCCACTGCGATGACGTCGCGTTCCTCGGCCAGCCGGTCCATGACGGGCTGCCAGCCTTGCAGCCGGTGCCCGATTCCGTGCAGCAGTACCAGCGGCGGTCCGTCGCCGCGGCGCTCGAAGACGATGTCCACGGGGCGAGGGTAGGTCACAAGTTACTGACCGGTCACGTGTGAGGGTCGTCACATCGAACGGAGCGAGGCGGGGAGCGGGCCGGGGGCCGGGGGGCGGGTCAGGGGGTACGGGCGGGGGCGGCGTCGAGGTGCGGGGCGTCCATGTGCGTGGCGGCGAGGGGCGCGGGCGGGGCGTCCGGGCGGCGGTGTTCGAGGGCGGTGCGCAGCTGGGCGCGGCCACGGTGGATGCGGCTGCGCACCGTGCCCATCTTCACTCCCAGCGAGGCGGCGATCTCCTCGTAGGTGAGCCCCTCGATGTCGCACAGCACCACGGCCGCGCGGTATTCGGGGGCCAGCGCGTCCAGCGCGCTCTGGATGTCGGCGTCCAGGATCCGCTCGTCGAGCGCCTGGGCGGGGCTCGGCTCGCGGCCCTGGAGGCGTTCGGCCGCGTCGTCGGCCAGCGCGTCGAAGCGGATGCGCTGCTTGCGGCGGGCGCGGTCGAGGAAGAGGTTGGTGGTGATCCGGTGCAGCCATCCCTCGAAGGTGCCCGGACTGTAGGAGGACAAGGAACGGAAGACCCGGATGAAGACGTCCTGGGTCAGGTCCTCCGCGTCGTGCCGGTTGCCGGTCAGGCGGTACGCCAGCCGGAACACCCTTGTGGAGTGCTCGCTGACGATCTCCTCCCACGTCGGAGGCGTCCACGCCATCGCGCCTGCGCTCACCGCTACCCCCGTCTGATGCAGAATCGTTACGGCCAAGCATGCCGGTACCCAGATAAGAGCCGTATAAGAACCGCCGGGCGTGGCCGGATGCGGCGCTCCGGGCCCCGCTCGAACTCCTGCCAATATGCCTTCTGACCTGCGCTTTCGTGGTCTCCTGAGGGAAGGCTGAAAGGTGCGGCCGGAACGGCGGTGTGACCGATCACTCATCGCCTCCGGCCCGGCCGGCGGTGGCCGGCGGTGCGACCGGTGGTGGCCGGCGGTGCGACCGGTGGTGTGACCGATCTCATTGGACGATCTGTCAGTTACGCGGGATGATCGAATCTCCTCCGCCCACCCCGACAACGCGAGGACGTGGCATGGCGCGAAGCTACAACCTGGCCGACCTGCTCGAGATCCTGGCCGCCGCCGGCCCCGACCGGCCCGCACTCGTCGCCGGGGACGAGCGCCGCACCTACCGGGAGCTCAACGAACGGGCCGGCCGGGTGGGCCATCACCTCGCCGGCGCGGGCGTGCGGCCGGGGGAGCACGTGGCGATCCTGGCCTACAACCGGGCCGAGTGGATCGAGAGCATGCTCGGCGCCTTCAAGATCCGGGCCGTGCCGGTCCCGGTCAACTTCCGCTACGTCGCCGCCGAGCTGCACCACGTCCTGTCCGATTCCGACTCGGTGGCGCTGATCGGCGAGCGGTCGCTGCTGGCGCGGGTGGAGGAGATCCGGGCCGACCTGCCGCTGCTGCGGCACGTGGTGGTGCTGGAGGACGGTGACGGCACGGAGATCCCCGGGGCGGTGGAGTACGAGAAGGCGCTGGCCGCGGCCTCCGACGGCGACGACTTCCCCGAACGGTCCAGCGACGACCGCTACATCATGTACACCGGCGGCACGACCGGCTATCCCAAGGGCGTCGAGTGGCGCTGCGAGGACATCTTCTTCGGCGCGCTCGGCGGCGGGAACGTCCTGGGCGACCCCATCACCAGCCCCGAGGGCATCGCCGCCAACGCCGAGCAGCCGGCGATGGCGGTGCTGGTCTGCGCGCCCGTCATGCACGGTGCCGGCCAGTGGGTGGCGTTCATGGGGCTGTTCGGCGGCGCCAAGGTCGTCCTCTACACCGAGCACGCCTTCGATCCCGCGCGGGCCCTGGAGATCCTGGCCGCCGAGCAGGCCAACGTCATGATGCTGGTCGGCGACGTCATGGCACGTCCGGTCGCCCGGGAGCTGGCCTCCGGCGACCACGACACCTCCGCGCTGTTCGCGATCGCGTCGGGCGGCGCGCCGCTGACCGAGGGCGCCAAGGACGCCCTGCTGGAGCGGTTGCCGAACATCATGTTCCTGGACAACTACGGGGCGTCCGAGACCGGCGCGTGCGGCCCGTCGGTCGGCGGCGACTCGGGCACCGCGCGGTTCCTGATGAAGCCGGGCATCACCGTCCTGGACGAGGACCTCAAGGTGGTGCGGCCGGGCGAGGTCGGACGGCTGGCGCGCAGCGGGCACATCCCGCTCGGCTACTACAACGACCCGGACAAGACCGCGTCCACGTTCTTCACCGACGCCGAGGGCACCCGCTGGTCGGTCCCCGGCGACTTCGCCGCGCTGGAGGAGGACGGCACGATCACCCTGCTCGGCCGGGGGTCCCTGGTCATCAACACCGGGGGCGAGAAGGTCTACCCGGAGGAGGTCGAGGTGGCGCTCAAGGACCATCCGGACGTGGAGGACGCGGCCGTGGTGGGCCTGCCGGACGAGCGGTTCGGCGAGCGCGTCGCCGCGGTGATCTCCGTACGGCCCGGAACGAACCCGTCGCTGGAGGCGCTGACCGGGCACTGCCGGGGCCGGCTGGCCGGCTACAAGCTCCCGCGCCAGGTCACGGTGGTGGACGAGGTGCGGCGTACCGCCGTCGGCAAGTCCGACTACACCTGGGCGCGGTCGGTGTTCGCCGAGGACGGGGCCCGGTAGCCACCGGGGCGCTTCGCGACGTTCGCCGGAGAACGGGCATTCGTGCCGGGTGAGCGGCATGTCCGGCGAGCCGGTGATGACGCAGCTTTGACGTTCCGGTGGAATGATCTTCAAGCGCCCCAGGGAATCTAGAGTCCGTGCCACGGACCTGCGTCTTCTTCCACGCCCACCGCGACGACGAGGCATGGCTGACCGCAGGCACGATGGCGCGGCTGGCCGCCGAGGGGCACCGGGTGGTGCTGGTGGTCGCGGCCGGCCGGGGCGGGCTGACCTGCCTGGACGTCCGCCCGGCCGCCGAGGTCCTGACCGACGCCCTGACCGACGCCCTGGACGCGTCGGCGCACCTGCTCGGCTGCGCCCGCGTCGTCCTGCTCGGGTACGAGGACTCGGGGCTCGACGGCAGCGCCCTGGGCGGTTTCTCCCGCGCGAACGTCGGGCTCGCCGCGGACGGGCTGGCCGAGCTGCTCCGCCAGGAGCGCGCCGACCTCCTGAGCGTGTACGACCCGGCGGGCGGCTACGGGCACCCCGACCACGTCCACGTGCACCGGGTGGGCGTCCGGGCCGCCGAGCTGGCCGGCACCCCGGTCGTCCTGGAGGCGACCCTCGACCGTGACCTCCTGCTGCGCGTCCCCCGGCCGCTCGTACGCCTCGGCCTGGTCCCCCGCGCGCTGAACGCGAAGGGTTCCGAGAACGCCTATGCCCCTCGCTCCGAGATCACCCACCGCGTCTGCGTACGCCGGTACATCGCGGCCAAGCGCACCGCCCTGGCCGCCAACGTCGCGCACGACCCCGGCGGCGGGTCGGCCTGCACGCTCGCGCCGCTGCTGCGATTGCCGCGCTTCCTGTTCCGGCGGGTTCTGGGCACCGAGTGTTTCGTCCGGCGCGACCTTCCGCCCGGAACGGTCCTCGATCATCCGCTCGCCATGTGGCCCGCCTCGAAGGTGCCGGTCGACGCCTGAATCGCCAGAGAATCCGGCGTGTCACGACCTGAGTCCGGAATGTTTCGCCGGGTTCTTTACTCCGTGTCCCGCAACCCTCTCCGGGGTCGGAGATCGGTCAAGAAATGATTTGGTCTTTCGGAGCATGGCTTGGGGCGGTTCGCGCACATAAACACGACATGGTGGGAGATCGGTTGATACCGCTGGCGGAGCGGTATCGCCTGCTCTCGGTGGTCGGCCAGGGTGGAATGGGCACTGTTTGGCGGGCCCATGACGAGATGCTGGACCGGGACGTGGCGGTCAAGGAAGTGCGGCTCCCGGAACGGCTGACCGCCGGCGAACGCCGGCTGCTGTGCAGGCGGCTCATCGAGGAGGCCCGTGCCACCGCGGCGCTGCGGCATCCCGGCGTGATCGACGTGCACGACGTGGTCATCGAGGACGGGCGGCCGTGGATCGTCATGGAGTTCCTGCGCGCCCGCTCCCTGCACCAGGAGATCGCCGAGCACGGCCCGCTGCCGGTGGAGCGGGCCGCCAGGATCGGCCAGTCCGTGCTGGCCGTCCTGGACGCCGCGCACCGGGCCGGGATCCTGCACCGGGACGTCAAGCCCAGCAACATCCTGCTGTGCGACGACGGCCGGATCCTCCTCACCGACTTCGGCCTGGCCGTCCACGTGGACAGCGGGCCGGAGCCGGAGGAGACGCTGGTCGCCGGGATCGAGGGCTCGCCGGCGTACCTGCCGCCCGAACGCGTCCGCGGCGAGCCCGGCGTCCGCGCGTCGGACCTGTGGTCGCTGGGCGCCACCCTGTACGCGGCCGTGGAGGGGACCTCGCCCTTCCTGCGCTGCCACGCCCTGGCCTCGATGGTGGCGGTGCTGCTCGGCGAGTACCCGCCGCCGGTCCGCGCGGGCCGGCTGGCCCCGGTGATCGAGGGCCTGCTGCGGCAGGACCCGTGCCGCCGCCTGCGCGCCGCGGAGGCCGCCCGGCTGCTGGGGGCCGCCACCGAGCCGCCGCCCCCCGCCTGGCGCAGGCTGCTGCCGAACACGCGGCCCGGACGGCTCCCCGCCGGCGAACGCCGGGCGCGCGGCGACCGGCGGTCGCGGCTGGGCACCATGGTCTTCGCGATCAGCATCGCCGTCACGGCCGTCGTCCTGGGAGCGTGGAGCGCGCGCTGGAACTCGGTCGGCAAGGGCGAGGCGCTCACCCTGCTCCCCGTTCCCGGCGGAGCCTTCCGGACGGCCTCGTACCACGAGTCCGCCGGCTACCACGTCGACGTGCCGCTGGACTGGCGGCGCGAGGTGCGCGGCGGCGCCGTCCACTGGCGGGACCCGGTGGCGGGACGCGGCCTGCGCATCACCCCGGTCTCCGGCACCCCGCTGGCCGGCCTGCGCGCGGTCGAGCGGCAGACGGCCGGCTCGGCGGGCCATCCCGGCTACCGCCTGCTGCGGCTGGAGCCCGTCCCGGAACTCAACCGGCCCGCGGCGGAGTGGGAGTACACCTGGGGCGAGGCGGAGCACCGCATGCACGCGCTACGGACGCGGACGGCCGGCTACGAGTTCTACTTCTACGCGCCCGACGCGCGCTGGACCCCCGCACAACGGGTCTACGAACGGATCCTCGGCTCGTTCCGCACCGGGTGACCTCACGGAAGCGACCATTGACCTCGCGGAAGCGACCAGGTACCTCACGGAAGCGTCCGGGGGCGTCAGGTCGTCTGGCGTATGCGGAGCAGGAGTTCGGCGTTGGAGGAGGTGTCCTTCACCTTCTCCAGCAGCGCCTCGATGGCCTGCTGCCTCTCCAGGCCGCTGAGGGCGCGGCGCAGCCGCCGGTTCAGCACCAGCTCCTCGGGGGACAGGAGCAGCTCCTCGCGGCGGGTGCCGGACGCCTCGATGTCGACCGCGGGGAAGATCCGCCGGTCGGCCAGCCCGCGGTCGAGCTTGAGCTCCATGTTCCCGGTGCCCTTGTACTCCTCGAAGAAGACGTCGTCCATGCGGGAACCGGTCTCGACCAGCGCGGTGGCGAGGATGGTCAGCGAGCCGCCGTTCTCGATGTTGCGGGCGGCGCCGAAGAAGCGCTTGGGCGGGTAGATCGCGGTCGTCGCCACGCCGCCCGCCAGGATGCGGCTGCTGGAGGGGGCCGCCAGGTTGTAGGCGCGGCCCAGCCGGGTGATCGAGTCGAGCAGCACGACCACGTCGTGGCCCTGCTCGACCAGGCGCTTGGCGCGTTCGATGGTCAGCTCGGCCAGCGCGGTGTGCTCCTCGGCGGGCCGGTCGAAGGTCGAGTGGACGACCTCGCCCCGCACCGTCCGCTGCATGTCGGTCACCTCCTCGGGCCGCTCGTCGATGAGCAGCACCATGAGGTGGCTTTCGGGGTTGCTCGTGCTGATGGCGCTGGCCAGGGCCTGCAGGATCATCGTCTTGCCGACCTTGGGCGGGGCGACGATGAGGCCGCGCTGGCCCTTGCCGATGGGGGCGACCAGGTCGATGACGCGGACGGCGGGCGAGCCGCCGTCCAGCCGCAGCCGCTCGTTCGGGAACAGCGGCGTCAGCGCGCCGAACTCGGGCCGCGCGGCGGCCTCCTGGGGCGTGACGTTGTTGACCGTCTCGACCCGGTGCAGCGAGGCGAACTTCTCGCGGCTCGACCGGGGCGGGCGGGCCGTCCCGGTGACGACGTCGCCGGGGCGCAGGTGGTTCGAGCTCACCTGGGCGAGGGAGACGTACACGTCGTCCGGGCCGGGCAGGTAGCCCTGCGTCCGCACGAACGCGTGCTTGTCCTGGACGGACAGGATTCCCTGGAACGGAACCGGCGGCGCTTCCGTGGCCCGTTCGGCGCCCGGTGCGGAAACGGCCTGCCGGACGGGGCGGGCCGCCCGCCGCCGGGTGGCCTGCTTGGGCCCGGCCGTGCGTTCGGCCGTGCGTTCATTGGTGATGGTGGCGGTCATGAAAGTCCCTTCTCGGGCTACCGCGAAATGGCACCGCGTGCCCGGAGTCGGTTTCCGTGTACGGCTCACTCGGGCACGTACGCGGGAGTCAGGAGAAAAACGCGGCTCGCGCTCATCGGGCCGCCGACGGCTCCCTAGGTACGGTGGCCCGGATGCGATTCCGCGCGTACCGGGCTCGGTCGAATGGGGGAACTCGAACGATCACCGGGCACTCAGATGGCCCGGGCGGGGTAGAAGCGCCGATGAAGGCGCTATAACGACAGTACAACACACAACGCCCGCTCCGCACTCCCCGTCCTGCGGCCCCGTCCGGCGCAGTCTTCCGGCGCGGTCTTCCGGGCCGGGGCGCGGCGCGGCCGGAAGGCCCCGCCTCGTACGATTGCGGCGCGTCGAGAGCGAGGGGGCGGAATGGCCGCTGACCGGTGGCTGCGCGGCGAGGTGACCGGCGGCGTCGCGACGATCACCATCGACCGCCCGGAGAAGCGCAACGCCATGACCGAGGGCATGTGGCTGGGGCTGCCCGGCCTGCTGGAGGCGTTCGCCGCCGACCCCGCCGTACGGGCCCTGGTGCTGACCGGGGCGGGCGGGAACTTCTGCGCCGGCGCGGACATCGGCGAGCTGGACGCCATCCGGCGGCGCGGTGACCGCCACCCCTCGACCGTCGCCGAGGAGGCGCTGGCGGCCTTCCCCAAGCCCACGATCGCCGCGATCGAGGGCTTCTGCGTGGGCGGCGGCTGCCAGCTCGCGACGGCCTGCGACCTTCGCTTCGCCGCCGAGGACGCGCGTTTCGGCATCACCCCGGCCAGACTCGGCATCGTCTACCCGGGCTCGGCGACGCGCCGGCTGGTACGGCAGGTGGGCGCGTCGGCGGCCAAGTACCTGCTGTACTCGGCCGAGCTCATTGACGCCCGGCACGCGCTGCGGATCGGCCTGCTGGACGAGGTCGTCCCCGCCGGCGGGGTGCACGAGCGGGTGGCCGCGTTCGCCGCGACGCTGGCCTCGCGGTCGCTGCTCACCCAGCGGGCGGTCAAGGAGATCGTGGACGCCCTCGCGGCCGGGGACGACGCGGAGCCGGCGCTGGACCGCTGGCTGGCCGAGGCGCACGCCGGCGGCGGCGACATGGACGAGGGCGTCGCGGCCTTCCTCGAACGCCGCCCGCCCCGCTTCACCTGGACGGCTCCCGCGGACGAACGCCCGGGCGGCGGTCACCCGGGCGGCGGTCACCCGGGCGGGGGTGCCCCGGGCGGGGGTGTTCCGGGCGGCGGTCAGCCGGCCGACGCGTCGTAGCGGCGGCCCTCGGGCAGGCGGCGCAGGCGCTCGGCCGTGCCGTCGGGGTCGGCCACCAGCGCGGCCGGGTCGGCCCCGCGCAGCTCGGCGAGCGGGAGGACCCCGCAGACCAGCGACTCCGGCGTCCGCGCGAGGATCAGCGGCCCGATCTGAGCCCCGCCCGACTCGGTCTGCTTCAGCGCGTCCAGCAGGGCGCGCGCGGCACGGACCGCCTCCGCGGCCTCGCCGTCCACACCCTCGCCGGCCCCGATCTCCCCGCCGTCCCCGCCGACCCCGCGGTCCACGAGTGTGGCCGCGGCCGGGTCGCCCCCGACGTCCCCTGCGGTGCGCAAGGTGGAGAGCAACCCGATGAAGTCGCGTTCCAGGCCGCGCGGGCTCCGGCCTGACAGGTAACAGCGCCGCCGCCAGGCCGTATTCCCGTCCCCGGCCGGGGCGTCGCCGTCCGCGTCCTCGCCGGCCGGCGCGGGGGCGGAGGCGGCCGGCACGGGGACGTTCAGCTCGACCCGCAGCCCGTACCGGCGGGCGAACCGGGCGAACTCCCGGGCCAGCTCGGCGCGCGGCTCGGCGGTGCCCGCGCCCAGACCGCCGGCCACGGTGTCGACCGGGTCGGCGCCCAGCGAGGCCGCGGCGGCCTGGTCGAGGCGTTCGGCCAGGTGGCCGCGGAGCCGGGCCACCTCCGCCGACAGCCGGTCGACCGCCCCGCGCTGCCGGGCGAGCCGGGCGCTGACCTCGGGCAGGACCCGGTCGTTGATCTGCCCGATCAGCGACCGGATGCGGGCGTCGGCCCGCTCCAGCGACGCGGCCTGCTCCTCCTGCGCGGAGCCCAGCCGCTCGATCCGCTCGGCCTGGTCGCGCTCCACGGCGCGTACCTTCTCCAGCTCCTCCCGCGTGCTCTGGAGCGCGGAAAGCCGGGCATGGACGCCGGCGATTTCGGCGGCGACGCCGGACCGTTTGCGGTCAAAGGCCAGATACAGCTCGCGTCCGGCGATCGCCAGGCACAGCATGAACAAGATCCAGGTCATGGCGCCCCTCCAAAAGGGCCTGTCTTGCCAGGCAAGATAATTCACAATCGCCGGGCGGGACAGTCCAAAAGCGCGTTCGGGTGTGGTGGGAGCCGCGATTCTGTTCGGAAAGAGGGGTTATAGCCCGGTTTCTGATCGGCTCTTCCCGGTGAGCGGCCCCGGGTCGCGTCCCGTGGGCTAGGCTGAGGCCGGCCCAGTGAGTTGCGTGAAAGGACTGTCCAGGTGGCGTTCGACGACGAGGACCTGCGGGTGGCCGTCTACCGTTCCTTCGCGGAGACGGGCCGGGCACCGGAGGCGGGCGAGCTGGCCGAGCGGTTCGGCTCGGACACCGGCGCGATACGGGACGGCCTGCGCGCCCTCGCCGCGCAACGGCACATCGCCCTCGACGGCGACGACCGGATCCTGATGGCGCACCCGTTCAGCTCGGTGCCGCTCGGCTTCGCGGTCATGGGCGCGTCCACGCTCTGGTGGGGCGGATGCGCGTGGGACTCCTTCGCCCTGCCGCACCTGCTGCCGGACGAGCCGGAGGTGCTCGTCTCCACCCGCTGCCCCGGCTGCGCCACTCCGCACGCCTGGAACGTGACACGGGAGGCGCCCCCGCCCGGCGGCCAGGTCGCGCACTTCCTCGTCCCCACCCCCCGCATGTGGGACGACGTCGTCCACACCTGTGGAAACCAGCGGCTGTTCTGCGACGAGGGCTGCGTGGACGACTGGCTCCAGCGCACCGGCAACGAGCGCGGGTACGTCATGGACCTGCCGACCCTGTGGCGCCTGGCCCGGCACTGGTACGCGGGCCGCCTGGACCACGGCTACACCCGCCGCGAGCCCGCCTCGGCCGCCGCCTACTTCCGGGAGGCCGGTCTGAAGGGACCGTTCTGGGGCCTCGGCTGACGCGCCCGACGCGACCGGCGCTAGTGGTTGAGGTAGGCCAGGACCGCGAGCACCCTGCGGTTGTCGTCGTCGGAGACGGCCAGGTCGAGCTTGCCGAAGATGTTGGCGGTGTGCTTGGTGACCGCCCGCTCGGTGATGACGAGCTGCTGGGCGATCGCCGCGTTGGAACGGCCCTGCGCCATCAGTTCCAGCACCTCGCGCTCGCGCGGGGTGAGCCGTCCCAGCGGGCGGTCCCGGGTGGTGCGCGCCACCAGCCGCGAGATCACCTCCGGGTCCATCGCCGTGCCGCCCCCCGCGACCCGGCGGACCGCGTCCACGAACTGCGCCGCGTCGAACACCCGGTCCTTCAGCAGGTAGCCGATGCCGCCGCTGCCGTCGGCGAGCAGCTCGCGGGCGTACAGCTGCTCCACGTACTGCGACAGCACCAGCACCGGCAGGCCCGGGATCCGGCGGCGCGCCTCCAGCGCCGCCTGGAGCCCCTCGTCGGTGAAGGAGGGCGGCAGGCGCACGTCGACCACCGCCACGTCCGGGCGGTGGTCGACCAGTGCCTTGAGCAGCGACGGGCCGTTGTCCACGGCCGCCGCGATCTCGAATCCGTGCGCCTCCAGGAGGCTGACCAGCCCTTCCCTCAGGAGGGCGAGGTCCTCGGCCAGCACGACCCGCATCAGCGGGCCGGCCGGTTCAGGGACGGGTGGGCGGCGACGGCTCGCAAGGCACCTCCAAGGTCACGACGGTCGGGCCGCCCGGAGGGGAGCTCAGGGCCAGCACTCCGTCGAAGGTACCGACGCGCCGCTCGATCCCGCGCAGCCCCGTCCCGCCCTCGAACGTGGCGCCGCCCTGCCCGTCGTCGGTGACGGTGGCCCGCAGCGCGCCGTCCCGGTGTTCGAGGTCGACCCAGACCCGCCGGGCGCGCGAGTGCTTGGCCGCGTTGGTGAGCATCTCCGAGACGGCGAAGTAGACGGCCGACTCCACCGGCGGCTCCGGGCGGCCCGGCAGCGCGACGTTCACCTCGACCGGCAGCGGGTGGTCCAGGGCGAGCGCCTTGACCGCGTCGCCGACGCCCCGGTCGGCCAGCACCGGCGGGTGGATCCCGCGGACCAGGTCGCGCAACTCGGCCAGCGCCTTGGCGGACGACGCGCGGGTCTCGGCCAGCAGCAGCCGGGCCTTGTCCGGGTCGCGGTCCAGCAGGTGCTCGATCGCGCCGAGGGTCATGCCCATCGCCACCAGCCGGGCCTGGGCACCGTCATGCAGGTCGCGCTCGATGCGGCGCAGCTCGGCGGCGGAGGCGTCCACCGCGTCCGACCGGGTCTCGGTCAGGTGCCGGACGCGCAGCGCGAGCCGGGACGCCTGGGTGGGGCCGAGCAGCACCCGTCCCCACCGCCCGTAGTAGTCGAGCATCGCCGGGCCGCTGAGGAAGCCCAGCGCCATGAAGACCGTCCCGAGCACCGCGGCACCGGCGGGCCACTGCTCGCCCGCGCCGACATGGATGAACGCGTACCACTCGTTGCCGCCCGCCTGCACGATCATGTCTCCGGCCCCGGCCGCCAGGATCCACCCCCACAGGCCGCTCACGATCAGGGCGGAGGGCAGCAGGGCGGTGAACGTCGCCACGAACGGGTCGGCGACCAGGAAGGCGAAGTCGCGCCATGTGGCCGGGTCGGTGACGATCCACTGGAAACGCCGCAGCCGCGCGCCGGTGCTCTTGGGGTCCTCGTCGGGCGCGGGAACGGGCTCCGGCAGGTAGGGGCGCTCGATCCGGTGGCCCGTCCACTGGGCGAGCAGGCCGCGGTAGGTGTTCATCAGCCTGCGGACGAAGACCACGACGGGTGCCAGCACGAACACGCCCAGCCCGATGCTCAGGAGCGACAGGGTGCTGTTCAGCAGGCTGAACGCGAACATTCCGGGGATGCACAGCAACCACAGGCGGAAGCCCCGCCAGGGGGCTCGCGCCCGTTCCGTCAGCCAGGTCTCGCGGGAGCGCCCGCTCAGTTCGCCGTCCACTGCATCCTCCGTACATCGCCTGCCGTACGGAGTCCAGTCTTCGCCCGTTCCCCGGCCCGCACAGTGTGCCCGAACCCCGGACATGGGGTGTACTCAGGTACACCCCCGCGGTCCCGATGATCAGAGGGCGACGAAGGTCAGGCCGCGCTTCTTCAGCCTGGGGATGGCGCCGCGGAGCGCCCGGACGGTCTGGGAGCGGTCGCCGCCCCCGTCGTGCACCAGCAGGATGTTGCCGGACTCGCTGCCCATCAGCGTCTTGCGGATGCGGCCGACGCCGGGACGGGCCCAGTCACGGGGATCGACCGCCCAGTCGATCGGCAGCATGCCGTGCTCGCCGATGACGTCCAGGACGGCGGGGGACCACGCGCCGCCCGGGGCGCGGAAGAAGGTGGGGACGATCCCGGAGGTCTGGGAGATCAGGTCGTGGGCCTCGCCGATCTCCTTCTTGAGCCGCTTGCGCGACAGGCCGTCGAACGACAGCGGGTGGGTCATGGTGTGGTTGCAGATCTGGTGCCCGGCCGCCGCGATGCGCCGGGTGAGCCGGGGGTACTCCTTGACCTGCTCGCCGATGATGAAGAACGTGGCGTGCACCTGGTGCTCGGCGAGCAGGTCCAGCACCTTGGGCGTCCAGGTCGGGTTCGGCCCGTCGTCGATGGTCAGCGCGATCGTCCGGTCCGGCGGCGGCGGGACCAGCTCTTTCAGGTCGCGGATGGGGGTCTTGGGCTTCACCGCGGTCAGCCGGGCCGGCGTCCACGGCGCGGGGCGGGGCGTCGGCGTGGGCGTCGGGGTGGGGCTGGGCGAGGGATGCAGGACGGCGCGCCGCCGGGTGCCCGGCGCGGCCGTGCGGGGCGTGGTCGACGCGCCCGCGCTGTCGGCGGCCAGGAAGGCGAGACCTGCCGCGCCCATCAACCAGAGAGCCCTGCGGCGAGACGCCGGGCTGGAATCGACTACCCCCACGGCGGAAACCGTAGCGGGGACGTTGGGGCGTACGTGGCCAAAAGATCACAATGCCCTGATTTCGGTCCGCCGATATCCCGTAACGCCTGCGCCGCAGGGCCTCCGGGCGCCCGCGCGTCCGCGTGTCGGGACGTCCGCGTGTCGGGCGTCCGGGCGTCCACGTGTCCGGGCGTCCGCCCGCCACCTGGTGAGGCGCCGCGCTACGGCGTGTGGCCGCAGTCGGCGGAGATGGCGCGGACGGTGGCGAGCAGTTCCGGCAGCAGCCCGAGGATGCCGTCGCGGCCGAGGACGACGTCGGGCACCGACAGCGAGGCCGCCGCGACGGCGCGGCCCCCGGCCCCCCGGATCGGCGCGGCGACGCACCGCAGGAACGTCTCGTGCTCGGCGTCGTCGAGCGCGTACCCCTGCCCGGCCACCCGCGCCAGCTCCTCCAGGAGGGCGTCCGGGCCGGTGATGGTGTTCCCGGTGTACGGGGTGTAGTCGATGCCCGTCACGATCAGGCGGCGGCGCGGCTCGGGCTGGTCGGCCAGGAGGACCTTGGCGATCGCGGTGGCGTGCAGCGGCATCGGCAGCCCGACCCGGGAGTACATGCGGATCGCGTGGCGGGAGTCGTACTTGTCCAGGTAGACGACCTCGCCGCCCTCGTACACGCCCAGGTGGACGGTCTGCCCGGTCAGCTCGTTCAGCCGGGCCAGGTGGGGCGCGGCGACGTCACGGATGCCGCGCTCGTCGAGCGCGGCGCCGGCCAGCGCGAACAGTCCCGAGCCGAGACGGAAACGGTGGGCGTCGTCGCGGTAGGCGAACCGCTCCCGCTCCAGCGTGCGCAGCAGGCGCAGCACCGTCGTCTTGTGGACGCCGACGGCGGCGGCCAGCTCGTCCAGGGTGCGCGGCCCCTCACCGAGCTCGGAAAGGATGCGCAGCGCCCGCGCCAGGCTCTGGCTCATCGGCTTCCCCCGCCCGCCTTCTCAGGGCCCGCGGCCCGGGCCCGCGTCCGGAAAAACCTTGATCGTCGGCCGTTGACCCGCGCGCACCGTGATGTTACAACCGCAGAAGCGCAGGGCGCAATGAACGTTGCGTCATGTGCAACGTAGGAGGTCATGGTGGAGACCATTGACGGCGAGGCGGTCGACGCGCTCGGCGACGAGATCCTCGACTGGCGGTTCAAGGCCGTCCCGGCCTCGGCGCACGGCAGCACGGTGCGGGAGTACGCCCGTTCCCGGCGCCCCCTGGAGGAGTTCGGCACGCCCCTGATGACCCTCGACGCGGGCGCGCTCGACCACAACCTCCGGCTGATGGCCGGCTGGACCCGCGCGGCGGGCGTCCGCCTCGCGCCGCACGGCAAGACCACGATGGCTCCGCAGCTGTGGCGGCGGCAGCTGGACGCGGGCGCGTGGGCCGTCACCGTCGCCAACCTGCCGCAGCTGCGCGTCGCGCGGGCCTTCGGGGTGCGCCGCGTACTGCTGGCCAACGCGCTGCTGGACCCGGCCGGGCTGGCGTGGCTGGCCGCGGAGCTGGAACGGTGTCCCGACTTCACGTTCCTGTCCTGGGTCGACTCGGTCCGGGCGGTCGAGCTGATGAACGAGGCGCTGCGCCACTGCCACGCCCAGCGGCAGGTGGACGTCTGCGTCGAGCTGGGCGCCCCCGGCGGGCGGACGGGCGTGCGGGACGCCGACGAGGCCGTCGCGGTGGCGGAGGCCGTACGGAAGTCCCCTGTCCTGCGGCTGGTGGGCACGGCCGGGTACGAGGGCGCGGTCGCGCACGACGCGTCCCCCGAAGGGCTGGACGCGGTCGCCGCCTACCTGCGCACGCTCGCCGACGTGCACGCGCGGCTTCCGCACGAGACCGGCGAGCCGATCGTGACGGCGGGCGGCAGCGCGTTCTTCGACCAGGTCGTGGAGGCGCTGGGCGGTCTGGACGCGCACGTGGTCCTGAGATCGGGCGCGTACCTGGTGCACGACGACGGGTTCTACCGGGACATCTCACCGTTCGCCCGTGGCTCCGGCGACACCGGCGACACCGGCGACACCGGTGGCGGCTCCGGCGGTGAGGGCTCCCGGCTGCGGTCGGCGATGCACGGCTGGGCCCGCGTGATCTCCTGCCCGGAGCCGGGCCTGGCGCTGCTCGACGCGGGCAAGCGCGACCTCCCGTTCGACGAGGGGCTGCCGGAGCCGCAGCTCGTCCGGGGCGCGGGCCCGGAGCCGCTCGCCGGCGCCCGGGTCACCGCGCTCAACGACCAGCACACCTTCCTGGAGGGGGCGCGGGTCGAGGCCGGCGACGTCGTCCGGTTCGGCCTGTCCCATCCGTGCACGGCGTTCGACAAGTGGACGCTGATCCCGGTCGTCGACGACGCCGGCGCCGCCCGTCCCGTGGTGGTCGACCTGGTCCGGACGTGGTTCTGATGGCCGGCCTCGTGATCCGCGGCGCCACCGTCGTCGACGGGACGGGCGCACCCGGGCGGGTGGCCGAGGTCGCCGTCACCGGCGGGCGGATCGAGGAGATCGCGCCGCGCGGTCTCACCGGAGCCCGGGTGATCGACGCCACCGGACTCGTCCTGGCGCCCGGGTTCATCGACATGCACGCGCACTCTGACCTCGCGCTCCTGGCCGAGCCCGACCACCTCGCCAAGGTCGGCCAGGGCGTCACCTGCGAGGTCATCGGGCAGGACGGGCTGTCGTACGCCCCGGTGGACGACACCACCCTCGCCGCGACCCGGCGGGCGATCGCGGGCTGGAACGGCGACCCGCCCGGCTTCGACTGGAACTGGCGGAGCGTCGGGGAGTACCTCGACCGGCTCGACGCCGGCATCGCCGTCAACGCCTGCTATCTCGTACCGCAGGGGTCGGTGCGGATGCTGGCGATGGGCTGGGCGGCGCGCCCGCCCACCCTCGCCGAACTGGACCGGCAGCGCGAACTGGTCGCCACCGGCATGCGCGAGGGCGCGGTCGGGATGTCCAGCGGCCTCACCTACGCGCCCGGGATGTACGCCGATGACGGGGAACTGGCCGAGCTGTGCCGGGTTGTCGCGGCGTACGGCGGCTTCTACGCGCCGCACCACCGCTCGTACGGCGCTGGAGCGTTGCAAGCCTACGCCGACATGGTCGAGGTCTCGCGGCGCTCCGGCTGCCCCCTGCACCTGGCGCACGCGACCATGAACTTCGGCGTCAACCGGGGCCGCGCGCCGGAACTGCTCCGGCTCCTGGACGAGGCCATCGCCGCGGGCTGCGACATCAGCCTCGACACCTACCCGTACCTGCCCGGCGCCACCACGCTCGCCGCGCTGCTGCCGAGCTGGGCCGCCGAGGGCGGGCCCGCGGCGACGCTCGCCCGGCTGGCCGACCCCGGCACCGCGGAACGGATCCGGCACGCCATGGAGGCCGAGGGCTCCGACGGCTGCCACGGCGTCCCGGTGGAGTGGGACACGATCGAGATCGCCGGGTCGCCGGCCGGCCCGGCGGCGGTCGGCCGGACGATCGCCGAACTCGCCGCCGCGTCCGGGCGGGCCCCGTTCACGGTCTACCGCGACCGGCTGCTCGCCGACGACCTCGGCACCACGATCCTGCAGCACGTCGGCGACGAGGAGAACGTCCGCGCCATCATGCGCCACCCGGCGCACACCGGCGGCAGCGACGGCCTGCTCGCCCCCGCCAAGCCGCACCCCCGCGCCTGGGGAACGTTCCCGCGCTACCTGGGCCACTACACGCGCGAGCTGGGGGTGCTGTCCCTGGAGGAGTGCGTCGCGCACCTCACCGGGCGTCCCGCCCGGCGCCTCGGGCTGGCCGGACGCGGGCTCATCCGGCCGGGCCACCACGCCGACCTGGTGCTGTTCGACCCCGCCGAGGTACGGGACGCGGCGACGTTCGACACGCCCCGGCGGCAGGCCGAGGGCATCCCGTACGTGTTCGTCGGCGGCGTCGCGGTCATCGCCGAAGGCCGCCACACCGGTGCCCTGCCGGGCCGCTCGCTGCGCAGGAAGGAGGACGGCACCGTCCACTGACCAGCCCCCGCCCGTTGCCCTCGCCCGTTGCCCCAGCCCAGCCCCCAGCCCTCAGCCCCCGCCATCAGCCTCCCGCCTCTTTGCCTCCCGCCTCCCAAGCCCCCGCCTCTTTGCCTCCCAAGCCCCCGCCACTCACGGAAAGGCCCCTCGCCCCCAAGGAAGGCTCCGCCCCCCATCGAAAGGCTCCCCATGGTCGATTGGCTGCAACACGAAACGGGCGGCCTGCTGCTGCTCTGCGCGGCGGCGATCGCGGTCCTGCTGTTCCTCATCATCAAGATCAAGCTGGAACCGTTCATCTCGCTGCTGGTCTCCGGCCTGCTGCTGGCGCTGGCCGCCGGGCTGAGCGTCGAGGAGATCGTCGGCACCGCGCTCAGCTCCAAGGAGTCGATCCTGGAGAAGGGGTTCGGCGGCATCCTCGGGCACATCGCCCCGATCATCGGCCTGGGCACCATCCTGGGCGCGATCCTGGAGGCGTCCGGCGGCGCCGACGTGCTGACCCGGCGGCTGCTGGGGATCTTCGGCGAGCGCGGCGCGCCGCTGGCCATGGGCCTGGCGGGCCTCATCTTCGGCATCCCGGTCTTCTTCGACATCGGCATCTTCGTTCTGGCGCCGCTGGTCTACATCACCGCCCGGCGCGGCGGGCGCTCGCTGGTGCTGTACGCGATGCCATTGCTGGCCGGGCTGTCCATGACGCACGCGTTCCTGCCACCGCATCCCGGGCCGGTCGCCGCGGCGGGGCTGCTCGGCGTCTCGCTCGGCTGGATCATCGTGATGGGCCTGGTCTGCGGCCTTCCGGCGTTCCTGGTCGCGGGCGTCGCCTGGGGCTCCTGGATCGGCAAGCGCGTCCAGGTCGCGGTGCCCGACGACTACGTGGTCGCCGAACGGGCCCGCGAGGAGGAGGGCGGCGCGGCGGAGAAGCGCCCCGAGCCGGCGCTGAGCCTGGTCCTGCTGATCATCGCGGTGCCGCTGCTGCTCATCCTGATGGCCACGTTCGGGACGGTCTGGTGGGAGGAGAGCGCGGTCCTGCCCGTGCTGACCTTCTTCGGCAACCCGGCGGTGGCGCTCACCATCGCCGTCCTGCTGGCGATGTGGCTGCTGGGCCTGCGCCGCGGCATCCCGGCGGCCGAGCTGTCGGAGCTGGCCACCCGGTCGCTGCGGCCGATCGGCATGATCCTGCTGGTGGTCGGCGGCGGCGCGTTCTTCGGCGCGGTCATCTCCGCGACCGGCGTGGGCAAGGCGCTGGCCGGGACGCTGTCGGACGCGGGCCTGCCGCTGATCGTGCTGGCGTACCTGATCAGCTGCGGGCTGCGGCTGGCCCAGGGCTCGGCGACCGTCGCGATCGCCACCACGAGCGGGATCGTGCAGCCGCTGCTGAACGGCGAGGGATACGGCCAGGCGTACCTGGCGCTGATCGCGGTCGCCATCGCGGCCGGCTCGATCATCGCCTCGCACGTCAACGACGGCGGTTTCTGGATCGTCTCCCGCTACTTCAACATGTCGGTCCGGGACACGCTGAAGACCTGGACGGTGCTGGAGACCATCCTGTCGGTCACCGGCTTCGCCGCCGCCGCACTGCTCAGCCTCCTCGTCTGACCCCGGCTCTCGTCGACCTGCGGCGAGTTGTCGCGTGACCGGGTGGTCAGGGCAGCAACTCGCCGCAGGTCAACGTGCGCATCAGACGGCGAAGAAGGGGATGGGCCACCGGGTGAGGCGGTAGGGGAGCGTCACCACCAGGTCGCCGGCCGGCAGGAGGAGCCGGCGGCGCAGGAGGTCCAGCAGGGCCGGGGCGTCCAGGTCGCTCGCGCGGGCCGGGGTGAGGCAGGTGGTGAAGACCTCGATGACCGCCGGGTCCGTCAGGACGCTCCGGACCGGGCACGCGGGGTCGCGGACGTCCTTCACCTGCACGAACCCCGGCCCCATCCGGTAGTAGAGCGAGCCGAAGGCGTAGGAACGGGCCCACGTGTCTTGCTCGGCTGCCGCCTCCTTCTCGGCCTGGCCGTCCTCCCGGCCGTGCTCCGTGCCGCCCTTCGTGCCGCCCTTCGTGCCGTCGTCCGTGCCGTCCTCCAGGTCGGCGGGCGGCGGCAGGTGGTGGAGCAGGGCGAGGTCGAGCGGGCCGGTGATCCGGCCGCGCCACTCGACCCGTTCACCGGTGGGCACCAGGTCGCGCAGCAGCGCCACGGCCCGGGTCGTGGCGGCGGGGTCGCCGCCGAGGTCCAGCGTGCCGTCGATCGCGGTCATACGTGCGGCCGCCAGCGGGAGGACTCGCCCAGCCGCCCGGCGTCCTTGTGCACGGGCACGCCCCGCGTGGCCAGCGCGACATGGGTGCCGCCGTCGCGGAAGACGAGGCCGCGCGCGACCTGCTCGCGCAGCCAGCCGTCCACGTCCACGTCCACGTCCACGTCCACGTCGACGCCGTCGTCGCCCGTGCCGAGCAGCCTGGCGAGGGCGGCGGCCGTACGGCCGCGTTCGAGGGCGCGGTAGGCGTCGGCCTCCCATCCGGTGAGGACGTGGTCGGCCTCGGGCCACCCGGCCCTGCGGTCCTCGATCAGCACCCGTCCCTCCGCGCCGTCCCGCATGACGAGGGTCGAGACGGGGTAGGCGTCGCGCCACCGTCCGGCCGCGTCCTGGAGGCGCCGTTCCATGTCGGCGGAGACGCCCGCGGGCGGGGTGTCGAACAGGTAGACCAGGTCGTTCAGCTCCTCTTCGGGCAGGTCGTAGACATGGCCGTAGATCCGGTGCGGGCGGCGTTCGGCGAAGCCGAGGCCCGGGTCCTCGAAGTACGGGCTGAACCGTTCGAGGAGGATGCGGCCGACCGAACCGGGCGGCTGCAGGTGCACCAGGGCGGGCATCCGTTCGATGATCTCCAGGTAGTCCGCGTCGGTCTCGCCGGGGAAGCCGCACAGGTGGTTCCAGGACGCGGTGATGCCCTCGCTCTCGCAGTCGCGCAGCATCCGCACGTTGATGGCCGCGGTGGTGCCCTTGTCCATCAGCTCCAGGACGCGGGTGCTGAGGCTCTCGATGCCGGGCTGGACGCAGTGCACCCCGGCCTCGGCCAGCAGCCGTACCTGGTCGGCGCGCAGGTTGGCCTTGACCTCGTAGTGCATGCGCAGGTCCCATCCGGACGCCGCCAGGCCGGGCAGCACGTCGCGGAAGAAGCCCATGTCCATGATGTTGTCGACGGTGATGACGTCGAGGATGCGGTGCCGTTCGACCAGGTGGTCCAGGTCGGCGCGGAAACGCTCGGCCGGGCGTGCCCGGAACGCGATGCTCGATCCGTTGAGCCCGCAGAACGTGCACTGGTGCCGTTCGCCCCACCAGCAGCCGCGGGCGCCTTCGAGCAGCAGCTTCGGCTCGATGAACCGCCGCACCGGCGAGGCGTCCAGCACGCGCTGCCAGCCGTCGAAGTCCGGCCGTGGAATCAGCGCGGGCGGGACGGGACCGGCGGCCGGTTCGTTGGCGACCGAGTCCTCCCCCTTCCACCAGCACACCCCGGGCAGGTGCTCCGGGGACTGCCCGGCCTCGATCCGTGCCAGCAACTCCGGGAACACCCGCTCGCCCTCGCCGCGCACCACGTGGTCGACGAACGGATGGTTGCGGTGCAGCGCGTGCCCCATCGCGCCGTCGCAGTTGCTCCCGCCCATGACGATCACGACGCCGGGCGCCAGCTCCCTGATCCGCCGTGCCACCGCCAGCCCGGCGAGGTTCTGCATGAACGTCGAGGTCAGCCCGACCACGTCCGGCCTTCCGGCCAGGATCTCGGCCGCCGCCAGCTCGACGAAACCGGCGGCGAGCGGGCGCATCCGCCGGGCCGGGCCGAGGTCGAGCGCGCCGCCGCGCGCCCGCGCCGCATACGACTCCAGCTCGGCCACCCGCCATTCCGGGTCGCCGTAAAGCGCACCCGCGAATATCCAGTCACCGACCCCGTGGAAGACATCGTCGACCGAAACCTGTTCGCAGATCATCGGAGTGATTTCGCCATCGGTCTCGGCCAGCAGATACTCCGCCCAACGCAGGTAACCATAATATTCGCGGACCGAATCCTGGGGCCGGGCCTCGGCGAGCCTGGCCTTCAGCAGGGCGACCGGCAGCGACGGCAGTTCGACCGACTGCCAGGGCATCGATACCAAGGTCACGTTCAGACCCGGTGTTTCGCGATGTGAAATGTCCATCGGCCCAGTGTTCAACACATTGACAAGAAGGCAAAATGCAGCTGACCGATAAAGGTCATGATCTTGAACCGCCGATCGGCGCGTGATCTCTTCCAGGCATGCTGGCAGCCCTCAGGCAGAGGCGTTTCGCGCTCCTGTGGAGCGGGCAGTCGCTCAGCGCGGTCGGGAACCGGATGTTCCCCGTCATCCTGGCCGTCGTCGTCCTGGACCGGCACTCCGGCGCCATGGCCCTGGGCCTGGTCCTGGCGGTCCAGAGCGTCGCCATGGTGGCCGGGACGGCTCTGGCCGCGGCCGTCGTCGACCGCTGCTCCCGCCGCGCCCTCATGCTCGGCGCCGACCTCGTCCGCGCCCTCGGCGTGGCCGCCCTCGCCCACGGCCCCGACGCCGCCGTGCTCCCCCTCGTCGTCGCGATCGCCATGGCCGAGGGCCTGTTCCAGCCCGCGTACGCCGCGCTCGTCCCGCGCGTCCTGCCCGCCGAGCACCTCCAGGCGGGCAACTCCCTGACCTCCCTCTCCCAGTACGCCGCGCTGATCACCGGCCCGTCCCTCGCGGGCGCGGTCATCGCCGCGGCGGGCACCACCCCGGCCCTCTGGATCGACGTGGCGACCTTCGCGGGCAGCCTCGCCACGCTCCTCCTCATCCACGAGACGCCCCCGGCCCAGGCCGCGCCCGCCGCCCCGCCGACGCGCGCCGCCTCGGGCGCGCCCCGGCGCCCCTGGTCGGCCGGGCAGGCCGCCGCCGACGTCGCCGAGGCCGCGCGCGAGGTGGCGAACCGGCCCTGGCTGGCGGCGTCCATGGGGGCGTCCACGCTGGTCATGGCCTTCGCCGTGGCGCCGATGATCCTCCTGGCGCCGATCGTGGCCGACGCCCGGCTCGGCGGGCCCCGCGCGTACGGTGCCGCCTTCACCGCGCTGGGCGCCGGCGCGATCCTCGGCGCCCTGATCGCGTCGAGGATCCGGACCCGCCGCCCCGGGTTGCCCGCCGTGGCGGGCCTGCTGGCCATCGCCGGTGCGCTGCTGTCCCTGGCGGTCCTGCCCCTGCCGGGCGTGCTGGTGCTGTGGGGCGTCGCCGGCGCGGGCATCACGGTCTTCGAGGTGCTGTGGACGACCGCCGTCCAGCGGGACGTGCCGGACGGCGTCCTCGGCCGCGTCATGGCCCTCGACTGGCTCGGCAGCGAGACCCTCACACCGCTCGGCTACCTGCTCGCGGGCGCCGCGGTCACCTCGTACGGCACCGGCCCCCCGCTGCTCGCCGCCGCCTGCGCGGTCGTGCTCGCGGCACCGCTGCCCCTCCTGGTACGGGGCGGCGCCGCGTTCACGAACCGCCCGCGCGCCCCGTCCGCACCCGCGACCGGCCCCCTGACCGGACGGGTGCGATGATCATCTGCCGTGGACGTGGACTTCCGGACCGGACTGGACGCGCTGGCCGTCCGGGGCGAGCGGCATCCCCTGCGGTACGACCCCGCGGTCGCCGCCGCCCGCGTCCCCGGGCTCCTTTCGGCGGAGTGAACGCGGGCCCGCCGGGTCATTCGGAAACGGCGACGTAGGGGGCGTATCCCTCGTACAGGTGGACCGGTTCGGAGAGATCGACCGAGACGCCGGGGAGCGCGGCGCGCATTCGCTCGGCCATGACGTCGCTGACGTAGTGGTGGTGCAGGTCGAGCTTCTTGAGATGGGTGAGCGGCTGGCCGGAGAGCAGCGCCGCGGCGCCGTCGTCGGACAGCACCCCCATGGCCAGGCTCAGCGACTCCAGCCGGGCCACGACGGGCGCGCCCGCCAGCGCGGCGGCGATCTCGTCCTGGATCTCGCTGTCCTCCAGGCCGAGGTGCCGCAGCGCGGGCAGCCGCGCGCCGGCCAGGATGGGCTCCAGGTCGGCGACGGTGGCGTCGCCGCCGTAGTGCCCGACCCCGAGCCACAGGTCCAGGTGCTCCAGGCCGGGCAGGTCGCTCGCGGCGACGGCCCGGACCACGTGCGCGGGCAGCCCGCCGCACTCGATGCGCAACGTCTTCAGCCCGCGGTTCGCCACCGGACGCAGCGTCAGCGAGCCGCCGCGGACGTCGAGCCGCTCCAGCCGGGGGAACGCCTCCAGCAGGGGGGTGACGTCGGGCAGGTGGACCCAGGACAGCTCCTGCTCGTCCCCGCCCACGTCGCCGAGGAACAGCGCCTCCAGCCGCGGCATCAGGTGCGCCGCGTCGAGCAGCAGCTTCACCGGGTCCGGCTTGTCCTTCTCGTGGAGCGCCCCCCAGTACCCGATGACCAGGGCCGTCACCTGGTAGGTGTCGACCATGTGCAGGAACCGTTCGTAGACGGCCTCGAACGGCGTCTCCTCGTCCGCGGCGATCCGCCAGGCGACGCCCCGGGCCGGGGCCGTCTCGTGGGCGAGCGCGCGCAGGCGTTCGGCGAAACGGCGGATCTCCGCCTCGGTCTCCGTGTCGAGATCCTGGGCGAGGACGAAGTCGCGCAGCTCGCGCTGGTAGTCGAGCTCCAGGAACTCGTCCACGGGGTGGTGCAGGATCTCTTTGATCGGCAGGCCGGCGAAGAGGCCGTGGCGCATGTTCGGGGTTCCCTCCGGCAGGATGGCGGTGCGTTTCTACCACCGGAGGCCGACAGAACCGGCCGCGTGATCAGCCGGCCAGGAACTCCGCCACCACCGGCTCCACCGCCTCGGCGGGCGCGCCGTGGTCCTGCCCTTCCAGCTCGGTGTACCGGCCGTCCGGCAGGAGCCGCGCGATCCGTACGGCGGTCTCGCGGAAGAATCCGGGGCTGGCCCCGCCGGCGATCATCAGGGTCGGGACGCCGACGGCCCGGACGAGGTGTTCCGGGATCGTTCCGCCCGTGTCAGCGTTCCCCATGACCGCGAAGTCGTACGCCATCGTGGAGGCCACGGCCAGCATCCCCGGATCGGCGGCCGGCCCCTCGGCCATCTCCGGCGGCATGCCCGAGGCCGTCATGAAGACCTTGATCGCGTCGCTGCGGCGGTCCTCGGCGATGGCCGCCAGGACGTTCCGCGCGAGCTCCCGCGCACTCCGCTTCTCCTCCTCGCCGTCGCCCCCGTACGGCGGCTCGTGCAGGACGAGCCGGGGGACGGGCAGTCCGGCGGCGGTCGCGTTCAGGGCGAGCGCCGCACCCGAGGAATGGCCGTACACCGCCGCCCGCCCCCCGACCGCGGCGATCAGCGCCCCGAGGTCCTCGATCTCCCGGGCGACGTCGTACGGCGCGGTGTCACCGCTCTCGCCCCGGCCGCGGCGGTCGTAGTTGACCACGGTGAACCGGTGCGCGAGCCGTTCGGCCAGTGCCCGCGTGGACTCCCGGTGGCAGAACATGCCGCTCACCAAGACGACCGGCGGGCCCTCGCCCAGGCGGTCGAAGGCGATCCGGGTCCCGTCCGCCGAGGTCACGAAGTCGGTCATGGAATGCTCCCCTTTCCGTCACCCTCAGATGTTGCGGGGGCCGGGCGTCGGTGACGCACACAAGCGTGACCACCGAAGGCTAGTGGCCGGTTCCTAGTAGCGCTTTGCTGAGGACTGCGCGGATGTGGTCTGGGTCGGCATCGTTGTCGTCGAGGAGGATCGCCGCACACAGCCCGTCGCAAAGTGCGACGAAGGCTTCGATGGCATCCGGGTCTGCCGTCTGTGTTCGGGCGAGTTCGGCGACCTTGTCGCGCCAGCCTCGCGCCGCGGGGCGAAGGGCGGGACGGCGAGCCGCCAGGGTCGACAGCTCACGTTCGGCGAGTGCGCGCTCGCGGCCCGGTCCCCCCGATTCGGCGATGAGCCGGGCGAGCCCGTCGAGAGGGTCGTCCTCGCCATCGATGAGCTGGCGGATGCGGCGGGTGTAGGTGTCGGTGACGCTGGTCAAGGCGGCGACCAGCAAGTCGTCGAGTGTGGCGAAGTAGTAGAGGGTCAGGCTGGTGGTGATCCCCGCCTCCTTGGCGACGGACCGATGGGTCACGCCGGCGGCCCCGTCGCGGCGGACGACCGTGAGCGTTGCCTCGATGATCTGGGCTCTGCGGCGTTGACCGCGCAGTTTGCGCCCATCGACCGTGTCGTGCTCATCCGCCATCGTCCTCACCGATCATCGCCGCCCACGCGAGCCGAGGCTATCGGCTCCGCCTCGGTGGGGGCGTCGGCGATCGGGCGGACGTGGCGCAGCGTCCTGAAGCAGACGACCGATGCTCCAGCGATCGCGATACCCGCGGCGATCGCGGCGGTGTTGAGTCCGCTGGTGAATGCCTCCTGCGCGTGTCGGAGAGCCCCGGCCGGCAGCTGGTCCGCCACCGATGTCGCGCCGGACAGGCTGTCGTCGTAGGGCTCGGCCACGGACCGGGGCAGTGCGGGCCGAGCCTCGATCGCCGTCCGGTAGGTCGCCGTAGTGAGGCTGCCCAGGAGCGCGACCCCGACCGCGACCCCAAGTTCTTGAACGGTCTCCGACAGCGCGGCGGCTGACCCGGACCTCTCCGGCGGTGCCGCGCCTACGACGATGTCGGTGCCAAGTGCGGCGATGACCCCGAGGCTGAGATAGAGGAACGCGAATCCGGCGACCACACTCGGCTTGCCGTCGGTCCCGGTGAAGGCGAGGGCGGCATATCCGATGAGGGACAGCGCGAGGGCGGAGGCCATGACGACCCCCGGGGGGATGCGAGTGGCGATGAGAGGCGCACCGATGCCCCCGATCAGCATGGCCAGTGCCGGTGGCCCCGTCCACAGGCCGGCCGCCGTGGGCGAGAGGCCCTCGACGAGTTGCAGGTGCTGTGTGATCAGGAACATCATTCCGCCGAAACCGACCAGACCGATCAGCAACACCGTCAGGGCGGCGGAGAAGGCCCGGCTGGTGAAGAGTCTCATGTCCAGCAGCGGCTCTTTCAGACGCAGCTGGCGGCGGACGAACGCGACCGCCGAGCCGCCACCGAGAAGGACGGTGGCCGATGCCTGGACGTCGATGCCATGGGCGGCGACATGCTTGATCGCATAGATGATCGGAAGTATCGCCGCCAGGGACAGGCCGACGCTCAACAGATCGGGTCGACCGGCGTCGGTGCGGAACTCCGGCAGCAGCGAGGGCGCGGCGGCCAGCACGAACACGCTGACGGGTACCGCGATCAGGAAGGCGGCACCCCACCAGAAGCCGGCGGCCAGGGCACCGCCCACGACCGGTCCGGCCGCCATTCCAAGCGCGAACATCGTGGCCCATGCGCCGATCGCCAGCGCCCGCTGCCGGGCGTCGGTGAACATGTTGAAGATCAGGGACAACGTGGACGGCATCAGCGTCGCTCCGGCCACTCCCAGCAGCGCCCGCGCCGTGATCAGCCAGAGCGCGCTGGGGGCGAACGCCGCGAGTATCGAGGCCGCGCCGAACGCGGCCATGCCGATCATCAGCAGGCGCCGGCGTCCGATCCGGTCGCCCAACGTTCCCATGGTGATCAGGAACCCCGCGATGAGGAATCCGTAGGTGTCCATGATCCACAACGTCTCCGTCGCGGTGGGACGCAGGTCCGCGGCCAGGCTCGGAACGACGAGGTACAGCGCCGTCACATCGAGCCCCAACAGCATGGTCGGCAACGCCAGCACCGCGAAGCCGGCCCACTCCCGCCACCCGGCATGTGACGACGGTTCCGCCCTCATCCGACCCCTCCGATCTAGTTGAACTTCCGTACTACTTGTACCATCGTTCAACATTAGGGGCGAGCCGGAGCCAGTTCACAGGAACGCAACCTCAGCGTGGAGGGGAGACGGCGGAGACGAGGCGCTCGGCCCGTTCCGCGTCCGAGACGCGGAACGGGCGGCCGGTGAGGCGCGCAGGCCCGGTCAGGCGCGAGCCGCCAGGCGAGCGCCGTGGGACGGGACTTTGAGACAGGGCTTAGAAGTCGTCCGCGACGTGCGGGAGGCGTTCCGTGGCCAGCGCGGCGTCCAGCGCCGCAGCCGCTCCCGGCGTGTGCTCGGTGACCAGACCCGCGCGCACCAGGTCCGAGACCCGCGTGCCGCCCAGATAGGCGGCGGCGAGGTCGCGCACCTCCAGGGTGAGGTCGGCTGGGTCGTCGGTGCCCCGGTAGCCGCACTTTCCATCGGACACGGTGAGCCGGTGGCGCCCGGCGTTGGCGGGCAGCCGGTCGTCCCGCACGTCCAGGACCAGGTCGGCGGGCGCAGCCCAGGACCGTCCCTCCAGCGCGGCGCGCACGTCGATCAGGCGCATCCACAGGGCCGGGAACTGCTCGGTGACGCGGACCTGGTCGCGGTCGGCGGCGAAGAGCAGCAGCGGGTCGTCGGCGGGACGGTTCACGGCCCGTACCCGCGCGGTCAGGTCGATGCCGCTCAGGTACCGCCACAGCGCGGCGGCGACGGCGGGCGTCCCGGCCCGCAGGTCGTCCACCTGGACCAGTCCCGGCCCGTCCTCCCCGGCCCGGGTGCGGTAGACCACGTACCCGGCCACGGGGTCGCCGAGGACGACCACGCGCGGCGGGGACATGGAGGCGTCCTCGCCCTCCACGGCCAGCACCTTGTCCCGCCACCATTCCGGGGTGCGTTCCGGGCTCCCGGCCCGTTCCGCGAGCATGGAGTCGTGGAAGGGGCCGAGAAGGGCGGGCGCCTCCTCCCGGTCGACCAGGCGCAACGGCCTCTCGTCGGGCTCGATCCGCAGCCGGAGCGGCTGCCGCGAGTCGATCTCCAGGGTGACGCCCTCGGTCGCGGCGCCGAATCCGTACCGCCCGTAGATCGCCGATTCGGAGGCCCACAGGGCGGCCAGCGGACGGCCGCCGGCCGCGCACCGGCGCAGCTCCTCGTCCATCAGCCGGGTGAGCACGCCGCGCCGCCGGTGGGTGGGCGCCACGCACACGTACGTCAGCCCCGGGCAGGGCAGGCGGCCACCGGGAACCGAGAAGGTGAACGGGTAGGTGGCGAGAACGCCGACGAGCGCGCCGCCGTCGTAGACGCCGATGCGCTCGGTCCTGCTCAGCATGTCCCGGTGAAGCGCGCGCCTGCTCTCTGACAGGTTGGCGTGGAACGCCATGTACGCCAGGTCGAGCATGCGGTCGAGCTCGGCCTCGGGGATGTCACGGAGAGTCAGGTCGGAGGAGACGTCGTTGTCCACCGTGGCAGGTTAGGGACTCCGGTCACGTGTCCGCATCCGTATTTCGGCCCCTGTAGTGACTCCTGGCCGGCCGGTGACCGGCCGAGTACGCATCGCGGCGCCCGCGCCGTCAGAGCGCCGCGTACCGCCGGGCCACCTCGTGGAAGGCCTCCTTGGGCTCCCACGCCCGCCCGTCGCGGACCTTCACCACGCCGAACCCGGCCATGTCCAGGTCGCGGCGCGGTTCGTCATGGTGGGGGAAGTCCGGCATGGCGAAGGTGAACACGAAGCAGCCGTGGACGCCGTGCGCCGCGTACAGGTCGATCAGCTCGGAGAGGTACCTCGCCTGGGTGCGCTCGTCGCGTACGTGGCCTTCCCTGACGCGGGGCGTCTGGGCCAGCCATTGGACGATCATGAAGGAGGCGGGGCCCCGCAGATCGCCGCCGATGTGGGCACCGCATCCGAACTCGGTGATGACGACCGGCTTTTCCGTCCCGCTCAGCAGGGTGCGCAGCCTCTCCTCGTAGGCGGCGCCGTCGGTGCCGAGGCGGTACAGGTTGACGCCGACGAGGTCGAACCCGGACCAGTCCACCTTCTCCCAGGCGCCCGCCGCGTAGGTGACCGGACCGTGGAAGCGGGGCCGTACCGCGGCGAGCGCGTCGGCGAGCAGGGTGTGGAGCCCGCGGGTGATCCGGCGGTCGAACAGGCGGAGCAGCCGGGGCCGTGTCAGCACCTGCAGGCGGACGAACACGTGCGGTCCCGGGATCATCCCCCGGGAGGTCAGCGAGAACTCGCTGCCGACCAGCAGCGTGACCCTGCCGGGGTGCCGGGCGCGCAGTTCCTCGGCCGCGGTCGCCGTCGCCTCCAGAAGGGCCAGCAGCGCCGAGTGCGGCCGATCGGGGAGGTAGGGCCGGATGTGGACGTCCAGCCCGGCCTCCAGCGCGTACCGCGCGGCCTCGATGAGGGACTCGGCGTCGGAACCGATGAGCGACACCGCCGTGCAGTGCAGATCCTCGGCGATGGCACGCAGGTCACGGCGTACGGATTCGACGGGCGCGTCCGTGACGGCGTACGAGATTCCCTTGACTTCCAGGCCCGTGCTCATGGCCCGACATTAAGGACACCGCGCACGGCAAGACAGCCGACCTTGGGCGATGGCGCCTCGACCAAGGTCGATGCCGAGGGCCGGGCCGGCTCGGAGGGTGCCGGTGTCCTTATGGGCGAACTCGTCACTTCCATTAAGCGTGCCCGAATCAGGGGCCGATCGTTCCTTGTCCCTGGCCGAATATCGGGCATTCGTCACATTGCGCCATGGAATCCCGCTGATCATCCTCTTACCTTTCGTTCAGGAGACAGGAGGATCCATGGCTTGGACCAGACTGGCCCGCAACGGCGGCGCGGTGGCGCTCGCGACCACCGTCGTCCTGACGGTCACCCCCTCGGCGGCACTCGCCGCCACGGGCACCGTCCGGACCAGCGGGCCCGCCCTGACCGTACGCTCCGGCCCCGGCACCGGATACACCTCGGCCGGGAGCGTGGCGAACGGCGCGTCCGTCACGATCACCTGCCAGACCAGGGGCACCACGGTCACCGGGACCTACGGCACCAGCAGCGTCTGGGACAAGATCAGCAGTCCCGCCGGCTACGTGTCCGACGCCTACGTCTACACCGGCTCCGACGGCACGGTGGCCCCGCCCTGCATCCAGACGATCACCAACGACTACCCGTACAAGACGGACTCGTGGAGCCAGGCCGACCCCTGGCTGTTCTACAAGCGCGAATGCGTGTCGTGGGCGGCCTGGCGGATCCGGCAGCGGCTCGGCGTGGACTTCACCAACTCCTACCGCGGCGTCCACTGGGGCAACGCCAACAACTGGGACAACGCCGCCCGTTCCGCCGGAGTCCGGGTCGACGGCACCCCCAAGGTGGGGTCCATCGCCCAGTGGAACGCCGGAACGTACGGGCACGTCGCGTACGTCGCCCGCGTCAACAGCGACGGCACCGTCCTGCTGGAGGAGTACAACAAGGGCGGCACGCACAACTACCAGACCCGCACCGTCACGAAGGGGAGCGTGGAGAACTACCTCCACTTCTGATCAGGTCCGGGAGGTCGGCGACCGAGTCCACGGTGTGGTCGGCCGCGCCGGCCAGGCCCTCGGCGCGCTGGTCGGCGTACTTCCCCGTCCGCACCCGCACGGTCACCGCCCCGGCGGCCCGGCCCCCCGCGACATCGGTGGTCACGTCGTCGCCGACGACCACGCACTCGGCGACGTCCACCCCGGCACTGCGGGCGGCCAGGCGGAAGAAGTCGGGCGAGGGTTTGCCGACGACCCGCGCCGTGCACCCGGCCGCGTACTCCAGCGCCGCCACGACCGCGCCCGTGTCCAGGTGGTCGCCGTCGGCGCGCTTGAAGTACCGGCCACGCTGCAACGCCACCAGCTCCGCGCCGCCCCGCAGCGCGCGGAACGCGCCGTCCAGCAGGGCGTAGTCGAGCGTCTCACGGCAGTCCCCGACCAGCACGTGGGTGTACGGGGGCTCGGCGGCGACGCCGGCGAACTCGTCCGTCAGCGCCTCCGCGACCATGAGGTACACCCGGCTGCCGGACGTGAACAGCGCCTTGGCCGCCACCACCGGTGTGAACAGCTCCTCCAACGGGATGTCCAGCCCGAACCCGGCCAGTTCCTCGACGATCCGCGCACCGGGCTTGGAGTCGGTGTTGGTCAGGAACCGCAGGGCCAACCCTCGTGAACGCAGGGCCCCGACGGCCTCGGCCGCCCCGGCGACCGGCGCGCCCTGGGCGTACAGCGTCCCTTCAAGATCAAGCAACACGGCCCGCATCCGCCACACCCTACGGTGACGCCGCTCAGAACTCGTCCAGCCCGCCGACCTGCCCGATGGTGAAGATGTGGCGGTTGGCCGAGCAGATCGTCTCGAGGACGTGGACGGGCGTCCCCTCGCTGGAGTACGACGCACGAAGCACCTGGACGACCCACTCGCCCGGGTCGAGTTCGAGCGTGTCGGCCTCGAACCGTGTCGCGGGCCGGGCGGTCAGCGTCTCCTCCGCATGCCCGAAGGTGTAGCCGAGTGCCTGAATCGCCGACTGCAACGACGGCTTGACGAATTCCGGTTCGGCGATGCGGCTCTTGCCGAAAAGATCGTCGCGGAAGAATGAGGTGGCGATCCGGACGGGCACCTCGTTGGCGGTCATCATCTTGCGCCGGGCGATGACCTGATCACCAGGCTCGACGCGCAGGCAGGCCGCGACGTGTTCGGCGGCCTCTTCCAGGCCCACGTACAGCATCGTGCGGCCGGGCGTGATCCCCTGGCGCTCGGCCTCCACGAGGAACAGCGAGACCGAACCACGGGTGGCCGGGTCCGTGGGCAAGGCCCGCTGCACGATCACCGGCGGACGCTGGCTGTTCGGTGGTGCCGGAGACTTGGCCATGGGGCCCTTACGCATCTGGGAGACACGTCCAGGGGTGACGCCGAGGGCCTTGGCGATCTCTTCCAGTGTGTGCCCCGCTTCCCTCGCCTCGGCGATCGCGCTTCGGCGGAGACGTGCGGCCTCTTCGGTGATTCCCTGCTGCTCCGTCATGGCGCGGGTGATCGCCCGTGCCCGTTCAATTGGGTCCGCGATGGCAGAGATGTCGCGAATTGTCCTCAAATCCACGAAGGACTCTCCAGCCTTTCCGAGAGAGGATCTTTAGCCCCTCTATTGTGATCAAGCTGCCAGTGTATTTATGCTCACTCCAAGTAACTTTAGCCCCCCTAAAGTCGATCTTGGCGTGGAGGTGAGCCATGGGCGTGCGTCGACGCCGGGGACGTGGACGTGATCACGTCGGAGATCGCTACGAACGCGCGCCGGTACAGCGCGAGCGGGCAGCCTGGTGGGGGCGTGTGGGTGGTGGTCCTGCACGCAGAGCGCCGCCTGCGGGTGGAGATCCAGGACGACGGGGGCGCCGTGACGGTGCCGAAGATCTCGGACGAGATGGACGAGACGGGGCGGGGACTCCTGATCGTGGCCGCCCTGACCTCCGCATGGGGATTCTGGGTCGGCGACGACCACGAGCGCAAAGTGACGGTGTGGTTCGAGATGGCAGAAGACGGAGCGCATAGAGGCGTGGTCGGCGGCCAGGTCGCTGGGCGAGTTGGTGGGGCTGGCCTCAGTGTGGGGCTGGAGGAGTCCTGATGGTGGGGACGGGGTGCCGATTCCTAGCGTGAGTGCTCTCCGGGAAAGGGGAGTCCACGTGCTCAAGAAACGCTTCATCGGTGTGATCGGCGCGGTCGTCGTCGCGGCGCCCGTCCTCTCGTCCCCGGTCGCCGCCGCGCCGGGCTACTCGCGCGAGCAGTTGCAACGCGACGTGGACGCGATCCGCGACACCGGGACGACCGGCGTGCTGGCGGAGGTGAACGTCAAGGGCAGGAGCATGAAGGCGCGCAGCGGTGTCGCCGACCTCCGTACCCGGGAGCCGGTTCCGTGGAACGGGTACTACCGGGTCGGCAGCAACACCAAGACGTTCGTGGCGACCGTGATCCTGCAGTTGGTCGCCGAGGGGAAGGTCGGCCTGGCCGACACGGTGGAGCGCTGGCTGCCCGGCCTCGTCCAGGGGAACGGGAACGACGGGTCGAAGATCACCGTTCGGGACCTCCTGCGGCAGACGAGCGGGCTCTACGACTACAGCTACTACCTGCCGCAGGACGTCGACCACACCCCCGAGACCTACCGCAAGGTGCGGTTCCGGTCGTACACGCCGGAGCAGCTCGTCAAGATGGCGATGCGGCACGAGCCGCTGTTCGCGCCCGGGGCACGGTGGAACTACTCCAACACCAACTACGTCCTCGCCGGGATGATCATCGCGAAGGCGACCGGGAACCCGTGGGAGCACGAGGTCCACGAACGGATCATCGCGCCGCTGGGCCTCGACCACACCTCCAGCCCGGGGACGGGGGCGTACGTGCCGCGCCCGCACGCCACGTTCTACGAACGGTTCACGCCGGGCGGGCCGCTGGTGGACGTGACGGTCTTCTCCGACGGGCACGCCGACGGCGGGCTGATCAGCACCACCGGTGACATGAACCGCTTCCTCCGGGCCCTCCTGTCCGGGCGGCTGCTGCGACCCGCCCAGATGGCGCAGATGAAGCAGACCGTCGAGGCCAAGGAGTGGCAGGTCCTCTACAAGGAGGCCGGGTACGGGCTGGGGCTGGCCAAGCGGCGGACCTCCTGCGGCACCTGGGCCTGGTTCCACGGGGGGAGCATGTTCGGCGTGTCCAGCGTCAACTCGGTCTCCGCCGACGGCCGGACCAGCGTGGAGATCATGCTGCCCACCCAGCCGGGCGAGATGGAAGGCAAGATCGCGCAGCTTGCCGCCGCCGACAAGCTCACCGACCGGGCGCTGTGCGCCGCCCGTTGAAGAGGGGCCGCGGGGACGTGGAGACTCCTGCGGACAACGCGCGGGACGGTGCAGGGGCAGCCCTTCGACGACCTTGAGTCGCTTCTCCGCAGGGGGCGCCGTTGAAGAACCTTTCGGGGTTTTCCGACGTCGCAAGTCATGCGCCATTCCGCAGCCGTGGCCGACCCCCCGGAGGAGCTCCCAGTGACAGGTCCCGCAGGGCCACCGCCCGTCCCGCCAGGGCGCCGGCCACCTCAGTACGGCTACGGGGGCCCGCCGCCGTGGCAGCAGCCGCCGCCGCAGTACCCCCCTCCGCCCCCGCAGTACCCCCCGCCGCCGCGCCCGCCTTACCCGCCGCCCTATCCGCCGCCGCAGTGGGGGCCGCCGCCTCAGCCGCCCCCGGTGCCGCCGAGGCGCGGGGGGGTGAGCCGGGTGCTGAACCCGTTCCTGGCGGCGCGGGCGATGTTCCGCCCCTCCCGGGCGGACCTGATCGTCGATGCCCGCGTCCGGAGGCTGCAGTTCCTCCGGGCCTGGGCGGGGATCGTGGTGTTGCTCGCTGTCGCCGCGGCGTACAAGGCCGCCGCCCCCAAGGAGCTGGCGAGCGAGCGATTCGACGACGCCTGGACCAGCGTCCTGGTCCTCACCTGCGTCCTGCCGCTGGTCGTGGGCGGTTTCATCGCGGCCGCCCGGCCCCCCAACCGGGGCGCGTTCCTGCGCCGTGTCCGCTACCCGCTCATGGCGGTCGGGGCGATGTTCGCCTCGATGTTCACCTTCGCCCTCGCGGCGGCGCCCGAGTTCGCGGGACTGCGGGACGCGCTCGGGCCCGTCGTCCTGATCATCGCCGGGTTCTTCCTGTTCCTCTGGGTGCTGCCGTTCGCGCTGTACGGGATCTTCCTGTCGCTGACCCACGTGTTCCGGACGGCCGATGTCCACGAGGTGGTGCCGCCTCTGGTGAGCGTGTCGGTGTCCTGGGTGATGGCGGTGGTCAACCTGATCACCGACGCCTACGAGGGGATACCGGGCGCCCTGTCGATGGCGCTGCTGCTGGGGCCGCCCCTGACCGTGAGCCTGCTCGCCTACTACGAGCTGGGCAGGCTCCGGCGCCTGTACAGCATCACCGTGCGCAACACGCTGCTGCGCTGACCGTCACGGCCGAGGGCGGCCCGTCGCGGTCGCCCCCGGCTCGGTCGCCCCCGGCTCGGCCGGAAACGGCCCGCTTCAGGAACGCTTCGGCTCGAAGTGCATCGCGGCGATCCCGCACTCGAACGCGTGCGCGCCGACGAGGTCGAACTGCTGGTAGGCGCCCGTGTTCGCGAACACCGGCAGCCCGGCGCCGAGCGCGGTCGGGTTGACGAACAGGTGGAGTTCGTCGAGCAGCTCCTTGGCGATCAGGCTCGACACAAGCGTGCCGCCTCCGTAGGTGATCAGGTCGCCGCCGGGCCGGGACTTGAGGTCGTTCACGGTCTCGGTGAGGTCGCCGCCGGCGATGGTGGCGTTCTCCCAGGGCGACTCGGTGAGGGAGTCGGAGACCACGACCTTGGGCGTGTCGTTCATCCAGTCGATGGACTCCTGGTCCTCCCCTTCGGGCCCGGACGCCCAGGCCGGGATGAATCCCTCGGCGAGCCTGCGGCCCAGCACGATGGTGTCGACCGTGTCGGTGAGCTTGTTGATGTAGGCGTTGATGTCGTCGGTCCAGGGGAACGTCATCCAGTCCATGGCGTTGTCGGGGCCGGCCATGTAGCCGTCGATGCTGACCTGGACCTGAAGCTTGAACCTGCGCACGGGATGCTTCCTTTCGGAGTGATGTCCAGAGGATGCCGGTCCGCCCGGCACCCGTCTACCTGCGCTTTCAGCTTGGTGGGGCCCGCTTACGGGATCTTTAAGTTTTTCCTACGGGGTGGACGGCGCCCGGGAACTCGCTCATACTCATGAATGTGACTATTCAGTTTGATGAGTAAGGCGGGGAGGATCCGATGGCCTTGCGGCACGCCGTGCTGGCGGCCCTGCTCGACGAGGAGCTGAGCGGGTACCAGCTGGCCAAGGTGTTCGACCTGGGGGTGGCGAACTTCTGGCACGCCCAGCCCCAGCAGCTCTACGCCGAGCTGACCCGGCTGGAACGGGACGGGCTGGTCTCGGGCCGGGAGGTGGTCCAGGACACCCGTCCCAACAAGCGGGTCTTCCGGGTCACCGAGGCCGGGCTGGCCGAGCTGGAGCGCTTCACCGCCCTCGCCGCCAAGCCGTCCTTCCTCCGCGACGACCTGGCCGTCAAGGTCCAGGCCGCGGACCACGTCGACGCCGGCACGCTCATCGCCCAGCTGACCGAGCGCGCCGCCCTCGCGCAGGCCAAGGCCGACCTGTTCGCCGGGCTGCTGAGCACCATGCGGGGCGACCGTACCGAAGAGGAGTTCCTGCGCCACGGCGAGCGCGTCGGCCCCTACCTGACCTGCCTGCGCGGCCTCGCCTTCGAGCGCGGCAACCGCGACTGGTGCGAACGCGTGGCCGCCGTACTGAGGGAGAGGAAGGCCGTCCATGACCGGCACTGACCCGCGCTACCAGCGCTATGTCGCCCTGGGCGACAGCCAGACCGAGGGTCTCGGCGACGGCGACGACATCGCCGGCCTGCGGGGCTGGGCCGACCGGCTCGCCGACCACCTCGCCCGGCACAACCCCGACCTCCGGTACGCCAACCTGGCGGTACGGGGCCGCCTGGCCCGGCAGGTCCACGCCGGGCAGCTCGCCCCCGCGCTCGCGCTGCGCCCCGACCTGGCCACCGTGGTCGCCGGGGTCAACGACCTGATGCGGCCGCGGTTCGACGCCGACGAGGTCGCCGGTCACCTGGAGGCGATGTTCGCCGCGCTCACCGCCCAGGGCGCCCGCGTCGCCACCGTCACCTTCCCCGACATCACGCGGATCATCCCGGTCGCCCGCCCGCTCGGCTCCCGCGTCACCGCCCTCAACGCACGCATCCGCGACGCTGCCCGGCGGCACGGGGTGAGCGTCGCCGAGACCGCCTCCCACCCGGTGGTCGTCGATCCCCGCCTGTGGAGCATTGACCGCCTCCACGCGAGCCCGCTCGGCCACGAGCGGATCGCCGCCGCCGTCGCCCACGCCCTCGACCTCCCCGGCAGCGACGACTCCTGGACCCACCCCCTGCCGCCGGACTTCCCGCCCGCCGGACGGCCCACCGTCCGCGGGGAGCTGCGCTGGAGCGCCGCGTTCCTCGGCCCGTGGGTGGGCAGGCGCCTGCGCGGCCGCTCGTCCGGAGACGGCCGCGCGGCCAAACGCCCCGACCTCCTCCCCGTACCGTCCCTGGCGGACGCCGAGCCGAGCGACCGCGGGCGGTGAGCGACCGCGGTCAGCTCGCGGGGGCCACGATCCGGCGGTGCAGGACGGCCCTCTCCGCGGCCGTCCACGCCGTCGTCGTCAGGAGGTAGAGCCCCGCCGCGAGCGGGACGAACGCCGCGAACACCACCGTGCCGAACGGCAGCACCCGCGCCAGCGTCCCCATCGGCCCTTCGGGGGCGGTACGGGCGGCCCGCCGCGACGTCCACCACGCCACCAGCGCCAGCGCGACGAACAGTCCCGCGAACACGAGCCCGGCCGCCGACAGCGCCCCGCCCGCGCCGACCAGGCCGACCCAGTTCTGCCCGAGCGGCGCGGCGAGGAACGTGTGGGCGAGCAGGAGGTTCTGGTGCCCGGCGACCGTGGCGGACACGAACAGCTGGTACATGACCATGAAGAACGGCGTCTGCGCGAACATCGGCAGGCACCCCGCGAGCGGAGTCGCCCCCTCCGCCGCGTACAGGCCGGCGGACTCCCTCCTGAACCGCTCGGGGTCGCGGGCGTGCTTCTTCTGCAGCGCCTGGAGCCTGGGCATCAGCCGTGCCCTGGCCCGTTCGCCCTGGGCGGCCTTGACCGCCAGCGGAACGAGCAGCAGCCGTACCGACGCCGTGAACAGGACGATCGCGAGGGCGGTGGCGAGCCCGCCCGCCGCCGGCTCGATCGCGTCGGCGAGGGCGGACACCAGGGTGTGGGCGGCGGAAACGGGCAGGTCGAACACGAACATGGAAGGACCTTCCGGGAGAGGGGATGGCAGGACCGCGTACCGGCCGCGCTCAGGCGGCCGCGAGTCCCCGTCCCGGTGCCCTCGGACGCGGCCGTCCCGCCGCGTCGGGGTCGCGCTGCGGCAGGAAGGCGGTACGGAGGGTCCGCTCGCGCAGCGTCGTCCGCACGCGCGCCAGCGCCGACCGGCGTTCCCGGCCGGACGCGCGCATCCGCACGACGGCGAGGGCGAGCAGCCCGGCCATCGTGAACGCGGCGAGCGTCAGCAGCACCGGCTGCCCGATCCCGAGCCCCGAACCGGCCTGTGAGGCGATCCACTCGGCCACGCCGAGAAGCCGCAGCATCGCCGCGATCCCCAGCACCAGCCCCACGGTCGCCCGCCTCCTCGCCATCCGGATCGGTCGACTCCGACTATACGGATGGTCGACCGTGATCGGCACCGCCCGCCGCTCACGTCAGGGGCGGCGCCCGGTGAAGCACAGGAACGCGGTCTGGGCGTCGGCGCCGGCGGGCGCCGGGACGCTCGGGTCGAACGATCCGGTCGCCAGCAGTGCCGCGTGGTGGGGGACGAGCGCCCGGTGGGTGCGGGCGACGGCGTCCGGGTCGAGTGCGTCGTCGCCGCCGGTGGCGCGGGCCAGGTCCCACGTGTGCACCAGCAGCTCCAGCGCGCCGATCATGTCGACGGCCCGTTCCAGCGGGACCGGCCCGAGCGGCCCGCCGGGCAGGGGGCGGGTGGCCAGGGCAGGGTCGCCGAGCGTCGCGAGCATGGTGTCCCGGCAGGCGGTGAACGCGGCGGCCAGGTCGGCGCCCGGCTCCACGGCGGGCGCCTCGGCCATGGGCGAGACCCCGACGCCGTGCGCGGGGGACGGCGGGGTGCCGTGGACGGCGGCGAGGATGCCGCGGTGCCCGTTGACGACGTGCGCGACGACGTCGCGGGCCGTCCAGTCCCGGCACGGGCTCGTGGCGTCCCACCGGTCCTCGGGGGTGGCGCGGACGCGGGCCAGGAAGGCGTCGGCCAGGCGGGCGTAGCGGTCGGCGATATCGGACATGAAGGAGTCCCTGTCGTTCGATGCGAGTACGGGGGTGGCGCGGGGGCCGGGTCAGTACGGAGGGAGCCGGGTCAGTGCGGAGGGAGCCGGTGCAGCGTGTCGTCCAGGCGGCGCATGACCGCCGAGCGCCATCCGCCGCCCATCACGGTGCGGGCGCGCCGCTGGAGCGGATCGTCGGGGTCGAACCCCTCGTGGACGAGGAACAGCCGGGTCCCGCGGCCCTCCGGCTCCAGCGTCCAGGTGATGGTCCAGTCCGCGCGGCCGGAGCCGGACGGATCGGCGTCGCGCCAGCCGACGCGCAGCATCCTTCGCGGCTCGAAGGCGAGCACTTCGGCCTGGACCACGCCCGAGAAGCCGGTGGAGGGCATGGCCTGGGCGCGCATGGTGTAGCGGTGCCCGACCCGGAGGCGGAAGTCGCAGGGCATGAGCCACCGGGCGATCAGGTCGGGTTCGGTCAGCGCCCGCCACACCTTGGCCGGCGGATGCGCCAGGAACTGGTCCACCCGGACGGTGGTCAGGTCGTCGCCGCCCAGGTCGTCAGGGGGCAGGTCGCCGCCGCCCAGGTCGCCACGGGGCAGGTCGTCGGTCACGGCGCGTCGTCCTCCATCGCGTCGAGGACGTCGCGCAGGCCGCCCAGCTTCTCGCGCCAGAACCGCTCGAACGGGTTGAGCCACTCCTGCACCTCGTACAGGGCGGCGGCCTCCAGCCGGTACAGCCGCTGCCGGCCCGCCCTGGTCTCGCTGACCAGCCCCGCCTCCCGCAGCACCCGCAGATGCTCCGAGAAGCTCGGGCGGGCCATGGCGAAGTGGGAGGCGAGCTCGGCGACGGGCCGCGGGCCCTCCTCGCGCAGCAGCCGCAGCACCTCGCGCCTTACCGGGCTGGCCAGCGCCGCGAAGACCCTCTCGCCCCGCGCCCCCACGGCGGTTCCGGTATGCGTGGTGCCTCCGGCAGGCGTGGCGCCTCCGGCAGGTGTGACGTCCATGCCCGCCACTATAGGTAGGAGATCTCCTACCTGTCACATCGACCCCGGTGAACGCCGAACGGGGCGCCCCCTCTCGGGGACGCCCCGTTCGCCGGTCGGTCGCCGGTCGGTCGTTACTTGGCGAGGGTCAGGCCGCGGGCCGGCGTCACGGTGAGGGCGTCGGCGGCCTCGTCGAGATCGACCACGACCTCGTCGCCGTCGCGGATCTCCCCGGCCAGCAGCTCGCGGGCTAGCTGGTCGCCGATCGCGGTCTGCACCAGCCGGCGCAGCGGGCGCGCCCCGTACAGCGGGTCGTAGCCGGTCAGCGCCAGCCACTCGCGGGCCGCGTCGGTCACCGTGAGGGTCAGCTGACGGTCGGCCAGGCGGCGGGCCAGCCGGTCGACCTGCAGGTCCACGATCCGGGTCAGCTCCTGCGTGGACAGGGCGTCGAACAGGATCACGTCGTCCAGCCGGTTGAGGAACTCCGGCTTGAACGCGGTGCGCACCGCGGTCATGACCGCGTCCCGCTTGGCGCCGTTGTCCATCGTCGGGTCCACCAGGAACTGCGACCCCAGGTTGGACGTCAGGATCAGGATCGTGTTGCGGAAGTCGACCGTACGGCCCTGGCCGTCGGTCAGCCGGCCGTCGTCCAGCACCTGGAGCAGGATGTCGAAGACCTCGGGATGGGCCTTCTCCACCTCGTCCAGCAGGACCACCGAGTACGGGCGGCGCCGCACGGCCTCGGTGAGCTGGCCGCCCTCCTCGTAGCCGATGTAGCCGGGAGGGGCGCCGACCAGGCGGGCCACCGAGTGCTTCTCGGAGTACTCGCTCATGTCGATCCGGGTCATCGCCCGCTCGTCGTCGAACAGGAACTCCGCCAGCGCCTTGGCCAGCTCGGTCTTGCCGACGCCGGTCGGGCCGAGGAACAGGAACGAACCGGTCGGGCGGTCCGGGTCGGCCACGCCCGCGCGGGCGCGGCGCACCGAGTCCGACACCGCGCGCACGGCGGTCTCCTGGCCGATCAGGCGCCGGCCCAGCTCCTCCTCCATGCGCAGCAGCTTGCTGGTCTCGCCCTCCAGCAGCCGCCCGGCCGGGATGCCGGTCCAGGACGCGACCACGTCGGCCACGTCGTCCGGGCCGACCTCCTCCTTGACCATGGCGTCGCGGTTCTCGTGGTCGGCCTGCTCGGCGGCCTGCTGGAGCTGCTTCTCCAGCGCCGGGATCTCGCCGTAGGTCAGCCGGGCCGAGGTCTCCAGGTCGCCGTCACGCTGGGCGCGCTCGGCCTCGCCGCGGAGCTGGTCGATGCGCTCCTTGATCTCACCGACCCGGTTGAGCCCGGCCTTCTCCTGTTCCCACCGGCCGACCAGGGCGTTCAGCTGCTCCTGGCGGTCGGCCAGGTCGCGGCGCAGCCGTTCGAGCCGCTGCCGGGAGGCGTCGTCGGTCTCCTTGTCGAGGGCCAGCTCCTCCATCTTGAGCCGGTCCACCGAGCGCTGCAGCTCGTCGATCTCCACCGGCCGCGAGTCGATCTCCATCCGCAGCCGGGACGCGGCCTCGTCCACCAGGTCGATCGCCTTGTCCGGCAGGAACCGGGCGGTGATGTAGCGGTCGGACAGGGTGGCGGCGGCGACCAGCGCCGAGTCGTTGATCTGCACCTTGTGGTGCGCCTCGTACCGGCCCTTGAGCCCGCGCAGGATCGCGATCGTGTCCTCGACCGACGGCTCCCCGACGAAGACCTGCTGGAACCGGCGCTCCAGGGCCGGGTCCTTCTCGATCCGCTCGCGGTACTCGTCCAGCGTGGTCGCGCCGATCATGCGCAGCTCGCCGCGGGCCAGCATCGGCTTGAGCATGTTGCCCGCGTCCATCGCGCCCTCGGCGGCGCCCGCGCCGACCACCGTGTGCAGCTCGTCGATGAACGTGACGATCTGCCCGTCGCTCTGCTTGATCTCGTTCAGGACGGCCTTGAGCCGCTCCTCGAACTCGCCGCGGTACTTGGCGCCCGCCAGCATCGCGCCGAGGTCCAGCGCGACCAGCCGCTTGCCGCGCAGCGACTCGGGGACGTCCCCGGCCACGATGCGCTGCGACAGCCCCTCCACGACGGCGGTCTTGCCGACGCCCGGCTCGCCGATCAGCACCGGGTTGTTCTTGGTACGGCGGGACAGCACCTGCACCACGCGCCGGATCTCGGCGTCCCGGCCGATCACCGGGTCGAGCTTGCCGTCGCGCGCGGCGGCGGTCAGGTCGACCCCGTACTTCTCCAGCGCCTGGTAGGTGTCCTCGGGGTTCTCGCTGGTCACCCGGGCGTGCCCGCGCACCTTCTCGAACGCCTCCAGCAGCGCGTCCGGGGTGGCGCCGTACTCCTTGAGCAGCCCCGCGACCGGCCCGCCGTCGGCGGCCAGGCCGACCAGCAGGTGCTCGGTCGAGACGTACTCGTCCTCCAGCCGCTTGGCCCGGTTGGCGGCGGTGTTGATCGCCACGATCAGCTGCCGCGACATCTGCGGCGAGGCGACGGTCGAGCCCGCCGCCTTCGGCTGGGCCGCCAGCTGCTCCTCGGCGCGGCGGCGCACCGCCTGCCAGTCCGCCCCCACCGCCTCCAGCAGCGGCACGGCGGTGCCCTCGGGCTGGCCGATCAGCGCGACCAGGAGGTGCTGGGGCTCGACCTGGGGGTGCCCTTCGGCGGCGGCCCGGCGAACCGCGACCGACACCGCCTCCTGGCTCTTCTGCGTGAGTTTGTAATCCATGTTCTGTTCGCTCCCCGTCCGTCACGTCAGTCCCGTAGGCCCCGCCGTCACCGGTCAGGCCGTGTCAGTCCTTGCGGCTCCGCTCCTGCCACACCACGACGCCGGTGTGGCGGATCGGCACCAGATCGCCGCCGGGCGCGCCGCCGGAGCCGTCCTGGCCGCCGGCGGCACCGCGCCGCCGCTGCTGCGCCAGCCGCGCCGCGACGGCCCGGGTCGATTCGAGCTCGTTGGCCAGGTCCTCCAGGGCGGCGCGCGCCTTGGCCAGCTCCTCGCGGAGCACGACGTTGTCGCGCTGGAGCTCCAGGATGTGCTTGATGCCCGAGAGGTTGATGCCCTCCTCCTGGGAGAGGCGCTGGATCTCGCGGAGCATCACGATGTCGCGCATCGAGTAGCGGCGGCCGCGCCCGGCCGTGCGGCCGGGGCACACCAGTCCCAGCCGGTCGTAGGTACGCAGGGTCTGCGGATGGAGGCCGGACAGCTGGGCCGCGACCGAGATCACGTAGACCGGGGTGTCGTCGCCGAACGGGTCCATGTGCGTCTCACTCCTCCCGGGCCTGGCGAAGAAGCTCACCGCGCAGGTCGTCGCCCGCGGCGGTGGCGCGAAGCCGTTCGAGGGCCTCGCGGGTCTTGTCGTCGACCTTCTGCGGCACCTGGACGTCCACCGTCACCAGCAGGTCGCCCTTGGTGCCGTCGCGCCGCGGCGCGCCGCGCCCGCGGACCCGGAAGGTGCGGCCGTTGGGGGTGCCCTCCGGCAGCCGCAGCGTCACCGGCTGGCCCTGGAACGTCGGCACCCTGATCTCGGCTCCCAGCGCGGCCTCCGGGAAGGTCACCGGCACGGTCAGCGTCAGGTTGTCGCCGGTACGGCCGAACACCGCGTGCGGCTTGACCTTGATGTTCACGTACAGGTCGCCGGCCGGGCCGCCGTTCTCGCCGGGCGCGCCCTTGCCCTTGAGCCTGATCTTCTGGCCGTCGCCCACGCCCGCCGGGATGCGGGCCTGGATGGTCCGGGTGCCGGTCGCCCGGCCGCTGCCGTGGCAGGTGGGGCACGGGTCGTCCACCACCAGCCCCCGCCCGCGGCACTCCCGGCACGGCTCCTGGAACCCGAAGCTGCCCAGGTTGCGGGTCTCGTGCCCGGTGCCCTCGCAGGACGGGCACACCCGCGGCACGGTGCCGGCCTTGGCGCCGGTGCCGTGGCAGCTCGCGCAGCCGGCCTCGCTGGTCAGCTTGAGGGGGACGGTCACGCCGTTCATCGCCCGGCCGAACGACAGCGTCACCTCGGTCTCGACGTCGGCGCCGCGCCGGGCCCGGCGCGCCCCGGTGGTCCGGGTGCCGCCGCCACCACCGCCGCGGCCGAACAGCCCGCCGAACAGGTCGCCGAGCCGGTCGCCGGCGCCTCCGGCGCCACCGCCACCGCCACCGCCCCCGGTCTGCCCGAAGATGTCCCCCAGGTCGAAGCCGAAGCCCCCGCCGCCCTGCTGGCCGCCGCCGAACCCGCGCGGCATCGACCGCACCGCGTCGTACTCCTTGCGGCGCTTCTCGTCGGAGAGGACGTCGTAGGCCTCGGAGACCTCCTTGAAGCGGTCCTCGGCGTCGGTGTCGCCCTTGTTGGCGTCCGGGTGGTACTTGCGGGCCAGCTTGCGATAGGACTTCTTGATCTCGTCCTGTGAGGCGTTCTTCGCGACACCGAGGACCTTGTAGTAGTCCTTCTCCAGGTAGTCCTTGGTGCTCACGGCGCCCCGCTCTCTGCTCGTGCCACTGCGTCAGTCGTCTCGGTCCCGGGTGGCCCCGCCCCGGACGGGACGGGGCCACCGCGGAGTTCGCCGTCTCCGGCGTCGGTCAGGCGTCGGCGCCGGCCTGGCCGCCGTTCTGGTCGTCCGCGGAGCCGGCGGCGCCCGGCTCGGCCCCGCCGGTCGCGGCGCCCGGCTCGGGCTCGGCCACCGCGACCCGTGCGGGACGCAGGACGCGCTCGCCGATCCGGTAGCCGGGCTGGAGGACGTCGGTCACGCTCGTCTCGGTCACCTCCGCCGAGTACCCGTGCATCAGCGCCTCGTGCACGGTCGGGTCGAAGGGCTCGCCCTTCTCGCCGTACCGCTGGAGACCGAGCTTGCCGGTCACCGCCTCCAGCGCCTCGCCCACCGACTTGAACCCGCCGACGAGCTCGTCGTGGTCGCGGGCCCGGCCGATGTCGTCGAGGACCGGCAGGAGTTCGTTCAGCACGTTCGCGAGGGCCTGCTCGCGGACCGCGACCCGGTCGCGCTCGACTCGCTTGCGGTAGTTGTCGTACTCCGCCTTGAGCCGCTGCAGGTCCGCGGTGCGCTCGGCGAGCTGGGTCTTGAGCGCGGTGGACGCGCCGTCGTCCGCGCCCGGCGCTGTCGCGCCGGGGGCGGATCCGGCGGCCCCGGGCGGAGGCGGGGCGGCCGTGGCCGGCTCCCGAACCTCGCCCGTCTCGGGGTCGATGCGCCGCTTGTCGCGGATCACCGGACCCTCACGCTCCTCGCCCTCGCCCTTCGTGGGAGGGTTCGTCACGCGGCACCGTCCTTCTTGTCCTTGTCATCGTCCACGATCTCGGCGTCGACGACCTCGTCGTCCTGACGGGCGTCGTCGCCGCCCGTCGCGCCGGCGGTCGGCCCGGCGTCGGCCGGGGCCCCCTCGGCGTTCTGGGCGTACAGGGCAGCGCCCATCTTCTGGCTGACCTGGGCCAGCTTCTCGGCGCTGGTGCGGATGGCGTCGACGTCGGTGCCCTCGAGGTTCTTCTTGACCTCGGCGACGGCCTCCTCGACGTCCTTCCTGAGGTCCGCGGGGACCTTGTCCTCGTTCTCCTTGAGGAACTTCTCGGTGGAGTAGGCCAGGCCGTCGGCCTGGTTGCGGACCTCGGCCTCCTCCTTGCGGCGGCGGTCCTCCTCCGCGTACTGCTCGGCGTCGCGCATCATCTTCTCGATGTCGTCCTTGGGCAGCGCGCTGCCGCCCGTGATGACCATCGACTGCTCGCGGCCGGTGCCCTGGTCCTTGGCGCTGACGTTGACGATGCCGTTGGCGTCGATGTCGAAGGTGACCTCGATCTGCGGCACGCCGCGCGGCGCCGGGGGCAGGCCGGTCAGCTGGAAGGTGCCGAGCTTCTTGTTGTACGCGGCGATCTCACGCTCGCCCTGGAAGACCTGGATCTCCACGGACGGCTGGTTGTCGTCGGCGGTGGTGAACGTCTCCGACCGCTTGGTCGGGATCGTGGTGTTCCGCTCGATGATCTTCGTGAAGATGCCGCCCTTGGTCTCGATGCCCAGGCTCAGCGGGGTCACGTCCAGCAGCAGGACGTCCTTCACCTCGCCCTTCAGGACACCCGCCTGGAGGGACGCGCCGATCGCCACGACCTCGTCGGGGTTGACGCCCTTGTTGGGCTCCTTGCCCGCGGTCAGCTCCTTGACCAGCTCGGACACGGCGGGCATACGGGTCGAGCCACCGACCATGACGACCTGGTCGATGTCCTTGACCCCGATGCCGGCGTCCTTGAGGACCTGCTGGAACGGCGCCTTGGTGCGCTCCAGGAGGTCGGCGGTCAGCCGCTGGAACTCGGCCCGGGTGAGCTTCTCGTCCAGGTGCAGCGGGCCTTCGGAGGAGGCGGTGATGTAGGGCAGGTTGATCTGCGTCTCCGAGGAGGAGGACAGCTCGATCTTGGCCTTCTCCGCGGCCTCCCGCAGCCGCTGCAGGGCCATCTTGTCCTTGGCCAGGTCGACGCCGTTGGCGTTCTTGAAGCGCTCCACCAGCCAGTCGACGACCTTGTTGTCCCAGTCGTCGCCGCCCAGGTGGTTGTCGCCGGAGGTCGCCTTGACCTCCACGACGCCGTCGCCGACCTCCAGCAGGGACACGTCGAAGGTGCCGCCGCCCAGGTCGAACACCAGGATGGTGGCCTCGTTCTCCTTCTCCAGGTGGTACGCCAGCGCGGCCGAGGTCGGCTCGTTGATGATGCGCAGGACGTTCAGCCCGGCGATCTGCCCGGCCTCCTTGGTCGCCTGCCGCTGGTGGTCGGAGAAGTAGGCCGGGACGGTGATGACCGCGTCGGTCACCTTCTCGCCCAGGTAGGACTCGGCGTCCCGCTTGAGCTTCTGCAGCACGAACGCGCTGATCTGCTGCGGGGTGAAGTCCTTGCCGTCGATCGAGGTCTTCCAGTCGGTGCCCATCTCACGCTTCACCGAGCGGATGGTGCGGTCCACGTTGGTGACCGCCTGGCGCTTGGCGACCTCGCCGACCAGCACCTCACCGTTCTTCGCGAAGGCGACGACAGACGGCGTGGTCCGCGACCCCTCCGCGTTGGCGATCACCGTGGGCTCGCCGCCCTCCAGGATCGCGACGACCGAGTTGGTCGTCCCCAGGTCGATACCGACCGCACGTGTCATGTCTCTCGTCCTCCGTCGTGGGTGGGTCCGTCTTGGTATATGGCTCCGGCCGGTGTTCCTGTCCTGTCCGGTATGGGTGCGACCGGTCGAGTGTCCTGCTCGCAAGAGTGCCGCGAGCGACGCTCGGTGTCAAATCACTTGAGTCTTGACGGCTCAACTTTGCTGACGATCTCTTCAACAGGACGAGCGGGACATCTATTCCGGTTCCAGGCGCGCCCCTCCGTGAAGGCGAATCATCGGAGCGGATGAGAACGGGGTGACCCGTCTCCCCCACGAGAAGGACTTCCCCATGAGACAGAGCCACACCTCGGACGGCGTCACCGTGTCCGATCCGCCGGTGGACGACGCCGAGCTGGTCGCGAGGTCGTGGCATGAGCCCGAACTGTTCGCCGGGATCTTCCACCGCTACTTCGAGGAGATCCACCGCTACGTCGCCCGGCGGCTGGGCACCGACGCCGCCGACGACATCGCCGCCGAGACGTTCCTGGCCGCCTTCCGGCGCCGGCGCCGGTTCGACCCGGCCAAGGGCGCCGTCCGGTCCTGGCTGTACGGCATCGCCACCAACCTGGTGGGCCTGCACCGGCGCGCGGAGGGGCGGCGCCTGCGCGCGCTCGCCCGCGTCCCCGCCGAGCGCGCGGCGCACGACCACCAGGACCGGGTCGCCGCCCGGGTGAGCGCCGGAGAGGTGTCCGGGGACCTCGCCAAGGCGCTGGCCCGGCTGCCCCCCGGAGACCGTGACGTGCTGCTCCTGGTGGCGCTCGCGGGCCTGTCCTACGACGAGGTGGCGGCGGCGCTGGGGCTCAAGAACGGAACGGTGGCCTCACGGCTGAACCGGGCTCGAAAGAAGTTGCGTGCCGCGCTGGGCGGGGTCGATCCGATGCTCACCACCGAGGAGTCCACCGCATGAACCGGATGAACGACGAGATGGACGAAGAGATGACCATGGTCCGTTCTCTCCTCCCCGATCCCCCGCCCCCGTCCGCCCGCGCCACCGCCGAGGCGCTCGCGGCGCTGGAGGCCGACATCGCGGGCCGGGACACCGGCCGCCGCGTCCGGACGGGGCGCACCGCCCCCGTCCGCCGCGTACTGCCGTCCCTGCGCCCGACCGCGCTCGGCGGCCTCACCGGGCTCGTCGCGGCGGGCGCCGCCGCGGCGGTCGCCGTCGCCACGTTGGGGGGCGGCGGCGACCCGGTGGCGCCGGAAGCGGCGGATCAGCCCCCCACCGCGCGCTCGATCCTGCTCGCGGCGGCCGAGCAGGCGGTGAAGGAGTCGCCCGGCCGGTACTGGAGGTTCCAGCGGGAGAACGCCCAGGCGTACCGCGTCCAGGGGAAGGGGGGCGGCTACACCGTCCTCGGGTCCGTCACGCAGTGGGACGACTGGAGGGCCCGGTCCGCCTCGGACGCCGACGTCCTCTACACCCGTAGCCTGGGCAGCCGTCCCCTGACGCCCGCGGACGCCGCGGCCTGGAAGAAGGCCGGCGCCCCCGGCTCGCTCCGTGTCCGGTCCAACGACCTCTGGCTCACCCTGACCATGGCGCCCGAACGCGGCATCGGCGGCCGGCCGGGTGAGTGGACGTCCGAGCGCACGAGGCCGGCGGACAGGAAGAAGCTGGTCGATCAGGCCGAGGAGATCTGTGCCCGCATCAAGAAGTACAGCGCGTCCGAGCCCGATGTGGACGAGAGATGTGAGGCGGTCAGGAAGAAGTCGCGGATGACCCTGGAGGGTCAGCGTGCCCTGGCGAACGACCCGGCGCGGTTCAAGGAACTCCTGTTCCCCAGGGGCGGGCCGGGGAGGACCGGAGCGGCGGACGATCTCATGTTCGGCTTCGACTTCCTCACCCGGCAGCCCGCCTCGCCCGCCGTCCGCGCGGCCGCCTTCCGCGAGCTGGCCGAGATCAAGGGAGTCCGCTCGATCGGCACGGTGAAGGACGGCGAGGGCCGTACCGGCATCGGGCTCGCCGCGCGCGGCGAGATGCGGCACGACACCGGCACCGTCTACGACTACCAGCTCATCCTGGAGCCGAAGACCTACAGGATCCTGGCCGGTCAGAAGCTGGTGGTGAAGGCCGGAGGCGGCGACACGGGGATGCGGCCCGGTGACGTCCTCCACCAGGAGATCGTGCGCGGGGCCGGCTGGACGAACGAGAAGCCGCACCACCCCTGACCCGCCCCGCTCCTCCTCGTCCCGTTCGAGGACGGGGCCGAGATCCCGTTCGGGCTCCCGTTCGGGCTCCCGTTCGAGCCCGGCACCGCCCGCCCGGACGCCGGCGCGAATCAGCGCAGGTCGCCGGGGGTGGTGCCGGTCTCGGACAGGGGCAGGCCGAGCTCCGCCCGTTCGGTCAGCCAGAGGCTCGGGCGGTACCGGGGGTCGCCGGTGGCCGAGTGCAGGCCCCGCAGGATGCGCAGGACGGTGGCCGCCCCCACCCGGTCGCCCCATTCCAGCGGGCCGTACGGGTAACCCAGGCCGAGCCGTACGGCGGTGTCGACGTCCTGGGGGCGGGCCAGCCGCTGCTCGGCGATGGCGGAGGAGACGTTGACGATCGAGGCGAGCAGCCGCTGCGCGACCGAGCCCGGCGCGTCCCGGACGACGCTCACCGGCCGCCCGGTGCCGCCCAGGGCGCCCAGCGCGGCCCTGCCCGCCTCGGGGTCCACGCCGGGATGGACGGCCAGGGTCAGCCGTCCGGCGAAGTCGCCGAGGGGGTCGACGGCCAGGGTCCGTTCGGCGGGCAGGCCGTGCGCACGGGCCGCGTCGAGCGCGCTCTGGCCGTACGGGGTGACGAGGACGACCGCCTCGGCCGAGGGCGCCGCTCCCTTCTCCACCCGTGCGCCCCCTCCGGCGAGCAGGCCGCGGAGGGCTTCGGAGTCATGCACCCAGACGGGACGCGGGCCGGGCTTGGGCAGGGGAGGCTCGGGGGCCTCCTGCTTCACGCCCTCGACGTAACGGTAGAAGCCCTCGCCCGTCTTACGGCCGAACAGTCCCGCCTCTACGCGGGTCCGCGTGACGGTGGACGGGCGCAGGCGAGGGTCGCCGTAGAAGCCGTTCCAGATGCTCTCCATGACGGCGTGCGAGACGTCCAGCCCGGTGAGGTCCAGCAGCTCGCACGGCCCCATCTTCAGGCCGAGCGCCTCCCGGGCGATGCGGTCGACGTCCGCGGGCTCGGCCACCGCCTCGGCGAGGATCCGCATGGCCTCGGTCACCAGCCCCCGCCCGGCGTGGTTGACCAGGAAGCCGGGGGTGTCGGGGGCCAGGACGGGCTCATGGCCCAGGCGCCGGACGAGATCGGTGAGCGCGCCGGGGATCCACGCGGCCGTGCGGGCGCCGGGGACCACCTCGACCAGCCGCATCAGCGGGACGGGGTTGAAGAAGTGCAGGCCGGCGAGGCGGCTCGGGTCCTCCAGCGCGGACGCGATCGCGGTCACCTGCAGGGAACTGGTGTTGGTGGCCAGGACGGTGCCGTCCCCGCACACCTTCTCCAGGGCGGCGAAGAGCTCCCGCTTGGTCTCCAGGTCCTCACGGACGGCCTCGATCACGAGATCGCAGCCGGCGGCCGGGGCCAGCGGGTCGCCGACGGGGCGCAGCCGGGCCCGGGCCGCCTCCGCGCCGGACGCGGTCATCCGCCCCTTCCCGGCCAGCTTGGCGAACATGGCGCCGATGTGGTCGACGGCCTCACCCACCGCCTCGGCCCGCACGTCGGCGAGCTGCACGGTCAGGCCGCCCGCCGCCGCGAGCTGGGCGATGCCGCGTCCCATCACGCCCGTGCCGATCACCCGTACCGTGCGGACCCGCTCGGCCGTCCACCGCTCCATCAGCCGCCTCCTCGTCAAGCACACGGGACATGCCGATGCAATCTCACCGGGCACGCTCATTTCAAGAGCCGCGATCGCACAATCGGTAGGCCGTTGAGACGAGTGGCGTCATAATCGGCCCTATGGAGTTCCGTCACCTCGCCGGGTTCGTGGCCGTGGCCGAGGAGCTGCACTTCGGGCGCGCGGCGGCCCGGCTGCACATCGCCCAGCCGCCGCTCAGCCAGCAGATCCGCCAGCTGGAGAGCGAGCTGGGGGTGCAGCTGTTCGAGCGCAGCACCCGGTCCGTCCGGCTCACCTCGGCGGGGCGGGCCTTCCTCGACCCCGCCCGGCGGGTGCTGGCCGACCTGGAGGTGGCCCGGCGGGCGGCGCAGGCCGGCGGGCGCGGCGAGGTCGGCCGGGTGACCATCGGGTTCACCGGGGCCAGCAGCTACGAGACCCTGCCCGTCCTGACCAAGGCCGTCCGGGCCCGCCACCCCGGCATCGAACTGGTCCTGTACGGCCAGACGTACTCGGGGGAGGCGGTGACGCGGGTCGCCGACGGCGACCACGACCTGGGGTTCGTCCGGCTGCCCGTCCTCCGGGAGGGGGTGGCGGTACGGCTGATCGAGCGGGAGTTCCTGGTCGCCGCGCTGCCCGCCGAGCACCCTCTCGCCCGGCACCACGAGATCCGGCTGCCGGACCTGGCCGCCGAGCCGTTCGTCACCTTCCCCGGCACGCGCGGGTCGGCGGTGCGCGACGCCCTGGTGCACGCGTGCGTCACCGCCGGTTTCCAGCCCCGGATCGTGCAGGAGGCGCCCGACTCGTACACCATGCTGGCGCTGGTCGGGGCGGGCGTCGGGATCACGCTGACGGTCTCCTCGGTGCAGCACATCCGCATCCCCGGCATGGTCTACCGGCCGCTGGCCGGGGAGCCGGTCGTGCTGGAGCTGGCGCTGGCCTGGCGCGGCGACAACCCGTCGGCGGCGCTGCGCGCGGTGCTCGCCGTGGCCGAGGAGGTCCTGCCGACGCCGCCGTCCACCTGACCTGACGGGCGGGCCGGCCGCCGATTATGTCGCCCCGCGTATCACTGCATGCTCGATCTGGTCTCGGCCGAGATCGGACCGGTCCCCGCGCGGCGCCTATCCTCGATCCGAGGCCGAGCCTGCCGGTCCCAGGAGGAGAGAACGATGCGCGAAGCGGTGATCTGCGAGCCGGTACGGACCCCGATCGGCCGGTTCGGCGGGGCGTTCACGGCGCTGTCGCCGGTCGAGCTGGCCGCCACGGTCATCCGGGCGCTGCTGGAACGCACCGGGCTGCCGGGCGAGGCGGTGGACGAGGTGATCCTCGGCCAGTGCTACCCCAGCGCCGACGCCCCCGCCATCGGCCGCGTCGCCGCCCTGGACGCGGGACTGCCGATCGAGGTCGGCGGCACCCAGGTCGACCGGCGCTGCGGCTCGGGGCTGCAGGCCGTGCTGAACGCCGCCATGCAGGTGCAGACCGGGGCGAGCGACCTGGTGATCGCCGGCGGCGCCGAGAGCATGAGCAACGCGCCGTTCTACACCACCAAGGCGCGCTGGGGCGTCCGCACGCCCAGCCTGGAACTGCACGACGGGCTCGCCCAGGGCCGCGTCACCGCCGGCGGCGTCAACCACCCGGTGCCCGGCGGCATGCTGGAGACCGCCGAGAACCTGCGCCGCGAGTACGGCATCTCCCGCGAGGAGCAGGACCGGCTGGCCGTCATGTCGCACGAGCGTGCCGTGGCCGCCCAGCGCGAGGGCCGCTTCGCCGACGAGATCGTGCCGGTGACCGTACGGTCCCGCAAGGGCGACACCGTGGTGGACGCCGACGAGCACCCCCGCCCTGGCACCACCATGGAGACCCTGGCCAAACTGCGCCCCGTCATGGGCAAGAAGGACGACCAGGCCACCGTGACCGCGGGCAACGCCAGCGGCCAGAACGACGCGGCGGCCGTGTGCGTGGTGACGACCCCCGAACGCGCCGCCGAACTCGGCCTGCGCCCCCTCGTCCGGCTGGTGTCCTGGGCGCAGGCGGGCGTCCCGCCCCGCACCATGGGGATCGGGCCGGTGCCCGCCACCGCCAGGGCCCTGGAACGGGCCGGGCTCACCCTGGCCGACCTCGACCTCATCGAGCTGAACGAGGCGTTCGCCGCCCAGGTCCTCGCGGTCCTCCGGGAGTGGGACTTCAAGGAGGACGACTACGACCGCCTCAACGTGAACGGCTCGGGGATCTCCCTGGGCCACCCCGTGGGCGCCACGGGGACGCGGATCCTGGCCACCCTCGCCCGGGAGATGGACCGCCGCCAGGCCCGCTACGGCCTGGAGACCATGTGCATCGGCGGAGGTCAGGGTCTGGCCGCCGTCTTCGAACGCGTCTCCTTCTGACCGCTTCCCGCCCCGCCCTCCGCCCCGCCCGCCGTCCCATCCGCCTCATCGGTTTCCCGGTTTTCCCGGAAGGCCGGTAACGATGGGCCTCCCCGTTCCACTTCCTGGTGTCGGACACAAGGACAAGGGACGGACGGAGGTGCGGGTGATGACCGTTGGCGCTAGGGCCGGAGAGTCCGAGGACGCCAGACGCTTCACGGCCATCTACGACGCCTGCAGGCAGCGCGTGTGGGCCTACGCGGCCGGCCGCGCGGGGCGGCAGGCCGCCGACGAGGTGGTGAGCGAGACGTTCGCGGTGGCGTGGCGCCGGCGGGGCGACATGCCCGAGCCGGCGCTGCCCTGGCTGCTCGGCGTCGCCCGGAACGTGCTGCGCGACCGCTACCGCGAGGAGGCGCGCCGCGCCTCGTTCGCCGCCGCGTCGCGCGAGTGGGAACGCGCCGCGGCCGAGCGCGACATCGCCGAGGGCGTGGCCGAACGGCTCGCCGTGCTGCGCGCCCTGGCCAGGCTCTCCGAGGGCGACCGGGAGATTCTCATCCTGGTGGCCTGGCAGGGCCTGTCGCCGCAGGACGCCGCGCGGGTCGTGGGATGCACGGCCGCCACGCTGCGCGTACGGCTGCACCGGGCGCGCAAGCGTCTGGTGCGCGCCATCGAGGAAGAGCCCGCGAGCGCCGCCGCGCCCGCTCGTTCCCGCGTCGGGATCGTCAGTGAGGAGATGTCATGAGCCGAGACGTGCTGCGGGCGCTGGCGGAGGCCCGCCCCGCCGAACTGGACCCGGGGACGCCCGTCGACCCGGCGACCCGGGACACCGAACTGTCCCGCGCCATGGCCCCGGCCGCCGCGCGGGGGACCGGACGGGGCACGGTCCCGCGGCGGCGCCGGGTCGGGCCGCTGTGGGGCGGGCTGGGCCTGGGGCTGGTCGGCGCGACCGCCGCGGCCGCGCTGGTCGTCACCTCGTTGGGGGGTGGCGAAGGCGGCGTGCCGGGCGGTGACCTCGCGGGCACCGGGCAGGTGGACGTCGGCTCGGCCCGTACGGTGCTGCTCGCCGCCGCGGAGAAGGCGGAGGCGGCCCCGGCCACCGGGAAGTACTGGCGGGTCAAGAGGATGACCATGGTGCCGAGGCAGGTCGGCCCCGAGGGGCGGACCTACACGGTGTCGGACGCGCGGATCCACGAGGAGTGGATCTCCCGTGACGGCAGGACCTGGACGGGGCAGCGCGCCGCCGGGGCCAAGCCCAGGACGCCCGCCGACGAGAAGGCGTGGCGGCGGGACGGCGCGCCCGCCCGGTGGGACATGGGCGTGGGCGACACCGTGGACAAGAAGCGGCTGTACCTCCAGGTCAAGCCCGGCGCGGGGAACCTGGTGAAGGGGCAGGGGGAGCACGCCCTCCAGGTGCCCATCGCCGGGCGGAAGCCGTCGTTCTCCGACCTGCAGAAGCTGCCCGCCGACCCGGCCGTGCTGCGCAAGCTGGCGGAGAAGAACGCGCTCTCCGATGGCGCGGACGGCCCCCTCCACGCGGAGAACCCGCAGGCGCGGCAGGCGTTCGCGGCGGGCAAGCTGACCGACCTCCTCACCACCGCCCCGGTGCCTCCGAATGTGCGGGCGGCGGCCTTCCGGGCACTGGCCGACATGCCGAACGTCCGTTCGGAGGGCCGGGCCGCCGACGAACGGGGCCGCAAGGGCGTCGCCCTCACGATCACCGTCCCGTACGCGGCGAGCGCCACCACCACGCGGCTGATCATCGACCCGGCCACCTCGCAGGTGCTGTCCGAGCAGGTGGCCAGCAAGATCAAGGGCGTCGCGCCCAAGGGGGCCCGGGCCGTCGGCAAGGAGCGGACGACCCTCTACCTCGGCGCCGGCTGGACCGACCGGGCCCCGCACGCGCCCACGCTTCCCTGATCCGCGCGTAGAGGAAGGTCCCCGGATCCGGCGGGCCGCCCGTCCGTGCCCACCGGCACCGGCGGCGGCCCGCCGGATCCGTCGTGTGAGGGGTGTGTCAGGGGTGTCGGGATGTTTGCGCCTTCGGCCCGCACGCATATATACAGCGATGTCAGACGGCGTGTCCCGGCATGGGGCGGGGCGGCCGGACGACACCGTAAGCTACTACCGAGTAGTATTCGGGGGCCGGATGAAATGCGTTCTGTCGCGAGCCCTACGCTGACAGCCAACGCCCGTACCTCAGGAGGACGGAACAGTGTTCTGGCTCACATTGATCATTGGGCTCGCCGGGACGGCGGTCGCGCTCGCGCTCGCCGGACGGCGGGTGCTGTTCCTGTGGAAGCTCTTCCAGAGCGGCCAGCCCGACCCTGAGCGGGTACTCCAGGTCAAGCGCGACCCGAAGGCCGACATCGAGGGCCAGGTCGTGGAGGTCATGGGCCAGCGCAAGCTGCTCAAGTGGACCGTCGCGGGCCTGGCGCACTTCGCGGTCATGTGGGCGTTCATCCTGCTGGCCAGCGTCTACCTGGAGGCGGCGGTCGCGCTGCTGTTCGGGCTGGACGCGCACATCCCGTTCCTGCAGACCTGGGGGCCGATCGGGTTCGTCCAGGACACGATCGCGCTGGCCTGCCTGGCCGGGCTGATCACGTTCTCGGTCATCCGGATCAGGAACTCGCCGAAGAAGCTGGACCGGGCGTCGCGGTTCAAGGGCTCGCACACCGGTGGCGCCTGGCTGATCCTGTTCATGATCTTCAACGTGATCTGGACGATGTTCTTCTTCCGGGGCGTGGCGTCGGCCAGCGGCAACCTCGCGTTCGGCAAGGGCGCGTACTTCTCCCACCTGTCCGGCAAGCCGTTCGAGGGCCTGAGCCACGGCACCCTGGAGGTGCTGGAGTCGATCGGGCTGCTCGCGCACATCGCGGTCGCGCTGATCTTCCTGGTCATCGTCGTCAACTCCAAGCACCTGCACATCTTCATCGCGCCGCTGAACGTCATGTTCAAGCGCCGCCCCGACGGGCTGGGCGCGGTGCAGCCGATGATGAGCAAGGGCAAGCCGCTGGACTTCGAGGAGGCCGACCCCGACGAGGACACCTTCGGCCGCGGCCGGATCGAGGACTTCACCTGGAAGGGCTTCCTCGACATGGCCACCTGCACCGAGTGCGGGCGTTGCCAGTCGCAGTGCCCGGCCTGGAACACCGGCAAGCCGCTGTCGCCGAAGATGGTGGTGCTGGAGCTGCGCGACCACGCGTTCGCCAAGGCGCCGTACATGCTCGCCTCCGAGGAGGAGAGGGAGAAGTTCACCGACGAGCAGAAGGCCGCCATGCAGGTGGACCGGGAGCTCGTCGCCGAGGACGGCGTCATCCACCCCGACGTGCTGTGGTCCTGCACCAACTGCGGCGCCTGCGTCGAGCAGTGCCCGGTGGACATCGAGCACATCGACCACATCCTGGACATGCGGCGCTTCCAGGTGATGATCGAGTCCTCGTTCCCCAGCGAGGCCGGCGTGATGCTGAAGAACCTGGAGAACAAGGGCAACCCCTGGGGCATGTCGGAGATGAAGCGCCTCGAATGGATCGAGGAGCTGGACTTCGAGGTCGAGGTCGTCGACGAGAAGCTGCCCGAGGACACCGAGTACCTGTTCTGGGTCGGCTGCGCCGGGGCGCTGGAGGACCGGGCCAAGAAGACCACCAAGGCGGTCGCCGAGCTGCTGCACATCGCGGGCGTGAAGTTCGCCGTGCTCGGCCCGATGGAGGCGTGCACCGGTGACCCGGCGCGGCGGCTGGGCATGGAGTTCGTGTTCCAGATGCTCGGCCAGCAGAACGTCGAGACGCTGAACGAGGCGGGCGTCAAGAAGATCGTCGCGACCTGCCCGCACTGCTTCAACACCCTGGCCAACGAGTACCCGCAGATCGGCGGCAACTACGAGGTCGTCCACCACACCCAGCTGCTGGCGCACCTGGTCGAGGAGGGCAGGCTCACCCCGGTCACCCCGATCGAGGAGAAGATCACCTACCACGACCCCTGCTTCCTGGGCCGCCACAACAAGGTCTACAAGCAGCCGCGCGACATCATGGCCAAGGTCCCCGGCGTCCAGACGCAGGAGATGCACCGGCACAAGGACCGCGGGTTCTGCTGCGGCGCCGGCGGCGCGCGGATGTGGATGGAAGAGCGCATCGGCAAGCGGATCAACACCGAGCGGGTGGACGAGGCCCTCACCACCGACCCCGACACCGTCTCCACCGCCTGCCCGTTCTGCCTGGTGATGCTGGGCGATGCCATCAACGAGAAGAAGAACTCGGGCGAGGCCAAGGAGTCGCTGGAGGTCGTGGACGTCTCCCAGCTGCTCATCCGCTCCATCAAGGGCGAGGGCGGCCCCCTCCCCGAGAAGGAGGCGGTCTCCGCCGAGTAGGGCACGAGATCTGGGAAGGACCCCTGGCCACGCCAGGGGTCCTTCGCGTTCCGGCGGCTGTAAGGCCACGCCGCGTCCGGCTGGGCGTCCGGCTGCGCGTCCGGCGGCTACGGCGCGTCCGGCTGGGCTTCCGGCGGCTACGACGCGTCCGGCTCGGTGTCCGGGGGGATGAGGACCAGCGTCTCGTACAGGGCGCGCACCACCTGGGCCGGCAGGACGCCCCGGGTGACGAGGTCGTCGATGGAGGCGTAGGGGCCCTGCGCCTCCCGCACCGCCACGATCAGCTTCGCGTGGTACGGGTCCAGCCCCGGCAGGGCTGCCAGCAGGTGCTCGGGCACCTCGTTGACGTCGACCAGCCCGCCGTCGTCGAACGTCCGGGGCAGGTCGGGCCGTCCGACGCCCAGCCGGCGGGCGACCGACGGGTGGTGCACCGCCAGGGAACGGGCCTGCTCCCGGCGGACCCGCCGCTCGATCAGGGGGACGGTGACGGTGTTCGGGTCGCCGGCGGGCCGTGCGGACGGGCCCGGCTCGGCCGTGAGCACGGCGAGATGCACGGCGCCCCCGAACATCGTGGCCAGCAAGGAGGCCATGACCGGTATGTCCCACCACGTCGTCTGGTCCCCGGTCACGGACGCGACGCCGAGGAAGACGGCCGCCATCGCGAAGTAGGCGGCCGCGGCCAGCCCGAGCGCCCGGCTCCCGCGCCGCGCCGCGAAGTACGAGATCAGAGCCCACGTGACGGTTCCGAGGCTGAGCAGCGGGAGCATCGCCAGGGCGCCGCGTACCGGCCACGGAAGGCGCCGCGGGGCCGGAGCGGGGGCCGGGGCCGGGGCCGTCCACATCACGGGCCCTCCGGCCGCCGGGACACCCTCACCCACCTGCGCGGCGGGGGAGAACGCGGGGCGGGCGGCGGCGGTGGGCGGGACGCCTGCGACGGGTTCCAGGGGCGAGGGGAGGTCGTGGACCACGGCCCGCGTCGCGGGCGCCGCCCGCTCCGCCGCTCTCTCCGCGGGCGCCGCCCGCTCCGCCGTCCGTTCCGCGGGCGCCGCCCGTTCCATCGTCCGTTCCGCGGGCGCCGCACGTTCCGTCGCACGTTCACTGGGCGCAGCCAGCGCCGGATCGGAGCGCAGGATGCTCACCTGGAGGCTCCGGAGGCGTTCGCCCGGCTCGACACCGAACTCCTCGTCCAGGAAGGCGCGCGCGTCACGGTAGGCGGCCAGGGCCTCCGCCTGCCTGCCGCACCGGTAGAGAGCGAGCATCAGCAGGTAGCGGAACCCCTCCCGGAGCGGGAAATCGGCGACCAGCCGGATCAGCTCGGGGACCAGCGCGGCGTGCCGTCCCAGCTCCAGGCCGATCTCCGCCCATGCCTCCCAGGCGGCGGCGTGCTCCTCCTCAAGACGTTCCCGGGCCGCGCCGAAGACCGGGCCGTTCAACCCGGCGAGCGCCGTGCCGCGCCACATGGCCAGCGCTTCGCGCAGCATGCCGGCGGCCTCCGCCGCGTCACCCGCGCCCCGCACGGCCAGGGCCGCCTTCACTCGTTCCTGGAAGACCTCGGCGTCCAGGCCCCCGGGCGGAACGTTCAGGGTGTACCCGGCGCCGGTCAGCGTCAGCAGCTGCCCGGGCGTGCGGGGCGAACGGTCCGGCTCCAGCACGCGGCGCAACCCGGCGACGTACTTCTGCACCACGTTCGCCCCGTTGTCGGGCGGGTCCTCACCCCACACCGAGTCGACGATCGCCGCCGTCGACACCGGCCGGTTGGGGGTGAGCAGGAGGACCGCGAGAACGGCCTGCTGCTTTCCCGGGCCCAGGTCGAGCTCCTGGCCGTCCCGCCTGGCGGCCAGCCGGCCCAGGATCTCGAAGCGCAGTGGAGGGGCCTTCCCTGGCAACCGTCCACCTCCCTCACCGCCCTGACAGTGCCGCACGCAGTCATCCGGCAGCCTGAGCGCAGTGACCGCAGCATAACGACAGTGTTCTCGCACCGGCATCCAGCAGTCTCATTCCGGACATCGGTCGATATCACCGAGAGACAGGGGGACTTGGCATGCCTCATCACCGACGGACCGCGCGACCCGTGCGGGCACTGCCGGCGGCGCTCGTACTCGCGCTCGCGTTCACCACCGCCTGCGAACCGGCCCAGGAGGCCGGGACGGCACCGAGCAAGACGGCCGCCGCGCCCGCGCCGGCGTCGCCATCGCCCACCGTGACGCCCAACGGCGTGGAGAAGCTGCCGGCCCGCGACATCCTCGCGCGCGCCCGCAAGGCGACGACGTCGGCGAAGTCCGTGCGGATGCACGGACGGTTCAAGGAGGGCGGGGAGGACTACGCGCTCGATTTCCGCTTCTCGGGACGGACGAAGTCCACCGGACGGTTCTCGCAGGGCGGCCAGCACGTCGACCTCACCAGGATCGGCAAGGCCGTTTACATCAAGGGCAACGACGCCTTCTGGAAGGAGATCGGAGGGAAGGGGGCGGCGCAGCTGTTCTCCGGCAAGAGCATCAAGACGACCGCCACCAACCGCGACTTCGCCGACCTCGCGGCCTTCACGGACCGCGGTGGACTGCTCGCCGAACTGCTCAAGGTCAAGGGCGGCTGGGACACGGGCAAGACCGGAACGGTCGGCGGCACGCCCACCGTGGAACTGGTCGGCCCCGACGGGGAGAAGATCCATGTGGCGACGCAGGGGGAGCCCTACCTGCTGCTCCTGGACGGCGGGTCGGCGAACCGCCTCGAATTCTCCGCCTACAACGAGCAGGTCGACGTCCAGGCGCCACCGTCCGGCACCGTGGTCGACGCCGACAAGCTGCAGTGAGCCGCCGCCCGCCGGGACGACCCACGGCGGGCGGCCACCGCGCGGCGGGGGCCGCCGGGCACCGGGTACCTGATAGGACCGGTGCATGGCGGTGGTCCTGGCGGCGGTGGCCTTCCTGATGACCCTGACCGGCGGGTTCGTCGCGATGCGCGTACGGGACCGCCGGCACCTGGTGCTGGGCCTGGCCGGCGGGCTCATCCTCGGCATCGCCGCGTTCGACCTCGTGCCCGAGTCCCTGGACACCTACCCGTCCGGCCCGCTGGGCGTGCCCGCACCGATGATCGGCTTCGCCGCCGGCTTCCTGCTGCTGCACGTCATCGAGCAGGCCGCCGCGATCCACCGGGCGCACGAGGGGGAGTACGCGCCGCACGAGCACCGCCACGCCTCCGTCCCCGGCAAGGGCGGCCGGGCGGGCCTGCTGACCGCGGGCGCGCTGGTCGGGCACAGCTTCATCGACGGGCTCAGCATCGGGCTGGGGTTCCAGGCCGGCACCGAGGTCGGCGTCTTCGTGGCGCTCGCCGTGATCGCGCACGACTTCGCCGACGGCTTCAACACCTTCACCGCCGCGTCACTGCACCGCGCCGACCGGCGTCCCGCGATCGTGCTGCTCTTCGCCGACGCCCTCGCCCCCATCGCCGGGGCGCTGGCCACGCTGCTGTTCAGCGTGCCGAAGCCCGTCCTGGGGACCTACCTCGGCTTCTTCGCGGGAGTGCTGCTCTACCTCGCCGCGGCGGAGATCCTGCCCGAGGCCCACAGCAGGCATCCCCGCGTGCTGACCCTCTGCGTCACCGTGGCCGGCGTCCTCGCCGTCCTGCTCATCATCGGGTTCGCGGGCTGACCTCTGGAAAGCGCAAGGGCCGTCCGGAGGTACGGACGGCCCCTCGCGCTGTAGCGGATCAGCCGGTGACGCCCTTGGCGAAGTCAGGGTTGGCCTGCATCCACTCGTTCACGGCCTGCTCGGGCTTGCCCTTGTACTTGTTCTCCATCAGGTCTTCGAGCGTGCCCAGCTGCTTGTCGTCCATCCTGAACTTCTTCAGCCAGCCCGCGACCTCGGGCTGGTCCTTGGAGAAGTCCTCCCGGCCGACGATGTTGACGCCGTCGGGCTCGCCCATCGCGCCCTTGGGGTCCTCAAGGTCGCGGATCGGGAACTTCGCGTACGCCCAGTGCGGCCGCCACAGGGTGACGACGATGTCCTTCTTGGCGTCGGTGGCCTTCTTCAACTCCGTCAGCATGGCCGCCGTCGACGAGGTCGTCACCTCGTACTCGCCCTCCAGCCCGTAGGCAGGGAGCATCTTCTCCTTGGACACCCGGTAGAGCCCGGAGCTCTTCTCGATCCCGACGATCTTGCCGCCGTACGTGCCGCCCTTGCCCTTGAGGTCGGCCAGCGACTTCAGCGGCGAGTACTCCGGCACCGCGATGGTCAGCGGCGCCTTGTCGTACCAGACGCTGATCTTCTCCAGCTTGTCGCCGTACTGCTTCCAGTAGTCCTCGTGGGTGCCCGGCAGCCAGGCGTCCAGGAAGAGGTCGACGTCGCCCTTGGCCATGCCGGTGTAGAGAGGGCCCGTGTCGAGGGTCTTGACCTCGACCTCGTACCCCTTGTCCTTCAGCATCTTCTCCCACAGCGCGGTGGCGGCCTCACCCTCCGCCCAGCCCGCCACCATGCCGATGGTGACCTTCTTCTCGGCCCCACCGGATCCGGATTCCCCGCCTCCGCACGCCGCCGCGGACAGGCCCAGCGACAGCACCACGGCCGCGACGGTCACACCTCTGGATTTGAAGCGCATGCTCGGAACGTTCCTCTCTGTTGAACGGATGGTCAGCGGGCCATCTGGGCCGTGGCACGGGCCACCGCCGTACGGTCGCCCAGCGCGCTGGTGAGCCGGTCCAGGAAGATGGCCAGCACGACCACCGCCAGACCGCCCTCGAATCCCTGGGCGATGTTCACCCGCTGGATCCCCTCCAGCACCTCGTTGCCGAGGCCGCCCGCCCCGACCATGCCGGCGATGACGACCATCGACAGCGACAGCATGATCAGCTGGTTGATCCCGGCCATGATCGACGGCATCGCGAGCGGGATCTGGATCCGCGTCAGGATCCGGCCCGGAGGCGTGCCGAACGCCTCGCCCGCCTCGACCATCTCCGCGTCCACACCGCGGATGCCCAGCTCGGTGAGCCGCACCCCGGGCGGCAACGCGAAGATCACGGTGGCCACCACACCGGGCACCACCCCGATGCTGAAGAAGAAGATCGCCGGAATCAGGTACACGAACGCCGGCATGGTCTGCATCAGGTCCAGCACCGGCCGCACCACCCGGCTCACCATGTCGTTGCGCGCCGCCGCGATGCCCAGCGGGATGGAGATCGCCACCGCCACCAGCGCGGCCACCAGCACCAGCGCCAGGGAGTCCATCGCGGGCTCCCACAACTCCATGCTCTCGATCAGCGCGAACCCGGCCAGCGTGAACAGCCCGAGTCTCCAGCCGCTCAGAACGAGGGCCACCAGCGCGAACACCGCGATCATCACCAGCGCCGGCGGGCCGGTCAGCAGGCCCGTGAGCCCGTCCACCGTCCCCTCGACCGCCGCGCCGATCGCGTCGAACAGCCACTCCACATGATCGGTCAGCCAGCTCACCAGGCCGTCGAACCAATCGCCCACGGGAATCCGGGGCAGCTCGCTAGCCAACGGGACTCCCCTCCTCGGCGACCACCTCGGCGACATGCGTGTTGATCGCACCGAGCGCGGCCAGCAGCGTGACCCGCGGGATCACGCCGACGAGCACGCCGTCGTCGGTGACCGGCACGGGCAGATCGCTCTCCGCGCACCGGGCGAACAGATCGGCCACGGGAGTGTCCGGCGCGACCGGCTCCGCGGGGTCGATCAGCGCGTCCAGGGTCTGCACGCCGTCCGCGACGGCGTCGGCCACCGCGGTCCCGGTCACCTTGCCGGCGAGCCTGCGGTCCCGGCCCACCACGAAGGCCACCGAGGTCTGATGCTCGCGCATCGTCCGCAACGCCGTCCGGGGCCCGGTGTTCGCCGGCACCGTGACCAGCGGCTTCTCCATCACCGAAGCGGCCGTCAGCACCCGCGTCCGGTCCACGTCCGCCACGAACTGCGCCACGTAGTCGTTCGCCGGATCGGTGAGGATCTCCTCGGCCGTGCCGATCTGCACGATCCGGCCCTCACGCATCACCGCGATCCGGTCACCGATCCGCATCGCCTCGTTCAGGTCATGGGTGATGAACACGATCGTCTTGTTCAGCCGCGACTGCAGGTCCAGCAGCAGATCCTGCATCTCCCGGCGGATCAGCGGGTCCAGCGCGCTGAACGCCTCGTCCATCAGGATGACGTCGGTCCCGGCGGCCAGCGCCCGGGCCAGCCCCACCCGCTGCCGCATGCCGCCCGACAGCTGCCCGGGGAGCTTGTCCTCCCACCCGTCCAGCCCCACCTGGCCGAGGAACTCCCGCGCCCTCTTGGCACGTTCCTCCTTGGCCACCCCGCGGACCTCGAGCCCGTAGGCGGCGTTCTCCAACACCGTCCTGTGCGGGAACAGCGCGAAGTGCTGGAACACCATGCTGATCTTGTTCTGCCGCAGGGCCCGCAACGGCCGGCCCGACATGCGGGCGATGTCCTGACCGTCGATCTCGACGGTCCCCGACGTCGGCTCCAGCAACCCGTTCAGCATCCTGATCAAGGTCGACTTGCCGGAACCCGACAGCCCCATCACCACGAAGATCTCGCCCTGCTCGACCGTGAACGTCGCGTCCACGACGGCCGCGGTCACCCCGAGGGCCCGTATCTCCTCCGGCGCCGCCCCGGCGCCGAGTCTTCGCTGCGCTTGTTCGGCCTTACGACCGAACAGCTTGGTCACACCATCCGCTCGGAGTATGGTCACGATCTCCTTCCGGGTTCCCGCGCCAGGGCGGGAATGCTTCGTCCACCGGCTGGCGTCCGGAAGCGAGATGTGGCTCACACAAAAGTACGGTCAACCGAACGTCAACCCCATGCGTCGAACGAAACTACCCGTACTCGGACAATCTTTCACCTTTTGGTGATCTCGGTCACATCACACCTGTGTCCGATGGAAGTTCAGGTACGACCGCGACGGCGTCGGCCCGCGCTGGTCCTGGTACCGCGACCCGTACTTCGCCGACCCGTACGGATACTCCGCCGGCGAACTGGTCCTGAACAGGCACATCTGCCCGATCTTCATGCCCGGCCACAGCTTGATCGGCAACGTCGCCACGTTCGACAGCTCCAGCGTCACGTGCCCGCTGAACCCCGGATCGATCCACCCCGCCGTCGAATGCGTCAGCAGCCCCAGCCGCCCCAGCGAACTCTTCCCCTCCAGCCGCGCCGCCAGGTCGTTCGGCAACCCGAACACCTCGTACGTCGAGGCCAGCACGAACTCCCCGGGATGCAGGACGAACGCCTCGTCCCCGCCGACCTCCACCATCCGCGTCAGGTCGCTCTGCTCGATCGCCGGATCGATGTGCGGATACCGATGGTTCTCGAACACACGGAAGAACCGGTCCAGCCTCACGTCCACACTCGACGGCTGGACCATGCCCGGGTCATAGGGCTCGATCCTCACCCGCCCGGACTCGAGTTCGGACCTGATGTCACGATCGGAGAGCAGCACGTCAGAAAAGCTACCGGCTCCCCGTACCCCCGCGCAGACCGACCCGTACCCGTCCCCCGTACCCGTCCCCCCGCCCCCCGGCTTTCCGGTACGATGTCGAAGGCGCGGTGATCCCACCGCAGCACGCGGGTGTAGTTCAATGGTAGAACTTCAGCTTCCCAAGCTGACAGCGCGGGTTCGATTCCCGTCACCCGCTCCACGCCAAAGGCCCAGGCCAGGGACATGATCCCCAGCACTGGGCCTTGATCGTTTCTAGGGCCGGAGCCCGGCGAGCGATTAGCGAACGATTACGCCACCGGGACCACCGGCCCCGCCTCGCCCTCGTCATCCTGCTTCCGCTGGGCACGGACCAGGGCGTCAAAGGCCGTCCGCGATCGTACGGTCAGCCGTGTTCGAGCGATGCTGATAGAGGAGCGCGGCCCGTTCGTTGTCGTGCCCCATCCGCGCCATCAGGTTCCGCAGGGAGACGCCCATGTCGGCGGCCAGGGTGTTGCCGGTGTGCCGAAGGTCGTGGAAGTGCAGCGTTGGAACGCCGAGCGCTTCCACCACTGCCGCGTTCTGCAGAAGATGCTCCCCGGCTGGGCGGCCAGCTTTTCAAGCGCAGCCCGCACGACCCGATAGCCCCCGACGTCGCCGAACTCCTGGCGACCATCGAGGACCGCATCGACACGCCCCAGACCGGCGAGGTGAGCTGGGGAGCCCACTCACGCACGATCCCCGCCGCCAAGGAACGCCTACGAGCAGGCCCCGCCACCTATGCCGCCGCCCCGAGCGACCGGGCCCAGGACGTCGGCCGGCGGTTGCTGGAACTACAGCAGGCCAAGCGGTTCAACGACGCCGAGATCACCGAACTTGCAGGCTTGTCCGGCCACGTCATCGAACTCGCCAAGCGGATCGACCTGGAGATCGGCTCCGAAGGCGAAGCGCGGATCGAGTACCGCTTCGACACGCTCAACCTCGGCGACAAGCCACCGACGCCCGACATCGATCGCCGGATCGGCATCCAGCGCATCCATGACACCGCCAACCTCGCCAAGTTCGCCTTCCAGATCTCCCCGCCCCTCCAGCCGGGCGAATGGGCCCGAGTCGGCTACATCTGCGAGGGCGGGAGGTTCGAGGTGAACCACTACTGGCGCGAGTCGATGCCCCGCTACTGCCGCCAATACGAGATCAACATCCGGCAACGCGACATCGACCTCGGCGGCTGCACGGCCACCGAGGAGCATCCGGACGGTTCGGAGAACTCGGCCACCGATAGCCTCGTGTGGGACATCGAGGGCAACGACGCGGTGATGTCCCTGACGCGTGACTACCTGCGCCCGAACCAGGCCGTGACCCTGCGCTGGGAAGTGATCCGTGAACCTGCGTAACGAGATCGAGACGACGCTCCGGGCGTGGCACGCCTACGAGGTTGACCGGGGCGCGACCGCCGTCATCGATTTCGACTGCAACCCCACCGCCCCCAAGCCCGAACCCGCAGGCAGCCGCCTTGAGATCTACCTCCGACTCGGCGAACTACTCGACCGCGCCCAGCAGGCCGGAGCATCCCGTCTCGCCGCCCGCCTGACCGCCGACCGTGCCTATCTCGGAGCCCTTCTGGGCGAACGGCTCCCGCTCGCGGAGTACGTCAGGGCCACCCAGGGATGCGCCGCCGCCGGATGGCCGGACGCCTACATCACCCACCGCGGGGACCAGGCCCGGCAGGCACTCGCCGCCCTGGGCATCGACTGGAGCCGTGATACCTCACGCGATCTTCACCGGTTCGAGGGCCCGCTCGACATCCAGGACGCGCCCGACGCCATCCGCCAGGCCGCCGCGGACTACGAACCCGCCGTACGAGACGCCACCGGTAGCCGGGCCCCGTTCAACCTCACCGTCGAGACGACCGAGATCGATGCCTACTGGGCGTACTGGCTGGACGGCGCCGGCCACGACGTCCGCCTACGCCTGAACCTCCGCCGCGCGAGCTTCACCAAGGTCGCCGCCCGCCAATTCGCCCTCCATGAAGTCCTTGGCCACGGCCTCCAGGGCGCCAGCTGGTCGGACCACGCTGAAGCCGAAGACGTGCCATGGGTACGGGTCATGTCCGTCCACGCCCCACAGCAAGTCCTCTTGGAGGGACTGGCCCAGGCGCTCCCACTGTTCATCGCCCCCGACGACGAGACCTTGGTCGCGCGGACCAGGTTCGACCTCTACAACCAACTCGTCCGGGCCGAACTCCACCTGGCATTGAACCAGGGCGCCTCCATCGACGAACTGGCCGAGCACGCCCGTCGCCGGATGCCCTGGACCACCGACACCGCCATCTCCGACCTGCTCAGTGACCGAGGCGCCAACCCCCAGCTTCGCTCCTACCTGTGGGCCTACCCGGCCGGATTCGACTGGTTCACCAACCTCGCCGAAGCCGACACCGCCACCGGAAGCGAAGTCCTCCAAGCGTCCTACCGCGACCCGCTCACACCCACCGACCTGACCGCCCTATGGCCCGAAGGCCCACCCATCGGCGGCCAAGGCACCTAAGTTCTAGGGCACCACCAGCGCCAACGCGCCGGATGAGAAGTTTCTCTACGGGTTCAAGGGCGCCCCGCTACGCGGGCCGCCAGCGGCCGCCCGCCCCGGTGCGCCGGGCATGCGGCCTGTCCCGTCCGGTCCCGCCGCACCGCGTCGACCGCCCGCCATGTACATAGAAGACCAAGTAATTGATCTTCATGGCTTTGACAGAGAGACGCCACACATGCCCGTGCTGGCTCTACACTTACTACATGGCGCGACGCGAAACGGTCAAAGCGGGTCAGGTCTTCGTGGCTGGCGGCCTTCCGACCCTGACGTATATCAAGCGCAGCCAGAGCAATCTGGAGCAGAAGGTACTCGACTACCTAGATGAAAGACATCGCATCCTTTCGGTGTCAGGACCTACTAAGACCGGCAAGACCGTTCTTATGAGAAGGATGTTGCGCGACAAAGACGCGATCTGGCTGTCGGGCGGTTCAATAAATGATCTCGGCGATTTTTGGTCGCAAATTGCGGATAAACTCAGCTTGTTCACCGAGATTGAAGTCACGGACTCCAGCGCTGAAACGGAGAATCGCACCACTAAAGGTGAGATAGGCGTCGCCCTTATAAAAACGGGGCGCGACGGCCAGAGTGGCACTAGTTATACGAGCGGAAATCGAATTCTTCGAAACCGACCCATCGCCGCTGCCGCGCGAGAAGGCCTGCGCACTGGGCTATATCCTCTGGTTATCGACGACTTCCATTACATTGACCCAGACGTGCAGCTTCAGATAGTTCGAGGTCTCAAAGATCTAGTCTTCGATGGTGTTCCCGTGATCGTTATCGCCGTCCCTCATCGGGCATACGATGTCGTTCGAGTGGAGAAGGAGATGACCGGCAGAGTTGAGCAGCTCGAAGTAGGATTCTGGTCCTCGGAAGAACTGATCGAGATTGCCCGGCAAGGCTTCTCCGCGTTGAACGTCACTGACGCAAACGACGAAATAGCTAAGCGCCTAGCTAGCGAGAGTTTCTCAAGTCCTCATCTAATGCAGGACTTTTGTCTACAAGTCTGCAAGTATAACAATATACGCGAGAAGCCCAGGCTTGGCAGTAAGTTGAAATCCCCCAAGTGGACCGAGTTCTTTGCTGCCCGTTCCTCTTCGACCTCGAAAACAGCCTTCGAGATGTTGGCAAGGGGGCCACGTCAGAGAACTGATCGAAAGCCTCGCATTCTTCATGGCGGCACGCCAACGGATATTTATGGTGCAGTGCTGTATGCAATAGCGTTCACGGGTCCGCTAACATCTCTCACATATGAAGGGCTGCGTACGGCACTTCGCAATGTTTTAAACGATGACCTACCTCAACGGCATGAGGTGACGCGAGTCCTAGAGGAAATGTCAAAAATTGCTAAGCGTGAAATTGAAGGTGAGCCGGTAGTCGATTACGACGAAAGCTTGTCGACACTTCACATATCAGACCCATATTTTGCCTTCTATCTACGCTGGAAAATTAACGGCAATGTAGTCCCTCATGCCGAGGAGCAGGTTTCTATTCCCGCCCAGCAGATGATGTTCGGGAGAGATGTCACCGCTGGCAGGGATTTTCATGGGAACGTGATCCAGGTTCACGGGGAAGACATTCGGAGCTCATCAACTGGTCCAAATCAAATGCCCTCCATTTCTGGAGATGACGGGGAAGGGCAACAGGAAGAGCCTCACTAGGGAGGTTCTTCCGGCCGGTTAGATCCGCGTTGTTTCGACAAGTTGGGCGAGCGTGAAGCGGGGGCCTCGCGGCCCCCAGCCCCCCGCGGGCCGGAGGGTGCGCCCGCGCGAAGCTGTCTGTCACAGCGTCCCGCCGTTCGCGCGGGCGCGCCCTCCGGGACGGTCGGCATGCTGGTGCTAACAACGGCGCTGGATCGGGCTGGACGGCGACGGACGTGCGGGAGGGGCGCGGCCAGGTCGGGGGACAAATGTGGACGGAGCTGGACGGCGTCGATCTTGCTACGGATCAGACGGCGATGGTGACGCCCTACGATCGCTACAGCGTGGACGAGGTGGGTTGCGTGGTTGGGGGCGATCGCTGCCGCACGGCTTCCGGTGCTCGGGCCGTGGCCGGCCCTGCGCTCCGGGTCTGTTTGCCCTGTGATGATCTGCGGTGCTGTCGCCGCTCCGAGTAGGTCGAAGACGCGCAGCTCAGCGGCTACGGTGGCGTGCAATTAGGGGCGGTGATCGAGGGTCAATCGCGGTCACTCGGGGGAGGTGTCGAGGGCAGGTCAGCGGGTGGATCGGGGCGGACTGGACTGATTCCCAAGCTGACAGCGCGGGTTCGATTCCCGTCACCCGCTCCACGCCGAAGGCCCAGGCCAGGGACATGATCCCCAGCACTGGGCCTTGATCGTTTCAGCCCTACCACCGACGAACGCTTGGCGAACGGTGGCTACTCGGCGACGTAGCCCGCCGCGGCCTGTTGTGCGGGTACGCCCGAAGAGATGACGTGCGTACGTCCACCCGACAGCCCCACGACAGGACGCTCGCCGGCATGCTCGGAGCCGTCGGTGTCGTGACCGACACGGTCGCCGCAGAGTGCTGGACGGCGTCATCCAGGAGCCGAGGGTCCGTCCCGGCCGGGCGGGGAAGCGGACGACTCCGCGCCGCTGGTAACCGGCTCAGTGATGATGGAGCAGCGGTGCAGCAGTTCTCCGGTAGCTCTGTGTACATGATTAACGCTGCCGGTCAGGTAGGCCGTTTGGGAACAGCCGCCGGTAGAGCGGCACGGACCGCCCAGCGGTCGATGTCCGGCCGGTCGAGGATCTTGACCATGAGCCGGGCGTTCTGCGCCGTGATGACAGGTTGGGGGCAGGGCGTTAGCTGGGACGAAGCGCCAGGGGGCATGCCAGTTGCTATGGATCAGATGGTTGGAAGTCCAAAGCCTCCCGACTCCCGGGTGTGAGGTGAGTTAGCCTCGCAGGATGACGGACACACCTGGCGATCTGGCACTGCCCATCGCTTTGGCCGAGGTGCTTGAGATCGGCTTTGAGTGGGAGTGGGACGAAGAAGCCGACGAGGCGCGGGGCTGTGATTTCCAGCCTTACGAACGGTTCGAGGCGCCGGAGAGGACCGCGGGGTGGTTTCGTCTGTGGACCGGTAACGACGAGGTTGATGGCAGCCAGTTCCGCTTCTTCGGCTCTACTGGGTCAGGCGACTATGTCGGTCTCTGGCTGGTCCGGCCTGACGCGCCCATCACCGAGCAGCCTGTTGTCTACCTCGGTTCCGAGGGGGAGTGCGGCGTGATAGCGCGTGATCTCGGCGACTTGCTCTGGTTGTTCGCATACGGCTTGGGCCCGCAAGAGGCATTCACCGATCCAGGTCATGGCGGGCAGCCGAACGAGGCGTTCCAAGCGATCGCGGAACGGTACGCGCCGGGGAGAAGCCGCAGCGCGAAGGAGATCGTGGCAGCGGCCCAGGGGGAGTTCCCGGAATTCTCAGACCTCATCGACGATATGTGTCGGTGAGGGGAAGGCCGCGCTTCAGCCCACACAGATGGTTTCACAGGCCCACCCAGGCACTCCATGGCCAGGTGCAGTCCTGCCGCATGTTGCTCGAGGCCAGGCCCGAGGACACTCATGCGTATAGCAGAAAGTAGAGCAACAGCGGCGACGATGTCCAAGGATGTGCCAGGCCAGGCGACGAGCGATCAGCGAACGATTAGCCACGGTGAACCAGGGGCCGTTCACGGTTACTCGCGGCAAGGTTCCATGCCCGCTCAGCAGCCATGAGGGCCAAGGTCCGAATGATTCCCAAGCTGACAGCGCGGGTTCAATTCCCGTCACCCGCTCGGATATGCGAAGGTCCAGGTCAGAGGTGGAATCTCCAACCTGGGTCTTGATGTTGTCCGGGCCGGTGGACCGGCGGGCCATTAACGGGCCATTAAGCCACGGGCACCAGTGCCCCAGCGGCGCCGCCGTCCTCCTTACCGTCCTGAGCGCGTTCGGCTTGGACGAGAGCCTCCACCCGTCGGCGGCCAAGGCACCTGAGTCCCAGGCAGCACCAGGTCAACGCGCCGGATGAGGACTTTCAATACGTCTTCGAGGGCGCCCCGCTGCGCGGGTCACCGGGCGCCGCGCCTGGCTCTGCGTGCCGGGATGCGGCCTGTTCCGTCCGGTCCCGTCTCGCAGCCCGGCCACGCCCGCCCCACCCAGCAACGGAGACCCTGAGAAGCCAGGCAGAGCGGTGCGATAACGCGCCGGACGACTAGCAGGCAGCACTGTTGAACCCATTGGTTGCTAAGCTCCCGCGCCATGGAGGACTGGGGCTCCGCCCGCTACGGAGATCCATGTCGCGAATGCGGCTACGACTGGTCGATCACGCATGAGGCGGCCATTGACCTGGTCGGGACCATCCCGCAGTTGTATACCGAACTACTTGGCGGGCACAGCCCCACACTTCGGCATCCTGACCTTGAGTGGACTGCCGGAGCTTACATCTGCCATGTCACTGACAATCTGCGCATCTGGGCTGAACGACTGGTCAGCGCCGCCCTGACGGGTGATGCGGCGATTCACGGTTACGACGACGTCCTTCTAAGTCGAGCACGCGCCTACAACCTGCTCCCTGTGTCGGGTGCGCTTTGGTCCCTGCGCCTGGCTGTAGAAGCGTGGACGCAGGCCATGGACCTGGCGATCGAATCCGAAGTCGTCTTGGCGCACCCTGAACGTGGTGCGCAACCGGCGCGTAACGTCGCTCGTACCAATGCCCACGACGCTCACCACCATGGGTGGGACATCAAGCGCACGGTCACCTACCACACCCGCTAGATCAGGCGAGATGCCCATGAACAGGCTGTGGCAAGGCCGGCCGGGCGAGCTCGAACCACGGGGCTGCGCTGCCCCCTGGACCCCGCGAGCCGGGGTGCTCATCCGCGCGATTCTGTCTGTCACACCGCCTCGCCGTTCGCGCAGATGAGCACTCCGGACCGACGCGCCAGGCATATCAGGCGAAACGTTGGCGGTTGACGTCGACGGAGTTGCTGAGGCGGGAGATGTTCACAGCATTGCAGCCGGTTTGGAGCACCTGCGGCGGGCCGAGAACCGGTGTGTCCGCGCCAGCCTGTCATCTTACTTCTAGTAGCGTCCCAATTCCGGAGCGTCGCTGGTACTGGCATGGTCACCGGGCGTCTGAATGGCCAGGTTCGCGCGGGGCCGGTGGACGGGGACGGGGCCTGACAACCGATGAGATCTTTTTCGGGCTGGGGCTGACCATCGCGCTTGCGGTCGGCTCCCAGCTCTTGGCGGGCCGGTTGCGCATCCCCTCTTTGGTCATCCTGCTCCCGACCGGTTTCGCCGCGGGTGCGCTGACCGATGACATCCATCCCCATCGGCTGCTGGGGGCGGCGTTCGAACCCCTGGTATCGCTATCCGTCGCGTTGATCCTCTACGACTCCGGGCTGGGACTGGATCTGCGAAAGCTCAAGGGAGATACCCGCCGCACCGTGGTCAGGCTGATCGTACTCGTCGTGCCGTTCACGATGACGAGCGCCGCACTGCTGGCAGCGCCGCTGCTCGGTCTGTCGGCGGGTGCGGCGAATCCTGGTCTGGGAGGGCTCACCGGTCGATCCGATCGGCGGCATCCTGGGCGCGGTGGTGTTCGGCGCCGTCCTTCAGAAGGCCCGCGTAGGCTCCGGCGCGCACGTGCTGGAGTTCGCCCTCAGCATCGGAGTCGGCCTGGCCGACGGCATCGTCGGGGCAGGACTGCTGTGGCTGCTGATGCGAAGGCTCCGGCCCGGTGAGGTGCTCCCCAGTCTCGCGCAACTCGCCATCGTGATCACCGTGTTGGCCGCCTGCGACATCGCCCGCGACGACGCCGGCCTGCTGGCGGCGATCATCATGGGACTGGCCGTGGTCAACCTGAAGATCTTCGACCTGCCCGAACGCAGGCGGATCTCCGAGCTGCTCGTCCAGCTGATCATCGGCCTGCTCTTCATCTCCATCTCGGCAACGATCACTCCACAGCCGGTCGCCGAGGTGGCGCTCCCGGCCCTGGGACTGGTGGCCGCCCTGGTCCTGCTCGTCAGACCACTCCTGGCCTACCTGTCCACGCGCGGAACGGGCCTGACGACCGGCGAGTGGTGCTTCATCGGCTGGATGGATCCGTGCGGCATCGTCGCTGCCGCCACCGCCTCCACGTTCTCCACCCAACTCGCCACGCAGGGAATCGGCGGCGCCTCCAAGATCCTGCCTGTCACCTTCCTAGTGATCGTCGCGACGGCGACCTTGTACGGCCTGACCGCGACCCCAGTGGCCCGCCGCCTGCATGTCGTCCAGGCCCCGGACCAAAACGCTCATCCACCTGGCTAACCCTGCCCTACCTTCGCGCCGTCCGCGTGGCAAGCGCCCTGGAGCGATGCGTGCCTATGCGCGAGGACCAGGCCGGGACGTGTCAGCTCTGCCCGTTGTACAGCAGGAAAGTACAGCAACACAGGCACACAACGGCCTATGTCGACGATCAATGACGTACGGGTCTAGCTGGGGCGGAGCGACCGACCGCTGTCCTGCCAGTGGCTGGATCTTGGCTCACACCGATGCATGCGATTACGGCCTGCTCATTCGGGCTCACGAAAAGTAGGAAGTAATAAGCCGGGTCGCGCTGCTCCACGCTCCATAGGAGCACTTCTCCCAGCTCACAGGCTTGCAGATCGTGCAGCGCGTCAGCAAAACCCAGGGTCGGTATGCCGTTCTCGCGCGTGTTCGCTTCGCGAACCGTATACGTCGGGATGAGATCGGGAACGGGTACCGGACGAGCAGAGGTTTCCAAGGCCGCCCCGTTGACCAGAGCAGCCCGGCACGCGATGTAGGCATCTTCATCACGGTCCAGCAGTGCAACCAAGTTCTCTGGGTCCATAGGGACATGGTGCCCTATGCCCAGGTGGGCCATCAGCGATGACGATGCCTAGGAGCAGCAGGTCAACGCTTTAGTGACGAATGATTAGCGAGCGATTAGACGCGGAAAAGGGGGCGCTCACGGTCACTCACTGCACGTCGCAACGCCAGGTCAGCGGCTCCAGAGGTCTAGATCCGAATGATCCCCAAGCTGACAGCGCGGGTTCGATTCCCGTCACTCGCTCCAGCATGACCCAAGCCCCGGCTCAGGGATACGATCCCGCAAGCTGGGCTTCGCCGTTCGGAAGGCGCTTCAGCACCGTCGTGCCGATCCGCTGCCGAGACCACTTTCACCGGGCTGAAGCGAGTGGTGCCACCTGGACGCCTTCGAGGACTCCGTTCACGAACGTGTCCGAGTCGACCGTCGCCGACGGTCCGGTACTGCTGGGACGTTCGTGTGCCCTCCAGGTGTGGGTGACGAGGACTGGTCTGCCGACAAGTTCGAGGCACGCGAGCTACCCGGCTACGTCGAGCGCTGTACAGCATGTCGCCAGCGCTACGAGAACCGCGAGCAGGCCAGCCAAGGCCTGCCCCGAGGGCATCCTCAGGTACCCCGCGAGTGGGTAACCCGGGGCCTTACCTGGGACTGTGAACACAGCCTAGGAACTGGATGCCGTCTGGGACTCGACCGTGGTCCCCTCGAACGGGTGCGCCCAAGGGGCTCCAAGGGCCGTCCACCACCTCAAGTAGGGCACGCCCAGCACCGACGGTTGAGCGCCCTCTTCGCTCCAGGTCTCCGACACCTCGTCGAGGACGGACGGCTCCACGCCGAAGAGCGCGGCCGCAGCCCGTCGGCTCTCCGCCGTGTCGTTGTCCGGGAGACCTTCGCCCTCCTCTTCGATCGAGGCGACGTGGACGGCTGCGCCGTCGGGGCCGAGAACCTCGTTGATCACGCCGTGTTCGTCGAAATCGGAGGCCGCGATCGCCCGAACACCCCACCTCGGCAGCAGCTCTCCCACCACCGAGGGCAATGTCACGCCGAAGTCGGCGAAAACGAAGACCCTCGCCCCTTCGGTGACGACGTCGAGGGCCGACTGGTGGGCGGCCGCGAGCGCGAGCGCGAATTCCTCGGGATCCCGCCCGTCCTTCAGGTCGATAACAGCCCAGCCGCTGAACGATGACATCGTGTGACCATATCAATGCCCCCGCTCCGGTGGCGCGGAGCGTCGGACAGCGGACGGCCGGAGTACACCAACGGATCCTGAAAGCGCCTCTCAGGCATAATGTGCCGATGCTCTGGATCGATCCCGGCTACACCATCCAGGACTCGACGTGCGACTGCTGCGGTGGCCAGCGTCGACAGTCCCGCGGCTTCGTGCACAAGGAAGAGGTCGGCAAGTACGCGATCTTCTTTGCCACCTGCTATCACCACCAGAACGTCCACGAAGCATGGATCGATGTCATCTTTGATGAAGAATGGGGAGGCGAGCACTTGTCAGGCCCGTGCGAGCGGCGGGTCACCTTCGGCTGCAGGGTCGGGCCGGTGCAGAACAGCCCGCTTCCAGCCTGCACTTTGGTCAATGCCGCTGCCGCCGCACCGGATCAACCCTTCTTCGGGCACAAGCTGTCCCGTGAAGAAGCCCTATCGCATCCATTGTTGAAGGAAAACTGGGAGGTGGTGGACCACCTCCTTGAGGCAGAACCCATGCTCCACAACCACATCTACAGCCAACCGAACTGAGCCTGGATGGCCAGGGGATGCGGCCAGCGGACTGCTGCGGGGGCTTCCGGTGCTCGCTTCGCTGCGCTCCGGGTCCCCTCGCCCCTCGGATATCCGGTGCGGTAGATGCTCAGCTCACGGAACGAGCGAGGACGGGCGTGGAGATCGCTGATCTTGCTGCGGATCAGACGACGGCCGTGGCATCGCTGTTGGTGGCTGGAAGCTGTCCGTAGCTGGGGGCGATCGGCTGACGCGCTGTTTTCGATGCTCGGGCCGTGGCCGGCCCCGCTCCGGGTCGGCTTGTCCCTGCGAGCCTCGGTCGGTGCAATGCCTTGTCCAGCGTCAAGGGGCGGTGCCGGGCCGCGATCGGTGCGGTGAACGGTCCCTGCCGGCCGGCCGGTGGGCGCCGCGGCGCCCCCTTACGGCCGCGCAGGAGCAGGACGGTAAAGCGCGTTCGTGTCAAGGGGCTGACGCTGCCCCCACTGCGTTCGCGTGTGCGCGCGAACGAGCACCGCGGGGGTGCTCTGGCTTGCTAACGCAGGTGCTGACGCCGGGCCTGGACGGGCGCGGAGGAGGGCGGACCCAGGGACGCTCGAGGGGGCTTCCTAGCAGGTCAGCGGACAGTGCTGGACGGATGTGCTTGCTCCGCAGACTCGTGATGAATCGCTCACCGACGTGCCGCACCGCTCTTCGTGGGAGTTCGCGTTGGGCGACATCGTCCGATCGGGACGGGTCAGGACCCTGTCGCGATCGAAACGAGTGCCAGCGCCATGGCTGCGGCGCACACGACGCCGGCGACCGCGAAGGCGATCCGGTAGGGATGCTGCTCGGTCCACGACACAAGGCCCGGATACGTCTTGGCGAATTCCTTGGCGCTGACGGGACCGTCGGGCCCGCTGCACGGGACGCCGAGCGCGTTCACCAACCGGGCGAGATCTTCGTGCCTGTAGAGATTGCCCTGCACCCTGGTGAGCAGGTTGCCTTGTGCGTCGAGCACGAACAGGCTCTCGCCCGCCCCTCCGCGGGGCGCGATGATGCTCGCGCGCACCATCTCCGCGACGCGTGAACGTGGCTGGCACTTTCGGCTGAACAATCCCTGGACGGTGAGTTCGTGAGCCGTCAGGGTGATCCGGGCACTGAGAAGGGCCCCGAGCGCCAGAGGGATCAGCACGCCGAACAGGCCGCCCACGATCAGGGCGAAGGCGATCGGGGCGTCGCCGATCAGGATCGCGGCGACGATGACCGCGGCGGCCACCGCCATGACGGCCAGAACGATCAGCCCTGTCCGGAAGTCCGGCCGAATTACGAGATCACCCTGAACATCGCTCATCCCCGGCATCGCCCTCTCTTCGGCCTTCAAAGAGCTTGCCGCATCGGTGGCAGTGCTTTGGCCACGCAGAACGGCTCAGGGACTCGGGGCTCCGATGGGCGACGTCGGCCAGACCTCCACCTGGAAGGCGAGGAGCCGGGCCTTCCTGACCCGTGACTGCGCCGACCAGTCACCAAGTTGTGCGCCAGGTTTGTGCCCATGGGTGCCGGAGTCCGGCGGCAGGTGGGCATACACGCAGGTCATGGGAGTTGGACAGGAAGGCTGTCAACCTGTCGGCTTGCTGGGGCTGAGGCCAAGGTGCTGACGCACCGCTTCCGATGCCAGGGCCGTGACCGGCCCTGCGCTCCGGGTCGGCCTGTCTTCTGATCGCGTGTGTTCTCGTCCTGCGCCACCTGTCGTCCCTCGGTTACGGTCGACGGCGTGGACGAAGCTGAGGCGAGCGGGCGTATCTGGCGGGCGCAGGTGCGCCGGCGAGTACCCGCCGAGCAGGGCAGGGACGCTTTGGCCCGTCTCATCGAGTACGACAGCGACCCGTTCGAGGTCGAGCTGTACGAACTGGCGGCCGACCCGCGGACGCTGCTCATCGACCGCGCCCAGCGACGCCGTGCCGGACAACACGAGCGGCGCGTCCGGCGGTTGGAAGACCGAGGTCGGTGGGCCGAACAGTGACGACAACCAGGTGCACCGCAGGCACGCGTCAAGCACCGTCTGACCTCACCCGAGGGGCTGGTCCCACGGTGGTCGCCAACAGAGCGAGGGAATTTGGGGGCACGCCGGCCCGAACCTCCTGCGCCCTGGAGCTTTCCTCCGCGCGGTTCTGCCTGTCACGGAGTCTCATCGTCGCGCGAACGAGCACTCCGGCAGGTCGCGACGTTGGGCCGGTAGCGGAGCGGTTGTGGTGGACGCCCGTGAGGTCAAGGTTGGAGATCCGCCGGTTGCACCGGGCCGAGGGCATGCCGATCAAGGATCGCTCGTCGGACGGGCATCTCGAAGAACACCGTCAAGCGGGCGCTGACGGCCGAAGGGTCGCCGAAGTACCGGCGGGCGAGCAGGGAGTCGATCGTGGATGCGGTGGCGCCGCAAATCAGGGCTTTGCCGGAAGAGGTCCCGGCCATGGCCGGCCACGGTCATCGCCGAGCGATCGGCTCGGACCCGTTTCCTGACGTTGCTCAAGAGCCGGGTCCTGCGGCCGTACTGACAACGGGTGGTCCGGCGTCCCGGACGACATATCAGCCTGGCGAACCGGCCCAGGCGTACGCTCTGCAGCGCCGAGCCAAGTACGGCTGAACGTGCAGAGTTCCACCCCCGGTCTGGTGGGGCATCCGGGCTCGTCGCCGCAGGCAGGAAGTGGTGAAGCCGATGGTGCCGATGAGGCAGGTGGCGGCGGCCCACGCTCTTCGGAGGTGGGCCTCCGTCACTCGGGGCGGGTAAGCCGGACGTATCCGTACGGGTTGAAGAACAAGTCGTCTTCGTCGTAGCGGTCGCATGCGCCGGTGCGCAGCAGCCGGCGGGGGGCGTTCTTGGTCATCCGGAAGCCGGCGCCGTCCTCGATCTCCTGCGCACGCGGATCGGTCAGCAGGTAGATCGCCAGCACGTCCAGCAGCGTGACCAGGTCAGGCAGATCGTCCTGATGCTCCTCGTCGACCTCGATCTCCACTTCGGGTGCGCCGAGCAGATGCATGCCGCAGCTGTAGAGCACCCGACCGTCGTAGATCGGCAGTTTCACCCAGGCGGCGACGAGGTCGCCGGCCAGGTCTTCGTCCTTGGCGTCGGCCACTCGGTCGGCCAGCGAGAGCCAGCGGTCCCGGCCGTGCGTGATTCCACTGCTCTCGTTCTTCACCGCAGCGGCGCCGGACCGCAACAGAGCGGCCGTCGCCGCCAGCACCCGCCGTGAAGTGTCGGCCGCCAGATCCCGCATCATCGGCGCGGACAGCAGGTAACCGACGGTGTCGTGGGACTCCACGGCGGCCCAGTCCGCCTCATCGAACGAGGCCGCCGCCATACACGCCTCGAACGCCTCCGGCATCCGAGGATCGGGCTTGGCCCCGGAGTACTCGCGGTCGAGGACGAGACCACCGAAGTCGGCGGCGATCCGTTCCATCTCCGAAAGGTCCAGCCCGGAGCCGAGTACGCACAGCACATGCCGAGGAATCGATCCACTCATCCCGGCACGGTAGCGATCACCGCCGACGTTCCGTACCGATTCCCCGTTCCCCGCGGTCCTACGGCACTCGGCCTCTAGCGCCTTCCCGGCAAGCCGCGCGAGAGAAGATCATTAACACCGGCAGACTCCACGATCGAGCGATGCGAACGACAAGGGAAGACCGGGCAGGGCCGAGGTGATGACGGCAACGCAAGCAGACGCCACCGTAGGAGGACCGCCCTCACCGGACGGTTGGTCAGATCTCGCAGCCCGAACTAGGAGGTCGCCGACAAGGGCCGGTACTGCTCGGCAGGCTGCTGGCACGTGGCCGAGTGCGCTGGGGGATGGGAGCTGCTGCTCGGAGTGGTCTGCGCAGTCCCTTGGCTCTAGGAATCGAGTCGGTCTCTGCGCGCAACGGCGAATCTCGTCCGTATCCCATTGATTAGCGCCTTCCTGGCGGGTGGGGCAGGTTCCGGGTCGGCTACCACCGGCTTGCGCCCGTCTGTCGGGGGGCAGCGCAGGTCTCGCCCGTGACTGCCCGTTCTTTGGAAAGGACTCGGCGACCCCAGCTCCACCCGCGAGCCGGGGCGCACATTCACACCGTTCGCGCGAACGAGCACGCCGGAGCGAAGCGGCGGTGTACACGCCCCGGGTACGGGAACCGGTGATCAGCATCCGCCGTCTTAGCGGCATGAGCGTGTCAACGACAATCCTGCCACTGGCAGGAGTGGCTCTCGGTTCCGCCGGAACCCTGGTCGGGCAATACCTCTCCACACGGGTGGAGGCACGACGCGCGCGGTTCGAGCAGGCCAGCGCGGAACGCGGGGAGCGCAAGGAAGCGCTCATGGAGTTCCTGTCCGCGGCCCAGCAGGTAGAACTGTGCTTGGACCGCCTCTCCATGGGAGAGCAGCTTGAGGAGTCGGAGAAGTGGCAACACCTGCACACGCTTTGGCTCGCTAAGAAGGTCCCGGAACTCGTGTGCACGCCTCAGGTCGCCCAGGCAGCCCACGACTACACTCTGGCCCTCCACGCGCTGCTTCGGGGACAGGCCGCGGAGGCGGGCGCACGGCCCAAGCGTGAACTCCGCTTCGCGTTCATGGAGGCCGCTCGCCAAGAGCTCGGTACGGCGAGCGAGCCGCTGAGGAGGGATCCCCCCGCAGGGGAACTCAGCCGGTGACGGCCACACCAGCGGTACGGCTTACAAGCCACTGGGCGTTGATCGTCCCTGCTTGGAGCCTTGCCGGGCGCCATTCATGGTGAGCCGGGAACGTGCTCGCGCCCGTCCTGGTCAAGCCCCACGTATGCACGGCACTCCGCTTGCTTGGACGGAAGCTTCCAGGCGCTGAGAATCAGCATGAAGTTGCCCCAGCACCAGGTGTCGTCCCCCATCTCGGCCAGTGTCCGCACGGCGCGCTGCTGCGGTTCGGTCAGATCCTCGTACGGCGGCAGCGGCGAGGTCCCCGGCTTTCCGAACACGTGCTGCAGCACGGCCTCGGCCGTGGGGAACGCAGCGGGCCCGGAGCTGAGCGCCAGCCCTTTGAGCATGGCGCCCAGAAGCCTCGGATGCGCCTGCTCCTCGACCGCCGCAAGCGTGATCGTCGCGTATCCGCGCACAGCGCCGTACAGGTGGTGGATGTTGGGTGTGGAGGGCTCCGGAGGCTGCGCGGCGGCCGCCTCCAGCACGTCGAGAACCTCCTGGTCGGTGACCTCCAGCCTGGCCAGTGCGATAGCGGCGGCAGAGCGGAGCAGCGCGTTCTCCCCGGTCAGGAAGGCGCGGAGCTGCGGTACGAGGTCATGGCCGTCCAGCAGGCCCGCGGAGAGGATCACGTTCGCCGCCACCCCGGGGACGACTTCTGGCTTCAGCAGTGACCGCAGCGCGGGCAGCGTCCCGGCCGCCTCCTCCGGGAACCAGCCCAGCGTGTACGCCGCAGCGGCCTGGGTCTCCGGGTCAGGGGCGCCGAGCAGGTCGCGCAGCGTGGGAACGGTGGCGCGGACGGCGTCGTACGCGCCGAGTTCGGCATCGGCATGCCGCAGGGACTGGTCGGGGTCGTATACGGCGAGACGCATCTCGCGTACTCTGCGCTCGCCCTCGTCGGTGGCCTCCGCGACCCACTGCTCAATTCGGCGCAGCTCTTCGTCGGGGTCGGCGGTACGCATCCTCTCGACGTCCGCGCGCCATTCGGCGATGTCGACGCCGCTGGGCAGGTACGGCTCGTCGTAGCCGATGGCGATCGAGCAGAGTAGGCGCACGATGTCGGCTCGGTCCTGGACCCGGGGGTCATCGGCCAGCGCGGCCAGGAACGGTACGGCGTGCGCGGTCGCCTCGTACCGGCTGCCCTGGTGGAAGATGTTGCCGTACAACTCGTTCAGGGCCTTTTCGCGCTCGCTCGCCGACTCCGATGCGAGCGCCCGGAGCAGATCGGGAACGTCCTCGGCCGGGCCGTAAGCGTGCTCCAGGCGCGCCCAGTCGACGTCGTCCAGCCCGGCGAGCGGGTCGCCTTCCCTGTCGTTCATGGCGCGTGAGTGTGCCATCCGATACCGACATTCGACGGCGACCCTGTGCCTCAGACGTTTATCAGGCCGCCATAGTGCTGGTTCAGGGAGGTGCGCACGGTCACCCGCGGTATGGACGAAGATCAGTCGTCGAAGTCGAAGCCGGCTGCTTCGGCGGTCATGATGAGCTTCCGCATGCGGTCCCCGTCCCTGGCAACGATGCTCATCAGATCGCCCAGATCTTGAAGCGCTGTTCGGTCATTGCCGTAGGCGCAGAACATGCCGCCTTCCGGATCGTACGAGAAGCGCCCTTCGAGGTTCTCTGCCTCAGTGCTCACGAGGAATCGCGCGACACCTTCCCAGAAGGAGCCGTTCGGCTCGTGGCCGAGGTGCTCGACGAGTTCGTCTACTTGCGTCGTTCCTGCGTTCAGCAGCAGTGAGAACGCTCCGGGCGTGGTTTCGATCAGTTTCAGCGGAGTCATTGGCGGAGCATGGCACAAGCTCGGACGCGCGAGGGAAGTGCAGGCCCGCTTGGGCTTCCAACCCGGCTTCCAACCCGGCTTCCGCCCGGTGAAGGCTTGTCACAGCCGCGTCCTCGATGCGGGTCGCCAGGCGCCAGACGCGATCCAGCCGATGAACTGCACTGGAATGTGAGGGGCGTGGGCGGGGGCTCGGAAAGAGGGCCCAGGTCCTGTTTCGACGTGGCCTCAGCCACCGCGCGAGCGCGTTGCCTGCCCGGTGGGGCGATGCCGGAGGCGAGCCTCACCGGGCAGTTCGCGAAGCGATGCCGCGCTCGCCAAGGACCGGTGAGGTGCGAGCCGCCGGGCGAGCGCCGTAGGCCGGGCCTCAGAAACAGAGCCTAGTTCTCGCACAGGGCCGTGGGGACGGCTTGGTCCTTGGCGTCATCCAGGGTCGGTCCGCCGCCCGGGTTGAGGTTGACCATGACGGTGGCCTGCCTGCCGTCCATGGTGGCACCCGCGGTGACGCTGAAGCCGAGCATGTCACCGTCGTGGCCCCAAAGGCCGTCTTCGCAGGCGGAGGAATCCTTGCCGGGAATCCACTCGAGTCCCAGGCCGTACTCGGACTCTGATCTGCGTCCCGTGGGGCGGGCGTTCAGCATCTCCTGCATCTGCGCCGGCTTGAGCAGGCGTCCGCGTAGCAGCGCGGCCAGGAAGCCGTTGACGTCCGAGGCGGTGGAGATCATCCCGCCCGCCGCTCCGCCGACGGACGGGTTGAGACGGGTGATGTCGACGAGTTCGGACTCCGGGCGCACGTACCCGCGGAGGTGCGGACCGGGGATGCCGGGCGCGTCGCCGGGCACGAAGGTGCCGCGCAGACCGAGCGGGACGATCACGCGCTGGTGGATCTCCTTGCCGTAGGGGCGGCCGGTCACCTTCTCGATGATCATTCCGGCCAGGAGGTAGTTGGTGTTGGAGTAGCCCCAGCTCTCGCCCGGGGTGAAGTCCCGGGGGTGCTGCAGGGCGATGTCCACCAGCTCACGGGCCTCCCAGTGCCGGAGGGGGTCTTTGACGATCTCCATCGGGCCCAGGTGCCTCAGAACGTCCGGGATCCCGCTGGTGTGCTGGAGCAGCTGGCGGACGGTGATCTCCCGCCCGTCGTTGTCGGCGCCGCGCACCACGCCGGGGAGGTACCGCTCCACCGGAGCGTCTAGCTCGATCCGTCCCTCGCCGACGAGCTGGAGCGTCACGGTCGCGACGAACGGCTTGGTCAGGCTGCCGATCCGGAAGCGGCTGCGGGGATCGACCGGTGCGCCCGTGCGGATGTCGGCGACGCCGCCGGTGAGCGCCAGCCGGCCGTCCCGGTCGTTGACCTCCGCGAGCGCGCCGGGAGCCCCGTCCGGTCCGGTGAGCCGCTCCATCACCCGCCGCAGCCCGGCGTGGTCGGCGGCCTCCGCCGGGCCGGCCGTGGACGTCACCGTCAGGGCCAGGACCACCGCCGCCGCGCTCCGGAACATCATGTTTCTCGTGATCATGAACCATGACGATAGGTATCGGCACACCGACCGCACATCCATCGCGTGCGCCATCCATGACCTCACTCCTGAAGAGGAGCGAAGTGCTACTCAGCGCAGTTCAGAGTGGCGCGGGCAGGGGCGCCGTCAGCGCATGAGTTCCGCCGCCCACGCTTTGAACCGGCTCCGCAGGTCGGCGATCTGCTGCGGCGTGAGTCCGTGGACGGTGAACGCCTGGTCCGGGAGCCGGTCGAGCGCGTTCAGCGAGTGGACGAACATCTCGGGTGCGAAGCCGGGATCCGCGGTGGCGGCCAGCCGCTGCAGGCCGTCGGTGGTGTAGCGACCGCTGCGAAGGACCGCGTCCACATCCACGAAGTCCCTTACCTCAGCCCGGCCGTAGAGTGCCGCGAGCTTGTTGCCGACGGCGTCGTCGGGGTGGAGTACGGGGCCTACCGGCATTGTGACCGGGGGATGTGCCCGCCAGTCGATCCCCAGCTCCACCTTGACGGATCGATGGTCGGGCGTGGTGACCATGAGCCTGGCGAAGCAGTCGTTGGAGAGGGGGATCTCGACGCCGAAGCCGGCGTCGCGGTAGGCGCCGGTCACGGCGGCGACGGCTTCGCCGAACCGCTCGCGCGCATCGTTCACCGTGAAGAGATCGACGTCGTCGGAGACGCGGTCCAGGAACCCGTGGGCCTGGATCGCGTAGCTGCCCGCGAGGGCGAAGCCGTACTCGGCGGCCGCCGCGAGGCCGATGCGCGCCATGAGCTCGTGCAGAGGGATCATGCGGGGCTACGCCGTCCGGGCCAACGTGGGGAAGGCGCTCTCCCATTGCCGGCGGACCCGGGCGGGCAGGTGGAGCCGGTTCCAGAGGCGGGCCAGCCGTTCCGCGTTGAGGTAGGTGGCGAGATCGCGCGGTGAGGCGGCCTCACGGATGACCCGTTCGTACATCAGGCCCGCCTGCGCCGGGTCGTCCAGGTCGTAGACATGCTGCTCTGACCAGTCGAGGTGCGGCGGCAGCTCCACGACACCGGAGGCCGGCCCGGTGAGCCCGTCCAGGCTCTCCGGGACGACGTAGGCGCGGCTGTCGGCGTAGCGCATGTACCCAGTGTGCACCGAGCACCCGGCAGGCGGACTCCCGGAAGCCCCCGGCGCGCACTCTGCCCGACACCGCGCAGGAGGACGTCGGCCTGCGGCTACCGCTCGGGGCGGGCGAGCCGCTGATCCGTCCGCGGCCGTGAGCGGGCGAGGCGGAAGCCCAGGTCGTCGATGCGGAGGGTCGGGTGGCTCTTGCGGCGGCATGACGCCCTGCACCCTCGGGGAGGATCATGCGCGCCGCCGCCGCGGAACACCCGGTACGGGCCGTAGACGCGGGGGTCGTAGAGGTCCCAGCACCACTCCCACACGTTGCCGATCATGTCGTGGAGACCCCAGGCGTTCGGTGCCCTGGTCATGACGTCATGCACCTCGCCGCCGGAGTTCCCCCGGTACCAGGCGATCTCGTCGAGTTCTCCGTAACGGACGCCGGAGTCCCCGGCCCTGCACGCGTACTCCCACTCCGCCTCGGACGGGAGGCGGTAGCCGCCGGCCTGCCAGTCGCAGGTCACGTCCTGCCCGTCCGGGTCGTCGCCGATCGAGTAGCACGGCTGGAGTCCCGCCGACTCGGAGAGCAGGTTGCAGAACCGGACGGCGTCGAGCCAGGAGACGTCGGTCACCGGGGTGCGCGGGCCCGCCGGGCCCGCCGGACCCGTGGGCGTCCGGGGCCGGACGGCCTCGTAGAGTTCGCGGGTCACGGGATGGGGCGCGAGCCGGAAGGGTGCGAGGTCGACCTTCCAGGTCGTCCTCGAACCCTCGTCCCGCAGGACGATCTCCCCGGCGGGGACGGCGACCATGGGCTCGGTGATCGCCTGGCGCGATGCGGGGCTCATCGGGCGCTTCGGGTCCGTTCGCTCAGGCGTGGGTGCGGAGCCGGGCGTCGAGCGCGTCCTGAACGGTGGCCGCGCGCCGGCCCGTCCGGGGCGCACACCGGCACGTTCACCCCGGCCCGCTCCCGTCGCGCGTCAGCCACGGCCGTCCTCCTTGGCGTTCAGGTCGTTGCCGCCGTCGATGCCACCGTCGATGACGGCTTCGAGCAGGTGCAGCACTTCGGCGGTGGTGGCGCCGCCGCCCAGGATCACGATCTTCAAGCGGTCCCGCCGCTCGTCGTGGACGGTCTGGACGCGCAGCGGCCGGTCGGGGTCGGCGGCGCTGCCGGCGCTTGCCAGGACGAGCGTGACCAGCCGGTCCGCCGCGGCCCGGTCGACGCCGTCGATCTGCACGATGCTCGACACCTCCATCCGCGCGGGGCCGGTGGCCGGCGCCGGACGAGGCCGTCCGATCAGCGCGTCGAGGTCGGCACGGGCGATCCGGTACTGCTTGCCGATGCGCACCGCCTTGAGGCGGCCCGTACGGATGTATCCGCGTACGGTGCGCACGTGGAGACCGAGCCGTTCGGCCACCTGCTCGACCGAGTACATTTCTTCCGCCATCACGCCCCAAGTTACTGCATATGGGTACTGATAGGGAATGTTGGGGTCTGTCGCGAAGTGGCCCCGCCACCGCGAGCGCGTTGACCACCCGCGACGAGCACCGTGGACAGAGCCTAAGATCACGGTATGGGTGACGACGGTGAACTGCCCCGCTATCGCGTCCTGACCGGACCCGACGACGAAGCCTTCTGCCGGCGGGTCAGCGCGGCGCTCGACCTGGGGTACGAGCTGCACGGCTCCCCGTCCGTCACGTTCAACGGGCAGCAGGTCATCGTCGCCCAGGCCCTCATCCGTCCGCCGAGCTGAGGCCGGCCCGGGGTCGTGTCCTCGCACGCCCCAGCATCGGACGGCGGACAGTGGGGGTGTGACCATGGCCGAGGGGCGCCGGGTGCTCTACGTCATCGTGTGCGCGGCGGGACCCGCCAGGGACGTCGGGGAACTCGTCGCCCTCGCCCGCGAACGTGACTGGGACGTCCAGATCGTCGCCACCCCGTCCGCGGTGGACTTCATCGACGTGGCCGCCTTGGAGGCCCGGACCGGCCGCCCCGTGCTCAGCCGCTACCGGAGCCCGAGCGAGCCCCGTTCTCCCCGGGCCGACGCGATCATCGTGGCCCCGGCCACGTACAACACCGTGAACAAGTGGGCCGGCGGCATCACCGACACCTATGCCCTGGGCGTCCTCGCCGAGGCCGTCGGGTTGGGGATCCCCGTGGTCGCCCTCCCCTTCGTCAACACCGCGCTCGCCGCTCGCCGTCCGTTCCGGCGGAGTGTCGAGGACCTGCGTGAGGAAGGGGTCCGGATCATCTTCGGGCCCGGGGAACTCGAACCGCGTGACCCTGAGGCGGGTGACGAGCGGGTGGACGTCCGTCTCTGGCGCCTCGCGCTCGACGAGGTCCAGCGGCTGTACGGCTGAGGCCGCGCCGCCCGGTCAATTCCGTTGGCCTGTGTCCGCCCGCCTGCCAGAATCCACCGGGAGGTGGGGATGGAGCGTACATTCGAGGATCTGGTGGCCGAGGCCGGGTCGGTGCCGGTGGACGGCTGGGACTTCTCCTGGCTGGAGGGCCGGGCGACCGAGCAGCGTCCCTCGTGGGGATACCAGCGGCTGATGAGCGCGCGGCTGGCCCGGGCGAACGCGGCGCTGGACGTCCAGACCGGAGGCGGCGAGGTGCTGGCCGGAGCGGCCGACCTGCCGCCGACGATGGCCGCGACGGAGTCCTGGCCGCCGAACGCGGCCAAGGCCACCCGGTTGCTCCACCCCCGCGGCGTGGTGGTGGTCGCGACCCCGGACGAACCGCCGTGGCCGTTCGCGGACGCGGCGTTCGACCTGGTCACCAGCCGCCACCCCGCCACGGTCCGGTTTCCCGAGATCGCCCGGGTGCTGGCGCCGGGTGGGACGTACCTCGCCCAGCACGTCGGCCCGGCCAGCGTGTTCGAGCTGGTCGAGTACTTCCTCGGGCCGCAGCCGGAGGCGCGCGCGAAGCGTGATCCCGGCATCGAGAGCGCCGAGGCCCGGGCCGCCGGGCTGGAGGTCGTCGATCTGCGCCTGGAACGGCTCCGGATGGAGTTCTTCGACGTCGGCGCGGTCGTCTACTTCCTCCGGAAGGTGATCTGGACGGTCCCGGGCTTCACCGTCGCCGGCCACCGTGACCGGCTGCGGGAACTGCACGAGCGGATCCGGCGGGACGGCCCGTTCGTCGCCCACTCCTCTCGCTTCCTCATCGAGGCGCGCAAGCCCGCCTGAACGGATCCGGCGGCGGCGGGGCGTTGAGGGCGGGAACGTGCCGGGGGCGCGGTCGGCGTCGGGCCAGCGGCCTTTCAGGTGACCGAATGGGTGATGGTGCCGGTATAGGTGCCCGCGACGGCGGTAAACGGCACATTCACCACGATGGTCGGATTCCAGCTCGTCGTCATCACGGGCGTGGAGTTCGGCTTCGTGCCGGAAAAAGCGGTCCGCGGAGTGTTCAGGGTGACGGCGTGCTTTTCTGTGGGTTGGCCGGAGTTGCGTGCGCCGGTGCCGGTGGAGGCGGTGACGGGGCCCGACCGATAGGAAATGTCCGAACGCGCGATCGCCGAACCGTTCTGCGGTGAGAAATTCGTGGATGTCACCGTGGCGGTCCAGGTGGTGGCGCCCGGGCGGTCGTCGGTCACGGTGACCGTGCCGAGCCGCGCGGTGATCTGGCCGCCCACGCCGCCCTGCCCGAGGTCGGCGGAGGCGGGGACGGACACGGTCACGGGGTCGATGGCGACCCGCCTCCGGCACGCTCGAGAACGTTTTGACGTGGCCTTCTTCCGCTTGGCTTCGGCGGCTCGCGGCGGGCACGGGTGCGGAGCGAGGCTCATCGTCGCCGGTTCCGCGGGGACGGCGGCGAGGGCCGGGGGCGGGGAGAGCAGGCCGGGCAGGAGGGCCGCCGCGGCCGCCAGGGGCGAGGTGATCCGTTCGGTCCCGACGCGCATATGTCCTTCGTTTCGATCCGTTCGGGGCGATGGCGGAGCGGGCGGGCGAACCGGCCGGCAGGCCGGCGATCGCCACGCGGTACGGAACGAGGCGACCGGCCGCCTCACTGTAGGGGCCGCTGAATGCCGGAGTCACGGATTTAGCCGCCTGCCGGAAATTCGTTTACTCCCTCCGCATGATCAAGAACATAGAGTTCTTGATCGTCGGGTCATGATCAAGGCCGGACGAACGCTTCATTTCCAGCCGTCGGACATGTCCGATGTGCGAAGGGGAGGAATTGTGCGTCGTATTGCATGTGCGGCGGGTGGCGTGCTCGCGCTGGGGCTGCTGGCGGCCCCGGCGGCGTTCGCGGAGGACACCACCACGACCTTCACCGTCACGGCCGGGGCCCTGGGGGTCACGGTGCCGGAGTCCGCCGACCTCGGCGACGGCGCCCCCGGCACCACCATCACCGGCCAGCTCGGCACCGTGACCGTCAGCGACCTGCGCGGCGCGAACCCCGCCGCCTGGAGGGCCACGGTCTCCTCGACCGACTTCACCGCCACAGGAGTGCCGAGCATCCCCGCCAGCGCGGTCACGTACACGCCGGGCACCGCCACCACGGTCGGTGACGGAACGTTCACCCCAGGGGCTCCGGGGCCGCTGAGCTCGACCCCGCGGGACGCCTACACGCACTCCGCCGGCACCGGAAGCAACAGCGCGGCGTGGAACCCCACCCTCGCCGTCGCCGTGCCCAACACCGCGACCGCGACCACCTACCAGGGGACGGTGACCCATTCCGTCGCGACCGTCTAGGGTCCTGACCGCCATGGTCCTGCCGGTCGTGCTCTTGCTGAGCGCGGCCGGCACGTCCGCGTCCGCGGCCCCCGGGCCCCGCGACGGCAAGGGCCGGTTCGGCATCCGGCTGATCGAGGCGCCCGTCGCGCGGCGGAACGACCCGCGCGCGCTCACCGGCATCGTCGACCACCTCTCCCCGGGCACCACCATCAGGCGCCGGGTGGAGGTCACCAACGTCTCCCCCGAACGGCTGCGCGTCAAGGTGTACGCCGCCGCGGCATCGATCCAGAAGAACCGCTTCGCCTTCGCGGCCGGACGCACCGCCAACGAGCTGTCCGGCTGGACCTCGGCCGAGCATTCCGTGCTCGACGTCCCGCCGCACGGGAAGCGGATCACCCGGATCACCATCCGGGTCCCGCGGACCGCGTCGCGCGGCGAGCGGTACGGCGTCATCTGGGGCCAGGCGGAGGCCCGGCCGGACGCCAGGCACAACGTCGGGGTCGTCACCCGGGTCGGCATCCCTATCTACCTCGACGTCGGCGCCGGCGGCGAGCCGCCCTCCGACATGCGCGTCGAAGCGCTGGTGCCCGCGCGGACCGCCGACGGCCGTCCCCAGATCATCGCGCACGTGCGCAACACCGGCGGGCGCGCCCTGGTGATCAGCGGGTCGCTGTCGCTGTCGGACGGGCCGGGCGGCCTGCGGGCCGGGCCGTACCCCGCCGACCTCGGCGTCACCCTGCTCCCGGGCGGCCGGGCGCCGGTGACCGTGGCGCTGGACCAGCGGCTGCCGAACGGGCCGTGGAAGGCGCGGCTGACGCTGCGGAGCGGCATGGTCGAACGCAAGGTGTCGGCCACCCTGACCTTCCCCTCCTCGGGGACCGGCGATCCGGTGACCCCGGCCTCCGCCACTTGGCTCTACGCCCTCCTGGCGGTCGCGGCCGCCGTCCTGCTCGCCGGGCCCGCGTTCCTGCTCCGCCGCCGGCGGGTCCTGGCCGCGGCGCGCGGCTGAGGCGGGGGGCGGAACACGGGGCGTTGGCGTACGTTCGATCTCGTGACCTCTGAAACGGGCGGCGGGGTCCACCTCAGGCCGATCGCCGCCGGGGACCGGGACGAGTTCGTGGCCGCGGCCCGGGCCAGCGCCGAACTGCATCACCCGTGGGTGTGGGCCCCGACGACGGCCGAAGGATTCGCCGAGTACCTGGCCAGGTTCGACCAGGTCACCGCGGTCGGGTTCGTGGTGTGCCTGGCAGATACGGGCGCCATGGCGGGGTTCGTCAGCATCAGCCGGATCGAGCGCGGCTCGTACCAGAAGGGGGTGCTGGGCTACGGGGCGTTCGTGCCCCACGAGGGGCGCGGTCACATGACCGAGGGGGTCGGGCTGGCGGTACGGCATGGGTTCGGCCGGCTCGGGCTGCACCGGCTGGAGGCCGACATCCAGCCGGGGAACGGGGCGTCGCTGCGCCTCGCCGAAAAGGTCGGGCTGCGCCGCGAGGGGTTCTCACCCGGGCTGATCAGGATCGACGGGATCTGGCGGGATCACGAGCGCTGGGCGGTCACGAACGAGATGGTTTACTGAAATCATCCCCTGCGCAGCGCCGCGCTCAGATCTCGTCGGGAAGGTCGTTTCGGCGTGGCCATCGAACTCGACCCTGTGACGCGGCGGCCGGAATGGCCGGACACGCTGGACGTGCGCGCCCTGCTGGAGTCGGGCTGGCGGCCCACCCCGTTCCGCGAGTTCATCATCAAGGTGCACAGCCGCTGCAACCTGGCCTGCGACTACTGCTACATGTACGAGATGGCGGACCAGGGGTGGCGCCGCCAGCCGCGGCGCATGAGCCGTCCCGTCATCGACCAGGTGGCGCGGCGCGTCGCCGAGCACGCCGAGGCGAACCTGCTGCGCCGGGTGGACGTGGTCCTGCACGGGGGCGAGCCCCTGCTGGCCGGGGTCGACCACCTGCGTTACGCCGCCACGACCTTCCGCGCGGCCATGCCCGACGTGGAGGTCGGGCTGCATGTGCAGACCAACGGGGTGCTCATCGACTCCTACTACCTCGAACTGTTCGACGAGCTCGACATCACCATCGGGGTCAGCCTGGACGGCGACGAGGAGGGGAACGACCGGCACCGCCGCCGCGCCGACGGCCGGGGCAGCTACCGGGAGGTGCGGGCGGGGATCGAGGCGCTGACGGCGCCGCCCTACCGCAGGCTCTTCGGCGGGATCCTCAGCACGGTCGACCTGCGCAACGACCCGGTCGCCACCTACGAGTCGCTGCTGGCGTTCGACCCGCCCTCCGTCGACTTCCTGCTCCCGCACGGCAACTGGGACGCCCCGCCGCCGGGCCGCCGGGACGACGACACCACCCCGTACGGCGACTGGCTCGTCCGCGTGTTCGACCGCTGGTACGGCGCGGAGGTCCAGGAGACCCGCGTCCGGCTGTTCAGCGCGATCATCCGGCTGCTGCTCGGCCGCCGTTTCATCGGTGAGTCGGTGGGGCTGGCCCCGGTCTCCCTGGTCGTGGTGGAGACCAACGGGCGGATGGAGCAGGTGGACGCGCTCAAATCCACCTTCGAGGGCGCCGCCGGCACGCCGCTGCACGTCGCGCGCGACCCGTTCGACACGGCGCTGATGCTGCCCCCGATCGTCGCCCGCCAGATAGGCGAACGGGCCCTGTCGCCGCTGTGCCGCAAGTGCAGGATCCGGCGCGTGTGCGGTGGCGGCCACTACGTGCACCGCTACCGCTCAGGGGAGGGCTTCCTCAACCCCTCCGTCTACTGCAACGACCTCTACCGCCTCATCACGCACATCCACGAAGTGGTCGCCGCCGACGTGAAGGGCCTGGCGCCCTGAACGCCTAGGGCGAGTCTCGAAGTGGCCTCAGCCATCGCGCGAGCGCGTTGGCTGCCAGGTGGGGCGATGCCGGAGGCGAGCCTCACCTGGCAGATCGCGAAGCGATGTCGCGCTCGCACAGGCCCGGTTAGGCGCGAGCCGCCAGGCGAGCGCCGTGGGCCGGGACTTTGAAACAGAGCCTAGATGGGCGGAGGGTCGAAGTCGGCGTCGAGATGGCGTCCCTCTAGGAAGACCTTCGTGTCGGGGTGTTCGAGGCCGAGCGTACGGGCGTAGGAGGACTTGGTCTCCTCGCGGAGCCTCGCCGCCTCCTCCTCTTCGCCGAGGACGTTCAGGTCCGCCGTCAGGTTGGCCGCGCAGGACAGGGCCAGCGGATGGTCGGGGCCCAGCACGGCGCGGATGCGCCGCAGCGTGTCGCGCTCCAGCCGGCATGCCTCCTCGTGCTCGCCCAGGGCGGCCAGGTCGCTGGCCAGGTTGGTGGCGACCGTGAGGGTGTAGTGGTGGTCGCGGCCCAGCTTGGCGTCCAGTCCCTCCAGGGCCTCCTCGTTGACCACGCGCGCCGACCGCGGGTCGTCCTGGACGCGATGCATGATGCCGAGGTTGCCCATGCAGCCGAAGTTGTACGGGTGTTCGGCCCCGTAGACGCGCGGGTACCGCCGTACGGTGTCGGCCGCGAGGTCCATCGCCGCCTCGGTGTCGCCCCGGGTGCGCAGGAGGTTGGCCAGGCACATGGCGGCGGAGAGCGTGTCGGGGTGGTCGAGGCCGAACTGCCGTACCGACCGGGCGTGCACGTCCTCGGCCAGCTCGCCCGCCCGGTCGAGGTCGCCGACCCGCCGCCAGGCGATGGACAGGTCCTTGGCGGTGCGCAGCGTCCAGTTGTGCTCCACGCCGACCTCCTCGACGGCGTAGGCGTAGGCGTCCTCGCCCAGGTCGCACGCCTCGGAGTAGTCGCCGCAGAGCCGGACCGCCCGGGCCAGCCCGCTCCAGATGCTGAGCAGGCTGAGCTTGTCGACCCCACCCGGTTCGAGGGCCAGGCAGGTCTGGTAGGCCCGCTGCAGCAGTTCCTTGGAACGGACGTAGTCACTGCCGAGCCCGTAGTCCAGCGCGAGGCTGTTGGCCGTCAGGATCGTCCGCAGGTCGGCCTCACCGAAACTCGCCTCGTAACGGCGGAGCAGGTCCTCGTCGCGTTCGCGGGCCCGCTGGAACTCGCCGAGCGCGCGCAGGTCGGCCCCGCCGCCGCGGAGGAAACGCAGCGTGAGCGGGTCGTCGTGGCCCAGGACCTTCTCGGCCACCTCCAGGGAGGTGCGGGTCAGCTCCGATGATGCCTCGTACTGGCCCAGCTCCCGCAGGATGTTGGCCTGCTCCAGGCGCAGTTCGAGTACGTCGGAATGCTCCTCGCCGGAGTCGGCGGTCCAGCTCTCCAGGAAGCTCTCCACCAGGCGCCGGGCGGAGGCGTAGTCCCCGGAGCCGGAGAGGTAGCGCACCATGTTGACGGCCAGCCGCCGCACTTCGGGCACCTGGCTCGTTCCGACGCGGGAGGGGGTGATGTGCCCGAGCAGGTTGGAGTAGCGCACCCAGTTGGCCGGCTCGTAGGGGTCGGGCGGCGCGTACCCGGCCAGGAGCAGGTGGACCTGTTCCCGCATGTGGCGCTGACCGTCCTCCGGCAGTTCCTCCCGCAGCAGCGCCTGGATCAGCCGGTGGATCTGGATGGTGCGGCCCGGGATGTCCAGCCGCGCCAGCGCGTACCGGCCCAGCTCGCCGATCACCTTGCTCAGCCTGATGGGGTCGGCGACCAGCTCCGACAGCTCCTCGCCGAGCTCCACCCGGGGCTGGCTGAACGCGTCCCGGGGGATCGGCTCGGGGCCGAAGAAGGCGCAGCAGCGCAGCAGGTCGACGGCCTCGGGCAGCTTCTCGCTGAGGCTGGTCACCGACAGGTCCCAGGCGGCGGTCATGGACACCGGGTACTCGGTCGGCTTGCCCTCGGAGAGCAGCCGGCTGGTGCGCTCGCCGAGCAGCCGCAGGTATTCCGAAACGCCCATCCCGGTCTCCGCCTGGAGCGCGCCGGCCTGTTCCAGCGCCAGCGGGAGGTCGCCCAGCTCGTGGGCCAGCCGGTCGGCGTCCTGGGGGGTGATCGCCTTGGGCACCCGCTTGCTGAGGAACTCCACGCTCTCCGCACGCGAGAACACGTCCACCGGGACGGTGTCGACCACGCCCTCCCAGCGGTGGTTGCGGGAGGTGATCAGGACATGGCCCGGCCCGCGCGGGATGATCTCGTTGAGGTCCTCGGGCTGGTCGGCGTTGTCGAAGATGAGCAGCCAGTCGGCGTACGGCTCGCCGCGGCGCAGCGCGTCCAGCACCGCCTTGGCGGCGTCCTCGATCCCGCTGGCCGTGGCGGGCGGGAGGCCCAGGAACGGGGCGAGGCTCGCCAGCGACGAGCGCACCAGGACGGGCTGGTCGGCGGGGATCCACCAGACCACCTCGTACTCGGAACGGAAGCGGTAGGCGTACTCCACGGCCATCTGCGTCTTGCCCACGCCGCCGAGCCCGTGCAGCGCGTGCGGGACGACCGCCGTGACCTGGCCGGCGATGCCCTCGCGCAACTGGTTGAGCAGTTCCGTGCGTCCGGTGAAGTTCTTGTTGCGCGGCGGGATCCTGCCCCATACCTCGGGAATGCGTCCTGCCGGTCGCGCCACGCCTGGGCGTGGGTCGGTCATGCCAGCCACCTCCGCGTCGTCCCCGGGCCCCGATCCTGCAATCTTCCGCACTCCTTACCTTGGCGACAAGCCCTGATATCCACGAGCGCCCGGAAAAGTCCCGATAGGAAAGGGATAATGTGTCGCACGCCACTAACCGGCCGATCTCCCGGATCCGGATAGGAGAAAATCGCCTATTCAGATGGTCCATAAACGGGATGGACGATCGTCGCGCTCGGTGAAACAATCACGGCGGCGCGGTATGCCGCGCCCAGGCCGCGTCCGACCGCCCAGGCGCTCCGCGATCGCGGCCAGGAACGGCCGTCACGTCCTTCGCCCGGGAGAGCCCATGGCCGAGCAGACCTTCGAGTCGCGCACCGACTTCGACCCCATCGACACCTCCGACCTCACGCTCACGCTGCTGGACCCGCTGCCCGAGTCGGCGCTCAAGCACGCGTTGGTCGAGGTCATGGACCTGACCCGGCCCCGCCCCGGTGCCCAGGGCGGCGGCTTCATCAACAAGGCCATGACCGACTGGCCGGATGGGTCGGGGCCGGGCCCGCATTCCCGGCGATCCGCGTTCCGGCTTTCCGCAACCCGCGAGAAATAGGCCGGAACGCCGGAAACGGGCCGGACGTGCATGATCATCACGCCTGGTCCGGCCAATCGTCCCGAGGGCGGGCCGGTCGCGTATTACTCTGAGCGGACCAGAGTCTTCTCGGATGCCGGCTCGCCGTCCGGATGCCGGCTCGCCGTCCGCGGAGATCCCGTGCGGAGGTCGTCCGGTGATCACCAATTCGGTCGTCGAGGGTACGCCGCCCTTCGTCGGCACGCGGCCGTTCGGCATCGAAGACGATCACATTTTCTTCGGGCGGGACCGGGAGATCCGGGAGGTGTCCGGGCTCTGGCGCGGCCACCGGCTCACGCTGCTGCACGGCGGCGCCGGGGTGGGCAAGACCTCCCTGGTCTGCGCGGGCGTCATCCCCCGGCTGCGGGCCGAGGGCGAGCACGTCCTGCCGCCCGGCCACCTCTGGCGCCGCAACGCCTACCCCGCCGCCGCCTTCCCCGCGCAGAACGTCTTCACCCTCGCCCTGCTGTCATCGTGGCACCCGAGCGAGTCGCCGACGCGGGTGGCCGGCCTGTCGGTGCTGGACTTCCTGCGGCGGCGCGGCAGCAAGGACCGGTTCGGCCTGCCGGTGCGGACGTTCGCCGCGATCGACCACGCCGACCTGCTGTTCCGCGACTCCGTTCCGCACCGGCGGCAGCGCCGCCGCTTCCTCGACCAGCTGGTGGAGGCGATGAACGGAGTGCCCGACCTGCACCTGCTGCTCGCCGCCAGGGAGGAGCACCTGGACGAGCTGCGCGCCCTCGGCGAACGGCTGGCCGGTGACACGGGCGCCGCCTACGCGCTGGGCGCCTTCGACCGTGCCGCCGCCGTCCAGGCGGTACGGCGCCCCCTGGACGGCACGGGCCGCAGCCCCGGCCCCGACACCGTGGAGGCGCTGGTCGACGAGCTCCGTACGATCCGGACGCCCTGGGCGGTGACGGCGCAGCAGATCCCGACCGTCGCGCCCGCGATGCTGCAGCTGGTGTGCGCCCGCCTGTGGGCCGACCTGACGGCCGAACCCGCGCCCCCGGCCGAACGCCTCGCCGCGGACGTCGGCCAGGTGCTGACCGAGTTCTGCGGCCAGGCGCTGGCCACCGTCGCCGCCGACCACCGGAGGGCGCCGGGCGAGATCGTCTCCTGGTTCCGCGCGACCTTCGCCGGCCGCGGCGGCCCGGTCACCGCCCGGCACGCCGGCGCGGAGCCCCCCGGCGCGGAGGTCTCCGGCGCGGTGCTGCGCGCCGTGGAGGACCTCCACCTGATCAGGGTCGCCCGGCGGGACGGGAACCGGCTGTACGAGCTGCACCACCCCCGCATGATCGAGCCGGTCCGGACGCTGGGGGCGCGGCCCGGGCCGGTCCGGCGGCTGGAGCCGGCCGAGCGGCTGCGCGAGGCCGAGCGCGCCCTCAGCGAGGGGGCCGGGGAGCTGGCCCGCCACCACGCTGAGGCGGTCGTCCGCGCCTGCGGCAAGGGCGACCTGCGGACGCTCGCGGAGGCCGAACGCCTCCTCGGCAACATCGCCTGCGAGCACGACCGGCCGGAGACCGCCGCCGAGCACTACCGCAGCGCGGCGAGCGTCTTCGAGGTGCTCCAGGACACCCGCGCGGTCGGGTTGCTCCTGGCGGCGCTCGGGCGGCTGCTGATGGACGGCAGCGCGGCCGAGGCCGTCCGGGAGCTGCGCACCGCCGCCAACCGGCTCCCCAACGACCTGGTCGTCCAGGTCGCGCTGGCCCAGGCCCTGTGGCAGGCCGGCCGGACGCGGGCGGCGCTGGCCGTGCTCGACACCGTGCTCACCCGCGACGGCGACACGCCCGAGGCGCTGCGCGCCCGCGGCGAGATGCTGGCCGACCTCGGGCACGCCGAACCGGCGCTGCGCGACCTGCGCAGGGTCGATCACCACGACCGGGCGTCCACCCATGCCGCCTGGATGCTCGCCGAGACGTCGCGGCGGCCCGGCCCGGCGGGAGCACCTGAGGGGTCGGCGGCGGCGCCGGAGGGCGCGGAGACGGGCCAGGAGGCCGCGCTCCCCGCGTCCGGACGCGGGGAGGCGACGTGGCCCGATCCGGGCGGGGTGCCCGTGGAGAACGTGGAGAGCGGGCCGGTGCTGCTCCGCGTGGCCCGCACCCACCGGCTGCGGGGGCAGGACGGGGCCGCCGCCGGCCTCGCGGCCCGGGCCCTCGCCGCCCGGCGCCCGCCGCTGCCGCCCCAACTGCGCGACGAGGCGTTCCGGCTGATGGGCCCCGGGCCGCACGGAGACGCATGACGGAGGCGTGTGGCGGAGGCGCGTGACGCAGACGCATGACGGAGGCGTGTGACGGAGACGTGTGACGGCCCAGCGCGGCGGCGCAGCACGGTGGCGCCACGGGCGCGGCACGAGCGCGCCACGGGTGCGGCACGAGCGCGGTCCGCGGTGCCGGGACGTGGCGGGCGCGCCACTGCGAATCGCGCGTTCCGGCGATTCGGCAAATGCGCCTGACCATGATCGCGCGGTTTTCTGAGATTCTCGTGCGCCGCCGTGATTGAACGGCTTGAGCGAGGGGATGCCCTTCCATCCGCCGGGTGGGACGTGGTCGCCCTGTCCGGCGCCGGGCGCGGACGGAGAGTGGCCCGGCCCCTCGTGCGGACCGGACTTCGGGGAAGTCCGGCGCGGGCGGTTGGTGTTCGGTAGCGTTTCGGTGCCGATAGCGCCTGACCCCGCTTGCGCCGACCGTGCCGAGTGGCCGGTCCGCCGCGGGCACTTCGCTTTTTCAGGTCCGCGCGCATGGGGTGTGTGATTTTGGTCGGGAGTTGGCCGTATGTGATCTAGTGCTGGATCGGCCTTGGCGTGTCACTGGTGCTGCCCGGCTGAATGGAATTAAAGAATGACGGGAGAACGCCATCGCCTGTCAGTAGAGAATAGATGTCGAATCTTATCTGGGAACGCGACTTCAAGCTGCTGTGGGCCGGGTCGGCCGCGTCGCAGCTCGGCGCCGTCGGCGCGGGGACGGCCACCCCGCTGCTGGCGCTGGCGCTGGACGGCTCGTCGGTGTCCGCGGGCTGGGCGACGGCGGCGGGCGCGCTCCCCGGCCTGTTCTTCCACCTGCCGGCGGGGTGGCTGGCGGACCGGGCCGACCGGCGGCTGATCATGCACGTCAGCCAGGTCGTGCGGGTGCTGTCGGCGGCGCTGCTGGTGCTCGGCCTCTGGCTGCTGGACGGGCCGTCCTGGTTGCTGATCGCGGCGGTGGTCATGACCGGTACGAGCACGGTCTTCTACGGGATAGCGGAGATCGCCGCGGTCCGCGACATCGTGTACGGCGTCGAGCGGCGGAACGCCGCGGGAAACGAGGTCGAGCGCGGCGGCCGGCGTGAATCGGCGATGGCCAGGCACGAGGCCCGTATTCACATGGCCCAGGTCGCCGGCCGGCCGCTCGGCGGATTCCTCTTCGGCCTCTGGCAGCTCCTGCCGTATGTCGTCGACGCGTTGACGTCCCTCTTCTCGCTTTACCTGATGTCGAGGATGTCGGCGGCCGGAGAAGGTCGCGGAGGCGCTTTCACGGCGATCCGCCATGCCGGCCGGAGAATCACCGGCGGAGTGGAAAAGCGAAAAGTGACCGGCCAGGCGTCGTCCGGTGGGAGATCGTCCGGCTGGAAGGCGTTCCGGCAGAAGAAATCCGGTCGCCGGAAAGAGGCCGGCCGGAAACCGGCCGGGGCGCCGCGACCCGGTGGCGGGATCAAGGCGAGCCGCGTCTTACTCGCGAACGACTCCTTTCTCTGCACGGTCCTCGTCGTCTGCGCCATCGCCAACTTCTTCTTCCAGGCGATCGTCCTCCTGCTCATCGTCTCCGCCCAGGAGCGGGGCATCTCCAGCTCGCTGATCGGGCTCTTCCTGTCGGCCACGGGCATCGGCGGGCTGGCGGGCGCGCTCGCCGCGCCCCGCGCGCTGCGCAGGCGCACGCCGCGGCGGATCGTGGTCCGGTGCGTGTGGATCTGGCTGGCACTGGTCTCCGTGGTGGCGGTCGCCGGCCATCCGATCGTCGGGCTGATCGCCTGGGGCAGCTGCAGCTACATGGGCGCCCATGTGAACGTGGCGCTGGAGGTCCACAAGGCCGCGACGGTGCCGCGCGAGCTGCAGGGCAAGATCACCGGCATCACCCGGTTCGTCACCGGTGGAGCGGTCCCGCTCGGCGCGCTGAGCGGCGGCTACCTCGTCGCCGAGCTGACCCCCGAGACCACCGCCTATCTCGTCACCGGGGTGATGGCGGTCATGGCGGTCGCGGTGACCGCCCTGGTGGGCTCCGGACGGCGGCGCGGGGAACGGGAACCGGAGCCGGAGCGCGCCCGGCGGGAGGCGCCGCCGGAACCGGAGGTCCTCGGTGTGCGGGACGTCCGTTCCGCGCCCGAGGCCGATCTGGACGCGTCCCCTCTCGTGCCCGCCGACAAGCCCTTGGACGTTTCTCCCGCCGGGGCAGCCCCCGGGCGCTGATTGCCGCTCGCTGATTGCGGCGTCCCGATTGCCGCGCCCGCCGCGAGGGTTGTGTCATACGACATCACTCGGGCGCATGACGCGTGGGTAAATAGCGGGATGAATACCGGGACGCGGGCGTTCCTCGGGCCGGTTCCGGGTTGCTCACCGACCGGATTCCGGCCGGATTCGGCCATGCCCTGCGGCGTTCCCGGTCCCTTTCGACATGATCAAAAAAGGGGGCGCCCTCCGCGCCCCCGGTGGGGCGGTTGACTCTTCGGAGCATGGGATGGTGACCAGGTCACTGGACGTGGAGGACCAGCAGCGGCTCGTCGCCGCGTTCATGCGGGTCGACGGGATGCGCGTGCGCAGCACCCGCGACCTCTGCATCTCGGTGCTGGAACGGGGGCTGGGACATCGTCTCCCGCTGGTCCGGCACGAGCGGGACCTGCACGACGTGTGGCAGCTGGTCGACGCGTGCCTGGCCTGCCCCGGCGGGATCCACGCGCTGGTCGAGGCGGTGGAGACGTTCCACCGCGGCAGCCGCCCGATGCTCGCGGTCCGCGCGATCGTCGAGGAGCTGCTGCCCGAGCCGCTGCTGCGCCCGTCCGAACGGCGGGAGCTGCGCGAGCTCGTCCTCGCCCTGGAGTCCCAGGGGATGAACGAGTTCTACCTCGCCGCGCTGCCCGCTCTCTACCGGCGCGCGGTCGGCCCGGTCGGCCCGCCGCCGGACCGCGGGCTGCGCGGAGTCCAGGACGTCGTCGCGCAGCTGGAGGAGGCGCCGCTCGGGACGGACGGGGTTCCGCCGCTGCTCGTCTTCGTCGACGACCTGGCCGGATACGCCAAGGGCGCCACGGCGACCGCGCTGGACGAGTGGACGAGCCGGTTCGCCGAGCGGTTCGGGCTCGGGCGCGACCGGCTCCAGCGGCTGCGGGCCCTGCGCCGGCCGGTGCTCGCCCCCGCCGCCTCCGCCGCCTCCGCGGGGCGGGACGCCTTCCTGGTGATCGAGTGCCGTCCCGACGGGGCGGCGCCGGACCGCTTCCTGATCAGCGCGTGGCTGCAGTTCGCCGGTGAGCCCGGCGTCATGCTGCGGTGCGACGAGGAGCCGCAGCCGCTCGGCCGGCTGCCCGCCCTGGTCGAGGCGCTGCTGGTCGAGGACAGCAGGGTGGCGGCGCGGGAGAACCCGGAGCTGACCGTCGAGTTCGTGCTGCCGCGCGAGCTGCTCAACCTGCCGTTCGACCAGTTCACGATCACGGTCGCCGGGCTGCCGCGGCGGCTGGGCATCGAGCACCCGGTGGTCATGCGCAGCCTGGACCGGCTGCGGCACCAGGCACTGCGGCACAACTGGCGGCGCAAGTGGGAGCGGCTGCGCGACGAGCCGGGGAGCGCGACGGTGACCTGGATCGGCGAGCCGGGACGGTACGACGGCGAGGAGCTGTACACGCTCCTCTCGGAGCCCTCGGCGGTCGGGCTGGCCCTGGCGTTCCCGCCGGGTGAGGGGGCGCCCGGCCCGGTGGACGAGGTGTGGGTCGGGTTGCAGGCGGGCGCTCCCATCGTCGCCTGGTGCCGGGACGAGCGCGACCCGGTCCGGTTCGCCGAGGAGGTCCGCGCGCTGCTCGGCTCCGACCCGCTGTCCCTCCCCCAGAGGGTGCGCGAGCTGCGCCGGAAGGCCGTGCTCGCGAGGGCGACGGCGGCGACGGCGGCGACGGTGACGGCGGTGACGGCCACGACGGGCGTGACGGCCACGAAGGCCACGACGGGCGTGACGAGCGCGACGGGCCCGGTCGCGGCGAGGTGGCCGGAGGGGGCGGGGGAGCCGGGGGGATCGTGCGAGCAGGGGGACGCGGTGGACGCGGGGGCGACCACCGGGGAGGAGCACCTGGGCCTGCATCTGGCCCTGGTCTTCGACGACGCCGACCGAGTTCCCGAGCCGTACGAGCGGCTCAAGCCACCAGCCTGAACGATCTCCGGAGGGCCGCATGGTGACAACTGACCCCGTACCCGAGGGCCCCGGGCCACGGGACGGTGACTGGCGCGTCTACCGTGGCGGCGGCGCACCGCACGACGGGATCGACCGGCTGCCGCCGCCCCCGCCGTGGCGGCGGTTCGGGCCCGGTGCCGGTACGGAGGCGCGGGAGGCGATCCGGCCGGCCGATCGCGAGCGCGCCGTCTCCTACCGCTCCGACCCGCGGGTGGTCGACAAGGTCAACGCGGCCCTGTACCTGCGGCGCCCGCTGCTGGTGACGGGGAAGCCCGGTGCCGGGAAGTCCACCCTGGCGTACAACATCGCCTACGAGCTGGGCCTCGAACCGATCCTGTACTGGCCGGTCTCCAGCCGTACCACCCTCCAGCAGGGGCTGTACGAGTACGACGCGATCGGCCGGGTGCACGAGACGAGCCTGCGCAGGAGCCGGACCGGCCCGGCGGCGCGGCCGGACACCGCCGGGGCCCCGCCGGACGAGCGGGAGGAGCCGGACGGGCCGGACGTGCCGGACGGGCCGGGCGGGCCGGGCGGGCCGGGCGGGCCGACGGAAGCGGCCGGTGCGGGCGAGGTGGACGGCACCGTGCCCGGCATCGGCCGGTACATCCGGCTGGGGCCGCTGGGGACCGCGCTGCTGCCCGGCGAACGGCCGCGCGTCCTGCTCATCGACGAGCTCGACAAGAGCGACATCGACCTGCCGAACGACCTGCTGAACGTGCTGGAGGAAGGCCGTTTCACCATCCCGGAGCTGGAGCGGCTGCCCGACGGCCCGCCCGTCGAGGTGATGACCGCCGACGACGGCGGGCGGGCGCCGATCAGCCGGGGGCGGGTGCGCTGCGCCGACTTCCCCATCGTGATCATCACCAGCAACGGCGAGCGCGAGTTCCCGCTGGCCTTCCTGCGCCGCTGCGTCCGGGTCGCGATCGAGCCGCCGACCGGGGAGCAGCTGGCCGACATCGTGGCGGCCCACCTCGGGGAGGAGGCCCGGACGTCGGGCCGCGCGCTCATCGCCGAGTTCCTCGACCGCCGGGCCCGCGGCGACCTGGCCACCGACCAGCTGCTCAACGCGATCTTCCTGGCGACCTCGGGTTCCCGGCCGCCCGAGAGCACGCTGCGCGAGCTGGTGGAGGCGCTCCTCCGGCCGCTGGACGTGACGGGCCCGGGATGATCGAGCGGCTGGTCGAGGCGCTGCGGGTCATGGACCCGCCGCCCTCGGCGGAAGAACTGGCGGACGCGCTGTGGCTCGCCCGGTGCCTCCCCTCGTCCGCCGACGCCGCCGAACCCCGGCGGGCCGGGACCGCAACGGGCATGAGCACGGGCCCGGACGCGGACGCGAAGGCGATCAGGCCGGCGGAACAGAGGAACGAGCCCGACCAGGCCGACGAGGCCGGCCGGCCCGCCGAGGACGGGCCCGACGAGGCGGGCCGGGACGGAGCGGCACCCGCGGCGACCGGCCCCCAGACCAGCGCCCCCGGCACACCACCCTCAGACGACACCGGCACCGGCAGGGACCTCGGCGCCGGTGGCGGCACCGGTGGCGGCACCGGTGATCCCGCCGTGGCGGACGAACCGGCACCCGTACCGGAGGCGGGGCTCTTCCTCAACGGCGACGGCACGACGGCGTCCTTCCCCGTCCGCAGCCCGACCCTGCCCGCCGTCCCGGGCGCGCTCAGGATCGCGCGGGCGCTCCGGCCGCTGCGGGTGTCCGCCCCGTCGCCGCTGCCCGGCCGGCTGGACGAGGAGCGCACCGCCCGGCGGTTCGCCGAGACCGGCATCTGGGAGCCGCTGCTGCGGCCGGCCACGGAACGGCGGTTCGAGCTGGTCCTCGTCGTGGACGTCGCGGCCTCCATGGCGGTGTGGCGGCACACGGCCGACGAGCTGCGGCTCCTGCTCGAACGGCTCGGGGCGTTCCGGGACGTGCGGGTCCGCTACCTGGACTCCGACGCCGCCCGGCTGACGCTCCGTACCGGCCCGGGACCAGACGCCGTGGCGGTACGGGGCGGGGACGAGCCGGGCGGTCCCGCGCACCGCCGGATCGTCCTGGTCGCCAGCGACTGCATCGGGGCGGCCTGGTGGGACGGGCGGGCCGCCGCGCTGCTGGAACGGTGGGGCCGCGCGGGACCCGTCGCGATCGTCCAGCCGCTCCCGCAGCGGCTCTGGCCCCGGTGCGGCGCGGCCACGGCGCAGGTGCGGCTCAGGGCTCCGGGGCCGGGCGTGCCCAACGCCCGCCTCGCGGCGCGGATGCGTGAGCGCGGCGCGGCCGTGCCGCCCGGTGTCGCCGTGCCGGTCATGGAACCGGCGCCGCGCTGGCTGGGCCCCTGGGCCGCCATGATCGCCGGGGCCGGGCACGAGATCGCGACGGCCGCGCTGTTCACCGGGCGGCCCGTCACCGAGGATCCCGTGACGGAGCCGCCGGCGGGGGAGCCGTCCCCGCTGGACCGGGTCCTGCGGTTCCGCGCGTCCGCGTCGCCGAAGGCGTTCGAGCTGGCCGGTTACCTGGCCGCGGCGCCGCTGCGGCTGCCGGTGATGAGGCTGGTGCAGCAGGCGATGCTGCCGCGTTCGACGCCCGCCCACCTCGCCGAGGTGTTCCTGGGCGGCCTGCTGCGCGTGGACGGGTCCGGCGCCGGCGCCGGCGCCGCTCCCGGCCCCGGCGCCGGGAGGCCGGATCCGTACGACATCGCCTACGACTTCCACGATGGTGTCCGGGACGTGCTGCTCGGCGGGCTGCGCCGCAACGAGGCGCTGCAGGTGCTGCGCGAGGTGTGGGACACGGTCCGCGACAGGCTGGGTTCCTCGCTCGACTTCCCGGCGTTGCTGGCGGCGGTCCGCCGGGACGCCGGGGTGCTGCCGCCCGACCAGCCGTTCGCCCAGGTGGCCGCGCGGGTCCTGCGGCGGCTCGGCGGGCGCTACGGCGAGATCGCCGAACGGCTCGCCGACGAGGCGTCCCGCCCCGTGCACGGCGGGCCCGTCGATGCGCGGGCGACCGGGAACGGCCAGGTCACGGCGCCGCCCGCGGATCCGGGCGCCGCCGTACCCGAGCCGCCCGGCGACGGCCCGGTCCGGGGCGGCGTGCCGCCGCGCGACGCCGCCTTCACCGGCCGGACCGGTCTTCTCGGCGAGATCGCGGAGAGGCTGCGCGGCGCCGTCACCGTCCTGCTGCCCCTGCCCGGTCACGCGCCCGGCGGCGAGGGCAGGACGCGGCTCGCCGCCGAGTACGTCCACACGCGTCCGCACGAGTACGGGCTCGTGTGGTGGATCCCGGCGGCCGGGACGGCGGCGGTACGGGCGTCGCTGGCCGCCCTGGCCCGGCGGCTGGGCACGCCGCGGAGCGATGACGCCGCCGTGACCGTGGACAACCTCCTGCGGGCGCTGCGGAACGGCGTCCCGCACGGCCGCTGGCTGCTCGTCTACGACGGCGCCGGCGATCCCGCGGACCTGCTGCCCCTGATGCCGCGCGCGTCGTCCTCGGGTGACGTCCTGGTCACCTCGCGGGACGCCCGATGGGCGGACGAGGCCACCGCCGTGGAGGTGGGCGCCTTCGAGCGACCGGAGAGCGTCGCGCTGCTCAGGCACAGGGTGCCGGGGCTGCCGGAGCCCGATGCCGACGGGCTCGCCGCACTGCTCGATGACCATCCGGGGGCCATTGACCAGGCCGGTCTGTGGCTGGCCTCCACCGGACGCGGCGCCGGCGAGTACATGAACCTCTTCACCGAGCGCGCCCGGGAAACGGCCGGACGGGAGCCGCCCGTCGCCCTCCCCGCTCCGTACGCCACGGCCCTGACCCTCACAGTGGAACGGCTCGGCGCTGAGAACCCGGCCGCGCGCGGTCTCCTCGGGCTCTGGTGCCACCTCGGTACGGCACCGGTCGCCGCCGCCTCGCTCGGGACGGCATCCGGGCAGGCCGGGGCGGGTGCGGGCGCCGACCTCGCCCGGCTCCTCGCGGACGAGGACGCCCTCGCAGCGGCGATGCGGGCCGTCGCTCGTGCCGGGCTGGGCCTCCTCTCCGGGGACCCCGACCGCGGCACCCTCGCCCTCCAGGTCTCCCCGTCGGCCGGGACGGTCGCGGCGTACGGCCTGCCGGTCCCGGCCCGCGCCCGCCTGCGGGACGCCGTCCACGGCGTCCTGGCCGCCGCGACCCCGGAGGCGGGACCGGAGGACGAGACGACCTGGGCGGCCAGGACGGCGATCACCCCGCACGTCATCCCCTCCGGGATCATCGACGCCGAGGGTGCCGAGGCGCGCGGTGTGGTCCTGGACCAGGCGCGTTTCCTGTACGCGACGGGCGACTTCGAGGGGTGTCGCGAGCTGGCGGCGGAGGCCATGGCGCGGTGGCGGTCCGGGCACGGCGAGGACGACGCGCTCGTGCTCGACATCGCCCGCGTCCTCGCGGAGGCGTTGCGCGCCCTCGGCCGCTTCGAGGAGGCCGCCCGGCTCGGCGAGGCGACCCTGGAACGGACCCGCCGCACGTACGGCCCGGACCATCCGAGCGTGCTCTTCGCCGCCGACGGCGTCGCCGCGGATCTGCGCTTCCAGGGCGACTTCCCCTCCGCGCACGAGCTGGACGAGAACACCTGGCGGCGCAGGGACCAGCGGTACGGCGGCGACCATCCGCACACCCTCGCCGCCGCCGGGGCCGTCGCCACCGACCTGTGCCTGCTCGGCAGGTTCCACGAGGCGCACGCCCTGGACACGGAGGCATGGGAACGGCTGCGCCGCCTCGACCCCGCGGACCGCGACCTCGCGGACCGAGACCTCGTCCGGGTCACCGTGCGGCTCGCCCGCGACCTGCACGGCCTCGGCCGGTACGAGGAGTCCCTGCGCACGGGAGGCGCGGTCCTCGAACGGGCGGCCGGGCTGCTCGGCGCCGACCACTCCCTCGTCCTGCGGGCGAGGGCCGGCCAGGCCGGGACGCTCCGCAAGGCGGGCCGTTTCGACGACGCCGCCCGCCTGGCGACCGAGACTTTGGAGGCGCACGTACGGCGGTTCGGCGCCGGTCACCCGGACACGCTGGCGGCCACCGTCACGGCGGCGCTGGCCCAGGCCGCCGCCGGATCCCCGCGAGCCGCCCGCGACCTGGCCGAACGGGCCTGGGCGGGCTACCGCCGGACGCTGGGCGACGACCACCCGTTCACCCGCGCGTGCGCCGTCGACCTCGCCATCGTGCTCCGCGCGGCCGGGGACGTCCAGGCCGCGCTGGAGGCGGACCGCACGGTCCTGGCGGCGCCGCGCCGGGGCGGCTGGATGGGCCCGGACCACTACTACTCGCTGTGCGGCGCGGTCGGCATGGCGAACGACCTCTACCTGCTGGGAGAACTGGAGGCCGCGCACGACCTGTCCACCCGTACCCGGGAACGCTTCCAGGCGCGCCACGGGCCGACCCATCCGTACACGCTGGCCTGCGCCCACAACCACGCGATGATCTGCCGGGCCCTCGGCGACCCCGGCGCTCCGTCCGGCGCCGCAGACCCGCCCGGGACCGGAGATTCGTCCGGCGCCGGAGCCCCGCCCGGGGCCGGGACGCCGGCCGCGCTCGGCGCGGTCCTCGGCGCGGACCACCCCGAGGTCCGGGCGGCGGCCGGCGGTGACCTGCTCGACTGCGACATCGAACCGCCCCCGCTGTGAACGCCCGCCCGAACCCGTCCCCGACCACGGCGTCCCCACCACGGCCCCCCCACCACAGTGCCCCCGACCACAGTGCCCCCGACCACAGTGCCTCCGACCACAGCCGCCCGCCCAGACCGAGGGTTGACATGTCAGGATCCGCTCGCGACGGATGGCATCCGTCGGGTCTCTGCTCACAGTTCCTCTGCGACGTCGCCTCGTTCGGCGACGCGAGTCGTACCGACGACGCCCGCACCTACGTGAGGAAGGGGCTGTACGACGGGTTGCGCACCAGCTTCGAGGCGGAGGGGATCCCCCTCGCCGAGTGCTACCACGAGGACCGCGGCGACGGCGTCATGGTGGTCGTCCCGCCGCGGATCGACCCGGCGCTGCTCATCACCTCCGTGGCGCAGCGGCTGCGCGCGGAGGTGCGCCGGCACAACGAGTTCTCCAGCCCGGCGGTGCGGATGCGGCTGCGGGTCGCCGTGCACACCGGGGACGTCCACTGGGACGGCGCCGGGCTGGTCGGCACGGCGGTGAACCACGCGTTCCGGATCCTGGACGCCGGCCCGTTCAAGGACCTGCTGCGCGCGTCGGGCGCCGACCTCGCCCTGATCGTCTCCCAGCGCGTCTACGACGACGTGGTCAGGCACGGCAGGGGGCTGCTGGACCGGCGCGACTACCGGCGGGTCGAGATCAAGGTGAAGGAGACCCACACCACCGCCTGGGTCACCCTGCCGGGCCGGGGCCTGCCGGACGGCCCTCCGGAGGAACCGGCGGAAGGGGAGACGAACGACCTCGCGCCGGCCGGATCCGGTGAGCAAGCGATGCTCCCGGCGGTCACCGGGGACGCCCTGGAGGAGTTCCTGGCGCGGATGCTGGAGGAGGACCCCGGGAAGGGCCCCGGCGCCTGGGGGTACGAGGGCGGCGCCCTGCCCAACGACGTCCTGTTCGAGCTGGTCGACCGGGCGCTGGACCTTTCCCAGATGGCCGGCGAGCGTACCCGGGAGCGGGTGGTGAGCGCCCTGCCCGTGGAGATCAGAAGCGTGATCCCGCGATCGTCCGACGCGCGCTCCGACACCTACGAGATCATCCGCACCTGTCTCGACTACCCCGGCGGCCTCCAGGCGCTCCTGCACGTCCTGCAAGGCTTCGCGGGCGAATCGCTGGCGCTCGCACGGTTCAAGCAGGCGATCGCCGGCCTCCTCTTCGGCCCCTGAACGCCCCGCTCGGGGAACTCCGCGTGGCGGACATGTCGCGATGAGTGGGGGCAGGTCTTGCCCGACGTCCGAACCGACCTCTAGGTTTACATGGCTATCCTGAAATTCTTTCAGAAGATGCCGGAGGAGCACTGGTGAAACCGGACGGGCGCGGAGGCGACGAGATCATGGGGACATCCCCGTCCGGGGGGCCGCGTGAGGCACGGCCACCCCGGACCGACTGGATCGTGTTCGGCGTGACGGCCGTCCTGACCCTCGCGTTCGTCGTCTGGGGCGGTGTCGCCACGGATTCGCTGGAGAGCGTCTCCACCTCGATGCTGAACGGAACGATGCACAACGCGGGCTGGGCGTTCGTGCTGGCCTCCTCGGGGTTCGTGGTCTTCGCGCTGTGGCTGGCGTTCAGCCGGTACGGCCGGATCACCCTCGGGAAGGAGGGCGAGACGCCCGAGTTCCGGACCGTGTCGTGGGTCGCCATGATGTTCAGCGCCGGAATGGGCATCGGCCTGATGTTCTACGGGGTGAACGAGCCGCTCACCCACTTCACCGAGCCCCCGCCCGGCACGCACGCGCCCACGGCGCCCGCCGCGGACCGGGTCGAGACCTCGATGGCGACCACGCTGTTCCACTGGACGCTGCACCCCTGGTCCATCTACGCGGTGGTGGGCCTGGCCATCGCCTACAGCTGCTTCCGCCGCGGCCGGTGCCAGTCGATCAGCGCGGTCTTCACCCCGCTGATCGGCGAACGGCACGCCAACGGCGGCGTCGGCAAGGTCATCGACATTCTGGCGATCTTCGCGACGCTGTTCGGCTCCGCCGCCTCGCTCGGCCTGGGCGCGCTGCAGATCGGCAGCGGGATGGAGGTGGCCGGCTGGTCGTCCGAGGTCGGCGAGGGCGTGCTGGTGATGATCATCGCCGTGCTGACCCTGGCGTTCGTCGCCTCCGCCGTCTCCGGCATCGCGGCCGGCATCCAGTGGCTCTCCAACATCAACATGGTGCTGGCGCTGGCGCTGCTGCTGTTCGTCTTCGTGGTCGGGCCGACCGTCCACATCCTGGACCTGCTGCCCACCTCGATCAGCGCGTTCATCGGCGACCTGCCCCAGATGGCCGGGCGCACCGAGGCCACCGGCGGCGAGGGCGTCGCCGGATGGCTGTCGGGCTGGACGGTCTTCTACTGGGCCTGGTGGATCTCCTGGACGCCGTTCGTCGGGATGTTCATCGCCCGGATCAGCCGGGGCCGGACCATCCGCCAGTTCGTCGGCGGCGTGATCCTGGTGCCGAGCGCGGTCAGCCTGGTCTGGTTCGCGGTGTTCGGCGGCGCCTCGACCCGGCTGGAGGCGGAGGGCGCCCGGCTGACCGACGAGGCGACGCCGGAGGGGCAGCTGTTCGCGGTCCTGCGCGAGTACCCGATCGTCGGTGTCACCACCCTGCTGGTCATGCTCCTGGTGGGCATCTTCTTCGTCTCCGGCGCGGACGCGGCCTCGATCGTCATGGGCACGCTGTCGCAGCGCGGCAGCATGGAGCCCACCCGTGCCGTGGTGATCGTCTGGGGCGTGCTCACCGGTGGTGTCGCCGCCGTCATGCTGCTGCTCGGCGGCGGCGGGGACGCGGCGCTCACCGGCCTGAAGAACCTCACCATCCTGGTGGCCGTCCCGTTCATGCTGGTGATGGTGGGCATGTGCGTGGCGCTGATGCGCGACCTGCGCAGGGACCCGCTGATCCTGCGCGGCGAACGCGGCGAGGCGGCCGTGGAGTCGGCGGTCATCACCGGCCACGAGCTCTACGACGGCGACTTCGAGCTCCGCGTCGTCCCGGCGAACGGCAACGGGAACGGCGGCGGCGCCGAAGCCACCGCCGCCGAAGACTCCGGCGCCGAAGACTCCGACGCGGGCGGTGAGAGCCGGGGCGAACTCGTCCCCTAGGGACACCCCGCGGAGCCAGGAAGGATCAGGAGTCCGCCGTGCCGGCGCCGAGCCCGTTCACGGGCCCGTCCTCGGCGTCCGGCACGGCGTACCCCGGGATCGAGGGCCAGCGCACCGTCAGGACGATCGACTCCTCCTCGGCGTACCAGGAGTGGTCCACCCCCGGACCCCACACGATGTAGTCGCCCTGCTTGCCCAGCAGGACGCTGCGGCCCCGCAGCTCGACCCGGAACCGGCCGCTGATCAGCACCAGCAGCGCGGTGCGCCGCTCGCCCGTGGCCCAGCGGGCCCGGCGGTCACCGGGGGGATGGGTGCCCCATTTGATCTCGACGTCGTCACTGTGCCGCAGATCACCGAGGGGCTTGAAGTGTCCCAGCAGCCAGCCGCGGTCACCGGCGGCGTCGATGGCGGCGTTCCCCACATACACGTTCTCCACGTCGGGGGACGCTAGCAGCCGCGCGCGCGAGGGCGGGACGAGCGGACGCGCGGCGGACGATTATCGAGGCAATAGGCCCAGGGTGGGCCCGTCATTGTTTTCCAGACCGGAACAGTGCCCGCGCCGAAGGTTTTCCTTTCCATGCGGAACGTCCACGACTCGGTCACATTGGCGCTGCGCTGTGTTTCTGCGGGAGCGCATCGGGAAGTCTTGATCTATCGACGGGGAATGGAGGTGCCATGGAGGTCGTGATCGAGATGACCTTGCCCCGGAACGCCGAGAGCGCGCCACTGGTGCGGCACACGCTGGACGCGTCGTTGCGGGGCTTGGGAGTCACCTCCGAGATTCGTGCCGAGATCGCGCTGGCCCTGGGTGAGGCGTGCGCGAACGTCATCCAGCACGCGGAATCCAGCCGGGAGTACGAGGTTCGCGCCCATATGAACGGGGTGAAGTGCGTCGTGGAGGTCATCGACGGAGGCTGTTCCGGTGACGCCGCGGTCTGGAAACGGGGAAGGCGGGCCCTCCCGGTGGCGGAGAGCGGCCGGGGGCTCCAGCTCATGAGAGCGTTCACCGAAGACCTGCAGATCATGGATCGCGCCGACAGGAACGGCGCGATCGTTCATTTCGAGAAGACTCTGGCGAGTTGACTCCCCGCGGCACGGCCGGCCGAACGGCGCGTCCCGCCTCCGGGCACCGTCCCGCCTCCGGGGGCCGTCCTGAATCCGGGAGCCGTCCCGCCTCCGGGAAGGTGCCCGGGAAGGTGCCCGGGAAGGTGTCCCCGACGCGTCAGGAGACCGGGCCGCGAAGGGGTCCGGTCTCCTGACGGTTCACATCGTGCCTCGCCGTTCCCGGGTCAGCCGGTGACGGCCAGGTCCCCTTCGATCGGGGTGGGCGCGGGGGCCGGGGCCGGGACGGAGGGCGCCTCCGGCCGCTTCACCGGCTGCCCGCAGGTGGCCGAGGCGGCCTTGAGGGTCTGGGAGCCCAGCGCGCCCAGCGGGAGGGTGGCCTCCAGGGCGGTGACGGACAGCCGCCCGTCCGGGAGCCGCCGCTGCCGGTTCAGGGTCAGCGACGCCTTCCCGGCGCCGGGGATCTCGATCGGGATGGTGGTGTTGGGCGGCGGCGCGGACAGCAGCCGCTTGCCCGCCACGTCCACGTTCACCAGCTGGGCGCTGCCCCGGCCGGCGTCGCACCTGGCCGAGATCACGTCGGCGCTCAGCCGCGCGACCGGCACCCGCAGCTTGGTGACCGTCGAGTCGGCCCGCTGGGAGGCGGCCCCGACGTCGGTGACGGCCGCGGTCAGCAGCCGGGGCTCGTTCGCGCGGGCCAGGTCCTTGCGGACCTCGGCGCCGCGGGACGACACCGCCGGGATGGGCGGGAGCGACACCGGCCCCATCAGGGCCAGGCCGTAGGCGGACCCCTGCGCCGATCCTGTGGGAGGGGCTGAGGGCGGCGCCGAGGGCGGGGCTGAGGGCTGGGCGAACGCGGCCGCGCTGGCGAACGCCGCCGGGCCGTCCGGCCCGGTGGCCATCGCCGGGAGGGCGGCCGCGGCCGTCACGAGAGCGGTGGCCGCGGCGAGCACGCCCGCCCCCGTCAGGGTCTTCCTGGAAGGCCCGCTGGTATGCATCTGGTCTCCTCTTTCGGGGTACGAGAGGCCGTCCGGCGCGTGCCGGTCAGCCCGTGATGAGCACGAGGGTTCCGAGCGGAACCCGGGACAGGGCCCGCAGCGCGTCCTCCGGCACGCGCACGCATCCGTGGCTGATCGCCCTGCCGAAGACCGACCGGTCGGGCCAGCCGTGCAGGGCGACCGTGCCGGGGCCGCCGCCGAAGGTGTCGAGGGTCGCCGAGTGGACGCCCAGCGGGATCAGCAACGGGCTCGGTTCGGGTCTGGCCGGTCGCAGCAGGGCCAGCAGGAACGTCCGCCCGGCCGGAGTGGGGGTTCGGGCACCGCCGACCGCCACGCTCCACCGGCCGACCGGCCGTCCGGACCTGTACAGCGCCAGCCGGCGGCGCGTCACGTCCACCCTGACCAGGTAGGGCGTGCGCGCGGTGCGGAGCCCGGCCTGCGCGGACGGGATCCAGCCGGTGGCGTGGTTGGGCTTGCTGGGCAGGAGCACCTGGTACCACCCGCCCGAGCGGTCCACCACCGGCACCCAGGTGGGGCTGCCCAGCTGGGTGGTGGGCAGCGTCGCGATGGGGCGGCCCCCGGGCGCGTCCAGGACCCGGGCGGGCGTGGACGGGTGCACGACGAGCCCGTCCGTGACGTACGTCGGCGTCAGGTCCCGGGGAGCGCCCCGCACGGTGGTGTGGGTGGTGCTCTCGGGCAGCCCGGCCGCCGGGGCGGGCGACGTCGCCGGCGATCCGCCGGCCGCCGCCGGGCGGGGCGGTGTGCCCCCGCAGCCCGCCGGCAGCGCCATCAGCGCCGCGAGCCCGGCCGCGGGCAGAATGCGCGTCCTGACCCGGCGGGTGACCGGGACGGAGCGGACACGGCGCATCAGGAAAGCCCCCCGTGATGTGATCGCATTCCATCATCCGGAATGCCATTGGCGGTCGTCGTCGAGCGGGATGCTAGCGCCGTACGGCCGGGCTATCTCAGAATTCACGGTGAACGGATGGGTTTCTTTGCCGGGACCCATTCGGCCGGGCAGAGATTGGTGTTGTTATACCCGAATCTGTCCGGGTGGGATTTCCGTGGCGACCACTAAAAGGTGTCATTACGTAAAATAAGGAAATCCTCGACATGAGGGAGATCTCGGTCGTACCGCCACCGGCTGGGGCGCCGTCCGGCCTGGCCAGGCGGGCGCGTTCCGGGTGGGCGGGTACATCCGCGGGGGCGGAGCGGGTCCGCCCGCCGGGTGTCGCGGTGGGTCACCGCTCCACGGCGGCGTGTGCGGGACGCGGGCGGCCTCCCGGGCGTACCGTCGCGGCCGGCATGGCCAACTGTGGGCTCTGTGTGTGCTCCGGGGCGAGCGCACGCTACATTTGCCAAATGGCAACGGTTTGTCGGGCGGGACGCGTCCTTTCGGGCGCCGTTCCCGGGTGGCGGGACGGAGAATCCGTCTCCGTCAGGCGGGCATGGAGAAGGAGGAGCCGCTCTTCCCGTCCGGTGTGCCGGAGGCCGCCTCATGGAACTGCGAGAGCCCCCACAGGAGGGCCGCGCGGGCGGGGGACGACATCGTGGAGAGGACGCGTGCCAGCTCTTCACGGCGGCGTAGCCGCAGCCGGTCGAGCAGGGCCTGGCCTTCCGCCGTCAGCCGTACCGTGACCTCGCGGCGGTCCCGCCCGGGATCGCGCATGAGCAGCCCGCCGGCCTCCAGCCGGTCGCACAGCCGGCTCGCCGAGGAGACCAGCGCGCCCAGCTCGGCGGCGAGGCTGCTGACGTTGACCGGGCCCCGCTCCAGCACGAACAGCGCTCGCAGCTGGGTGGCGGGGACCGGCACGTCAGGGCCGTTGTGAGCACGGGCCAACACGTTCATCAGGGTGGTGGCGGCCTCGTCGAGCGCGGCGGCCGACTCGGCGGCTCCCTGCTCCGGCATCGCGACCATACCCTCCACTGTTACACAACCGCGTCCGTCGCGGCATCTCAGCCCACCAAAGCTCGCCCGGGAATCGCCCAGGCGGCCGACCCCCGGCGAGGAAACATGCGATCGGCCCTGCTCCGAGACCTCGAGCACGCCCTCTGGAACGCCAAGCCGTACGAGCTGCTCGACACGGCCAGACAGGTGGTGCGGAGGCTGGTGGACGCCGCCGACGCGGAGGTCCTCCTGGCGGACTACCGGCAGTCGTTCCTCGTCCCGGCCCTGGGCGAAGGCGAGCCCGTCCGGATCGACAACACCTACGAGGGGCACGCCTACGCCGCGCAGCAGGTGGTGCAGGAGCAGGGCGCGCGGCCCGCGATCCATCTGCCGCTGACCGTCCACGGCGAACGGATCGGCGTGCTCAGCGTCCGGCTGCCGGAGCCCCGCCCGGACGGCGGTGTGGACGACGGTGTGGAGCCCGGCCCGGACGGCGGCGGGGAGTCCGGCGGTGTGGAGCCCCGCCCGGACGGCGGCCTGGACGGCGGCGGCCCGGAGTCCGGCGGCGGCCCGGAGTCCGGCGACGGCGGTGCGGAGCCCGGCGACGGCCTGAAGCCCGGCGGGCGGGACGCGCTGGAGGCCGCCGCCACCGTCCTGGCCCGCGCGTTGAGGATCGCCGACAGCAACACCGACCTCTACCGCCGGATCCGGCGCCGCAACCGGCTCACCCTCGCCGCCGAGATGCAGTGGGACCTGCTGCCGGGGCGGGCGTGCGAGACCGACGTGTTCCATCTGGCCGGGCAGCTCGAACCCGCCTACGCGGTCTGGGGCGACAACTTCGACTGGACCGTCGGGAAGGACCGGCTCACCCTGACGGTGAGCAACGGCATGGGGAACGGGACCGAGGCCGCCGCGCTGACCCACCTGGCGATCAGCGCGCTCCGCAACGCCCGGCGCTCGGGCGCCGACATCGCCGAGCAGGCCGCGCTCGCCGACCAGACCCTCTACGCCCACCACCGCGGCACCCGGCACGTCGCCACCCTGCTCCTGGACTTCGAGCTGGAGACCGGGCGGGTACGGGCGATCGACGCGGGATCGCCGAACATCTACCGGATGCGCGGCGGCGTCACGGAGGAACTCGATTTCGAGGCGCAGCTGCCGCTCGGGATGTTCGGGGACGCCCACTACACCACCGAGGAGTTCGTGGTGGAGCCCGGAGACCGCCTGGTCGTCGTGAGCGACGGGGTGCACACGGCGAAGTCGGCCACCGGGGAGCTGTACGGGGCGATCGCGCTTCTCCAGACCCTTCGCGACACCCGGCTGCAGAATCCCTCGGAGGCGGTCCGCACCTTTATCCGGCAGTTCATCGCCCACCATCAGGGTTCGGACCCATTGGACGACGCGGTGGTGGTGTGCCTTGACTGGACCGGGAAGACGCCCGTGACCGGAGACGCCTGAAGGACCGGTATCACCGGCCGTATCCCGGGTGTGATCGTTTAGTGATCGCCGGCGGGAACGGTTTTCCGGGGGCGGTGCCCCGGCGCTCAGGCGCTGCGCGCGGACCGCTGTTCCAGCCGCTTTCTCGCGGCGGCCTGGCGGGCCTTGTTGAGGCTTTCGCGGACGCGTGCGGCGCCCCTGAGCGCGGTGGCGGTGTCCTTGGTCCGGTGGGCGTATTCGGCCAGCACCTCGCCGACCGGTGGCGGGCTCCATTCCTCGCGGACGAGGATGGGCGGATCCGCCGCCACGGCCGGCGGGGTCGGCGACGTCGGAGTGCCCGGCGCGGGCACGAGCGCGAGATGCGTGCGGCAGTGCGGGCACTGCAACCCCGAATGGGAGTCTCTGCTCATACCACGAATGATTCCCCAAGGGTCTGACAATTCATCCGTGGTTATCGTCGAAAGGCTCCCGCGCCGGGTATCCGGGAGGTTAGGAAGAGGTATCGGAACCCGGGCCGAGGGTGCCCGCCTTGCCCGCCCCGCTCGCCACCGCGTGCCACTCCCGCTCGACCCGGACGAGGAATTCCGCGACCTCCGGCGGTATCCGGCCGGCCCGCGTCCGATCGGCGACGTCCTTCGGCAGTTCACCGCGAAGGCACTGGTCAGGGCGCCGGAGCGCGGGTTCCCGGCCGCCGCCGACGCCCTGCAGAATCCTGTCTTCAGCGCGAACTAATTTCCCTGTAGGCGCGGCGCCAGGCGCGGCAGTCATCGGCGAAGGCGGCCATCTCGTGCTCGGCGAAGTGGGCGGGGTCCCAGTCGCGGGGCTCGGTGGGGCCCAGCCAGACGTAGGCGCGCGCCAGGCCCGCGCCGCCCTCCAGCGAGAGCACGGCCGTCCCGTACGGGTCGCCCTCGAAGGCGTCCAGCAGCCGGTGCTCGGCGTCCGTGAGCCCGCTGATCAGGATCCCGTCGGCGATGCCGCCCGGGTCGGCGACCATGCCGGGATAGACCACGCCGGGCAGGGCCCGTACCCGCCAGCCCCGCGCGGAGGCGGGGGCCAGGCCGGGGACGCGACCCAGGAGGATCTCCAGGATCTCGGGAAAGCGCAGCGTGCCGTAGACGAAGAGGCCGTCCTGCCTGTCCTCGCTGTCCTGCCCGTGCTGCCTGTCCTCGCTGTGCTGTCCGTACTGTTCGTGCTGTTCGTGCTGTCCGTTCTGGTGGGTCATGGTCGGGGAGCGTACGTGGCGTCCGCGGGTGCCGGCTGGTAGGGGCGGAGGCGGACGGGGGCGGACGTGTGCTGGCCGTGCCGGGCCCAGGTCGCGCCGGCCGCCACGAGCACCATGAGCACCGCCAGGCAGGCCAGCATCCGGCCCGTCCGCAGCCCGTGGCCGCAGGTCAGCCAGGACAGGTGCAGCAGCCACCGGTTCCGGGCGCGGGGGTCGTCCCGGCGGCGGATCTCCCGCGCGCGGTAGCGGAAGTCGCGGGCCAGCTCCCGGTCGGCGGCGGCCGCCGCGAGCTGCTCGTACAGCGTCTGGAGGCCCTGGCGGGAGCCCGCCAGCTCCTCCGCGAGCACGGTGCGGCCGCGCACCCGCCGGCCCGGCCGGGACGGCGTCGGCGTCCGGGCCCGCCACCGCGGCCGGCGGCGCGGCCGGCGCGGGACGGTCGCGAACGAGCAGTGCCCGGTGAGCCGCAGGCCGCCGGGGTGGACCAGCCCGCTGAAGCGGCACCGGCTGAGGTCCATGCCGGCCAGTTCCAGCCTCGGCGCGCTCGTCCCGCTCAGGGAGAGCACCCGCGCGGTGCCGGGCGCGGTGCCCGGCTCGGTCAGGTGCTGGAACGGGCGCGACAGGGACCGTACGGTCACGTCCGCGCCGAAGACCGAGTCCTCCAGGTCCAGCTCCGCGTGCCGCAGCCGGAAGTCCGCGGGGCCCCGTACCACCGTCCGGTTCGCGGCCAGGTGCCGCGCCGCGGCGTCGACGCGCAGCCCGCCGTGCGCGGTGGCGTGGGTGAGGACGAGCCGTCCCCCGGCGGCCATCGGCCCCAGCCACAGGTCGCGCCGGAAGCGCGCGCGTTCGAAGCGGGCGTGCCGGGTCACCTGGACGCGCCGGAACGAGACGTCCCCGCCGAACCGCGTCGCCTGCAGCACCGCGTCGCGGCCGAAGCGCGCGCGGTCGAAGGCCGCCGCCCCCGCGAAGACGGCCCGGGTGAACGAGGCGTCCGCGCCCCAGGCCGTCTCGCCGAACAGGGCGTCCCCGGCGAAGACGGCCTCGTCGAAGGCCGCGTGGCGCCGGAAGCGCGCCCCGTGGAACGAGGCGTTGCCGCCGAAGCGGACCCCGCGGAACGAGACGTTCCCCAGGAACCGCGCGGCGAAGAACGAGACGGCGCCGGCGAAGCGCGCGCCGTCGAAGGAGCAGTCGCCCTCGAAGCACGCCCGGCTCAGCGACGCGCAGGGCGGCAGCACCGCGCCCTCGAACCGGCTCCGTCCCAGGTGGGGGTGCCCGTCGGGGCCGGTCACCGCTTCCAGCAGGGTGGTCAGCACCCGTTCGGGCACGGTGACGCCCCGCAGGTCGAGGTCGGCTCCCGGGCGCAGCCCGGCCATGAGGTCGGCGAGTTCGTCCGGGGTGAGATGGCCGAGGCAGCCGGGATAGGGGGCGAAGGATCGTTCCGCGCAACCGGACACCGCGCAGTCCGGCCAGGGCGCCATGAGCATGAGTACAGGTGACCGGGAGGGCTTGTGAGGGCTCACGTCCTTCTTGTACCCCCGGCACGGCCCGCTGTACGGGCAGATGTGCACAGAGTTCGGTAAACGGCACAGGCCGGTCAGAGACGGGACGGGCCGGGATGGGCCGGACGGGCCGGACCGGGCGGGAGCCGCGGAGCCGGGGAGCCGGGCCGCGCCCGAGGGCCGGGCGGACGCTCCGCGGGCTCCGCCGCCGGTCAGAGGCGGTACGGGGCGGCCGGGGCACGGCGGCACGGAGTGCCTGAACTAGGGGAAAACCGGAGTGATCTGGGGGAACCGCGGGCATGATCCAGCTATCTGACTCATGTCTGAAACGTCTGCAACCTCGTTGTTCGACTGCTGTTCATCTTGACCAGGGACTATTACCACCATGAGCGTCACTCCAGGACATATCCCTCACGGTGCGGAAGCGCTGCCCGACGACCGGTTCCTGGATCGCGAGGAGAGCTGGCTGCGGTTCAACCAGCGCGTCCTGGAACTCGCCGAGGATGCCCGGCTGCCCCTGCTGGAACGGGTGCGGTTCCTGTCGATCTTCGCCACCAACCTGGACGAGTTCTTCATGGTGCGGGTCGCCGGGCTGACCCGCCGCATGGCCACCGGCCTGGCCGTCCAGTCCGCCAGCGGCCGGCAGCCGCGCGAGGTGCTGGAACGTACCGCCACCGTGGCGCGCGAGCTGATGCTGCGGCACGCCGCCTGCTTCCGCGACGACCTGTGCCCGTCGCTGGCCAAGGAGCACATCGAGCTGCTCCGCTGGGACCAGCTGGCCGAGACCGAGCAGGAGCGGATGCGCCGGTTCTTCCGCGACCGGATCTACCCGGTGCTGACCCCGCTGGTGGTCGACTCCGCGCACCCGTTCCCCTACATCTCCGGGCTGTCGCTCAACCTCGCGGTGATCGTCCGCGACCCGCAGACCGACGCCACCATGTTCGCCCGCGTGAAGGTGCCGCCGGTGCTGCCCCGCTTCCTGGAGGCGTCGCCGGACCGGTTCACCCCGCTGGAGGACGTGATCGCGGCGCACCTCGGCCAGCTGTTCGTGGGCATGGAGGTGGTCGAGCACCACGCGTTCCGGGTCACCCGCAACCAGGACCTGGAGATCGACGAGGACATCAGTGAGGGCCTGCTCCAGGCCCTGGAGCGCGAGCTGCTGCGCCGCCGCTTCGGCCCGGTGGTCCGGCTGGAGGTGGAGGACTCGATCTCCGAAGGGGTGCTGGATCTGCTCACCGAGGAGCTGTCCATCGACGAGCGGCAGATCTTCCGGCTGGACGGCCCGCTCGACCTGGCCGGGATGGCGGCCATCGCCGACCTGGACCGGCCGGAGCTCAAGTACCCCCCGTTCGTCCCGTCGAAGGAGGCGCTGCCGGCGGACGCCGACCTGTTCGCCGCCATCCGCGAACGCGACGTGCTGGTCCACCACCCCTACGACTCGTTCACCACGACCGTCCAGCGGCTCATCGAGGACGCCGCCGACGACCCGAAGGTCCTGGCGATCAAGCAGACCCTCTACCGCACCAGCGGCGACTCGCCGATCGTGGACGCCCTGGTCGGCGCCGCCGCGGCAGGCAAGCAGGTGGTGGTGGTCGTCGAGCTCAAGGCGCGCTTCGACGAGCGCGCCAACATCGCCTGGGCGCGCAAGCTGGAGAAGGCCGGCTGCCACGTGGTGTACGGGTTCGTCGGGCTGAAGACGCACTGCAAGCTCGCCCTCGTCGTCCGCCAGGAGGCCGACGGGGTGCTGCGCCGCTACTGCCACATCGGCACCGGCAACTACCACCCCAAGACGGCCCGGCTCTACGAGGACTTCGGCCTCCTGACCGCCGACCCCCACGTCGGCGAGGACGTCAGCGCCCTGTTCAACCACCTGACCGGCTACTCCCGGCAGAACGACTACAAGCGCCTGCTGGTCGCGCCGCAGAGCCTGCGGCCCGGCCTCGTCCGGCGGATCGAGCGGGAGATCGAGCACGCGGAGGCGGGCCGGTCGGCCCGCGTGCGGTTCAAGTGCAACTCGGTCGTGGACGAGGTGGTCATCGACGCGCTGTACCGGGCCTCCCGGGCGGGCGTCCCGGTGGACATCTGGGTGCGCGGGATCTGCGCGCTGCGTCCGGGCGTCCCCGGCCTGTCGGAGAACATCCGGGTGCGCAGCGTGCTCGGCCGCTTCCTGGAGCACTCCCGCGTGTTCGCGTTCGAGAACGGCGGTGATCCCGAGGTCTGGCTGGGTAGTGCGGACCTCATGCACCGCAACCTGGACCGCCGCGTGGAGGCGCTGGTCACCGTGACCGACCGCGGCCACCGGACCGACCTGCTGGAACTGCTCGACCGCGCGATGGACGACGGGACCGACGCGTGGTGGCTGGAGGGCGACGGCACCTGGATCCGCCGTTCCGCCATGACCGCCGAGCCGTTGCTGGACATTCAGACCCACCTGGTGAAGAGCAGGCGTTGGAGGACGGTCGATGGCTGACGGCGAGCCGATCCGGGCGGCCGGGGCGCTCCTGTGGCGGGACGGCCGCGACCCCGGTTCCCCCGAGGTGGCGCTGGTCCATCGCCCCAAGTACGACGACTGGTCGTTCCCCAAGGGCAAGGCCAAGGCCGGTGAGCACGTGCTGCGCGCGGTCGTCCGGGAGGTCTCCGAGGAGACCGGGTTCGCGCCGCGGCTCGGCCGCCGCCTGCCCTCGGTCGGCTACCTCAAGGACGACCGGCCCAAACGGGTCGACTACTGGGCGGCCCGCTGCGTCGGCTCCGCCCCCGGCCACGCCGTGCCGAACGACGAGGTCGACCGGCTCGACTGGCTGCCGGTCGCCGAGGCCGAGCGGCGCCTGACCTACTCCCACGACGTCGACCTGCTGCGCGAGTTCGGCACGGGACCGCTCCACACCTGGCCGCTGGTGATCCTGCGGCACGCCACCGCCGGCGAGAAGCGGCTGTGGAAGGAACCGGACGAGCTGCGCCCGCTCGACGCCCGGGGCCGTGCCGACGCGGTCGCGCTGGCCGGGCTGCTGGCCGGGTACGGCCCGGCCCGCCCGATCAGCTCGGCCACCGCCCGCTGCCTGGACACGGTCCTGCCGTACGCCCGGCGCACCGGCGCCGTCGTCGTGACCGACCCGGCGTTCACCCTCGGTGAGACCGGCGCCGAACGGGCCTGCGACCGCCTCCTGGAGCTGGCCGGCGACGGCGTCCCCGCCCTCGTGTGCACGCACGGCGAGATCGTCTCCGACCTGATCACCGGGCTGTGCCGGCGGCTGGGCGAGAAGGTCCCCGACGAGCCGTCCCTGCGCAAGGGCGCGTTCTGGACGGCTCACCTGTCCGGCGGCGAGCAGGGCGTCCCGTCCATAGCCGCCCTGGAACGCCACGCACCCTAGCCGGGCCGGCCTGGCGGCGTGCGTCTCAGGGAGCCTGGAAGGACGGGGGAGGGATCTCGGCCCAGGTCCCTTCCAGGCGTTCCAGCGCGGCCTCGGCCTCGCACCGCTCGATCCCGGAGAGGACCCCGAGGGTGAACGCCTCGCGGGTGTCGCGGGCCCGCGCCGCCGCCTCCTTCAGGTGCGCGGCGGCGATCACGCCGTCCTGGTAGCCGCCGAGGACCTCCTGGAGGCGCTTGGCGTTGCCGACGACCGCCTTCGCGGGCTCGCCGAGGACCGGAACCGCCACCTCCGCCGCGTACCGGGCCCGCTTGGCGTCCTTGCGGGTGTCGTGCCGGGCCAGATCGGCGTCCTCGGCGTGCCCGATCGACGCGTAGGTGGCGGCCAGACGCGCCCAGGCCCGTTCCACCAGGCGCGGCAGCTCGGTGGCCGCGTCGCGCCCGGCCCTGCCCTTCAGGGGCGGGTCGGCGACCAGGGCTTCGAGCGCGTCCAGGAGCGCGTAGTAGCGGGGTTCCTTCAGCGTGGCGTTGAGCCTGCGGTACGCGGCGCGTTCCTGGCGGGCCAGCTCCTCCAGCCAGGCCGGTTCGCCGATGTCGTCCAGCGCGGCGACCCGGTCGGTGAAGCGCATCCGCAGCACCTCCAGGTCGCGGACCTCGCCCAGCGCCGCCGCCAGCCACTTCAGCTCCGCGCGCAGCGGATCGGTCCGCGTCCGGTCCAGGACGGGCCGGTAGCTCTGCAGCACGCTGCGGATCCTCCTGGTGGCGACCCGCATCCGGTGGACGGCGTCGTACTCGGCCAGGCGCGCCTTGGGGTCGAAGGCCAGCACCGCCTCCAGCTGCGCGGCGAGGTAGGCCGTCACCGCCTCGCCCGCCGTCGGCGTCCCGCCGGTCGCCGCGCGCGCCCGCTGGACGATCTCCCTGGTGGTGGGCCGCGCGATGTCGCCGTCCAGCAGCCGGCCCAGCTTGGACGACGAGGCGGCCTCCCGCGCCCCGGCCTTGCGCAGCCGCTTGCCCGCGGCCTTCAGCAGGTCGCGCGCCCCGGCGGCCAGCTCGACCTCGATCTCGCGCCAGGCGTCGCCGCCCTCACCGAGCAGCACCCGTCCCGTCACGGCGTCGTCGGCGACCTCGGCGAGCACCGCGCCCGACCCGTCCAGCAGCCGGATCACCGTACGGTCGGTCTCCAGGGTCGCCACCGGCCGCAGGCTCCCGCCGCGCGTGTACGCCGCGACCAGCGACGCCAGCCGCGCGGGCACGACCTGGGCCCGTCCCAGGGGCGCGCGCAGCTCGTTCTTGCTGTCGGGCCCCGCGGGGATCTTCAGGTGCCATCCCGCGTCCGACCCGCCGCGCCGCCGGCGCAGCGTGATCCCGTGGGCGGCCAGCCGCAGGTCCTCGGTGTCGAAGTACGTGGCGTGCAGGTGGTGGATCTCGGGGGTGTCCACGGCGGCCACCCCGGGCAGCGCGGTCAGTTCCGGGACCACGAAGTCGGCGGCCGCGTCGTATTTGCGCTCGATCTCCACGTGCTTCACGGCCACGATCCGGTCCCCAATCGACGTGCTGGACATCACACCTGTACGGCCAGCATTACACGTCGGGGCGAACGGATACAGACAGGTGGGCGGCGGGGAGGGGCCTGCCCGCCGTGCCGGGGGAGAGGGACCTGCTCGGGAGAGGCGCGGCTACGGTGAGGCGGCGGGGGTCAGGGCATCGCGTGCGCGACGCGCAGATGCTCGCGCAGCGAGGTCAGCTCGAGCAGCGCCTCGTGGCAGCGCTCGCAGATCCACACTCCGGCGGGCGCCGTGAGCTCGCGCGCGGCCGCGTCGTCGCGGGCACAGGCCAGGGCGTAGGTGAGGACGGCCCGCCGCCATGCTCTCCGGCAGTACCCGATCACCGATGACATCGATTGCTCCTTCCGGACGCCGCATTCGGCACAGGATAGGCCAACTATAGACAAACCGGACACGGTCCCGTCGTGACGGGACCGTGTCCGGTGTCGTTCCGTCGGCTAGGCCGCGGCGTGCGTCCGGTTCACTGGCCGATCTTCACGCCCGGCTGGCCGTACCGGTACTCCAGCGGCCGGGACACCTTGCGGCGGCCCATGGCCCTGGCTTCGGCGCGGTACTTGCCGACCGGCAGGATCGTGCGGCCGAAGCTGTTCTCGAACATCAGGGCCGCGGCCGTGTAGAGGGCGATCACAGCGGCGATCACGAACATCCAGCCGCCGACCCGCAGCGGCCAGGTCGTCCCCGCCCAGAAGCCCGCGGCGGTGAACGCCGAGCCCAGGGTGAGGATGGCGAGCGTCGCCGCCATGCCCAGGTTCTGGCCCAGTGCGGCGATCGCGGACAGGCCGGTGATCGCCGTCAGCACCACGAACCAGAACGCGAAGGCCGGGGCCGCCACCCCGATCACCGGTAGCTGCGCCGCGGGGATCCCGCCCAGGCCGAGCAGCAGGAACAGCAGTCCCCACCCCAGCCAGAACGCGCCCCACGTGCCGTGCACCGCGGTGGCCAGCCCGTCCCGCGCCCGGTAGGACCACATGCCCGCCAGCAGCTGGGCCAGCCCGCCGAACGTCAGGACGAACGGGAACAGGGCCAGCGGCGTGACCGCGGTGCCGTACCAGCCCGCGTGCCAGGCCCCCACCATCAAGGTGGCTCCCGCGAGTCCGAACAGTCCCAGGATGGAGGGCGCCGCGACCGGCTGCAGGAAGACCCGCGTCCTGTCCTCCCAGATCGCGTATTCCTGCTCCCCCCGTGCGCGTTCTTCCGGAATGCGCCCGGTCCCCCTCGGTGTCACGGGTTCTCTTCGCTCCGTCATGGCTTCCCCCTTGGAGACTGAGTCCCTAATTTCGCCCTTTACCGCGATTGAGCAGGACAAACCCACCATTCGGTCTTGCAATACCCATCTCAGTCACCGGACGGCACGACCCCGGCACGGGCCGTACGGCGTTCCGACTCCACGGCCGAGGCCACGTCCCGCGGGTAGGAGCGGCGGGCCCGCATGAGGAGCAGCCCGTTCACCAGCAGCGGCAGAAGGCCCAGCAGGAACACGCGGTCCAGCCCGGTGGCGGTGTCCGGGGCGGTCCCGGAGGCCAGCAGCACCGACAGCCACCCGAAGAGCACCGGCGCCGTCGCCTCGCCCGTCATGCGCAGGATCGTCCGGACGCCCTCCGCGCGGCCCCGCAGCCGGGAGTGGACGACGTCCAGCCGCACGGCGTCCAGCGGCGGGTTGGCCGCGGCCAGCGCCGCCGCGGCCAGCGTGAACAGCGGCAGCGCCACCGCGGGCTCCCGGGTGAGGAGGCCGGGCACGAACAGCAGGGCCGACACCGCGTAGCCGATCCCGGGCACGACGATCCGCGCGGTGAGGAACCCGCGTCCCATCAGCCGGTCGGCCAGCCGGCCGCCGGCGAGCACCCCGGCCAGGCTGCCCAGCCCCACCAGCGGGATGAAGAGGCTCAGCTCGACCTGCCCGACGCCGTAGCGGTGCTGGACGAAGAACAGCGCGAACGTGCGGAGCCCGGCGAAGAAGAAGTAGCCGAGCGTCGAGGCGATGATGATGATCACGTTCGTGGGGATGCGGAGCACGTAGACGATCGCCTGCCACAGCGACATCCGGCCGGGGTCCTCGTGGAGGACGGTCTCCGGCCGCGGCTCGACGCCCAGGTCCCGTACCGCCCGCCGGGCCGGTTCCGTCCCGGCCGCCGCCCCGGCCGTCCCGGCCTCGCCGGCCGGGCGCTCCTGGGCGCCGCGCTCGGGCTCGGGCAGCATCCGCCAGACGGCCACGGCCAGCCCGAGCCCCAGCGCCGCCACGAACCAGAACGACACCCGCCAGTTCAGGGCCGCGGCGATGTCGGTCCCCACGAGCAGCCCGAACCCGACCCCGAGCAGTTCACCGGCCAGCACCCGCCCGTAGATCGCCGCCCTCTCCTCGGGCGGGAACAGGTCACCGATCAGCGAGGCCACCGTGGGCCCGGCCGTGGCCGTGACGGCGCCCAGGGCCACCCGGGACGCCAGCAGCCACGCGTACGAGTCGGCCAGGCCACCCATGATCATGGCCACGCTCCACAACACGATGCTCCCGGCCAGCAGCGGCACCCGGGGCACCCGGTCGGCCAGCTGCCCGACCGGAAGGGTGGCGACCGCGCCCACCGCCGCCGGAACCGCCGTGAGGATCCCGACCTGCGTGTTGCCGATGTTGAGCGAGTGCCGCAACTCCCCGACGATCGCCCCGATCACTCCGACGTCGGCGGAGTTGAGGGCCAGCACGCCCGCCAGCAACAGGACCAGGCGGGCCTGGCGTGCCCCGCCGAGCCGGCGTATCAGAGCGTCCCGCGCTCGTGACCAGGGTCGTGCCGCTGTCACACCAATCCCGAATACCCGCAGATCGGGGCCGCCACCGGTGCCCGCCGCAGGTCAGCGCGGAGAGCGGTGAGCGCCCGGGTTCGGGCATGTTCCCGGGTTCCGCGAGCACCAGGCGGTGATGATGTCCGACGCCCAGGCGGTGATGCGCTCAGGGAAGCCGTCCGCCGGGAACGTCCCGTCCTGGCCGACGTCGTGGATGGTGACGCCGAAGTCCGTGGGCGACGGCGCGAGGTGCGGTTCCGGGGCACCGGTGTCGATCTCGGGGAGTTGAAGGCCGCGGCTTCGATGGCTGTTGGAGCGGCGGGCCCGTCCGATGAGCCGGGTGACCGCAGTGAGACCTTCGTCCAGGTAGGTGTGCAGCATCAGGCAGGGGAAGGCCGGAGCGTTCCTGGGCAGGCGGCTGGGGTGCTGGAGGAGGAAGCAGGAGACCGTGATCCCGTGCAAAGGCCCCCAGGGCGGGCGCCGGGAGTGGTCGAGCGCGAGCACGGCCCCGAAGAGCTCCTCGCACGGTTGAGGCAGGGCGGGACCCCCGCATTCAGGGCAGCACGTCACAGGCACCCCACCCCCTTTCATGATCCCCGAGGCCCCGGCCTGTACCAAGAAGAACGTCGCGAACGTAATGCCTCCACCCACTGGAGGGTCAACCCCAGCGCCCCGCAAGCGCGTCCCCGTCCGTGCGAGATGGCGGGGTGGCTAGGGTTTCCCGAGCGTGACGGTGAGGTCTTCTTCGGCCGCCAGCACTTCTTCGCCGAAGCGGGCGGACGCTGCGGCGAGTGAGGCCGTCCGATCGTTGCCGGGCCAGAAGTGGGTGAGCATGAGCCTGCGGGCGCCCGCCTGCCGGGCCCAGTGGCCGGCTTCGGCGGAGGTCATCAGGTTGCGTGTGGCCCGCCGCGTCTCGCCGGGTCGATCGGTGGCCTCGATGATGAACAGGTCGGCGTCACGGCCGAGTTCGGCCAGCAGCGGGTCCGGGCCGGTGTCCCCGGAATAGGCCAGTGCGATCTCGCCGGCCTGGAGGCGGATCCCCGCATTGGGCACGTAGTGCGGGAGCGGCAGGCCGGTCAGCTTGAACGGCCCGACCTGGTAGGTGCCGGGCAGGGGATGTACCTCGAAGACCGCGTTCAGATCGACGTCGGGTTCCAGACCCTGGAGCCTGTCGAGTACGCCTGGCGGGCAGTACAGCGGCAGCCGTGGTCCGCCGGGGCGGCCATAGAGCCTCATCCGGAACAGTGCGTGGAGGTCGATGCAGTGATCCGGGTGCTCGTGGGTGATGGCGACCGCGTCCAGGGCGCCGTCCGGCCAGTGCGCGAGGAGCCGCGGGAACGTGGCGTAGCCGAGGTCCAGCACCAAGCGGTAGCCGTCCCAGTCCACCGCGAACCCGCTGCACGCCCGGCCCGGCTCTGGAAACGCGCCACAACCGCCGAGCACGGTGATCTGTCGCATCCGCCCAGCATGTCAGCCCGGGCCAGCCGCTCCATGATCTTGCAGACGGGAGCTCGCGCACAGGTCGCGGAAGGCCTCGCGCAGCTCACCGGCCGCCGGAACGTACTCGACCGCCGTGATGATCTCGGCCGCACGCCAGTAGTTCGAGGGCACCAGCCGCCCGCTCGTCACGGCCTCAAGCGCCGTGTGCGCGGCCTCCTCGGGACGGTCCGAGGCGATCAAGGCCAGAGCGAGGTCGAGCCGGGCGGATGCGGCGCGTCGCGGCCGGGGCGGGCCGTCCGACTCCAGCCGGGCGAGCACACCCCTCGCGTATGGCTCGGCGGCCGGGTCGCCGACCCACGCGAGCGTGGTCGCCGTATAGGCGTCGCTCTTGGCCGGGTCGTAGCGGTAGTGATGTTCGGGGCGATCGGGCATCGCCAGGGGCGTCACCAGCCGTTCGACCCGCGCCAGTGCGTCCCGGGTCTCGGCGCCGGCCCCGAGCCGCGCCCACGCGCGCCCCTCCTGCGCCGTGGCCTGGATGAACGCCGAACCCGTACGTGGCGCGACTCGCTGGGCGGCCTGGGCGAGGTCGAGCGCGCGCCGGTGGTCACCATCGGTGAGTGCTTGCCATGCCTCGGTCTCCAGGCACCACGCAAGGATCTCGGTATGCCCGGCCTGGTCGGCCAAAGCAGCAGCCGTCCGCAGGCGGGCCGTCGCCGCGGGACGGTGATGGAGATCGATGTCGCAGGTCGCCGCCAGCAAGGACAGCCAACCTCCAATGACGATCAGACGCCGCCTTTCGGCCAGGGTCATCCGGGCGTCCAGCAGCGCCTCCACATACGTGAGATGGCGTTGTACGTGACCCACCAGCTCGGCGGGCGCCGTCCTCGGGTAGGCGGAGGCGAGGTCGTCCACGACCGTCTCCAGCGCGCTCAGCGTGCTCTCACTCGCGTCGCCGTCAGCCGCCCGCCGAGCCAACTCCAATGGCTCCATGTGGGATACCGCCCTGTGGTTGAGGTGCAGTGGGGAGACGGGGGATCTCCCCATGTCTCCCCTGTTCTCCCCTTGACTTATGCTCCGTCAGGGCCTGGGCGACTCAGCGCAGCGCCTCCCCGAACGAGGCGACGTCCGGATGGCGGGGCCACCGACGGGCAAGCGAACGGTGCACGCGCGCGATATCCGCGATGGTCTTCGTTCCGCCCGTTGAGGAGAGGACGCCGAATGCTTTCCGCAGGCCGGTGAGGGCTTCTTCGGCCTCACCCGCCATTCCGAGCGCGGCTGCGGCCTGAACGCGATACCAGGCGACCCATTCGGAATCCCGGAGAGCGGGAGGAAAGGCCGCGATGCCCCCCGCTATGGCCTCAGCGGCGGCAAGGTACTCCGCGGGTGATCTGGCGAGGTAGGCCAAGATCAGGCCCAGTTGCATGGCGAGTAGCTCGGTCCCGTAGAAGTACAGGCCATCGGGGTCGTCCCGGCCCGTGCCCTTGGCGAGGACTTCCTCGGCTTCACCGATTGCACGCAGCGCGTCCTGTCGTTCACCGAGCAGGGCAAGTGCTCGCCCGCGCTGCTGCGTGGCGACCGTGCGCGTCCCCGCAGCTGTCGCCATCTCAGCGGCGGCCTGAGAGAGCTCGGCCATCTCCGTGTAGTCGCCGCTTGTCCATGCCAGATGCCCGCGCATCGAGAGCGCGGTGGCCGCGAGGTTGTGGTCTCCGGCCTGGACGCCGAGGCGTAGTGCCTGGTCGTAGAGGGAGCCTGCCTGGTCGTGCGCTCCCGTCGCGGTGTGCAGCCACCCCGCGAACTGGGATGCCTCCGATGCGACCGCGGCGAGTCTCCTGGTGTAGTCACCACGGGCTTCCTGCAGGAGGCGCAGGATGTGCGCGAGGTGATCGCAAGCTGCAGGGAGAACGGCCTGAGAGCCGACAAGGTCATCGGCACGCCGTTGAGCCGCGAGTGTGGCCGCGAGGGTTTCCACCGCCACGGGAGTGCTCTTGCTCGTTGCGCGCCCTCGTTCAGGCATGCGCCGCTCGCCCTTCTCCATGTGATCACAGGACGTTCCGGCCTGCTCTCGCGTGCTGTCAGGTGGGGAGGTCCTTGATGGGGCGCCCGGCCTCCCACAACTCGGCCACGTGGAAGGCGAAGCGGTCGAACAGCCCGTCATCCTGGCATCGCTGCACGTGGAGCATGGGCGAGTCGTGCCCGACCAGGTTCGCCAGCTGGGGTGTCACCAGCATTTCGTCGTCGAAGACGAACACGCTCATGGCGATGTGGTCGTCGCCGAATCGGGCTTCCACCCCGGGGACGTCGGCCACCTTGCTTTAAGTCGTCACTGTGGGTAGCGCATTGTTGCTGGCACACAGAAACCAAAGCGGCCCCGGCCCGATGCGGCAACATCGGGGAGCCCGGGGCCTTGGCCGGAAGGCGGTTCCGACCTGTGATGAATCGTATGGCCTACACCCACCTCGCCGCTTTGGGAGCGCGGCTTGGTGCCCGTGGCCTCGAAGTAGAGCTGACCGTGCGGGGACTTCGCGTGATCAACCCTCAGGTTCCCGAGTGCTGCCCCCGAACGGCGCTCGCCGAGGACACGATCACGTGCCGGCGGCGACCCGATGACCACGGAATGCCGTGGTTCTGGACGGTGCGGGGCGAGCCGATCGCACCGGCGGACCGGGGCGGCGATGCCGTCGTGGCGACCTTGGGTAACCTCGCCCACCGTCACTCGCCGGAGGGCGGACGATGACCGCGCTCGCGCCGTGGGCGGCTCATGACCTCGACCCCGAGCGCGTGGCACGCGAACTTCGCTGCCGCTTTCCGAGGGCGAGCGTGTGGTGGGGCGAGTTCACCGGCTCGTGGTGGGCGCTCACGCGCGACCCGTCCGGACGTGACCGGCTCGTCGAGGCGAGAGACCCGTTCGAGCTGGGGCGGCGCCTGGAGATGGTACGCCCGGCACGGCCGTCCCGGCCCGTCGAGCCGGGGCGGACGCCTCAGCCTCGCAGCACCGAGGGTGGGCAGTCCTTCCGTCCGGCGGCACCTGCCGGACGATCTGCGCGCAGGCCGTTGCCTGCACCTTGCGTCGCGCCCGTACGTGGCCGGGCACGTGAGGGCTGGTGGCGGCGAGTGCTACGCAGCCTGGTCGTCATCGAATAGGCCCCGAGGCCCCGGGGTTTTGCTGGAGCGCCCCGGGGTCTCGGTCACGTGGGGTGCACCGGTCGGCCTGGCGCGGCGGGCGGTCCTCCTCACGACCGTGTCGTACGGCTGCCCGCCCGGCCGTCCCGGGGCGCTCGACCGGCGGGGGCCGGACGACACGGCGTCAGGCTCATGCGGGGCCGATGAACCCGGGGAAGATTGAGGGGAGGGGGCCGGCCATGAGCAAAGTGATCATGACGGCGACCGTGTCGCTCGACGGGTTCATCGCCAGCGAGGACGACGCGGTCGGGCCGTTGTTCGACTGGTACGGGAACGGCGACGTCGCGGTGACCATGGGCGATCCCGGCCGGGTGTTCCATGTGACCCCCGCCAGCGCCGGGTACGTCCGCTCGCTGGGCGGTATCCGCGCGACCGTCATCGGCCGCCGCCTGTTCGACATCACCAACGGTTGGAACGGCGTCCCGGCCGCGGGCGAGCATGTCTTCGTCGTCACCCACGAGCCGCCCGCCGACTGGCCCTTTCCAGACGCGCCGTTCACGTTCGTCGGGGACGTCCCGCCGGCGGTCGAGCAGGCACGGGCCCTCGGGGACGTCTCGGTGGCGGCGGGCGACGTCGGCGGCCAGGCCCTCGCCGCCGGTCTCGTCGACGAGGTCCATTTCAACGTCGTCCCCGTGCTGCTCGGGAGAGGTAAGCGCTACTTCGGCTCGTTCGCAGGGGGCGTCAGGATGCTGGAGGATCCGCGCGTCATCGAAGGGGACAGGGTGCTGCACCTCGTTTACGCCGTGCGCAGGTGACTTCAGGCGTGCTTGATGAGGACGGGGTCCTCGGAGACGGTGACGGGGTCGCCCGCGCGCAGGGGTTCCGCCGTGCCGTCCATGCGCTCCAGCCCGCTGCTGCCGGGCGGGGCCGTGGTGACGGCGCGTCCGGTGTCGGTCCAGCGGATGACCGCGCCGCCCTTGCCGGGGAGGGTGAACGCGCACTGCCAGGCGTTCTGGGGCAGGCCGGCCGGGATGCCGTGGCCGCACGCGCGGACGCTCGCGCCGGCGAGCCATCCTTGCAGGCGTTCTACCGCCAGGGCCGCTTTGGTCGGTGCGGTGCCCGCCTCCTGGAGGACGATGGGGATCCTCGTGCTGCCCCAGTTGTAGAAGTACATCCTGCGTAGATAAAGCTCCCTGCCGACGAGGCCGGTCAGGTAGTAGCGCATCGCGTAACGTGCGGCCTTCGCCTCGTCCAGCGAGCCTTGCAGTGCGAGTTCGTGGGTGGTGCCGGTGCTCCACAGGTGTAAGTGGACGCCGGCCGCGTGCATGATGAGGTCCACGTTCCGAAGGGGCTTGAGCATCGTCTCGGGAGGGTCCGCCGCGTCGCGCTGGTGGAGCTTGACGCTGGCGGCGTCGCAGTACCGGTACCCGCCGAGCCGGGCGAAGCGCTGGAGGAGGCGTTGCCCGGACGGCTCCCAGAGCCGTCCCATGCCGGGGCACAGGACCGTGGCCTTGCCGTCGATGCGCCGGATGGCCTGGGCCGCACGGCGCGTCATGTCCACGAGCTGCTCCGGGGTGCCGGTGAAGAAACGGCGGTCGTTGCCCATGACCCAGAGTTCGTACGCGTCGATGCGGCCCCGGTAGCGCTCGGCGAGGGCGGTGACGAACCGGTCCCAGTCGCGCGGGTCGTCGGGTGGCGAGGTCCGCGAGCCGTCGGGGTAGGCCGTCGTCGGCGCCTCCGGGGCCGCCCAGGCGGGCGTGCCTCCGAGGACGAAGAGCTTGTCCAGCCCGTTTCGTCCGGCCGCTTCGATCTGGCGGTCCAGGACCGTCCAGTCGTACTCGCCGCGGCGCCGTTCCAGGGAGGCCCACCGGGTCCCGCTGTCCCAGAATCGGACCGATCCGACCTTGAACGTCGGCATCAGGCCGGTGTCGGAGTTGACCGTCACCCCGAACAGCCGCGGATCCACCTTCTTCGGGTGGGACGTCCAGATCTCCCCGGGGATCGCCGAGGGACCGGCCCTGGCCGGTACGGCGGGCGCTGACGAGGAGGAGGCGATCGCGACGGCGCAGAAGGCCGCCGCCGCGGCGAGGACCGGCCTCCGGGACGGTGCCGGGACGATCGGGGGATCCGGGGGGCTCCTCGGCGGTGGGACGGGCCGGGCGGCCTCCGCTGGGGGAGGGGCCGGTGTCTCCGGGACGGCCTGGCGTTCCTGGCTCGCGGCCAGCCACGCGGCGATCAGCTCGCGTTTCTCCCGCGCGTCCGCGCCGCAGGCGTCGGCGATGCGCGTGACCGTCTCGACGTCGGGCGGGACGACCTGCCCGGAGCAGTAGCGGTGCAGGGCGGAACGGCTGGCGAGCGCCCGGCGGCTGAGGTCCTCGTACGAGCGTCCGCTGCGCTTCTTCAGTGAACGCAGGAGGCCGGCGAAGCGCGCGACCGCCTCCGTGGTGCCCACCAGAGCCCTCCGATGCCGTCCCCTGGCCCCTTGAGGATCATCCCATATGTCCCGGGAAGCGGACCAAGGTGCAGGTCACGGGCCTGGGATGTCCCGCTCGTCCCGTTCCGGTCACCAAGCGTTGCCGCGCCGGGACGGTGCCCGCCAGTGTGTTGGCCGACAGCGGAGCACGGAGGCGCCAGACCTCCACAGGGGGCTCCGGACCGACGAACGGGGAGTCGTACATGAGGATCGGCAAGATCGCGGGGGCGGTCACCACGGGGGCGTGCCTCTCGATGGCACTGGGGATGGCGTGCGCACCGGCCCACGCCGAGGGCCCGGCGCAGGCCGCCCCGGCGCCGGCGCGGGCGGAGGCGCCCGCCACGCCGGCCGACACGGTCACGGTCCGCGGCGCGAGCTGCGGCGTGTGGACGGGGGGATGCAGCGAGGTCCAGAACCGCTCGAAGCGCTCCGTGCGGGTGGGGCGCGACTGGTGCGGCAGCGGGGACACAGGGGACTTCGTCAAGTACCGCCCGTCCTGCTCGGGGCAGTCCGGCCACAACTACTACAAGTGGCTGAGGCCGGGGAAGCACTCCTACACGTCCGCGTACAAGGACACCGACACCTTCGCCATCATGGCCGGCTGCACGATGAAGGTGCAGTGGAACAAGGACGGCCAGGAGGACGCCAAGGTCCGCAACTACGCGGCCATCGGCTACGACCGGTGGTTCAAGGTGGGGAACGACTACGACATCGACATCGAGTCCTACACCTGCTGACCCCCGGGTAACGGGGGCGAACGGGAGCCTCCGGTCCGCTGTGCGGGCCGGGGGCTCCCGCTTTCCGCGGGTGCGGCGGGTCAGGCGTCCTTGAGGTGGTACTTCATGCCCATGTGGGATGGGCGGAAGCCCATCTTCTGGTAGAAGCGGATCGACGCGGGGCGCTGGCGGTCGGTGGTGAGCTGGACGACCCGGCAGCCGCGGGCGCGGGCCTGGTCGATGGCCCAGCCGATGAGGGCCTGGCCGAGGCCGTGCCCGCGCTGCTCGGAGGCCACCCGGACGCCCTCGATCTGGGCGCGCTCACCGCCGGTGTAAGTGAGGCCGGGGATGTAGGTGAGCTGGAGGGTGCCGGCGACGGCCCCGTCGACCTCGGCGACGATCACGCTGTTGTTGGGGTCCTTGGAGATCGCGTCGAACGCGGTGAAGTACGCCTCGGGGATGACGGCGCCGGGCGACTCGCGGGTGGCGCCGAGCGGATCGTCGGCCAGCAGGCGGACGATATCGGGCAGATCCGCCCGGGTCGCCTCCCGAAAGATCACTTCTTGATCACGCCGCACGTCACTCAGGTTATCCGGCCGTATCGTCCCCAGGGAACAACGACTTGTAGTACTACGGCTTGTAGTACTACGTTGTGTTGACACACCACCCCAAGACTGCCCGGCGCCGATCGCGCCGCAGGGAGTGACCATGCAGTACGTCGAGAACGAGGAACACTGGAGCGACCACGCCATCTGCCGTGGCGCCGACCCCGACCTGTTCTTCCCGATCGGCTATTCCGCGCCGATCCTCCGGGAACAGGAGCGGGCGGCCAAGGCCATCTGCGGCAACTGCCCGGTGACGGCCGACTGCCTGGCCTGGGCGCTGCGCGTGGGCGAGCCCGACGGCATCTGGGGCGGCACGACGCCCGAGGAGCGCCGCCACCTGCGCCGTTCCGCCGACGCCCCGCCCCGCCGGCGCCTGCCGGTCATCATGGTCCGCGGCGACGTCGTGGAGGACGCGGCCTGAGCCGCCGCCCGCCACCGATCTTGGCCGTTCGCCGATACGGTTCGGGGGGTAGGAGAACCCCCGAACCCCTCGGGACCGGCGCCGGGCACCAAACCGGCCCCGCGCACGTTTCCGATATTGACGGGCAGGGTCACTGACACGACGGCGGGCGAACATGAGCTATCCCCCAGTCCCCGAGAAGAGCCGTTCCGAAGGGCTCGCGACGCACGGCGCGCGCGTCGTCTCCGCGGCCGTCATCATCGGCGTGGTCACCGCCGCGATGTGGGTCCTGGAGATCGCCGACTACGTGATGAACGGCGCGCTGGACACCTTCGGGATCCAGCCGCACGACGTCGGCGACCTGACCGACATCTTCACCGCCCCGTTCATGCACGGCGGCTTCGGGCACCTGATCGGCAACACCGTCCCGTTCGTGATCCTGGGCTTCCTGGCCGCCGCCCGCGGGATCGCCAAGTTCCTGGTCGCCAGCCTGATCATCATCGTGATCGGCGGGCTGGGCGTGTGGTTCGCCAGCTCGGCCAACACGCTGGGCTCCAGCATCCTGATCTTCGGCTTCTTCGGCTACCTGCTCGGCCGCGGCCTGTTCGAGCGGCGGCTGCTCGACCTGGCCATCGCGGTCGGCGTGGTGGCGGTGTACGGCACGATGATCTTCGGCGTGCTGCCCAGCGACCCGTCCATCTCCTGGCAGGGGCACCTGTTCGGGATGCTCGGCGGCGTGCTGGCCTCCTGGCTGCTGCGCCGCGACCCCTCCCGCGAGAGCTACTGACCCTCCACGAAGGCGAGGATGTCGGCGTTGAGCACCTCGGGATGCGTCGACAGCATTCCGTGGGGGTACCCCTCGTAGCTCTTGAGCGTGCCGTTCGTGAGCAGCTCGGCGGACTTCGGGCCCGAGTCGGCGTACGGCACGACCTGGTCGTCCGTCCCGTGCATCACGAGGACGGGGACGTCGATCTTCTTCAGGTCCTCGGTGAAGTCGGTCTCCGAGAACGCCTTGATGCATTCGTAGTGGGCGTTCGCCGCGCCCATCATGCCCTGCCACCACCACCGGTCGATCAGTCCCTGGGACACCTCGGCCCCGGGCCGGTTGAAGCCGTAGAAGGGCCCGGCGGGGACATCGATGTAGAACTGGGCCCGGTTGGCGGCGAGGGCGGCACGGAATCCGTCGAAGACCTCGATCGGAGTGCCCTCGGGGTTGCTGTCCTTCTTCACCATGACCGGAGGGATGGCCGAGACGAGTACCGCCTTGGAGACGCGGCCGGGCTTGGCCTGCGCCACGTAGCGCGCGACCTCGCCTCCTCCGGTGGAGTGCCCGACGTGCACCGCTCCCCGAAGGTCGAGGGCGTCGGTCAGCACGTTGACGTCGGCGACATAGGCGTCCATGTCGTGGCCGGTCGCGGGCTGGCCGGAGCGTCCGTGCCCGCGGCGGTCGTGGGCGATGACGCGGTACCCCTTGGAGAGGAAGAACAGCGACTGGGCGTCCCAGTCGTCCGAGCTGAGCGGCCAGCCGTGGTGGAAGACGATCGGCTGGGCGTCCCGCGGGCCCCAGTCCTTGTAGAAGATGACGGTGCCGTCCGGCGTGGTGACGGTGCTCATTACCGGCTCCTCTGCTCGTTCGGGTGTGCGTCCCGTGCGTTGGAGCCTTGCCCGATGGACGTGGTGGGTCGACGCGGCTGCCAAGCCTTTGCGAGCAGGTTCTCGCCCTGCGTACGGCTCTTGACCGGCACGCGACCCGAGCCGCGTACGGCTTTACCCGGCGAACACCGGACCCGCCGGTGCGCGCTGCGACGACGCCGCCCCGGCGGCGGGACGCGGGTCCACGCCGGCGAGCATGATCATCTGGCGCGGGGGCGGAGGGTGAGATCGGTCACGACCGCGTCGGCCGGCGTCTCCATCGCCGCGACCACCGCGCGGGCCACGGTCGCCGGCTCGGTGAACCGCGTCTCGTCGTAGGAGCGGCCCTCCTGGGCGTGCACCTTGCGCTGCATCTCCGTGGCGGTACGGCCCGGGTAGACCGTCGTCACGCGGATCGAAGGCTCCTCGGCGCGCAGCGAGTCGGCCAGCGCCCGCAGGCCGAACTTGCTGGCCGCGTACGCCGACCAGCGGGGGTTGGCGCGCAGGCCGGCGGTGGAGTTGACGAAGACCACCTGGCCCCCGGCGGCGCGGAGGGCGGGCAGCAGCACCCGGGTCAGCTCCGCCGCCGACACCAGGTTGACCATCAGCTGGTCGATCCAGTGGTCGGCGTCCTGCTCGGCCACGGCGCCGAGATCGACCACGCCCGCGCCGTGCACCACGCCGTCCAGCCGGTCCGGCAGGCCGGCCGCGGCCAGCGCCGCCTCCAGCCGGCGGGGCTCGGTGAGGTCGAGCGCGAGGGTACGGGCGGTCGCCCGCGGCGTGGTGGTGCGGACGGCGCCCGGCTCGCCGTTACGGTCCCGGACCAGCACCTGCGTCTGGGCGTGCGCCCCCGAGGTGATCCGGCGGCTCAGCTCCGCCAGGCGCTCCTGCGACCGGCCCGCCAGGATCAGCTCGTGCCCGCGCTCTGCCAGCAGCCCGGCCAACGCCGCGCCGATGCCGCCGGTGGCCCCCGTGATGAGATACGTGCCCATGGCGCCCCATTCTCCTCGCTCAACGGGGTGGACGCGCCCGCGGGCACGTTGGTTCGCCCTCCGGACGGTTCGCCCTCCGGACGGTTCGCCCTCCGGACGGTTCGCCCCCGGACGGTTCGCCCCCGGACGGTTCGCCCCCGGACCGTGAGCGGGCGGCCGTTCGGTCCGTTCGGCCGGGTCTCAGTTGGGTCGCAGGACGCGGGTCACCCCGGCGATCAGCGCGGTGGCCAGGATCCAGCCCGCCGCGATCAGGGCGTACGCCACCCACCGCGACCAGCCCTGCGGGTCGTACGCCTGCTGCTGCCCGAACGTGTCGATGGGGATCAGCAGGTCGAGCGTGTAGACGAGGGCGTGGAAGTCCGGCTGCTCCTCACCCGGTTTGATCGACTTGGGCGGGTTCGCGGAGAACACCACCGTCCCGACGGCCACCAGCACCCCGAACCACATGAAGGCCAGCCACGGCCGGTACCCGTACCCCACCGTCCAGTCGAGCAGCAGGTTCCAGCCCCGCCCGATCCAGTGCAGGCGGCGGCGCCGCGCGCGCATCTTGGCCAGCTGCACCTTGCGCGCGAGGTCGTCGTGGCCGATCCCGTGGTACCAGGCGGCGAGCTGCTCGTACGGCTGGAGGTAGAACTCCTTGTCCCGGGAGATCCAGCTCAGCCGGTCCTTGAAGTCGGCGCCGCGCAGCGTCTCGTAGGTGAGGCCGTTCAGCCACAGCTCGTCGGGCCAGTACTCCGGCAGGTCCATGATCAGCGCGATCCGGGAGTACGACAGCGCCACCCGTCCCCGGATCTTCTCCGCGGGCATCAGCAGCAGCTCGTCGGCCTGCATGTGGCTGGCGTGCAGCGCCATCCGGTCGGGCGCGCCCGCGTCCAGCCGGGACAGGGAGAACGACAGGGTCCCGTTGATCCGCGCGCTGCGCAGCCGGACGGTCCCGATCGTGGTGGCCCGGCTGAACTCGGCGATGTCCTCGACCACCATGTTCTGCCCGTCCAGGGCCAGCCGCCCGGGGTTGCGCAGGACGGCGTCCTCCAGGTAGAGGCCGCCGTTCATCCGGGCGCCGACCAGCCGGGCCCCGCCGGTGATCTCGCACTCGCGGCCGAACAGCCCGACCTCGACCACCAGCGAGCCCGCGAACAGCGCCCACCGCGAGGGGTCGTCGACGGTGATCCTGGTGCCGTTCATCCGGAAGCCGCCCAGGAGCTGGGCTCGCGGCAGGTGGACCGGTCCCTCGATCACCGACCCGGAGAGGCTCAGGTAGCCGTCGGCGCGCAGCCCGCCGCCGTCGAACCCCGGCATCCGGCAGTCCGACAGCCGGAGCTGGCGGGTCTGGGCGTTGGAGAAGTCGGGGGCCTCGGAGAGGCGGCAGTTGGTCAGCAGCAGCTCGTACTCGATCATGCCGCCCGACAGGTCGAGGGTCCCGATGATGTACGCGCCGCTCAGCCGTACCGCCGGGACGTACCCCAGGCGCGGCTCGTGCGCGCCCAGCAGCAGCTGGGAGATCACCTCGGCGCGGATGATCCGGGAGGGATCGGGGCCGGCCGGGGGGTCGTCGCCGAGCACCACCCGGGTGCCGGTGGGGAACGCCGCCCACAGCCGCCGTTCCGCATCGCTCATTCCGGGAGGTTCAGCCACAGGCCCTCTTTCTACGCATCACCCCCCGAATGATCAAGGCCCGGGGGACCCCGGGCCTTGATCATTCAGTGCGCGCGCCTGCTCAGAACAGGCCCTTGCGCCGGCCGGCCTGCTGGAGGAAGCCGTCGAGCCGCTGCTCCCAGTCGGTCTGCCCGGCGGTGGCGTAGTCCACGGTGAAGCGGGCGAACGAGTCGTGCCCCTCGGTGAGGACCCCGCCCCGCTTGTCCAGCTCCAGCACCACCTCCATGGACCGCGGGTACGACACGAAGGTGACCTCGAGCTGCTTGATCCCCCGGGCGTAGTGCGCCGGCGGGTAGTACTCGATCTCCTGGTAGAAGGGCAGCTCCTGGTGCACGCCCCGGATGCGGCCCCTCTCGCAGTCGGCGTTGCGGAACTGGAATCCGAGGTTGGCGAACGCGGTCAGGACGCGTTCCTGGGCCGGCAGCGGGTGGACCGCGATCGGGTCCAGGTCGGTGGCGTCGACCGCGCGGGCCACCTCCAGCTCCGTGGCGACACCGACGGTGGTGCCGCGCAGCGGCTGCCCGTAGAAGTGGGTCAGCGGCGCCTCCCACGGGATCGGCATCTGGAACGGGATGCTGTAGCGGGCGCCGTCGTCCAGCTTGAACGGGCCGGAGATCGGCAGCTTGGCGTACTCCAGGTTGGAGGAGTACTCGTTGTCGCCGGACTCGACCTCCACGCGGGTCTTCAACGCGAGCTTCACGCCGAGGATCTCGGAGTCGTGCTGGCCGCCCAGGATGGTCACCTCGCCGGTGACGGTGCCGCCGGGCGTGGTGTTGGGGTTGTGCAGGACCGTCTCGACCTGCGGGCCGCCGACCCCCATCGCCTGCATGAGCTTCTTGAAGACCAAGGTTCCCTCCCGAGTCATGGGCGCGATCGCGTGCGCCCTACGTCCCATAGACGCCTTCCGGGGACACTACGTTCCACCTGGTCTTTTCAGCGATGGATCGGACGAAAGGGACTCAGTGCGCGCCGCTTCCGGCCAGGTTGAGGCCGATCACGCCGATGACGATGAGCGCCAGCGCGCCGATCTTGAGCGGGGTGACCTGGTCGCCCATCAGCAGCATCCCGGCCGCGGCGGTGCCGACCGCGCCGATGCCGACCCAGACGGCGTAGGCGGTGCCCACCTCCAGCCGGGTCAGGGCGAGGCTGAGCAGGCCGAAGCTGGTCACGGCGAAGACCAGGAAGCCCAGCGTGGGCAGCAGGACGGAGAACCCGTCGCTCTTCTTCAGGCAGAGTGCCATCGCGACCTCGAAGAGGCCGGCGGCGATGACGAGGACCCAGGCCATGATCTTTCCTCCCGGATGAGACGACGACTGCTTCGCGCGTCGTCTTTGCCTGCCGGGTACGGCGCGCACCTCGTCCGGGAGGGCCGGGTACGACCCTCGTCCTCATGCTAACAAGCGCGTTCGGGGGAGGATTCCGGTGGTGAGGCGCCTCACCACCGGAATCCTCCCCCGAACGCGTCCAGGGGGCGGCGGCTCAGGTGCGGCTCAGGAACGGCCCAGGGCGCGGTACTCCCAGCCGGCCTCGCGCCACATCGCGGCGTCCAGCGCGTGGCGCCCGTCCACGATCCGCTTGTGCGCGACGACCTCGCCCAGCGCGCCGGGGTCGATCTCGCGGAAGTCGGCCCACTCGGTCAGCAGCACCACGACGTCGGCGTCCCGGGCGGCGTCCAGCGCGCTCTCGCCGTACCGCAGCTCGGGGAAGGCCAGCCGGGCGTTGTCCAGTGCGGCGGGGTCGTAGACCCGTACGTGGCCGCCCAGCCCGTGCATGGTGCGGGCGACGTCCAGCGCGGGCGCGTCCCGGATGTCGTCGGAGTTGGGCTTGAACGCCGCGCCCCACGCCGCGATCCGCGCCCCCGAGATCCGGCCGCCCAGCAGCTCGCGGACCAGGTCGACGGTACGGGCGCGGCGGCGGCGGTTGATCGCGTCCACCTCGCGCAGGAACGACACCGCCTGCCCGACGCCGAGCTCCTCGGCCCGGTGCGCGAACGCCCGGATGTCCTTGGGCAGGCACCCGCCGCCGAAGCCCAGGCCCGGCTTGAGGAACTTGCCGCCGATCCGGTCGTCCAGGGCCAGCGAGTCGGCCAGGTCCTTGACGTCGGCGCCCACCGCCTCGCAGACCTCGGCCATCGCGTTGATATAGGAGATCTTGGTGGCCAGGAACGAGTTGGCCGCGACCTTGACCAGCTCGGCGGTGGCCAGATCGGTGCGGATCACCGGGGTGCCCTGGTCCAGGATCGGCTGGAACGCGGCGCGCAGCCGGGCGTCCGCCCAGTCCGAGGCGACGCCGAAGACCAGGCGGTCGGGCCGCATGGTGTCGTCCACGGCGAAGCCCTCGCGCAGGAACTCGGGGTTCCAGGCCAGCTCCACGTCGGTCCCGGCCGGGGCCAGCTCGTGCAGCAGCGTGGTCAGCCCGGCCGCGGTGCCGACGGGCACGGTCGACTTGCCGACCACGAGCGTGCGGCGGTCCAGGTGCGGGGCCAGCCCGCGTACGGCCGCGTCCACGTAGGAGAGGTCGCAGGCGTCCGAGCCGGGCTGCTGCGGCGTGCCCACGCACACGAAGTGCACGTCGCCGAACGCGCCCGCCTCGGCGAGCGAGGTGGTGAACCGCAGCCGCCCCGACTCCAGGGCCTTGGCCAGCAGTTCGGGCAGCCCGGGTTCGAAGAAGGGCACCTCCCCGGACGCGAGTTTGGCGATCTTCCCTTCGTCCACGTCCACGCCGAGGACCTCGAAGCCCAGGACGGCCATGCAGATCGCGTGCGTGGCGCCGAGGTACCCGGTGCCGATCACGGTGAGCCTGGGGGGCGCCATCGTGTTCAAGAGCTTCTCCTTGTCCGGTTCGCGGAGGTCGGGGGCCGGTTCACGGGATGTGTGCGGCGGGGGCTCCCGTGCTGATGACCCGGGAGGCGTACCGACCGACCCCTTCAATGATCGCGGCGTACCGGCGGCCGTTCGCACGGGGGCCGTCCCGGACCTTGACCAGCATGTCGGGAATCACCCATCCACTGGGGGTTGTCACTGGTTACCAGCGGGTAGCATGATGTCGAGTTACCGACCAGTACTTTGCGCGGGGCCTGGAGCGCCGCCGAACCACACGGAGTGTTCGATGGGGCACTACAAGAGCAATCTCCGGGACCTGGAGTTCAACCTCTTCGAGGTCTTCGGCCGCCAGGACCTGCTCGGCGGCGGTCCGTACGAGGACCTGGACGAGGACACCGCGCGCAGCATGCTCGAAGAGGTGACCCGCCTCGCCGAGGGTCCGCTCGCCGACTCGTTCGAGGACGCGGACCGCAACCCCCCGGTCTTCGACAGCGCGACCGGCGCCGTCACCATGCCGGAGAGCTTCAAGAAGTCCTTCAAGACGTGGATGGACGCCGAGTGGTACCGGGTCGACCTGGCGCCCGCGTTCGGCGGCACGGGTGCCCCGCGCAGCCTGGCCTGGGCGCTGGCCGAACTGGTGCTGGGCTCCAACCCGGCCGTCCACATGTTCGCCTCCGGCCCCGGCTTCGCCCAGATCCTGTGGCACATCGGGACGCCCGAGCAGAAGCGGTTCGCCGAGCTCGCGCTGGAGCGGCAGTGGGGCGCCACGATGGTGCTGACCGAGCCGGACGCCGGGTCCGACGTGGGCGCCGGCCGGGCCAAGGCCGTCCAGCAGCCCGACGGCACCTGGCACATCGAGGGCGTCAAGCGGTTCATCACCTCGGCCGAGCACGACATGGCGGAGAACATCTTCCACCTGGTGCTGGCGCGCCCCGAGGGCGCCGGCCCCGGTACCAAGGGCCTGTCGATGTTCCTGGTGCCCAAGTACATGGTCGACCTGGAGACCGGTGAGCTGGGCGAGCGCAACGGCGCCTACGTCACCAACGTCGAGAAGAAGATGGGCCTCAAGGTCTCCACGACCTGCGAGCTGACCTTCGGCGAGAAGCACCCGGCCGTCGGCTACCTGGTCGGCGACGTGCACGAGGGCATCAAGCAGATGTTCCTGGTGATCGAGCACGCCCGGATGATGGTCGGCACCAAGGCCATCGCCACCCTCTCCACCGGCTACCTCAACGCGCTGGAGTACGCCAGGGAGCGGGTGCAGGGCGCCGACCTCACCCAGATGACCGACAAGACCGCCCCCCGCGTGACCATCACCCACCACCCGGACGTCCGGCGCAGCCTGATGACCCAGAAGGCGTACGCCGAGGGCATGCGGGCGCTGGTGCTGCTCACCGCCTCGTACCAGGACGCCGTCCAGCTCGCCGCGCACGAGGGCCGCCGGGACGAGCTGTCCGAGAAGATCAACGATCTGCTGCTGCCGGTGGTCAAGGGCTTCGGCTCGGAGCGGGCGTACGCGCTGCTCGGCTCGGAGTCGCTGCAGACGCTCGGCGGCTCGGGATTCCTGCAGGACTACCCGATCGAGCAGTACATCCGCGACTCCAAGATCGACACCCTGTACGAGGGCACCACCGCCATCCAGGGCATGGACCTGTTCTTCCGCAAGATCCTGCGGGACAACGGCGAGGCCCTCAAGCACCTGGCCGGTGAGATCAGGGCGTTCGCGGCCAGCGAGGCGGGCAACGGCCGGCTGAAGAACGAGCGGGCCCTGCTGGGCCGCGCCCTGGACGACGTGCAGGGCATCCTGGACCCGATGATCGGGTGGGCGCTCGGCTCCATGGAGGACCCGAAGGAGATCTACAAGGTCGGCCTCAACACCAGCCGCCTGCTGCTCGCCCTCGGCGACCTGATCGTCGGCTGGCTGCTGTGCCGCCAGGCCGAGGTCGCCCTGGCCAAGCTGGGCGGGGACGTGTCCGGCGCCGACCGCGACTTCTACACCGGCAAGGTGGCCGCGGCCCAGTTCTTCTGCGCCACCGTGCTGCCCCGCCTCGCCGCGGAGAAGGCCGTCACCGAGGCCACCACGCTGGACGTCATGGAGATCCCCGAGTCCGCGTTCTAGGTCCGCGTTCAGGCCCGCGTTCGGGACGGATCGCGCCGCGTCCCGGAACGCGCGCCGGCTTCCGCGAGCCGGCGAGAGGCGGCCCCGGCACCTGCGAGGGTGCCGGGGCCGCCTCTCGCTTTCCACGCTTTCCCGCCGCCCGGCGCGTCTATACGCTTGCCGGGATCCGTCCCCCCGCCCAGCGCCAACCGGAGCGCCCATGCCGGCTCGCAGACTCCTCGTCCCCCTCGCCGTCCCGCTCGCCGGGCTGATGGCCGCCGCGGGATGCGCCGGCTCCGGGCCGGAGAAGGTGAACCCCCCGACCGCCCGGGCCGGCGCGTCCAGCGGGCCGCCACCGGCCGGGAGCGGGCCGAACCCGGCCAAGGAGGGCTGGTTCGGCACGGCGGACGGGCTGCACGCCCGCGTCGAGATCAAGGCGGTCGAACGGCAGCCCGCCCGGACCATGCTCCGGTACGCGGTCACCTCACTGGACGACGCGGCCAAGACCGTCCCGTTCGCGGTCTCCCTCCTGGACCCGGTCGGCCGCAGGCTCTACCGGCCGCTGCCGGCCGCGCCCGCCGCCGGGACGCTGGCGCCCGGCGCCACCCGGGAGCTGACCGCCGAGTTCCCGGTGCTCCCGCCGGCCGTCCAGCGGCTCACCGTGATCACCTCGGGGACCGCGGGCGAGTTCACCGGCGTCCCGGTGACGTCCGGCTCCGGCGGCGGCCCGGCGACACCCGGCCCGTCGGGCTCCGCGTCCGTGTCCGCGTCCACGTCGGGCTCGGCGTCCGCGTCTCCGCCGGCCTCGGCCTCGGCGGTTCCCGCGGGCGCTCAAGGCGGCGCTCCGGGGGGCGCTCCGGCCGGGACCGGGCCCGCGGACCTGTACGACATCACCGAGGGCGAGACCAGGGACGTCGTCTCCGGCGCCGCGGACGTGACCGTGAACCTGCGTGCCGACGTCCTCTTCGAGTCCGGGAAGGCCGGCTTGTCCGGCCGTGCCAAGGGAGTGCTCGACCAGATCGCCGCGGAGATCCGGGAGCGGGCCGACCCGGCCCGGGGACCGCTGGCGATCGACGGGCACACCGACAGCGACGGCGCCGACGACGCCAACCTCAAGCTCTCCCGCGAGCGCGCCGAGGCGGTGGAGAAGGAACTGCGCGACCGCCTGGGCGGCACGTTCACCTACACCGCCCAGGGGAAGGGCGAGGCCGAGCTGATCGCCAAGGAGGGCGGCTCGGACGACGCCCGGGCGCGTTCCCGCAACCGCCGCGTGAAGATCTCCTACGCCGTACGGCAGCAGGCCCAGGGCGCCACCCCCGGCCCGAGCACGTCCACGAGCACGTCCCCGTCCACGAGCACGTCTCCGTCCGTGAGCACGTCTCCGAGCACGTCTCCGAGCGTTTCCGCCACGCCCGGCGGTACGGTCCGCCCGGCGGAATTCCGCGCCCGTGACGGCGCGACGGTGGGCAGCCGGACGGGCCGGTTCGGCGGCGCGAAGCGGAGGCTGGACGTCAAGCCCTTCTACCGTGACGGCGCGTACCTGGTGGCGGTGTTCGAGGTGGTGAACGAGGGGCCCGGGGCCACCCCGCCGGACGCCATCTACCCCCACAAGGACTACCTGGGAGGCGTCTTCACCTCGTTCTCCGTGAGCGTGCCCGGCGCCACCGAGGTCTACCGCGCGGTGCGCGTCGGCCCGCCCGCCGCCAACAGCGCCACCTACGTCGACCCGGGCCGCGCGGTCTTCCGCACCGGGCTCAGGGAGCCCGTCCGGGGCTTCGTCTACCTCCCCGCCCCGCCCGGGAACCCCGGCAAGGTGACCTTTGACGCCGGGCCGTTCGGCAAGGTGGAGAACGTCCCCGTCTCGTGAGAGAGCCGCCCGCGCCCGGCCGGGTGGCCGTGCGCGGGCGGCTCGTCACGCCGTGCCCGCCGTCAGTGCCAGGCGAGCATGCGCAGCGGATCCTCCAGCATGTCGCCGACGTCGCGCAGCACCCGCGAGCCCAGCTCGCCGTCGACGATGCGGTGGTCGAACGACAGCGAGAGCGTGGTGACCTTGCGGATCGCCAGCTCGCCCTCATGCACCCACGGCATATCCCGGATCTGGCCCACGGCCATGATCGCGGCCTCGCCGGGCATGAGGATCGGCGTCCCCGTGTCCACCCCGAACACGCCCACGTTGGAGATCGTGATCGTGCCGTCCGACAGGTCGGCCAGGGAGGCCCGGCCCGCCCGCGCGGTGGCGGCCAGGTCGGTCAGGGCCGCCGCCAGGGCGGGGAGCGGCAGGGCGTGGGCGTCCTTGATGTTCGGGACGATCAGCCCCCGGTCGGTGGCCGCCGCGATGCCGAGGTTCACCCGGTGCCGGACCACGATCTCCGCCCCGGACGGGCCCTCCGCCCAGGTCGAGTTGATCATCGGGTTCCGGGCCACCGCGATCAGCAGCGCCTTCGCCACCAGCAGCAGCGGCGACACCTTGACCTCGGCGAACTCGGGCAGCGTGCGCAGCCGCGCCACGGCGTCCATCGTCGCCGTCACGTCCACCTGGAGGAACTCGGTGACGTGCGGGGCGGTGAACGCCGAGTTCACCATCGCCGCGGCGGTGCTCTTGCGGACCCCCTTCACCGGGATCCGCTCCTCGTCCGGGCCGCTCTCGCGCGCCGCCGGGGCGGGCGCGGCGCGGTCCGGGGCGACCACGGCCTCCCGCGCGGCGTACACGTCCTCGCGGGTGATGGAGCCCTTCGGGCCGGACCCGTTGACCGTGGTGAGGTCCACGCCGAGATCCTTGGCCAGCTTGCGGACGGGCGGCTTGGCCAGGGGCAGCCCGTTTTCCCCAGGCTGTGGACGAGCGGGCGGCACGGCCGGTGCGGCCGGTGCGGGAGGCGCGGCGGGCGGGGCGACGGCCGCGGCGGGCGGCGCGGTCGCCGGCCCGCTGCCGTTGGTGCCCTTCCTGGCGCGGCGCTTGGTCGCGCCCGGCTTCACCCCGTAGCCGACGAGCACCGGCTGCCGCTTGGGCTCCTCCGGCGCGACCATGCCCGGCTCCTCCGGAACGGGCACCATGTCGTCCTTCAGCGCCTCGGGCTGCGCGGGCGCCTCCGCGGCCTCCGAAGTCCCCTCGGCGCCCTCGGCCGCCTCGGCGCCCTCCCGCACCGAGATGATCGGGACCCCGACGTCCACCGTGACGCCCTCGTCGACCAGCAGCTCGGCCACCACGCCCTCGAACGGGCAGGGCAGCTCCACGATGGCCTTCGCGGTCTCGATCTCCACGATGGTCTGGTTGATCTCGACCTCGTCGCCCGGCGCGACATGCCACTTGACGATCTCGGCCTCGGTCAGGCCCTCGCCCACGTCCGGCAGCTTGAACTGCTTCAGCTCGCTCATCTGCGCCCTCACCACGCGAACGTCCGGTCGACCGCGTCCAGGATGCGGTCGAGATCGGGCAGGTAGTGGTCCTCCAGCCGGGACGGCGGGTAGGGAGTGGAGGGCCCGCCGACCCGCAGCACCGGCGCCTCCAGCCGGTAGAAGCACTTCTCGGTGACGCGCGCGGCCAGCTCGGCGCCGTAGCCGCTGAAGACCGGGGCCTCGTGGACGACGACGCAGCGGCCCGTGCGGTTCACCGACTCGACGACCGTGCCGATGTCCAGCGGGTTGAGCGAGCGCAGGTCGATGACCTCCAGCGAGCGGCCCTCATCGGCCGCCGCCGACGCCGCCTCCAGGCACGTCTTCACCGACGGCCCGTACGCCAGCACCGTCACGTGCTCGCCGGGGTTGACCACCCGCGCCTGGTGCAGCGGGAGCCAGCGCGCCGGGTCCGTCTCCACCGGGGCCTTCTCCCAGTAGCGGCGCTTGGGCTCGAAGAAGATCACCGGGTCCGGCGAGGCGATCGACTGCTGGATCATGGTGTACGCGTCCGCCGGGTTGGAGCAGGCCACCACCCGCAGCCCGGCGGTGTGGGTGAAGTAGTTCTCCGGCGACTCGCTGTGGTGCTCGACCGCACCGATGCCGCCGCCGCACGGGATGCGCACCACCACCGGCAGCGACAGCGCGCCCAGCGACCGCATGCGCATCTTCGCGAGCTGGGTGATGATCTGGTCGGCCGCGGGGAACACGAACCCGTCGAACTGGATCTCCACCACCGGCCGGTAGCCGCGCAGCGCCAGCCCGATCGCCGTGCCCACGATCCCGGACTCGGCCAGCGGGGTGTCGATCACCCGTTCCTCGCCGAAGTCCTTCTGGAGCCCGTCGGTCACCCGGAACACGCCGCCGAGGCGTCCCACGTCCTCGCCCATGACCAGGACCTTGGGGTCGTCCTCCATGGCCTTGCGCATGCCCGCGTTCAGCGCCTTGGCGAGCGCGTAGGTCGTCGTGGCCGTGCCGGCCTCCATCGCCTGGACCTCGGTCATGACGACACCTCCTCGAAGGACGCCAGGTAGGCGGCGAACTGCTCCTGCTCCTCGGTCATCAGCGGGTGGCGCTCGGCGTAGACGTTCTCGAACATCTCCAGCGGACGGGGGTCCGGCAGGGCGAGGCACTGCTTGCGCAGGTCCGACGCGACCGCCTTGGCCTCGGCCTCGATCTCGTCGAAGAAGGACTGGTCGGCCATGTCACTGCGGACCAGGTACGCCTTGACCCGCTCGATGGGGTCCTTCAGCTTCCACGCCTCCTCCTCCGTCTTGAGGCGGTAGCGCGTGGGGTCGTCGGTGGTGGTGTGCGCGCCCATGCGGTACGTGAACGCCTCGATGAGCGTCGGCCCCTGACCCGTACGGGCGGCCTCCAGGGCCTTCCTGGTGACGGCCAGGCAGGCGAGCACGTCGTTGCCGTCCACCCGCACGCCGGGGAAGCCGTACCCCTGGGCGCGCTTGTAGAGCGGGATGCGGGACTGCCGCTCCAGGGGCTCGGAGATGGCCCACTGGTTGTTCTGGCAGAAGAACACGACCGGCGCGTTGAAGACCGACGCGAACACGAACGACTCGTTCACGTCGCCCTGGGACGTGGCACCGTCCCCGAAGTAGGCGATCGTCGCTCCGGCCGACGGGGTGCCCAGCACGCCGTCACGCTGGATCCCCATCGCGTACCCGGTCGCGTGCAGGGTCTGGCTGCCGATCACGATCGTGTAGAGGTGGAAGCCGTGCTCGGCCGGGTCCCACCCGCCGTGGTTGACGCCGCGGAACAGGCCCAGCAGCTTCAGCGGCTCGACCTTGCGGCACCAGGCGACGGCGTGCTCGCGGTAGGAGGGGAAGGCCATGTCGTGGTCGCCCAGCGCCCGCCCGGACCCGATCTGCGCGGCCTCCTGGCCGAGCAGCGAGGCCCAGATGCCCAGCTCTCCCTGGCGGGTGAGGGCCACCGCCTCCAGGTCCAGCCGGCGGACGGTCACCAGGTCACGGTAGAGACCGCGGATCTCCTCGGGGGAGAGGTCCAGCGGGTAGTCCGGGTGCTCCACCCGCTCGCCCTCGGGGGTGAGCAGCTGGACGAGGTCGGGTTCGGCGTGCGCGGGGGTGGCGGGCGCGCCGCGTACGGAGTCGATCGTCATCGATTGACACTCCTCGGTCGGGGCCGGAACGCGGGATCGCCGCGTACGGCCGGGGCCAGTGGCATCGTTCCCAGGTGAGGGACGCGTGCCGCTAGAGCCATCGTGGCAGACGTCACACCATGGGGCGCAAGCCCCATCTACCCCGTTCCCTACCCTTCAGTGCCCTTCGAACGCTCTCCAGCCGCTCTCCGGGCGCGATCTTCGCCCCCGCGTCACACCCCGTGACCGCCTCACTCCCGGGAGAGGGAGCGGGTGGCTCCGGCGGCGACGGTCAGGCCGAGGATGAAACCGGCGATCACCAGCAGGTTGGCGATCACCTGGTAGATCCCCTTGGGGGCGAAGACGCGTTCCTGGCCGAGATCGCCGACCGGCAGGAGCAGGTCGAGGGTGTAGAAGAACGCGTTGAAGTTGGGGTGGTCGTCCTCGTTGAGGATGGCCGGCTGGTGCAGCGAGAAGACGATCGTGCCGAACGCGAGCAGGCCCGCCAGCCAGCTCGCGGCGCGGAACGGGCGGTAGCCGTAGCCGACCAGGACGTCCTGGAGCCAGCCGACGACCTTGCGGGACAGGCCCTGGGTGCGGCGCCGGTCGCGGGCCTTGGCCAGCAGCACCGAACGGCCGTCGGCGTCCAGGCCCAGCGTGCGGTACGCCTGCGCGAGCCGCTCGTACGGCTGGGGCTGGTAGCCGTCGGTGTCGCGGCGCAGCCAGTCCAGGCGTTCGCGGGCCGGCAGGGGCGGCTCCAGGCTCTCGTACTGCAGGCCGTCCAGCTGGAGGCGCTCGGGCCAGGTCGCGCGGTCGTCGCGCAGCAGGTTGATCTTGGCGTAGGAGAGGTCGGCGACGCCCTTCACCCGTTCGGCGGGGCGGAGCAGCACCTCCTCGGCCTGGAGCCGCTGCAGGCTGAGCGCCGTACCGGACGGGTTGTCCAGGTGCGCGCCGCGCAGGCTGAGCTGGCCGGTGACGCGGGCGCCGGCGAAGCTGACGCCGCCGGACGCGGTGAAGCCGTCGGAGCAGTAGACGTCGGTCTCCACCGCCAGGTCGTCGGCGTTCAGCGCGATGCCGTCCGGGTGGGAGAGCCGGGCGCCGACGAACGAGAGGTAGCCGCCGACGCGGGCGCCGCGCAGCCGGATCGCGCCGTGCGCGGTGAACCCGCCGTCGCAGAAGACGTTGGCGGCCACGTCCAGCCGGCTCGCGTACAGCGCGGCGCCGGAGGGGTTGTGCAGGCGGGCCTCGCGGAAGATCAGCTGGCCGCCCACCCGGGCACCGGGCAGGCGCACCTCGCCGTCGGCGGTGAAGCCCTGGTCGCAGTAGACGTTGGCGTCCACGGTGAGCCGGTCGGCCAGCAGCGCGTCCCCGCCCGGGTTGAGCAGGTGGACGCCGGACATGTTGAGGATGCCGGCGATGTGCGCCCCGTCCAGCCACAGGCCGCCCGAGACGCGGCTGCCCTCCAGCCACAGGTGGCCGTCCACCCGGGCGCCGGAGGCCACCAGGCCGGGCAGCCGGCAGCGCATCATGTGGACGCTGTTCATCCTGGCCCAGTAGAGGTGCGGCGCCTCGTCGAACGAGCAGCCGGTGAGGGCCAGGGGCACGGACACGTCCGCGTGGCCCAGGTTGAGCGCGCCGATGATCCGCGCGCCGGTCAGCCGGACCGCGGCCACGTGCCCCGACTCCGGCTCCACGGCCCCGGCCAGGAGGGCGACCAGGACCTCGGCGCGGACGAGGCGCTCGCGTCCCCAGTGGTCCGACAGGGTCGGGTCGTTCATCGCCGGGTCGCCACTGGACAGGTCGACGGATTCACCTCGCGGGAACGCCTCCCACAAGCGGCGCTCCGGGGGTGACAGCTCATCGATGTTCATCGGACGACTCCGGGGGTGCTGGTGGTCCTGCTCATGGCCATGGTGCCGTACGCTGCTGACGGTAAGGGAAACCGCAGTTCAGAAGGGGGCGCTCGTGGCCCGCGTGGTCGTCGACGTGATGCTGAAGCCGGAGATCCTCGATCCGCAGGGGCAGGCGATCGCCCGCAAGCTGCCGCAGATGGGGTTCGACGGTGTCGGCGCCGTGCGCCAGGGCAAGCGGTTCGAGCTGGAGCTCGACGGCCCGGCGGACGATGAGGCGCTGGAGCGGGTGCACAAGATCGCCGAGACCCTCCTGGCGAACCCGGTGATCGAGAACTTCGAGGTCCGCGTCCTCTGACGCGGTCCCGTCCGGCGGTTACGCGCGAAAGCCCCGGGTAAGCCTTTCCTTGCCCGGGGGTCGGGGCCCGGCCGGAGGGCCGGTGGACGAGCGCGAGGTGGCCGGTGGATCTGAGGTTCTCGCTCGCGGTGCCGCGCGAGGCGCCGAGCATCCCGATGATCCGGCGCGTCGTGGGGGACGCGCTGCGCGGTCTCGGGGTCGCCGAAGACTGCGTGACCGACATCCTCGTGGCCGCCTCCGAGGCGTGCACGAACGTCGTCCAGCACTCCCGGGCCGACGGCGGCTTCACCGTGGCCGGCCAGGTGGCCGGCGGCACCTGCCAGCTGAGGATCACGGACCGGGGACGCGGCCCGCGCCCGGTGCCGCCGCCGAAGGAGCTGGACGATTTGTCCGAATCGGGGCGCGGGATTAGGATCATGCGGGCGCTGATGGACGATCTGAGCATCGACTCGGTGCCCGGGAGCGGTACCGTCGTCCAGCTTCGGAAGCGCCTGACCTGGCGTGACGAGAACCCGATCGGACGACTTGGGCACCGCCTCCTGCACAGTGCCGGGTAGATTGGGACCCGCGCGGGGGGAACGCGCCCCGCACCGGTGAATGGGCACCGGTCCATGGGTGCCGTGAACGGAGACGGTGTCCGGCAGAGCCGCCCGGTGGCGCTGCCCGGCGGAGAGCCGCCCGGCCCGGCCGCCCTCATTTCGGAGGAAGAACAGATGGACGCTGCCCGGGTGGGGGTCATCACCTTCCCTGGTTCCCTCGACGACCGCGACGCCGCACGAGCCGTGCGGCTCGCGGGGGCCGAGCCGGTCGCCCTCTGGCACGCCGACCACGACCTGCGGGGGGTCGACGCCGTCGTGCTGCCCGGCGGGTTCTCCTACGGGGACTACCTGCGGGCCGGGGCGATCGCGCGGTTCGCGCCCCTCATGAGCGAGCTGGTCGGCGCCGCCAAGGCCGGACTGCCGGTCCTCGGCGTCTGCAACGGCTTCCAGGTGCTGTGCGAGTCGCACCTGCTGCCGGGCGCGCTGCTGCCGAACGCGGGGCTGCACTTCGTCTGCCGCGACCAGCGGCTGCGGGTGGACAACGCCGAGACGGCCTGGACCGCCGACTACAGCGAGGGCCAGGAGCTGGTCATCCCGATCAAGAACCGGGACGGCCGCTACACCGCCGATCCGGAGACCCTCGCCGAGCTGGAGGCGAGCGGCCGGATCGTGGCCCGCTACCTCGACCTGAACCCGAACGGATCCCTTGAGGACATCGCCGGGATCTGCAACGAGGCCGGCAACGTGGTCGGTCTCATGCCCCACCCCGAGCACGCCGTGGAGTCCCTGACCGGCCCGTCCACCGACGGGCTCGGCTTCTTCACCTCGATCGTCAAGAGACTGGTCAACGCATGAGCGAGCAGCCACCCCACCCGCGCGGCACCGCGGACGCCGCCTCCGGGACCTCGTCCGACGAGCCGAGCCTGGAGTGGCTCGGCGAGCTGCGGTCCGACGCCGACGACCCGGAGCTGCAGCCGGTCGATCCGTCGGTGACCCAGGCGTACGAGGCCATCCTGGAGGAGGGCGCCCGCGAGGCCGGGACCGAGACCGCCCCGCAGCCTGCCGTCTCCGACACCGGGCCTCAGCAGGCCGTCTCCGACACCGGTCCGCAGGCGGCGGTGTCCGGCACCGGCCCGCAGCCCGCGGTGTCCGGCACCGGCCCGCAGGCGGCCGTCTCCGGCACCGGGCCCCAGCCCGCCGTCTCCGACACCGGCCCGCAGCCCGCCGTGCCCGGGTACGCGGCCGAGCCCGGCGCGTCCGGCCGGCCCGCACCGGAGCCGGAGACCCCGGCCGCGCAGGGCGGCGAGGCCCCCCGCGAGGCCCCCGCCGGGCCCGAGCGGACGGCTCCCGACCCGGCGCCCGCCCGCCCGGAGACCCGTCCGGAGACCCGTCCGGAGGCCCGGCCCGCCGCCCCGGCCCCCGCGACGGCCGCCGAGATCCTGGAACGGCTCGGCGACCCCTCACGCGTCGGTACGCAGGGCGAGGGCCCCGAGCACCCGCCCGCGGCCCCCGAGCCCGTCCCGGCCCCCCTGGCGGCCCCCGTGCCCGCTCCCGTTCCGTCCCCTGACGTGACCGCCGAGGAACGGCCCGCGACCGCCGCCTCCCCGTCCGCGTCCGATGACCCGCCCGCCCCGTCCCCTTCCCAGGCGCCCGTCCCGGAGCCCGGCACGGACACGGTCGCGGTCGCCGCCGCGACGCCGGACCGCCCGCTGCCGTACGCCGAGCTGGGCATGAACGACGAGGAGTACCAGCGGGTCCGGGACATCCTGGGCCGCCGCCCCACCTCGGCCGAGCTGGCGATCTACTCGGTCATGTGGAGCGAGCACTGCTCCTACAAGAGCTCCAAGGTCCACCTGCGCCAGTTCGGCGAGAAGGCCCCCAAGACCGACGCGCTGCTGGTCGGGATGGGGGAGAACGCCGGTGTCGTGGACGTGGGCCAGGGCTGGGCGGTCACCTTCAAGGTGGAGTCGCACAACCACCCGTCCTACGTCGAGCCGTACCAGGGCGCCGCGACCGGCGTCGGCGGCATCGTCCGCGACATCATGTCGATGGGCGCCCGCCCGGTCGCGGTGATGGACTCGCTGCGGTTCGGCCCGGCCGACGCCCCCGACACCCAGCGGGTGCTGCCCGGCGTCGTGGCCGGGGTCGGCGGCTACGGCAACTCCCTCGGCCTGCCCAACATCGGCGGCGAGACCGTCTTCGACTCCTGCTACGCGCAGAACCCCCTCGTCAACGCGCTGTGCGTGGGCGTCATGAAGCACGAGGACATCAAGCGGGCGATCGCCCCCGGCCCGGGCAACCAGGTCATCCTGTTCGGCGCCGGCACCGGCCCGGACGGGATCGGCGGCGCCTCGGTGCTGGCCTCCGCGACGTTCGACGAGGAGTCCCAGGCCAAGCGGCCCAGCGTGCAGGTCGGCGACCCGTTCATGGAGAAGCTGCTGATCGAGTGCTGCCTGGAGCTGTTCCGCGAGGACCTCGTGGTCGGCATCCAGGACCTCGGCGCGGCCGGGGTCTCCTGCGCCACCACCGAGCTGGCCGCGGCCGGCACCGGCGGCATGCGCGTCGAGCTGGACGCCGTGCCGCTGCGCGACGCGACCCTGCGCCCTGAGGAGATCCTCATGAGCGAGTCGCAGGAGCGCATGATGGCGGTGGTCGAGCCCGGCAAGGCCGACCGCTTCCTGGAGATCTGCGCGAAGTGGGAGATCCCGGCGACCACCATCGGCACGGTCACCGACACCGGCCGGCTGGTGATGACCTGGCGCGGCGAGACCATCGTCGACATCCCGCCCACCACGGCCGCCGACGAGGGGCCGGTCTACGAGCGGCCGTACGCGCCGCCCGCCGACCTGGGCGCCCTCCAGTCCGACACCCCGGGCCGCCTGACCCGCCCGTCCAGCGCCGACGAGATCCGCCGTACCGTCCTGTGGCTGGCCGGCTCGCCCAACCTGGCGAGCAAGACCTGGGTCACCTCGCAGTACGACCGGTACGTGCTGGGCAACACCGTCCTCGCCATGCCCGAGGACGCCGGCGTGGTCCGGATCGACGACTCGTCCGGGCTCGGCATCGCACTGTCGCTGGACGGCAACGGCCGCTACACCCGCCTCGACCCGTACGCCGGGGCCCAGCTGGCGCTGTCGGAGGCGTTCCGCAACGTCGCCGCCACCGGTGCCCGCCCGCTCGCGGTCACCAACTGCCTCAACTTCGGCTCGCCGGAGGACCCGGGGGTCATGTGGCAGTTCGCGCGCGCGGTGGAGGGGCTCGCGGACGGCTGCCAGTACCTCGGCGTCCCCGTCACCGGCGGCAACGTCAGCTTCTACAACCAGACCGGCACCACGCCGATCAACCCCACCCCGGTCATCGGCGTGCTGGGCGTGCACGACGACGTGCGCCGCCACGTCAACATGTCGTTCACCTCCGACGGCGCCACGCTCGCGCTGCTCGGCCTGACGCGCGAGGAGTTCGGCGGCTCGGAGTGGGCGCACGTGGTGTACGGGCACCTGGGCGGGCTGCCGCCCATGGTCGACCTGGCCGCCGAGCGCGCGCTGGCCTCGGTGCTGATCGCCGCCGCCCGCGAGGGCCTGCTGACCGCGGCGCACGACCTGTCCGACGGCGGTCTCTCCCAGGCCCTGGTGGAGTCCTGCCTGCGCGGCGGGCTGGGCGCCAAGATCACCCTGCGCGGGGACGCGTTCGTCTCGCTGTTCAGCGAGTCGGTCGCGCGCGCCGTGGTCGCGATCCGGCCCGGCGGCGAGGGGCGCCTGGCACAGCTGTGCGAGGCCGCCGGGGTCCCGGTGTCGCAGCTCGGTGTGATCGGCGGCGACTCGCTGGACGTCTCGGCCCGCAACGCCGACGGGGAACTGGAGGAGCTGTTCTCCATCCCGCTGGTCGAGCTGCGGGACGCGCACGAGCGCACCCTCCCCAGCTACGCCGGCTAGGCGTACCGGCGAACGAACGCCCGGCCACCGTACGCGGTGGCCGGGCGTTCGCGTACCCGCCCGGCGCCGGTGCCGGCGCCGCGCGTCAGCGGCGCGTCACGCCGGACCGGACGGTGTCCTGCTCCGGTCGACGACGCAGAAGATGTTCCCGTCAGGGTCGGCGAGCACGACGAAGTCGGGGTCGGGCGGGTAGAGGTCCCAGTCGACCCTGCTCGCGCCCAGCCCGATCAGCCGTTCGACCTCGGCCTCCTGCTCGGCCGCGCTGTCCACGAACAGGTCGAGGTGGAGGCGGGGACGGCGTTCGGCGGGCGACTCGCTGAGCATCAGGCCCAAGGCCCGGCCCGATCCGTCCGCGTGCGCCAGCGTCCTCCAGGTCGGGCGCGCCCCCTCCGGTAGGGGGACCAGGTCCAGCGCCGAGGTCCAGAAGGCCACCGCACGGGGGAGATCGGTCACACCGATCACCGGGAATCCGAGTCTGAGCATGTGATCGAGCTTAGGGACTCGCCGGCCTGGCACGCATTCCCAACGGCCCGTGCACCCGATCAGAAGACCGAGATGTGCACGTGGTCGTAGTGGTTCGCGGTGACGCCGCCGCGGTTCTCCATGGAGCGCCAGCCGGGGCTGCGCATGTCGTAGATGCGCTGCTTCCAGATCACGTACTTGATGCCGAGCCTGCTGGCGTTGGAGATGGCGTACTGGGCGGTGCGGTCGCCCTGCGCGTTGCCGTTGGCGGAGGGCATCGAGCCGCCGGTGCTGACCATGAAGTCGCACGCCTGGCCGGTGGCGTGGTCCTGGGCGTCGACGCCGCCGCGGTAGCAGCCGATGGTCGGGTACGGCCCGAACTCGATGTCGAGGGTGTTCTTGACCTTGAGCATCCGGGGGGTGACGCTGCCCATGCCCACGCTCGGGGACTCGGGCTTGTACTTCTTGACCAGCTGGCGGATGCGGTTCTTCTCCTTGGAGAGGTCCCGGATCTCCTTCTCCAGGTCCCCCACCTTCTGCTGGTACTCCTTGCGCGTCTTCTCCTGCTCGTTCACCAGCTGCTGGATCTGCTGGACCTTGGCCGACTGGTTCTGCGCCACGTGGCTGGCCAGGGTCATGTTGCTGAGCATGTTGTTGGGGTCGTCGCTGGCCAGTACGGAGACGCTCGGGTCGACCCCGCCGGTCATGTACTGGTTGGCGGCCAGCTGGGCGACCAGGCCCTGGGCGACCCGCAACTGGGCGGTGAGCGACCTCGACTTCAGCTGGGCCTTCTTGATGCCGTACTGGGCGTCCTTCAGCTTGGCCAGGTCGCCGCCGTACTGCTTCTCCAGCTTCTCGATCTGGACGTTCAGCTTGCGGATGCGGCCGGAGTCGCCGGGCTCGGCCTGTGCGGGGGTGATGGTGGTGCCCGCGGTGAGCGGCAGGGCGCCGGCGAGCGCCACGAGTGCCAGGGCGGGACGCCGCAGCCGGGTGTGCCAACGGCGGGTGGAGTCGGGGGTCTCCGCCACGTCCTCTCCTCTCCTCATCGCCTACCGGGTTAGCTGACGGGTTCGGGCCGGAGTCAGCCCTATCACCAGGAGGTGAATTCACCCCGTCGAAGGCCCGGGGCGTTGAACGCCCCGGGCCCGCAGACTGTGGGTTCCCGGCTCCCGGGCAGCTGTGCCGCGGGACTCGGCTTGTCCGGCCGTTCCGACGGCCGAACGCCATCGAACTGTCAAGAACCGTCCGTATCCCGCCAAGATTAACGCGTGGAACGTGTGGAATGGTTCATCGGCCGAGAAGCACGGCTTTCTCCTGGGAGCCGGGCCATCCTACGTGACGGGATTCACAGTCCCGACTTGAAGACGAGCCTGTTGGCCGTTCCGCTGGGGAGCCGGCCGATTCGTCCCTTCGTGGAGTTGTCGTTCAGCCATTTCTGCACCTGGGGGAAGGTCGCTGAGCGGTTCCCGGCCAGGTAGAGGGCCGCGACGCCGCTCACGTGCGGGGCGGCCATCGACGTGCCGCTGATGGTGGACTTGCCGCCGCCGGGCCAGGTCGAGGTGATGCCGTAGCCGGGCGCGAAGATGTCGACGCACGAGCCGTAGTTGGACCAGGTGGCCCGGTTGTCGTAGATGGTCGTGGCGCCGACCGACATCACCCAGCCCGCGCTGGACGGGGAGGTGTTGCAGGCGTTCTGGTTCTCGTTGCCCGCCGCGACGGAGACGAAGACCCCCGACTGCGACAGCGCCTGCACGGCGGTGTTGAGGGCGGACGACTTGGGGCCGCCGAGCGACAGGTTGGCCACCGCGGGCTTCACGGCGTTCTTCTGGAGCCACTGCACGGCGGCCACGATGGTGGACATCGAGCCGTAGCCGTCCGCGTCCAGCACGCGCATGCCGCGCAGCTTGACGTTCTTGGCCACGCCGTAGCTCGAGGACCCGATGGTGCCGGCCACGTGCGTCCCGTGCCCGTTGTGGTCCCAGCCGTCACCGCCGAACTCGGGGGCGACCCAGGCGATCGAGGCCCGGCCGCCGAAGTTGGCGTGCGTGTGGGCGAGGCCGGTGTCGATGACGTAGGCGTTCACGCCCGTGCCGGTCGACTTGTAGGTGTAGGACTTCGACAGCGGCAGGACCCGCTCGTCGATCCGGTCCAGCCCCCAGGGCGGGGACGACTGGGTGCCGGACGCCTTCACGATCTGGTCCTGCTCGATCGCGGCCACCGCGGGGTCGCGGCGCAGCTTGTCGAGCTGGGTGGTGCTGAGCTTGGCGGCGAAGCCGTTCAGGACGCCGTCGAAGCGCTGCACCGAGCCGGCGCGGACGCGCTTGGCGGCCGCGGAGGTCGAGGACCCGGACTTCAGGGTCACGATGTAGCGGCCCGGTACGGGGGTGCCCTTGGCCGAGGTCACCTCGACGAGCTCGGGCTGGGGGGCTGCGAACGCGGGGAGGGTGGTGGCGGCACCGACGCACGAGGCGACCGCGCCGGCGATGAGCAGCCTTCGGGGGGTTTTCCGCAAGAGCTCTCCTTCTCTCAAGCGGGGACCGCACGCGGCGCCCGCGGCCGAGTCGATGCGATCGACCTCCGGCACCATATTGGATCTCTCGCAGAAAGAGCTGTTAAATCCGGCATTTCGGGGTGGGGGTGGCCTGAGTCGGCCTCGGCCGGTCTCGGCGGGTCAGCCGCGCGTCAGCTTCCCCTGGTAGCCGTACTGGCCGGCGCCCGCGCTCCAGGCGTAGACCAGGGAACCGTCCGCCTGCCTGGTCACCTTGACGGTGCCGCTCGTGCACGGCTTGGGGATCGCCAGCGTCATCTGCAGCGTGCGGTTGGTCCCCTTGGTGAAGGTGAGCGTTCCGGCGCAGCGGTTCTGCGGGTATACGGCGCGCGCCGTCTTGTTGCCCGGCTCGAACGTCACCTCGATGGGGAACGAGGCGCCGCGCCCGCTGTTGACCGCGGTGCCCTTCCACGTGCCGGCGAACCCCTCGGGGACGGTCGTCACCGGACGGTCGTCCACCGCGTTGGCCTGCCCGGCCCGCGGCGGGGTGTCGTCCTCGCCGCGCAGCTGGGGCCACAGCACCAGGGCGATGATCGCGACACCGACCAGCACCCCGATCGTGAGCGAGAGCGCCACGCCCAGCAGGTGGTTGCCGGGCTTGAAGCGGGTCAGGTTCGCCAGGAACGGGGGCATGCCGCGGCGGGGTTCCTCGGGGGGAATCGACAGGATCGCGGTCGAGTCGCGCTCGTCGTGGCGGTGCGATCCCAGGCCCGGGATGAGGTGCGGCGTGGGTTCGGTCCGGTCGGACGGGTCCGGCGGCGGGGCGGAGGGCAGCGCCGGCATGGCCTGCGTGGCCGGTTCGGGCGACGCGGCGTCCTCGGGGAACGGTCCGATGCGCGGGGTGTCGACGCGCGTGGCGTCCGGATCGTTCTGGGGGGACCAGGAGCCTTGCCGGAGGTCGCCGGAGAACGGGGTCGCCGACGGCGGGGCGGGCGCCGCGAGCGGCATCGAGGGCGGCATCGAGGGCGGCTCGGCGGCGGCGGGCGCGGGGGACGGCGCGGACGGCGGCTCGGGCGACGGAGCGGACGAAGGGGCCGGTGAAGGAGCCGGGGAAGGAACGGGCGGCGGCGCGGGGGCGGGGTCCGGCGCCGGAGCCGGCTGGGGCTGGGCGGAGGCCGGGGAGCTCTTGGCCAGCGCCCGGCCCTCGGCGGCCAGCGACTCGGGCATCCGGGCGGCCAGCGGGGCGGAGTCGTCCAGCAGCCGTTCGAGCAGCCCCGCGGCGGTGGGCCGCGCGGCCGGGTCCTTGGCGAGCGCGGAGGTGACGGTGTCGCGCAGCACCTCGGGCAGCGCGGTCACGTCCGGCTCGTCGTACATGATCCGCTGCATCACCTCGGACGGCGAGCCCTCGCCGAACGGCGGGCGGCCGGCCGCGGCGAACAGCAGCGTGGCGGCCCAGGCGAACACGTCCGCGGCCGGGCCGACGCCCATCCCGCTCAGCTGCTCGGGGGCGCGGTACGACGGGTCCTCGCCGCTCCGGCCGGTGGCGGCGTCCACCGCCCGCAGCGCGGGGGCGACGCCGACGTCGCTCACCCTGGGGCCGTCCCGGCCGAGCAGGATGTTGGCCGGCTTGAAGTCGTGGTGGACCGCGCCGGCCCGGTGGATCGCGGCCAGGGCGACCGCGGTGCCGACCGCCAGCCGCTCGACGACGGCGGCCCCGCGCGGGCCCTCCTCGGCGACCAGCTGCGTCAGCGAGGGGCCGTCGACCCACTCGCTCACCACGTACGGGCGATCGCCCTCCACGGCGGCGTCCAGGATCCCGGCGGTGCAGAAGCCCGACACCCTGCGCGCGGCGGCGAACGCCCCGGCGAACGCGTCCCGGGCCTCCTGACCACCGCTCAGCCGCAGGTGCAGCAGCTTGACCGCGACGGCCCGGCCGGAACGGTCCCGGCCGAGAAAGACGGCGCCGTGCTCACCGACGCCGAGCCGGCCGCTGATCTCGTACTCGCCGAGTCCGCGCGGGTCACCGGGCTGCAGGGGCAGCGCCTCGGCCATCTACACAACCTCCGTGTTCTCCCGCCGGGGATCGGCTCCCCGGCCGGGTCCCGACCTGCCGCGCCCCCGCACCGGTGTAGGTCCCTTTTCTACCGGTTGGCGGGGTCTGTCGCAGACTCTGCCGCAGACATGGGCCCGGACCTGGAGCGGAACGGTAGCGTCGGTGGCGATGTCGCGAACACCCCTCACCCGTTCCGTTCTGGACGAGCAGCGCGCCGCGCTCGGCCTCCCGCCCCTCACCGGAGCCGGGGAGCCCGCCCAACTGCGCCGGTCGGCCCTGGAGGCCGTCCTGGCCGCCTGGGACGCGGGCGCCGAGCCGGTGCGGCCGGTCCTCAAGGGCGCCGTGCGCCATCTGCTCGACCGGCTCGCCGACCTCGCGCCCGGACGGTCGGTCGAGGTCCGGGTGCCTCCGTACGCCGCCGTCCAGTGCGTCGGCGGCCCGCACCATACCCGGGGAACGCCGCCGAACGTGGTGGAGATGGACGCCCCCACCTGGATCTCCCTGGCCACGGGCCGCCTGACCTGGGACGAGGCGATGGAGACCGGCCGGGTACGGGCGAGCGGGCAGCGCGCGGACCTGTCCGCCCACCTGCCGCTCCCGCCCGGCTGAGCACGTCACCGGCCGAGTCGTCCCCGGGCGCGTCCCGGCCGAGTGCGTCCCGGGCGCGTCCCGGGCGGGGTCAGCCGCGGGACGAGGCCACGTCGAAGGGGAGGACCACGAAGGGAAGGTTGCGCCGCACGCAGTCCCGCTGGGCCTCCTGGGTGGGATAGCGGGAGGTGTCGGCGCAGCCGGACACGCTGGTCCCCACCCACACGGCCAGCGCGGTGCCTCCGGCCAGCACCACCAGCGAGACCACGATCGCGCCGACCGCCAGCCCCCGTCCCGCGCCGCGCGCCGCCGCGATGATCCCCAGCACCAGCGCCACCAGCGCCAGCGGCAGGCCGAGGCCGCACAGCACCAGCGCCGGGATGGAGACCAGGGCGAGCACCAGCGCGGTGATCGCCATGCCGCTGGACCGCGGCGGGACGGGCGGCCCCGGCGGCGGGTACTCCGGGTAGCTCGGGTGGCTCGGATGATCCGACATCGAACGGCGTCCTTCCCCGGTCCCGGGCGAGGCCCGCCTCCCCCCGCGCAAAGGGCCCGTTCGGCCGGGTAAAGCTCCTCCCAGGAGATCCGCCGAATGGAGCAGGTGAAACGGGCATCTAGACTGGCGGGCGTGCCTCTCGGTGATGGACGTTTGAGCCACGACCTCGACCCCTCCGACCGCTCCCCACAGGACGCCTGCGGGGTCTTCGGCGTATGGGTTCCGCCTTCCGAGGCGAGCCGTGCCGAAGTGAGCAAGCTCACCTACTACGGCCTGTACGCGCTGCAGCACCGCGGGCAGGAGTCGGCCGGCATCGCGGTCAGCGACGGCTCGCGCATCGTCGTCTTCAAGGACATGGGCCTGGTCGCCCAGGTCTTCGACGAGTCGGTCCTCAACACGCTGCGCGGCCACCTGGCCGTCGGCCACTGCCGCTACTCCACGACCGGCTCGCCGACCTGGGAGAACGCCCAGCCGACGTTCCGTTCGACGGACGCCGGCGGGCTGGCCCTCACCCACAACGGCAACCTGATCAACACCCCGGAGCTGGCCGCCCGGCTCGACCCCGGCGTGCTGACCGCGACCTCCGACACCGAGGTCCTGGCCGCGCTGCTGGCCACCCACGGCGGCGGGCCGATGGAGGCGGCACGGGAGATCCTCCCGGCCACCCGCGGCGCCTACTCCCTGGTCTTCATGGACGAGGGCACGCTGTACGCCGCCCGCGACCCCGAGGGCATCCGCCCGCTGGTCCTCGGCAGCTTCGAGGACGTGGGCTGGGTGGTCGCCTCCGAGACCGCCGCGCTCGACATCGTCGGCGCCCGGTTCGTCCGGGAGATCGAGCCCGGCGAGCTGATCGCGATCGACGCCGACGGCGTCCGGTCCGAGCGGTTCGCCGAGCCGCGCCCCAAGGGCTGCCTGTTCGAGTACGTCTACCTGGCCCGCCCCGACACCACCATCGCCGGCCGCAGCGTGCAGGCGACCCGGGTGGAGGTCGGGCGGCGGCTCGCCCGCGAGCACCCGGTCGAGGCCGACCTGGTCATCCCCACGCCCGAGTCGGGGACGCCCGCAGCGATCGGGTACGCGGAGGCGTCCGGGATCCCCTACGGCCAGGGCCTGGTGAAGAACTCCTACGTCGGCCGCACGTTCATCCAGCCCTCGCAGACCATCCGCCAGCTGGGCATCCGGCTCAAGCTGAACCCGCTGCGCGAGGCCATCGAGGGCCGCCGGCTGATCGTGGTGGACGACTCGATCGTCCGGGGCAACACCCAGCGGGCGATCGTGCGGATGCTCCGCGACGCCGGGGCGGCCGAGGTCCACGTGCGGATCTCCAGCCCGCCGGTGAAATGGCCCTGCTTCTACGGGATCGACTTCGCCACCCGCGCCGAGCTGATCGCCGGGAACCTGTCGGTCGAGGAGATCCGCGACTCCCTCGGCGCCGACTCGCTCGGCTACATCTCGCTGGACGAGCTGATCGCCGCCTCGCAGATCCCCAAGGACCGGCTGTGCCGGGCGTGCTTCGACGGGGTCTACCCCATCCCGGTCGACGAGGACTCCCGCGGCAAGCACCTGCTGGAACCGTCCACCACCTGACCGGGAGAACAGAGCCAGGATGAGCACCTCCTACGAGGCGGCCGGGGTCGACATCGCGGCGGGCGAGCGCGCCGTCGAGCTGATGAAGGCGCGGGTCGCGCGGTCGCGGCGCCCGGAGGTCGTGGACGACGCCAGCGGTTTCGCCGGGCTGTTCGACGTCTCGGCCCTGCTGCGGTACCGGCGCCCGCTGCTGGCGACCTCCACCGACGGCGTGGGCACCAAGGTCGACCTGGCCCGGCGCCTGGGGATCTACGACACCGTGGGCCACGACCTGGTCGGCATGGTGATCGACGATCTCGCGGTCTGCGGCGCCGAGCCGCTGTTCATGACCGACTACATCGCGTGCGGCAAGGTCGTGCCGGAGCGGATCGCCGACATCGTCGGCGGCATCGCCGACGCCTGCGCGCTGGCCGGGTGCGCGCTGGTGGGCGGGGAGACCGCCGAGCACCCGGGCCTGCTCGGCCCGGACGAGTTCGACATGGCGGGCGCCGGCACCGGGGTCGTGGAGGCCGACGAGCTGCTGGGCGCCGACCGCGTACGGGCCGGGGACGCCGTCCTGGCGATGGCCTCCTCGGGCATCCACTCCAACGGCTACTCGCTGGTCCGGCACATCCTCGCCACGTCCGACCTGACCCTGGAGTCGCGTCCGGCCGAGCTGTCCCGCTCGCTGGGCGAGGAACTGCTGACCCCGACCCGCATCTACGCCCAGGACTGCCTCGCCCTCACCAGGGCCGGGGGCGTGCGCGCGTTCGCCCACATCACGGGCGGCGGCCTGGCGGCCAACCTGGCCCGCTCGCTGCCCGGCTCGGCCGACGCCGTGCTCCGCCGCTCCTCCTGGACCGTCCCGCCGGTCTTCGAGATCCTCCGGTCGTACGGGCGGGTGCCCGAGGCGGAGATGGACAAGACCTTCAACCTCGGCGTGGGCATGGCCGCCATCGTGGCCCCCGACGCCGCCGACGCGGCCCTGCGCCTCCTCCAGGAGCGCGGAGTGCCCGCCTGGCACCTGGGCGAGATCATCCCCGGGGACGGCACCGCCCACCTGTCCTGAGCGTTCTGGCGGCCTCTCAGGGCCCCCGCCGCCCTGCCGACGCGGGGCGTCCGTGGGGAGCCGAGCCGTCCCGGGCCGTCCGGGGCCGTCGTGGGCCGTCGCGTCCCGGGCCGTCGCGGGCCGTCCGGGGGCGCCGGAGTCTCCGGGGAACTTCGCGGGCGGTACGGGCGTCCCAAGAACTGTGATCAAGAGGAGGGCGCCCTTCCCGGCCCGGCTCTCACGGCGTCTCCCGCTCCCGCGGCGGGCGGCCGGCCCCGCGCTCGTCCTGGCGGCGCTGGTCGCGTACGGAGGGCTGGCGCCGACGGGATGGGCGTACGCGGACACGGCCCCGTACCGGCGGTCCGCCCGCGACGTGCCACCGGCCCCCGTGGCGCTGGTGCTGGGGGCCGGGATCCGGGACGGCCGGCCGACCGGCCTGCTGGCCCGCAGGCTCGACCTCGCCACCGACCTCTACCGGCGGGGCAAGGTCAGGGTGCTGCTGGTCTCGGGCGACAACCGGGTCGCCGGCTACGACGAGCCGACCGTCATGCGCGACCACCTGGTCGCCGCCGGCGTCCCCGCACGGGCCGTCGTCCGCGACTTCGCGGGGCTGGACACCTGGGACTCCTGCGCGCGGGCCAAGCGGATCTTCGGGGTGGACCGGCTGACCGTGGTGACCCAGGACTTCCACCTGCCCCGCGCGGTCGCGCTCTGCCGGGCCGCCGGCCTGGACGCCTGGGGCGTCGGCGACGACAGCCGCGACCGGATGGGCCCCACCCTCCAGGGCTACGCGCGCGAACCGCTGGCGATGCTCAAGGCGGTGACCAGCCTGGTCGCCCGCCCCGATCCGGCCCTGCTCGGACGGCCCGAACCCGGCGTACGCGACGCGCTCGAAAAAAAACGCCACCACCCGCCCAATCTCGGCGGGTGGTGGCGTGGAGATCTTCGATCAGCGGCCCGTGGTGCCGTCCTTGCGCTCCTCGGCGCCGTCGTCGGCGTAGTCCGCGTACTTCTCGGCGAGCTCGTCGTAAGCGTCGTAGTCATCGCCGGCGGGGTCGGAGACTCCCAGCTCGCTCTTCAGGCGGTCGAGGTCCGTGTTGCCGCTGTTGTACTTGAGCTGTCGGGCAACCTTCACCTGCTTGGCCTTGGCTCGGCCGCGACCCATTGGCTCGACCCCCTCGATGGTCAGGGCTTTCGTGGGCCCATCAACGCGCGCGTGTACCACACGAACCGATGCCTGATGAGCCATGCGTCAGTCACGGATACAACCGTACCCGTTTTGCGCCCGGCTCGGTACATCGTCGGTACGTGGCGGCACGCTCGTTGCGGAGATGCCCAGTGTATCCGGTGCCCACGAGTCCCCACACTCAGGACGAAGGGGGCTGCGGGTGACGTAACCGGGCACCAGGGACGGGCCTCCGGGGCCGGGAGAGGGCCCCGGAGGCGGGCGGAACCGTCAGAGCCAGATGCCGCGGATCCGTCCGACGGCCGACATCCGGCGCTCGGCGAGCCGGTCGGCGGCCACCGCGGGCGGCACCCCCTCCTCCGCCGCCAGCGCGAAGATCCGCCGGGTGGTCTCGAAGATCCCGCTCGCCCGGGACCGCGCCCGCTCGAAGTCGAAGCCCTCGATCTCGTCGGCCACCTGGATCACGCCGCCGGAGTTGACCACGTAGTCGGGGGCGTAGAGCACGCCGCGGTCGGCGAGCCGCTTCTCGATGCCCGCGTGCGCGAGCTGGTTGTTGGCGGCGCCGCACACCATCTTCGCGGTCAGCGCCGGGACGGTGTCGTCGTCCAGGGAGCCGCCGAGCGCGCACGGAGCGTACACGTCCAGCCCGGCCCGGATGAGGGCGGCGTTGTCGGCGACCACCTCGACCTCCGGGTGCAGGGTCTTCACCCGCTCCACGGCGGCCTCGCTGACATCGCAGATCACGACCTCGGCGCCGTCCTCGCGCAGATGCTCGACCAGCCGGTGGCCGACCTTGCCGACGCCCTCGACGCCGACGCGCCGGCCGCGCAGGGTGGGCGAACCCCAGAGCGTCTCGGCGGCGGCCCGCATGCCCTGGAAGACGCCGAACGCGGTCAGGATCGAGGAGTCCCCGGCGCCCCCGTGCTCGCGCGTGCGGCCCGTGACGAACCGGGACTCGCGCGCCACGACGTCCATGTCCTCGCTGTAGGTGCCGACGTCGCAGGCGGTGAAGTAGCGCCCGTTCAGCGACTGGACGAACCGCCCGTAGGCCCGCAGCAGCGGCTCGGACTTGTCGGTCGCCGGGTCGCCGATGATGACCGCCTTGCCGCCGCCGTGGTCGAGCCCGGCCAGGGCGTTCTTGTAGGCCATGCCGCGCGACAGGTTCAGCACGTCCGCCAGCGCCTCGTCCTCCGACCCGTACGGGTAGAAGCGGGTGCCGCCCAGCGCGGGGCCGAGCGCCGTGGAGTAGATCGCGATGATGGCGCGCAGCCCGCTGGCCTCGTCCTGGCAGAAGACGACCTGCTCGTGGTTGCCGAACCGGGACGTTCCGGCGGCGGGAGCGTCGCTCCCCTGATCCATGGGTCCTGTGCCCTTGTGAGGCGACCCGAAGACATTAGGCACGGTAGTGCCCTCCTCTCGTCTCGAGATCAGCCTAAGGGTGAGCCGGGTCACCTGTGTGCCGAGGTAACACGGGGATTCCGGTGGCGGTGAGATCCCGGGGTTCCGGCCGGGGTCGTGTCACCATGCGGGTGTGCTTCCGTACGCCGCGTACCTACGGGTTTACGAGCCGGTGACCGCCTTTCCCGAGCCGGCACGGACGCTCTGGTCGGCCTATGCCGACTCGCGCCGCCGCCCGCGGCGCATCCACGCGCTGGGCGCCGAGCACCTCCAGGCGAAGCGGCGCCTCGCGGGCCCCGTCCCCGTCCCCGTGCCCGAACGGGAGAGCGGCGACGCCTACATCCGCCGCTGGCGCGACACGGTCTACGTCTGCCCCTGGGAGACTCGGCTGCGGTCCTGGCTCGCCTTCGCCCGTTTCCGGGAGGAGACCTCCGTACGGCTGGCCGGTTCCTACGTGCCGCCGGAGGCGGCGCGCAGGGCGGAGGAGTCGTTCGACCGCTGGAAGAGGTCCGGCCGCTCGCTGCGGCCCCACATCCTGGACAGCACCTGGCACGTGCCCCTGGCGTGGTTCGTCCCGTTCGCCGCGCCCGAACGGTGCCTCATGCTGGGAGGCCGGCCGAAGGGCGCTCCCGCCTACGGCCGGGGCGCGCTGGGAGAGCACGGCGGCCCCGGCCCCGCCACGGCCTCGGCGACCCGGACGCTCATCTACGTCACCTCGATGACGGAGGCCCGGAGCCGGGTCGACGCGGCGCTCCCCATCGTCCGGGACAATCTCGACGCGGGGTCCGGGCTCGCCGCGGGGCGCGTGGAGACCGTCGGCCGCTGGCTGGCGGGGTTCCACCCGAGCGCGCTGGTGGAGCTCGACTACGGAGGGTTGGTCCATCTGCTGGACGACCGGGCCCTGCGGGCGGACGAATCGGTCGCCGAGGTCGGTGTGGCGCTGGCCGCGATGGCGCGCGGGGAGGCCGAGCTGGCGGTGGCGATGTACAAGCGGCTGCTGGCCCGCTGGCGCCTCGTCCGGGCACTGGAATCGGCGAACTAAAACAAATTTCCCGAATCCGCGCGCGATACGACTATACGTGTCGCTAGAATCACGCTGCGTGACCCAGTCACCATGCGAGGCGCATCGGCTCCGAGGCGTTGCGGGGATGTTCCCACGCAACTCTCGCCAGGAGCTTGCTTGTCGCGTTGAGTGGTGGCAAGGTTACACGTTGTGATGTCATAGTGGCTCTTTCGGGCCATAGGGGACATCAGTGACCGCGCGAGGATCAATCGCAGGATCGCTGTCATCGGTCCACGGAGGAGAGGCCGCACACATGTCAGCACGTACGCCAGAGGCCGAGCCCCTGCTGACGCCGGCAGAGGTGGCGACGATGTTCCGCGTCGACCCCAAGACCGTCACGCGGTGGGCGAAGGCTGGAAAACTGACGTCTATCCGCACGCTGGGGGGACACCGGCGCTACCGCGAGGCGGAGGTGCGGGCGCTGCTGGCGGGAATCCCGCAGCAGCGGTCGGAGTAGGGCGCTCCGGCCCGGCGGGTGCCCCGAGCGCCCGCCGGACGCACCCGGTGCGCCATGAGGGGGGCGGCCAGGAGGACGCCGAGCCCGAGTCCGGGCGTTCTCCTGGACGATGGATCCGGGACCACGATCATCCGAGAATCGCGGTCCCGGATCGTCACCGCTGGAGTGGGTCCCGTCCGCGACGGAGCGGGCGGGACGCACCAAAAGGGTCACCTGACGGCCACATTCACGGGACGGACCGACGCCCGGAGGCCCGCACAGGCGGCCCGCCCTGAGGTCATTCCCGGAGGCCCGTCCGTCCGGGATGCCCGTCCGTCCGGGAGGGCTCGTCGGTCCGGGATGTCAGTCCGGCCGGAGTCCGTCCGGCCGGGAGGTCAGTCCTGGGGCCGCCTGAGGTCAGTCCTCGGGCTCTCCGGGCTTCTGTTCTTTCTCGGCCAGGCCGTCGAAGAGGGTGCTGATGGCGGGCTCGTGATGCCCGGCCACGTGCAGGAGCACCACCAGCTGGTCCACCAGCAGGCGCTCCAGGTCCGCGCGGGTCACGTCGCGGTTCTCCAGCCAGTCCAGCCCGGCGGTCTCCACCGAGGCCATCCATGAACGCAGCGTGATGCGCAGGATGGGCTGCGGGGAGTCCACGTCCAGGGCCTGCAGGATGCGCCCCAGCAGCAGCCGGCGGATACCGTCGACGATCTCGCCGACCTCGCCGGAGCGGTCCGCCGGACCGCCGCGCAGCAGGGCGGTGAAGCCCGCGGCATGGCTCTCCGCGAAGTCGAAGTAGCGCTCCAGGGAGATCCGCAGCCGGTCGAGGGGCCTGCCCTCGGTCGGAGGCTCCAGCAGGACCGCCAGCTGTCCGGCCGCGCTGTTGAGCGCGGCGAGGTACAGCTCGTACTTGCCGCCGAAGTAGTGGTACACCAGGGCGCGCGAGGCGCCCGCCGCCGCGGCGACGTCGTCGATGGAGACGTCCTCAGGGGGCCGGGTGCTGAAAAGCTGCAGCGCCGCCTCGATCAGTTCGTCCCGGCGCTCGTCCACGCTGAGCCTGCGGCGAACCCGCTGGCCGCCCCGCGGCGCCCCGGAGGAACCGGCGGAGCGCCGCCCGTTCTTCGGCTTGCTTCCGGCCACCGCACGATCTCCCACCTGGGAAGCCTATCCGAGAGCGGGGGCCGGAACGGCGCCGCCCGTCCCGGGCCGGCGGCCCGTGACCCGCCGCTGTGATCCAGGACACCACAGGCCCGAACTGCCATTGACGGCTGCCCGTTACTCCCTGTTGCGACCTTTCGGGGTGAAGGCGAGGCATCATGGCATCTCCCCCCGAGTGGGGGTGGCGCACCGGCCCTCCGCACCGGGCCCCGGGGCGCCGATGCGGCAGGTCCTGCAGGCCCCCTGGACGGAGTGCCATGTCAGTTGGTGAAGGTAGTAGTCCCCCGCGAAAAGTAACGCCGGTGCAACGAGAGGGCGGCGTTCCCCTGCCACGGAGCGGTGAGGGGCGGGCCGCGCCCGTGCCCAAGCCGACCATCCGCAACGTGGCCGAACGGGCGGGGGTGTCGAAATCCCTGGTGTCCCTGGTCATGCGAGGTTCGCCGCATGTGAGCGAACGGCGCCGGCAGGCGGTGCTGCAGGCGGCGCGGGAGCTGGGCTACCGGCCCAACGCGGTGGCGCGGAGCCTGGTCGAGGGCCGCACCCGGCTGATCGGCGCCATCGTGGCCGATCTGCACAACCCGTTCTTCGCCGAGTTCCTGGACGGGCTGCAGGAGACCCTGCACGGCGAGGGGCTGCGCATGCTCGTCGGCAGCGGCCGCTGGGACCCGCTGTTCGAGGCGGAGGCGGTCGAGGCGTTCCTGGAGATGCGGGTGGACGGGCTGGTGCTCCTCAGCGTCGTGCCCGACTCGCTCAAGGAGGCCGCCGCCAGCGTGCCCGTCGTGGTCGTCGGCGAGCGGGACGTCTCCGGGGTGGACATCGTGGTCGACGACGACGAGCTGGGCGCCAGCCTCGCGGTCGACCATCTGGTGGAGCTGGGGCATCGCCGGATCGCGCACATCGAGGGCACGCGGTCCACCACGGCGCGCTATCGGCGTGCCGGCTACGAGAAGGCGATGCGGCGCCACGGGCTGGCCGACGAGGTCGTCGTCGAGGCCGGCGACTTCACCGAGGAGGGCGGCTACCGCGCCGCCCGCACCCTGCTGTCCCGCGAGCGGCGGCCCACCGCGATCTTCGCTCCCAACGACCTGGTGGCCACCGGAGCCCTGTCCGCCGCCGACGAGCTGGGGCTGCCCGTCCCGGAGCAGGTGTCGATCGTCGGGTACGACAACACCCATCTGGCCGCGATCCGGCACATCTCGCTGACCAGCGTGGACCAGCCCCGCCGCGACATGGGCCGGGTGGCCGCCGAGCTGCTGACCGCGCGGATCGACGATCCCGGGCGGGTGGCCCGGCAGAACCTGGTGGTCCCCCATCTGGTCGTACGGTCCACCACCGGGCCCGTACCGCAGCCGGTGGCCCACTGAGCGCGGCCACGCGGCCCTCCGGCCCGCACGGCCCCGGGCGCCCGTCTCGGGTGCCGGTCGGGGCGAGGTCGATCCTTCTCCTGCCCGCCGGCTCCCCGGGTAAGGGGATGACCAAGGTTGCCGCGATCAGGGCGACGCGCCGCCGCGGCGGCGGGTTAATGGACGGACCGTTCGGCCCGATCGGCAGGAGGGACGAGTCCGTGCGAGATCTGGAGCCGGTGTCGTGCGCGCAGCGCGCCGCGAAGGAGCTGGAGCACGCCTGGGCGCGGTGGCGCCGGGGCCGCGGCCTGAACGAGCGGGTCGCGGAATCGGTCGCCGGTTACGTGGCGCACTCGATCGAGCATCCGTGGGGGCGGCCCCGCGTGGTCCTGGGACTGGACGCCGACGAGGCGCGCGCCCTCGCCGAACTGCTCGTCCGGGAGGACCAGGCCCGCTGACCCCGGGACGCCGGGCGCCGACCTTTTCCGCCGGGTCCGTTTGACGAACGCATACCGGTGTGCAGACTGTCAGGGTCGGTAACGGAGTCATCACGGGGAGAGGTCCATGCGAATCCACCGGCGCGGCTCGGCCGCCGCCCTGGCGCTCTGCCTGGGCGCGCTCACCGCGTGCGGCGGCTCCCCTGGCGAGGGGCAGGCGCAGGGCGCCCAGCCGCCGACCTCCAGGCCGACCGCCCCCGGGGGCGCCGACCGCGCGCACGAGGGGCCCGCCGCCGGGCAGGCGGTGTCGCTGCGGGGCAAGGTCATCGTGCTCGATCCCGGCCACAACGGGGGGAACGGCGAGCATCCCGCGGCCATCAACAAGAAGGTCGACATCGGCAACGGCACGAAGGAGTGCGACACCACCGGGACGGCCACCAACGCCGGATACAACGAGCACGCCTTCACCTGGGACGTCTCCAAGCGGCTGGCCAAACTGCTGCGGGCGGAGGGCGCCAAGGTCGTGCTCACCCGCAAGAACGACACCGGGGTGGGGCCGTGCATCGACGAGCGCGCCGCCATCGGCAACCGGGCGAAGGCCGACGCCGCGCTGTCGGTGCACGCCGACGGCGCCTCGGCGTCCGCGCACGGGTTCCACATCATCCAGCCGGTCGCGGTCAAGGGGCACAACGCCGCGATGGTCCCGGACGCGCAGCGGCTGGGCCGGGAGCTGCGCGACGCCTACCGGGAGGAGACCGGCATCGCGTACTCCACCTACCGGGGCAAGAAGGCCCTGGACCCCAGGAGCGACCTCGGCGGGCTGAACCTGTCCACGGTGCCGAAGGTGTTCATCGAATGCGGCAACATGCGCAACGCCTCGGACGCGGCCAAGCTGTCCAGCGCCGCGTTCCGGCAGCGTATCGCCGTGGCGCTGGCGAACGGGTTCGAGGCGTACTTCACGGGGTGATCGCCCGCGCGGGGCCGGCGGAGACGGCAGGATGGGCGGGTGTCTGATCATCTCCGGCGGCTCGGTGCCGCCTTCGAGCGGGCGGGATACACGGTCGAGGGCGTGCGGGCGCTGCTCGGCCCGGTCGCGGGCGGCGCGCTGGCCCGGGACGAGGTCGTTCCGGCGCTGCGGGCGACCGGCGGCGGATCACCGCTGGAGGCCCTCACCCGGCTGTTCTGGTTGCAGGTGCCGGTACCGGTGCCCGCCGTGGGCGGGCTGGCTGACGATCTGGCCGCCGCCGGGCTGGTGGAGGTCTCCGCCGGAGAGGCCAGGGCCCTGCTGCGCGTCCAGCCCCTCGAATCGGTCGCGGGCGAAGCGAACGCAGGGAACGCAGCAAACGCAGCAGGCGTAGCAGGCGAAGCGGACGTGCTCGGCCCGGTCCGGCACATCGGCTATGTCGTGTCGGATCTGAAGGCGGTCCCGGGAAGCGGCACGGTGCGTTCCGACCATGTGGTCGGGGCGGGCGGCGCGTCGGCCGCCCTGGCGCGGCTCGCCGTCCACAGCCCTGTGGACAACGCGCTCGATCTCGGCACCGGAAGCGGGGTGCAGGCACTGCATCTGGCCGGGCGGGCGCGGCGGATCACCGCCACCGACGTCAACCCGCGGGCGTTGCGGCTGGCCGCCATGAGCGTCGCGCTCTCCGGCGCCGGGGACGTCGAGCTGCTGGAGGGCCCGCTGCTGGAGCCGGTCGCCCGACGCCGGTTCGACCTGATCGTGTCCAACCCTCCGTTCGTCATCGCGCCGCCCGGGTCGGGGACGCGCTACGTCTACCGCGAGTCCGGCCTTCCTGGGGACGACTTCTGCCGGCGGCTGGTCACCGAGGCCCGGGACGCGCTGACCGAGGGCGGGCACTGCCGGCTCCTGGCCAACTGGCTGCAGGTCAGGGGCGTTCCCTGGGAGGAACGGGTCGGCGCCTGGGCGGAGGAGTCCGGGTGCGACGCCTGGGTCGTCCGGCGGGACGTCCAGGACCCCGCGGAGTACGCCGAGTTGTGGCTGCGCGACTCCTGCGAAGTGGGCACGCCCGAGTACCGGGAGCGGTACGGCGCGTGGCTCGACCACTTCGAGCGGCACGACGTGACCGGCGTCGGCTACGGCTGGATCGCGCTCCGCCGGACGGACTCCGCCCGCCCCGCCGTACGGGTGGAGGAACTCCGGCACCCGGTCGAGGAGCCCGCCGGCGCCCACGTCGGCGGGATCCTCGACCGTCTCGCTGAAGCGGAAGAGTTTTCCACAGCCTGTGGACAGGGAGTGGCGTTCGCCCGCCGGCTACGGACCGCAGCCGGCATCGTCCAGGAGCAGATCGGCCCGCCCGGCGCCGAGGACCCCGAGCGCATCCTGCTCCGCCAGACCGCCCGCCTGCGCCGGGTGGCGGGGGTCGGGACGGTCGAGGCGGCCCTGGCCGGGGTCTGCGACGGAACGATCGCGCTGGACCCCTTGCTGGAGGCCATCGCCCAGCTCATGGCCCTGGACCCCGACCAGGTGCGGGCGCACGCCGAGGCGGTCCTGCCGGAGCTGATCGCCGACGGCTTCTTCGAGCTCGTCCCCGAGGACTGAGCGCGCCGGACCGAGCGCGCCGCGACCGAGCACACCGGACCGAGCGCGCCGCGGCGGGGGCGGCCGAAGAGGACGAACTGGAAAGGGCGGGCCTGAAAGGCCGTACGGGAGCGGTCAGCGGCGGGCGGCGTCCAGGGTGGGGAACGCGCTTCCGCGCAGCCGCCGGGCCAGGTCGCGCTGGGTGCGGTGGGCCCAGAACGGACCACCGTAGATCATGGCCGTGTACGCCTGGACCAGGGTGGCGCCGGCCCGGATCCGTTCCCAGACGTCGTCGGCGTTCTCCACCCCGCCGACCGAGATCAGCACCAGCCGGTCGCCGGTCCGGGCCTTGAGCCGCCGCAGGACCTCCAGGGAGCGCCGCTTGAGGGGCGCCCCGGACAGCCCGCCGGTCTCCCCGGTCAGTTCGGCGGAGGTGGCCAGGCCCTCGCGGGCGATGGTGGTGTTGGTGGCGATGATGCCGTCCAGACCCAGGTCGAGCGCCAGGTCGGCCACCGCGTCCACGTCGGCGTCGGCCAGATCGGGAGCGATCTTGACCAGCAGCGGGACGTGCCGCCCGGCCGCCCGGTCCGCCGCCTCGCGCACCGCCGCCAGCAGCGGGCGCAGGTGCTCGACCGCCTGGAGGTCGCGCAGGCCGGGGGTGTTGGGGGAGCTGACGTTCACGACGAGGTAGTCGGCGTACCGGGCCAGCCGTTCCGCGCTGGTCACGTAGTCGGCGACGGCCTCGGACTCGGCGACGGCCTTGGTCTTGCCGATGTTGACCCCGACGATCGTTCCGGGACGGCGTGCCCGGAGCCGGCGCATGGCCGCCTCGGACCCCTCGTTGTTGAAGCCCATCCGGTTAATGACCGCTCGGTCACGCGGGAGCCGGAACAGCCGGGGCCGGGGGTTGCCCGGCTGCGGGCGGCCGGTCACGGTGCCGATCTCCACGTGCCCGAAGCCGAACGCGCCCAGCGCGTCGTAGGCCACGGCGTCCTTGTCGAACCCCGCCGCGAGTCCGAGCGGACCGGGGAACTCCAGGCCCATCGCCCGTACGGCCAGCGCCGGGTCGCGCGGTGCGAGCGCGCGCCGGAGCAGCGTCGTCCCGCCCGGCACGGCCTGGATCGCGCGCAGCCCGCGCAGCGTGAGGTGGTGGGCGGTCTCGGCCGAGACCCGCGAGATGACCTGTGAGAAGAGGAGTCCGTACATCGGGGTCGATTCTCGCAGGCCCGGAAAACCGTTTGGGCGGCCGGGTACGGGCCGCCTACGCTCGGATCATGCTGGTCTACCAGGCCGCCGTGCTGTGGCGGCCCGTCCCGAAGCGCATCTACCGCGACCGCGCCCTGGCCGGGCCCGTCCGGTAGCGGAATCCAGGCACGACCAGCCGTTGATTCCCGCGCCGGACACGGGTGCTCGCAGGTTCATCGCACACCACCCTGCCGAACGGGAGTACAGACATGGCCAAGGGCCGTAACGGCATGCTCGGAGTGGGCGGCCAGCGCAGGACGATGTCGCGCAAGGCGCTCCGCGGCGAGGCCGGTGCCTCGCAGCGCGGCGGAGGCGACGCCGTCGCCCAGAAGAAGGCGCTGCTGAGCAAGATGCGCGAGCGTAACGCCAACGCCGCCGCGTCCGAACCCGACCAGGCCGACCAGGCGTAGTCACCGGCGTCCTGGCATATCGCGGAGCCGCCGCGCAGGTCTCGTACCGGCGCGGCGGCTCTCGCCGTTTCCGCGAATGGCACAAGGTCACCCGGGGGAGCGGAGGCGGCGTAGGCCGCGGTGGAGGAGATAGACGGCGAGGGCCACCGGCAGGAGAGGAGGCCCCAGGACGCCGGAGGCGGTACGGACCCGTGCCAGAGCCGTCCCGGAGATGTGGCCCGCCACGGTCAGGCTTGAGCCCCAGAGGCACGCGGCGGCCAGGTTCGTGACGGCGAAACGGCGGTAGGGGACGCGGGCGTCGGCGGCCATCCGTGAAACACCGTCCGCAGGCCGCCGGTGCATTGGGCGGCGAACGTCGCGGCCGGGTGAGCGTGGCGAGTGTACGATCGCGGGCTCCGCCGTACGCGCGGATGGCCTGAACCGGCTCATCTCGTGAACGTCGCTGACACCGCCTTCCGGCACGCCGATGATGAGGACATGAGGAGGCGGGCGGGCGCGTGGCTCTGCGGCGCCGCCGTCTTCTCGGCCATCGCCGTGCTCGGCGCGCTGGGCCTGCTTCCCAGCCTGGAGGACGCGGACAAGATCGCCAGTGTCGTCGGCGCCACCGCCGGTCTCCTCTCCCTCGGCGTGGCGGTGCAGACCCTGCGGGCCGGACGCCGCGACGGTGACCCGCCGCCCCAGGACGAGCCTGCGCGCCGGCTCGCCCGTGCCCTGGAGGAACTCACCGAGGCCGTCGGCGAGCAGTGGCGGGCCGAGGCCGCCACCCGCGGCATCGGCGACAACGACCGGCTCCTGACGTTGCGCTGGACGGCGCGTCCCGCGTCGGTGCTCTCCGGGGCGCCCGACGTCCGCGACCTGAACGGGCCGGAGGAGGTCGTGGCCGCCTACCGCGCCACCGGAGCCCGGCGGCTGGTCATCGTCGGGGGCGCCGGCAGCGGGAAGTCCGCACTGGCCGTGCTGCTCACGCTCGGCCTGGCCGAGCGCCGCCGCCCGGACCCCCAGGGCGGCTCCGGGCCGGCACCGGTGTACCTGTCCCTCGCGTCCTGGAATCCGGAGCTGCAGGGACTGCGGGCCTGGCTGGCCCGCCGGCTCGCCGAGGACTACCCCTTCCTGCGCAGCCGCGCCCGGTACGGCACGGACATGCCCGCGCGGCTGGTGCAGAGGCGCGGCGCCCTGCTGTTCGTCCTGGACGGGCTCGACGAGATCCCCGCCGCGTCGCGCGTGGCCGCCCTGCGGGAGATCGACCGAGCCGACCTGGCCGACCTCGTCCTCACCTGCCGCAGGGACGAGTACGACGGCGCGCTGCTGGCGGGCGGCAGGACCGTGGCCGGCGCGGCGCACGCCACCATCGAACCCCTCACCGCCGGCGACCTGGACCTGGACTTCCTCACCTACGGTTACGCCCCGCTGCAGGCGCAGCGCTGGATTCCCGTCCTGGAACGCATCCGCCGCCGCCCGCAGGGACGGCTGGCACGGGCGCTGCGGACCCCGCTGATGGCGTCGCTGGCCCGTGATGTCTACCAGCACCCCGACCGTGATCCCGCGGAGCTGATACGCCCGAACGCGTTCCCCTCCGAGGGGTCCGTCGAGCGGCACCTCGCGCACGCCCTGATCCCCGCGTTGTTCCGGCCACCCGCCGACGACGACCGGCGCGGCCCCTGGGACGGCCGCGACGCCGAACGCTGGCTGCGCCACCTCGCCGCGGCACTGCCGCCGCAGCAGAGGGAGATCCGCTGGTGGGAGCTGTCGTCCCTGGCCCGTACCACCGACCGCCTGCTGTCGGCGGCGTTCAGCGCGCTCGCGATCGGCCCGGCGATCGGGCTCGGTTTCCACCTGCTGTGGGGCCCATGGGCGGGGCTGGCCATCGGGGGCGTGTTCGCGCTGGCCATGGCGGGGGCGGCGGTCCGCACCCTGCCGCCGCCGTCGGCACTGTACTTCGGGAAGCTGCGCAAGCTGTGGGCGCCGCTGATGGGCGGTCTGGAGGTCGGCGCCGTCGCGGTGATCGTCTGCAGCATCAGGGAGGGACCGGAGTTCGGCGTGCCCGCCGGGCTCTTCCTGGGGGTGCCCGTCGGTTTCGTGTACGCCTGGGCCGCACCGGACGCGACCGTCCGTACGGTGACGCCCCGGCGGCTGCTGTACCAGGACATCCGGGTGGCGGTCGTCTTCGGGCTCACCTATGGAGTCACCACCGGCGTCGTCGTGGGCTTCGCCGTGGACCCTCTGTACGGGGCCGTCTTCGGCCTGTTCTGCGGGCTTTCGGGCGCCTGCTTCTACGGGCCGGTGTGGCTGCTGGCGTTCCGTGTCGACAACGTCGGGGTCATCGCGTGGGTGCACTACACGTTCGCGCGGCTCGCTCTGGTGCCCCGCCGCCGGCTGCCCTGGCGCACGCTGGCGTTCCTGGAAGAGGCGCACCGGCGGGGAGCGCTGCGCCAAGTGGGAGCGGTGTACGAGTTCCGTCATCAGGTCGTGCGGGACGCGCTCGCCACCCCGGGGTGACGGCCGGCCGGGAGGTGCCCGGCGCCCCGGTTCAGCGATCGGCCTCCGGACGCGGACCGTGTGCCCGGTACACGACGGCCGGTGGCATGTTGGCCCAGACGACCGGGCTGACCGTGACGCGGGTGAACGCCGCCGCCAGCATCCGCGGCAGCCGCCGTGCGGCCGGTGTCCACATCGCGTGCACGTAGGCGTAGGTGGTGAAACAACCGGCGTCGGTGAGCGCGGCCTGAACGGCCCTCATGACGGCGCGCTGCTGGTCGCCGGGCATCACCGCCCAGGGGAGGCTGCTGATGACCGCGTCCGCGCGTCCGGCGTCCCGCGCCTCCAGGACTTGCGAGAGTTCGGCGGCGTCGGCGCAGGCGACCTCGATCTCGGGCCACCGCCGCGCGACCAGCCCGGCGAGCCGTGGATTGACCTCCAGCGCGAGCTGGCGCTCCGGTTCCCGCCGCCGGATGGCCTCCGTGACGGCGCCGGTCCCGGGCCCCAGCTCGATCACGTGCCCGCCCAGGGGTGCGACGCGGGCGAGGACGGTCGCGAGCCGCCGTCCGCTCGGCGCGACGGCTCCGACGCGGAGGGGGTCCCGGAGGAACTCCCGAAGGAGGATCCGCCCGTCGTGGCTCATCGCGCCACCGTACTCGCGTAGCGAGTCCGGAGGAACGGGCTTCCTGGTAGTCCCGCCAGGGCCTGCCGGGACCTGCCGAGCCTTCCAGGGCCTACCGGAGTGCCTTCCAAGGCCTGCCGTGGGTCAGCCGCCCCGGAATGTGCGGCGGAGCTGGAGCCGGACGTCGCGGCCGGTCTCCCGGATGGGGGTCAGGACGCTCTGGCGCACCCAGCGGGCGGGGCGGCGGACCGAGACGTCCCAGACCGCGCGGATGCCGCCGCCGACCGGGACGAGGACACCGTTCTTGATCGCGCGGGCGGGCGCGACCACCAGGTGCCGCCACAGCCAGCGCAGTCCGCGCCCGGCCAGGCGCCACGTCCCGGCCACACCCTGGCCGATGGGGCGCAGCAGGTAGCCGTACAGGGCCAGGGCGGGGATCACCACCAGGATCCGCGCGACCCAGTACAGGAGCCGGCCGAGCATCCGCCAGCACCAGACCAGCGCCCCGGCGAAGACCGCCCAGACGGCGGCGACGCCCGTCCCCAGCTTGCGCAGCGCCCAGAGCAGGCCCGCACCGGCGCCCTTGGCCAGCCACGCCAGGCCCAGGAGGGGAGGACGCAGGACGTACTGCCACAGGGCGACCGCGGGGATCACCAGAAGCACGTTCGCCAGGAACATCAGCGCCATGCCGATGGCCGAGCCCAGCCGCCCGAACCCGGTGCCGAGCCGGCGCAGCCCCGCGGCCAGCGCCGATCCGACGGCGGCCAGCAACCGGCCCACCGGGGCCAGGAAGACCGCGTGGAACCAGCGGGCGAGGCGGCCGGAGCTGCGTCCGAGGAGGCGGAGGAACCCGAGGACGACGACCGTCATCAGCCAGTGCAGCGGGTCGTACACGCCACGGGTGAAGAGCCAGGCCACGCCCGACCAGAGGAGCGCGGCGCCCTGCCCGATCACCCTGACGACGGGATGCAGCAGGGCCATGTACACCGCCAGCAGCAGGCGTCCCAGCCACGGCGGTGTCCGCTTCAGAGCGCGGCCCACCGCGGCCAGCAGATCGTAGACGAGCCGCAGCGGCAGCACGATCACGACGGCGATCACGCGGGCCGGGATGACGATCCAGGCGGGCCCGCCCGGCGCAGGCCGCGAACGGCGCTCAGAAGACGTGCGCCCGGCGGCGGTTCGAGAGTGACCGGCGGCCCCGGACGGCCTGTGCGTGGTCGGCCCGTGCGCGGACGGCCCGTGCGTGGTCGGCCTGTGCGCGGGCTGCCCGGGTTTCACCGGTTCGGGCGCGGTCGGCCCGGATGCGGACGCGGCGGGCGCCCGTTTGGTCAGGCTGACCTCGCCGCCCGGGACGGCGGGGCCGAGGTGGTCGGCGAGTGGGAAGTCGGTCTCCGGCCGGCCGGTCTTCGGCCGGTCGCTCTCCAGCGGCCCCGTGCTCACAGCTGTTCTCCTGACGAACATGTGCGGCCGCGTGCTCCGGCAGTGCCCCGGGGCGCGGTCCGCCACCCATATTGGACGGCGGCGGCGGGCGAAGGTTCCCCGCCCCCTTCCGTTCACTTGCGGCGAGGTGCCGCCCTGGCGCGCTCCAGGGCGGCACCTCGCCGCAAGTCAAAGGTGCGCCGTGCCGGGATAGGCGGCTCGGAACGGGGTAGAGGACAGCCCCGGCTTTCGCGCGTCCGGCCGCGTACAAGAAGGCGTTGTCGCCGATCACGTTCCTGACCTGGACGAAAGCAGTGGGAGGCGCGGTCCACGGCTTGATCGATTTCCTCGGGCGCGGGGGCGGTGGAATGGCCGGCTCGCCATCATCGGCCGGCCGATGTGCTACTTCGCCAAGGATCGGAAGCCGGTGATGTCGAAGGGGCAGGGCGCGTAGAACGTCCGGCACGAATAACGTCCGCGCGTAGAACATCCCGTGTGTTGCGTCCGGCACGTAGAACGTTCGGCGCGTCGGGACTCTGCGGGCGGCCGAGGCCACCACCGCCATCAACGAGCCCGGCGGGGACCGGCTCGGGGCTCGGGCCGGGGAACGGTGGCGGCGGTTGCCGCCCAGGTCGCGGAGGGTGCGGCGGCACCACGCCTCGGGGGTGCGGTGGCGAGGCGGTGGTCGCCGCCGCAGGGCCGCGGGCGTGGGTAAGGCGCGGTGCGACCGCCGGGGCCGCGTCCGGCGCTACGGCCAGGGCCACGGACGGCGCCCGCGGCTCTCCACTACTTCCTATTTGCCACAAATGTCTGCCTTGTTCACTTCAGGCCCTTCCTGGAAGGGTTGGCCGGGTAACTTTACGTTTTATTTACCTCCTCATGGGGTTTAAGTGAATCCATGCGGTTCTGTCGTTTCTTTTGAGTTGCATCTTTCTCACGATTGCGCCGGGATGTAATCCACGTCTCGACAGGTCCAAAGACCGGATGTTTATGTGGTTTGCGGTCCCGGCATGTATGCGGCCCGGCGAAGTGCCCGCACATCTCGGGAACTTGGGGAGGCCGATGGTGGAACGAACGAGGACCCGCACCCGGTACGGCGGTGGCCGCCGCGCCGGCGCGGGAACACGGACCGCGCGGACCGCGCGGGGCGCCGTCGCGGCGGTGCTGCTGGCGGCGGGATTGAGCGCCTGCGGGGGCGACGGCGGCACGCCGACCCTCAGCTGGTACATCAACCCTGACAGCGGCGGGCAGGCGCGGCTGGCGGAATCCTGTACGAAGGCCGCGGGCGGCCGGTACCGGATCACCACCTCGGTGCTGCCGAACGACGCCACCCAGCAGCGCGAGCAGCTCATCCGGAGGCTGGCGGCCAAGGACTCCGGGCTCGACATCATGAGCCTGGACCCCGTCTTCGTCGCCGAGGCGGCCAACGCCGGGTTCCTCCGCCCGTTCAAGGAGAGCGAGGCGGGCCACTTCACGGAGGGCGTGTTCCGGCCCGCGGTGCAGAACTCCACCTGGGAGGGCAAGCTCTACGCGGCCCCGTTCTGGGCCAACACCCAGATCCTCTGGTACCGCAAGTCGGCCGCCCAGAAGGCCGGTGTCGATCCCACCGCGCCCGACTTCACCTGGGACAAGATGATCGACGCCGCGGCCCGCTCCGGCGTCACGGTCGGCGTCCAGGGCAACAAGTACGAGGGCTACATGGTGTGGATCAACGCCCTCGTCGCCTCGGCCGGCGGCCGGATCATCAGCGACGCCGAACGCGGCGACGACGCCAGGATCGAGATCGACTCGCCGGCCGGGAAGCAGGCCGCGGCCGTCGTCCGGAAGCTGGCCCGCTCCAAGGCCGCCAGCCCCTCCCTGTCCAACGACGACGAGGAGAAGGCCCGGTCGCTGCTGAACGGCGCCCGCGGCGGGTTCATGGTCAACTGGGGCTACATCTGGCGGGCCGAGAACGGCGACGCCAAGGACGGCGTCATCGACAAGAGCATCCCCGGCGACCTGGGCTGGGCCCCGTACCCGAGGGTGACGCCGGACCAGCCGAGCAGGCCGCCGTTCGGCGGGATCGAGCTGGGCATCGGCGCGTACGGCAAGTACAAGGACACGTTCGCGGTCGAGGCGGTCAAATGCATCACCTCCACCGAGAACATGAAGAAGTACATGCTCGACTCGGGGAACCCGGCGGCCCGCGCGGCGGTCTACGACGACCCGGAGGTCCGCAAGGAGTTCCCGATGGCCGGGCTGATCCGCGACTCGATCGGCGCCGCCGCGCCCCGGCCCATCACGCCGTACTACACCGACGTGTCCGGGGCGACGCAGAGCCGCTGGCATCCGCCCGCGGCGGTGGATCCGGCGTCGACGCCGCGCCGGTCCGCCACGTTCATCCGCCAGGTCCTGCGCGACCAGGCCCTGCTGTGATCGGAGGAGGTGCCGCATGACCGCGGTGGAGACCGCACCGCCCGCCGGGGGCCCCGCCGGCCGCGCGGGGCGCCGGGCCAGGGCGGCCGAGATGTCCGACCGTGGCCGCGCCGAGCGCAGGCTCGGCCTGCTGCTGTCCGCGCCCGCGGTGATCGTCATGCTGGTGGTGACCGCGTACCCGCTGTTCAACGCGTTGTACCTGTCGCTGTTCAGCTACCGGATCACCGCTCCGGACGACCGCCGGTTCGTCTGGTTCGGCAACTACGTCACCGCGCTGACCGACGGCCTGTTCTGGCAGGACGTGTTCACCACGTTCGTGGTCACGGCGATCACGGTCGGGGTGGAGCTGGTGATCGGCTTCGCGCTGGCGATGGTGATGCACCGGGCGCTGTTCGCCCGCCGGACGCTGCGGACGGCGATCCTGCTGCCGTACGGCATCGTCACGGTGATCTCGGGCTTCGCCTGGCTGTACGCGTTCGACCTGCAGTCGGGCTTCGTCAACGCGTGGCTCGGGCTCGGTGACTACGACTGGTTCGGCGGGCGCTGGTCCTCGCTGTTCGTGATCATCCTGTCCGAGATCTGGAAGACCACCCCGTTCGTGTCGCTGCTCCTGCTGGCCGGGCTGGCCCAGGTCTCGAACGACCTGGACGAGGCGGCCACCGTGGACGGCGCCACCGCCTGGCAGCGGCTGTGGCGGGTCACGATCCCCAACATGAAGGCGGCCATCATGGTCGCGGTGCTGTTCCGCACCCTGGACGCCTGGCGGATCTTCGACAACGTCTTCGTCATGACCTCGGGCCAGAACCAGACCGAGACGCTGTCGTTCCTCACCTACCGGCAGACCATCACCCGGACCGCGATCGGGTTGGGCGACGCCGTCGGGGTGCTGCTGTTCCTGTCCGTACTGCTGATCGCGGTGGTCTTCATCAAGGGGTTCCGGGTGGACCTGTCGCAGGTGCGAGGTGATCGCTGATGGAGTCGGGCCGTTCCAAGGTGCTCTGGATCGTCGGCGCGGTGCTGATCCTGGTCTGGTCGATCTTCCCGGTGTTGTGGATCGTCATGCTGTCGTTCAAGCAGCCCGGCGAGATCGGCAACCGGGCGGGGTTCTTCCCCAAGACCTGGACCTGGGAGAACTACCGGACGGTGTTCTCCACCGACCTGTTCACCTCGGCGCTGATCAACTCGATCGGGATCTCGCTGATCGCCACGTTCATCGGGGTGACGTTCGCGACGCTGGTGGCGTACGCGATCGCCCGGCTGGAGTTCCCGGGCAAGAAGATCATCCTGTCGTTCGCGCTGGCCATCGCGATGTTCCCGGTGGTGTCGCTGGTTGGCCCGCTGTTCAACCTGTGGCGGGACATCGGGCTGTACGACACCTGGCCGGGGCTGATCATCCCCTACATCTCGTTCGCGCTGCCGCTGGCGATCTGGACGCTGTCGGCGTTCTTCCGCGAGATCCCCTGGGAGATGGAGCAGGCCGCGCAGGTGGACGGCGCCACCACCTGGCAGGCGTTCCGCAAGGTGATCGTGCCGCTGGCGGCGCCCGGGGTGTTCACCGCGGCGATCCTGACGTTCTTCTTCTGCTGGAACGACTTCGTCTTCGGTATCTCGCTCACCTCCAGCGGCCAGGCCAGGCCGGTGCCCGCCGCGCTGGCCTTCTTCACCGGCGAGTCGCAGTTCGAGCAGCCCACGACCGCGATCTGCGCCGCCGCCGTGGTGGTCACCATTCCCGTGGTGGTCATCGTCCTGTTGTTCCAGCGTCGCATCGTGGCCGGGCTGACCTCCGGCGCCGTCAAGGGATAGGAAGAGAGCCCATCATGGCCGCCATCACCATGCAGAACATCGTCAAGAAGTACGGCGACGGGTTCCCGGCCGTGAACGACGTCACCCTGGACGTGCAGGACGGCGAGTTCATGATCCTGGTCGGCCCGTCCGGCTGCGGAAAGTCCACCCTGCTCCGCATGATCGTCGGCCTGGAGGACATCACCTCCGGCGAGATGCGGATCGGCGACCGGGTGGTCAACAAGATCGCGCCGCGCGAGCGCAACCTGTCGATGGTCTTCCAGAACTACGCCCTCTACCCGCACCTCACCGTGTTCGAGAACATCGCGTTCCCGTTGCGGCTGGCCAAGACGCCCGACGACGAGGTGCGCAAGCGGGTGACCGAGACCGCCGAGGTCCTGGAGCTGACCGAGCACCTGGAACGCAAGCCCGCCAACCTCTCGGGCGGGCAGCGGCAGCGGGTCGCGATGGGACGCGCCATCGTCCGGCAGGCCGACGCGTTCCTGTTCGACGAGCCGCTGTCCAACCTGGACGCCAAGCTGCGCGGGCAGATGCGCACCGAGATCTCCCGGCTGCAGCGGCGGCTCGGGGTCACCACGGTGTACGTCACGCACGACCAGACCGAGGCGATGACGCTCGGCGACCGGGTCGCGGTGCTGCGCAAGGGCGTGCTGCAGCAGGTCGGCAGCCCCCGCGAGCTGTACGAGCAGCCCTCCAACCTCTTCGTCGCCGGGTTCATCGGCTCCCCGTCGATGAACTTCCTCCCGGCGACGGTGAACGGCCGGCACCTGGAGACGCCGCTGGGCCGGTTCGAGATGGACGAGCGCAAGGCCGCGGCGGTCGGCGACCGCGACGTCGTGCTGGTCGGCATCCGCCCCGAGGACTTCGAGGACGCCGAGCTGGTGTCGGAGGAGAAGCGGGGGCGCGGCGCGGTCGTCCGGGTCGACATCGACGTCACCGAGTGGCTGGGCAACGAGCAGTACGCCTACGTGCCGTACGAGGCGCCCGAGGACCTCGCCGCCCAGTTGCGGGAGCTGTCGCGGGAGCTGGACAGCGACCAGATGCGCACCCAGGCGGTGGTGGCGCTGGACGCGGCCAGCCTGATCAACCCCGGGGACGCGGCCGAGCTGTGGATCGACACCGGCAAGGCGCACATCTTCGACCCGGCGACCGGCGAGAACCTCACCCGGGACGAGGAGCGGGTCGCCGCGCTCGGCCGCCGCGCCGACCAGGCCAGGGTGGCGCAGCGCAAGGCCCAGCGTGCGGGGGACGGCGGGCCTGAGGCCCCCGCCGGGGCCGCCACGGACGGTGCGGCCTCGGCCGGGTAGGCGCCGTGCACTTCGTCTTCACGCCTCCGGCGGAGACGGCCGCGGGGCTGCTGAGCCTGCCGTGGGCCGCTCCGCTGGAGGAATGGGACGACGACCGCATCGTGGAGATCCGCCAGCGCGGGCTCTCACGGCACGTGGTGCGGTTCGTCGCCGACGAGGGGCACGTCTACGCCCTCAAGGAGCTGGACGGGCGGCTGGCCCGCCGCGAGTACCGGCTGCTGCGCAGGCTGCGGGAGCTGGCGCTGCCCGCGGTGGAGGTGGTCGGCGTGGTCGTCGACCGCGGCCCGGAGCTGGACGCGATCCTGGTGACGCGGTTCCTGGAGTTCTCCGGCTCCTACCGCGCGCTGTTCGCCAACCCGCGCGGCGGGCACCCCACCGACCGCCTCCTGGACGCCCTGGTGGAGCTGCTCGTCCGGCTCCACCTGGGGGGTTTCATGTGGGGCGACTGCTCGCTGTCGAACGTCCTGTTCCGCATGGACGCCGGGGCGTTCGCCGCGTACCTGGTGGACGCCGAGACCGCCGAGCTGCACCCCTCGCTCACCGAGGGGCAGCGCGGCTACGACGTCCGGCTGGCCCGGGAGCGGATCGCCGGTGAGCTGTTCGATCTCCAGGCCGCCGGCACGCTGCCGTCCGGGCTGGACCCGATCGACATCGCCGACGACGTCGTCCATCGGTACGAGGGGCTCTGGGACGAGCTGACCCGCGAGGAGGTCCTGCACCCCGACGACCAGCGGTACCGGATCGCCGAGCGGCTGCGCCGGATCAACGACCTGGGCTTCGACGTGGACGAGGTCGAGCTGGAGGACGCGGGCGCGGACGGCGCGCGGCTGCGGGTCCGGACCCGGGTCGCCGAGCCCGGCCATCACCGGCGGATCCTGTTCACCCGTACCGGCCTGGGCGCGCAGGAGAAGCAGGCCCGCCGCCTGCTCAACGACATCGCCTCCTACCGGGGGCATCTGGAGCGCAAGACGGGCCGTCCCGTCGCGGAGGTCGTCGCCGCCAACAAGTGGCTCGCCGAGGTCTACGAACCGGTCGTCCGGGCCGTTCCGGAGGGGCTGCGCGACCGCCTGGACGAGGTCGAGCTCTTCCACGAGGTCCTCGAACACCGCTGGTTCCTGTCCGAGCGGGCGGGGCAGGACATCGGCACCATGACCGCGGCGCGCGACTACTTCCGCCACGTCCTGCCGCACGTTCCCGACGAGCTCACCGTCAGCGCCGCCGGGACGTGGCGCCGACGGGCCGACCCGGGACCGCCCCCCGCCCCGGACCCCGAGGCCGGCGCGGACGCGGACCCGGACGCGGACCCGGACGCGGACACGGCCTCGGACTAGGCCACGGGCGCCGACGGGAACGGGCCGCGGCCGGTTCGAGGACCGGCCGCGGCCCGTTCGCGGAGAGTAGGTGGGGGTCAGGCGAGCGCGCTGCCCTTCTTCCACGTCTCGAAAGGCAGCTGCCAGAACGACCAGCCGTTGTCCCACTGCAGCTTGCGGTTGGTGCCCTTGATGTCGACCACGTCGCCCGGCTGCGCGTTCTTGTAGAACCAGATCGCGTCGGCGGAGCCCTGCCGGACGCAGCCATGGCTGCAGTTGGCCTTGCCCAGGCAGTACTCCTGGCCGGAGGTCTGGTGCAGGTACTCGCCGCTGTTGGAGATGCGGACCGCCCAGCCGATCATCTCGTCGTAGTAGCCGGGGTCGCCCTTCTTGCGTCCCGGGGAGATCATGCGGACCGGGTTGTCCTTCTCCATGGTCAGGTGCACGCCGCTGGTGGTCGTGTACTCCATGGTGCTGGCGTTGCCGCCGCTGACCGGGACGGTCCGGGCCTTCTTCCCGTCGACGGTCACGACCATCTTGTGCTTCTTCATGTTGATCTTCGAGATCCGGGCCGCGCCGATCTGGAAGGTACGGGAGAGGTTCTTGGTCCCGTAGACGTTCTTGGCGGCGCGCACGCCGGCCAGCCGGACGTTCACGGTGACCTTCTGGTGGGCCGGCCAGTACGTCTTGGTCCGGTAGATCACCTTCTGGTCGCCGACCCAGCGCCAGGCGCCCTCGACCGGCTTCTCGGCCTTGACCTCCAGGGCCTTCTCGACCGCGGCCTTGTTGTGCACGGCGCGGTCGAAGTCCAGGATGATCGGCATTCCGACGCCGTAGGTCTTGCCCTGGTTGCCCTGCAGGATCCAGTCCAGCGAGGCGCCGATGGTCGCCTCGGGCTTGAGGGTCTTGAACGTGCTGCCGGCCTGCGAGGTCGTGCCGATGGAGTTCTTGGCGGTGGCGTTCACCGTGTAGGAGGTGGACGGGCGCAGCGTCCACCGCGACCGCCATTCGGTCTTCTGGGCGTTGAAGGCGCCTTCCACCGGTTTCCCGCCGGCCTGGACGCTCACCGTCTCCAGGGTGCCGCCGGCCGCCTTGACCACGACACCGCGGTCGGGCCTGGCCTTCTCGGTCCCCTGGGCGGGGGTGATCGTCACGGTGGCCGGGGCCACCTGCGTGTCGCCCGCGGCCGTGGTCCCCTCACGGCTTGAACTGCAGGCGGTCAGCGCCAGCGAAGAGGCCGCCAGAAGCGCGACCGCCCAACGTCGATTGCTCTTGAGGTTCATCTTTACCTGTGCCACCCCGAGCCGGCTCCTCATGTCCAAAAGAAGGCCGTTATTTGATGATGTTGAGAAAAATACCCGGTTGGAAGGGGCGTGTCGCCTCTGACACAGGTTGCGATTTGGACTCAGATGATCACGTGAGGTGAGGGAGGGAGTGGACGGGGAACGAAGACCGGTTCGGGCCCGCCGGATTCAGCGGGTCCTCAGGCGGCGTTCAGCCGGTCTTCAGCTTCCGGCCGGGAGGACGCGGCCCCGTACCTCGCCGAAGCCGATGCGCGTTCCGTCCGCCCCCGGGGCGGTCGCGGAAATGACGACCTCGTCGCCATCCTCCAGAAATGTGCGCTTTTCTCCGTTCACTGCGACGGGCTCCCGCCCGCCCCAGGTGAGCTCGATGAACGCGCCGCGCTGGTCGCGCTCGGGGCCGGAGACGGTGCCCGAGGCGAACAGGTCCCCGGTGCGGGCCGAGGCGCCGTTGACGGTCATGTGCGCCAGCATCTGGGCCGGTGACCAGTACATCTCCCGGTACGGCGGGCGCGAGACGACCTGCCCGTTCCAGGCGACGGCGAACTCGACGTCCAGGCCCCACGGGGCGTTCTCGCGCAGGTACGGCAGGGGCTCGGGGTCCTGCGCGGGCGTGGGCACCCGCGCCGCCTCCAGCGCGAGGAGGGGGACGACCCAGGCCGAGACGGAGGTGGCGAAGCTCTTGCCGAGGAAGGGGCCGAGCGGCACGTACTCCCACGCCTGGATGTCGCGGGCCGACCAGTCGTTCACCAGGACGGCCCCGAAGACGTGCCGGGCGAAGTCGTCGCAGGGCACCGGCGTGCCCAGCGGCGAGCCCGCGCCGACGACGAAGCCCAGCTCGGCCTCGATGTCCAGCCTGCGGCAGGGACCGAAGCTCGGTGCGGCCTCGTCCGGGGCCTTGCGCTGCCCGCGCGGGCGGACGATGTCCGTCCCCGAGAGCACGACCGTCCCGGCGCGGCCGTGGTAGCCGACCGGCAGGTGCTTCCAGTTCGGCATGAGCGGCTCGGCGTTCGGGCGGAAGAGCCGCCCGAGGTTGGACGCGTGGTGCTCGGAGGCGTAGAAGTCCACGTAGTCGGCGACCTCGAAGGGCAGGTGCAGGGTCACCGCGCCGACCGCATGGACCGCCTCGTCCGGCACGTCCCCGGCCACCAGCTCGGTGATCCGCCGCCGCACCTCGACCCACCGCTCGTACCCCTGCGCCATGAACGCGTTGAGCGTGGGCCGCGCGAAGACGTCGTCGCCGAGCGCGAGCGCGAGGTCCACCACCGAGTCGCCCACGCGGACGCCGGCGCGGGGCGCCGTGCCGGGGGTGGAGAAGACGCCGTAGGGCAGGTTGGCGAGCCCGAACGGCGAGTCCTCCGGAACGGCGATCGTGGTCATGCGCTCTCTCCTCCTCGGAGGATCGACCCGGGCACCAGGCCCAGGCCGATCAGGTCGTTCAGCGGGTCGGTGATGCTGCACGTGCCGAAGGACAGGAACCGTTCGCGCACGGCGGCGATCCGTCCTCCGTCCAGGGCGGCGACGGCCGCGGCCACGGCGGCGCCGTCGCGCCTGGCCAGGATCGCGGCCAGCTCCCCCTCGGGGGCGCCGCCGAGCGCGGCGTCCACGGCGAGCATCAGGTTGAGGAAACCGTGCTGCTCGAAGCCGGTGTCCGGATCGGTGCGGCGGATCGCGTGGTGCAGCCCGGCGGTGGCCTTGAACGGGACGCCGGCCGCCACCACGGCCCCGATCGCGGCGGCCATTTCGGCCTCGTCCGGGTGGAGGGCGGCGGTCGTGCCGCCGGTGCGGAACTTGGCCCGGTACGGGGTGCCCGGCAGCGCGGCGATGATCTCCGGGCGGCGCTCGTCCCGGGGCACCTCGACGAAGACGGGGACCGCCGCCCCCGCGCGGTCGAGCGCGGCGAACAGCTCCGCCGGGGACGTTCCCGCGGGCACCGCGACCTCGACGCCCGCGAGCGGGACGGGCAGTGCCGCCGCCTCCTCCAGGACGGCGGGGACGTGCTCCGGGCCCGCCGGGACGGTGACCACGAGGTCGAAGCGGTCGCCTGGGCCCACGAGGGCGCCCAGGTCCGCGAGGGCGGGCGCGGCCACGATGAACGGGCCGACCATGCCCGCGTACGGGGCCGTCCTGTGCCGCCGGTGCGCGGGGACGGCATCGGGAAGCGGCAGGGAGCCGGGTGGGAAGACGGCCGCGTCGTCGCAGAGTCCGGCGGCGAGGGCGGGAAGGACGGGGAGGGCGCTCACTTCGCCCCGTCCGCCCGGCGTCCCGCCCAGGTCCAGGCGTAGCCGGGGTCCTCGCAGGCCAGGCCGCCCTCGCCCAGCTCCAGCGGGCGGAAGGTGTCGACCATGACGGCCAGCTCGTCGAAGAACTCGGCGCCGATGCTGCGCTCGTACGCGCCCGGCTGCGGCCCGTGCGGGTGGCCGCCGGGGTGGACCGAGACCGAGCCGGGGCCGATGCCCGAGCCCTTGCGGGCCTCGTAGTCGCCGCCGCAGTAGAACATGATCTCGTCGGAGTCCACGTTCGAGTGGTAGTAGGGCACCGGGATCGACAGCGGGTGGTAGTCCACCTTGCGCGGGACGAAGTTGCAGACCACGAAGTTGTGGCCCTCGAAGACCTGGTGCACGGGCGGCGGCTGGTGGACCCGGCCGGTGATCGGCTCGAAGTCGTGGACGCTGAAGGTGAACGGGTAGAGGCAGCCGTCCCAGCCCACCACGTCGAAGGGATGCTCGGCGTACACCAGGCGGGTGCCGTCGATCCCCCGGGACGTGCGGTGCTTGACCAGCACCTCGACGTCGGTCCCGGTGGCCTGCAGCACCTCGCCGGGGCCGTGCAGGTCGCGCTCGCAGTACGGGGCGTGCTCCAGGAACTGCCCGAAGCGCGACAGGTAGCGCTTGGGCGGGGCGACGTGCCCGGTGGCCTCGATGACGTACGCGCGCAGCGGCCCCTCGCCCTCGGGCAGCCAGCGGTGCGTGGTCGAGGTGGGGATGACCACGTAGTCGCCCGACCGGGCCTCCAGGGCGCCGAAGACGGTCTCGACGGTGGCCTCCCCGGACTCCACGTAGACGATCTCGTCGCCGGTGGCGTTGCGGTAGAGCGGGGAGTCGGCGGTCGAGACGGCGTAGGAGAGGCGTACGTCGGCGTTCCCCAGGATGAGGCGGCGGCCGGTCACCACGTCGGTGGTCCCCCAGGTCTCCTTGGGGAACAGCTCGTGCAGCCGCAGGTGGCGGGGCTTGAGCGGGTGGTTGGGCCGGGTCGCGGCGTCCGGCGGCTCCCAGGCGCGGGAGTCGACGATCGCCGAGGGGAGGCCGCGGTGGTAGAGCAGCGAGGAGTCGGAGGAGAAGCCCTCCTCGCCCATCAGCTCCTCGTAGTAGAGCCGGTCACCGTCCCGGTGCTGGGTGTGACGCTTGGGTGGCACGTCGCCGACCCGGCGGTAGTACGCCATGGCTGGCCTCCTCGCTGCCGCGAAACTAGTCAATGTATGTACTATCTTTGGCGCGGGCGGTGCCCGTCAACCCCTCGGCGGTCTACCCCTTCCGGGGGCGGATCAGCTGCGCTCGCGGACGTCGAACTGGTCGCGGTTGGCGATGAGCTTGTCCAGCAGCATGATCAGGATGCGCTGCTCGGTCTCGGTGAGCACGCTCGTCCACTGGTGCTCGCGCTCGTTCTGCGCGCGGAAGACCTCCAGCATCGTGGCGTGCCCGCGTTCGGTGAGCGACAGCAGCACCGCCCGCCCGTCCCGTTCGCCCGGCGACCGTGCCAGCAGCCCGTCGGCGACCAGCGTCTTGGCCAGGTTGGACACCGCCGCCCGGCTCATCCCGGCCAGCGTGGCGGCCCGGTGCGACTCCAGCGGCCCGGCCAGCCAGGTCACGAACAGCAGCCGGAACCCCGCCCAGGACAGCCCGCGGGGCCGGTGCACCGCGGCCTCCAGGTCGTAGGTGACGATCATCGAGGCGCGGTTCAGCGTGAGCAGCACCTGGGTGGCCAGCCGGTGCCGGAACCCGAACTCCTCCGACAGCCGGCGGTCGGCCAGCTCGACGAAGGACCAGAAGTCCAGGTCGGCCGGTCCGCCGTCACGGGCCGGCCCCTGGACGCGGGTGAGCGCCTCGTCGTCATCGGCCATGGCCACCACCCTAGTGGCGCGGCCAAGTTGATTCATGCATGTACTAATTTGCGCGGCCCAGCGCAGACCTAGTGCGGGCCAGTGCTGCGGGCCAGTGCGGACCGGCAGGGGGCCGGGCGAGGCCCGGTCCCGTCCCGAATCGGACCTGTTTCCGAAGCTCCGATCGGCCCTGTAGACCGGCCCGATCCGCCGCGACGATGACCGGGTCAGCACCACGAAGGCGAAAGGAAATGCACCCATGGGGCGCACCACCGCGGACGCCGGCCCGAGCGCCGTCCGGCTCACCTGCCGGGTGAAGGGCTGAACCCGATGGAAACGGCGATCTCTCTCGCGCTGGCCGCCGCCGTGCTCTATGGCGCCTCGGACTTCCTCGGCGGCCTGCTGTCACGCAAGGTCCACTACGGCCTCGTCGGCCTCGTCGGCCAGATCGCCGCCGCGACCGGCGGCCTGACCGCGGCCCTGTTCTTCCGCTCGGCGCCCGACGCGAGCGAGGTCCTGTGGGGCATGGCCGCCGGCCTGGGCGGGGCGCTCGGCACGCTGGCCCTCTACCGGGGCCTGGCCGCAGGCCGGATGAACGTCGCCGGGCCGCTGTCCGCCGTCGGCGCGGCGGGCCTCCCGATCCCGGTCGCTCTCCTGACGGGGCAGCGTTTCACGACACTCGCCGTCCTGGGCGTCGCCCTGGCCATTCCGGGCATCTGGCTGGTCTCCCGGCAGCCGGGCGCGCGGGGCTCCGGGCGCGCTACCGAGGGCGTCGGTGAGGGCCTGCTCGCCGGGGTCGGCTTCGCCGGGTTGTTCGTCTGCCTCGGCCAGGCGGGGGACGGGGCGGGGCTGTGGCCGGTGGCCGCGAGCCAGCTGACCGGTGCCGTCGTCCTGGTGACCATCGTGCTGTCCGGCACGGTGCGCGGCCACCGGTCCGGTACGCGGCCCGGCACCTGGCGGCGGCCGCCGTGGACGGCGATCTGGCCCGGCGTCCTGGGGTTCTCCGCGACGCTCCTGTACTTCCTCTCCGCCCGGAACGGAACGACGGCCATCTCGGCGGTGATCACCTCGCTCTATCCCGCCTTCACGGTCGTCCTGGCCGGCCTCATCCTGCGGGAACGGACCAGCCTCACCCACGGTGCCGGGCTGGTCCTGTGCGCGGCCGCGGTCGGCTCCTTCGCCGTCGCCTGAGTGCACGGCCGCGGGGTTACCCTTCGGCGGTGAGCGGGGTAAACACCGGACTGGTGCACGACTTGCTGCTGGGACTCGAACGGACCGGCGCCACGCCCATGCACCGCCAGATCGAGACGGCCCTTCGGGACGGCATCCGCGCCGGGCGCCTGCGGACCGGTACCTCGCTGCCCTCCTCGCGGCGGCTCGCCACCGAACTCGGCGTCTCCCGGGGCGTCGTGGTCGAGGCGTACAACCAGCTCGCGGCCGAGGGCTACCTGGTCAGCACCCCGGGTTCCTACACGCGGGTGGCGGCGGTGACCGAGCGGCCCTCGCCGGCACCCGCCCCGCGGTCCGCGCCCGGCGTCCGGCTGGACTTCGGGTACGGCCGCGCGGACGCGGCCGGCTTCCCCCGCGCGGCCTGGCTCCGTTCGCTCCGGCGCGTGCTCACCGGCATGCCGCACGACCGGCTCAACTACCTCGACGGGTACGGCGTCCCCGAACTCCGCGCCGCGCTGGCCGACTATCTCAACCGGGCGCGCGGCACGTCGGCGGACGCCGCGCGCGTCCTCATCACGAGCGGGTTCGGGCAGGCCGCCGCGCTGATCATCGGTGTGGCGGCCCGGCGCGGCGCGCGGCGGATCGCGGTGGAGGACCCGTCGTCCGAAGACGACGTGCGCTCGCTCGCCCGCCTGCACGGCCTGGACGTCGTGGGGATCCCCGTCACCGATGAGGGGCTCGACACCGCCGCGCTCGAACGCTGTGACGCCGACCTCCTCGTCATCACCCCCTCGCACCAGTGGCCGCTCGGCGGCGTCCTGCCGGCCGAGGGCCGTGCAGCGGTGATCCGGTGGGCCCGCGCGCGGGGAGCGATCGTCCTGGAGGACGACTACGACGCCGAGTATCGCTACGACCGCGCCCCCATCGGCGCCATGCAGGGTCTGGCCCCCGACGTGGTCGTCCACGCGGGCTCGCTCAGCAAGACCCTCGCTCCCGGGCTCCGCCTGGGCTGGCTGCTGCTCCCCCCGCGCCTGGCCGAGTCCGTCGCCGAGGCCAAGCTGCTGGCCGACCGTGGTTCACCGGCCATCGACCAGCTCGCGTTCGCCGACTTCCTCATGCGCGGCGAGTTCGACCGGCATCTGCGCCGGATGCGGCCGGTCTACCGCCGCCGCCGCGACGCCCTCCTCGCCGGGCTGGCCGAGCACCTGCCCGGCTGCGAGCCGGTCGGCGCGGCGGCCGGGCTCCACCTCGTCATCTGGCTCCCGGAGGGGCTTCGGGAGGAGGACGTGGTGGCGGCCGCCGCCGGACGGGGCGTCCGCGTGACGGGCGTCGCGCCGTACCGCCTGAACGGCCACGGACGCCAGGGCCTGATCCTCGGCTACTCCGACCTGAACGAGGGCGCCATCGCCGAAGGAGTGCGCGCGCTGGCCGCGGCGATGCGCGGCGTCTGAGTCAACGCGACAGCGCCTCCTGCGGCCGGGGTGAGGCGGTGGCGCTCCGGGCGGCCCAGAGCGCGATGGCGATGTAGACCACCTGCTGCGGGATCCTGACCCACAGCGGGGTCGGCGGGTCGCCCGCCAGCGGGACGTCGGCGACGGCCGCGTGGATGTTGGCCGGGAGCATCACCACGAACAGGGCGGCCAGGCAGTACCCGGCGGCCCTGCGCGTCCCGGCCAGGACCAGCCCCGCCGCGCCCAGCAACTCCAGCACGCCGGTCAGGTACACCATGGCGCCGGGGAACGGGACGAACGACGGCACCATGCGGGTGAGGTCGGCGTGGTTCGGCATCGTGGTCACGCTCTCGGGCACGAAGTGCGCGCTCGCGGTGAGGACGAGCATGGCGGCCATCCCGTACGCCGCGCAGAGCGCCCAGTCCCTGAACCGGCGCGCTCCCTGCGCCCCGGCGAGCCGGAATCCGAGCGTCACGGCCACCAGGGCCACGGTCTCCGCGCCCAGAACCGTACTGAGGTCTTCCATCGGATCACCCTTCCGTCATATCTAGTCATTGACTAGATTGCGCCCGCACATGCGGTCTTGTCAATGACTAGATACGATGGCGGTGCCCTGGACGGGGCCGGAGGCGCGGAGGAGGAGAGCGATCGACCAGCAGACCTACCACCACGGAAACCTGCGGCGGGCCGTCATCGACGCCGCCCTGGAGGCGATCGACGAGTCCGGCCCGAGCGGCTGGAGCCTGCGCGAGCTGGCCCGCCGCGCCGGGGTCTCGCACGCCGCGCCGGCCCACCATTTCGGCGACAAGGCCGGCGTCCTGACGGCCATCGCCTCGGAGGGGTTCGCGCTGTTCGCCGACGCGCTGGAAGGGGCGGGCGACGACCTGCTCGAGGTGGGCGTGGCGTACGTGCGCTTCGCGACCGGCCATCGCGCCCACTTCACGGTGATGTTCCGGCCGGAGCTCTACCGGGCCGACGACCCCGAGGTGAGCGCGGCGTCCGCCCGGGCCCGCACGGTCCTGAGGCGCGGCGCCCGCGCGCGGTCCCCCGAGGGCGCGGACGAGCGCACGGCCGGGCTCGCCGCCTGGTCGATCGCGCACGGATTCGCCGAACTGTGGCTGAGCGGCGCGCTCTCCGACCTGGGCGACTCGCCGGACGCCGCCGCCCGCCCCGTCCTGCGGATGCTCTTCGGCGGCGGGCGGCCCCCCGCTTGACCGGCCGGCCGTCCGCTCAACGCGCCGGAAGTCCGCTCAACGCCGGACGTCCCGGCGTGGACCGGGCCCGGCTTCCTCCGCACCGACCGGCCGGGCGGCTGATCGGTGCCCGCCACGTAATCCCACGGCCATTTCACGGTCGATCCTGATCGCGTCCGGCATATCCGGGCGAGGGTCACGGTACGGCTCCGGCCAGGGACTCCAGGGTGGTGAAATGGCCGGGAGCGCACACCATGGCTCATGAGGCAAGGCGCGTCCTGGCGGAACGGTGGGCCGCTTTCAGGCGGTCGCCCTTCCTGCCCGCGATCGTCCTGACGGCGATCCTCGCGTCGGCCGCGGGGCTTTTCGCGGGCTCCTACACCTACTCCATGGCCAATCCCACACCGCATGCGATTCCCGTCGCCGTAGTGGAAAGCGGCCAGGCCGTACGGAACGGCGCCTTCCTCGGCGCCATGGAAAAGGCGCTGAACGCCTCGGTGCGCGTCCAGCCGTACCCCGGCCCGGCCCAGGCGGCACGGGCCCTGGACGAACAGCGGGTCTTCGCGGTCCTCCAGTTCCGCGGTCCCGGGGCGGCCACCCTGAACGTCTCCGGTGCCTCGGGCGCCTCCGTGGCCCAGCTGCTGGAGCAGACGGCGCCGAAGGTGGGCGCGGAGACGGGCGTCGCCGTCGTGGTCCGCGACGTCAAACCGCTCCAGCCCGGCGACCCGCGGGGCCTGGCGGTGTTCTACGTCTCGCTCGCCGCCGTGATCATCGGCTTCGTGGGCGCGATCCAGCTCAGCGTCCATGCGCGGGCGCTGAGGGCGCTCGAACGGATCCTCTTCACGGCGGCGTACTCCCTGCTCGGCGGGTTCGCCATCGCCGCGGTGGTGGACTGGCTGCTGGGGGCCCTGGACCTGCCCTTCGTCGAGTCCTGGCTGATCCTGGCCCTCACGATGTTCACCTCGGGCATGGTCTTCACGATGTTCAACACCCTGATCGGGCGCTGGGCGATGCTTCCCACGTGGGGCCTCATGGTCATCGTCGGCAACCCGTCCTCGGGCGGCGCGGTCTCCTGGGCGCTGCTGCCGTCCCCGCTCGCCACGATCGGCCGCTGGCTTCCGCCGGGCGCTTCGGTGAACGCCCAGCACACCGCCATCTACTTCCCCCATCACCAGCACGTCTTCCCGTTCGCCGTGCTCGCGGCCTGGGCCCTGGTGTCCTGCGGCGTCTTCTGGATCTGGCGCCGCCGTTACCCCGGAGGCCGTGACGGCGGCTCGCCCGGCTGAACGATCAGCGGTCGGCGAGGTCGCCCAGCACGGGCTCAGGGCGTGCGGCGCGGGTCGATCAGGTCGATCATTAGGCTGCCCGGCGGGGAGAAACCGGGAGGGGACGATCGATGGGCGAGGTGGCTGTTTCCCAGCCGAGGCCGGGGACCGCCGCGTGCGGGCCGTTCAACCGGAAGTACGCGGCGTGGCGGGAGCGGGCGCGCCGGTACGGGGTTCCCCGGTGGAGGATCGAGCGCGCCACCGAGCGGAGGCTGGCCGGGGACTGGCGCGGGGCCTGCGACGCGGCGGGGGTGGGGGTCGCCTTCGACCTGGCCGTGGTGGCGGCCCGGTACGGGGCGGCCGTCGCGGAGGCGCTGGAGGACGACCTCCGGCACCTGGCGCCGGACCTGCTGCGCTGGCATGTGGAGCAGGACGCCCATCTGTACGTGCTGGCCGCTTACGGTGACGCGCATCTCCACCTGCTTTCGTCCGCCGGCGCCCGCCTGGGCTTCGGACGTCCGGAGGCGCGGCACGCATTCGTCGCGCCGCGGCACGTGTGGGACGTGCGGCGCGCCGGGGAGTTGCTCGACCGGCACGGCGGGCTCGGCCGGGCGCCGTTCTTCCGGGCGGACGGCACGCCGGTGCGCGGTGCCGGCCGCGGTGCCGGGGACGATCCGATCGGGCTCGCCGAACGGGCGACGCTGCTGCACGAGCGCGGCGAGGTCGAGGCGGCCTTCGCGGCGGTGGGCCTCGACCTGCGCCTGCATGAACGGTTCCGGGACCAGGAGCGTTCGGCGCTCGCCCTGACCCCGCTGGCGCTGCACCGGATCGAGCCGGAGCTGCGGCGGCTGGCCCGTGCCGGTGCGGGGCGCCGGTTCCTGATCCGGCATCACCTCCGGCCGACCCTGTCCTCGCCGGTGCGGATGGACATGGGCGTGGTGATCCTGGCCGTGGAGCTTCCGGAGGACGGCGGCGGCCCGCGCGTCACGTACGTGCGGTCCGCCGCCGACGTCGGGACCCGTCCCGGTAAGACCCCCGACCTGCCCGCCCTGTTCTGGCAGCGTTCCCCGGACCTCGACCTGGTACGGGCGGGACGCCTCACCCCCGAAGAGCTGCACCCCCTGGTACGGAAGGCCCTGTTCCCCGCCCGCCCCGCCGCGGACGGCCCGGTGGGACCGCCCGACCCGGAGGGGCCGCCGGTGGCGCGCGTCCGGTGCCGGGGGGAGTGGCACGAGGTGGCGTTCCGGAACGGCCGGTTGCACACCTGGCATGACGAGCACGAATGGCGGCGGGAGAGGGCACTGCGCGCGCTGGGCGGCGCGGTCAGGGGGTGCTTCGCCGTACGGGAGGAATGGGCCGGCCCCGGCACCCTGCCGCGTGCCCTCCGCGAACAGCGCCGGGAACTGTTCGCCAGGGTCGGCCGAGGCGACACGCAGGGCGTTCTGCGGCTGCTCGATCTCGGGTACGACCCCCATACGCGTGACGGGGAGCAGCGCTCGCTGCTGCACTTCCTTCACCGCCTGGATCATGAGGAGCTGCTTCCCCGGCTCCTGGAGGCGGGCGTGGACATCGAGGCCCGCGACGGCCATGGCCGTACGCCGCTCCTGGCGGCCGTCGACGACGGTGCTCGGGCTTCGGCCGTCCGGGCCCTGCTGGACGCCGGTGCGCGGGTCGACGCGCGCGGCACGGGACCCCTCCATCCGTACACCGTGCTGGATGCGATCGACCTGCGGAAGCGCACGGACCTGGACTTCCTCAGGGAACGGCTGAAGGCGGAGGGCCTCAGCTGAACGGGCGGGCCATCTCGTCGAGATGCTCGTCGACGATGGCCCGCAGCGGCCGGGGAGGCTGCTCCTCGGTCCAGGCGAGCGCGGCGACCCGGAGGGCGTTGAGGAACGCGGTCGCCATCACGCGGGGGCGCCGGCTGCTCTCCGGGAGCCCGTCGCGCTCGCGGATGAGCTCGGCGAGGCGGCGTTCGAACGTGGCGTAGTGCGCGAGCTGGCGGCCGAGCACCGACGGGTGGTTGCGGGCGAGCCGGGCCTGGGCGGCCCACCGCGGGTCGGGCTCGCCGTTCTTCTCGTAGCGGTCGTGGTACGCGGCGCGCAGGGCGGCCCAGGAGGACTCGCCGGCCGGGCGGGCGGCGAACCCCTCCAGCAGCTCGACCATCCGCTGCTCGTCGCCGTACAGGAGCGCGTCCTCCTTGCCGGCGAAGTAGTTGGAGAAGGTCCGGCGGGACACCCCGGCCGCGTCCGCGATGGCCTCCACGGTGACCTGGTCGAGGCCGTGCTCGATGGCGAGGCGCATCGCGGCGTCGTGCAGCGCTTCGCGCGTGGCCTCCTTCTTGCGTTCGCGCAGTCCGGCCGGGGTGCTCATGATGGGCCAGCCTATCCGGGGAGTTGAATCTTTCCCAGTGGGAAATTTTGCCCACCGGGAATAAGGTGGGACGCTGTCACCTTCTCTCTGTGTCGCGTCGTCCCTCAGGAAGGCAGTCGCTTGAGCGTGCAGACCTCGCCCGCGCCGATGTCGCAACGGCAGACCCTGGAGGCTCTCAGCGGGCTGCTGCTGGTGCTCTTCGTGGCCATGCTGAGCGCCACGATCGTGTCCACCGCGCTACCGGAGATCATCGGCGCGCTCAAGGGCAGCCAGTCGCAGTACACCTGGGTCGTCACCGCGACCCTGCTGGTCTCCACCGCCACCACCCCGCTGTGGGGGAAGCTGGCCGACCTCTACGACAAGAAGCTGCTGCTGCAGATCGGCATCGTGATCTTCACGTTGGCGTCGCTGGTCTCCGGGTTCGCGCAGAACACCGGGCAGCTGATCGCGGCGCGGGCGTTCCAGGGCCTGGGCATGGGCGCCCTGCAGATCCTCGCCCAGATCGTCATGGCCACCATGATCAGCCCGCGCGAGCGCGGCCGGTACTTCGGCTACCTCGGCGCGGTGATGGCGGTGGCCACCGTCGGCGGCCCGCTGCTGGGCGGGCTGATCGTCGACACCTCCTGGCTCGGCTGGCGGTGGTGCTTCTTCATCGGCGTCCCGTTCGCGGTGGTGGCGTTCGCGCTGCTGCAGAAGACGCTGCACCTCCCGGTGATCCGGCGGGCCGAGGTGAAGATCGACTACCTGGGCGCGCTGCTCATCGCCGGGGGCGTCAGCCTGCTGCTGCTCTGGGTCACCTTCGTGGGCGGCTCGTTCCCGTGGGCGTCCTGGCAGACCCTCGCCATGGCCGGTTCCGGGGTGCTCGTGCTGGCGCTGGCCGTCTGGGTGGAGGCCCGGGTGGCCGAGCCGGTCGTCCCGCTCAAGATCATCGCCCGCCGCAACACCGCGCTGGCGATCGTGGCCAGCCTGGCGGTCGGCATGGCGATGTTCGGCGGCGCGGTCTTCCTGGGCCAGTACTTCCAGATCGGGCGCGGCTACAGCCCGACCGAGGCGGGCCTGCTCACCATGCCGATGATGGCCGGGGTCCTGGCCTCGTCCACGATCATCGGCCGGCTCACCACCAAGACCGCCAAGGTCAAGCCGTACATCGTGATGGGCACGATCGTGCTGACCCTCGGCTTCGCCGGGCTGGGCTTCATCGACCACGACACCCCGCTGGTCCTCGTCGGGGCCGGGATGTTCCTGGTCGGCATCGGGGTCGGCGCCTCCATGCAGAACCTGGTCCTGGTCGTGCAGAACTCGGTGCCCCTGCGCGAGATCGGCGCGGCCAGCGGCGCCGTCACGTTCTTCCGCTCGCTCGGCGGGACGATCGGCGTCTCGGTCCTCGGCGCGGTCCTGGCCGACCATGTCGCGGACAACATCGCGCGGGGGCTGGAACGACTCGGGATCCGCGGTGGCGGGGACGGCGCCGGGAGCAACCTCGACATCGCCTCGCTGCCCGCACCGGTCCAGGAGGTCGTCCGCGCGGCCTACGGCGACGCCACCGGCCACATCTTCCTGATCTCCGCCGGGATCGCGGTGGTCGGCGTGATCGCGGCGATGGCGCTCAAGCCGGTCGTGCTGCGCGACGCGCTCGACCTGCCCGACGAGCCGGCGCCGGACGGCGTGCCGGCCGCGGGGGTCACCGCCGCCGAGCGCTGAGCGCGCCGGGGTTGTCACCGATGTGACAACTCGCCCCCTCGATACCTGGGTTCGCTCAGGAGCCCGCCCGCCGCCGTCCCCCTACGGTGCAGCACATGAGGGCACCTTCGGAGATCGGGCGGCGTGCCGTGACGGCCGGGCGGGTGGCGGCGATGATGGGGCGCAGCGGGCTCTGGCGGCCCGGCCCGCCGCACCGGGTCGCCCGCCAGCTGGCCGCGCTGCGGCGCTGGGGCACGCTGCTGGGCGGCACGGTGGTGTCGGCGGCCGGCCGCGACCCCGGCCGGGTCGCGGTCATCGACGACGACGGCGAGCTCACCTACGCGGAGCTGGACGCCCGGACCGACCGGCTGGCCGCCGCCCTCGGCACGCTCGGCGACCCGTCCCGCGTCGCGGTGCTCTGCCGCAACCACCGCGGCATGGTGGAGACGCTCGTCGCGTGCAGCAAGCGCGGCGCCGACCTGGTCCTGCTCAACACCGGGATGAGCACCGCGCAGCTGCTGGCCGTCCTGGACGGGCAGGGGGTCGAGGTGCTGATCGCCGACCCCGAGTTCGCCGGGTTCCTGGACGCCGTCCCCGACGGGGTACGGGTGGTGACCGCCCACGGCCCCGGCAACGGTCTGGAAGAGCTCATCGCCTCGGCCCCCGGCGGCGGGATCGAGCCCCCGCCGCGCCCCGGGCGGACCATCGTGCTCAGCTCCGGGACGACCGGCCCGCCCAAGGGCGCCGCGCGGCACTCCCGGCCGGGGATGGCGCCGCTGGCGTCGATCCTGTCCCGGATCCCCTACCGCGTGCACGAGCGGATGCTGATCGAGGCGCCGCTCTTCCACACGTGGGGCTACGCGATGCTCCAGACGGCGATCTCGCTCCGGGCGACGATCGTGCTGCGGCGCCGCTTCGACCCCGAGTCCACCCTGCGCGCGGTGGAGTCCACCGCGAGCACCGCGCTGGTCGCGGTCCCGGTGATGCTGCAGCGGGTGCTGGAGCTGCCCGCGGAGACGCGGCGCCGGTACGACCTCTCGTCGCTGCGGATCACCGCGGTCAGCGGGTCGGCGCTGCCCGGCGGGCTGGCCACCGCGTTCATGGACGCCTTCGGCGACATCCTCTACAACCTGTACGGGTCCACCGAGGCGTCCTGGGTCACCATCGCCACCCCCGCCGACCTGCGGGCCACCCCGGACACCGCGGGCACCCCGCCGCCGGGGACCCGGGTCGCGATCCTGGACGAACGCGGCGAACCGGTCCCGGCCGGGACGACCGGCCGCATCTTCGCCGCCAACGAGCTGCCGTTCGCGGGCTACACCGGCGGCGAGACCAAGGAGACGCGGGACGGGATGTTGAGCCTGGGCGATCTCGGCCATCTGGACGCGCGGGGCCGGCTGTTCGTGCGCGGACGGGACGACGACATGATCGTCTCAGGCGGCGAGAACGTCCACGCCGGCGCGGTGGAGGAGGCGATCGCGCTGCTGCCCCAGGTGCGCGAGGTCGCCGTGACCGGTGCTCCCGATCCCGACTTCGGGCAGCGGCCGGTCGCCTTCGTCGTGGTACGGCCCGGCGGGGAACTGGACGCCGACGCCGTCCGCGCCCACGTCCGCGACCGGATGGCCCGTTACGCCGTGCCCCGCGACGTGCACTTCGTCGAGGAGCTGCCGCGCAACGCCACCGGCAAGGTCGTCCGCGGCCGGCTCGCCCCCGCCGCCCAGGACGACCCCGCGTAGCACGCGGGTCAGAGCGGTGGCGCGGCCACCACGAACCACAGCCGGGTGTCGCCGGGGGAGCGCTCCAGCGCCCACTCGGCGGCCAGGGCGTCGATCACCGCCAGGCCGCGGCCGTGGTCGAGCCGGCACCGGTCCGGGTCCGCCCGTTCGTCGCCGGCCGGGCCGCCGTCGCGGACCTCCACCCGCACCCGCCGCCCGTCGGTCGCGACCGTGACCCGCACCGGCCCCGAGCCGTGCAGGACGGCGTTGGCCACGGCCTCCGAGGTCATCAGCTCGATGTCGTCCAGGACCTCGGCGTCGCCGACGACCTTGGCGGCGCGTTCCCGGACGGCCCGGCGGGCGTCCCGCCCGTCCCGCGGGTCGCCGGACAGCACCATCCGGTCACCGAGGACCTCCATCGCCGCGGTCATGATCGCCTGGCCATGACGGCCCCCCTCGTACCGAAGGACACAGGATCACCGCTCTGTGAAATCGGAAAGGCACATCGTGATCAACCGTCCCGGCGCGTGATGAGCGGCGCACCGGACACCGGACGATTCGCCGGGCCGGAGCCCGCTCTGGTGGCTGCACCACCGTACCCTCGCCGGAGGACGGAAACATCGTGGGAAAAGTAAACTTCGGCGGCCGGATTGCTCACTCGACTTCGTATCGCCGATGAGGCGCGTGAAACTTCCATTTTGCCAATTCACGAGCCGCCCTCCGGCCCTCCCCATGCTCACTCATTGACGCAGGAACGGGGCGGTTCTTCGACTTCGGCGGCAATTTTCTCCGCAACTCTTCGTGCGACTGTCCGGGTGACAGGTGACAAGTGCCCCGGAAGGCGGTTCTCACCCCGGAGACGCACCGCCGGCCCGGCCGACGATCGTCCCCGCGCGGTCGATGACCACGACGTCCACCTCGACCGGCGCGCCGCGCAGCACCTCCAGCGCGACGTCGCGGGCGCGGGCGGCGATGAGATCGCCCAGCGGCAGCCCGGCCTCCGTGCAGACGCGAAGGGCCTCCAGCGCGGTGTTGGACGCTCGTACCCGCGCCGCCGTCTCCGGCTCGCCGACCAGGCCGGCGAGCAGGGCGAAGTCCACCTGGGACCGTCCCGAGTGCAGGTCGAGATGGCCGGCCGCGAGCTTGGCGAGCTTGCCGACGCCCCCGGCGATGGTGAGCCGCGGGACGGGGTGGCGGCGCAGGTACTTCAGCACCGCCCCGGCGAAGTCGCCCATGTCCAGCAGGGCGTCCTCCGGGAGCCCGTGCAGCTCGGCGACGACCCGTTCCGACGTGCTCCCGGTGGCGCCCGCGACGTGCGTCCGCCCGGCGGCGCGGGCCACGTCCACCCCGCGGCGGATGCTGTCGATCCAGGCCGAGCAGGAGTACGGGACGACCACGCCGGTGGTGCCCAGGATCGACAGGCCGCCCAGGATCCCCAGCCGCGGGTTCCAGGTCCGGCGGGCCAGCTCCGCGCCGCCGTCCACCGAGATCTCCACGATCGCGTCGGCGTCCCCGAGCACCTCCCGCATCATCCGCCGGGGCACCGGGTTGATCGCCGGTTCGCCGACCTCCAGCGGCAGGCCCGGCCGGGTGACCGTGCCGACGCCCGGCCCGGCGAGGAACCGCACCCCGGTCCCGGGCGCGCCGAGCCGCACGGTCGAACGGACCAGCGCGCCGTGCGTGACGTCCGGGTCGTCCCCGGCGTCCTTGACGATGCCCGCGGTCGCGGCGCCGTCCGCCAGCTCCTCCACCGCCAGCGCGAACGCCGGGCGCCGCCCCCGGGGCAGGGTGATCTCCACCGGGTCCGGGAACTCGCCGGTCAGCAGCGCCGTGTAGGCGGCCTTGGTCGCCGCGGTGGCACACGCGCCGGTGGTCCACCCGTACCGAAGAGACGTCACGCACCTACCATGCACCCCGTGCGCGTACTGCTGCTCGGCGGGACCGGGGAGGCGCGGCGGCTGGCCGGGCTGCTCGCCGCCCGGCCCGGGTTCGACGTGGTCAGCTCGCTGGCCGGCCGGGTCGCCGATCCGGCGCTGCCGCCGGGCCGGACGCGGATCGGCGGGTTCGGGGGCGCGGCGGCGCTGGCCGCCTGGCTGGCCGCCGAACGGATCGGGGCGGTGGTCGACGCCACCCACCCGTTCGCGTCCGCCGTCACCGCCTCGGCCGCCGCCGCGGCCGGGGACGCGGGCGTCCCGCTGCTGGTGCTCCGCCGCCCGGGCTGGACGGAGGGGCCCGGCGACGACTGGCGGCGGGTGCCCTCGGTGGCGGAGGCGGCGGCGGACCTGCCCGGGGAGCGCGTCTTCCTCACCATCGGGCGCGGTGGCCTGGCGGCGTTCGCGGGCGACGCCCACCGCCGTTACCTGGTGCGCTCGGTCGACCCTCCGGAGCCGCCGCTGCCGCCGCGCACCCACGTGGTGCTGGGCCGGGGGCCGTTCACCGTGGACGGCGAGGCGGCGCTGATGCGCGAGCACGCCGTGGACGTGCTGGTCACCAAGGACAGCGGTGGCGCGATGACGGCGGCCAAGCTCGTCGCGGCGCGCCGCCTCGCCGTACCCGTCGTGATGATCGACCGGCCGCCCGCCCCGGACGCCCCCACCGTTCCCGACGTCCAGGGGGCCCTGGCCTGGCTCGACGCGCGGGCGGGCGCCTGACGCGCGGGCGGCTGACGCGCGGACGGCTCAGGCGTCGGGTGGGAGGCCCGGCGCGGGCTCCAGCAGCCGGACGGCGCTCAGCGCGAGCACCACCTCGGCCAGGTCGTTCGGCCGGGACAGCAGCCGCCCGGTGAGCCGCTCGATCCGCCGCAGCCGGTTGAGCACGGTGTTGTGGTGGCAGTACAGCCGGGCCGCCGCGCGGGACGCCGAGCCGTCGCACTGCAACCAGGTGGTGAGGGTGGCGAGCAGGACGTCCCGGTAGGCCGGGTCCAGCTCGTAGAGCGGGCCCAGGACCGTACGGCCGAGCCGTCCGGCCAGCCGGGGCTGGGAGACCACCAGCGCGCCGGGCAGCCGCCGGTCGAGCAGGGCGATCTCGGGCTCGGCGGACCAGCAGGTGCGCAGCGCCAGCTCGGCCAGCCAGCGGGCGGTGCCCAGCTCGGCCAGCGTGCACACGACCGGGCTGACCCCGGCGTGGGCGCGCGCCTGCGGGCGGAGCGTCTCGATCAGCTCGTCGAGCCCGGCGGTGCCGAGCGCGACCAGGGCGACCTGGGTGTCGGCCCGCATCCGCCAGATGAACCGCATCCCGCCTGCCTCGACCGGTCCCGCGGCGCCGGGCCGATCCGCGCCGCCGGGACGGCCGGACGGGCCGGACGGGCCGGACGGGTCTGGTGAGCCGGGTGAGCCAGGCGAGCCGGGCGGATCGGCCTGGCCGAGGACGACGACGGCGTACCGGCCCTGCTCCGGCAGGCCGAGCACCTCACCGGCGGTGGCGAGCAGCCCGCCGTCCACGCCCTGCCCCTCCAGGAGGGCGTCCACCACCGCGCGCGTCCGCTCCTCGCTGCGGCGCAGCAGGTCGTACTCGGTGCGGTGGTAGGCCGCGGCGGCGGTGCTGGACTGCTCGTCGATCGCCGACCAGGTCCGGGTGGCGTGCCGGATCAGGGTGGGCACGTGCGCGGGCTCCTCCTGGCCGACCGTCTCCACGACGGCCTCCCAGAAGATCTTCCCTGCCAGCCGGTACGAGCGCAGCAGGCGGTCCAGCGGCTGGCCCTGCTCGGCCCGGCGCCGGCCGAGGCGTTCGGCCCATTCCAGGTCGGTCCGGCCGCCGCCGGGGTCGAGGATCGCCTCCATCCCGTGGCCGAGGCCGATGTGGCACATCTGCCAGAGGTCGTCGCGCAGACCGGCCGGGCGGTCCCACTCCTCGCCGCGCAGGATCTCGGCGACCAGCCGGTCGGCGAGATCGGGCAGCCGGCCGGACAGCCGCTGGACCGCCTTGCGCATGATCGCGCTCCCGCCGCGGTCACCGGACGTCGTCCTGATCGACACGGGCACCTCCACCCCAGGGGTGGCGCCATGGTGCCATCGGGCCGCCGGATGTGACCAGACACCGGGGTCCCCCGAGGGGCGGATTGTGACCGCTCACAATCGCGGGACCCGCCCGTTGCGTCGCCTCCCTCAATTAGAACGACGCTCTAGACCGGCCTTCGGGTGCGCGCCGATCCTTGCCTCCCCGACTCCTCGTCCGAGCCCCAGGGAGGCAGAGTGCGCGTCCGGCGACACCGGCGCGGGAGGACCCGCGCATGAGTCCACCTGCACTGACCGTGAACGATCTGTCGGTCGACTACGGCCCGGTCCGGGCTCTCCGCGAGGTCTCCCTCCGGGTCCCCGAGGGCGGGTTCGCCGCCGTGCTGGGCGGCAACGGCGCCGGGAAGACGACCCTGCTGCGGGCCGTCTCCGGTGTGCTGCCGTTCCACGGCGGGACGGTGCGCGCCGGCCGGATCGCCGCGGCGGGGACCTCGCTGCGCGGGCGCCGGCCGGACCGGATCGTCGGCCAGGGCGTGGTGCAGGTCCCCGAGGGCCGGGAGATCTTCGCCCGGATGACCGTCGGCGAGAACCTGCGCGCCGGCGCGCTCGGCGCCCGCGACCGCCGAGCCGTCGCGGCGGCCCGCGACCGGGTGCTGCGGCTCTTCCCGGTGCTGGCCGAACGGGAGCGGCAGCGCGCCGGGCTGCTGTCGGGCGGCGAGCAGCAGATGCTCGCGATCGGCCGCGCGCTGATGGCCGGGCCCCGCCTGCTGCTGCTGGACGAGCCGTCGCTGGGCCTGGCCCCGATCATGATCGACCGGATCGCCGCGACGATCCGCGCGATCAACGGCGAGGGCATCGCGGTGCTGCTCATCGAGCAGAACGCGGCGCTGGCCCTGGAACTGGCCTCCCACGCCTACGTGCTGGAGGTCGGCGCGGTGGCGCTGGAGGGACCGGCGCCCGAGCTGGCCTCCTCGCCCGAGGTCAGGGACCGCTACCTCGGCGTCTCCACCGGGGCCGCCGAGGAGGAGCCGGTCGCGGCCGGACCCGCGCGCACGCTCGGCCGGTGGACCGGATGACCCCCGTCCCGCCGCCCGCCGCCGAGGTGACCGGCGACGACGCGCCGGAGCCGGTCGTGCCGGAGCCGGTCGTGCCCGAACTGGTCGTGGACGGGCTGACGGTGCGGTTCGCCGGGCTGACCGCCCTGGACGAGGTGGGCTTCACCGTCGCGCCCGGCAGCCTGCACGCGCTGATCGGCCCCAACGGCGCGGGCAAGTCGACGTGCTTCAACGTGCTGTCGGGGGTGTACCGGGCGACCGCCGGGAGCGTGCGGTTCGGGGACGCCGAGCTGACCTCCCTCGCCCCGCACCGCATCGCCGCCCTCGGCGTGGCCCGGACGTTCCAGAACATCGCGCTGTCGGGACGGCTCAGCACCGCCGCCAACCTGATGCTCGGCCGGCACCGGCTCACCCGTACCGGCTTCCTGTCGGCCGGGCTGCGGCTGCCCGCCGGCCGCCGCGAGGAGCGGCGGCACCGGGCCCGGGTCCGGGAGATCGCCGAGTTCGTCGGCGTCGACGAGCACCTGGACACCCCGGCGGGCGCGCTCCCGTACGGCGTGCAGAAGCGGGTGGAGCTGGCCCGCGCGCTGTGCCTGGAGCCGCGGATCCTGCTGCTGGACGAGCCCGTCGCCGGGATGAACGGGGCCGAGCGGCGCGCGATGGCCGCGACGCTGCGCCGGGTACGGGCCGGGCTGGGCCTGTCGATCCTGCTGGTCGAGCACGACATGGACATGGTGGCGCGGCTGGCCGACGAGGTCACCGTCCTCGACTTCGGCAAGCGCATCGCGAGCGGCCCGCCCGCCGCGATCCAGCGCGACCCCGAGGTGATCCGCGCCTACCTCGGTACCTCCGGGGCGGCACAGGCGGTCGCACGGACGGCCGAACGGACGGCCGCGCAGGCACCCGCGGACCCGCCGCGGGGCGAGGGCGAAGGGAGACCGGGCTCGTGAGCGGGTTCGCCGAGGTACTGGTCAACGGACTGTCCAGCGGGGCGGTCTACGCGCTCATCGCGCTCGGCTTCGTGATCATCTACAAGGCCACCGAGGTCATCAACTTCGCCCATCCCTCGCTGCTGCTGACCGGCGGGTACGTCATCGCCGAACTGCACGACGACATCGGCTTCCCGGCCGCGGTGCTCGCCGGCGTCGCCACCACGGCGGCCCTGGCCGCGCTGGTGGAGGTGCTGGTGCTGCGCCGCCTGAAGGCGAACGCGGCCGGCGGGCACTCCACGCTCAGCATCGTCACCATCGGCGTCGACATCATCGTCACCGTCGAGCTGACCCGGCGGATCGGCACCCGGGTGCTGCCGCTGGGCGACCCGTGGGGCGACCGGGTGGTCAGGCTCGGGGACGTCACGATCGCGCAGACCCGGCTGGCGGCGATCGCCGTCGCCGTTCTCGCGATCACGGCGTTCCTGCTGGCGTTCAAGTACACCTCGTGGGGCATCGCCATGCGGGCCACGGCCGAGCGGCGGGAGACCGCGGCGCTGATGGGCGTCCGGCTCGGCCGGGTCTCGGCGGGGGCGTGGGCGGTGGCCGGGGCGTTCGCCGCGCTGGCCGCGCTGTTCCTGTGCGTGTTCCCGACCCCGGGCCTGGACCGCACGACGTCGTTCGCGGCGCTCAAGGCACTGCCCGCGGCGGTGATCGGCGGGGTCGACTCCACCACCGGCGCCCTGGTCGGCGGGCTGCTGATCGGCATCACCGAGGCCGCGGTCGTCGGCTACCAGAACGACGTGCCGCTGCTGGGCGGCGGCTTCGCCGAGGTCGCCCCGTACCTCCTCATGACGGCGGTGCTGCTGGCCCGGCCGGCGGGCCTGTTCGGGACCCGGGAGGCCGCCCGTGTCTGAGCCCTCGAACCCCGCGCGGCTCCCGAACCCCGCACGCCGCCCCTCGTGGCGCGGCCCCCGGGCCCTGGCCCTGGCGGCGGGCCTGGCGGTCCTGCTCGTCCTGCCGTTCTACGCCGGGTCGTTCTGGCTCCAGGCCGGGCTGTTCGCGATGTCCGCCGCCGTCGGGGCGATCGGCCTGAACGTGCTCACCGGCGCGGCGGGCCAGCTGTCGATCGGGCACGCCTTCTTCCTCGCCGTCGGCGCGTACTCCTACGTGTGGCTGGCGGCCGAGCCGGAGACGGCGGCCGGGCACGAGCTGAGCGGGCTCGGGCTGCCCACCTGGCTCGCCGCGGTGGCGGCGGTGGGCCTGGCCGGGCTGGCCGGCGGGGCGTGCGCGCCGCTGGCCGGGCGGCTCAAGGGCGCCTCGCTCGGGGTGGCCACGCTCGCCCTGGTCTTCATCGGCCAGCACGTCCTGTTCCGGGCGGAGCCGGTGACCGGCGGCGTCAACGGGCGCGCGGTGCCGCCGCTGGAGCTGTTCGGGCTGCGCTTCACCGACGTCCCGCAGCCCGCGCTGGTCCTGGGCGTCCCGTTCGGCGGGCTGGAACGGCTCTGGTACCTCGGCCTGGCCGTGCTGCTGCTGTCGGCCTGGTTCGCCCGCGGCGTCCTGCGCTCCCGGCCAGGCCGCGCGCTGAACACGGTGCGCGACAACGAGATCGCCGCCGGGGCGCTGGGCGTGCCGGTCGGCCGGTACCGGGCCGCCGCCTTCGTCCTCTCGTCCATGTACGCGGGGCTGGCGGGGGTGCTGCTGGCTCTGGTCTTCCAGCGCACCGTGCCCGACTACTTCGGGCTGGCGCTGGCGCTGGACTACCTCGCCATGATCGTCATCGGCGGGCTCGGCTCGGTCGGCGGTGCGGTGCTGGGCGCGGTGTTCGTGTCCGTCCTGCCCTCGCTGCTCACCCGGTACGGCGACGCGATCCCGCTGGTGGCCGAGCCCGGCTCGGGCTCGGGGCCGTCGCCCGCCGAGGCGGCCCGGCTGATCTACGGCGCGGTGTTCGTCGCCGTCCTGCTCTTCCTGCCCGGCGGCCTGCTCGGCCTGGCCGCCCGGGCCCGCCGGCGCCGCGCCGCCCCGCCGCGGAACGGCCCCGGCGGGCGCAACCAGGCCCCGCCTCACACCAGTCCCGAGACCGAGGAGCAACCGGCATGAAGCATCCGACGCACCGACGGCGGTCCGCCGTCGCCGCCGCGGCCCTGTCCCTGACCGTCGCGGCCGCCGCCGCGGGCTGCAGCGGCAAGGCCGCCGGGGGCGGCGGCTCCGGCGACGTGAAGGCGGGGCCCGGGGTCACCAAGGACACGATCACCGTGGCCGCGCTGACCGACCTGACCGGGCCGTACGCCGCGCTCGGCAAGGGCGTGACGCAGGCTCAGAAGCTCTACTACGACCAGCTCAACGCCGCCGGCGGCGTCTGCGGGCGCAAGGTCGAGCTGGTCGTCCGCGACCACGGCTACGACGTGCAGAAGGCGCTGGCGGCCTACAGCGAGGTCGGCCCGCGCTCGGCGGCGCTGCCGCAGGTGATCGGGTCGCCCATCACCATCGCGCTGCGGCAGCGGGTGGAGAACGACCACCTGCTCACGCTGCCCCAGGCCTGGTCGCACACCCTGCTCGGGAGCAAGTACATCCAGCTCACCGGCACCACCTACGACCTGGACATCATCAACGGCGTCGACTACCTCCTCCGGGCGAAGGGGATCAGGGAGGGCGCCAAGATCGGGCACCTCTACCTGGAGGGCGACTACGGGCAGAGCGCGCTGGCCGGGGCCAGGTACGCGGCGGGGAAGGCCGGGCTGACCCTGGTCGAGCAGCAGGTCAAGGCCACCGACGCGGACATGACCGCGCAGGCGGGGGCGTTCCGGAAGGCCGGGGTCAAGGCGATCCTGGTCAGCGTCAGCCCGAAGCAGGCCGCCTCGCTGGTCGGCGTGGCCGCGGCGACCGGCCTGAACGTGCCGTTCGCGGCGAGCAACTCCGCCTACGCCCAGCAGTTGCTGGCCACGCCCGTCGGCCCGATCCTGCAGAAGGACTACTACGTGGTCACCGCGGGACCGCCTTTCAGCTCGGGCGGACAGGGACTGAAGAAGCTCGCGGGCGAGTACCAGGCGGCCTACAAGGGTGAGCCCCTGGACGCCTCGGTCTACTCGGGCTACACCACCGCGGCCATCGTCGGTGAGGCGCTGAAGAAGGCGTGCGCGAACCAGGACCTGACCCGGGACGGGATCGTCGGCGCGCACCGCGCGAACGCCGCGTTCGAGACCGGCCTTGGGGGCGCGCCGATGGACTTCACCCAGTGGGACCGCCCGGCGGCGCGGGCCAGCTATGTCGTCAAGCCCGACAAGGCGTCGCTCGGTGGTGTGAAGCTGGTGGAGGAGGCCAAGGAGTCCGAGCTGGCCAAGGGCTACAGCGCTTCCGCCGGGAACTGACCGGCGCGGAGCGGGGGCCGGCCGCCGTCTCCCCGGGGTCCCGCCGCGCCTGCTCCCGGCGCGGCGGTGCCCCGGCGGCGGCCTTCCGCGGGGGCGGCCGGCGGGTTCGCGCGCCGGCCGGCACGAACGGCACGCGAACGGCACGAACGGAGAGTGTGACGTGGTAACCGCCCCGACCCACCTGCCCGGCCCGACCCCCCGCCCCGCCACCCGGAAAGGACGCCCCAGCGAATCGCCCGGGGGCGGCCCGGCACCCGCCCCCGGCCCCTACCCCGCCGCTCACCCTGGCGCTCACCCAGCCGCTCACCCTGGCGCTCATCCGGCCGCGCCGTACGGCCGCGACCGCGAACTGGAGACCATCGGTGCGCTGCTCGCCCGCGCCCGCGCCGCCCGCGGCGGTGCCCTGACCATCCTGGGCGGGCCCGGCCTGGGAAAGAGCACCCTCCTGGAGGCCGCCGCCGGACCCGCCGGTTCCGCTGGCTTCCGCGTGCTGCGGGCGCGCGGCGTCCGGCAGGAATGCGCCGTCCCGTACGCGGGGCTGCACCGGCTGCTGCGCCCGCTCTCGGACGCGATCGCGCGGCTGCCGCGCGGCCACGCCGACGCGCTCGCCCCGGTCGCGGACGGCGGTGCCGGTCCCGCGACACCACCGTTCGCCCTGTACGCGGCGGTGCGCGCGCTGCTGGCCGAGGCCGCCGCCGACGGGCCGGTGCTGTGCCGGGTCGACGACGCCCACCGGCTGGACCGGGTCTCGCTGGAGGCGCTGGCGTTCGCCGCGCGCCGCGCCGAGGACGTCCCGGTCGCGTTCCTCTTCGCCGCCCGTTCCGGCCATCCCGGCTCGCCGGTGGGGGACTGCCTGGGCGACCTCCCGTACCTGGTGCTCGACCCGCTGGACGAGGCCGCGGGCCTGCGGGTCCTGGAGGGCCTGGTGCCGGGGCCGCTGGACGAGGAGACCGCCGCCGAGGTGGCCGCGCTGGCCGGCGGCAACCCGCTCGCGCTGGTCGAGCTCGCCGCCGCGCTCACCCCCGGCCAGCTCGCGGGGACGGCGCCGCCGCCGCGGGCGCTGCCCGAGGGCGGCGTGCTGCGCTCCCACTACCGGCGGCGCTACCTGCGCCTCACCGACGGCGCCCGGCGGCTCGTGCTGATGGCCGCCGCCGACGACCGGCTGGACCTGGCCGCGCTGACCCGTGCCGCCGGAGCCGCCCGCATCGACCTGCGGGAGCTGGAGTGGGCCCGCGCCTCCGGGCTGATCCGGGTGGACGGCGACCGGGTCGGCGTGCCGGGCCCGGTGGTCCGTTCGAGCGTGTACGCCGACGCGGCGCCGGCGGAGCGGCGGGCGGTGCACGCGCTGCTGGCCGGGATCCTGGACGGCGACTGCGAGACCGCGCGCCGCGACTGGCAGCGCGCCGCCCTGGCCACGGAACCCGACGACGCGCTCGCCGCCCGGCTCGCGGACGCGGCCCGGTCCCTGGGGGACGCGGGGCGGCACGCCGACGCCGCGCGCTTCTGGCGGCGCGCCGCCACCCTCGCCACCGCGCCCGGCGTACGGGCCGACCGGTACCTGGCCGCCGCGCGCTCGTCCTGGGACGCGGGACGGGCGCGGCAGGCCCGGGCACTGCTGCGCCGGGCCCGCCCGCACACCGGCGATCCGGTCCGTTCCGGCCGGGCCGACCTGCTCCAGGGCGAGATCGAGATGGGCGACGGCATGCCGGTGATGGCGCTGTGGATCCTGCGGGACGCCGCCGACCGGCTGGCGGAGGCCGATCCGCCGCTGGCACTGCGGGCACTGCTGCGGGCCTCGGCCGCGGCGGACGCCGCCGGCGACCCGCACTGCCACGAGGCCATCGCGCGGCGCGCGATCGAGATCGCCGTACGCGCCCCGTCCGCGGGGTCTCCGGGACCGTCCGGGCCCGCCGGCGAGGTGGAGGCGATCCACGACTACTTCGCGGGGACGCGGGCGGCGGCCCTGGGGCGGCGCGAGGAGGCGTCGGGGCGGCTGCGGCGGGTCCTCGCGGCGGCGGACGCGGCCGACGACGCCGATCTGGGGGCCGCGGCGGTCGCCGCCGCGCTCGCGCTGGGGGAGGACCGGCGGGCCCGCGACCTGGCCGCGCGGGCGGCCGCCCGCACCGGCCGCCGGCCCGGTGAGGCCGCCGAGCCGCACGCGCTGACCCGGCTGGCGCACTGCGAGATCCTGCTCGGCCTGTACCCGGCCGCCGAGGCGACCGCGCGGGAGGGCCTGCGGCTGGCCGGGGCCGCCGGGCGGCGCGACCAGGTGGCCGAGAACCGCGCCGTGCTGGCGCTGCTGGCCGCGTTCCGCGGGGACCGGGACGCCGCGCTCGCCCACCTGGACGGGCCGGCCGGGGAGGGCGGCGGGAGCGGTCCGGTCCGCGCCGGGTCCCTGGACACCTGGGCGCGGGCCTGCCTGGATCTGGCCGACGACCGCCCGGCCGACGCCGCCGCCCGGCTCCGGCATCCGGGCGGGGCGGGGCCGGGCCATCCGGTGCTCGGGCCGCTGGCGGTCCCGCACCTGGTCGAGGCGGCGGTACGGGCGGACCGGCACGAGCGCGCGCTGCGCGCGTTCGCGGCGTTCGAACGCTGGGCGGCCGAGGGGCGCGGGCCGGGCCGGGCGGCGCTGGCCGCGCGCTGCCGGGCGCTCCTGGCGGGCGACGGCGCGGCGGCGGGCGAGCACTTCGAGGAGGCGCTGCGGCTGCACGAGGACGGCGGCTCGCCTTTCGAGCTGGCCCGTACGGCGCTGCTGTACGGCTCGCGGCTGCGGCGCGGCCGGCGGCCCCGCGACGCGCGGGCGCACCTGCGCAACGCGGCGCAGATCTTCCAGCGGGCCGGGGCCGAGCGGTGGGCCGCCCGCGCCCGCGCGGAACTGCGCGCCGCGGGGGAGACCCTGGACCGCCCGGAACGGGAGCGGGGGCCCGATCCGCTGGAGGGGCTGACTGCCCAGCAGGCGCACATCGCCCGGCTGGTCGCGGAGGGGGCGACCAACCGGGAGATCGCGGCCCGGCTGGTGATCAGCCCGCGGACCGTGGACGGGCACCTGCGCAACATCTTCGCCCGGCTCGGACTGCGCTCCCGGATCGAGCTGGCGCGGCTGCTGCGATGATCACTTTCGGTGGGGTCGGTGACCGATTCGTTGATGTACGCGACTATCGTCCGGATCATGACGCGGATCGGGCGGGAGATCATCGAACTCTGCCGGGCGCGGTTCGGCCCCCCGCCGCGCACGTTCGACCGCCGCGACACCCGCCTGCTCCGCCTCCGCCCGCCGCTGTGGCTCCGGCTGGCCGACGGCGACGCCCTGCACGACGTACTGGCCCGCCAGGAGATGCTGGTCGCGCACGGCCGCATCGTGTGGGCCTGCGTCGTCCAGGCGGACGCCGCGCTGTTCCGGCGCGGCCGGGGCGACCGGCCCGCGCTGGTGGTCTACAGCCCCGATCCCGCGTTCGACGAGATGCCCGACGACCTTCAGGAGATCGCCGCGCGGCTGTTCGCGCTGCGGCGCGCCGACCCCGGTGATCCCGTTCTGCGCGAGTTCGCCGGGCTGCTGGCCGACCCGGCGGCCCGCCCGTCCCGGGCCCCGGTGCCCCGTCCCGTGGTGGGCAGCCTGCGGGTGTTCGCCACGACGGTGCTGGTCGCGCGGCGCCACCTGCCCGGACACCACCTGGCCGCCGGGACCTTCCCGCTGATCATCCACCCCGAGACCGACAGCACCATGATCCTTCCCGGCCGCTACTGGCCGGCTCCGCTGCTGGCGCTGTGGCGGGCGGCGAGCGCGGACCCCAGCGGCTTCCACTGACGCGGGCCCGTCAGGGGCGCCGGCGGAGCCGCCACAGGGCGGCGCCCGCCAGCAGCGCGGACAGGGCCAGGAAGATCGCCGACTCCAGCCACTGGAAGGTCCGGTAGCGGTCGCCGGGCTGGTAGGCCACCTCGACGTGCAGGTCGAGCGCGTCCAGGCACACGGCGGCGTCTCCCATCGCGCCGGTGAGGCACTTCTCGTACCGGGGGGTGTCGAGGGGCCGGCCGTCCCGGGTCAGCAACCGGCTGGTGGACACGACCCACGCGTCCGGGATCCGCAGCCCGCCGATGGTGGCGTCTCGCCCCAGGAGCCGCAGGCTCTTGATCGCCTCGGTGGTCATCGGCCGCGTGGTCTCGACCGGCGCGACCAGGTGCGGGCGGACCAGGTTCGGCCCCGCGACCTGGACGACGGTGAAGACCAGCAGGGTGAGGGCCATGGCAGGGACGGTGCGGCGCAGGAGCAGGCCGAGGGCCGCGCCGAGCGTGAAGGCGAAGGCCGTGTACGCGATGGGCGCGACATGGCGGGCGCCGAACTGCGTCGCGTCGAACCGGTCGCCCGCCACCAGGTCGAACGGGGCCGCCGCCCAGGTCAGCAGGAGGCCGGCCAGCCCGGTCGCGGCCATCGCGGCCAGGCCCACGACCAGCAGCTTGACCGCCAGCCACCGGCGCCGGGTCACGCTCTGGCTCCACACCAGCCGGTGCGTGCCCGCCTCGTACTCCCGGGCGACCAGCGGCGCGCCCCAGAACATCCCGAGGAGCCCGGGGGCGACCAGCAGCAGGGCGCCGAGGAGGCGCAGCCGCAGCCGGAACTCGTCCTGGAACTCGGTCAGCGCCGCGCAGCCGCCGCCCGTCCCGCCGCCGCCCGTTCCGCCGCCGCCCGTTCCGCCGCCGCACCGGGCGAGGGCATCGTCGTAGGAGTCCCGCACATCCAGGCCCAGGAGGACCAGGTAGATCGCCAGGACGAGCAGGGCGGCCCCGGTCACGATCGCCTGGACGCGGAACTGCCGCCAGGTCAGCCAGATCATCGCAGCGCCCCCATGCCGCTCGTTCCGGCGTGGGCCGCCGGCACCCCCGCCGCGCGGGTCAGGTAGGCCAGGACCAGCTCTTCGAGCGTGACGCCCGCGACGGTCCACGGGCCGTCCCGGAGCGGGCCGTCCGCGCGGACGACCGCGCTGAGGTGCGCGTCGCCGGGCTCGCTGTGGACGACCTCGACCCCCGCGGGCAGCCGGTCGAACGCGCCGCGGGGCGCGACCAGCCGGTGGTGGGCGGCCAGCAGGTCCCGGACGTCCCCGGCCACCTGGACGCGGGAGCCGCCCAGCACGACCAGGTGGTCGCAGACCCGTTCGACATCGGCGAGCAGGTGGGAGGACAGCACCGCGCTCGCGCCGAGCTCGGTGACGAACTCCATCAGGTTCCGCAGGAACGAGCTGCGCGCCAGCGGGTCGAGCGCGGCGGCCGGCTCGTCCAGGATCAGCAGCTCGGGGCGCTTGGCGGCGGCGACGGCCAGGGCGAGCTGGGCGCGCTGCCCGCCGGAGAGGCGGCCCGCCTTCTGCCCGGGGTTCAGGCCGACCTGCTCGATCCGCCGCCGCGCCAGCCCCGCGTCCCAGGACGGGTTGAGCCGGGCGCCCATCCGCAGGTGGTCGGCGACGGTCAGCGACCCGTACACCGGGGTGTCCTGGGCGACGAAGCCCACCCTGGCCAGGTGGGCGGCGTTCGCCGCCGGGGCGGAGCCGAGCACCCGCAGCGTGCCCGAGGTCGGCGGGACCAGCCCGCAGGCCAGCTGGAGGAGCGTCGACTTGCCGGCTCCGTTGGGGCCGACCAGGCCGACGATCCGGCCCCGCGGAACGTTCAGGCGGCAGTCGGTCAGCGCCGGGCGGCGGCCGTACCGTTTGGTCAGGCCCTCGGCTTCCAGCGCCGGCGAGGAGTCTTCGAATGGCATGGCCCCATCGTGCGGACCCCGTCCGGGGACGGGCATCGCTCCAAAGCACGGTTCGCGCCCGCGCGATCGTACTTTCGGCCGGTTCGGTGCGCGCGCCGGATTCCGTAGCCTCGACCTGTGAAGACGCGGGATCACGCGGCATGGCGGGGAACGATCGCGGTCGACGCCGGGCTCGGCGCGGTGTTCGCCGCGGCGCTCATCGTCCCGGCGATCTGGATCGCCGAGACCTGGGGCGGCGGCTACTGGTGGTTCGGCTGCGCCGCGGGGGCGGTGGTGTGCGCCCTCGCGCTCGTCCGCCGCCGGCACCGGGTCCTGGCGGCGGCCGCGGCCCAGGTGGTCGCCCTGGCCGCCGTCCTGGCGGCCCGGTTCGCCCACCTGCCCGGAGAGCCCGGCCCCGCCATGGCCCTGGCCCTGGCGGTGCTCGTGGCCTCGGCGGTCCGGACGCTGCCACCCCGGCCGGCCGCCGCCGTCGCGGCCGGCGGGTTCGCGGTGGCCGTGGCGAGCCGGCTCGCCGTGCACCCGTCCTCCTCCGGGGCCGCCGCCGAACTGAGCAGCGCGGCCTGGCTCGCCGCCCTCGCCGCCGGGCTCGGCCTGCGGCTGATGGACGCCCGCCGCCGCGCCATGGCCGAGCGGGTCCGCCGGGACGAACGCCTGGAACTGGCCCGGGAACTGCACGACGTCGTCGCCCACCACGTCACCGGCATCGTGGTCGCGACCCAGGGCGCCCGGCTCGCCGCCCGCCGTGACCCGGACCGGCTGGACGCCTCCCTGGCCGAGATCGAGACCGCCGGGTCCGACGCGCTGGCCGCGATGCGCCGCGTGGTGGGGCTGCTGCGCGACGCCGACGACGCCGCGCCCGCCTCGTCCGGCCCCGGGACCCTCACCGAACTGGTCGGACGCTTCCACGGGCACGGTCCCGCGGTACGGCTGGACCTGCCCGGGGACGAGTCGGAGTGGCCGCCCGAGGTGACCAGCACCGTCCACCGGGTCGTCCAGGAGTCGCTGACCAACGTCGCCCGCCACGCCGCGCAGGCCCGTACCGTCGACGTGTCCGTCACGCAGGACGGGCGGGCCGTCACCGTCGAGGTCGCCGACGACGCCCCGCCCGCCCCGTCCCGCCACCACCGCGGCGGGTACGGGCTGATCGGGATGCGCGAACGGGTCGAGGCCCTCGGCGGCACGCTGAGCGCCGGCCCCCGGCCCGGGCAGGGCTGGGCCGTGCGCGCCCTGCTGCCCCTCCGGGAGACGCGATGACCATCAGCGTCCTGCTGGCCGACGACCAGGCGATGGTGCGGAAGGGCCTGCGGCTCATCCTGGAGGACCAGCCCGACATCACCGTGGTCGCGGAGGCCGCGGACGGCGCCGAGGCGATCGCCCTCGCCCGGCGGCTGCGCCCGGACGTGTGCCTGGTGGACATCCGGATGCCCCGCCTGGACGGCGTCGAGGTCACCCGCGCCCTGGCCGGTCCCGGCGTCCCCGACCCCCTCCGGGTGATCGTGGTGACCACCTTCGACCTCGACGAGTACGTGTACGGCGCGCTGCGCGGCGGGGCGGCCGGCTTCGTGCTGAAGGACGCCGGGCCCGCCCTGCTCACCGAGGCCGTCCGGGCCGCGCACGCCGGGGACGTCCTGGTCTCGCCGTCGGTCACCGTACGGCTGCTGCGCCACCTGACGGCCGCGGCGCCGCCCCCGGCCCGCGCGCCCGCCCGCCCGCTGTCGGAACGGGAGACCGAGGTCGTCCGGGCCGTCGCCCGGGGCCGCACCAACCAGGAGATCGCCGCCGAGCTGTTCATCTCGCTGAGCACGGTCAAGAGCCACCTGTCGGGCATCCAGGCCAAGCTCGGGGTGCGCAACCGGGGCCAGATCGCCGCCTGGGCCTGGGAGAACGGCGTCGCCCGGCCACGCTGACGCGCCCGGCCACGCTGACGTCCGGCCACGCTGACGCGCCCGGCCACGCTGACGCCCGGCCCCGCCGCACGGCGGGACCGGGCGCGTGGCGTGCGCGCTACGCGCAGGTCCCCTTCTCCGGCGCGCAGAACTCCACCTCAGGGAAGCGCGCCGACGGCCTCTCGAGGAGGGGCTGCGGCCTGCCGCGCACGTGCTGGTCGAAGAAGGCGCGGACGTACCTGCGGGTGATCTCCACCGAGCGGGTGCCGGCCAGCTCGCTGCCGAGCGGGAAGCCGATCTGCTGGGCGAGCATGTCGTAGTCGGTGAAGGACGCGTGCACGGCGCCGTCCAGCACCAGCCAGCGCTTCCACCCGTGCAGGGCCTTCCAGTCGCGGTCCCACGTGGGGTCCTCGCCGCCCGTGCGGTGCGCCGGCTCCCCCATGAACATGAACGGCCGCGTCAGCCCGCCCGCGGGGATCGGCGCGAACATGCCGCCGTCCATGTTGATCCCGGCGAGTACCCGGGGGTCCCGCACCATGGTCTCGGGGGCGCTCATGCCGCCCAGGGAGCTGCCCGCCATCCCGACCCGGGACGGGTCGATCAGGGGGCCGCCCTTCCACTTCGGCCGCGCACCGGTCAGCTCGTCCAGCACGAACGACACGTCGGCGGCCCGGCTCCGCGCCGCCTTCCCGAAGAAGTCGTCGATGTCCAGCTCGCAGGCGGCGCAGGTGGTGACCCGCCCGTCGGGGAAGGTCGTGGCGAAGCTCTCGTAGGTGTGCTCCACGCCGGCCACCACGTAGCCGCGGCTCGCCAGTTCCTCGCCCAGGGCGGTCAGCGAGGTGCGCGGCCAGGTGAAGCCGGGCGAGAGCACCACCAGCGGCAGGCGGCCCCGGCGCCCCGCCGGGGCCGCGTCGGCGATCGCGTTGGTGCGCGTCCCGCTCAACACGTCGGGCGCCACGCCGGTCACGCCCGTGCCCTTCAGGACGAGTTCGGACTCCTTCGGCGTCATGTACCGCGCCCGCCGCCCCTCCCGGGACTTCGCCGGATACCAGAGGGAGACCATCAGCTCCCTCGTCCCGGCCTCGGGGACCCAGGGGTCCTTGCGGGAGCCGTCCTTCAGATGCAGGGACGTCGTCCCGACCGGGAGGTGACCGGTCGGCGCGGGCAGGTACGGCGTGCCCTCGGACGCGGCCGGAGGGCGGGCGGTGCCGGAGCCGGGCGCCGGGCCGGGCGCGGGCGAGGCGAGCGCGGGTGAGGCGAGCGCGGAGGAGGCGCCGGCCGCGAGGGCGAGCAGCCCGGCGACGGCGGCGAGGCCGCCCCGCAGGAACGGGGCCCGCGGCCTTCCACCTCTCGGAGGGGTGTTCTCGTGTGCCATGGACCCATCGTGAGATCCCCGGCCGCCCCCGGGCATCGGCCCAAAGTGCGGTCCCCGCCGCACCACCCGTACTTTCGGCCGGTCCCCCGTCAGGTCAGTCCCACTGCGATGCCTTCTCAGACTCGGGCCACGTGGGTGATGTTGACTTCGCGGGCCAGCAGCCGGCGCACCTCGTCCGTCGTCATGCCGGACCCGGCCGTGCCGGACGCCTTGCGATCGAGGTAGTCGCGGTGAGCGGCCAGCTGCTCCGCCTCGACCTGGGCTTCGCGCAGGCGCAGATACTCGTCCAGCGGAACGACGACGGCGGTGTGATCTCCGAGGTGAATCGTCTCGTGAGGGTCGTCGACGAGCAGTTCGCTCATGGTGACGATGCTATCCAGGCGGACGGGCGGGTGGCGGTCCATTGGGTCACGGGCATCTGGGGGCGCCAGCCGGTGAAGCCGCCGACCGGGGCGGCGCGGTCGACGGCGATCCTGGTCAGCTCGCCGCCGAGCCGCCCGTACGCCTCGAACAGCACCCGCTCGCCCTCGACCGTGACCGCGTTGGCGACCAGCCGCCCGCCCGGGCGCAGGGCCTCCCAGCAGGTCTCGATCAGGCCGGCCGCGGTCAGCCCGCCGCCGATGAAGACGGCGTCCGGGGCGGCCAGGCCGGCCAGCGCCGCGGGGGCCGTGCCGGTGACCACGCGCAGGTCCGGGACGCCGAGGGCGGCGGCGTTGGCGGCGATGCGCCCGGCGCGGTCGGGCCGGTCCTCGACGGCGATCGCCCGGCACTCGGGGTGGGCCCGCGCCCACTCGATGGCGACGCTGCCCGCGCCGGCCCCGACGTCCCACAGCAGCTCGCCGGGTACGGGCGCGAGCCGCGCCAGCGTGACCGCCCGCACCTCGCGCTTGGTCAGCTGCCCGTCGTGCCGGTACGCGTCGTCCGGCAGGCCGGGCACGGCGTGGCCGCCGGGCCGGTTCGGGCTCATCCCGCGCCCCTCTCTGGTCACGCCGTGGGCGGGGCGGGGAATCGGAGGAGGTAGTGCACGATCTCATCGCCCATGTCGTCCACGCCGGCCTGCCCGGTCAGGGCGAACCCCCGCCCCTCGTAGAGGGCGCGGGCCCGCGGGTTGCCGGTCTGCGTGAACAGCTGGGCGCGGTCGTAACCGCGCCGCACGGCCTCGGCGAGGACCGCGTCCACGACCAGCCCGCCGAGCCCGCGCCCCCACAGGCCGGGCCGTACGGCGACCATGCTGATGTGGCACAGGCCGGGGATCGGGGCGCCCGCGCCACCGTCCAGCCGGCCGCTCATCCCGGCCGCCGTCGCGACCGGCCCTTCCACGCCGGAGGTTTCGGCGACGCAGAAGAAGGTGGACGGATCGGACAGCCTCGCGACCGTGCGCTCCCGCAGGCCGGCGTCCAGCGGCGACGGGCCGCGCCGCTCGACGTCGGCGAGGTGCATGAGCAGGGCCGCGCCCTCCACGTCCGCCGCCGTTCCCGGACGGATCGTCACCGCCTCTTCGCCCATGGCGGCAGGCTATACGGCGCCGGGGGGTGACTCCGAGGTCTTTGTGGTGGACGGTGAGGAGGTCACCTGCAGACGGCGGAGAGGACGAGGATGCGCACGTTCCGGTTCGGCGCGGTCGCGCGGCTGGCGGCCACGCGGCGGGAGTGGGTCGCCAAGGCGCGGAGGCTGGAGGACGCGGGATTCGACGTGATGCTGGTCCCGGACCACATCGTCGGGCCGCGGTTCGGCCCGATCGCCGCGATGATGGCGGCGGCCGACGCGACCACCCGGCTGCGGGTGGGCACGATGGTGGCCGCCAACGACTTCCGGCACCCGGTGCTGCTGGCGAAGGAGGCCGCGACGCTGGACGTGCTGTCCGACGGGCGGCTGGAGCTGGGCATCGGCACCGGCTGGCTGGGCCTGGACTACCGCGGTGCCGGGCTCGTCCTGGACGAGCCGCGCGTGCGCCTGCGCCGGCTGCGTGAAGGGCTGGCCGTGCTCAAGGGCGCATGGGCGGAGGGCCCCTTCTCGTACGAGGGCGAGCATTACCGCATCGACGCGCTGGAGCAGGAGCCCCGGCCGTTGCAGCGCCCGCACCCGCCCATCCTCATCGGCGGCGGCGGCCCGGCCATGCTCCGGCTGGCCGCGGCCGAGGCCGACATCGTGAACCTCACGATGCGGACGCTGCCCGACGGCAGCGGGCCCGATCCGGCGGACGGCGGCGCCGAGGCGTTCGTCCGCAAGATCGGGCTGCTGCGCGAGGCGGCCGGGCCGCGGTTCGCCGACATCGAGCTGGGCACCAGCGTCCTGCGGATCGGCGACGGCGAGGCGTCCCCGGGGGTGGCGTGGAGCGCGGCCGACACCTCGCGGCAGGCGGACACCCCCCAGGTCCTCGCCGGGAGCGTCGAGGACATGGCGGACAAGCTGCGCCGCTGGCGCGACGAGCACGGCCTGTCCTACTTCGTGCTGCACCACGAGACCGATTTCGAGGCGTTCGCCCCGGTCGTGGCGAAGCTGGCCGGTTCCTGACCGGGCGGCGGGACGGGTCAGCCCGGTGCCATGAACTGCACGTCCAGGACGATCTGGACGGCGTCGCCGAGGATGCCGGGCGCGAACCCCAGGCCGAAGTCGCTGCGGCGGATCGACCCCCTCGCCTCGAAGCCGGCGTGCCGCCGCTGGTCGATGACGGACTCCTCGATCCCGCCGAACTCGACCTCCAGCGTCACCGGACGGGTGACGTCGCCGATGGTCAGCTCCCCTTCCAGGGAGTAGTCCATGCCCTCGCCCGTGATCCGGGTCGAGCGGAAGGTCATCGCCGGCCGGCGCGCGACGTCCAGCATGTCCGGCGCCAGGACGTGCGCGTCCCGGTCGGCGTTCCCGGTGTCGATCGAGGAGATGTCGACGGTGGCGGTGATGGAGGAGGTCTCGAGCGTCTCGCCCACGTTCAGCTCGGCGTCCACCCGGGTGAACGCCCCCCGCACCTTGGAGATCCCGAGATGGCGGATGGTGAAGCCGGCGGAGGAGTGGTAGGGGTCGATCTCCCAGCGTCCGCCGGTGAGCGGCAGGGCCGCGGTCGTTTCGGTGGTCATGCCCACGACCCTGCCGTCCCGCCGCGGGCCGAGGGAGACCGCGCTGAGGATGGCACTGGCAGGGCCACGATCCGGAACGGCGGGCTGGTTAGGCTTCCTACCGTGAGCGATAACGAGCTGGGCATGTTCCTGCGCGGCCGGCGGGAGTCCATCGCCCCGTCCCAGGTGGGGCTGCCCACCGGCCCCCGGCGGCGCACCCCCGGGCTGCGCCGGGCCGAGCTGGCCACGCTCGCCGGGATCAGCGTCGAGTACCTGACCCGCCTGGAGCAGGGCCGGGACCGCCACCCCTCCGCCCAGGTGCTGGGCGCCCTCGGCGACGCGCTGCGGCTGCCCCTCGAGGAGCGCTTCCACCTGCACCGGCTCGCCAAGACCGCGGAGGGGGCCGGCTCCGCCTGCCCCATGACCCCACCGGCCCACACGGTGCGCCGCAGCGTCCGGGCCGTGCTGGACCGGCTCGAACCCGCGCCGGCGGTCCTCCTCAACCGGCTGAGCGACGTCCTCGCCCACACCACCGGCTTCGAGCGGCTCGCCCGTCCGCTCGGCGTCCTGGACGGGCCGTCGCCCAACCTCCTGCGCCACGTCTTCACCGACGCCCGTGCCAGGGACGCCTTCCCCGACTGGGAGCGGGTCGCCGACGAGTACGTCGCCCACTTCAAGCACGAGTCCCACCCCGGCGACCCGCACTTCGCCCATCTCGCCGACGAGCTGACGATCGCCGCGGGAGGCGCGTTCGGCCGGAGGATGGAGAGGGTGATCGGCCTGCCCCCGCGCAACGGCCTGCACCGGATCGAGCACCCCGCGGCCGGAGGGCTGCTGCTGGACTACGAGGTGCTCTCCCTGGCCGAGGACCAGCGCCTCGTCGTCTACCTGCCCGCCGACGACGCCACGTCCACGGCCCTGGAGCGCCTGGCCGGCCACCGTCCCGGCGTCCTCCGCGCGGTCACCGGCTGACCGCGCGGCTCAGCCCGCGAGCTGGATGATCGCCACGATCCCTCCGGACGGGTCGATGAGGACGGCGAACCGGCCCTGCGGCGTGTCGGTGGAGTCCATCCAGACCGTCCCGCCCAGCCGGACACCCGCGCCGAGGGTGGCGTCGCAGTCGGCGACGGCGAACGTCGGCAGCCAGTGCGCGGGGACCTCCGGCGGGAGGTTCTCACCGGCGAACACCACGCCGGTGATGAACCGGCCCGCGACCTGCCACTCGAACCCGAGGTCGCCGACGACGCCCTGGAACCGGGCCGGCTCCTTCCAGCCCAGCACGCGGCCGTAGAAGCGCTCGGCGGCGTCGACGTCCCGGCACACCAGCCCGACCCAGCTCATCGTGCCGGGTTCGTCGATCAGCGCGGCACCCTGGAAGGCGTAGGGCTGCCAGAGCCCGAAGGCCGCGCCCTCGGTGTCGGTGACGTGCGCCATCCGTCCCATGTGGGCGACGTCGGTGCCCTCGGAGAAGACCTGCCCGCCCGCGTCCCGGACGGCGTCGAGCGACGTGTCGACGTCGGTGACCCGGAAGTAGCAGATCCAGCCCGGCCGTTCCAAGTCGTCGGCCAGCGGCGCCAGGCCGGCGACCTCGGGCCCCGTCGCCCCGCCGACGGTGAACATCTCGTAGTCGCCCATGCCGGGCATCGTGAGCGTGTAGGAATCCCAGCCGAACAGGCCCTTGTAGAAGGCCTTCGACGTCTCGACGTCCGGGCTGTAGAGCTCCACCCAGGTTGGCGACCCCGGTTCGTACGAGGTCTTTTCGGGCATGCCGTCTCCTCCCGTCAGGTGTCTCCACGTTACGGACGGGCCGGTCAACGATCACGTGTCATCCGGAATCGCGTTCCCCAAGAAAGCCCAGCTATCGGAAACTCCGGGAACGCCCGATCCCGCCCCGGATCCCGCCCCGATCCCGCCCCGATCCCGCTCTAGAGAAGGCCGCGGATGAAGTTCGCCTGCCCGGCGTGCTGGAGGTCGTCGGAGATGACGCTGACCAGGCGGACGCCCAGCGTGACGGGCGGATCCCAGGCCCGGTCCACGACGCGGCCGAGATCGCCGTCGGCCAGGGGCGCCACGAAGTCGATCGTCCGCTGGTACACGGCGTCGTGGTAGCCGGTCAGCAGCTCGCCCGACCCGACCCGGACGGCCGCGACCTGGTCGTCGTCGTGACCGTACCCCGTGTCGGCCGGGTCGAGGGGCAGGCCGAAGCGTTCGACCCAGCCCCCGGACGTCCACACCTGCGGGACGCCGGCCACGTCGGCCACGTGATCGTCCTGGATCCGGGTGAGATGCCACACCAGCCAGGCGATCGAGTTGGCGTCGCCGCCGATCCGGTGGGCGAGGTCGTCCGCGGAGAGGCCGTCGACGGCCCGGTGGACCACGCCCCGGATGCGGTCGAAGGCGTCGGTGAGCAGTTCCGCACTCGTCATCGCACCGACGCTAGCGCGGCCACCTGCCCGGATGCCGGAGGCAGGCCGGGAGGCCGGCGACCTGGGCATGGGCATGATCGCGGCGGCCCGCGCGCGGGCCGGTCAGGCGATGTGCCGCAGCAGCGCGGCGACGGCCGGGGACGCCTCGCCGCGCGGCCGCACCACCATGACCTTCCAGCTCGGCGCGTGCCGGTCGAACCGCCGCACGCTCAGGTCGGGGAACCGGGCGGCGATCGACTCCGGCATGACGCAGACGCCCAGGTCGTTGCGGACGAGCTCGGACGCGGCGACGATGTCGTTGACCTCGAAGACCGGCTCGCGTTCGACGGCGGCGGCGCGGAACGACCGGTCCACGGCCTGGCGGATCGCCCAGCCGGGCGCGAACTCCACCAGCGGCAGCCGGGCCACGTCGGCGAGCGTCACCGTCCCGTCCGGCAGGGCCCGGCCCGGCGCGCAGACCAGCACCATCTCCTCGCGTGACAGCGGCCGGGCCACCAGCCCGCGCCGTTCCGGGCCTTCGAGGGCGACCACGGCCAGGTCGACCGTCCCGTCCCGCAGCTCCTGGCGGATGTCGACCATCGCCGCCTGCCGCAGCCGGACCACCAGGCCCGGATGCTCGGCGCGCAGCGCCGCCAGGGGGCGGTGCAGGCCGGCCCACACGCCCTGCATGATGCCGACCGTGACCCGGCCCCGCAGCCGCCCCTGAGCGCTGTCGACCACCGCCCGCGCGTCCTCGGCCGCCCGCAGCGCCGCGCGCGCCGCCGGTACGAAGGCCGCGCCGGCCGGGGTCAGCGACACCCGGTGCGTGGTGCGCTCGAAGAGCCGGGTCCCCAGCTCCCGTTCCAGCGAGCGCACCGTGCTCGACACCGCGGACTGGACCACGTTCAGCCGCCGCGCCGCGGCCGTGAACCCGCCCGCCTCGGCCACCGCGACGGCGACCTCCATCTGCCGCAACTCCATGCCCGCCCCGCAGCCCATCTCCAGCCGAGATAACAGTCTTCGTTCATCATCGCAGCCGATGCGGAAGGTTCCGGGGCCGGGGACGTGTTGTCACGCCCGAGAACGAAGCACCGGAGAAGAGGTCGGAGATGACCCTGGCCACCGTGAGGACGGCCCTGCCCGCCCGAGCACGGACCCGTACGCCCTTCCACCACCACGTGGGCTTCTGGCTGATCGCCACGGTCTTCACCCTGACGATGGCGTTCTCCACGCTGCCCACCCCGCTCTACCCGCTCTACCAGCGCGCGGACGGCTTCGGGCCGTTCGTCGTCACGGTCGTCTTCGTCACCTACGCGATCGGCGTCGTCGCCGCGCTCTTCCTGGCGGGTCACCTGTCGGACTGGTTCGGCCGCAGGACGGTGCTGGTGCCCGCCCTGGTGCTGAGCATCGGCTCGGCGCTGGTCTTCTCCCAGTGGGCCGCGCTCCCGGCGCTGCTCGCCGCCCGGCTGCTGTCGGGGCTGAGCGTGGGGCTGCTCACCGCGACCGCGACCGCCCACCTGGACGAACTCGGCCGCCGCGCCCGTCCCGGCTCCTCCGGCGCCCGCGCCGCCGCCGTGGCGACCGGGGCCAACCTCGGCGGCCTCGGCCTCGGGACCCTGGTCTCCGGCGTGTTCGCCGAGCACACCGGGGCGCCGCTGCACACCCCGTACCTGGTCTTCCTGGGCCTGCTCGCGCTGGGCGCCCTCGCGGTGTTCCTGGCCCCCGAGACCGTGACCCGCCCCGAGATCCGGCCGCGCTACCGCCCCCAGCGGGTCAGCGTCCCGGACGAGGCCCGTCCCGCCTTCTTCACGGCGGCCGTCGCGGCCGCGACCGCCTTCTCGGTCTTCGGGCTGTTCACCTCGCTGACCCCGGTCGTCCTGCGGGGCCTGCACGTGACGTCCCCCGCCGTCGCGGGCGCCGCCACGTTCGTGGTCTTCGGCTCGGCGGCCCTGGCGCAGATCCTGCTCTCCCGGCTGAGCGCCCGTACCCAGCTGCTGGCGGGGCTGCCGCTGCTCGCCGCCGGCATGTCCCTGCTGGCCGTCGCGGTCTGGACGTCCGGCCTCCCGCTGTTCCTCATCGGCGGTGCCGTCTCCGGCGTGGCCGCCGGCCTCACGTTCAAGGGCAGCGTCACGACGGTGGTGGCGCTGGCCGTCCCCGAACGGCGCGGAGAGACCCTCACCGGGCTCTTCCTCGCCGCCTACCTGGGACTGTCCCTGCCCGTCCTGGCCCTGGGACTGGCGGTGCAGACGGTCCCGCCGCGCGACGCCGTGCTGGGGTTCGCCGGGGTGCTCCTCGTCATGACCGCGTTCCTGGCCCGCCGCTTCGCCCGCCGCTGATCCCCGTCACTCCCGCCGTCCCCGGGCCTTTCCGCGGCGCCACCTTCCGGTGGCGCCGCGGACGGGCGTTCCGGCTCATTCCCGGTCGGCCGGTACGGACCGGCGCCATCGCAGGGGACGGGCCGGATACCGGTAGCCGGGCACGAGACGTCCGGCGGCCAGGGCGACCAGGGTCACCGCCAGGACGGCGGGCAGGACGGCGGTCACCAGGTAGGCGGGGCCCGGCGCCTCCCGCCCGATCAGGGCGGCCGCCGCGACCGCGGGCGCGTGCGGGGCCTTGAGCAGCAGCATCACCGGGATGGACGCCCCGGCCGCCAGCAGGGCGGTGTGGTCCGCCGGCCCCGCCGCCGCGGTGACCCCGACCGCGACGAGCCCGGACGCCCCGTAGCCGATCACGATGGCGGCCGGCTGCGCCAGCGGCGCGACCGGGGCCATGGCGACCACGGCGGCGGAGGCGACGAACGGCAGGGCGAAGACGTCCAGGCCGCTCAACCGCTGGACGATCACCAGCAGCAGCGCGGCGGCCAGTGCCACGCCGCCCGCGGTGACGGCCGCCGTCATGCGCGTTCTCAAGGGCTACGGCACCCGCTTCAGGAAGTCGCGGACGAGCGCCGCGATCTCCGCGCCGTGCGTCTCCAGGGCGAAGTGGCCGGTGTCGAGCAGGTGGAGCTCGGCCTCGGGGAGGTCCCGCAGGTAGGCCCTGGCGCCCTCGGGGCCGAAGATCTCGTCGTTCGCGCCCCAGGTGATGAGCGTCGGCGGGCGGTGCTCGCGGAGGTACCGCTGGAACTCCGGGTAGCGCGCCAGGTTGAACTGGTAGTCCCAGAACAGCTGGAGCTGGATCTCCTTGTTGCCCGGCCGGTCCAGCCCGGCCTGGTCGAGCAGCCAGGAGTCGGGCGCGACGCGGTCCAGGCGGTCGGCCGGGACGCCGTGGACGTACTGCCACCGCGTGGCCTCGACCTCCAGCAGCCCGCGCACGGCGGGCTCGTTGGCGGCGCGGTCCTTGGCATGGGCGAACAGCACGTCCCAGAACGGGGTGAAGCCCTCCTCGTAGGCGTTGCCGCTCTGCGTGATCAGGGCGGTCACCCGCTCCGGGTGGCGGGCGGCGATCCGCAGCCCGATCGGCGCCCCGTAGTCGTGGACGTACAGGGCGAACGAGTCCAGGCCCAGATGGTCGAGCAGGCCCAGCGTGATCTCGGTGAGCCGGTCGAACCCGTACGCGAACGCGGTGACCGGCGGCGCCGCGGACCGGCCGAAGCCGATGTGGTCCGGGGCCACCAGGTGATGGGCGTCCGCCAGCTCGGCCATGAGCCCGCGGAACATGGCCGAGCTGGTGGGGAACCCGTGGAGCAGCACCAGCGTGGGCCGGGACGGGTCGCCGGCCTCCCGGTAGAAGACCTCCAGGCCGTCGATGACCGCGGTCCTGTGCCTGATGTCGAAAACGGACATGCTTCCCCCTCATCACGAGGAGAACGATCGTTCTCCTCCGGAACGTCGCCTACACTAGAGAACGATCGTTCTCGGCGCAAGGGGAGGGAACCATGGACGCCACGACGGCCGAGGGCCGGCTCCTGGACACGGCGGGCCGGCTCTTCTACGCCAAGGGCGTGCAGGCCGTGGGCATGGACGAGGTCCGGGCCGGCTCAGGCGTGTCGCTCAAGCGGCTCTACCAGCTGTTCCCCTCCAAGGGGCATCTCGTGGAAGAGACCCTGCGCCGCCGCGACGCCGCCATCCGCGAGAGCGTGAGCGCCTTCGTCCGTGAGCGAGAGGACCCCCGCGAGCGGGTCCTGGCCGTCTTCGACTGGCTGCACGAGTGGTTCGGCGAGCCGGACTTCCGCGGGTGCGCCTTCATCAACGCCTATGGCGAGCTCGGCAGCACCGCGGAGGGCGTCGCCCGGATCGTCCGCGGCCACAAGGAGTCCTTCCACGCCTTCATCGCCGAGCTCGTGGCGGGCGCGGGAGGGTCCGAGAGCCTCGCCGGGCAGCTGGCGATCCTCGCCGAGGGGGCGATCACCACCGCCGCGATCTCGGGCTCGCCGGCCCCGGCCCGGCAGGCCCGCGAGGCCGCGCGGCTCCTCCTCGACGCGACCCGCTGAACGGACCCGGGCCCGCCCGGCTCCCATCGGCGGGCCCGCCCGCCTCAGGCTCCCGGCGGCCGGACGAAGCGGCACGTACCCGTGTGGGACGCCGCCTCACCGGCCGCCCGCTCCGCGTCCCGGACGCGGATCGCGCCGAGCAGCCGGGCGTGGTCCATGTACTCCGCGGCGGCCAGGTCCGGGCTGAAGTGGTCGTGCAGCGAGGCCCTGATCACCTGCCCGAGGTCCGCGTACAGCCCGGCCAGGACCTCGTTGTGAGACGCGGCCACCACCGCCAGGTGGAAGGTGGCGTCGGCGTCCACGAAGGCGTCGCGGTCACCGGAGGCCCAGGCGGCCTCGCGCCGTTCCAGCAGGGACTCCAGGCGCCGCAGGTCCTCCTCCGTGCGCCGCCCGGCGGCCAGTCCCGCCGCGGTGACCTCCAGGGCGCCGCGCACCTCGGTGACGTCCCGCGGCTCCGCCCCGGCGAAGCGCCGCCGCATCACGCCGGCCAGCTCGCTGGTCGCCACCACGTAGGTGCCCGATCCCTGGCGGATGTCCAGCAGCCCGTTGTGGGCGAGCGCCCGGACGGCCTCCCGCACGGTGTTGCGGGCGACCCCGAGCCGCTCGACGAGCTCCGCCTCGGTCGGGATGCGCGACCCCACCGGCCAGGCGCCCGAGGTGATCTGCCGCCGCAGGCGCGCGATCACCTCGTCGGCCAGCACGGACCGCCGGGGAACCGGCTGAAGATTCATCCCATGATTCTATGATCGGCCCATGTTGCAGAAAAGGGCGGAATGTCCAGATGGCCCCTCGCCGGTCGCGGCGCCCGCCGTACGCGCCCTGGCGATCGCCGCCCTGCTGCTGGCCGCGCTCAACCTCCGGCCCGCCGTCACCAGCCTCGGGCCCGTACTGCAGGAGACCCGCGCCGGCCTCGGCATGAGCGCCACCGTCGCCGGGCTCCTGACCTCCGTACCGGCGGTGTGCTTCGCCCTGGTCGGCCTCACCGCGGCCCGCCTCGCCCGCCGGTACGGACCGGACGCCGTCATCGCGGCGGGCACGGCGCTGATCGCCCTCGGCCTCGCCCTCCGGGCCCTCGCCCCGGGCACCGCCCTGTTCGTCCTGCTCAGCACCCTGGCCCTCGCCGGGATCGCGGTCGCCAACGTCCTGCTGCCGGTGGTGGTGAAGCAGCGCTTCCCCGGCCGGGTCGGCACGATGACCGGCCTGTACTCCATGGCACTCAACATCGGCGCCTCGTCCGCCGCCGCCGCGACGGTGCCGCTGGCCCAGACGTTCGGCGGCGAGTGGCGGGCCGGGCTGGGCGCCTGGGCGGTACTCGCCGCCGCCGCCCTGCCCGCCTGGCTCGCACTCGCCCGCGCGGGCTCCGCCGCCAGCCCGCCGGGCGGCGCCCCGCCGGCCGTACGCGTCGCCCGCGACCCCACCGCCTGGGCCCTCGCCGCCTACTTCGGCCTCCAGGCCGGCGCCGCGTACGTCATCATCGGCTGGCTGCCGCAGCTGTTCCGCGACGCCGGGCTGCCCGCCGGGACCGCCGGGCTGCTGTTCGCCGTCACCTCGCTGCTGGGGATCCCGCTCTCGTTCGCGCTGTCCGCGGTCGCCGGGCGGCTGCCGAGCCAGAGCGGGATCGCGGTCGCGCTCGGCCTGGCCGGCCTCGCCGGCTACGCCGGCCTGTGGGCCGCGCCGGCCGCCGCGCCCTGGCTGTGGGCCGTGCTGCTCGGCGTCGCCAACTGCTCGTTCCCGCTGGCCCTGACGATGATCGGGATGCGGGCCCGGAACGGCGCGACCGTGACCGGCCTGTCCGCCTTCACGCAGAGCACCGGGTACCTCCTGGCGATCCCCGCCCCGATCCTGGTCGGGACGCTGTACGAGCGCAGCGGCGGCTGGCGCGCCCCGCTGGCGCTCCTGGCGGCGCTCATGCTCGTCCAGCTCGCCGCCGGCGCCCTCGCGGGCCGCGACCGCCGCGTCGGCTGACCTCGGGCGGCCGTCGACGCGCCTTGTCGCCCCTTCGCCATCGACTTACGCTCGCTCGTATGCCGACCGCCAGAACTCCGTACGGCCGCGCGCGGTCCGGAGACGACGGACAAGGAGCACACCGTATGACGCGCAGGTTATGCATGCTGACGATCGCGCTGGTCACGGCGTCGATCCCGATGATCCCGGCCGCGGCCTCGGCCCGTACCCCCGCCACGGCTCCCGCGGTCGTCTGCCTGCCCGAGGCGCCGGTATGCGCGGGCATCGCGGGCAGCCCGGGGAATTACCACTACCAGTTCCGCTTCCAGCCGCCACCGACCGGGCTCAGCCTCTCGTTCACCGTCAACGGCGCCATCGTCCCGGGAAGCGTCACCTACGAGAGCGGGCCCACCTACCTCCGTGGCACGTGGCGCCCCTTCACCCCCCTCGTCAGCAAGGACGAGGTCTGCATGACGGTCTCCGGCACTCCCGAGCCGTACTGCGACACCGTTCCCTGATCCGAACCCCGCGGCCCCACCGCTCCCGCTCCCGTCCGGCCGCACCCGTCCCGCCTCACCGGCCACGGGCCCGGAACCGTACGCGGTTCCGGGCCCTCTCACGGTGCCGGGGGCCGCGGCGCGTCAGCCGTACGAACGGGCCGGCGCGGGGCCGCTGACCGGAAGGCGGGCGCACTGGCGGCAGGCACGGGCCGAGGCCGCGACCCTGGCGTGCGAGACGATGGTGAGCGCGCCGATGAGAGCGCCCAGCGCCCAGTTCGACGCCAGCAGCGCCGCGACGGTGAGCGTGAGCGCGCCGATCCCGAGGGCCACGCCGGCGGTGGTGCCGGTCCAGGCGACCACGTGCGGCAGCCGGCGCGGGGTCGGCATCCGGCGGCCGAGGGTGCCGGTGGCGGCCAGCGACGCCGCCGCGAGCAGTGCGGCGATGGCCGCGACACCGCCGACATGGGCGGCCAGGAGCTGAGCGGCGGGAGGGAGGCGCTGGCCGGCGGCCCCCAGCACCTGCCAGCAGACGATCAGGAACGGGACGCCGACCGCGACGGTGCGCGCGGTGCGCCGGGCCTGGGCGATGGTGAGCTCCCGCTGGAAGCTCGGTGCGATCTCCTCGACGGTGCCGAACTCGCGCACCGCCCGGGACGCGGCCCGGTCCTCGGGCACCCCCTCGTCGACCAGGGCCGCCGCCGTGTCGGTGAGGCCGTCGCGCAGGTCCTCCAGCAGCCGCGCCTTCAGCCGTTCAGGACCGCCGAGGGCCGCCGCCAGGGCCGCGACGTGGCCGTCGATGAGATCCGCGCGGCCGGGCGCCGTCATGTGGCCCGTCCGGAAAGGGGACCGGGGTTCAGGACCGACCCGATCGCGGTGATGAACTCGTCCCACTCGGTCCGTTCCCTGGCCAGGGACCGCCGCCCGGCGTCGGTGAGCTCGTAGCGGCGGCGGCGCCGTTCGCCGACCGACTCCCAGTCGCCGCGCAGCAGCCCGAGCCGCTCCAGCCGGTTGAGCGCCGGGTAGATCGTGCCCTTGCGCAGCTCCAGCGCCCCTCCGCTGCGCTCCTGGACCGCGGTGATGATCGCGTAGCCGTGCAGCGGGCCCGACTCCAGGACGGCCAGCAGCAGCGCGTCCAGGTGCCCCCGTACCGCGTCCCCTCTCATGGGTAGGCAGCCTACCTAAACGGCGGAACGGCGTGCTATGTATTGGTAGCCAATCCATTGGCAGCCTACCCACGAAGGGACGCACCGTGACCAAGGTCCTGCTGTCGTTGCACGTCCTCGCGGCGATCCTGGCGATCGGCCCGATCACCGTCGCCGCCTCGCTGTTCCCCCGCTTCGCCAAGGAGGCGGCGGCCGAGGGCGACCGGCCCGGGAACGCCGCCGGCATCGCCGCGTTCCTGCACCGGACCTGCCGCGGCTACGCGGTCGTGGGCGGCGCCGTCCCTGCCTTCGGCTTCGCCACGGGTGCCGCGCTCGGCGTCCTGACCGACGTCTGGCTGATCACCTCGATCGTCCTCACGGCCGTCGCCGCCGCCCTGCTCGTGGGGGCCATCCTGCCCGGCCAGCGGCGCCTGCTGACCGGCCCGGGGACCGGCGGGACGGCCGGTCCGGCGGCGGCCCGGCTGGCCATGCTCACCGGGACGTTCAACGTGCTCTGGGCGGTCGTCGTCGTCCTGATGATCGTCCGGCCCGGCTCGACCACGGGAGCGTGAACGGCATGCGCACGCTGCGGATCGCAGCCGCCGTGGAGGCCGTCTCCCTGGCGATCCTGCTGGTCAACCTGGCCACCGTCCACGCGGAGGTGATCACCTCGCTCGGCGGCCCGGTCCACGGCACGTCCTACCTCGCCGTCATCGCCGCCGCCTGGCTGGCCCCGGCCGCCCCCGCCGCCCGATGGCGCGCCCTCGTCCCCGGAGTCGGCGGCCTGCTCGTCCTGCGAAAGACCCGGCCGAGCCCGCCCGACCCGCCACCTGGGACGGAGTGACCCGATCCGGCCTTCCGGTTTCCTCGGACGGGTCCGGCCGACGCTAGGACAATTCATGCATGAGCGATCTCTTCCGGCGTGCGGGTGACCGGCCGCCGCGCCTGCCGCGTCGCCGGATCGAAGCAGGCGCGGCACCCCAGCGCCCCGGCACCGGGCTTCGACGAGCACCACGACCGCGGGGCCACCATCCGGCACCGACCCCCATTTCCGCAGAGAGGACTGGCCGTTGCCCCGCCTCAGGGATTCGATAGCGCGGACCTTCGACGAGGTCTGGCAGCGCACCCGCAGCCGCCTTGACGGCCTCACCGACGACGAGTACCTGTGGGAACCCGCTCCGGACGGGTGGACGCTCCGTCCCGACTCCGGCGGACGGTGGCAGATCGACGGCGAGGGCGGCGGAGGTCCCGCGCCCGACCCCGTCCCGATCCCCACCATCGCCTGGCGGATCGGCCACGTCGGGCTGATGTTCACCGACTTCGGCACGCGCCTGTTCCACGGGCGCAACATCACCCTGGACGACGTGGAGTTCTCCGGTACGGCGGCGGGCGGGCTGGAGTTCCTGGAGACCGCCTACCGCGTCCACTGGCGCGAACCGCTCGGCGCGATCACCGGCGAACGCTGGTGGGATCCGTCCGGCCCGGCCTTCTTCGGCTACGCCGGCCACCCCGTCCTCGACACCGTGCTGCACGTGCTGGACGAGTTCACCCACCACGCCGCCGAACTCGGCGTCCTGCGCGACCTGTACCCGCACCGGCCGCCCACCGGCTGAGCCCGGCCACCGGAACCACGTGGATCGGCGCTTGGAGACCCGTCCGCCCGCTGACCTGCGTCCCGCGTCGCCACCGGAGGGCGGGGCGGCCTATCGTTGTGACCATGACCTTCCCCCCGTCGATGGAACCCGCCGTCTGGAACGCAGCGCTCCGCGAGCAGTTCGAGGTGTTCCTCGACGAGCACCGCTCCGTCATGTACGACTGCCTGGCCGGGCTGACCGAGGAGCAGGCGCGCCTTTCGCCGGTCACGTCCAAGACCACCCTCCTGGGGCTGGTCAAGCACGCCACGTTCGTCGAGAGGGTCTGGTTCGACGAGGCGGTCACGTGCCGGTCCCGCAGGGAGATCGGCATCCCCGACACGCCGGACGAGTCGTTCGATCTCCACGAGGGCGACACGATCGAGTCCGTCCGGCGGGCCCATCGAGAGGCGTGCGCGGCGTCCCGCCAGGCCACGGCGGAGCTGGCGTTGGACGACCTCGTGCTGGGCAACCGCCGGGGCCCGCTGCCGCTGCGCTGGGTCTACCTCCACATGCTGCGCGAACTGGCCCAGCACTGCGGCCATGCGGACATCCTCCGCGAACAGATCCTCGTCGGCACCACCCGCAGCTAGGGCGTGTCTCGAAGTAGCCTCAGCCACAGCGCGAGCGCGTTGGCTGCCAGGTGGGGCGATGCCGGAGGCGAGCCTCACCTGGCAGATCGCGAAGCGATGCCGCGCTCGCACAGGCCCGGTCAGGCGCGAGCCGCCAGGCGAGCGCCGTGGGCCGGGACTTTGAAACAGAGCCTAGCCGGCGTACGGTGGCTCGCCGGACGGGCGGTACTCCAAGACCACGATGCGTCCGTCGATCACCGACTGCCCCACCAGGTCGAGGGCCACATCGGGCAACCGGGCGAACGCCGGCTCCTGCCCGGTCGCTCCGATGATCAGCGGGAAGACCATCAGCCTGAGGCGGTCGACGAGTCCCGCGTGGAGCAGCTGACGTACCACCGAGAGACTGCCGATGGTGCGCAGGGCGGAGTCCTCGGCCTTCAGCCTGCGCACGGTGCCGACGAGGTCGTCGCTGATCGTCGTGTACGGCCAGGAAGCGTCCTGGAGGGTCCGGGAGAAGACCGTGGTGGGCGTTGCCGCCATGCCGTGCCAGCCCTCGTCGCGAAGTTCTTCCGGCAGCCCCGCCAGGGCCGCGTACGTTTTCCGGCCCATGATGTGCCGTTGCGGTCGCTCGCTCTGAGCCTGAACCCAGCGGTCGAGGCCGGGCCCGCCGAATCCGAAGTAACCCGGAGAGCGTTCACCCCTGGCATGTCCATCGACGCTGACGAACAGATCGGCGATGAGCTCGGACATGGAAACCCCTTCCCCAAAACGCGGAACCGTCAAGGATCTGACTCGCGCGGCAGACCGGAATCATCGCTCACACCGGCCAGACGAACACCGACGCAGCCGACCTGCGCTGACACGATCTAGTAGCCCCGGCTGCGCAACAGGTCCTGTGTGTAGGCGGCGAGACGAGCGGCATCGTCGGGATTAAGAGTTTTCAGGGAAAGGTCGACGGGCTTGCCTCGATCGGTCGCGGAAAGCGCGCCTCCGGGTGGTCGGTCGATCCATTCGACGATCGGCCGGACCGCGTCGGCGACGGGACGGGCGAAGAACCTCGCGAGCAGCTTGATCGTGTTCCGGACGAGCGGGCTCGGGTGTGCGTCGGCTCCGCTGCGGGTGAATCCCGGGTGGTAGAGAACGTAACGGACCTTGCTCTCCGCCTGGCCGGCGAACGCGACACCGAGCAGGTCGTTCGCCCGGCCGGCCTGGAGTTGGGCGCGGACCTGACCGTACCGGCGCGTCATCTGCGGATCGTCCCAGAAGATCTGTCCCGAGGTGGTGCCGACCCCGGCCACATTGATGATCACAGGATCGGGGGCGGCGTCGAGCAGTGGGCGTAGCCGGTGGCCGAGCAGGTAGCGGCTCAGGTAGTAGAGGGCGAACGTGAACTCCAGCCCGTCCGGGGTCTCCTGGCGTTGGGGACTGACCCGGTTGGCGAACAACGCCAGCGCGTCGACGGCCTGATGCCGCTCGGAGATGTCGGTGACGACCCGTTCGACCTCGGCGATCGAGGACAGGTCCGCGCGCAGGAACCGCAGGTTCGGATCGGCGGCGCGGTCGATCAGGGCACGCCCCCTCGCCTCGTTGCTGCCGATCACGGTGACATGGTCGCCCCTGGCCAGCCGCTCCAGGGCGACCGCGCGGCCCATGCCGCTGGTCCCGCCGCTGATGATGACGGTCTTGGACGGTTGGTCCGGCACGTTATGACTCCTTAGTGTCGTGAGCGGCACGCCTGATTCTGGGGCGCCCTGTCGGAGGACGAAAGAAGGCATTTTCATGTCCGGTACGCACACCGGTGTTCCTTCGGTGCTGGCTCACGACCTGCCTCGCCCGGTGCCTCGCGAGGAGCTGGCCGCGTGCCCCGTAGGGGACGTGTTCCGGCGGCTGGGCGACAAGTGGAGCATGCTGCTGGTGATCCTGCTCGGAGGCCGCCCGCACCGCTACAACGAGCTGCACCGGACCATCGACGGCATCAGCCAGCGCATGCTCACCCGGACCCTGCGAGGTCTGGAGGCGGACGGGCTGGTGCGACGCGAGGTGCACCCGACGGTGCCGCCCAGCGTCGAGTACAGCCTGACCCCACTTGGCCGCACGCTGCTCGAACCGCTGTCGGCCCTGGCCGACTGGGCCGTGAACCACGAGGCGGAGATCAACGAGGCCCGCTCCAGGCACACGGGCGCCTGACCACGCTGGTACGAGCCCGGACGGTCAGGGGGCGACCGGGCCGGGCGACGGAGGTCTTCGGTACTGCGTTGGCCTTCCGCGTCAGCCGTCAAGCAACAGTGCGCCTGGGGAGGCGGCGGACGAACTCGGTGTGATCCCGTGCGTGGTCGACGCGAAGGGCCTCGACAGTAGAAAGGGAGATGTCCCGGCTGTCGTGGAACCGGCCGGAGCCCAGTCCCGTCCGGGCAGCGTAGGCGTGGCCCGCCGCATCCTGTCGATGTGCGGGCAGGGCCGCCCCGCTGACCTCTCGCTCATGGACAGTGGCAAACACCCTGCCGGTGGAAATCAGGGACCGTCGATCTCGAGCAGCGACCCACCGGGACCGAAAGTGAAGCGTCGTGGCGGCCCCAGGGCTCTGGCGGCCTCCTTGATGGCGGCGTCATGCTCGGCCACCTCGTCCGGATCATCCGGGTCGGTGAGTTGAAACCCGAGGAGCCCGACATCGTACGGATCGACGTCGTCCGGCTCGGGCATGCCCTCCAGGACGAAGCCGAACAGCGCGCGCAACGCGTCCTCACCAAGCTCCAGGGGGTGGAACGGCAGCGCGTAAGGCTCGTCCGACCAGGCGGGATCGTGCGGGACCGGATGCTCCCCGGCCCAGTAGGCCGCCTCGAAAGGAAACGGGTCGCCGATGTTCTCCATGACCCCGCTCCCAGGGGACAGGCTGAGCGAACGGATCAGCTGCCCGTTCTCCCATACGGCGAAGGCCAGCCAGTCGACGACGCTGTGCATCGCATGCAGGACCAGCCTGCGTCCGGCGCTCGCCTCGACCAGATGGGCCGGGAGCCGCGACGGGTGGTCGAGCATCACCCGCTGATCGCAGATGATGTCGATTCCCGGAAAGCCGGTGGCATAGGTCGTCCCGTAGCTCGGGTAACAACCGCCGCCAAGAGATGACGGTTCGTCCTCTCGGATCGCCCAGCCGGGATAAAGCCGCTCGATCAGGGCCGCCGTCTGTTCCGGGTCCGGCGCGGGCGCCCCACGAAGGGCCTCGTTGATATCGCCGTCGGCATATACCAGCAGCCCGGTTTTGGCTCCCACGCCTCACTCCTTAGCACCAAGTCCGTGACGGCGGGAGCGTACCGGCCCGTTGAGACAGTCTGAGAAGCGGTCATCGGGCGCATCCGACTTCGAGCAATACCGTTGACGTCCAGAACCGTCCACCCGTCTCCTGATCTGGCACTCGACCTGGCCGATGTCCGGTCCGCCCACGGCGATCCAGGGCGTTGGCGAGATCATGCCTGCTCGACGTTGGCTGCGCCGTCCTCCCGGCGCAGATCCCACTCTCTGACCGAGAGCACGCTGTCCAGCAAGCTGCGAACCGGCAGTCCTTCGTCGCGTGACGTCACTCTCTCAAGCGGGTCGAAATCAGCCGGTAGCACGTCCAGGAAGCCACCCCATGTCGCCCGGTCCGCTCCCACGCCGTGGAGGCAAGTGACCCTGGCCTTCGCCACGGAACGGTCGATGGGCCGGACCCGCTCTATCGGCTGCGGAGCCAGCCCGGTCCATCCCGATCAACCCGCCGACCCGCCCTCCACATCTCCCCTGAGTGCCCCTGGACCCGGCGTCCGCCGCCGTAAGCCCACGCGAGCCGCTTTGAGGGGGCGTTCTGATTAGCGCTCCTCCGGCCCGCGGAGGGCCGGGGGCGCGAGACCCCGCTTCGAACTGGCTGAACCGGCTGTCATTCAGATTGCTTGTCGGCGTGATGTCGAGGACGCTCTGGCCGCTCCGACCTACCCACGTTGGAGCCGCCGGTCAGCACGGCGGCGCCCCAAGGACAGCACCCGTTTCGAAGGAGCAGGCATGTCACGGAACATCGACACCGTCAACACCTACCTGGACGGCTTTCGCAAGAACGATCACGACCAGATCCTGTCCTGCCTGACGGATGACATCGAGTGGACCGTCTTCGGCGCTTTCCACCTGACCGGCAAGGACGCCTACGACAAGGCCATCGACGGCCCGCCCGAACTCATCGACCCTCCCCACCTGGAGGTCGTGCGCATGGTCGAGCAGGGCGATGTGGTCATGGCGGAACTCTTGGGGACGGTGCAGCGAGTCGCGGGCGGCGAGATCCGCATGTCCATGGCGGAGGTGTTCGTCATGCGCGACGGCAAGATCGCTGAGCGGCGTGCCTGGGTCATCGAACTGAAGGAGAACGACTACCGCTGACAGGAGTACGACCACGGGCGGCCCGGCCGAGGGCGACACCTCCGGGCCGCCCGGAAGGGGCGTGCCGCCCGGCGCGGCGCCGCTGTGCGTGGTAGATGAGCAGGGTTTGCGGATCGGCCGCCAGCGTGGTCGGCTCAGCTTTCGAGGCCGGTCAGCAGGCGTGCGACATCAAGTCCGGTGTTCAGGTAGTCGACGAAGAGGGAGTTGTTCAACGCCCACTTCGATCGACGGTAGCGGACCAAGAAGATCGCGTCCTTGGTGCTGTAGCCCAGATGTACGAGGGCTTGGGCGATGACCAGGCCAGACCGGTTGTAGCCGGAGTGGCAGCGAACCAGCACCCGGCGGCCACTCCTGATCGATTCCACGACCGACTCGGCCGTTTGGCAAACGGCCTCGATCTGCGCTGCGGTCAGTGGCCCATCGGGTATCTCCACACACTGGTGCTCTACGTCGCCGCTCGGACCGTGCCCTTCACGCAGGTACAAGCTGACCACCAGATCGAAGCCACCGCCTGCAACGGCCGGTACCCGCGTCCCCTCTGGATTTCGGTAGTAGTGGCCGCCCATCCACAGCAGCGGGATGATTTCATCCCAAGGCGACCCGGCGTCAGGTGCTTTCCGGCCCTCTGTACGCATGGCCTCGCTCTCGGCAATGCCGCCCGACGCGGCAGGCCGGGGAAGGTCAACAGGTCACGAACTCAACGTACAGCCAGAAGTGCATCATGTGCGGTGGCTGCCCGCACCCGCGTCAGCGGGGCGCCCCGGCCTCTCTGGTCCTCACCGGACCGGAACCCGCGCCCAGGCCGCCGCCGCCCCTGGATCCCAACGAGGTGAATTCGGCAACGCCTCGGCAGTGCACTCCGGGCAGAATCGGGTCCATGACGAACGTGGCCGACAGGCAGATACCCAACTACCTCGACTATGTCGGACCAGGGTGGCGCGGCATCCTGATGCGAACCCACGCCGAACTCATCGCCGTGCTGCCGAATTACCAGGTGGCTCAGGTCAAGGAGAAGTACGGCATGCTGGACGTCAACTTGGGCGCGTACCTCGACCCCGTCACCGGCGAACTCGGAGTCACCCGCGAAGTCGGCACTCGGATCAGTGCGATCCTGCAGGCCGCCCGGGACGAGTCCCGTCGCACCTGCGAGGTCTGCGGCGAGCCGGGCCGCGAGACCGGCCGGGCGTGGATCAAAACGCTCTGCGCCGACCACGCCCGGCCAGACTAGATCGGCCTACGGCTCGATCAGGGCCTTCACCCGTCCGTCACGGCAGCCGCTCGACGGCTCAGCACCATCGGCATTTAGCAGACCGGCCGTGGTCTTCTGCTGGTGTCGGCCGTGCCGGCGACCGCCCCGCCGTCGTGCCTGGGCTTCGATTCATCGTTGTGGGCGGAAGCGGGGCAACGGAGTGAACCCGCTTCGCACGGTGCTCAGCCGCCCGCGGTGACCCTCTCGGACTAGAGCCAGTGGGGGCTGCTCTTCAGCAGTGGCAACCGCACTGTCGCCGTGCCATCCGCTGAGGCTGGGGCGGGTTGGTCAAAACGGTGGTTCGTCGTTCACCGGAGGTCCGTGGAGTGCCGCCCTCATCTGCTTCTCTTCCCATTCTTTCTCGCGCTGCTCGTACTCGACGAGTTCGGCGTGGGCGGCCAGGGCCGTGGTGTCCTCGCCCCAAGCCTGCAGTCCGACGATCGCGGCCAAGCGGTGACTCTGCTCGGAACTGGCGGCGAGTTCGCGGCGCAGTACAGGGATCAGCTCAGCCCGGTGTCGGACCAGTTCGGGAGCGTCCAGCAGGGGAATCGCGGCGGCGAGGGCGGCTTCGCGAACGGCGAGATCAGGATCGGCAAAGCAGGCGGAGACCCCCTGGAAGAGGGCGGGGCGCAACGCCCGGACCTCCCGGCCCTCGGGCGTGGAGGTCCACGAGAAGCCCCACTCCTTCCAGTACTCCTCCCTAGCGTCACTGACCGTGTAAGCCACCGCCGCCAGCCAGTCCAGCAACTTGGCGCGCAACGGCCGACGGCCGGCCTCCCACGCGGGGACCAGTGCCTCCCGACTGCCGTCGTCGGCGAGGAGCGCAGCAAGGTAGAGAGCCGCCGTACCCGTCGCACCATAGAGAGTGCCCTGATGCAGCAGACCATCGTCGAGATGGTCCAGAGCTCGGGTCACCGCGTCCCGGTCACCCGAGGTGAAGGCCGCCAACGCCACCGGCGTGGACAACACGGGCCCGGACGGGTGATCCTCGCCCCTCTCGGGAAACGCGGCCTCCAGGGTGCTCCAGTCGGTCTCCGAGAGCAGCACACGCGGATCCGGCAGTTCCTCGATCTCCACCCGGCGATTTTACACTCGTCCCACGGTTGGCCGGCATTACACGCATGGCCCAAGCCCTGGCTCGCGATACGAGCCCCCGGCAATCCTGGTCCATCACGACCTGACCTGGCCCGTGGCATGTGCCGCTGGAAGACCACGTAAGGTCGCTTGACTTGCGTCATTACCGCACCCACTCGGAGGCCAAGCGGGCCCGGAGCGCAGGGCCGGCCATGGTCACAGCACCGGGAGTCACACGGCAACATTGGCCTCGGGCCGCAGTCCACCAGTACGCAAGCGGATTGGCAGCCCTCCGCTGAACTGCACTGAACTTCGTCTTCTAAATCCAGGCCAGAGAATTCGGCCCGCATTCGGCGCAGCGCCGGGAAGTCGCGCGGAAGCGATCGATCCGCTCCCGGACGGGGATGATGAACAATGGGCCCGGTGCCGCTGACGTTCCCCTCACATGCCGCCGCGGTGATGCCCTTGAAGTTCTGGCGGCCCCGCTGGTTCGACGGGGTCGCGCTCGTCGTTGGTTCGACCGCCCCGGATCTGCCCTTCGCGGTCGGGGCACCACTGCCCACCTACGGCCATACGTGGGCAGGGCTCCTGCTGTGGGGCGTTCCGTTGAGCATCGTGGCGGCTCTGTTGATCCGGAGGCCGGCGCCCGTCGCCGCCGCCCACCTTCCAGGGTGGTGGCGGGACTACGGCGTCCTTGGCCAAGTGCGTCACCGCTGGTACAACACCGTGCTTTCAGCCTGGTCGGGTACGGTCACTCACCGGCTGTGGGACGAGGTCACGCACGACCAGCCGGCCGGCACATCACTGGGCTTCGCCACACTCGATAGACCGCTCAGTCCGCCCCAACCACCCGCTGACCTGCCCGCCACACCTCCCGCGAGTGACCGCGATTGCTCCCTGATCGCCGTCCCTCATGCACGCTGATTGCACGCTACTCGCCACTGACCTGCACGCCCTACACGTATGGCGGTTGGCCGCCGTGTCCCAGCACGGGCGCTCCCCGCACTGGAGCGCTCATTCGCGCGAACGGCGAGACGGTGCGACAGGAGAACTCGCGCTGGTGTGCGCTCCTCTCCGCGCGAACGCGAGCCCTCGCTTTGTTCACGCTCCACCATCCTCGTGGATTCAGGGTCTTCCACCAGGGGCGCGAACTTCGACCCGTACTCGGCACAGCCGTTGACCACTCCTTACATGACCGGCGACAGCAGAGCTGAGAAGTCAGGGCAGGGCGGCTGGAACTGTCTGGATCACTTCCGCAACCGTCGCGCTCATCGTCAGCAATGTTCAGGCCCACAGGTCTCCTGACCGGCACGACGACCCCCGGACCGTCCAGACCGGTCCAAGGCCATCCGACGCCGTTGTTGACACGGCTGCTCAGCACGCACCCGCCCCGAGGGTGCGTCCACGCGAACGCCGGGCCGTTGTGACAGACAGCTTCGCGCCGGCGTGCCCATCGGCCCGCGGGCCGAGGGCTGCGAGGCCCACGCTCCGGGCTCGTCCGACTCTCCTGACCGGCCAAGGCGTCACCTCTTTCGCCCCGGACCATCGGAACTCCTGAACCGGCCTGCCTCCCCCATGTCGCACCGACTCGATGACGTTTCCGACGGTGCACCTGCCCCCGCACCCGCCGGATCGGGCCGTGGGCTGGCAGAGAACCCGTCCCGCCATGCCGGCACTTGAATGGTGGTTCCGCTGGTCAGTGACCGTTGTTGATGGCTGCTGCTGTATCCGCTGCCGTCAGGAGATCGTCTTCCGCAAGGTGCAGCGGAATGCCTCTACCGAAGATGAGGTGTTTGAGATGATCTCACTTGTCGTTTCAGAGATAGGTGTTTCTCGGGGGAGGTGTCTCTGGATGAAGCCGCTACGACCGGGTGATCCGGGCATGGTGGGCCCATACCGGCTGGAGGGGAGGCTTGGCGGAGGCGGGATGGGGCTGGTGTTCCTGGGCCGATCTCAAGGTGGGCGGCCGGTCGCGGTCAAGGTGGTGCGCCCGGAGCTGGCCGAGGACGCCGGGTTCCGGCGCCGGTTCACCAAGGAGGTGGAGGCGGCCCGGCGAGTCGGCGGCTTCTACACGGCCCAAGTGGTCGACGCCGACACCACGGCGCACACCCCGTGGTTGGCCACGGCGTTCATCTCTGGCCTGTCGCTTGAACAAGCCGTCCGCGAACACGGGCCGTTGTCCGACGATGCGCTCAGCGCTCTGGGAGCGGGACTGGCGGAGGGACTGGCTGCGATCCACCACGCGGGTCTTGTGCATCGTGACCTCAAGCCCGGCAACATCATCCTCGCGGCCGACGGGCCCCGCGTCATCGACTTCGGCATCGCCCGTGCGCTGGATGATGCCCATACCTCGACCACCGCGCTCGGGACTCCCGGGTACATGTCTCCCGAACAGGCGATCGGACTAGAGGTCGGCCCGCCCAGCGACGTGTTCGCCCTGGGAGCGGTACTCACGTTCGCCGCAACCGAACACGGCCCGTTCGGCACAGGGCCGGCCGGAACGATCGTCTACCGGATCGTCCATGAAGCCCCCGACCTGACCCGGCTCCCTCCCCACCTTGCCGGTCTGGTCAGTGACTGCCTGGCCAAAGACCCGAGGCAACGGCCCGGCCTCACCGAGATTCTGGACCATTTCGCGGATTCTCCCAAAGCGACGATGTTCATGCCGAGTGACCTCCTGTCGGAGGCGGGTGATCCGGCTGCGCATAGTTCGGCTGATGGGCGGATTGAGGTTTTCGTTCGTGGTGTGGATGGTCATCTGTGGCATGTGTGGCAGGTGGCGCGGAATGGTAGGTGGTCTAACTGGGATGATATGAGCGGCTATCGGTTGCTTCCGAATGATGGGCCGCTGGTGGTGGCGGGTGATCCGGCTGCGCATGATTCGGCTGATGGGCGGATTGAGGTTTTCGTTCGTGGTGTGGATGGTCATCTGTGGCATATATGGCAGGTGGCGCGGAATGGTAGGTGGTCTAACTGGGATGATATGAGCGGCTATCGGTTGCTTCCGAATGATGGGCCGCTGGTGGTGGCGGGTGATCCGGCTGCGCATGATTCGGCTGATGGGCGGATTGAGGTTTTCGTTCGTGGTGTGGATGGTCACCTGTGGCATGTGTGGCAGGTCGCGCGGAACGGATACTGGTCCAACTGGCATAACCTCAGTAGACACCGTCTCAAAGCCAACGGTGGTCTGTTGGAGGTGGCGGGTGATCCGGCTGCGCATAGTTCGGCTGATGGGCGGATTGAGGTTTTTGTTCGTGGTGCGGATGGTCACTTGTGGCATATATGGCAGGTGGCGCGGGATGGTGATTGGTCGGTCTGGGAGGATCTGAGTGGTCATCGTCCGCTTCCGAATGGTGGTCTGTTGGAGGTGGCGGGTGATCCGGCTGCGCATAGTTCGGCTGATGGGCGGATTGAGGTTTTTGTTCGTGGTGCGGATGGTCACTTGTGGCATATATGGCAGGTGGCGCGGGATGGTGATTGGTCGGTCTGGGAGGATCTGAGTGGTCATCGTCCGCTTCCGAATGGTGGTCTGTTGGAGGTGGCGGGTGATCCGGCTGCGCATAGT